>NZ_JBLVOB010000005.1:400242-431119 GCF_053543555.1 Microbacterium xerophyticum | reverse complement strand
CTCTGACGCGCCGACATCGGCACGCACCCGCGCCAACGCGCCCACGGTGCGACCGACGAGATACATCGACACGAACCCATCCCTGGCCTGCGCCCACAGCAACGGCAGATGCGCCATCGCCTCCTCCGCCGTGAACAGCACCCCACGCACGTACTCCTCCGAACACCGCAAACGCAACGCGATATCGAAGATCGCCGCACGCACCGCCTGATCCACGGCATCCTTATCCGCCGTCTGGTGCACGTACACCTCGGGATTACGGCGCGCCAACGCGACAGCATCCGCAATCCGACACGACCGCCTCGCCTCATACCGGTTCAGATCGACATCCGCACACTGCAGATCATCCAACGCCGACTCGACGAAGAACGCGGCATCACGCGGCCGATCATCCACATCATCGAACCAAGGCTCCATGAATCCAGACTAGTCGAGATGTACGAATATCACAATGGGTATGAATCGGAAAAAGGAACATATCTACGACTCTGAACGACGGGCGGGTGACGCGGAGTGCTCAGACGGAGGTAGTAGGCTTGAGGACTGGTCGATGTCTCGACATCGAGAGACTTTCCGGACCGAGACCCAGTGAAGGAAGCACAGTGGATCTGTACGAGTACCAGGCACGAGACGTTTTCGAGAAGTACGGAGTGCCGGTCCTCGCCGGTATCGTCGCGGACACCCCCGAGGAGGTGAAAGCGGCAGCAGAGAAGCTCGGTGGAGTGGTCGTCGTCAAGGCGCAGGTCAAGACCGGTGGCCGCGGCAAGGCCGGCGGCGTGAAGGTCGCCAAGACCCCCGATGAGGCGTACGAGGCCGCGAAGTCGATCCTCGGCCTCGACATCAAGGGCCACATCGTCAAGCGCGTCATGGTCGCAGCCGGTGCCCGCATCGCCGAGGAGTTCTACTTCTCCGTGCTGCTCGACCGCGCGAACCGCTCGTACCTGTCGCTCTGCAGCGTCGAGGGCGGCATGGAGATCGAGCAGCTCGCGGTCGAGAAGCCCGAAGCGCTGGCCCGCATCGAGGTCAACCCGCTGACCGGTATCGACAAGGACAAGGCCGTCGAGATCGCTCGCGCCGCGAACTTCCCCGAAGACCTCATCGAGAAGGTCTCGGACGTCTTCGTGAAGCTGTACGAGGTCTACAAGGGCGAGGACGCCACGCTCGTCGAGGTCAACCCGCTCGTCCGCACCGAAGACGGCGACATCATCGCCCTCGACGGCAAGGTGACCCTCGATGAGAACGCATCGGAGATCCGCCACCCCGAGCACGAGGCGCTCGAGGACAAGGACGCCGCTGACCCGCTCGAGGCGAAGGCCAAGGAGTCCGGGCTCAACTACGTCAAGCTCGACGGCCAGGTCGGCATCATCGGCAACGGCGCAGGACTCGTCATGTCGACGCTCGACGTCGTCGCCTACGCCGGTGAGAACCACAACGGCGTGAAGCCCGCGAACTTCCTCGACATCGGCGGTGGAGCATCCGCTGCCGTCATGGCGGCCGGTCTCGACGTCATCCTCGGTGACCCGCAGGTCAAGAGCGTGTTCGTGAACGTCTTCGGCGGCATCACCGCGTGCGACGCCGTCGCGAACGGCATCAAGGGTGCACTGGAGACGCTCGGCGACACCGCTTCCAAGCCGCTCGTGGTGCGCCTCGACGGCAACCGCGTCGACGAGGGTCGCGCGATCCTCGCCGAGTACGCCCACCCGCTCGTCACCCTCGCCGCCACCATGGACGAGGGCGCTGACAAGGCCGCCGAGCTGGCGAACGCCTGATCCGCCGCTGAGACACAAGGACTGAAGAAATGTCGATCTACCTCAACAAGGACTCCAAGGTCATCGTCCAGGGCATCACCGGTGGCGAGGGCACGAAGCACACTGCACTCATGCTGAAGGCAGGCACCCAGGTCGTCGGCGGCGTCAACGCGCGCAAGGCCGGAACGACCGTCTCGCACACGGACAAGGACGGCGGCGCGGTCGAGCTCCCCGTCTTCGCATCCGTCGCAGAAGCCATGAAGGAGACCGGCGCCGACGTGTCGATCGCCTTCGTCCCCGGCGCCTTCACGAAGGACGCGCTGATCGAGGCCATCGACGCCGAGATCCCGCTGCTCGTCGTCATCACCGAGGGCGTCCCCGTCGGCGACTCGGCAGAGGCATGGGCGTACGCGCAGAGCAAGGGCAACAAGACCCGCATCATCGGCCCGAACTGCCCCGGCATCATCACGCCCGGTGAGGCGCTCGTCGGCATCACCCCGGCGAACATCACCGGCAAGGGCCCGATCGGTCTCGTCTCGAAGTCGGGCACCCTGACGTACCAGATGATGTTCGAGCTGCGCGACCTCGGCTTCTCGACCGCCATCGGCATCGGCGGCGACCCGGTCATCGGCACCACGCACATCGACGCGCTCGCAGCGTTCGAGGCCGACCCCGAGACCAAGGCCATCGTCATGATCGGCGAGATCGGTGGTGACGCTGAAGAGCGCGCCGCCGACTACATCAAGGCGCACGTCACCAAGCCGGTCGTCGGCTACGTCGCGGGCTTCACGGCTCCTGAGGGCAAGACCATGGGCCACGCCGGCGCCATCGTCTCCGGCTCCGCAGGCACTGCCCAGGCGAAGAAGGAGGCACTTGAGGCCGCCGGAGTCAAGGTCGGCAAGACGCCGTCCGAGACGGCGGACCTGATGCGCGCGATCGTCGAAGCGCTGTAAGAGCTGTTCTGAACGACGGCCTCGGGGATATCCCCGGGGCCGTTGTTCATTCCTGGGCGAGCTGCGAGGGACGCGACACCGCATCGAGCAGGACGTCGAGCGACTCGTGCGCGCGGGACCGCGCCACGGAGTCTCCAGGGTGCTCCGACAGCCATAGGGCGAGTTCGTTCATCGCCCCCGAAAGCGTGGCGGTGAGTGCGTCGAGAAGTGCCGCATCGACTCCAGCCTCGGCCAGTCCTTCACTCAGCAGAACCGTTGGTCCGTCGGAATCGAGGCGACGCCAGTCTTCCCAGCTCAATACCGCGGGCCCGTCGATCAGCAGGACGCGCGCCGCCGCGCCGCGGGTTATCGCGTCGAGAAATGCGTGGCTGCCGATCCGGAGGCCGTCAGGGCCGTCCCGCTCATCAGTGGCTTCCGCGATCGCTTCCGCGATGTGCTGCTGCTGCGCGGACGCGACGGCCGTGAACAGCTGCGGTTTCGAGCGGTAGTGGTGATAGACCGCACCTCGCGTGACGTCAGCCGCGCGCGCCACCTCGTCGACCGAGACAGCCGCGTACCCCTTCTCGGCGAAGTGGGTGGTGGCGACTTCGAGGATGCGTCTTGCGGTCTCGGCCGCGTGTGCGGCAGATGTTCTCGCCATGCTGTTTCCTTACGTGCGGTGTGTATGTATTCTAGGTCCGTAAATACAAACACTCTGTACGTAAAGGATCATGATGAACATCACAAGCTTCTATCCGGTACTCATGGTCGATGACGTCGCGGCATCCGCGCGGTTCTATCGGGAGGTGCTGGGTTTTGAGACGACCTTCGAGGCTGACTGGTACGTGAGTCTGAAGCACGATGCCGGTGAGTTGGCGATCCTCGACCGGACGCATGAGACGATTCCGAACGGCTTTCGAGTATCGGCCGCCGGTTTGCTGCTCAATGTGGAAGTACCGGATGCCGCCGCTGAGCATGCGCGGATGGTCGATGAGCTGCACCTGCCGGAACGGCTCGCGTTGCGCGATGAGGCATTCGGACAACGGCACTTCATCGTGGAAGCGCCGGGCGGGCTGCTCATCGACGTGATCGAGCCGATCGAGCCGTCGGACGAGTACGGCGCGGCGTACGCGGGGCAGTGATCGCGTTTGGGAGCGCTCCCAAAGCCCGATAGGCTGGGTGATTCGTTGCCCCCGCGCTGTGGCTGTTCGGCCGTCGCGGGGGCATTTTCATGTGTTCTCTGGGGAGGGGAAACTTGTCTCATTTCAGCGCATCCGCGCACTCTGCATCCGTTTCAGGAATCGATCGTCGCGCGGTGCTCAAGGCCACCGCATGGTCGGTTCCCGTCATCGCCGTCGCCGTCGCCACGCCGCTGGCAGCCGCATCGGTCGCGACGCCCGTCGTGTGCACCGTCGTGCCGGTGGGGGAGTTCGTCGTGTCCGGCGGCGTACTCAGCGACAACGGCGCTCAAGGGACCGTCCCGACACAGAACGGATACTTCGGCACGGGTTGGACCCCGGCGAAGGCGCCCTCTGGTGATGCGGCCAGCGGCTACACGCAGACCGATGCGGCCGTCGCTCCTGCGCCTGCCAGCTGGTGGCAGGGCGGTGGTGAGATCGACGAACCCGGCTTCTTGTCGCTGGATGACCACAACAACACCGCGGGTGCCGCATCCGATCCTGTCACCGTGACACTGCGGTTCGCGGCGGGCGTCGCCGCGGGCGTCACCTACCAGTTCGCGCTTCCGATCTACACTTCCGCTGCCTATCTCGGCACGCAGCATCTTGATGTGTCGATAGCGGGCGCCGGTGTCTCGCTGCCCAACATCGTGCAGGGCTACGTCGGCGACAAGACGACGTCGGATGTGCCGGCCGAGTTGAGCGCCTATCCTGCCTTCTCCGCATCCCAGCAGCCGGGAGCCTCGTTCACGCCGACCAGCGACGGCACCGTGATGTTCACGTACACGTTCACGCTGTCGCACGTGATCGCGGGGCAGCGTCAGAACGCGGACATGCTCGTCCAGGCGCCGAAGCTGCTCAGCTGCGCGTGAGCAGTATCTGATCCCGGGGCGGGTGCTGCATGCATCCCCCCCGGCGATCTCCGGCTGCTCACTCGAGAATCGCGTATGCCTCGACCTCGACGAGCACGTCCGGCTCGAACAGGATGTCGACACCGATGAGGGATGCCGGGGGCAGAGGCAGCTCGAGTCCGATCTCCTCGGCGACGTTCTCGACCCCCTGCGTGAACGCACCCATGTGCTCGGGGCGCCATTGCGTGACGAAGAAGCGCAGCCGCACGACGTCGGCAAAGGTCGCACCGGCGCCGGCCAGAGCGCGTGCGGCGTTGCGCAGCGACTGCTCGACCTGACCGGTCAGATCGCCGGTGGCCACATGCGCCCCGTCGGCATCGCGTGCGATCTGCCCGGCGACGTGGACGTGCCGCGTGCCGGTCGCGACGGACACGTGGTGGTAGGGAACGGGCTGCAGGAGGCCGTCGGGGCTGAACGTCTTGACGGGCATGGGAAGTGTCCTCTCGTGGGTGGTATCCCATGTCTACTTGGTATGCAGCGGCTACTTCAACGAGACTAGGTTTCGTGCAGGAAACCGACGACCGACCGATCATCACCGGCGCCCACCGCGAACTGCTCGACCAACTGCTCGACAAGTGGTCGCTGCATGTGCTCGACCAGTTGTGCGAGCACGGCGCACTGCGGTTCAACGCCTTGCGTCGGATGATCCCGGCGATCACGCAGAAGTCGCTCACGGCGACCTTGCGGCGTCTCGAGCGCAACGGCATGGTCGAGCGCGTCGTCGTGAGCGATCGGCCTGTCGCGGTCGAGTACCGCATCGCGCCCGTCGGTCAGGGACTGCAGGACCTCATCGACGCGTTGCTGCTCTGGACGACAGCGCACCTTCCCGAGGTGGAACGGGCGCGCGAGCGCTTCGACGGCTCGCTGATCTGAAGGGCGGATGCCGCAGCATCCGCCCTTCGAACATCAATGTGTCAGATGCCGACGCCGAAGAGCGCTTCGATCGGTCCGCGGGCGAAGAAGAGCACGAAACCGGCGGCGACGATCCACAGCAGCGGGTGGATGGTCTTCGCCTTGCCCGAGAGCGCGTTCACGACGACCCAGCTGACGAAGCCCGCGCCGATGCCGTTGGCGATCGAGTACGTCATCGGCATCACCGTGGCGGTGAGGAACACCGGCAGCAGCACGCGGAAGTCGCCGAAGTCGATGTGCCTGATCTGCGAGAGCATCATCGCACCGACCAGCACGAGCGCGGCCGCGGCGACAGCCCCGGGAACCAGGGACGTGAGCGGGGTGAAGAACATCGCGAGCAGGAACAGCGCACCGGTCACGGACGTCGCGAGACCAGTGCGTGCACCCTCGCCGATCCCGGAGCCGGATTCGACGAACACCGTCGCCGACGACGATGATGTCGCGCCACCGACGATCGCGCCGACGCCCTCGACGACCAGTGCCGACTTGATGCGCGGGAAGTCGCCCTTCGCATCCGCGAGATCGGCTTCCTTGGCGAGGCCGGTCATGGTGCCCATGGCGTCGAAGAAGTTCGAGAACACGAGAGTGAAGACGAACATGACGAGTGCGACGAAACTGACCTTCGTGAAGTCGAAGCCGAAATCGACCGCGCCGATCAGGCTGAGATCGGGCAGGCTCATGATGCCGCCGGCGAAGCCGAAATCGAGGCCGAACGGCCAGATCATGTTCACGATCGCGGCGAGCACGGTGCCGCCGACGAGAGCGATCAGGATGGCGCCCTTGAGGCGTACGGCGATCAGCACTCCGCCGAGCAGGAGCGTGATCACGAACAGCAGGGTCGGCACGGTCGCCACAGAACCGCCCACACCCAGATCGACCGGGGGAGAGGCGTTGCCCGTCGCGGTGACGAAGCCCGCGTTCACAAAGCCGATGAAGGCGATGAACAGGCCGATGCCGACGGTGATGGCGAGCTTGAGCTGCACGGGCACCGCGTCGAAGATCATCTTCCGAAGCCCGGTGGCCGCGAGCAGCACGATGATCGCGCCGTTGATCATGACGAGCGCCATGGCCTCGGGCCATGTCACCGATCCGACCACGGAGAACGCGAGGAAGGCGTTGATGCCCAGTCCTGCGGCGAACGCGAACGGCAGTCTGGTGATGATGCCGAACAGCAGCGTCATGACCCCGGCGGTCAGCGCCGTGGCCGCCGCGACCGCGCCGCCGTCGAGCACCGTGCCCTCGACGTCCGGTGTGGAGAGGATGATCGGGTTGAGGATCACGATGTAGGCCATCGTGACGAAGGTCACGACGCCGCCGCGCACCTCGGTGCCGATGGTGGAGCCTCGTCTGCTGATCTCGAAGAAGCGATCCAGCACGTTCTTCGGCTCAGCGGTGTGGTCCGGGGCGGGCGAGGGGGCAGTTGTCATCGGGAACCTCCGTGGAGACGATATCGTGTCCGCGGCGTCGCGCGCGCCACCGTGGGCCAGTCAGGTTCTCGTCGTAGTCTCGTTGAGACATGCAACGCCTCCTCGTCGCGATCCTCGCCGCGGTCGATGCCGCCATCGCGGCCGCCGTCGGCCTCGCCGTGCTGCTCGCGCCCCTCACTCTGCTGTGGACGCTCGCTTTCGGGGCGACCGCCGATTGGGGAGCGCTCTGGCCGGCATCCGCGACGCTCTGGCAGTTCGGTCACGGGGTGCCGCTGGAGATCGTCATCCCCGATGAGGTCGTGACAGCGGTCGGCATCTCACCGGATGCCGCGCGCTTCACGCTCTCGCTCACGCCGCTGGCCTTCCTGATCTTCACTCTGCTGTTCGCGGCACGCTCCGGCACGAGAGCTGCGCGCTCGGGCACGTGGCTGCTCGGCGTCCTCGCCGGGTCGGTCACCTTCGCGCTGATCGCGACAGGGGTGGCGTCGACGTCGCACATCGCCGGCGCTGAGGCATCGTTCGCGTTCGCCATCGTTCTGCCGTCGTCCGTCTATCTCGTGGGCGCGCTCTGCGGTGCCCTCCGCTACGCCTGGCGAGAGGGCGACGGCGGCATCGTCGACCGCCTGCACGACATCGCCGACGGCTGGGGCGACTGGGGTGTCCTGCCCACCGAGATCGTGCGCGGCACCGCCGTGGTGATCGTGAGCCTGGCGGGGATCGCGGGCGTGGCCGTCGCCGTGGCCGTGGCCCTGCGCGGCGGCGAGGTCGTCGCCCTCTTCGAGGCCGCGCGCGTCGATGCGACGGGGGTCACCATCCTCACGCTCGGTCACCTCGCCTACCTGCCGACGCTGCTCGTGTGGGCCGTCGCGTGGCTGGCAGGTCCAGGAATCGCGGTGGGCGCAGGCACCGCCGTCTCTCCGGCAGGTACTCAGCTCGGTGTCGTCCCCGGCATCCCCATGTTCGGCCTGCTGCCGGAGAACAGCTCCATCTGGATGCTCATCGTCGTGCTGCTCCCGGTCGGCGCCGGCGCGTTCGCCGGCTGGATCGTGCGCTCGAGGCTCGTGTGGGAGAACGTCGCCCGCCCGCTGGGTCCGCGGCTCGCGATCACGGTCGGCATCGCGCTGGGAAGCGCGGGCGTCGTCGCTATCGCCGCAGCGCTGGCATCCGGCTCCATCGGGCCCGCACGACTGGCCGAGACCGGGCCGCACGTCGGGTGGACCGCGCTCGCGATCGGCGCAGAGGTGCTGGTGGGCGCGGCGATCCTGCTGCTCGCACCGCGGCACCGCGACGAGCTCGCGGAGGAGCGCACCGACCGCTGGGTCGCCGAGATGGGCGCGTCGCCGACTGCGGATGCCGGTGCACCATCGAGTGCTGCTGCGGGGGACACGCCTGCCGCAGACGATCCCGACGCGAATGACACGGCACCGCTGGACGAGCACGGATTCTTCGGGGACGGCAGCACTCCCACGCACCGCTAGACTGGCCGGGTGCTCACGGTCGCCGTTCTCATCTCGGGCACCGGCTCGAATCTCCGCGCTCTGCTCGAGGCCGCACGCCACCCCGACTTCCCCGCGCGGATAGTCGTGGTCGGCGCCGATCGCGACGCCGAAGGTCTCGCCCATGCTGAGGAGTTCGGCGTTCCCACCTTCACCGCCCCGTTCCGCGCCTTCGACGATCGTGAAGCATGGGGGCAGGAGCTCGGACGCCAGCTCGACGTCTGGAACCCCGACCTCGTCGTGCTCAGCGGGCTCATGCGCCTGCTGCCGGCATCGCTGGTGGCGCGCTACAGCCCGCGGATCGTCAACACTCATCCCGCATACCTGCCCGAGTTCCCCGGCGCGCACGCCGTCCGCGACGCTCTCGCCGCCGGTGCGCGGCAGACCGGCGCCAGCGTCATCGTCGTCGACGACGGCATCGACAGCGGGCCGATCCTCGCGCAGGAGCGCATCCCCGTGCTCGAGGACGACACCGAAAAGACCCTGCACGAGCGCATCAAGCCCGTCGAACGGCGGCTGCTCATCGACGTCGTGCGACGCATCGCCACGGGCGATCTCGCGCTGACACACTGATTTCCGTCCCCCTGTACCGCATCCGAAAATCGCACGAAGGAGCCCTCCATGGCCGGTCCGCGCCACGACTCGTCCCTGTACCGCGAACGCGACACCGTGCCGATCCGGCGCGCACTCGTCTCGGTGAGCGACAAGACCGATCTGCTCGAACTGGCGGCCGCGCTGGCGGGCGCCGGCGTCGAGATCGTGTCGACGGGATCGACGGCTGCGACCATTCGTGAGGCCGGACACGAGGTCACCGATGTCGCCGCCGTCACCGGCGTCGCCGAGATGCTCGACGGTCGCGTGAAGACCCTGCACCCGCGCATCCACGGCGGTCTGCTGGCGGATCTGCGCCTGGAGGACCACGAACGCCAGCTCGCCGAACTCGAGATCGAGCCGTTCGAGCTCGTCGTCGTGAACCTGTACCCGTTCGTCGAAGCCGTCGCGTCCGGAGCGACCGGTGACGACGCCGTCGAGCAGATCGACATCGGCGGCCCTGCCATGGTGCGCGCTGCGGCGAAGAACCACGCCAACGTCGCGATCGTCGTCTCGCCCGAGTCGTATCCGGCGATCATCGAGGCTGTCGCCGCCGGGGGCACCACGCTCTCGCAGCGCCGTGAACTCGCCGCCCGTGCCTTCGCGCACACCTCCACATACGACACGGCCGTCGCCGCCTGGTTCGCCGAGGGAACGCTCAACGACGGCGGCGAACTGCCCGAGCACCTGACGATCAAGGCCGAGCGCCTGTCGACCCTGCGCTATGGCGAGAACGCCCACCAGCGCGGCGCGATCTACACCCGCGTCGGCGGTCACGGCATCGCACAGGCCGTGCAGCTGCAGGGCAAGGAGATGTCGTACAACAACTACGTCGACGCGGATGCCGCGCTGCGCGCCGCCTTCGACATGGTGCTGCCAGCCGTCGCGATCGTGAAGCACGCGAACCCGTGCGGCATCGCGACGACGGCGCCGAACGCCCTCGACCCCATCGCCAGCGCGCACCTGCGCGCGCACGAGTGCGACCCGGTGTCGGCGTACGGCGGCGTGATCGCCACGAACGGCACCGTCACGCTGAAGATGGCCGAGAACCTCAAGGACATCTTCACCGAGGTCATCGTGGCCCCGTCGTTCGAGCCGGAGGCTCTGGCGGTGTTCAAGGCGAAGAAGAATCTGCGCGTGCTGCAGCTGCCTGACGACTGGCAGCAGGAGCAGATGGATGTGCGCCTGGTCTCCGGTGGGCTGCTGCTGCAGGACGCCGACCGCTTCCCCGACGAGATCGGCGCCGTGGCGGACAACTGGCAGCTCATCACGGGCGAGCGCCCCGCGGACGACGAGATGTCGGACCTCATCTTCGCGTGGAAGGCCTGCCGCGCAGTGAAGTCCAACGCGATCGTGCTCGCGCAGGGCAAGGCCACGGTCGGCATCGGCATGGGCCAGGTCAACCGTGTCGACTCGTGCCGCCTCGCGGTCGAGCGCGCAGGCGACCGGGTCAAGGGATCGGTCGCGGCATCCGACGCGTTCTTCCCGTTCGCCGACGGACCTCAGATCCTGATCGACGCGGGCGTGAAGACGATCATCCAGCCCGGTGGATCCGTGCGCGACAACGAGGTCATCGCTGCGGCGGAGGCCGCCGGGGTGACGATGTTCTTCACGGGGGAGCGCCACTTCTTCCACTGAGTCCGGCGGGCCCGCCGAGCGACGGATCATCAGAGATGCACCTGGCGATCCGCCGCGGCGATCGTCGCCGGGCGGTGTGCGATCAGCAGGATCGCCCTGTCCTCGTCACGGCGCAGCAGCTCGAGGATCGCCTCGTCCGCCTCCGGATCGAGGGACGCCGTGGCCTCGTCGAGCACCAGCACTCGTGGGTCTCGGAGCAGCGCACGGGCGATCGCGACGCGCGCTCGCTGACCGCCGGAGAGCCCTGCGCCATGCTCGCCGATCGGAGTCTCCAGCCCGATGGGCAGCGCGGCCTCCGCGGCGAGCAGCCCCGCGGACGCCGCCGCGCGTCGAATCGACTGCTCGCTGGCATCCGGATCGCCCAGCGTGATGTTGGAGCGGATGGTGCCTTGCAGCAGTGGCGATGACTGCGGTACGACGGCGACGAGGCGGCGCAGATCCCGATCCGCCAGAGCACGGATGTCGATCCCGTCTATACGCACAGCGCCGGCATCCGGATCCCAGAGGCGCAGCGCCAACCGGGCCGCAGTCGTCTTGCCTGCGCCGGACGCTCCGACAAGCGCGACGGTCTCGCCAGGACGAACGTGCAGGTCGAGTCGGTCGAGCACGGTCGCGGCACCGTCGTAACTGAAGCCGACGCCGTCCAGCACCAGACCACGCTCATCACGGGGTCTCCCAGCCGCAACGGGCTCACCAGTCGAAGACGGCTCATCGAACGCCTCAACGATCCGCTCTGCCGACGCGCCGAGCATTCCGGCGCCGCGGAGCAGATCGATGATCTGCGCCGCCGGTCCCAGCCCGGCGACCGACACCGCCACGGCCAGGGGGACATCGGCCGGGTCGAGGCGCGAACCTGCCAGGAGCGCGATGCTGACGGCTCCGATGACCGCAGCGGCGAGTGTCAGATCAGCGATCCCGCGCTCCAGCCCCACTCGAGCCGCATCTTTCACCTGGACTCGCGCCAGCCGTCGCTCCTCCTCGCTGATGCGGTCGATCCGCGCCTCGAGGGCATCCGCACCGCGCAACTCACGCACACCCCGCATCGTGTCGAGCAGTTCCGACCGGACATTGCCCGCCCCCGCGGCGAGCGCGGCGCCTTTGCAGGCTGCGATACGCGCTGTGCACAGCGGGACGGCGACGGCGATCAGCAGCAGCGGAAGCCACACCGCGAGCAGCGCAGGGTTGATCGTCAGCGAGACGACTGCGCTCGCCGACAGCACCAGCACCGCCGACAGCGTCTGCGCCACCGTGTGCGCGTACAGCCACTCCAAGGTCTCGATGTGCGCGACCAGAGTCGACACGAGATCCCCGGTGCGGCGGGGGCGGCGTCGAGAAGGCAGCGCTCGCCGCAGGGAGGTGAAGACCCGCCCTCGAAGCACGCCGATGAGACGGTAGGCGAGGTCGTGCGAGACCCACGATTCGCGCCAGGTCGATGTGGCCACGACCGCGCAGAGCAGCACGAGCATCACGGTGAACGACGGGAAGTCCTCACCGGAGCCGGTGACGACCCGGCCGACGACCACGGCGAGGCCGAGGGCGATCGCCAGGGTCGCGCCCTGGACGACGACGCTCCACAGCACGGTCTCGATGAACCGCCCACGATATGTGGCGATGACGGGAAGCAGCCGGCGGATCGCTTTCATCGAGCGCTCCCGATGTGGATCCGGGCATGCGGTCGACCACGTGCAGGAGGTCCGTCTCCCGACGAGATGATGCCGCCCTGGTCGAGGGCGATCCAGCGATCGGCGTGAACGCATGCGCTCTCGCGATGGGCGATGAGGATGGTCGTGCGTCGCGGATCGTGAGCGTCGACGCCGTCCATGACGCGCTGTTCAGTCTCGGCGTCGAGCGCAGACGTCACCTCGTCGAGGATGAGGACGGGTGCGCGAGCGACCAGGGCGCGCGCGATCGCCAGGCGCTGCCGCTGACCGCCGGACAACTGATCGCCGTTCTCGCCGAGGACGGTGTCGTATCCCTCGGGGAGATCGCGGATGACCTGGTCGATGTCGGCCGCAACCGCCGCCTGCTGTATCTCGGCATCGCTCGCATGCTGACGGTACAGCCGAAGATTCTCCTGCACTGACCACGCGAACAGCACCGGATCCTGGGGGACCGTCACCACGCTCCGCGCGAGGGCCGATCTTGTGCGCTGCGGTAACGGGATGCCGTCGAGGAGGATGTCACCCTCGTCGGGGTCGATCTCGCGCTCGAGCAGCCGTCCGAGCGTGCTCTTCCCTGATCCGGATGTGCCGAGGATCGCGACGGTCTCGCCCGATTCGATCTCAAGCGTGATCCCGCGGATTCCGCTGTCGGTACCCGGGTACCTGTACGTCAGATCGCGGATGGAGATCTCTGCGCCCTCCGCCGCGGGTGTGGTGACGGTGCCGTCATCGGGCACCGCCGCGTGCAGCGAGAGCAGCCGGTCGAGCCCATCGACGGCAGTGAGTCCGAGGTAGCCCGCATGCCAATGCGTGCTCAGTTCGGAGAGCGGGCGGAAGCACTCGCGCGACAGCAGCAGCACGACGATCGCTGTCGTCGCAGGGCTTCCGGTGAGTACAGCGGATGCCGCGGCGAGGACGGCGAGGACGGTCCCCAGATGCATCGCCATCGCGCTCAGTCCGCTCTCGATCAGAGAGACGCGCATCTGCGCCATGGTCGACAGGCGCAGTGCCTCGGCCCGCTGCTCGAGTCCGGTTCCGAATCTCTCGGCGGCTCCGAACGCCCGCAGCAGCGGGATCGACTGCAGCGCTTCGACGTAGTCGCCGGACAGCCGCGCGAACGCAGCCCAGCGGGATCGTCCGTTGCGCAGCAGGCGGGCGTCCCACAACCGTGGGACGATGACCGCCGAGGCACCGGCGACCGCGAGCACGGCCCCTGCGCCGACATCCTGAGCAGACACCAGTGCGATGATCGTCGCGGGCACCAGGAGCACCACGACGAGCTGCGGCAGATAGCGCGTGTAGTAGGCATCGAGGCCGTCCACGCCGTCGATGACCGTCGCCGCCGTGTCTCCGGAGCGGCGCTCCGCTGCGGGGATGTCGGCTGTCCTCGCCAGCAGACGCCTGCGCAGCGCGATGCGCACTGACGCGCCGATCCGTGCCGCAAGCGGTTCGCGCAGACAGACCACACCTGCTCTGGCGAGCGCCACGACCATGAGGATGATCAGCGCGAAACCGACGTCCCCCTCTCCACGAACCAGCGCAGTGATCACTGCCGCCGTGACGAAAGCGAACGTCACGTGCAGCGCGGAGATCAGCATCCCCACAGCTGCGAGCGCCGCGATCGCGCCCGGCACCGCGCCGGCGAGCTGGAGGAGACGTCGGTGGATCACCTGTCAGAACCTCTCGGGGTAGAGGTGCTCCGCGATCTGGCGCACGACGCTGATGTTGCCGAGCGTCCCGGGGAACATGTCGGCGCTGGCGACGGCGATCAGTCGGTCTTCCTTCACAGCGGGCATGTCCGGGAAGGTGGTCGTGAGGTACGCGCGCACCGCGGCTTCGTGCTCCGCATCGTGCACGGAGAAGACGACTGCATCCGGCTGCTCCGCGGCCAACGACTCCGGCGTGATCGTCGCGGCGAAGAAGTCGGAGAACGCGGGCTGGTCGGGCGCGTAGACGGTGTCCGCACCTGCGAGTGTCAGGATGTCGTGCTCGACGCCGGCGCCGATAGCGGACAGCGTCGTGCCCTCGACATAGACCTCGGCGACCCGAAGCCGGTCGACGCCCTCGATCGCGGCGGCGACCTCAGCGAGATCCGACCGCGCGTCATCGATGAGCTCTGCCGCCGCATCCTGCACCGCGAAGATCTCGCCGAGGTTCTCCAGGTCGATGAACAGGTCCGCCACTTCGCCGCTCATACGACGGTCGAAGCATCCGCCGGTGGCGACGTACACCGCTGCCCCCGCTTCCTCGAGCTGCTCGATGCTGGCGAAGCCCTGCTCGGCGGTGAACTCGTAGGTCGTGGGCGAGTACACGAAGTCGGGCGCGACTGCCAGCAGATCCTCACGACTCGGAGGCGTGAGCCCGGCGAGCACCGGAACGTCTGCGGCGAGGGAGGAGACGTCGTCCGGCAACGCCAGGGCGGTGGCCTGCGCCTGTCCTACGAGCCGATCCGCGAGGCCGAGGCGCAGCAGGAGTTCCGTCTGCGAGGGATGCATCCCGACGACCGCCTCCGGTGCGCCGTCGACGACGATCTCACGACCGCAGTTCTGCAGGCTCGTCCGCTGCGCGTCGTCGGTGTCGTCGGCGGGCGTCGACGCGACGGAGGAGCCGCAGCCGGTGGCGAGCAGCGCGGCGACGGCGAGGGTGGATGCCCCGGCGACGCGAAGCGCGATGGAGGAAGAGGATGTCATGGTCGGACACTTTCTGTTCGGGTGATCAATGGCACGGGTTCGAGCCGTCCTTCGTTCTGGCGGTGGAAGGCGAGCACCTGGCCAGCGGGGTCGCCTATGAGGCGTGCATCGACGCCGAATGTCGCGCGGATGAGGTCGGGAGTCAGGATCTCTGACGGTGGGCCTTGAGCAACGACACCGCCATCGGCGAGTACCACGACGCGGTCGCAGTACTGAAGCGCGAGATTCAGATCGTGCAGGGCGGCGATCACCGTGCGCCCCAGTCCGCGGACGATGCTCATCAGCTCGAGCTGGTGTCGGATGTCCAGATGATTGCTCGGCTCATCGAGCACGAGAACCGGTGTCTGCTGGGCGAGCGCCCTGGCCAGCATGACGCGTTGCCGCTGGCCGCCCGACAGCGTGGCTGCCATTCGCTCCGCAAGATCGCTCACGTCGACGCTGCGCATCGCCTCGTCGACGATCCGCAGGTCCTCGGCGCTGTCGCGTCCGAAAGAGGCCCGGTGCGGCGCACGCCCGAGCAGCACGAGCTCGTGGACGGTGAGATCGAAGTCGGTGTGCGGATCCTGAAGCATGACGGCGACGGCACGGGCCGCTTCCCGTCCACTGAGGCGGTGCACATCCGTGCCGTCGACGCGTATCTGGCCCTCTCGTGGACGCACGGCACGGTACAGGGTCCGCAGCAGGGTGGACTTTCCGCTGCCGTTAGGGCCGATCAGGCCCACGACGCTTCCGGAGTCAGCGGTCAATGATGCGTCGTGCACGATGTCACGGCCGCCCAGGGCGACGGTGACACCGTCGAACTCGACCTTCATCGGCCGAACCCGGCCTGCTCGGCGCCGCTTCGACGCATCAGCCAGAGGAAGAAGGGGGCGCCGACGAATGCCGTGAGGATCCCCAGCGGAATCTCGGTCGGCATGGCGACGGTGCGAGCGAGAAGGTCGGCGATCATCAGGAAGACCGCCCCGCCGAGTACGGTCAACGGCAGCATCCGTCGGTGATCAGCCCCCACCACGATGCGCGCGATGTGCGGGATGACGAGGCCGACGAAGCCGATGCCGCCTGCCACGGCGACGACGGCTCCGGTGAGCAGCGACGCCAGGACGAGCATCAGCGCCCGCAGCCGCGAAGGATTCACACCGAGTGATATCGCGGATTCGTCTCCGGTCATGAGGGCGTTGAGCGAGCGCGAGAGGAACATCGCCACGATGATCGCGACACAGAGAGCGATCGCGGGCCCGAGGAGGCTCGGCATCGTGGCGGCCGAGACACTGCCGAGGAGGAAGAACAGGACGCTCACGACGTTCTGCGCGTCGGTCGAGATCGTGAGGTAGCTCGTGATCGCGCTGAAGAGCGTTCCGAGGGCGACGCCGGCGAGGATCATGCGCGTCGGGGACAGCGCGCCGTCCTTCCTCGCCATCACGGCGACGCAGGCGCACGCGATGACAGCCCCGATGAAGGCGGCGATGTTGAGTGAGAGGCCGCCCAGCGTCGCCGATCCCAGCACGATGACGAGTACCGCGCCCACGCTCGCGCCGGAGGAGACACCGAGAATATACGGCTCGGCGAGCGGGTTGCGCACGGTGACCTGCATGAGCGCGCCGGCGAGAGCCAGCCCTGCACCGGCGAGGCCCGCCAGAAGGGCGCGGGGGAGGCGGAACTGCCAGACGGCCTGATCCTGCAGCGGGGTCAGGGAGCCGTCCGACATCCACGCCATCCCGGGAAGCAGATGCCCCAGGACGATCTGTGCGGCCTGCACGGGATCGACATGAACCGCCCCGACTGCGCCCGAGACGATCACGAGCAGCACGATCACCAGACCCAGCGCGACGCTGATCCACGAGGTGCGGCGAGCCAGCCGGCTCCCGGGGTGCGGCGTGCTCTCGCGGTGCGGGGGACCGACGTGCAGTGCTGGCGGTTCGGTGAGGTGGGACACAAGCGCTCACCCTACTGAGAATGATTATCGAATTCAATACGACGCGCTCCGAGGTCTTGCGAACGTCAGCACTGCTGTGTCCGATTTCCGCGAGTCAGCGGCATTCGGACGTGTCAGAGTGTAGGCATGACCTTCCCCTCACTGAGCACGATGAGCTTCGATGAGCGATACCGTGCGATCGATGCGCGCGACATCCGCTTCGACGGCCAGTTCGTCACGGCCGTGCACTCGACCGGCATCTACTGCCGCCCGTCGTGCCCGGCGCGCACGCCGAAGCGGGAGAACGTCAGCTTCTATCCGACGAGTGCCGCAGCGCATGAAGCCGGTTTTCGCGCCTGCAAACGCTGCCTGCCCGAGGCGGCACCCGGATCGCCTGCGTGGGACCTCCGCGGCGACGCGGCCGCGCGCGCCATGAGGCTCATCGCCGACGGCGTCGTCGAGCGGGAAGGGGTCTCCGGGCTCGCCGCGCGGCTCGGCTACTCCTCTCGTCATCTCACCCGACTGCTGACCGCTGAACTCGGAGCCGGACCACTCGCCCTCGCTCGTGCGCATCGTGCCCACAACGCGCGGATGCTGCTCGTCGGCACTGACCTGCCGATCTCTGACATCGCCTTCTCTGCCGGATTCGCCAGCATCCGCCAGTGCAACGACACGATCCGAGAAGTGTTCTCGCTGACCCCCACCGAATTGCGTGCACGGCGAAAGATCTCGCCGGTCGCGATGCCGGGGACGATCGACCTGCTCCTCCCGCATCGGGAGCCGATGGATGCGGCCGGTATCTTCGCGTGGATGGCTGCACGCGCCCTGCCCGGGGTGGAGAACACGACCGCGAGTTCGTTCTCCAGGTACCTGCGCATGCCAGGCGGCCCCGCGTGGTTCGAGGTGCGCCAGGACGGTGCTTCCACGCTGCGCCTGCGCGCTCGAGTAGCCCACCTCGGCGACCTCGCCCCTCTCGTCGCGACCGCTCGGCGGATATTCGATCTGGATGCCGACCCGACCGCCGTCGACGCGGCGCTGTCTGCGCACCCGCTGCTCGCTCCGCTCGTCGCGCGCGTGCCCGGCATCCGCGTGCCCGGCGCGGCGGACCCGCATGAGATGCTCATCCGGGCGATGGTCGGTCAGCAGATCACGGTCGTCGCAGCGCGCACGGCGCTCACGGCACTGGCCGTGGCGCTGGGGGAGAAGGTCGAGGACGGACACCTCTTCCCGACGATGTCCGCGATCGCCGAGCGCGGCGCGGAAGTACTGCGCGGTCCGGCCGCGCGCATCAGAGCCATCACCGGCGCCGGCGCGGCTCTCGCCGACGGATCGCTGACGCTCACGGTCGGAGACGACCGTTCGGCGCAGCGTGCGGCGCTCCTCGCCATGCCGGGGATCGGCCCGTGGACCGCGGACTACGTGCGGATGCGCGTGATCGGCGACCCGGATGTTTTCCTCCCCGGCGATGTCGCCGTACGCGCCGGGGCCGCGGCATCCGGACTCCCGTCAGATCCGAAACCTCTCACCGCCTGGGCCGAGCGCGTCGCGCCCTGGCGCAGTTATCTCACCGCGCACCTGTGGCGTACCGCGCCCGTTCGCACTCCCAAGAAAATGAAGACGACGATCAAGGAGCTCTCATGACCGCTCTCATCCAGACCATCGACACCGCAGACGGTGCCTTCACCCTTCTCGTCGACGGCGATCAGCGCGTGCTCGCCTCCGGGTGGACCTCCGATCATGAGGCCGTCATCTCCCGACTCGCCGCGCGCACGCGCCCGGTCGATGTCCGAGAGGGCGAGACGGATGCCGCGGCCGCTGTCATCGCGTACTACGACGGCGACTTCGCTGCGATCGACTCCGTGCCGGTGCGCCAGTTCGGCACCGAGATGCAGCAGGCCGGCTGGGATGCGCTGCGCCGGATCGCACCGGGGGAGCCGCTGACCTACACGTCCTTCGCCGCGGGGCTCGGCAATCCGCAGGCGGTGCGGGCCGCGGCATCTATCTGCGCGCGCAACGCGCCGGCGCTCTTCGTCCCCTGCCACCGGGTGCTGCGCACAGACGGCTCGCTGGGCGGCTTCGCCTGGGGACTGCCGGTGAAGCAGTCGCTGCTCGCCAGAGAGGCCGCGGCTTGAGGTCGAGCGCGACGTGATCCAGACGCGCGCCGTCAAGAGAGGCAGACTGGTGCGGAGCCCGATCGGAGGTGCATGTGCCCGCTGCTGCTCGTCATGACGCGATCCTGCGAGAGCTGGAGTTGAGAGGTGCTCTGTCGAGCGCCCCGTTCGCCGCGCGACTGGGCGTCACGACCATGACTCTTTGGCGCGATCTGGTTTCTCTGGAACAGCGCGACCTCCTGGTTCGCGTGCACGGCGGAGCGATCTCCCTCCCGGTGGCACAACAGCAGTCGAGGGAAACGCCGGCGACGCGACCACGCCCCGTGGCCACCATCGGGATGATCGTACCGACGACGCAGTACTACTTCGCCGAAGTGATCCGCGGGGCGAGTCAGGCGGCTCATGAATCGAACTGCAGGCTCGTGGTCGGAGCGACGAACTACTCACCGCTGGAGGAGCTGCGTCAGGCGGAGAGATTGATCTCAAGCGGCGTCGACGCCCTAATGATCACGCCGCACGATGCGATCGCACAGACGTCGCCGCTGCAGCGAACGCTGGAAGAGGCGGACATCCCCGTGGTCATGGTCGAACGCTCCGTCGAAGACGACCTCGCCGGCCGACTCGAATGGGTCCGCACCGACCATGCGCACGGTGCGGAGGTGGCCGTGCGACATCTCGCGCAACAGGGGCATGTCGCGATCGCACTGGCGGCCAGGCCATCCGCTACTGTCGCGGGCCTGGATGCGGGATTCCGGCGAGCGATGACTGCTCTGGACTCGGCAGCCGCGCTTCCGTTTCGGCGCGACCTCTCGCACCCGCAGGTCGGCGACGATGCGAACATCGTCGAACTCGACGACCTGCTCAGCGACTGCCTAGAACGAGGCGTCACGGCCGCGATACTTCTCGGCGATGCCGATGCCATGGCATTCACGAACCTCGTGCTGGAGCGGGGCTTGCGCATTCCCGAGGATTTCGCCGTGATCGCGTACGACGACGAGGTCGCGGCCTTCGCGACCGTGCCGCTCACTGCGATCGCGCCGCCGAAGCACGAGCTCGGTCACGCTGCGCTGCGGCTGTGCTTCGACCGGCTGAAGCAGGCGTCTGGTTCACCGCGGACTCCAGTGCGCATGGCGCTGCTGCCGACCCTGATCGTGCGCGATTCGACGGTTCGGAACCATTGAATTGTTAGGTTCTGTTAGAAAGAGCGGCCTGACTTAGGCGCGGGAGGAGGAGTCGTTGATGATCGATACGCACGGTCAACGATTCAAAGGAGAACCCGCCGATGTCCCTGCGTCGAACCCTCACCGCCACGGGCGCCCTCGCGGCATCCATCGCACTGCTCGCTGGCTGCGCCGGTGGCGCAAACCCTGTTGAGAGCAAAGAACCAGAGAGCGCTCCCGCCGCAGGCGAAGTCACATTCTGGTCTTCGCTGAGCGGCATGGCCGATGTCGCCGCCGCGTTCAACGCAAGCCAGGACGATATCGACGTCCGATTCGAGGAGATCCCGAACGGAGCCAACGGCGGTTACACCAAGCTGTCTGCAGCCATCGAATCTGGCAGTGGTCCCGATGTCGTCGGCATCGAGTACGACCGCTTGCCGGGATTCGTCGCCGCAGAGCAGGTTCAGCCGGTCGACGGACTCGTGCCGCAGGATGTCCTGGGCGAGTACGACGAGCAGGTGCGGAATCTCGTCTCGTTCGCGGACGCGGCATACGCCGTTCCGTACGATGCGCCTCCGCTGGTCATCTGGTACCGACAGGATGTGCTGGAGGCCGCCGGTGTCGACGTGCCGACGACGTGGGACGAGTTCGAGGACGCCGCACGCGCCGTCAAGGCTTCGAACCCGGACGCGTACCTCACGAGCTTCTTCACGAACGAGCCGCAATTGGCACCGTTGTCGTGGCAAGCGGAATCCGAGTGGTTCGGCGTCGAGGATGACCACTGGAACGTCGCGATCGACGACACGACGTCGACTGAGGTCGCCGACTACTGGCAGCGTCTCATCGACGAGGATCTCGTCAAGAAGCAGCTCGGGTTCAGCGACGAGTGGACGGCTGACTTGAACAACGGCGTCGTCAACGCCTGGGTCGGCGGATCCTGGAGCGCCTCCGGTCTGAAGACCCGCACCGAGGCCACCGGTCAGGCCGGCAAGTGGATCGCGGCGGTACCGCCGTCGTGGGACGGAGAGCCGACCGGCGCCCTGAGTGGCGGAACGAGCTTCGCGATCCCCTCGGATTCCGACAACGCGACGGCAGCCGCCGTGTTCCTCGAGTGGCTCGTCACCTCACCGGATGCCGTGGAAGCGCGTGGCGCCGTGGGCACTGCCTACCTGGCTTACCCGGGGCTGAACGAGGCCGCCGCTGCGGTCGCACCCACCGACTATTACGCCAACGACATCTACGAGGTGTTCGATGAGGCCTCCGAGAACCTCGGTGCCTGGGCATGGGGACCGAAGTACGACCTCACCGCCACTGCGCTCAAAGACGCCGTCACGGCGTCGGCGACACTCGGTGAAGCGCTGACGGCGACGCAGCAGTCGACGGTCGACGGGCTCGAGAAGCTCGGTCTCGACATCACCGAATAGCGCACACCTTCGTGGGGCGGGGCCCACAAGCTCCGCCCCCTTGATCCCTACCGAAGGACAATGATGATGAGCAGCCAGACGCGCACGGCGCGAAGCGCCGCGAAGAAGAAGTCGATTCCGGGGACGGGCGGACGCACGGCTTCGATCTTCCTGATTCCCTTCTTCGCTCTCTTCGCATTGACGATGATCGCGCCGGTGATCTACGCGGTCGGGATGAGCCTGTTCGCGGAGCAGCGCAGCGGCCTCGGCTTCGGTGGCACCACAGTCGAGTTCGTCGGCCTGGGCAACTACCTCGAGGTGCTGGCCGACCGCACCTTCACGGACGGTTTCGGTCGTCTCGCGATCTACTGCCTGCTCTACGTGCCATCGCTGCTCGCCGTCGCGCTGATCCTCGCGCTGCTGCTCGACGCCACGGTCACATACGCCAAACGGGCGTTCCAGCTGCTGCTCTTCCTCCCGCATGCCGTGCCGGGCGTCATCGCCGCACTCATCTGGGCGTACCTCTACACACCGGGCGTGAGCCCGATCGTGAATGCCCTGCAGTCCGGCGGCATCGCGATCGATTTCCTCTCCATCCATCTCGTCCTCCCGTCTATCGTCAACATCGCGGTGTGGGAGTGGGCCGGGTACAACGTCATCATCCTGTTCACCGCGCTGCAGGCCGTGCCGCGGGAGGTCCTCGAGGCCGCCAGGGTCGACGGCGCCGGCGAGATCCGCACCGCGGTGTCGATCAAGACCCCGCTCGTGTGGCCCGCCATCGGCGTGGCGCTGCTGTTCACGGTGATCGGCTCGCTCCAACTGTTCACGGAGCCAAAGATCCTGTCTTCTGCGACCACCGCGGTCACGAGCACCTGGGTTCCCAACATGTGGGCGTACGACGCGGCATTCAACCGCAACAACCTGCCGCAGGCGGCAGCCGCCTCGATCATCCTCGCCCTGCTCGCCGGCCTGCTGTCCTGGGTCGTCACCCGATTCACCTCGAAGGAGCCGACGCGATGACTGCCGTGTTCGACACCCCGGCGCAGATCGCACCGGCACCCGCGAAGAGCGCTCCAGAGCGTCGCCGCAAGCGCCGCACGGATCGCCGCATCCCCGCCATCGTCGGCGTCAACGGGCTGCTGATCCTCGGCTCCGCCTACATGGTGCTTCCGTTGCTCTGGCTCGTCTTCGCATCCACCAAGAGTGCCGGGGAGCTGTACTCCGGTAACGCGTTCGCGTTCGGCACCGACTTCCTCGTCAATCTGCAGCGCCTCCTGGTTCAGGACGACGGCATCTTCCTGCGGTGGCTGGCCAACAGCATCCTGTACGCGGGCGTCGGCGCGATCCTCGGCGGATTCATCTCGCTGATGGCCGGCTACGCCTTCGACAAGTTCGAGTTCCGCGGCAAGCGCGGCCTCTACTCGGCCGTGCTCATCGGCGTGCTCATCCCGAACACCGCGCCCGTGATCCCGTTGTACCTGCTCGCCGCATCCGTCGGGATGACCAACACGATCTGGGCGGTGCTGATCCCCACGCTGTGCAATCCGTTCAGCGTCTACCTCGCGAGAGTGTTCTCGTCGGGGTACCTGCCCGCTGAGACCCTGGAGGCCGCTAGGGTGGACGGCGCTGGCCCCTTCCGGAGCTTCCTCCAGGTCGGCCTGCCGATGCTGGTTCCCGGCTTCGTCACGATCGCGTTGTTCCAGTTCGTCGGCATCTGGAACAACTTCATGCTGCCGCTGATCATGCTGCAGAACCGCGAGCTCTTCCCCTCGAGCGTCGGTATCGCTCTGTGGCAGAGCCAGGTGCAGCAGAACCCCGAGTTTTCCCCGCTCGTCATCGCCGGATCGTTCATCTCGGTGGTGCCGCTGATCATCGCCTTCGTGATGCTGCAGCGCTTCTGGCGTGCTGGTCTCTCGGCAGGGAGCGTCAAGTGACCGCGCGTCGCCCTGTGATCGCCTTCGCGATGGCGGACTCCGTCCGCGAGCGGGTCTTCTCACCGGCCAGGATGCGGGAGTACGAGGCCATCGCGCATGTCGCGGGTTTCCTCACCGACTTCGAATCGGATGCCGCCAAAGAGACCCTCGCCCGCGTCGAGGTGCTAGTGAGCGGGTGGGGAGCGCCGCGCCTCGATGCCGCGGTGCTCGACAGGGCCCCGCACCTGGAAGCCGTGCTGCACGCAGCCGGGACGGTGAAGCCGTACATCGACCCCATCGTGATCGACCGAGGTGTGCGAGTGAGCACTGCGGCGGCGGCGAACGCCGTCCCCGTGGCGGAGTACACCGTTGCGATGATCGTCCTCGCCGGCAAGAAGGTGCTGCCGATAGCGCAGCGCTATCGAGAGCTCCGGGACACGTTCGACGTGGAGGGCGCCTTCCACGGCATGGGCAACTACGGTCAGCGCATCGGCATCGTCGGTGCATCCAAGATCGGACGGATCGTGATCGACATGCTGCGCGACTACGCCTTCGAGGTGGTCGTGTACGACCCGTACCTCACGGACACCGTGGCCGAAGAACTCGGCGTCGCCTCGGTGCCGCTCGAGGAGCTGCTTCGCACCAGCGACGTGGTCTCGGTGCATGCCCCCTCCCTGCCCGCCACGCAGCACCTCGTCAGCGCCGAGGGCATCGGCTGGATGCGCCATGGCGCCACCCTGGTAAACACCGCGCGCGGCGAGATCATCGACCAGGAGGCTCTCACCCGCCGTGTGATCGCCGGCGAACTGTTCGCGATCCTCGACGTCACGGTGCCATGGGTCCTGGAGCCGGAGCATCCCCTGTACACATCTGAGCACGCGCTTCTGACACCGCATGTCGCCGGGTCCCTCGGCCGGGAACTCAATCGGCTCTCCGAGTCGATGCTCGACGAGCTGCGCCGGATCGCGACCGGCCGTCCGCTGATGCACGCGATCGACGCGGAGATGCTCGGCATCACCGCGTGACCCTCGCCTCACCTTCCCGATCAACGACGACAAAGAAGGAGCAACACTCATGACGGAATCTCAGTTCTCGCGACGGACCATGCTCATGGTAAGCGCGGGCGGCTTGCTCTCGGCGGCCATCGGAATCGCCGCACCGCCCGCCGCGCACGCGGCCCAGCTGGCGACGTCCGCGTTCGGCGTCAGAACCGGTCGGCCGGGCACATCGGTCACGGAGCTCGGCTCCGGGATAGAACAATACTCGCTCATGAGCGGAGTGCTCTTCGAAGGCGTCTCCTACATCGGATCACGTAACCTCGAGCCGACCGGCGTCATCGCATTCGACGTCGCATCCGCGAGCGTCATGCACACCACCACGCTCGGCAATGGCCACAGCATCCAGGCGCTCGCCGTCGATCCCGTCAACCGTCTTCTCTACATCGGCGTGCTCCAGAAGGAAGCCGGCCCGGACAACCTGTATCGCTGGGACCTGTCGGATCCGACGAGTCCGGCGCGCGCGATCGGCAGGACTGGCGATCGGGATGTGCGCGACCTCGCGGTCTCGCCAGACGGCACGCTGTTCGCGGTGGGCGGCGGTGGAACCGGGGCTCCGGCGCTATGGCAATACAGCCCGGTCACCGGCGTCGTCACCAGCCTCGGCGTTCCCGACGCGAAGGTGACACTCGCGCGCGCGGTCGCCGCGACCGATCAGACTGTCTACTTCGGTGCGGGCAGTACGCTCGGCGGCGGCTCGGGCACCAGCAGGGCCGCGCTGTACGCGTACGACCGTGCGAGTGGGACCCACAGCGACATCACGCCGGTCGAGATGACCAACGATCCGAGCATCCGTGAGCTCGCCGTCGACGGCGAACGTCTGCTCGTCTCGACCGCTGCCTCCGCGGAGTCCTCAAAGCTCGCGGCCGTCGCCCTCGCGGATCACTCGTCGTACGAGTTGGTGACGTCGATCGGCAAGACGGCCAAGAACTTCGCCGTGCTGGGCGGCGCGGTGCACTGCGCGAACGAGACCGGTATCGTCCGATGGGTTCCCGGTACTTCGAATGTCGACCAGCTCCCGCTCGGCATCGATCTCGGAGAGATCTGGGGACTCGACGCGCATGCCGACGGGCTGGTCGCGGTATCCGGCTATGGATTCGTCGCCGACTTCGAGCTGGATGGTGCCGTCCGCGGCGAATACGACCTCGGCCTGGCCGGCGCTCCGGTGAGTGCGCAGACCTGCATGGGCATCGCCGTCGGTGCGGGATTCGCGTACGTCGGCGGCAACGGCGGCATCGCACGTCACGATCTCACTACGGGGGAGGCAGTGAATCTCCGCGCTCCGGGGGAGGCGAAGGACGCCGAAGTCGTCGACGGCGTGCTCTACACCGGACAGTACAGCTCGCAGGGCATCTGGTCCTACGACCCGGCATCCGGCGATCCGATCCACCGGGTCGCGTCGTTCCCGTCCGAGCAGAACCGTCCGCTCGACACTCACTGGGACGAGAGCAACCGATTGCTCCTGGTTGCTGCACAGGCCGACACCGAAGGCGGCGGCTCGCTGTGGACGTACGACCCTGCTACAGGCGCGAGCACGCACGCGATCAATCCGATCGATGATGTGCAACTGGTACGCGCGGTCGTCTCGGTCGACGGCGTCGCCTATCTCGGAGGCGACAACGCCCAGAAGACCGGCCCCCGCGGCACGATAGTCGCGTGGGATCCGATCGCCCACAAGGAACTCTGGCGCATCGAGACTGCGCTGCCGAATGGCATCGCCGCCCTCGCCAGTCACGGACGCCACCTCTTCGCGCTGACACTCGGTGGCGGGTTGGTGGTGATCGACAGGCCTCGGCGAGAGATCGTGCACACTGCCGATCTCAGGACCATCAGCCCAGGATTCGCCGCGATGAAGGCGGCGCGCGGGGTGATCTATGCCGTGTCGGATACCACGCTCTTCCGCATCCACCCGCGCACGTTCGAGGTCACAGAGGTCGTCCCCGCCATCAACGGCGGCTGGTACAGCGGCCCGCACCTCAACGTCGACGAGGACGGTGCGATCTACACGCTCCGAGGACGGATGCTGGTGAGGGTGGACGATCACCCGCACGCGTGATGCATGTGTGAGGAGGACCCTCGAGGCCGCGCGGGCTGAGTTCCCGTGCGGCCCCGCGGCGTTAGGGGAATGTCTCTTGCGCCCAGCTGGTTCACAGCAATAGGCTGGAGGGCTGTCGCACCGACCGGGCGACGATGCCGAGCCTGAGGAGGACACCATGATTTCGATCGCCGCTGCGCAGATCACCGTTCTTGGCTCGAACCCGGTGCACCGCGGATAGCGCTTCACTCCGCACTTCGATTTCCCGGCTCCTGGCCTCACGGCCGAGCCCATCTCTCTCCTCTTCCGCATCGAAACTCGTCTGAGAGTCATGTCTTCCTCGTCATCGCAGAAACAGTCCTCTTCGCTGTCCACTCCAGCCGCACTCTGGCGCCTCGCACCGTTCGTCCGTCCCGTGATCTGGCGGTTCGGGGGAGGCGCCGCGAGCGCTCTCGGCGCCGCCGTCATCGCTCTGATGATCCCGCTCGTGCTCGAGCAGATCGTGCAGGGCCCCATCCGCACCGGGTCGATCGGCCTCATCGTCCTCGGTGCCGTCGTCGTGCTCGTGCTGGGCTTCGGCGAAGCGCTCATGGTGTGGCTGCGCCGCTGGTTCATCCTGAAGCCCTCGACCGAGGTCGAGTACCGCATGCGCACGCTGCTGTACTCGCGTCTTCAGACGCTGCCGGTCGCCTTCCACGATCGCTGGCAGTCCGGTCAGCTGCTCAGCCGCATGATGCAGGACATCGGCCTCATCCGCCGGTGGTTGGCGTTCGGGCTCATCCTGCTCGTCGTCAACCTGCTCACCATCATCATCGGAGCGGTGCTGCTGTTCCGCTGGCATTGGCTGCTGGGCACGATCTTCATCGTCACCGCGATCCCGCTGTGGATCACCGGCTACCGCTTCGAGAAGCGCTACGGGCGCCTCGCACGTCAGAGCCAGGATCAGGCCGGCGACCTCGCCACCAGCGTCGAGGAGAGCGTGCACGGCATCCGCGTGCTGAAGGCCTTCGGTCGCGGAAAGCACGCGCTCAGCCGTTTCAGCACTCAGGCCGAGTCGCTGCGTGCGACGGAGCTCAGCAAGGCGCGCGCGGTCGGATCCATCTGGTTCTGGCTCGATCTGATGCCGCAGATCGCCTTCGGCCTCAGCCTGATGTCGGGCATATGGCTGATCTCGCAGGACGCGATCGAGTTGCCGGAGCTGTTCGCGTTCTTCGCGATGGCGACGGTGCTGCGTTGGCCGATCGAGTCGATCGGGTTCCTGTTCTCGTTCATGCTCGACGCGCGCACGGCATCCGACCGCGTGTTCGACATCTTCTCCGAGACGAACAGCATCACCGACCCCGAGCACCCTGTGCACATCGAGGAGCCCCGCGGCGAGCTCGTCTTCGAGAACGCGCACTTCCGCTATCAGGATGCCGGCGACGCCGAGCGCGATCTTCTCGACGGCATCGACCTGGTGCTGCGACCGGGTGAGACCATGGCGCTGGTCGGCCTCACCGGCAGCGGCAAGACGACCCTCACCACGCTGCCGACCCGTCTGTACGACGTGACGGGAGGACGAGTCCTGCTCGACGGCGTCGACGTGCGCGACCTGACGCTCGTGGAGCTGCGCCGCCACATCGCGATGGCATTCGAGGACGCGACATTGTTCTCGGCATCCGTCCGCGAGAACGTGCTGCTCGGCCGTGCCGAGCTCGACATCCACGGCGAAGAGGGCGAGCGCGTACTGCGCGAAGCACTGGAGGTCGCGCAGGCGACGTTCGTGGATGCGCTCCCGGATGGCGTGGAGACCGTGATCGGCGAGGAGGGGCTCAGCCTGTCCGGTGGGCAGCGCCAGCGCCTGGCGCTCGCACGCGCGGTCGCGGCGAACCCCAGGGTGCTGGTGCTCGACGACCCGCTCTCGGCGCTGGACGTCGATACAGAGGCCCTCGTGGAAGAGGCCCTGCGGCGTGTGCTCGCCGACACCACGGCGATGATCGTCGCCCACCGTCCGTCCACCGTCGCGCTCGCCGACCGGGTCGCGCTGCTCGAGCGCGGCAGGATCACGGCGGTCGGCACGCACTCCGAGCTGCTGCGCACGAGCTCGCACTACCGGCACGTGATCTCCAGCCTCGAGGCGGAGGAGGCCGCGCGCACCGGTGCCATCCCGATCATCACGGATGAAGACCTCGAAGCGAGGGGCACCGCCGTCGAAGCATCCGCCACCGAGGAAGAGGAGGTGCAGGCATGAGCGCGACACTGACAGGGACCGAGGGCGAGGACCGCTCCAACTACACCCGCGAGGAGAGCAAGGCGATCCGTCAGCGTTCGCTGCGGCTGCTCGGCTCTCTCGTGAGCCCCCTGCGCGCGCAGATCGTGCTCGCGGCGATCGTGCTCGTGCTTTCGACGGCACTCCAGGTCGCCGGCCCCATCCTCATCGGCGTCGGACTCGACTGGGCGCTCCCGGCCGTGATCGACAACGCCGACTGGATGCCGACGTTCGGCATCGGAATCATCTACCTGGTCGCCGGCGGTGCCGCGGCAGCGCTGATCGGCTGGTACGTCGTGATCGCCGCACGCATCACGCAGGCGGTGCTGATCGATCTGCGCAAGCGGATCTTTCTGCACACTCAGCGGCTGAGCCTCGAGTTCCATGAGACCTACACCTCCGGGCGGATCATCTCGCGGCAGACGAGCGACCTCGACTCGATCCGTGAACTGCTCGACGGCGGTCTCAACAACCTCGTATCGGGCGTGCTGTTCGGCGCGTTCACGTTCATCACGCTGCTCGTGTGGGACTGGCAGTCCGGAGTGATCCTGCTGATCGCCCTGATCCCGCTGTACCTGCTCATGCGCTGGTTCTACTCGCGCTCGCAGGTCATCTTCCGCGAGTCGCGCGTCATCAGCGCCAAGGTCATCGTGCAGTTCGTGGAGACCATGACGGGCATCCGCGCCGTCAAGGCGTTCCGCAAGGAGCCGCGCAACGACGCGAGCTTCGAGAAGGTCGCCGGTGACTACCGCGACGTGAACCGCCGTTCGATGCTGCTCTTCGGCACCTTCGAGCCAGGGCTGATGACGGTGGCCGCCTTCACGCTGGGTCTCGTCGTGCTCTGGGGCGGCATCCGTGTCTCGACCGGAGCACTGACAGTGGGTGTGCTGCTGTCGGCCGTCCTGTACGTGCGCAACTTCTTCGCGCCGATGCAGGAGATCGCGATGTTCCTGAACTCCTACCAGTCCGCCACGGCGGCACTGGAGAAGGTCTCCGGAGTGCTGGACGAGGTGCCGACGGTACCGGACCCCGAGAAGCCGGTCGACCTGTGGGAGTCCCGTGGCCACGTGAACTTCGACGAGGTCACTTTCGGGTACTCGGGCGAGAAGACGATCCTGCCGAACTTCAGCCTCGACATCCCCGCGGGGCAGACCATCGCGCTCGTGGGCACGACGGGAGCGGGCAAGTCGACGCTCGCGAAGCTCATCTCGCGGTTCTACGACCCCTCGCTCGGGCGCGTCACGCTCGATGGAGTGGACCTGCGTTCGCTGCATCCGAAGGATCTGCGCCGGGCGATCGTCATGGTCACCCAGGAGGCATACCTGTTCAGCGGAACGGTCGCGGACAACATCGCGCTCGGGAAGCCGGATGCCACGATGGACGAGATCCGCGCAGCCGCGAAGGCCGTGGGTGCCGATGAGTTCATCGAGGCTCTTCCGGACGGATACGCCAGTGACGTGAACAAACGCGGTGGACGCGTGTCGGCCGGACAGCGGCAGCTGATCTCGTTCGCGCGGGCCTTCCTCGCCGACCCCGCAGTGCTGATCCTCGACGAGGCCACCGCGTCGCTCGACATCCCGTCGGAGCGGCTCATCCAGGATGCGCTGCAGACGCTGCTCGCCGATCGGACGGCCATCATCATCGCGCACCGGCTGTCGACGGTCGCGATCGCCGACCGGGTGCTGGTCATGGAGCACGGCAGGATCATCGAGGACGACACTCCTGAGACGCTGATCAGCGGCACGGGCAAGTTCGCGCAGCTGCACGCGGCGTGGCAGCAGACGCTGGTCTAGTTCGCACGCCGCCGACCGTGGCGGGGGGCGCGACTCCGACGGCCGGATCCTCGGATCAGGGCC
>NZ_JBLVOB010000005.1:393713-400216 GCF_053543555.1 Microbacterium xerophyticum | reverse complement strand
CCGCCGGAGTCGGGCGCGGCCGCGGAAGTTGATGCGCTGGGGTCGGCACGGGTGGCAAGCTGACTAGCATGAAGGAGTGGATCCCGTCTTACTGGCAGCCGAGTGGTGGTGGGTCGCGCCCGCTGTGGTCGGAGCGGGCGCCGTGACGGCTGCGGGGATGCATCGACGCGGAAGCGCGAGCGGTCGGCGTCTGGCGTTCGATGCAGCGAGAGAAGACCTGAAGGAAGCTCAGTTCCGGGCGGCCGAGACTCGGCGGGCCGTGAAGCTCGCGAGGGCGGAGCACGCTCGACTCGTGGCGGAACGCACCGCCTCGCGCGCCTCGGCCGCCGATGTCGCCAGCGCCAGACGCGTGCTCAAGACCGCGGAACAGGATGCGCGAGCGGCGGCGGCCGATGTGCGGGCACGCCGGGTGCACCTGAACGTCGCACGGGCGGAGATCCCGCTGGCCTCCAAGCCCGAACGCTATCCGGTGGCGCGCCTGCACCGCGCGCACGATGCGATCACTGCGCGGTGGATGGACTACGAGACCGACCCCGCGAAGCTCATCGCGTATCCCACGATGAGCGACGCCAAGGAACCTGCGACGGCCGCGTTCCTCAGCGCCTCGCGGACCGCGCAAGAACTGCGACCGGCGGTGGGGGCGCGCACCACGACGGCGGAATTCGCGGCGTACCGGGATGCCGTGGCCCAGCTCGAGCGGACGTTCGACGTCGCCGAGCACACGGCGAAGGCGCGCGCTGCCGGCAGGGATCCCAACGCGACCCCCGCCTGGCAGGACACCGCTCAGCAGGTCTTCACCCGGTCGGCCGATGTGCTCGACAAGGCGGCAGGTGCCGCGGCATCCGCGTTCGCCGCCTGGAACGCGCGCAACAGGCCGAACGCGGACGGAGAGCCCGACGCCGCGGCAGGCGACCAGCCCGGGCCGAAGCCGCCGAAGATCTGGCCGGTGCCGCGGCGCGACTCCTGACGGCTACGCCGGTATCGCGCGGGTGCGCACCAGTTCTTCGTACCAGTGGCCCGAATCCTTGACCGTGCGCTCCAGCGAGTCGAAGTCGACACGGACGATCCCGAACCGCTTGGCGTAGCCGTAGCCCCACTCGAAGTTATCCAGCAGCGACCACACGAAGTAGCCGCGCAGATCGACGCCTCGCTCGATCGCGCGGTGCGCTGCCGTGAAGTGGCGACGCAGGTAGTCGGTGCGCTCGGGGTCAGGCACAGAGCCGTCCTCGGCGACCTCGTCCTCGAATGCGGCCCCGTTCTCGGTGACCATCAGCGGCTGCTCCGGAAACTGCTCCGAAAGGGAGACGAGGAGCTCCTCGAGGCCCTCCGGTGCGATGTTCCAGCCCATGGCCGTGTACGGTCCGGGCTGCTGGACGAACTCGACGGCCTGGTCGCTGCCCGGCCATGCCGTACCGGCGGACGTTCCCTTGTGGCCGTCGTTCTGCTGCTTCTCCGACACGCCATCCCACAGCCGCACGGTCGCCGTCGAGTAGTAGTTCACGCCCAGCACGTCGATCGGCTGATTGATCGTGGCGAGATCGCCGTCCTGGACGAACGACCAGTTCGTTACCTCGGCGGTGTCCGCCAGCAGATCGGACGGGTACTCGCCGCGCAGCATCGGATGGGTGAATGCACGGTTCGCCAGGCCGTCGATGCGGCGCATCGCCTCTGCCGCACCGTCGCCCTGTCCACGCAGCACGTGGAAGTTCAGCGTGACGGAGTAGTCGGGGTCGCCGGTCGAGGTCGCGCGCAGCGCCTGCACGGCGCGCCCGTGAGCGAGGTTCAGGTGATGCACCGCCGAGAGCGCCGAAGCGGGTTCGGTGCGCCCTGGTGCATGCCCGCCCTGCCCGTAGCCGAGGTAGGCCGAGCACCACGGCTCGTTCAGAGTCGTCCAGGTGTGCACGCGGTCGCCGAGTGCCGCGCCCATGATCTCGGCGTACCGCTCGAAGGCATCGGTGGTGCCGCGCGAGGTCCAGCCGCCCGCGTCTTCCAGATACTGCGGGAGATCCCAGTGGTACAGGGTCGCGACGGGCCGGATGCCGCGTTCGAGCAGCCCGTCGACCAGACGCGAGTAGAAGTCGACGCCGGCCTGGTTCACACCGCCGTCTGCGGTCGGCTGGATCCGTGGCCAGGCGATCGAGAAACGGTATGCCTCGAGCCCGAGCGCCTTCATCAGATCGAGGTCTTCGTCGACGCGACGATAGTGGTCGCACGCGACATCGCCGGTGTCGCCGTTCCAGACCTTCCCCGGCGTCTTGCTGAACGTGTCCCAGATCGACGGGGTGCGGCCGTCCTCTGCCGCTGCGCCCTCGATCTGGTAGGACGCGGTCGCCGAGCCGAACGTGAATCCTTCGGGGAAGACGAGTCCTGAGTCGCGGTAGTCGGGTGAACCGATGGCGGTCATTCGGTGATCTCCTCAAGATCTGCGGTGTACTCGCGGCTGACACCGTCGGGTGCGGTGACGGTGATCGAGCGCGTGCCCGACCCGCCGCGGAACACGCGCAGGGTCAATTCGTCATGGTAGTCGTAGTCCGGGCGGTCTTCGCGGGAACCCCACGGCAGCAGCGTCCCGGGGCGCACGTACAGCGGCAACGACATGTAGTCGTGCGTCTCACGCAGCCAGCGTCCGCCCTCGACGACCTCTCCTGTCAGCAACGAGGTCCACTCGCCCTCGGGCAGATAGAACTCGACTTCACCGGACTCGGCGAAGACCGGTGCCACCAGGAGATCCGGTCCGAGCATGTACTGCCGGTCCAAGTGCGCGACGGCCGGATCGTCGGGGAACTCCAGCTGCATGGGTCGCATGATCGGTGCTCCGGTGCGCGTCGCATCCAGGCCCACCTGATACAGGTACGGCATCAGGCGCATCTTGAGACGCGTGAAGAAGCGGGTGACATCGACCGCCTCGTCATCGAACGCCCACGGCACCCGGTAGGAGGAAGAGCCGTGGAAGCGGGAATGCGAGCCGAGCAGGCCGAACGCCGTCCATCGCTTGAACACGCCGGCATCGGGCATGCCCTCGAAACCGCCGATGTCGTGGCTCCAGAAGGCGAATCCACTGAGCGCGAGCGACAGTCCGCCGCGCAGCGTCTCGGCCATCGACGCGAAGGTCGACGTCGAGTCGCCGCCCCAGTGCACAGGCATGCTCTGGCCGCCGGCCGTCGCCGAACGTGCGAACAGCACGGCTTCTCCTTCGCCGCGCGCCTCGGTGAGCACGTCGTGCACCGCCCGGTTGTACAGCTGCGCGTAGAGGTTGTGCATGCGTGCGGGGGCGGAGCCGTCGGCCCAGACCACGTCGGTGGGGATGCGCTCGCCGAAGTCGGTCTTGAAGCAGTCCACGCCCTGGTCGATGAGGCCGCGCAGCTTGTCCTGGTACCAGGCGACGGCATCCGGATCGGTGAAATCGACCAGCCCCATGCCGGCCTGCCACAGATCCCACTGCCAGATGGATCCGTCGGGCCGCTTCACGAGGTATCCCGCGTCGCCCGCCTCGCGGAAGAGAGGAGAGCGCTGCGCGATGTACGGGTTGATCCAGACGGAGACGCGCAGATCCTTCTCATGGAGCCGCTCGAGCATGCCCGTCGGGTCGGGGAAGACGCGAGGGTCCCATTCGAAGTCGCACCAGTTGAACTCGCGCATCCAGAAGCAGTCGAAGTGGAACACCGACACGGGCAGCTCGCGTGCCGACATCTCGTCGATGAAGGAGTTCACCGTCTGCTCGTCGTAGTCGGTCGTGAAGCTCGTGGACAGCCAGAGGCCGTAGGACCACGCGGGCACGATCGGGGCGCGTCCGGTCAGCGCGGTGTATCTTCCGAGCACCTCCTTCGGCGTGGGGCCGGCGATCACGAAGTACTCGAGCACCTCGCCCGGCACAGAGAACTGCACGCGCTCGACGGCCTCAGAGCCGATCTCGTAGGAGACGTGACCCGGATCGTTGACCAGGATGCCGTAGCCGCGGTTGGAGAGATGGAATGGGATGCTCTTGTACGCCTGCTCGCTCGACGTACCGCCATCGGCGTTCCAGATCTCCACGGTCTGGCCGTTCTTGACGAGCGGGCCGAAGCGCTCGCCGAGACCGTAGATGAGCTCGCCGACGCCGAGGTCGAGCTGCTCGTGCACGAAGGTCGTCCCCGTGAGCGCGGGTGCGCCGCTGCGGGCGTTGCCGACGATGCCGTGGTCGACCTGCGCGTCGGGGGAGAGGCGCAGATAGCCCTGCGCCTTGTTGCCGCTGCCGGTGACGCGCCTGCCGTCGACCTCGAACGACAGGTTCCACGGTGCGCCGGGGGTGATTCTGGCGGTGATCGCGCCGCTGGTGAGCGCACCGCCGTCGTCCGACACCGATACCTCGCCCGCCGCGGTCGCGCCGGGGAGTGCGAACCCGCCGTGCCAGCGTCCGCCCTCATGATGCGCGATGCGCACGCGGATCACGCCCTCGGCCGGGGAGGAGAGGGTCGTCGTGAGCACCGGCCGGTTGAGCACATCGCCGCGCTTGGCGATGACCATGGGCGGGGCGGTCACGACGATGCCGCGTCCGTCGGGGGTGTCGTCGGTGGTGGCGATGTCGTATGCCTCCTGCGCATACAGCGCGGTGACGCCTGGACGAAGCTGCCAGAACCCGTCGGTGAACTTCATTACTTGACTGCTCCTGCCGTGATGCCGCGTGTCAGCGTGCGCTGGAAGATGAGGAAGAAGATGAGGGTGGGGATGATGCCGAGAAGTGCCGATGCGCTCGTCGTCGTGACGTCCATCAACCGATCGCCCTGCAGCACGCTGATCGCGACCGGAACCGTCTGGTTCGCGTTCGAGGCGAGGAACGTCAGCGGGATCAGGAACTCGTTCCAGGTCCAGATGAAGAAGAAGATGAGCAGCACGGAGAGCGTCGGACGGCTGATCGGGAAGACGACCCTCCAGAGAATCTGCCAGCGGCCGGCGCCGTCGAGGGAGGCGGCTTCGAGGATCTCCTTGGGGAAGGTGCCGTACACGGACGACAGCAGGTAGGTCCCGAACGCCGCCTGGATGACGGTGAAGACGATGATCACCGACCAGACGTTGTCGTACAGGCCGACCGATTTGAACATGTAGTACAGCGGGTACAGCAGCGCCTCCTGCGGCAGCAGGTTGGCCAGCAGGAACAACAGCACGATCCAGGAGCGTCCACGGACGCGCCCGATGCCGATGGCGAACGCGTTCAGCATCGAGATGACGACTGCGAGCACCGAGACGATCCCGGCGATGAAGATCGAGTTCCACACCTTCTCGGGGAAGTTGACGCGCTCCCAGAACTTGATGATGCCGCCGAGGTCGATCGACTCGGGCAGCGCGAGCGGCCCGGAGGTCGCATAGTCGACGGGCGACTTGAACGAGTTCACCAGCACGAGGTAGAACGGCGCGATGACCAGGAGCGCGCCGATGACGACGAGCGCGAGCAGAAGCCAGTCGACGGGGCGTTTCTTGGTCATTCCGCCACGTGCGCGCCTCTTGGCGGGCTTTCCGGTGACGATGGCAGTGGTGGCGTGCATCACAGTCCCGCCCTTTCCTTGCGCTCGAGGGAGTTCTGGACGCGGATGAAGACGATCGAGACGATGACCACGACGATCGTGAGCACAGTTGCGATCGTCGCGCCGTAGCCGACGTTGCGCTTCGTGAAGAACTCCTGGTACGCGTAGTACGCGGGCACGAGGGTGGAACCAGCGGGACCGCCGCGCGTGATGATGTAGACCGGACCGAAGACCTTGAGGGCTGCGATCGTGCACGTGAGCGTGACGACGAAGATCTCCGGGCGGATGATGCTCATCGTTATCGCCGAGAAGCGCTGCAGCCAGTTCGCGCCGTCGAGCTCTGCCGCCTCGTACAGCTCGGGATCGACGCGTTGCAGCGCCGCCATGAACACGACGACGGGGTAGCCCAGCTGCACCCAGACCATGACGACCATGAGCACGATCAGCGCCGAGGGCATCTGGCCGAGCCAGTCGTACGCGGGCGCCCCGAACCAACCGAGGATCTGATTGAGCGCGCCGTCACCACCGGGCCGGACGATCCAGCCGATGACGATGCCTGCCACGGCGATCGGCAGGATCTGCGGCAGATAGTAGGTGGCGCGGAGGAAACTGCCGACCTTGCCGCCGAACTTGCGTCCGACGACGTCGAAGAGCAGTGCCGCGACGATCAGACCGACGATCGTGGGCACGACGACCATCGCCAGGATCATCCACACCGAGTTGATGAAGGATGTCCAGAAGTCACCGTCGGTCAGGATCTTCTGCCAGTTCTCGAGCCCGATGAACTCCGGTGCGCGCACGCCCTTCCATTTCGTGAAGGTGAGGTACACGTTCCATACGAGCGGGACGATGACGATGATCAGCAGCAGGGCGAAGCCCGGAAGCAGATACATCCAGTAGGCGCCGGTTCCGCCGCTGCGCTGCGGGATCGACGGCTGTTCGGGCGGCAGCTTCGTGCGGCCCCGTCGTGTGTCAAGTGACATGTTCAACTCCAGAAGGGCGCGG
>NZ_JBLVOB010000005.1:391887-393651 GCF_053543555.1 Microbacterium xerophyticum | reverse complement strand
CGGCCGCCCCCGCTGTGGATCAACGGAACTCTGCGGTGCCTTCGTCGTACTGTTCGCCGAGGTTGGCGTTGGTCGTCTCGACGTCCTGCGCACCGGTGATCAGGCCCTGAAGCTCCTGGACGAGCACGTCGTAGAAGCCCGGTGCCGGCCAGTCGGGGTAGAAGGAGAGACCGTCGGCATCGAGGACGCCGTTGAAGGTCTCGATCAGCTCGGCGCTCTTCGCGTCGGTGATGTCGGCGGAGTCGACGGCGACGGGGAGGCCACCATTGTTGCCGATGATGGCCTGGATCTCCGGGCGCATCGTGATGTCGATGAACTCGTAGGCGAGCTCCTTGTTCGCGGCGTTCTCCGGCACGACCCAGAGATTGCCCGATGATCCGAGCGACAGGTCGGCACCGGGGAATGCGGTGAGCGTCCAATCGAAACCGGTGGCCTCTGCGACGAAGCGCCCGAACCACCATGACCCGGAGACGAAGATGGGGGAGGTGCCGTTGATGAAGGAGACACCGGCGTCCTCGGCCTTGACCGATGAGACGTCAGAGGCGATGTAGCCCTTGTCGACGTACTCCTTCAGCGTCTCGGTGGCCGAGGCGACCTCGGGTCCTTCCCAGTCGACCGGGTCCTTGTAGAGCTGGTAGTCGTCGACGAAGCCGCGGTCGCCCTCGAGGAGCGCGAGCTGGTACCACAGCTGTCCCAGCGGGTACTCGGCACCGGCCTCAGCGAGCGGCGTGATCCCCTTGGCGACGAAGGCGTCGAGCACGTCGACGAACTCCTCGTAGGTGGTGGGTATCTCGAGACCCGCAGCGGCGAAGGCGTCCTTGTTGTAGTAGACGCCGACGAATTCGCCGTAGTTCGGGATGCCGAACCACGACTCGCCGCCCATGACGCCGTCCTCGCTGTACTTGGCCGTCGTCTGCAGAGACGGGGCGAGCTGCTCGTCCCACCCGTACTCGGCCACAGCGTCGGAGATGTCGGTGATCAGGCCCGTCGACGCCAGGAATCCTGCCGTGGCGTTGCCCTTGTTGAACTCCATCAGATCGGGAGCCGCATCGGTGTCGAGCACCTGGCTCGCCGTCTTCTGGATCTGCTCGAACGACTTCTCCTCGAACTCGACCGTGGCGCCGGTCTCCTCTTCGAAGATCTTGATCGCCTCGGCCCAGGCCTTGCCCATGGCGCTGTCGGCGCCCTCGTAATGCCACAGCTTGAGCGTGTCGCCGTCGCCGCCTTCGTCGGTCGAGCCGGACGTGCACCCGCTCAGGGCGAGACCTGTCGCGGTCAGCGCCGCCAAGGCGGCGAGCGTCTTCTTTCCTCGGATGATGCGTGCCATCGTCGGCACTCCTTTCTCAGTGGCCATGCGGCCGGACACTTCGGTGGGTCGTGTTCAGTTGTGGTGCTGCTGTGCGTCGAAGCGTTTCGACACGGGACATGCGGACAGGGAAGCGAAGAAGGTTCACTCTTGAGCGGGAGCGACCGAACCGGCCGACAGATACTCGGGGGCGAGGAGGTGGACCTCAGGTCGAAGGCGCTCGCCCTCGACGTGGCGAACGGCCAGATCGACGGCGAACTCGCACGATCGCTGCGGCACGAGCGGGATGGTGTCGACCTGCACGGGCAGGGATGCCGTCTCGAAGGAGGCGGCTGCCGAGATCACCGCGACGTCGACACCCACGCGCAGTGAACGCTCGGCGAGCGACGACAGCAGGACTTCGTGGACATCGCCCACTGCGTGGACGATGAACGCGCGCTGACCGTCGTGGAGCGCGG
>NZ_JBLVOB010000005.1:388112-391828 GCF_053543555.1 Microbacterium xerophyticum | reverse complement strand
GCGGCCCCCACGACCGCGGTGTCCGTGGCGGTCTCGCCGGTGGTGACCCAGTCGACCTCGATGCCGCGCTCGACGGCGCGTTCCTGCACGCCATGCAGAAGCCTGCGGGGGAAGTTGGACTTGCGATACGAGACCTCGGTCTGCCCGAGCAGGACGACGCGCCTGTGTCCGGCATCGGCGAGGCGGTCGACGGCGATGTGGCCGACAGCGGCGAAGTCGAGGTCGACGCAGATCAGGTCGTCGTGATCGTCGGGGACGCCGATGAAGATGGTGGGCGTCCGCATCGAACGAGCGATGGCCACGCGCTCGTCGTCAGGTGCGACGTCCAGCACGAGGATGGCGTCGACGAGCTTGCTCGCCGCCACCCGGTTCATTCCCTCAGAGGCCTGCTCGTCGGTCAGCAGGAGGATGTCGTAACCGCGACGGCGTGCCGCGACCGCCGCGGCCAGCACGAAGGCCATGTGGGTCGGTGCGTGCGTGTCGGCACGCAACGGCTCGGTGAGAGCGAAGATGTTGGTGCGGCGCCCTGCGAGCATCCTCGCGCCGGCCTCCGGCTGGTAGCCGAGGGCGGTGACGGCGTGCTCTATGCGCAGGCGCGTCTTCTCGGAGACGGGACGCTTACCGCTGAGAGCGTAGGACACGGTGCTGATCGACACTCCGGCGGCCTTGGCCACCTCGTGGATCGTCGACATGTGCACTCCATCGTCGCTGCGGGATCATCGAAGCGTTTCGACGGCGCTTCTTGAGAAATCGTAGACAACAGCGCTCGCGAGCGCAAGCCATTTGTGGCTTTTGCCAACAAATCGTGTCGACCGACAGGATCCTCGTCGCGCAGTCCGATGCCCGGAAGGCGACGAGGCCTCGGTGGGGGGGGGGATCCGAGGCCCCGCCGCCGGTCTCAAGGGGCGAGTCGGATCTCCGCGATGACCTCGGCGTACTCGGTCTCGCCCACTGGCGTGAAGCCGACGCGCTGGAAGAACGCCTCAGGCCCGTTGTCGCCGGACTCGTAGATCACGTTGACGTGATCCATTCCTCGCGCCCGTGCCTCATCGAGGAGGCTCTCCACGGCGAACCGTCCCACACCGCGGCCCTGGTCGTCAGCGTCGACGTTGATCCGCCAGAGCACGGAGCGGAAGTGCTCCTCCTCGGCTTCGGGATCAAAGCTGGCGCTCACGAACCCGACGACCTCGTTGCGATCGAGGATCACACGCTGCCACGAGGTCTGCGGATTGATCACCGTCGCCGCGATGCCGTACGAGACCGGGGCGAGGTACTGCTCCTGCCCTGGCTTGAGAGACAGATTGTTCACGGCGACGATCGTCGCAGCGGAGAGTTCGACCACGCGCAGTTCCGTCATACGCCCAGGGTAACCTCTCCGGGCGCGGTGTGCGCCCGAAAGATCACTGCGAAAGCCGCTCGGCCACTCCGGTATCTTGGTATCGAGACAGTTTTGACTCGTGAACGGAGAAACTCCCGGTGACCGACGACGCCATCATCTACACGTACACGGACGAGGCACCGGCTCTGGCCACCGCGTCGCTCCTCCCGATCGTCCAGGCCTTCGCAGGCAAGGCGGGGATCGAGATCGAGACCCGCGACATCTCGCTGGCAGGACGCATCCTCGCTGCGTTCCCGCAGAGGCTCAGCGCTGATCAGGAGGTGTCCGACGCGCTCGCCGAACTCGGCGGACTCGCGACGCTGCCCGAGGCGAACATCATCAAGCTGCCGAACATCTCGGCATCCATCCCGCAGCTCAAGGCCGCGATCGCAGAACTCCAGGCTCAGGGCTACGACATCCCGAGCTTCCCCGACGAGCCGTCCTCGCTCGAGGAGAAGGACGTCCGCGCGCGCTACGACCGCATCAAGGGATCCGCAGTGAACCCCGTGCTGCGCGAGGGCAACAGCGATCGCCGTGCACCCCTCGCGGTGAAGAACTACGCGAAGAAGCACCCCCACACGAACAAGCCCTTCGCTGAGGGGTCGAAGACCCGCGTCGCGACGATGACCGACAACGACTTCAAGCACAACGAGAAGTCCTGGGTCGCGGCTCACGACGATGTGCTCAGCATCCGCCACACCGCTGAGGACGGCACGGTCACCGTGCTCAAGGACGACCTCAAGGTGCTGCCGCGCGAGATCATCGATGCGACGTTCCTGTCGGCATCCGCTCTCGACGCCTTCCTCGCAGAGACGTTCGCGGCGGCCAAGGCCGATGACGTGCTCTACTCCGTGCACCTGAAGGCCACGATGATGAAGGTCTCCGACCCGATCATCTTCGGCCACGTCGTGAAGACGTTCTTCGCGGACGTCTTCGACCGCTTCGGCGACAAGCTCGCCGCCGCCGGCCTCAGCGCCAACGACGGGCTCGGCTCGATCCTGTCCGGACTCTCCGGGATCGAAGGCGGTCAGGAGATCGCCGACGAGTTCGCCCGTGCGCTCGAGGGCGGCCCGCGGCTGTCGTACGTCAACTCCGACAAGGGGATCACCAACCTGCACGTCCCTTCGGACGTCATCGTCGATGCCTCGATGCCGGCACTCGTCCGCAACGGCGGCAAGCTGTGGGGCGTCGACGGCGGCGAGGCCGACACTCTCGCCGTCATCCCCGACTCCTCGTACGCCGGCGTCTACCAGGCCGTGATCGATGACGTGGTCGCCAACGGACCGCTCAACCCGGCCACCATCGGCACCGTGCCGAACGTCGGCCTCATGGCGCAGGCCGCGGAGGAGTACGGCAGCCACGACAAGACGTTCGAGATCGCGGCCCCTGGCCTGGTCGAGGTCGTCGACAGCGAAGGCACGGTCCTCATCGAGCACACCGTCGGCGCCGGCGACATCTGGCGCGCGACCCAGACCAAGCACATCCCCGTGATCGACTGGGTGCGCCTGGCGGTCTCGCGTGCCCAAGCGACCGGCGACCCCGCCGTCTTCTGGCTGGACGTCAACCGGGCGCACGACGCGCAGCTGATCGCCAAGGTGCACCAGGCGCTGGCGACGCTCGACACCAAGGGCGCGCAGATCTCGATCCTCGCCCCGGAGGAGGCGACCCGCTACACGCTCGCACGCATGCGCCACGGTCTCGACACCATCTCGGTGTCCGGCAACGTGCTGCGCGACTACCTGACGGATCTCTTCCCGATCCTCGAGGTCGGAACAAGCGCGAAGATGCTCTCGATCGTCCCGCTGCTCGCCGGCGGTGGACTGTTCGAGACGGGTGCAGGCGGATCCGCGCCGAAGCACGTGCAGCAGCTCGTCGAGGAGAACTACCTGCGGTGGGATTCGCTGGGCGAGTTCTTCGCGCTCGCGGCGTCGTTCGAGCACTTCGCGCAGCGCAACGGCAACGACAAGGCGCGCGTGCTCGCCGAGACGCTGGATGCTGCCACCGGGACCTTCCTGGAAGAGGATCGTTCGCCTGGACGCAAGCTGGGCACGATCGACAACCGCGGCAGCCACTTCTACCTCGGCCTGTACTGGGCTCAGGAGCTCGCAGCGCAGACCGCGGACGCTGAGCTCGCTGCGGCGTTCGCGCCGATCGCCGCTGACCTCGCTGCCAAGGAGCAGGAGATCGTCGCAGAGCTCAACGGCGCTCAGGGCGGGGCGGCCGACATCGGCGGCTACTACCGCCCCGATGTCGAGAAGGTCACGAAGGTGATGCGCCCGTCCGAGACCCTGAACGGCGTCATCGACTCGATCTGACGTCGACATGAGGAAGGGGGGGG
>NZ_JBLVOB010000005.1:366604-388088 GCF_053543555.1 Microbacterium xerophyticum | reverse complement strand
CACCCCCCCCTTCCTCATATGTCCTGCGGCTCCGCGCTCGTCGGCGGCGGGCTCAGTCGTTCAGTAGTGGACGTAGACGTTGACGCCCTCGGGCGACCAGTTGTACAGCCACTGTGCGGCGGAGACGGGCATGCCGACGCAGCCGTGGCTCATCGGCGTGCCCCAGTTGCTGTGCCAGTAGACACCGTGCAGCGCCTCGTCGCCGTTGAAGTACATGACCCACGGCACATCGGGCTGGAAGTAGTTCGGCGCCTGCGTGAGGTCGCGGTTGCCCATGTTCTGGCTGCTGGTCTTCCAGCCGACCTGGAACGAACCGGTGTGCGTGGCGAACTCGCCGGCACCCGAGGAGACGCTCCATGAGTCGACGACGACGCCGTTCTCGATCGCGGAGACGGTCTGGTTGGAGAGGTTGACGTCGATCTCGCGCACGAGGGTCGTGCTCGCGAACGGAACCTCTGTGACCTCGATGGGCTGGATGGCCTCGCCTCCCTCCAGCTTCTCGGCGAAGTCGGACGCGAGTGCACCCGTGTCTCCGAGCGTGCGGCCGGTGACACCGACCGTCAGCTCCTCGAGCACGTCGCCGCCGGCGTTGACGATCGACTCGGCGTCGACCGGGGCGCGGTTGACGGCAGCGGGAAGCGTGTCGACTGCGGACTGGATCGCGGCCTCGTCGGCCACGACGCTCAGCTCGCCGTTCTGTTCGACGATCTCGATCCATGTCGCAGCGGTGGCGGGGGCGATCGGGAGCGTGCGCTCCTCACCGACGTAGAAGCCGATCGTGGCGAGCATCGTGTTCAGCTGGTCGGTGAGGCCGGTGGCGTCCGCATCGGTCACGGGGGCCGGTGCCTCCGTCGGGTCGCCGGAATACGCGAGTGCGGTGTTCCCGTCGGCCATCGCAGCGGTCAGCGCCGTCGTGAGTCCGTCCAGATCCACGCCGGTGCCCGGCACGGCCGGGGTCGTGACGTACTTCGCGGAGGCAGCGTCGAAGGACACGGCGGCGTTGACGGCATCCGTGTAGCTGGCGGGGATCATCTCGCGCAGCGTGTCGTGCGCGAGGTCGGTGTCCAGGGTGATGTCGCCGGCGATGGGCTCAGGCATCCACGCGCCGACGTTCCACATCGGGTGCGAGGCGAACGCCTCATCAGCCAGCGCACGGGCATCGATCGACGCGCCGAGGTCTGCGCCTGTGACGATCTGATCGTCGCCGGCGCCGGTCAGTGTGATCTCGGTGTTCGCGAGATGCGCGGTGACGACGTCTGCAGCGGCGCCCGGCGTCAGCCCGCCAACGGGCACTCCGGCGATCGTCGTGCCGGGGGCGATGAGGATCGTCGATGCGGCTGCCGCGCCGAGAGCGAGTGCGCCGACCGTGATCCCTACCCAGAGCCCGACCCTGCGCTTCTTGGGAGCCGGCTCGCGCGGAGCCCACTCCACCGAACGCTCGCCGTCGACAGACGCGACGACAGCGGTCTGCGCGGTGTTCGCGTCAGGTGCTTCGATAAGACCGGTCACCAACTCACCCCCCGTGATTCAGCGTGACATGTTTCTTTATCATACCGGCCGCCAGATAACGACAAGGCAACGGTTGTGGTGCCATGAACGATGAAAGCCCCGCGACCTGTCGAGGTCGCGGGGCTCTCATCACGCGGATGTCAGCTGCAGAGTTCCTGCAGCGCCGTCGCGGACGTGGTCACATCACTCGTGATGGTGGTGATGTCGGATGCGGCCTCGAGGTCCTGATCGATGAGGACTGCGGAGAGCACGTCGCCGAGGGCGACGAAGTTCTCGTGCACAGCGGTCGTCGCTTCCTTGACCTCGGCGTTCGAGACGCTGTCCGCAGCCTCGCCGAACGCGTCGACGACCGTGCTGAACTGGTCGACGGTGGTCTGCGGGTCGGTGGCGCCGGTCGTGTCGATCTCGCCCGCTGCGCTGCTGGCCTCCTGCAGCTTCGGAAGGACGATGCCACAGGCCTCCTCGACGGACTGGTCGGTGTTCGTCTCCTCGACGGGGGCGGAGTCGCCTGCCTCGTCGGACTTGTCGCCCTCAGCAGCGGGCGTGCCAGAGCATGCGGTCAGGCCGAGCACTGCGACGGCAGCGATGGTCCAAGCGGCGATACGGCGGTTCATAGGTTTCCCCTCAATGACGGCACCACGGACTGCGGTGCGATTCTCCGGTCGTGTGACCAGTCAAACACAAGTCGCGTCCGCGCGACGATGGGGAGAAGGACCCATGGGCTCGCCGCCGCCCCTGCGGTCACTCCGAGACGATGGCGATGCCGTCGATCTCGACGAGCATCTCCTCCCGGGGAAGGCCGGTGAAGACCGTGGTGCGAGACGGCAGGATACCGCTGGGCGTGTGCGCGCTGACGAACTCGCCATAGGCGTCGTTCATGATCGCGAAGTCCTCGCGCTTGGTGAGATAGACGCGCAGCATCACGACGTCGTCGAACGTCGCACCGGATGCCTCGACGATCGCCTTGACGTTCTCGAGCGTGCGGGTGGTCTGTGCGGCGACGTCGCCGGGGAAGAGATACTCGTTGGTGGCGGCGTCGACCGGTCCCTGACCGGACACCTGGACGAACGGGCCCTTGCGGACGCCCTGCGAGAAGGTGTGCGCAGGTGCGGGGGCGGAGGTGGTCGTGATTCGCGTCTTCGTGCTCATCCGACCAGCCTAGTAGCCTTGTTAGATGCCTCAACAAATCACGGATCAGTCGCCGTCGCGCGTGCTCCTCAGCGCGGAGCGTGCCGCTGCTGGACAGGTGCGCGTCTACCGGGCCGCGACCGTGGTCGACGGCACCGGCGCTGCACGGTACGTCGCCGACGTGGTGGTCGAAGGTGCACGTGTCGTCGCGATCGTGACCCCGGAAGACGCGCGCAAGATCGAGATCGAGCAGGGCGGCACCGACCTCGAGGATGTCGAGATCGACGCTCGTGGGCTCGTTCTGGCGCCGGGCTTCATCGACATGCACGCCCACAGCGATCTGGCCGTGCTGGAGGGTGCAGCGCATCGGGCGAAGATCCTGCAGGGCGTCACGACCGAGGTGATCGGGCAGGACGGGCTCGGATACGCACCGCTCGACGACGCCACGGCATCCGCGATCCCCGCGCAGATCGCCGGCTGGAACGGTCTGCCCGCCGACGTCCCATGGCGAACGATGGACGATCTGCTCGTGTCGATCGACGCCGCGACAGCCGCGAACGTCGCCGTCCTCGTGCCGCAGGGCAATCTGCGCATGATCGCGGTCGGGCACGAGAACCGGCCGGCGACCAGGGGCGAACTGCGTCAGATGACCGAGATGCTCGATGCGGCGCTCGTCGCCGGGGCCTTCGGGATGTCGAGCGGGCTCACCTACACGCCGGGGATGTACGCCTCGACGGCGGAGCTCGAAGCGCTGTGCCGCGTCGTCGCGGAGCACGGCGGTTACTGGGCGCCGCACACCCGCAGCTACGGCGCCGCCGCGCTCGACGCCTATCGCGAGGCCCTCGACATCGGTCGCCGCACTGGATGCGCCATCCACCTGACGCACGCCACGATGAACTTCGTCCCCAACCGGGGCCGCGCCGCCGAGTTGCTCGCGCTGATCGACGACGCCATCGCGGACGGCGTGGACGTCACACTCGACACCTACCCGTACCTGCCCGGTGCGACCACCTTGACGGCGCTGCTGCCGAGCCGGCTGGCCGAGGGCGGCGACCTCATCGCCGCGATCAGGAGGTTGGACGCCGAAGGCCGCGAGCAGGTGCGGGTGGAGCTCGAGAACATCGGGTGCGACGGGTTCCACGGCGAACGCGCGGACTGGACGAGCATCGAGATCGTCGGCACCGCGAACGCGGACCTCGCTCCGCTCGTCGGCAGGACGGTCGCCCAGATCGCCGAGGACGACGGGCGGCGAGCCGTCGACGTCGTCCTCGACACGATCGTGGCGGATGCCGGTGCCACCGGCATCCTGATGCACATCGGCGACGAGGAGAACGTTCGCGCCATCATGCAGCACGAGCGGCACACGGGCGGCAGCGACGGCATCCTGATCGGTGCGAAGCCGCATCCGCGCGGGTTCGGCGCGTTCGCACGCTACCTCGGCCATTACGTGCGCGAGGAGGGCGTGCTGACGCTGGAGGAGGCGATCCGGCATCTCTCCGGTACGCCGGCGGTCCGCCTCGGGCTGCATCGCGGCGATGCGCCGCGCGGCGTGATCCGAGAGGGGGCAGCGGCTGATCTCGTGCTGTTCGATCCCGACACGATCGCAGCCGGCGCGACGTTCGAGGCGCCGCGGACGGATCCGGTGGGCGTGATCGATGTGCTGATCGGTGGAGTCCCTGTCGTCGCGGGCGGCGTCGTCACGGGCGAAACGCCAGGGCATGCGCTGAGAATGCCGCCACCGCCGCACCGCGCCACCGTGCCGCTGATCGAGGGGCACGTCGACGCGGCGGCCGCGCCTTTCGTCTGGACGCCGCACACTCCGGTGCATGCGTCCCCGGCGCTCGCCGACGTCGCCGAACTCCTGCGGCAGGGTGCGCCTGAGGGCGACGCGAGCGATGCCCCGGCCATCACCCTGACCCTGGATGCCGCCGTGGGGGAGGACGCAGAGCGCACCGGCCATGTCGGCGCTGAGGCGTTCCGCATCACCGTCGCATCGGACGGCATCGAGGTCAGGGGCGCATCCGCGGAAGGCGTGTTCCGCGGCACGACGGCGCTGCGCCAGCTGCGCCACCCCGACGAAGAGTCCTCCCGCATCCCCGCCGGCGGCTGGGAGGGTGCGCCCGCCTACGGCTGGCGCGGCGCGATGCTCGACGTGGCGCGGCACTTCCGCCCGGCCGAAGACATCCGCCGCCTCATCGATCTGCTGGCGCTGCACCAGCTGAACATCCTGCACCTGCATCTGACGGACGATCAGGGCTGGCGTTTCGAAGTGCCCGGCTTCCCGCGGCTCACCGAGGTCGGCGCGCGTCGGGAGGCGACCCAGCGCGGTCACGGGCCGCTCGCGACGGTCGAGCCCGGCGTGCACGAGGGCTTCTACACCTCGGCGGAGCTGCGCGAACTGGTCGAGTACGCCGCTGCGCGCTTCATCACGATCGTGCCCGAGGTCGAGCTGCCCGGGCATGTGCAGGCTGCGCTCGCCGCGTATCCTGCGCTCGGCAACACAGACGTGCACAGCGCCGACGGACCGATCACAGGGCCGTGGGAGCGCTTCGGCGTCAACCCGCGCACGCTCGCGCCGACCGACGAGTCGCTGGCATTCGGCAGGGCGGCGATCGACGCGCTGTGCGCGATCTTCGACTCGCCGTGGATCGGTATCGGCGGGGACGAGGTGCCGGTCACGGAGTGGGCGGAGAGCCCCGCGGCCGCAGAGCGGATGAAGCAGCTCGGGCTCGCATCTCCGCGAGAGGTGCAGCCGTGGTTCACTGCGCATTTCGTCGAGCACGTGCGCACGCACGGACGGACGGCACTGGCCTGGGACGAGGTGCTGGAGGGCGACGTCCCGGATGGCGTGCGCATACTCGCATGGCGCGGTCCTGTCGCACTCGAGACGGCCATCCGCCGCGGCATCCCCGTGGTCGGATGCCCTGACCTGGAGACCTATCTCGACTACCGTCAGTCCGAATCGGCCGACGAACCGGTGCCTGTGGGGCCGCCGCTGACGCTGGAGCACGCCTACACCCTTCGGCTGCCCGAGGGGGTCGTCGGCGGCCAGACCAACGTCTGGACCGAGCATCTTCCGAGTCGGGAGCGCGTCGACTTCGCCATGTTCCCGCGCCTCAGTGCGATCGCCGAGCGCCTCTGGCTCGGAGGCGAGCCGGGGGACGGCGAGGCATTCGTGCGCCGCCTCCGCGTGCATCTGCGACGATTGGCCGGGGCAGGGGTACGATATCGTCCACTCGACGGGCCGACACTCGAGCAGCGGCGACCGGGCGTTCCCGGGAAACCGATGACCGTCGCCGCACGCGAGCAGATCGTGTCAGAGCTCGTCGCGGGACTGCGAGCCGAGTCCGCGGAATCGTCGACGCACGGCGAGAATTCAAAATAACGTTTCGGTAACCCTCCCGTCGCTCCGGCGGGTCGCAGGTTGCGAAATTTTTGTTCGTAAGGTCTACTAACAAATATGTCCGAATCGGATCTGAGTCAACCGGCACCGACCGACTACGCCGGTGCCAGTTCGCATGCCTTCGGACCGTCCCGTCACCTGCGATCGCGCACGAAGGTCCTGCCCGAGCACGCGCGCGGACACAATCGCGCCCTGGTGCTGCAGACGCTCTATCACTCGGGTGCCATGAGCCGCGCCGACCTGTCGCGCGAGACGGGTCTCACGCGGGTGACGATCTCCGACCTCGTGGCGGAGTTCATCGCCGACGGCATCGTCGTGGAGCTCGGTGTGCGAGAGACGGCCGGTCCTGGCAAGCCGCCGATCCTGATCGACATCGATCGACTCGGTCACCAGATCATCGGCATCGATCTCTCGGATGCCGAAGGGTTCCGAGGCGCCGTGCTGAGCCTCGACGGCGACGTGATCGAGCGGCGCGAGGTGGCGCGCCCCGAACTGCCGGACAGCGACCTCGCCTATGCCGCGCTGCTCGAACTCGCGAACGCTCTGATCGCGGCCGCGACCGCGCCGCTGCTGGGGGTGGGCGTCGGAACTCCGGGTGTGGTGCGCCCCGACGGGGTCGTGCTGAGCTCGCCGAACCTTGGATGGACGGACTTCCGACTCGAGGCGCAGCTCGGTCGAGACCTCGATCTGCCGGTGCTCGCCCGAAACGACGCGAACGCGGCGGTGCTCGCCGAATACACCTTCGGCGACGCCAGAGCCGACTTCATGCTCATCAAGATCGGCGTCGGCGTCGGTGCGGGACTCATCGCCGGAAGCCAGCCGTTGCTCGGCAGCCGGTTCGCGGCGGGAGAGATCGGTCACGTCGTCGTCGGCACCGACGGAGGTCCTCGCTGCGTCTGCGGCCGGGACGGCTGTCTTGAAGCCTGGTTGAGCGTGACGCGTCTTCGGGATGCTGTGGAAGCGCAGCCCGCCGCGAGGGACGAGATCCTGCGTGATGCCGGCAATCGGATGGCCATCGCCATCGCGCCGATCGTGACGGCGCTCGACCTCTCGGAGGTCGTGCTGTCCGGCCCGGCGGATCTTCTCGACGGCACGCTCATCGATGCGGCCACCTCGACCCTGCGCGAACGCACGCTCGAGGGCGTCTTCGACGACGTCGTGATCCGGCTCACCGCGCAGGACGACATCGTGCTGCGAGGAGCGGCCGTCATGGTGCTCTCCGGGCAGCTGGGAGTCTCATAGTGGCACCGGCAGTGCAGACCGGCCCGGTCGGCCGGTCCGTTCGCGTGGGCCTGGACATCGGCGGCACGAAGACAGATGCCGTCGCGGTGACCGAGGGCGGCGAGATCATCGGTCGCCTGCGTCGTGCCACTGGCCACGGTGACGAGGCGGTGGTGGCAGACGTCGTGAACGGCGTGCGCGAACTGCGCGCCGAGTTCGCCATAGCGGCCTCCGACATCCTGAGCGTCGGCGTCGGCATCCCCGGTCTCGTCGACACCGCGAGGGGCCGGGTGCTGCACGCGGTGAATCTGGGCGTCGAGTCGCTGGACCTCGCTGCCAGGGCCTCTGAGCCTCTCGGCGTGCCGGTGGTGGTGGAGAACGACGTGAAGGCGGCGGCGCTCGGAGCCGCAGCGCTGCGCGGCGATGCCACCTCCATGGCCTACTTGAACCTCGGCACCGGTGTCGCCGCTGGCATCGTGACCGATGGCGGGATCTGGCGCGGATCGCGTGGCACCGCCGGCGAGGTCGGACACATCTCGGTCGACCCGAACGGCCGCGTCTGCAGTTGCGGACAACGCGGTTGCATCGAGACCCTCTGCGGTGGTGGCGCCCTCACCCGCGCCTGGGGTCGCCCCGGTGCGCTCCCCGTCCGCGACATCTTCGACGCTGCGGATCGCGGCGACGCGGAGGCGCTCAGGCTCCGCGCAGACCTCGCCCGCGGCGCAGCCGCCGCGGTGCGCGTGCTGGTGCTCACCGCCGATGTCGAGACCGTCGTCATCGGGGGCGGGATCACCGCCCTCGGCGACCGCCTCGGAGACGGCATCCGCAATGCTCTCATCGCCGACGCAGCGGGTTCGCCGTTTCTGCGGTCGCTGCACCTGGATGAGAGAATCGAGCTGCTCCCGACCGGTTCCCCTGCGGCTGCTCTCGGCGCCGCTCTGGTCGGAGCGCACATACCTCAAGAGGAGATCGTCGCCCATGGCTGAAGTCGTCATCGTCGAGAACGCAGCGGCAGCGGGTGCCCTGGTCGCGGACGAGATCGTGCGGCTCATCGTGAGCCGCCCTGACGCGGTGCTGGGACTGGCGACGGGGTCCACGCCGCTGCCCGTCTACGAGGTCCTGCACGGACGACTCGCCGGCACCGACGTGTCCCGGGTGCGCGGATTCGCCCTGGACGAGTACGTCGGCATCGATCCCGCGCATCCGGAGAGCTACCGCTCGGTGATCACCCGCGAGGTGGTGGAGCCGCTCGGGCTGAACCCCGAGCAGATCCACGTGCCCGACGGCGCGGTCTCGGGCATCGAGCACGCGGGCGCCGACTACGAGGCGGCGATCGCCGCCGCGGGCGGTGTCGATCTGCAGATCCTCGGAATCGGCACCGATGGTCACATCGGCTTCAACGAGCCCGGTTCGTCATTCGCATCCCGCACCAGGGTGAAGACGCTCACGAAGCAGACCCGTGAGGACAACGCGCGCTTCTTCGACTCCATCGATCAGGTGCCGATGCACTGCATGACGCAGGGACTGGGCACCATCCTCGAGGCTCGTCATCTCGTGCTGCTCGCCTTCGGCGAGGGCAAGGCGCGAGCGGTCGCCGACGCGGTCGAGGGGCCGCTCACGGCGATGCTGCCTGGGTCGGCGATCCAGCTGCACCCGCACGCGACGGTCGTGGTGGATGAGGCAGCGGCCTCCGAGCTCACGCTCTCGGACTACTACCGCTACACGTTCGACAACAAGCCGGTGTGGCAGGGGCTCTGACGCGCCGAACAGGTCAGCGGGCGGGCCAGGCGAGCGGCAGCAGATGCTCGACGCTGAGCGGTGCCAGAGGCAGTGTGCCGATCTCGTCGGGCGTGATCCAGCGCAGTTCGGCGAGTTCGGCCTGAACCGTGACGGTGTCGGCCTCGATCGTGAGTGCGAAGGCATCGGCGATCACACGGTGACCCGGCTCGTTCGCGGCGGCCGAGACGAACCGTCCGAGAGGTCGCAGTCCCGCTTCGTCGACCTTGAGCCCGAGTTCCTCGTCGAGCTCCCTCGCCAGGGTCTGCGCAGGGCTCTCGCCGGGCTCCGGCTTGCCGCCGGGCTGCATGAACTTCGTCGTGCCGTGCTTGCGCACCACCAGCACCCGGCCGTCCGCATCGTGGATGATCGCTGCGCTCACGTGGATGTCAGGCACGGGTGAAGACCTTTCCGGGGTTGAGGATCTCGAGCGGGTCGAACACGGCCTTGATCTGACGCTGAAGCTGCCACTGGTCGTCGCCGAGCTCCTCGGCGAGCCAGCGGCTCTTGAGCATTCCGATGCCGTGCTCCCCGGTGAGCGTGCCGCCGAGCCGGATCGCCGAGCGGAACAGGTCGTCAGCGGCCGCCCAGACCCGGTCGGGTACGACCTCGCCTTCGAAGATGAAGTTCGGGTGCAGGTTGCCGTCTCCGGCGTGCGCGACGGTGGGGATGTCGAGGCCGTACACCTGTTCGATCCTGGCGATCTCGTCGTACATCGCAGGCAACGCGCTGCGGGGCACCGAGACGTCCTCGATGAGCGTGGTGCCGAGGGCCGCCATCGCCGGATGCATCGAGCGCCGGATCGCGAGCAGCCGGTCTCCCTCCTCGCGGTCGTACGTGAGCGCGACCTCGCCGCCGCATCCCTGCAGCGTGGTGGCGATGAGGTCGGCCTCCGCCCTGGCCGCAGGACCGTCGGTCTGGATCGTCAGCTGCGAGCTGCCGGCTGTCGGCGCGGGCAGTGCCAGGAGGGCGTGCACGGCGCTCAGCGCCTTCGCATCCATCAGCTCCATGATCGCCGGCTGCACACCGGATGCCGTGACCGCTGCCGACCCGGCCGCCGCAGCACGCACGGTCGGGAACAGGGCGGTGAGCGTGCAGATGCCTCCGACGACGAGGCGCCGCAGTTTCAGCGTCGCACCGACGACGACGCCGAGCGTGCCCTCCGAACCGATCACGAGGGACGTGAGGTCGAGTCCGGTGACGCCCTTGACGCTGCGATGACCGAGGCGGAGCAATCGCCCGTCGGCGAGCACGATGTCGACGCCGAGCACGGCATCGCGCACGACACCGTACTTGGCGCACAGCAGCCCTCCTGCTCCGGTGGCGATGTTGCCGCCCACGCTGGAGATGTCGCGGCTGGCAGGATCGGGGGGCCACCACAGACCGTGCTCGGCGAGCAGCGCGTTCAGGTCGGCGTTCAGGATGCCAGGCTCGACGACGGCGAACAGGTCGTCGGGCCGCACCTCGAGCACGCGGTTCATGCGCAGCGTCGACAGGACGATCTCGCCAGGACCGGCGTTCGCGGCTCCCGCCAGACCGGTGCCAGCACCACGCACCACGACCGGGGTACGCGTCTCTGTGGCGATCCGCATCGTCTGCTGGACCTGATCGATCGTCTGCGCATGCACGACGGCGATGGGGCGCCCGGCGGACGAATGACCTGAACGATCCGCCCGTGCGGCCTCGAGGGCGGCTTCGGTGACGTCGACGATGTCACCGAGCGCGCTCCGCAGGGCCGCGGTGACCGTCATCGCAAGTCTCGCCTGCCCGCGAAGAGTCCCGAGGCGACGGCGACGGCGGCGAAGCCGAGGCCGACCCAGGCCTGATCCATCGACCACCAGGCGAGTGTCACACCGGCGTAGATCAGCAGTTCGACGGCTGCGCGCACGAACGGATGCAGGCTCAGCACAGGTCGTGGAGAGAGGAAGAGCGCCCACACCAGGAGGACGAGCAGAGGAGTGCCGATCCCGAGCACGACGTTCCACGGGAACGGCCACATCGCGAAGCCCCAGAGCGCGAGCGAGGCGATCGCCGCGATGAGGATGACGGCCCGGATGATGTCGAGCGGGGTGATGTTCGGACGATTGACACCGGGGACTGCGTCGGGGGCTTCGGGCATGCTCCCAGTCTATTCGGCGGGCGTGGTGTCCTCGGCCGGGGTGGGTTCGGTGGCGATCGTCGTGGCTGCGTCAACGGCGGTTCGTTCGGTTACCGCTGGTGATTCGATGACTGGTGCGTCGCCTGAAGATGCTTCGTCGAGGAGAGCAGGAGGTGCCTCGACGGGAGCAGGAGCTGGCTCTGCGGGCGCAGGAGCGACCTCGACGGGTGCAGGAGGTTGCTCGACGGGTGCAGGAGCGACCTCGACGGGTGCAGGAGGTTGCTCGACGGGTGCAGGAGTGACCTCGACGGGTGCAGGCTCTGGTTGAGCGGACGATGCCGCTGTGAGGTCGACGTTGAGCGAGCATGCTAATTGAAGGAGCCAGGGATAGGGGAACTCGCCGAGCTCGCTTAGCGTGATTGATACAGGATCGCCCAGGTCGTCGCCGAGCACGTAGGAGAATTCGACGGTGACGTCGTTGCAAAGCTGATCGAGCGTCGGACGAAGGTGGATGATGCCGTGGCCCGGCCGATCCACTGCGAGGGCGGTATCTCCATCCGCCACGAGAACTGTCTCTGTTGCGCTACCTGAACCGACATACCCGGCACGGACCGTGCTGTCAGCCACGCCCGTCAGCGGAACCGTGTAGTGGGTGACCCACGTCCTCTGATCGACGCGGACTGAGGCGGTACCGATCGTCGGGACACCATCCGGCAGCTCAGGCGCAGGCGGGTCTGTTCCTGGGTCCGTGGGATCGGTGGGGTCCGTCGGATCTGTGGGATCGGTGGGGTCCGTCGGATCTGTGGGATCGGTCGGGTCCGTGGGATCGGTCGGGTCTGTGGGATCGGTCGGGCCCGTGGGATCGGTCGGGTCGGTACCCGGGTCTGTTGCCTCACCATCGCCCGGATCCGTGCCCGGGTCTGTCGTGCCCGGGTCGCCGTCGCCGCCGCTGCCGTCCTCGGGAACCGGTGAAGCGACCGGGGGTGCAGTGGCCGTCGAGCTCGAGGTGGTCTCATCGTCGGCGGCGGGAGCCTTGACCGCGGGTGCCTTGTCGACCTCGTCTGGGTTCTCGGGTTTCTCTTCCGGTATCTCGAGGATGAACTTCTCGTCTTCGATCGCCGCTCCCGGCTTGAGTTCGGAGGAGATCGAAGAGTCGCCTGCTTCGCTCGCGCTGGGCATCGAGGTCACGGGGTTCGCTTCCATGAGCCCCGGCACGATCGTGGTCGCAGCCACGACGCCGGCCACCACCAACGCTGCTGATCCTGCTCCGACGAGGGCGCCGATGCCGGTCACTGCACCAGTCGCAGAACCCCCAGCTGCGCCGCCCGCCGTGCCGGCGCCGACCGAGCTGCCGCCGTCGCCAGCGAGACCGTCCAGGGCACCACCGCTGCCGGTACCGCCGACGACCGCCCCGCCTTCGACGACGCTGGACGGCATCGCAGCCACCGCGACGATCGGGATGCCGCCCCCTTGAAGCGTCGCTGTGTAGCCGGCTGCTCCGCCGACGCCGAGGACGAGGGGGAGAAGAACGAGAGCGAGACGGTTGGAGACGTCCTTCGCCTCTGCGACGACGATCATGCAGCGCGCGCAGTCCTCGATGTGCTCATCGAGACGCTTCTGATCGCGTGAGCTCAGGTTTCCGCGCGAGTAGGCGCCGAGATGCTCGATGGTCCACTGGCACTCGGACCCGGACTCGGCATTGCGCAGGTGCGCCTGGATCCACGCCTCGCGCAGCCCCTCGCGGGCGCGGAAGGCGAGCTGGGAGACGGCGCCGGCCTTCATGCCGAGCAGCGGAGCGACCTCGGACGGCTTCATCTGCTCGATTTCGGTGTACCAGAGCACCTCCTGCCAGCGTGAGGGGAGGGCGCGGAAGGCCTGCGCCGTCAGACTGCGGTCGAGTGCCTCGTCTGCGGCCTGCTCCGTGCTGTCCGGATCGGCGACCGTTTCGAGCTCGTCCATTGCCGTCTCGCGGCGGGATCGGCCCCCCGCGGCCGCGGTGTTGCGGATGCTGGTGAACAGATACGCGCGGAAGGACCCGTTCGGGCCGCCGCCCTTGATGATCGCCTGGTAGATGCGGGTGTACGACTCCTGCACCAGGTCATCCGGATCGAGGCTCGACGTGATCGAACGGGCGACGGACATGCCCGACGGATAATGACGTCGCCACAGTTCCGCGAACGCGTCGGCGTCGCCCGAGCGGGTACGCAGGATCAGGTCGGCATCTGCTGATGCCCCGATGGCGGTGTGGTCGTGGTTCTGCACTGGCTTCCATCTGTCGTGAGAGTCGGATGAGCCCTCACATGAAGAGACGCGTGATCAGGTCGATGCTCACGCGCCCGGACCATTCTCCCTCGAAACTCCCAGGTAGGCCAGCCCTGTGGACAACTCGGAGAGAACTCCCAAAAAGTTTTCCGCCGTATCGCGTGATGAATCGGGTCCGTCGTCGTCTCATCAACCAGAGACAGCCATCAGAACTCCACCGGGGGGCGGAGTTCGGCACCGGTGCAGGGGCTTTTGCACCGGTCGGGTGGGCTCAGAACCTCGGGGGAGGAGTTCGAGCCCACCCGCTCTCACCTCGAAGGGGGAGACGGGGTCGCCGCTGGGGAGCGGCGGCCCCCTCCGTCGGATCCGCCGACGCGCCGGTTCATTCGACGCCGGTTCGTCCGGTCAGCCGAGCGACGCACCGGTCTGCACATGCACGACGCGCAGTCGCGCATCCAGCAGCACTGCGTCGCCGAGATGACCCGGTACCAGGCTGCCCAGCTCGCCGGCCAGGCCGACCGCTGCGGCGGGCGTCTGCGTGAGCGCGCGCACCGCCTCGACCAGCGGCGCACCGGCGGCGACTGCGCGCTGCAGGGCGACGTCCTGCGTGAGCGTGGAACCTGCGATCGATCCGGTGTCATCGGCGCGGGCGATGCCGTCCGTCACGGTCACCTTCACGGCGCCGAGGTCGTAGCGCCCGTCCGCACTGCCTGCCGCCGCCATCGCGTCGGTCACCAGCGCCACCCGGCCTGGGGCCGCGTCGAACAGCAGCTTGATCACGTGCGGGTCGAGATGCACGTCGTCGGCGATGGCCTCGAGCACGACGCGATGGTCCGCTGCTGCGGCTAGCACCGGTCCCGGCGCCCGATGGTGGATGCCCGGCATCGCGTTGAACGCATGTGTGAGGATCGTCGCGCCCGCCTCGAACGCGGCGACGGCGGTCGCGGCATCCGCGTTCGTGTGGCCGACTGCGGCGGCTGAGCCTGCGGCGACGATCAGCGCGATCGCCTCGAGGCCGCCCGGAAGCTCCGGCGCGATCGTCACCTGGCGCACTGTCCCACGGCCGGCCTCGAGCAGCCGTCGCACATCTGCGGCCACCGGTGCGCGCAGCAGGGACGGCTCGTGAGCGCCATGATGACCGGGATCGAGGAACGGCCCCTCCAGGTGCGATCCGAGGATGTCGGCATCCGTCGTCATGAGATCGGCGATCTCGCCGACACGGCGAGCGAGGTCGTCGAGCGGAGCGGTCACGAGCGAGACGACCGCACGCGTCGTGCCGTGAGCGCGGTGCAGTTCGCGCGCCAGACGGATGGCGTCGACTCCGTCGTCGAAGGATGCTCCGGCGCCGCCGTGCCCGTGGATGTCGATGAACCCCGGCGTGAGGATCGCATCCTCTCCCGCGACGTCGACAGCGTCGATCACGCGGTCGGCGTCCGGCCGGTCCGCGCCCGTTCCCGTCGCGGACACGCGGCCGTCCTCGAACCTCACCCAGGCGTCAGCGGTCTCGACGCCGTCGGTGATCAGCCGGGCGGAGTGGATCAGGGTCGACGTCATCGGGAGCTCCAGGCGATCTCGGCGGGACGGTGGCCACCCCATCCTGCGGCATCCCAGGCGGCGCCGAGACCGCCGACGCGCTCGCGGAACGACGTCCACTCGCGCGTCCCTGCTGGAGACCAGGCGACCTCGGCGATCGCTGCGACGCGCGGGAAGATCAGCTGATCGATGTCGTCCAGCGTCTCGACGGTCTCGGCCCACAGCGGGCCCTCGACGCCGAGGATCGCCTCGGCCGGCAGGGCATCGACGATGGCCGTCGGCTCCCATTCGTATGCCGTCTGCAGGTCGATCAACGCCGCCCAATCGAGTCCGAGCGGGAAATCGGCGTCGTACTTCTGGTCGAGGTACGCGGTGTTCGACGGCGACATGATCACCGAACCGCCGCGCTCGGCGAAGCGACGTGCGTGATCGGCGTGCGCTGCGTCAGGACTCGTGCTGCCCCAGTACTGCCCGATCGCGCCTTCGGCGACCATCGCCGAACCCGCTTCGTGCCACGTGATCGGTGTCTTGCCGAGCGCGGTGGTCAGGGCGGTGACGCGTTCGATGAAGGCATCGAAGTCGGCCGGCGCCGTGCCGTGGCACTCGTCGCCTCCGAGGTGCAGGAACGGGCCGGGGGTGAGCTCGGCGAGCTCGGAGAGGACGTCCTGCAGGAACGCCCACGTCGCGTCGTCGTGGATCTTCACGGACGAATGCCCCACACCGGTTCCGAGGTACGGCTCTCCGGCGACGGGGAGCGCTTCGCCGAGCGCCTCGGCCTGAGCGAGGAGGCTGTCGTTCATGACCGGCGCCTCGCTGAGCTCCGGATACGCGAGGCCGATCGCGTGGGTGTGACCGGGGAGGTCGATCTCCGGCACCACGATCATGCGGTGCGCGGCGGCGTAGCGCACGATCTCGCGGAAGTCGTCCTTCGTGTAGAAGCCGCCGGGGCGGCCGGCGACCGCGGTCGTGGCCCCCCGCGCGGTGAGCAGCGGACGACTGTCGATCTGCAACCGCCACCCCTGGTCGTCGGTGAGGTGCAGGTGGAGCCGGTTGACCTTGAGCGATGACGCCCGCTCGATGAACGCCTTCACTGTGTCGACGTCGAAGAAGGTGCGGGCGACGTCGAGCATGACGCCGCGATACGCGAATCGGGGAGCATCGTCGATCTGCACGTGGGGGAGCGTCCAGGCGCCATCGTCCGCAGTGAGGAGCTGGCGCAGCGTCTGCGCTGCGTAGAAGAGGCCCGTGTCGGAACCCTCCAGCTGCGCAGTCTCTGCGACCTGAAGGGAGTACTGCTCGCCTTCTCCGGAGCGGCGCACGACGATGTCGCCGGCGCGGCGCTCCTCGCCGTGGACGACCGAGGGACGCAGCCCGGTGCGATCAGCGATCACGTCGGCGACGACGGATGCCGCGGCATCCGCACCGCTCTCGACGACGACGCGGGTGGCTGTCGTCAATGACAGCGCTCCGGCCGATTCCGTGACGGACGAGGGCAGCGGCACAAGTGGTAGGACCATGAACAAAACCTACCGTGCGACGGCCGGTGCGGCCAGGTCCGCGCACTACTCTGGGTCTTCGGGATTCCGCTATGCTCGAACGGTCGCGACTGGCGTCTGGGTGGGTCACCACCGGGGAGCGACCGTTACGGAATTCGACCGCGCGCCTGGGCCGATGACATCCACCACCGATGACATTTCATTCCGCAACGAAAGAGGACGACATGACCGATCCGTACTTCAACGCTCCGCTCTCCGAGGTCGATCCCGAGATCGCAGAGGTCCTCGATCGCGAGTTGAACCGCCAGCGCACGTTCCTCGAGATGATCGCATCCGAGAACTTCGTTCCCGTCTCCGTGCTGCAGTCGCAGGGTTCGGTGCTCACGAACAAGTACGCCGAAGGCTACCCCGGTCGTCGGTACTACGGCGGCTGCGAAGAAGTCGACGTCGCGGAGTCCCTCGCGATCGAGCGCGTCAAGTCGCTGTTCGGCGCGGAGTTCGCGAACGTCCAGCCGCACTCGGGCGCCACAGCGAACGCGGCCGTGATGCACGCGATCGCCCGCCCCGGCGACACCCTGCTCGGCCTCTCGCTCGATCACGGCGGACACCTCACGCACGGCATGAAGATCAACTTCTCCGGCCGGCTCTACAACATCGTCGCGTACGGCGTGAACCCCGAGACCTCGCTCGTCGACATGGACGAGGTGCGCCGCCTCGCGCTCGAGCACAAGCCCAAGGTCATCGTCGCCGGCTGGTCGGCGTATCCCCGCCAGCTCGATTTCGCGAAGTTCCGCGAGATCGCCGACGAGGTGGGCGCGTACCTGTGGGTCGATATGGCGCACTTCGCCGGACTCGTCGCCGCCGGCCTGCACCCCAACCCCGTCCCGCACGCGCACGTCGTCTCGTCGACCGTGCACAAGACGATCGGCGGCCCCCGCTCGGGCTTCATCCTCTCGAACGACGCCGAGATCGCGAAGAAGATCAACACCGCCGTGTTCCCCGGGCAGCAGGGCGGCCCGCTCATGCACGTGATCGCGGCCAAGGCCACGGCGTTCAAGCTCGCCGCGACCCCGGAGTTCAAGGACCGCCAGCAGCGCACGCTCAGCGGCGCCGCCATCCTCGCCGAGCGCCTCACGCAGCATGACGTCGCGGATGCGCAGATCAAGGTGCGCTCAGGCGGTACAGACGTGCACCTCGTGCTCGTCGATCTCCGCGATGCCGAGATCGACGGCAAGCAGGCCGAAGACCTGCTGCACGACATCCACATCACCGTGAACCGCAACGCCGTGCCGAACGACCCGCGTCCGCCGATGGTCACCTCCGGTCTGCGCATCGGCACCTCGGCCCTCGCGACCCGCGGCTTCGGCGATGCCGAGTTCACCGAGGTCGCCGACATCATCGCCCTGGCCCTGCAGCCCGGCGCTGATGTGGCAGCGCTCAAGGCCCGCGTCGACGCCCTCGCCGGTGCGTTCCCGCTCTACCCGGAGCTGCAGCAGTGACCGCCGTCATCCTCGATGGCAAGGCCGCGGCTGCGGAGATCAAGAGCGAACTGACCGAGCGGGTCACGGCGCTGCGCGCGCGCGGCATCGTCCCCGGCATCGCGACCGTGCTCGTCGGCGCGGATCCGGCATCCCAGCTGTACGTCGGGATGAAGCACCGGCAGTCCGAGGCGATCGGCATGAACTCGATCCAGCGCGAGCTGCCGGCCGATGCCACACAGGCCGAGGTCGAGGCGCTGATCGACGAGCTCAACGCCGACCCGACATGCCACGGATACATCGTGCAGTTGCCGTTGCTGAAGCACATCGACACCGATGCGATCCTCGAGCGCATCGACCCCGACAAGGATGCCGACGGCCTGCATCCGACCAACCTCGGGCGCCTCGTGCTGAACGTCAACGCGCCGATCCACACCCCGTTGCCCTGCACGCCTCGCGGTGTGATCGAACTGCTGCTGCGCAATGACTACGACCTCAAGGGCAAGCACGTCGTGGTCGTCGGTCGTGGCGTGACGATCGGCCGTTCGATCGGCCTGCTGCTGACGCGTCGCGAGCTCAACGCCACTGTGACGCTCACCCACACCGGCACGGTCGACATCGCGAAGTACCTCCGTGAGGCCGATGTCATCGTCGCGGCGGCCGGTGTCAAGCACCTCGTCCGCGCGGAGGACGTCAAGCCCGGCGCCGCCGTGCTCGATGTCGGAGTCACCCGCGAGGACGATCCCGAGACCGGCAAGTCGAAGGTCTACGGCGACGTGCACCCCGATGTGGCCTCGGTCGCCGGGTTCGTGTCGCCGAACCCCGGCGGAGTCGGTCCGATGACCGTCGCGCTGCTGATGACGAACGTCGTCGAAGCCGCCGAGCGCGCGGCAGGCTGAGCTACAGCTCGTCCAGCATCCGCCGCTGTTCGGGGGTGAGCCCGTCATCGAGCTCATCCCGGGCAGCGGCGGTCGCACCGCTCTGCGGCCCGGTCGCCGGAGCGTCGGTGCTCGCGGTCGTCGAACCGCGACCGCCCTTCACCTTCGACTGCACCGTGTCGAACACCGCACCGGCGCGCGCCTCGATGCGGTCATCGACCAGGTCGTAGATGACCCAGGCGAGCAGCAGGTACAGCGGGGGCAGCACGTAGCCCCAGAACCAGCCGTTCACGTCGACGCCGCTGAGAAGGACGGTCAGCACCCAGACGATCAGCTCGACGATGAACACCAGCACGTACTGGACGATCTTCTCGCCGACCTTCGTACGCGTCTGCGCCGACTTCGACGCCGCGCCGCGGAACGCCCTGAGCAGCGTCGGTTTCAGCGCGAGGGTCGCAAGGGTCAGGATGACTGCGGCCCACAGCGCGTTCCAGCCGACGCTGACGCTCGACATGAGCAGGCCTATGAGCAGCAGCACCACGACGTTGAACACGTACAGGGAGACGGCGCGGACGGTCCAGGTCTTCATGAGTGTCAGCCTACGGCGCTGCATCGCCGTGCGGAAGAACAGGGATCAGCCGGTGATGCCGGGCGCCTCGACGCCCACGATCCTGGCGTGCTCGTCGAATCGGAAGGTGGCCGAGCCGGTGGCATCGGTCACCACCGCGCCGCTGAACGCCTCATCCGTCCACTGCAGGTTCCATCCGGCCAGACGCGCCGCATCCCACACCGACGAGCGCGCATCGCTGAGCGCGAGCCCTGACAGCACGCGCGGAGTCGAGATGACGGCGTCGCGCACCGTGAGCGGTGCGATCGGCGCATCCAGCAGGAAGACGGCGCGCGTCCCGCCGCCGATCGGTGCGGAGTAGTAGGGGGAGCGGCCGGTGATCTCCACGGCCACGGTGCCGATCTGATGTGCGACCTGTGCGATCCAGTCGTCGAGATCTGCGCCGGTGTCCTCCGGAAACTGCAGCTCGGGCTGGCTGAGTTCGGTGATGCCGTACTGGGTGCCGTAGTCGCGCAACTGCGCGGCGACGCCCTGCGCGTCACCCTGGGGGTGCGCCCATGCCCAGAGGAGGGATCGCGGTCCCGGCGCGATCGTCGCGACCAGGTGGGGGCGGGTCACCAACTGATGCGCGGGGTTCGCGTTCGCGGTGAAAGTGAGGGTGCCTGCGGCCATGTCGGCGTCCCACCGGTGCTCGCCGAGGGCGTCGACCGCGGTGGTGAGCGCGTCCTGGCGGAGTGTGGCGAACAGTGCTGCGCGATCGGCAAGAGGCTGCAAGGCTGCGAAGGTCATGATCCCAGTCTGGCCTTGATTCCTATGATTCCGCCACCTCAGCGGCGTCGCGATCCGCCGCCCTGCCCATGCGCCAGACGCTGGGCACCGCGAGCGTGACGAGCGCGCACCCCGCATAGAGCACCGCGGAGGCGACCAGCACGATTCGGACGTCGGCGTGCGTGATCATCCACCCGTAGACGAGCGTGCCGATCGGCATCACGACGAAGCTGCCGAGCATGTCGTAACTGGATACCCGTGAGAGCTTGTCGCCGGGGATGTTCTCCATCATCGCCACGTTCCAGCCCGTGCTGAAGACCTCGAGGCCCGCACCGGCCAGCAGCGCGGCGATGGCCAGCAGCGCCACTGCCGGGTGCAGCCCGAGCATCGTCAGCGGGATCGCGAAGAACGCCATGCCGATCATGCCGAGTCTCAGCGGGCGCTTCAGCGGGAACCATATCAGCACCAGCGTCATGAGCAGTACGCCGACGCCCTCCGCGCTGATCACCCAGCCCCAGCCGGTGATGCCGAGGAGCTCGTTGTTCTTGGCGATGTACGGGCCGACGACTCCCCAGGCGCCGACGTGTATCGCGTTCATGATCATGAACGCGAGCACGATGACCCACAACCACGTGCGGCTGCGGAACTCGTCCCATCCTGTGCGCAGATCGCGGATCAGCGTCGACTCGCCTGAGCCGAGCGGCGGGGGCAGCTTCACGAGAGCGAGCACGGGGATCGCGCACAGCCAGCCGGCGACCTGTACGAGCATCGCCCAGGCGGGACCGGCGGTCGCGACGAGGATGCCGGCGATCACCGGGCCGCCGATGGTGACGGCTGATCGGACGAATGAAAGGAGTGCGTTCGCCTGCTGGAGGTGGGCCGGTGTGGTCAGCTGCGGGATGATGCCCTGCATCGCGGGCAGCACGAACGCCGTCGAGGCGCCGTTCACCGCTGCGAGCACGACCATCAGCGGGATCGTGGCCGTTCCGCTGAACAGCAGCGCGGCCATCGTGCCCATGGAAAGAATGTCGATGACATAGCAGCTCTGGATGATGAGCGCCCGTGGCAGCCGATCGGCGACCACTCCGCCGAACAGCACGAACACGATGTTCGCGACGGTGAAGGCGGTGAGGACGTAGGAGAGCGACAGCGCGTCGTTGTCGACCTGCAGCACCGCGAAGGCCAGGGCGATCGACGACATCGAACCGGTGACCAGTGTGATCGCGCGTGCGATGAAGAACCAGCGGAAACCAGGATCCTGCATGGCCGCGAGGCCTCGGATCATGAACGGGGCTTCGACGAGAGCATCCGCCGATCTTCTCACGACGAACCGCCCGCTCGCCGTCGACCCGGTACGAAACGGGAT
>NZ_JBLVOB010000005.1:365790-366580 GCF_053543555.1 Microbacterium xerophyticum | reverse complement strand
GAAACGGGATGGCTCGTGTCGACGGCGAGCGGGGGAGCAGTCAGGGCAGACGGGCGGTGTACTGCTCTCGGATGATCGGGCGCGTGTCGGCTTCCGGGTGCGCGGTGATCTCCACCGGCCACTGCGGCGCGGCGCCGCTGAGGCCCCAGGCGGCCTGTACCGCTGCTCCGAGCGCCACGTACTCTCCAGGTGCAGGAACCACGACGGGCGCATCGAACACCTGCGCCGCGATGCGTGCCACGGCTTCGCTCTGCGCTGCGCCGCCGACCAGCAGGATGCGCTCGGCCTTCACGCCGTGCGCACGGATGCGGTCGAGGCCGTCTGCGAGGCCGCACAGCACCCCCTCGATCGCTGCACGAGCAAGGTTCTCGCGGCTCGTCGAGGTGAGGGTCATGCCGAACAGTGAAGCGGTGGCGTCAGGGAGGTTCGGCGTGCGCTCGCCCTCGAACCACGGCTGCAGCACGAGACCGTCGGCGCCGGGCTCTGCGCTCAGCGCGAGCCGGGAGAACTCGTCGTGATCCACCCCGAGGAGGGATGCCGTGGCATCCAGCACCCGCGCCGCGTTCAGCGTCGCGACCAGCGGCAGGAAGCCTCCGGCCGCGTCGGCGAATCCCGCCACGGTGCCGGTCGCGTCGGCGACCGCAACATCGGTGACGGCGAACACCGTTCCGCTCGTACCGATCGAGACTCCGATGTCACCGCTGCCCGCACCCATTCCGAGTGCGGCGGCGGCGTTGTCGCCCGCGCCGGCCGTGACGAGGATCCCGCTCTGACCTTCGACGTGGGGGGG
>NZ_JBLVOB010000005.1:365155-365724 GCF_053543555.1 Microbacterium xerophyticum | reverse complement strand
GGGCCCCCCCCCACGGGGGAGCACGATGCCGGTCGCATCCCGCCGCAGCGCGATCGCGAGCAATTCGCGGTCGTACTCTCCTCGAGCCGAGTCGAAGTAGCCGGTGCCGCTGGCATCGGATCGATCTGTGACGAGCTCGTCGAGCACGGGGCCCAGCGGCGACTCGTCGGACGGCCCGTAGCCGCGTAGGCGCCACGTGAGCCAGTCGTGGGGGAGCGCGATCGCCGCGATACGGGCGGCGTTCTCCGGTTCGGCATCCGCCACCCAGCGCACCTTGCTCACCGTGAACGACGCGACCGGGACGAGCCCGGTGCGCCGCGCGTACTCCTCTGCACCGACCTCCGCCGTCAGCGCACTCGCGGCGTCGGCCGACCTCGTGTCGTTCCACAGCAGTGCGGGCCGGATCACGCGGCCCTCCGCATCGAGGGCGACCAGGCCGTGCTGCTGACCTCCGATGCCGACAGCAGCGACGTCGTCGAGCCCGCCGGCGTCGGCGATGGCGCTGCGCAGCGCGTCCCACCATGCTGCCGGAGCCACCTCGGTGCCGTCAGGATGCCCTGCTCGTCCGG
>NZ_JBLVOB010000005.1:361239-365135 GCF_053543555.1 Microbacterium xerophyticum | reverse complement strand
CCCGGACGAGAGGTCGCGCACGACCACCTTGCAGCTCTGCGTCGACGAGTCGACGCCGGCCACGAGTGTCTGCGCCACAGTTCTGTCCGGCACAGGTCAGCGTGCGCCGAGCAGGTGCTCGGTGGCGAGCTGCTGCAGCCGGACGAAGCCGAAGCCCTTGCCGCCGAGGTAGGCGTCGGCGTCGAAGTCCTCGAAGGCGCTGCGGTCGGCGAGGAAGTCGTCGTAGCTCTCGCCGGGGTTCAGCGTCGACTGTGCGAGCTCGGTGACCTTGGAGGCGGCCAGCGCCTCCTGCACCTCGGGGTCGGCACGGAACGCGGCCGCCCGCTCCTTCAGGAGGAGGTAGGTGCGCATGTTCGCCGCTGCCGAGTCCCACACGCCGTTCTCGTCCTCGGTGCGGCTGGGCTTGTAGTCGAAGTGACGCGGGCCGTCGTAGGCGGGGAGGCCGCCGGGGCCGCCGTTCTCGAGCAGGTCGACCAGCGCGAACGCGTTGTGCAGGTCGCCGTGACCGAACACGAGGTCCTGGTCGTACTTGATGCCGCGCTGACCGTTGAGGTCGATGTGGAACAGCTTCTCGTGGAACAGCGCCTGGGCGATGCCTGCCGCGAAGTTCAGGCCCGCCATCTGCTCGTGGCCGACCTCGGGGTTCACGCCGAACAGCTCGGGGCGTGCGAGGGAGCCGATGAAGGCGATCGCGTGGCCCAGCGTCGGCAGCAGGATGTCACCGCGGGGCTCATTCGGCTTGGGCTCGATCGCGAAGCGGATGTCGTAACCCTTGTCGGTGACGTAGTCGGCGAGGAGGTTCACGGACTCGCGGTAGCGCTCGAGGGCCTGGCGCACGTCCTTCGCGGAGTCGTACTCGGCGCCCTCGCGGCCGCCCCACATGACGAAGGTCTTGGCGCCGAGCTCTGCACCGAGGTCGAGCTGGCGGAACACCTTGCGCAGCGCATAGCGGCGCACCTGGCGGTCGTTGGAGGTGAAGCCGCCGTCCTTGAACACCGGCGCGCTGAACAGGTTCGTGGTGACCATCGGCACGACGATGCCGGTGTCGGAGAGCGCGCCCTTGAGGCGGTCGATCTGCTTCTGGCGCTCGGCGTCGGTCGAACCGAAGGCGAACAGGTCGTCGTCGTGGAACGTCAGACCGTAGGCGCCGAGCTCTGCGAGCTTCTCGACGGCGTGCACGACGTCGAGGCGGGGACGGGTGGGGCCGCCGAACGGGTCGGTGCCGTTGTAATCGACGGTCCAGAGTCCGAACGAGAACTTGTCTTCGCGGGTGGGGGTGAGTGCCATGAGGAAGTCGCTTTCAACATCGATGGTGAATTGTTGTGAGTAAAAACATATCAGGGCACCGCCCCGGTCGCAACGCCGAACGGGGTGCGTCAGTGCGTCGGCGCGGCGGTGGAACCACGCGCGATGAGTTCGGCCGGCATGCGGACGTGCTCGGGCTCGCCCCCGCTGAGCATGCTGAGCAGCACGCGCACGGCGGCGGTGCCCATGGTGGCCAGAGGCTGGCGCACCGTCGTCAGCTGTGGGACATGGGATGCCGCCTCCGGGATGTCGTCGAACCCGACGACGGACAGGTCTTCAGGCACCCGCAGGCCGCGCTCCGCCGCTACCCTGATCATCTCGAGGGCGGAGAGGTCGTTCGCCGCGAACACCGCGGTCGGTCGGTCGTCCAGATCGAGCAGTGCGTGGGCGCCGGCGGTCGCACTCGCGGCGCGATACCCGCCCTCTGCGACGAGCGCGGGATCGAACGGTACGCCGGCGCTCTCCAGCGCGGCACGGTACCCGCGCTCGCGCTGGTGGGCGGACTCCAGGTCGGTGCGACCGCGGAGATGCCCGATGCGACGGTGTCCGAGCGAGATCAGATGCTCGGTCGCGGCGTGGGCGCCGTCGAGGCTGTGCACGGCCACAGTCGCCGGTCCATCGGCGCCGGTGTGTGGGTCGACCGCGACGATCGGGACGTTCGAGCGCTCGGGCGTGGTGGTGGGGGTGACGAGGATGGCTCCGTCGATCAGCGTGCCGCCGAGACGTGAGAGCGAGCGGCGCTCCCACCCGAGATGATCGCCGGCCGAGACCGTGCCGGCGTACGCGAGCACGTCGTAGGGAGTGCCGTCCAGCGCCGTCGACACTCCACGCAGCAGCTCGAGGGCGAAGGGTTCGAACTCGGCGACGAGCACGCCGATCACGTTCGTCCTGCCGCGCCGCATCGAGGTGGCGACCAGAGAACTCTCGTAGCCGAGTTCGGCCACCACGCGGAGCACGCGTGCATGAGTCGCGGCGGAGACGCCGTCGCGTCCGTTGATCGCCTTCGAGACGGTCGCCACCGACACTCCGGCCGTTCGGGCCACGTCGGTGATGGTTGGCCGAGCATTCATGCCAGTCAGCCTAACCGAATAGAAAACGTTATCGATATCGTTTGACATGTTCGTGGGAGCGGTGTCAGAGTGGGCACACGAACACATTGGTGTGGCTGGCAACAAATGTCGTGTCGCGCTGCACGAGAACTCGAAGAAGAGGAGAACACAGCATGAAGATGCGAAAGGCATTGGCGGCAGGCGCCGCGCTCGTCGCACTGGGATCGCTCGTCCTGGCCGGGTGCAGCGGCACCAGCGGTGGGGGCGGCGAAGGCGAGGGTGGCGAGACCACGCTCACCATGTGGCACAACTCGACGACCGGTGACGGCAAGCAGTACTGGGAGGACGCCGCGGCCGCATTCAACGAGGCGAACCCAGAGGTGACGGTCAAGGTCACCTCGATCCAGAACGAGGACATGGACGGCAAGCTCCAGACCGCCGTCAACTCGGGTGACATGCCGGACATCTTCATGGCACGCGGCGGCGGCAAGCTCGCCGACATCGTCGCCGCCGGCAAGGTCAAGGACCTCACCGACCTCATCGACGACGACGTCAAGACGGCCCTCGGAGAGGCTCCGTTCAGTGCGTTCACCGTCGACGGCAAGATCTACGGCGTGCCCAGCGCCGTGCTGCCCGGCGGAATCTTCTACAGCAAGGACCTGTTCGAGCAGGCCGGCATCGCCTCCGAGCCGACGACCGTCGCCGAGCTCGAGGATGCGGTGGACAAGCTCAAGACGGCAGGGATCGCGCCGATCGCTCTCGGCGCGAAGGACGCCTGGCCCGCGGCGCACTGGTACTACTTCTTCGCGGTGCGCGCCTGCGGACAGGACGTCATCGAGAATCTGGCCACGAGCCCCGACTTCACCGACAAGTGCTGGCTGGACGCCGCCGACAACCTCAACGAGTTCGCGGAGACCGAGCCGTTCAACGAGGGCTTCCTGACGACGACGGCTCAGCAGGGCGCCAACTCGTCCGCCGGTCTCGTCGCCAACCACAAGGCGGCCATGGAGCTCATGGGCGCGTGGGATGTCGGCGTGATCGCCGGGCTCACCCCCGACGAGCAGCCGCTGCCGGACCTCGGCTGGTTCCCGTTCCCCGAGGTCGACGGCGGCGACGGCGAAGCCGGCGCGATGATGGGCGGCGTCGACGGGTACTCGTGCTCGACGGACTCGCCGGCATCGTGCGAGGAGTTCCTGAACTTCGTCTCGTCGAAGGAATGGCAGGAGGGGTACGCCACCGCGTTCCAGACGATCCCCGCCAACCAGGATGCCACCGGTGCAGTGACCGACCCGTCGCTGAAGCCGCTCATGGAGGCATACAGCAAGGCGCCGTACGTGTCGCTGTGGCTGGACACCGCGCTCGGCCAGAACGTCGGAAACGCGCTGAACACCGGTGTCGTCGAGATGCTCGCAGGTCAGGGCGACCCGCAGAAGCTCGTCGACAGCATCGCGAACGCCGCGGCGAGGGGCTGACAAGAGAAATGACCGAATCTCAGGCGCTGATGTCATCCACTGCGCCTGCGAGGAGCAACCGTGGGGGGGG
>NZ_JBLVOB010000005.1:358392-361184 GCF_053543555.1 Microbacterium xerophyticum | reverse complement strand
CGGTCCCGACACCGCGCGCCGCGGCGTCCCGACTGGCGCAAACGTGGCGAGATCGCGCTCCTGGCGGGACCCGCACTGCTGATCTTCGTCGGCTTCGTCATCTTCCCGGTGATGATGGCCGCGTTCTACGGCTTCTTCAAATGGAACGGCTACGGCTGGCCCACCGAGTTCGTCGGACTCGACAACTACGCCCTCATGCTGCAGGACGACACGTTCCGCGCAGCCGTGGGGCACAACTTCACGATCGTCGTCCTCTCGCTGCTCATGCAAGGGCCGATCGCGATCCTGTTCGCACTTCTGCTGAACCAGAAGATCCGCGGACGCTCCGTGATCCGCGTGCTGATCTTCGCCCCGTACGTGATCGCCGAGGTGGTGGTCGGAACCGGCTGGAGCCTGATGCTCCAGGATGCCGGGGCGCTGAACTCCCTCCTCGAGAAGGTGGGCCTCGGCGCGCTGCAGAACTCGTGGATCGCGGATCCGGCGATCGCGATGTGGTCGCTGATGATCATCATCACGTGGAAGTACATCGGCTTCGCCGTCATCCTCATGCTCGCCGGTATGCAGTCCATCCCCGAAGAGCTCTACGAGGCGGCGGCCATCGACGGCGCCGGATTCTGGAAGTCGCAGTGGAGCATCACTCTTCCGCTGCTCGGACCGACCATCCGCATCTGGGCCTTCCTGTCGATCATCGGCTCGCTGCAGCTGTTCGACCTCGTCAACATCATCTGGGGCCAGTACATCGCGGCGACCGCCGGCACATCGACGATGGCCACCTACATGTACCAGAACGGGCATCTGGCCGGAAGCTACGGCTACGGCAACGCGGTCGCCGTGATGCTCTTCCTCATCTCACTCGTCGTCGCTCTCGTGTACCAGCGGTTCGTGCTCCGCCGCGACACCGAGGGCGCGCTGACGGGTGACAGCCGAAAGGGGCGCCGGCGATGACCGACACTCTGAAGACCTCCGTGGCCATTCAGGCCATCGGGCCGCGCGGACGCCGACGCTCACCATCCGGTGTGCGATGGGGGAGCCCCGGCGTCTACCTGGTCGCGTTGATCCTGATCACGGTCTGCATCACGCCGATCCTCTACATCATCATCGGCGGATTCCGCACGAACTCGCAGATCACGACCGACCCGTCCGGCTGGCCAGCGCCGTGGGAGATCGGCAACTACACCGACGTGCTCGGCAGCAGCGAGTTCTGGACCGCGATGGTCAACTCGACGATCGCCGCAGTCGGCACCACGCTCGGCGCCGTCATCCTCGGTGTGATGGCCAGCTACGTCATCGCCCGGTACGACTTCGGCGGCAAGGCCATCATGTACTCGTTCTTCGCAGCGGGTCTGATGTTCCCGATCACGGTGGCGATCACACCGCTGTACCTGCTGATCCGCAACCTCGGCCTGGTCAACAGCCTCGGCGGCATCATCCTGCCGCAGATCGCCTTCGCCCTGCCGACCACGATCATCATCCTGGTGCCGTTCCTGCGGGCCATCCCGAAGGAGCTGGAGGAAGCGGCATCCATCGACGGCGCCTCCAGGCTCGGGTTCTTCTGGAGGATGGTGATTCCGCTGAGCCTGCCCGGCGTGATCACGGTGGGCATCCTCGCGTTCATCGGATCGTGGAACGGATACATGCTGCCGCTGTTCATCCTCAACGATGCGAGTCTGTTCACCCTCCCGCTCGGGGTGCAGAACTTCTCGTCGCAGTACTCGGTCGACACCGCGAGGGTGCTCGCGTACACGTCGTTGTCGATGCTGCCCGCGCTGATCTTCTTCAGCATGTTCGAGCGTCGGATCGTCGGTGGGCTCACCGGCGCGGTCAAGGGCTGATTCGACCACATAGGTCTGAGCAGAGATGAAAGAGAGATCCGTGTCGGATACCAACGCGGGAGTTCCCGCCATGCCCGCAGTGTCGGAGCGAGTGCGTGCGCTGCACGCGCAGATGACGCTCGAGGAGAAGCTCGCGCAGATCGTCGGGTACTGGCTCGACCAGAACGGCGTCGTCGCACCGATGCAGTCCGAGATGGCGGCCGGCCAGCAGGACGGCGGCCAGCTGGAGGACGTGACCAGGAACGGTCTCGGCCACTACACGCGCGTGTACGGGACCCGCCCTGTCGAGCCGGCCGAGCGCGCCGCGTGGCTCTGGGCGGAGCAGCGGCGTCTCAAGCGCGAGACGAGACTGGGCATCCCCGCCCTCGTGCACGAGGAATGCCTCACAGGTCTCGCGGCATGGAAGGCTGCGGCCTTCCCCACACCGTTGGCCTGGGGCGCGACGTTCGACCCCGACCTCGTGCAGGAGATGGCCGCCTCGATCGGGGAGTCGATGCGGGAGCTCGGCATCCATCAGGGTCTCGCACCTGTCCTCGACGTCATCCGCGATCCCCGCTGGGGACGCGTGGACGAATGCATCGCGGAGGACCCGTACGTCGTCGGCGTGCTCGGCACCTCGTACGTCACCGGTCTGCAGTCCGCCGGCGTGCATGCCACGTTGAAGCACTTCGTCGGGTACTCGGGTTCGCGCGCCGGGCGCAATCACGCTCCGGTGTCCGCGGGACCGCGGGAGATCGCGGACGTGTTCCTGCCGCCGTTCGAGATGGCGCTGTTCGACGGCGGCGCACGATCGGTCATGAACTCCTACGCCGAGATCGACGGTGTGCCGCTCGGCTCCAGCGCGGAGTACCTCACTGATCTGCTGCGGGAGCGCTGGGGTTTCGACGGCGTGGTCGTCGCCGACTACTTCGCGGTGGCGTTCCTCGAGGTCATGCACGCCGTCGCGGCCGACCGCCGCGG
>NZ_JBLVOB010000005.1:356542-358354 GCF_053543555.1 Microbacterium xerophyticum | reverse complement strand
CGGCGGGGCCGCGGCAGCGGCCGCGCTGACCGCGGGGATCGACGTGGAACTGCCCACCGGCGACGCCTATCTCGCCCCGCTCGCCGAGCGGATCCGGGCGGGCGAGTTCGATGAGGCCTTCGTCGATCGGGCGGTTCTGCGCGCGCTCGCGCAGAAGGAGGAGCTCGGACTCCTCGAGCCGGACGTGTTCGAGGACGAGCCGCCGGCCCTCATCGACCTGGACTCACCGCGCCACCGCGACATCGCCCGTCGCGTCGCGGAGGAGTCGATCGTGCTGCTCTCGAACGACGGCATCCTCCCGCTCCAGGGCGCGCAGGCCGCCCCGACCCGCATCGCGGTGATCGGGCCCAACGCGCACCGCGCAGAAGCGCTGATGGGGTGCTATTCATTCGCCAATCACGTTCTCGCACACCATCCCGGATACGAGATCGGCTTCGAGATCCCGACGTTCCTGGAGGCGTTCAGGGCCGAGGCCGGCGCAGGCACGGACGTGGTGTACGCCCGGGGCGCAGACGTGGAGGGCGACGACCGCACCGGATTCGAGGAGGCCGTCGCGGCCGCCGCGCGTGCGGAGGTGGCGATCGTCGTCGTCGGTGATCAGGCAGGTCTGTTCGGCCGCGGCACCGTGGGGGAGGGGAACGACTCCGAGACCCTCGAACTGCCCGGTGTGCAGCGCGACCTCGTCGAGGCGGTCGTCGCGACCGGCACTCCGGTCGTCATGGTCGCCCTGACCGGTCGGCCGTATGCGATCGGCTGGGCGCTGGACGGCGAGCACCGGCCTGCCGCGGTGCTGCAGACGTTCTTCCCAGGGGAAGAGGGGGCCGCAGCGCTCGCCGGTGTGATCTCCGGCAGGGTCAATCCGTCCGGCCGGCTGCCCGTGTCATTGCCACGGGCAGCGGGAGCGCAGCCGTTCACCTACCTGCACCCGCGACTCGGCGGGGCGTCGGACGTCACGGCCGCAGACCCGACCCCGGTCCGGCCGTTCGGCTTCGGACTCTCGTACTCCCGTGTCGCGTACGGAGATCTCGTGGTGGATCCGGAGGTGGGCGCAGGGGAGACCTTCTCCGCCTCCGTCGAGGTCACCAACGTCGGTGAGCGTGCGGTGGACGACGTCGTGCAGCTGTACGGCAGGGATGTCGTCGCCTCGGTGACGACGCCGGTGGCGCAGCTGCTCGCCTTCCACCGTGTGGCGCTCGAGCCTGGGCAGTCGGCGACCGTGAGGTTCGACGTCCCCACCCAGCGCTTCGCCTTCAGCGATCGGACGATGACCCGGGTCGTCGAACCGGGCGACGTCGAGGTGTGGGTGGGCGCAGACGCAGCGGCGACCGCGGCGGCCGGCGACGCGACCGCGCGCTCGACGGTGACAGTGACGGGCGACGTGCACGTGCTCACGACGGCGGATCCGCGTAGAGCGACCGCAGCCGTGGTGGCATCCGGTGCCGTGGAGTTCGACGCGGCATCCGGTTCGCTGTCGGAGGAGGCGATCTCCTCCGACGTGCCTCGCTGATCGACTGCGGCCGACCGGATAACGTGTCATGAGCAACTTAATGGGAGACGGTGGGGGACACGATGGCAGAGCGGGCATCGAGCGTCGAACGCGTACGTGCGGCGAACCTCGGCGAGGTTCTGAGACTCGTGCATCAGCTCGGCGCGCGCTCGCGCGCGGTGATCACGGCGGAGACCGGGCTCAACCGCTCGACCGTCGCAGACCTGGTCGCGGAGCTCGCCTCGCGTGGGCTCGTCGTCGAACAGGAACCCGACCCCACTCGTCGAGTAGGCAGGCCGTCGCCGATCGTGGCGGCGGGCGCCGAC
>NZ_JBLVOB010000005.1:354825-356522 GCF_053543555.1 Microbacterium xerophyticum | reverse complement strand
CGGGGCGGCGGGCGACGACGTGATCGCCGTCGCCGTGAATCCGGAGGTCGACGCGATCGAGGTGGGCGCTGTCGCCCTCTCCGGGCGGGTGCGTGAACGGGCTCGGATCGATTGCGACGCAGCGCCGAGCATCGAGGAAGTCGTCCGTGTCGTCGAGGAGGTCGTCGCCGGTTGGAGGGCGGGTCCGCTCGCTGAGAGCCGTTTCGTCGGGATCGGCGTCGCCGTTCCCGGTCTGGTCCGTGTCGAGGACGGCCTCGTACGACTGGCTCCGCACCTGGACTGGCACGACGCCGACCTGCGCTCCCCGCTCTGCGAGCGGCTCGGACTGCCGGCGGCCATCGACAACGACGCCTCGCTCGGCGCGCGGGCGGAGCGCCTGTTCGGGGCGGCTCGTGAGCACAGGAACGTCGTGTACCTCAACGGGGGTGCCAGCGGCATCGGTGGCGGTCTCATCCTGCAGGGAACACTGATCTCCGGCGCGGGGGGATATGCCGGCGAGTGGGGTCAGACGCGCCCGAGCATCCCGGCCGAGGCCGACCGTCGCACCCAGGGCGGGGTCCTCGAGGACGAGGTCAACAGGGCGAGGCTGCTGCAGGTCACCGGCCTCGGATCGGTCGACGACCCGGCCCTGGCCGCAGCGCTCGCGGACGTCGATCGTCCGCAGGTGGCCGAGGAGATCGTGCGTCAGCGACGGATCCTTGCGGCGACCCTCGCCAACGCCGTGAACGTCCTCAACCCGTCCATGATCGTGCTCGGCGGGTTCCTGGGAATGCTGAGCGAGAGCGACCCCGACGGCTTCACCGCCGACGTGCGGGCGAACTCGCTCGCTGCGCCCAGCGAGCAGGTGGAGATCCGCCCCGCGGCCCTGGGCGCCGACCGCCTCCTGATCGGCGCAGCGGAAGCGGCCTTCGCGCCGCTGTTGAACGATCCGGCGCGCACGCTCGAGTCGCTCACGCAGTGACGTCCGCGCTGAGCGCGGCCGCCGTCAACGGAACCGCAGCCCGAGACCGAGTGACGGCCCGCCCGTGATCCAGCCGTTCGAGACCTCGAGGCGTGCGGTCTCGCTCAACGCTCCGAGGGCGGCGAATCCGGCGTCTTCGACATCCTCTATCCAGCTCTGCTCCGGGAGGGCGAACGCCACCTGAGCGGACAGCTCGGGAAGCAGGTGAGGTGCGAGCTCCACCTGTCGCTGTCCGGCGAGTTCGACGATCCGCAAGAACGGCGTGATGCCGCCCACGCGGACGATGTTGGGCTGGACGACGTCGACGGCTCCGGCATCGAGGAAGTCCCGGAAACGGTGGACGGTGTGCACATTCTCACCCAGCGCGATCGGCACGTCGATGCGCCGACGCAGCTCTGCGTGTCCTGCCAGATCATCCGCACGCAGTGGCTCTTCCACCCACCCGATTCGGTGGGCGGACAACGCCTGGATGCGTCGGGTCGCTGTCTCCAGATCCCAACGCTGGTTGGCGTCGACGAGCAGACGGCGATCGGGGCCGATCACGGAGCGCACCGCGGCGACGCGATCGAGATCCTCGGCAGGGTCGGGCCGGCCGACCTTGATCTTCACGGCTTCGTGCCCTGCGCGCACCCAGCGCTCGGCCTGTGCGACGAGCTCATCCAGTGTGTAGTGCAGGTTCACGCCGCTGCCGTAGACGGGAAGCCGGTCGTGGTTCCGGCCGCGCACGGCGGTCACG
>NZ_JBLVOB010000005.1:347741-354694 GCF_053543555.1 Microbacterium xerophyticum | reverse complement strand
GTCGGTGACATCCGCGCCCCATGGCCGAGTCAGCGGGATGCGGATGAGCCGGGTGCGCAGGTCCGTGATCAGTGGAGCGGGCTCAGGCACGGAACGACTCCTGGGGCTCATCGGATGCTGCGAGGTCACGCAGCTCGGTGCGCCAGGTGTGACGCGCACGCCAGCCGAGCAGTCGTTCCGCGTGAGCGGACGAGAAGACCGCGGCATCGGCGGGCAGGCCCGCCGCCATCTCCGAAGTCCCAGGCACGAACGCTGTCAGCGCGGGGCCGGTGGGCGAATCCAGCAGAGCATCCGGAGCACCGACGAAGAAGACCTCTCCGTTCGGTATCTCGGACGCGTGCTCGAGCCAGCTGCGCACGAACTCTCCGGCATCGCGGGCATCGACGTAGTTGAACAGCGCGACGGCGGAGAGCGCCGGGTCGGCGAGACGCTCGGCGATGGTGTGGCCCTGCTGGGTCTCGGCCCCCGCCCACTCCTCGGGGGCGATGACGTAGCAGGGGCGGAAGGCGCCGAAGCGCACGGTGTCGCCGTTGCGGCGCACGGCCATCCGTACGATCTGCTCGATCGCGACCTTCGAGACCGCGTAGCCGTTCCACGGGGCGAGCGGATGCTGCTCGTCGAGCGGCAGGTACGCCGGACTCCACCCCGACGGCGACCCGTAGCCGATCACGGTCGGGCTCGACGCCACGAGAAGGGCGCCCGCCCCCGCAGCGATGGTCGCCTCGAGCACGTTCCACACCAGACGGGTGTTGATGTCGAAGACCTCGGGGTCGGGCAGTGCACCCGGCACGGCGATGGCGGCGAGGTGGACCACGGCATCGGGGGCGAGCTCGGCGAAGACGGCGCGCGTGGCGGCCGCATCCAGAAGGTCGGTCTGCCGCTGCTCGGCAGGAAGGTCCTCGACCTTCGCCCTGTCGATCGAGACGACCTCGTATCCGGCAGCCGCCAGCGCCCGGACGACGCTGCGTCCGAGCCGCCCGGCGCCGCCGGTGACGATGACCCGACCGCCGGCCTTCACTGCGCGAAGCCGGCGAGAGCGGCGCCGGCCGGACCGAGATCGAGTTCGTCGATGCGCACAGCGCGATCGTCGGCGAGCGAGCGGTTGCCGGCAAGTCCGACCACCATGCTGCGCACCCCATCGCTCCAGTCCGCAGTGCGCCCGAGCGGATCGGCCTGCCCGCCGACGAACACGTCGCGCAGCAGCACGGCATCGCCGCCGCCGTGGCCCCCGACCCCCTCCGGGATCGGGATCTCACGCGCAGGCTGGAAGTGCTTCTGCACGACGAGACGCTCCGAGACCGGCCGGGTGGCGTCGTCCGCGACCAGATCGGGGCGGGCGCTGGGGTCGACCACCGTGCGGCCGTCCTCGTCCACGAGCACGGTTCCGCGTTCGACGACGGTCAGCTCGGCCCGGCCGAGCGTGCCGTTGATCGCGACGGTGTAGCCCTCCCACGGGGAGTGGGCGTTGAGCGAGTACGACATGGAGGCGCCTCCGGCGTAGTCCACCACGAGCGACAGGTTGTCCTCGATCGTGATGCCCTCATCGAACACGTCACGATCGCGCAGGTACCCGTCGTGCTGCTCCTGGTCGAGGTAGAGGCCCTTCCACGTCGCATCCGTGCGCAGGTCGAGGCTGAACGCGTCCCGCAGGGGAGAATCCGTCGTGCCGCGCTCGGGCCGTGCGGCGAGTCCGCGCTTCGCGGCGTTCTGCGCGCCGTAGAAGCGCAGTCCTCCCGACGCGAACACGCGAGCGGGCACGTCTGCGGTCCACCAGTTGACGAGGTCGAAGTGATGGCTCGACTTGTGGATGAGCAGTCCGCCCGACTTCTCCTTGATGCGGTGCCAGCGACGGAAGTAATCGGCTCCATGCGCGGTGTCGAGCACCCATTCGAAGTGGATGCCGGTGACCTCGCCGATCTCACCGGCGGCGATGACGCGCTTGAGCTCTGTGTTGCGGGGCGAGTAGCGGTAGTTGAACGTGATGGTGACATCACGCCCGGTGCGCTCCACCGCCTCCGCGATGCGCCGCACACCCTCTTCGTCGATCGTCAACGGCTTCTCGACGACGACATCCGCTCCGGCATCCAGAGCCGTGACGATGTGGTCGGCGTGCGTGAAGTCGGGGGAGGTGATGATGACCCTGTCGACGCGGTGCGTGCGCACGGCGTCTGCGAGGTCATCGGGCGCGAACCACGCCGGCGAGCCGAGAGCGGGGTGGCGCTCCGACGACCACTGCGCTCGGCCGGGGTTGGTGTCGGACCAGGCGACGAGCTGGGCCACGTCGGCGTGCGTGGTGGCTATCGCGTCGAGGTACATCTGGGCGCGGGAGCCGGTACCGACCAGTGCGTAGCGGCGGCGGGTCATTCGAGGGTTCTTCCGATCACTTGATGCCTGAGGTCGCTGCGCCCTTGATGAGGAAGCGCTGACCGAACAGGAAGACGAGGAACAGGGGCAGGAGGGATACGACGCTCATCGCGAACATGGACCCGTAGTCGGAGCTGGACTGCGCGTCGAGGAAGCCCTTCAGCGCGAGGGAAGCAGGGAACAGCTCGGGCAGCCTGACGTAGATCAGCGGTCCGAAGAAGTCGCCCCAGGTCCAGATGAACGTGAATATCGCGGTGGTCGCGAGCGACGGGATGATCATCGGCAGGGTGATCTGGAAGTAACTGCGGAAGTGGCCGGCGCCGTCCATCCGGGCGGCCTCGAACAGCTCCTTCGGGAGTCCGCGGATGAACTGCACCATCAGGAACACGAAGAACGCCTCGGTGGCCAGGAACTTCGGTGCGACCAGCGGCAGGAAGGTGTTGAGCCAGCCCAGTTCCTTGAAGATCAGGAACTGCGGCACCAGGAGCACCTGGAAGGGCAGCATGATCGAGCCGAGCATCAGGGTGAACGCCAGCATGCGGCCGCGGAACTTCAATCGTGCGAAGGCGTACGCGGCCATCGAGCAGGAGACCAGGTTTCCCACGATCGCTCCGAGCGCGATGATCGAGGAGTTGACCAGGAAGACACCGAACGGCGCCTGAAGGTCGTTCCACCCGTTGGTGTAGTTCTCCAGAGTGAGGTCGGTGGTGAAGACGCTCAGGTCGCGGAAGATCTGATCGTTGGGCTTCAGACTGGACACCACCAGCCAGATCAGCGGGTAGATCATCAGCAATGAGACGCCGGTGAGCATCACATGCTTGCCGATCGACCGCAGTCGCTGCGGGAGGCGGGAGCGGGAGCTGGCGAACCGACGCGCAGGCCGGTCGGTCCGGTTCGGCCGCAGGAGGGTCTCGGTTTCAGTCGTCATAGAACACCCAATACTTCGAAAGCCAGAAGTTGAACGCGGTGAAGGCCGCGATCACGACGAGCAGGAACCAGGACATCGCCGAGGCGTACCCCATGTCGAGCTCGGTGAAGGCCTCCTTGTAGAGCAGGAGCGTGAAGAACATCGTCGAATCGCTCGGGCCCCCCGTTCCGCCCGAGACCACATAGGCCTGGGTGAACGATTGGAAGGCGAAGATGATCTGCAGCACGAGGTTGAAGAAGATCACCGGCGTCAGCAGGGGGAAGGTGATGGCGAAGAACTGACGGATCCGGCCGGCGCCGTCCATCGACGCCGCCTCGTAGTACATCTCCGGGATCTGCCGGAGCCCCGCGAGGAAGATCACCATCGGCGAGCCGAAAGTCCAGATGTGCAGCACGATGAGCGTGCCGAGCGCGAAGTCGGGATGCCCGATCCACCCTGGGCCGTCGATGCCGAACCAGGCGAGGAAGCCGTTGACGATGCCGTCCTTGCCGAACACCTGGCGCCACAGGATCGCGATCGCCACCGACCCGCCGAGAAGCGAGGGCAGATAGAAGATCGACCGGTAGAACGAGAGCCCGCGCATGCCTTTGTCGAGCAGGATCGCGAGCGCGAGCGCCAGCGCCAATTGCAGGGGCACGCCGACGAAGACGTAGATCATCGTGACGCGGACCGAGTTCCAGAACCGGGCGTCTCCGAACATCTCGAAGAAATTGCTCAGACCCGACCAGACCGGGGGCTGGAGAAGGTTGTAGTCGGTGAATGAGAGGTAGAGGGAAGCGATGATCGGGCCGATCGTGAGGCCGAGAAGCCCCACGAGCCAGGGCAGCAGGAATACCAGCGCCGCCTTGTTGTCGGGGTACTTCTCTCTGACGCGCCCACTTCCGGCGCGTCGAGAACGCGCTATGGTGCGAAGTTCGCCGAGACTGCTCACGTGACCTCCTTGTCAGATCTCTCGCTCTCGAGACGAATCGGGTTTCTCGAGAAAGCGGTTTCACGAATGATCCGATTATTGACGTGTCCGAGGCGATTCGTCAAGCCGACGCCGGTATGGTGGCACTGATCGGGCACCCGCCCGGCCGGGAGGGATGGCGATGACCGCACACCGCGGGAGTGTCACGATCGCCGATGTGGCGCGCAGCGCAGGCGTGTCCCCTGCCACGGTGTCGCGGGTGATGAACGGACGCTTCGGCGGAGAGCCGGACGTCGCCGAGCGGGTTCGCGAGGCGGCGCGGGAGCTCGCCTACGCGCCCAGTCCGTTGGCGCGCAGCCTGGCGCTGGGGCGCACGCACGCGATCGCGTTCGTCGTGCCCGACCTCGCCAACCCCGCTTTCCAGTCGGTGCTCGCCGGGCTCAGCAAGACCGCCGCGCTCGACGGCTACCGCGTGCTCGTCGCCGACTCGGGGGAGACCCCTTCCGAGGAGGGACCGCTGTCGGTGGAGATCCGTCGGCGCACCGATGCGATCGTGCTCTGCGCCCCTCGCATGCCCGAGGAGGAGCTCGCCGCTCTGGCCGCGCAGCTCCATCCTCTGGTGCTCATCAACCGAAGTGTGCCCGGTATCACGGCGCCCTCCCTGGCGATCGACTACCGCGCGGGGATCTCCGCTCTCGCGCAGCATCTGCACGATCTGGGGCATCGCTCCCTGGCGTACGTGCACGGTCCGGAGCGCAGTGCCTCGAACGCGCACCGCGAACGGGGACTCGACGATTTCATCCGCGAGCACCCGGACGTGCGCCTCGTGCGCATCCCCGCCGGCGCGGGGTCGGAGGACGGCCGGGCGGCCGCACCCGCGGTGCACGAGAGCGGCGTCACGGCGGCGCTCGCCTTCAACGACCTCGTCGCGATCGGGCTGATCGGCGGGTTGCGGGAGCTGGGCCTTCGCGTGCCGGATGACGTCTCGGTGACCGGTTTCGACGACATCCCGCTGGCCCAGTACGTGGCTCCGGCGTTGACGACGGCATCCGTCTCGCACTCCGAGCTCGGCGTGCTGGCGTGGCAGCGGATGCGCGCGCTCATGAGCGGCGAGCAGCCGGGGCACAACGTGGTGTTCCAGCCGCGCGTCGAGACGCGCGATTCCACCGCAGCCGCGCCCTCGACCGACGAGGACTGACCCGTCCGCGCCCTTCTGCGCCGACGAACTCGTCGTTTGTTGTCGGCTCCGCAGAATCCGTTGACACGTCGAGCTCGTGATGCTAGCTTCACGTGAAAGCGGTTTCTCCACCAGGTCGAGCTGAGCTCGACGTGCGAGATCGCTGCACCTGACACCCGCAATCCATTCGGCCGCCACGATGGCGGCCTCAACCCGAAAGAGGCGCAATGACGCGTAACACACGCTCCCGCGCGGCCATCGGCTCGATCGCCGTCGCCACAGCGCTCGTACTCACCAGCTGCTCCGGCGGCTCGCAGGCCGACGGCGGCGAGTTCGACCCCGACGAGGAGATCGAACTCGAGATGTCCTGGTGGGGCGACGACGCCCGCGCCACCATGTTCGCCGAGGTCATCGACCTGTTCGAGGCCGAATACCCCAACATCACCGTCGTCGAGACGCCGGTCGGTGCGCCCGACGATCTGTTCAACCGCCTGGCGACGGACTTCGCAGGAGGCGGCGACACGGCCCCCGATGTCTTCGCCCTCGGCGGAGCCAAGCCGCAGGAGTACGGCGAGCTCGGTGCCCTGCTCGACCTGTCGACCGTGAGCGACCAGCTCGACTACAGCAAGTACCCGGAGTTCTCGCTGACCAGCGCACTGGTCGATGACACCCTGTACGGCCTTCCGTCGGGAGGCAACGCGACCGCGGCCTTCGTGAACGTCGACATCTTCGAGCAGGCCGGAGTCGAGGTGCCGAGCGAGGGCTGGAGCTGGGACGACCTGATCGACGCCGCCAACGCGATCGGCAGCGCAGGACTCACCAATGCAGCGGGTCAGCCGATCTACGGTCTGGACCTTCGCATCCAGGACATCATGGGCACGTATGCCGGTCAGGTCAGCGAGCTCGGCATGTACGACTGGGAGGGCGCCCTCGACGTCACCGCCGAGGACATCACCGGCTGGTACGAGATCGAGCAGCAGCTCGCCGACGGGGGAGGCCTGCCCGACCCGTCCGTCGTCACCGCCAACTGGCAGCTTCCACCCGACCAGCAGCCGTTCACGCTGGGCCAGGCCGCAGTCACCTTCGGCTACAGCAACCTCATGGGCGCCTACGCCACGGCGGGCGAGAACGTGCAGATGATGCTGCCTCCCACATCGACGGATACCTCCGGCGTCGCCCTGCTCCCGTCGGCGTTCTGGGCCATCAACGCGGCGACACCTCACCCCGAGGCCGCTGCTCTGCTGGTCGACTGGTTCCTGAACGAGCCGGCTGCGGCGGAGCTCATCCTCGACACACGCGGTGTGCCGTTCAACCCCGAGACGCTCGCCGTCGTCGCGCCGCTGCTGAGCGAGCCGGGACAGGTCGCAGCCGATTACGTCGACGTCGTGCTCGAAGAGGGCGTCGTCGCCCCTCCGCAGCCCGCAGGCGGTGCGATCATGAATGAGCTGTCGCAGCGGATGGAATCCGACGTGCTGTTCGGCAAGGCCACGCCCGAGCAAGCAGGGCAGCAGTGGGTGGACGAGCTCGGAGCGGCTCTGCAGTAAGGCTCCGATGCGGCACGGGGGGGGACGGCG
>NZ_JBLVOB010000005.1:343883-347721 GCF_053543555.1 Microbacterium xerophyticum | reverse complement strand
ACGCGTCGTCGTCCCCACCCGTGCACACGGATGACGAAGGGGAATGATGACCGAGGATGCACGGGCGCAGGCCCTTCGACGGCTGAGAGCCTCAGAGCCGGCCGCGAGCGCGGACATCGCGGGATCGCCGCTCGGCATCGAGCTCGCGGCATCCTCCGTGCGGTTCGCCGCACTCGGAGGTCCGCTGGAGGAGCGCTGGCACACCGCGCTCGCCGAGCTCGACCGCTGCATCCGGCCGCTCGCCGGCAGCGCTCCGGTGCTCAACGAAGGCGGCGTCTATCACGGTTCATGGCTCGAGAGCACGGGGACCATCAACGTCGAGGTGCTCGGGCGGTTCGCGCCGCAGATCGCCAAGGCCACGTTGCTGCTGTTCGCCGAGCACCAGCGCGATGACGGGATGATCCCCTACAAGGTGACCGCTGACGGCGCCGGCTTCAGTCAGATCCAGATCGTCACGCCACTCGCCAGGGTCGTGTGGCGTCATTTCGCGTCGACGGGCGATCGTGAGCTGCTGCAGACGATGTACCCGGTGATGGTCCGTTACGACTCATGGCTCGCGCGCTACCGCGACACCAGGGGGACGGGCGCCGTGGAGGCGTTCTGCACGTTCGACACCGGGCACGACCTCTCTCCCCGGTTCTGGTTCGCCCCTGATCGCGCATTCCGCGCAGACGCCCGCGAGTACGATCCCGCCGCATCGGGCATCCCGTATGCGGCGCCCGACCTCACGGCGAACGTCGCGTGCCAGCGCACCTATCTCGGACTCATCGCAGAGGAACTCGGCGAGGACGGTCAGGCATGGCGGGATGCCGCGCAGGCGTCGCTCGAGGCGCTGCACGAGCAGTGCTTCCACGAGGAGGACGGCTTCTACTACGACAGGGACCGCTCGGGTCGGCACGTGCGCATCCAGACCGATGTGCTCGCGCGGGTGCTGGCGTGCGAGGTGGGCGACGAGTCGTTCTTCGCCGCCAGCCTGCGCCGCTACCTGATGAACACCGGCAAGTTCCTCGCGCACTACGGCTTCACGACCGTGGCGATGGATGACCCGAGGTTCGACCATGACTCCTCGCGCAACTCCTGGGGCGGCCCGGTGAACTTCCTCGCACAGCTGCGCGCCCCGGACGCCTTCGAACGCCATGGTCACGTCGCCGAGCTCGCTCTGGCGTCATCGCCGGTGCTCGCCGCTCTCGCCGTGGCCGATCGCTTTCCCCAGTGCCTCGATCCGTGGTCGGGCGCTGCGGGCTACACCGAGGTGTACTCCCCGTCGATCCTGTGGTTCCTCGACGCGGTGGAACGCCACAGCGGAGTGCTCGTGCGACCGGACGGAGAGATCTGGTTCTCCGGGTTGGCGCCGACGAGGCTCGACCACGGCGCTGCTGCCGAAGCGGTGGGGTACGCGAGGACCGTGCACGGCGTCGAGTGGGAGCTGGTGGCCGACGACGATCTCGTCGAGGTGTTCCGCGACGGTGCGCCCGCGTTCTCGTTCCCACGCGGATGGCGCGTGGTGACAGACGAAGGCGGAGACGTGAGCGCGGTCATCGGGCTCACGGCGCAACCCGTGGCGGGCGAGCTGAGCCTGCCGAGCGGCACGATCGCTCTGAGCGTCGCACCGAACGAGCGTGTCGCGTTCGCCGGGGGAGTCCCGTCGGAGCGCGTCGAGGTCGAGTTCGTCGGTCCCGTCTTCGCCTGACGCACCGGCTCGCTCGCGTCGTTCAGCGCCGCAGCCGCAGCCCCTCTGCCGTCTCTTCGAGGGGGAAGAATCGCGCACGCTCGTCCGGCGTGCGGTTCGGCGTGTGCAACGTGAGGAACAGTTGCCCGTCGGGAGCCGCGAAGATCATGCCGTGCCCGCCGTCGGCGGGCCAGATCGCATCCGCGCTCTGCGTCCACGGTCCGAGGACCCCACCGGATGCCGACGTCGCGACGCCCATCGCGTACCCGGATTCGCCGAAGCTCGACCACAGCATCAGGAGGCGCCCGTCGGCCGTGCGATGCATCGACGGGCCGTCCGTGACGAACACCTGATCGAACTCGGGTCTCGGTATCGAGCGCGCCCAAGGGGCTTCGGAGGCACGGAACAACAGCACCGGTTCGCCGACGGCGGTGCGCAGGTCGTCGCTCAGCCTCACGGCGTGGATCTCGCCGTCTCCGACGTCCTTCCACTCGTGGCAGAAGACGAGGTGCGCAGCGCCGTCCTCGACGTGCAGCGTGCCGTCCAGGCACTCCCAATCGTGCGGCGTCAGCGGGCCGTCCGACCACGGTTCGTACGGGCCCTCCGGCCGCGACGATCGCAGGACCTGCGTGCCGCGACGTCGGCCTTCGGCGGTGAAGGTCGCGAACATGTAGTAGGCGCCGCGGTAGGCGTGCACCTCAGGAGCCCAGTACTGCGTGTGCGACCAGAAGTCCTCCGCAGGGCGGAACGCCGGCAGCGGCCCGTGCCACTCGTCGAAGTCGGTCGTCCAGTAGGTGTCGAATCCGGTCGCGGCACCGCTCCAGATGTTCGCATCGGTGCTGCCGAACAGCCACGACCGCTCTTCGCCGGGGACGGTGAGGACGAAGGGATCGCGGATCTGGATGTCGTCGAGGCGCATGTGATGCTCCCGGGGGTCGCCGGCGATGTGACGCCGGTAGGCGGTCTGCTGTCAGGAGAGGTCGAGGGTCGCAGGGCGCGGAAGCCCCCGGACATCGACGGTCGGCCACAGCGGGTCGACGGAGAGGATGTCGACACCGTCGGCGTCGACGATGACCGTGTCCTCGGCCTTCGCGTGCGGGGCCCAGGGATTCCACGCGAAGGCCCCGCCTGCGGCGACGAGCGTCGTCGTGGTCGGGTCTGCCTTGGGATCCCTGCCGAGGTAACCGGTGGGGCCGCCCTGATGATGCTCGCGCCACGCGGGGCGATCGGATGTTCCGAAGCCATGAATGGCGTACGCGGTCGCGATGTCGTCGAGAACCTCGCGCAGCTCGCGTCCTGGTCGCGTCGCGGCGAAGACATCGGCCTCGACCTCGCGGATGCTGATCTCGGCTGCGGTCTCCGCGCCGGCGAATCGTGCCCACCGCGTCAGGCTCACATGCAGGCCGAAGCGCTTCGCGGTGAGGACGACCATCACACGATCGCCGATCGCTGCCGATGTCGGCAGCGGATGCTGGATGCCGCCGCGCGCCGCCCCGGCGATGAGGATCACCGACGGCTCAGCGCCCGTGGAGAGGACGGCGTGCGCGAGCTCAGCAGCCACTTCGTACTCGGACATCCCAGGGTGGCACTGCTGGAGCACGTGCGTCATCGCCGCCGCGGCGTCGCGTCCGAGCATGCGGTACCGCTCGCGCTCGACCGGCAGGAGCGCGGCGCGGGCCTGACGCAGTGCTGACACGGCCTCGGTGTCCAGGAGGCTTTCCGGTGCGATCGCGGTGAGGTCGGTGAACCACGGGACGGCACGGACCTCGGCACCGGCGATCTCCTCCGTGGCGAGTCGTTCCACCTCGTTCTCGAGCGCCGTGACCACGGCCGCTCCATCGCGGTGGATCACTGCGGAGAACACCGGCGCGCCCCCGAAGGGGACGGCGGTGCGCGCGCCGTCGAAGTACCAGGAGAGGTTCTCCGGGCGGGTCAGGGCAATCGAATCGGCGCCGTGCTCGTCGAGGATCCTGACGAGGCGGTCGTGCTTCGCCGCACGATCTGCGGTGGGGGACACCGAACAGGTTCCGGCGTGCGTACCTGTGTGGCTCAGCACCGCTGCTCCTCTGCATGGAAAGAATCGGACGTCGCCACACTAATGGAGAAACCGCTTTCACGCATCTCTGAGCCGACGCACGCGCCTCTCGCACACATGAAGGAGCCCGTCCG
>NZ_JBLVOB010000005.1:301545-343814 GCF_053543555.1 Microbacterium xerophyticum | reverse complement strand
GACGGGCTCCTTCATCGGGACGGGGTCAGTCGAGCAGTCCGCTGACGAGGCTGTCGACGTCAGCGCCGATGTCGTCCAGCGACAGGCCGGTGTCGGTGTCCGCATCGACAGGAGCATCCACGCTCGTGTCGTTCCCGGAGGCGACCGGTGCTTCGACCGGTGCCTCGACGGGTACCTGGACAGGCGCTTCGATCGGAGCCGACACATCGTTGCCTGATCCGACAGGTGCGGAGACCTCGTTGCCGGAGACCTCGTTGCCCGAGGCGACAGGGGTGTCGTTGCCGGACAGGATCGCGCCGTTTCCGATGTCGCTCACCAGCGGGCCTTCGACGACAGGGCCGTCGAGAGAGACGTCACCGGTGGAGGTGTCGTTTCCGCTGGCGAGGATGAGGTCGCGGACGACATCCTGGATCGAGTCGAGAGAACCGGTGACGTCGGTCGAGGTCGCCTGTGTGTCGTCGCCGGAGTCGGCGCCGTCAGATGCCGTGGCCGGAAGAGCGAATCCGGCGATCGCGAGAGCCGCGACTCCGGTTCCGGCGGTGGCGAGCAGTCCGAGTCGATTCGTGTTTCGCATGAGATGTTCAGTTCCGTGACGTGAGACGTTTTCGTCGCACGAGGGTTGTCCGGAGCCCTCGTCGGATCGGATGGGGACGGATCCCGTCGGCGCGTCAGGGGGATCGGCGTCAGTAGCTCTGCCGCGCGGAGACACCCTCCTCGGGGATCCAGTCGGCTGCGAGCTTCTCCGTCGCGCGCGCGAGGATGGAGACGTCGGCCGCGACGAGCGCGAAGGACGCTCCGGCATCGAGGTAGCGGCGGGCCGTTGCCGGGTCGAACGCATTGACTCCGACGGGCGTGCCCGCCTCGCGCACCGTGGCGATCGTCCGCTCCACGGCAGCGACGACATCGGGATGCCCCTGCTGACCGAGCAGTCCCATGGATGCCGCGAGATCGCTCGGCCCGATGAAGACCGCGTCGACCCCTTCGACCTCCGCGATGGCGCGTGCGTTCTGCACGGCGGCATCCGTCTCGATCTGCACCGCGAGAGAGGTGATCTCGTGCGCTCGCAGGAGGTAGTCCTCGATGCGGTTGAACTGCGCCGCGCGCGCGAGCGCGCTCCCGACTCCGCGGATGCCTCGCGGCGGGTAGCGAGTGGCGGAGACGGCCGCGGCGGCCTCCGCGGCGGTGTTCACCATCGGCACGAGCAGGTTCTGCGCCCCGAGGTCGAGGAACTGCTTGATCAACGTGGGGTCCGCTGATGGCACCCGCACCACCGGCGTGATCGGATACGGGGCGACGGCCTGCAGCAGCGACAGCGTCGACTCCAACCCGATCGGGCTGTGCTCCCCGTCGATCAGCGTCCAGTCCAGACCCGAGCCCGCGACTATCTCGGCGGCGATCGGGCTTCCCGAGCAGATCCACGCGCCGACGAGGGGCCGTTCGGCCGCCGCGAGCCGGTCGCGCAACGACGGTGCTGGCTCTAGATGAAGCGGCATTCGATGATTCCCATCTCTCCGTAGTCGCAGCGCACCTCGTCGCCCTTCTCGACCCACATGGGCCTCGTGAACGATCCGGCGAGGATGATCTCCCCGGCCTCGAGGCGTGCACCGTGCTGGTGGAACTTGTTCGCGAGCCATGCCACCCCGGTGGCAGGATGACCGAGCACACCGGCGGCGACGCCGGTCTCCTCGATCTGACCGTTGCGGGAGAGCACACCCGGCCCCCAGCGCAGATCGATCTCGTCCGGCCTCCTGTGCACGTCGCCGAGGACCATCGCGCCGTATGCGGCGTTGTCGCTGATCGTGTCGACGATCGTGCGACTCTCCAACTCGATGTGCGAGTTGAGCACCTCCAGCGCTGGCACGGCGTAATCGATCGCGGCGAGGGCGTCGTCGAGCGTGCAGTCGGGGCCCTCCAGCGGCGTCCTGAGCACGAACGCGAGTTCGACCTCGATGCGCACGTTCGAGAACTCGTCGAAGCCGATGTCGGATCCGGACGGGTAGACGGTGTCGTCGAACATGACGCCGTAATCGGGCTCGGTGATCCCGGTCGCCTGCTGCATCGCCTTCGAGGTCAGCCCGATCTTCCGGCCGACCAGGCGGCGTCCGGAGGCGAGGTTCTTGTCGCGCCACACGCCCTGGATCGCGTACGAGTCCTCGATCGTGGCATCCGGGAAGCGTGCCGTGATCCGCGGGATCACGCCATGCGTGCGCTCGGCCTCCGCCAGCTCCTCGGCGATCTGCGCGATCTCCTTGGTGGACAGCATGCGCACTCCTAGAGCTGGTGGCCGAGCTTGTACTCGCCCTGCTTGTACTCCGGCATCGATTCTTCGCCCTCGTCCTTGCGAGTGTACGAGAACCCGTCGGCGCCGATGGTGACCGCCATCTCGCTGTCGTCCGTGCGCGCGTGCACGGGCTGCGGGTTGCCGTCGAGATCGAGCACGAGCGAGGCCTCGGTGTACCAGGACGGGACGACGGGGTTGCCCCACCAATCGCGGCGCTGGTTGTCGTGCACGTCCCACGTGACGACCGGGTTGTCGGGATCGCCGGTGTAGTAGTCCTGGGTGTAGACCTCGACGCGGTGCCCGTCCGGGTCGCGCAGGTACAGGTAGAACGCGTTCGAGACGCCGTGGCGACCGGGGCCGCGCTCGATGGCATCCGAGCGGCGCAGCGCGCCGAGCTTGTCGCAGATCGCGAGGATGTTGTGCTTCTCGTGCGTCGCGAAGCACACGTGGTGCATGCGCGGTCCGTCGCCGCCGGTCATCGCGGTGTCGTGCACGGTGGGCTTGCGGCGCATCCATGCCGCGTACACCGTGCCCTCCTCGTCCTGGATGTCCTCGGTGACCCGGAAGCCGAGGTCCTGCATGTACTTCACCGCGCGCGGCACGTCAGGGGTCACCTGGTTGAAGTGATCCAGCCGCACCAGCTCGCCGGGCGTGTGCAGGTCGTAGCGCCACGACATCCGTTCGACGTGGTCGGCCTGGAAGAAGAACTCGTACGGGAAGCCGAGCGGGTCGACCACCCGCACCGAGTCTCCGATCCCCTTGACGAAACCGCCCGTCTCACGGCGCACGTCGCAGCCGAGCTCGGTGTAGAAGGCGACGGCGCGGTCGAGATCCTCGGCGTCGCGCACGCGGTACGAGAACGCGCGCACGGCGGCGACCGGACCCTTGCGCAGCACGAGGTTGTGGTGGATGAACTCCTCGGTGGAGCGCAGGTAGATCGCCTCGTCGTCCTCTTCCGTGACGTACAGCCCGAGGATGTCGACGTAGAACTGACGGGATGCCGCGAGGTCGGTGACCACGAGCTCCATGTACGCGCAGCGGAGGATGTCAGGTGGTGTCGCCTGGGGAGTCGCGGCCGGGGTGTCGGTCTCGATCGGTGCCTCCTGGCTCACGTAGTAGCCGGAGGAGGTGAGGGTCATGTCTTCGCGATTGGTCATGTCAGCGTCCTCACTGCTTTCCGAAGACGGGGTTGTGGACCTCGCCGAGGTTGATGTGCACTGCCTGCTGGTCGGTGTAGAAGTCGATCGAGCGGTAGCCGCCCTCATGGCCGAGGCCGGAGGCCTTCACTCCGCCGAACGGTGTGCGCAGATCCCGCACGTTGTTGCTGTTCAGCCACACCATGCCCGCCTCGAGATCGCCGGCGAAGTTGTGGGCGCGCTTGAGGTCGTTCGTCCAGATGTACGCGGCGAGACCGTACTTCGTGTTGTTCGCCAGCGCGAGGGCTTCGGCGTCGTTCGAGAACGGGGTGATGGCGACGACGGGGCCGAAGATCTCCTCCTGGAAGATCCGCGCGTCGGGGTAGACGTCCGCGAACACGGTGGGGGCGACGTAGTTGCCGGTCTCGAAGCCCTCCGGCCGACCGCCGCCGGCGACGAGGCGCCCCTCGGTCTTGCCGATCTCCACGTAGCTCATGACCTTCTCGTAGTGCTCGGGATGCACGAGGGCGCCGACCTCGGTGGTGGGGTCGTTCGGCAGACCGACCTTGACCCGCTTCGCCTGCGCGGCGTACTTCTCCACGAACTCGTCGTAGATCGACTGCTCGACGAGGATGCGGCTGCCGGCGGTGCAGCGCTCGCCGTTGAGGGAGAAGACACCGAAGATCGTGGCGTTGACCGCGGCGTCCAGGTCGGCGTCGGCGAAGACGACCGCGGGCGACTTGCCGCCGAGCTCCATCGAGAGGCCCTTGAGGTACGGGGCGGCATTCGCGAAGATCAGCTGGCCGGTCGAGCTCTCGCCGGTGAACGAGATGAGCGGCACGTCGGGGTGCTTGACGAGCGCATCGCCGGCATCCTCGCCGAGGCCGTTCACGAGGTTGAAGACGCCCTTCGGCAAGCCCGCCTCCTCGAAGATCCCCGCCCACAGCGATGCCGACAGCGGGGTGAACTCCGCCGGCTTCAGCACCACCGTGTTGCCGGTCGCGAGGGCCGGGCCGAGCTTCCATGACTCGAGCATGAAGGGCGTGTTCCACGGCGTGATGAGTCCGGCGACGCCGATCGGCTTGCGGTTGACGTAGTTGATCTGGCGGCCGGGCACCTTGAAGGTGTCGTCGGCCTGCGCGACGATCAGGTCGGCGAAGAAGCGGAAGTTCTCCGCGGCGCGGCGTGCCTGACCCAGCGCCTGGGTGATCGGCAGGCCGGAGTCGAACGACTCGAGCTCGGCGAGGCGCTGGTCGCGCGACTCGACGATGTCGGCGATGCGGTGCAGCACGCGCGAACGCTCGCGCGGCAGCATCTTCGGCCACGGACCGTCGTCGAACGCGCGCTTGGCGGCCGCGACAGCGAGATCGATGTCGGCCTTCTTGCCCGCGGATGCCGTGGTGTAGTTCTCGTTCGTCACCGGGTCGAGCACGTCGAACGTGTCGCCGTCGACGGAGTCGGTGAACGCGCCGTCGATGTAGTGCTGGATGTGATCGGGAAGATCAGCGGGGATGCGTGGATCAGTCATGGTTCCTCCGGTGTCAGTGGACGTGCATGCCGACGGCTTCGTCGGGGTGTTCTTTCGTGAGGTACGCGGCCAGGGTCGCGGAGTGGTGGTCGCGCGCCGCGCGCTCGATCTCGATGACCGGGGCGCCGTTCTCGATCAGCGCGACGATGTGCTCGTGCTCGCGCACCGAGTCGTGCGCGCGGCCGGGAACGAAGCTGAACGTCGAGTCGCGCAGCCGGTTCAGTCGTGCCATCTCGACGGTCACGAGCTCCTGCAATCGAGGATTGGGGCACGGGGCGATCAGCGCAGCATGGAACTGCTGGTTGAGTCTGGTGAAGGCCGGAGGATCGAAGTGGTCGAGCGTCTGGATCATCTCGGCGTTGATCGCACGAGCCAGGCGCAGGTCGTCGGCGCTCAGGTGTCGCGCCGACATCGCCGTCGCGCTGCCCTCGAGGATGCTGAGTGCCTCCATGCTGTGCCGGTACTGGGAGTCGTCGACCATGGCGACCCTGGCTCCGACGTTGTGCTCGAAGTGGACGAGCCCTTCGGCCTCGAGCTGGCGGATCGCCTCCCGCACCGGCACGACGCTCATGTCGAGCTCACCGGCGATGGTGCCGAGCACGAGCCGGTAGCCGGGGGTGTAGGTCTGGCTCGCGATGCGCTCCTTGATCCACTGATACGCCTGCTGCGATTTGCTGAGCATCTTCGTCATGCGCGGTCGCCTTCCGTCGTCGACGCCGCGTACTTCGCGCGCCACTCGGCGTTCATCGGGAACAGGCCGTCGACCGGATGCCCTGCCTCCACCTGCGCGGCGATCCAGGCGTCCTCGTCCTCCTGCGCGAGCGCCGCGTCGACGACCTCTTCGACCAGAGCCGGCGGGATCACGATGACGCCGTCGCCGTCGCCGACGATGATGTCACCGGGCTGAACGGCGGCACCACCGCATCCGATCGTGACGTCCAGCTCCCACGGCACGTGCTTGCGGCCGAGCACGGAAGGATGCGCACCCTTCGAGAACACGGGCAGTCCGATGCGGGCGACCTCGTCGAAGTCGCGCACACCGCCGTCGGTGACGACGCCGGCCGCTCCTCGCGTCCTCGCACGCAGCGCGAGGATGTCGCCGAGGGTGCCCGTCGTGGCATCGCCTCTGGCCTCGATCACGATGACCTCGCCTTCGCCGACCGCGTCGAACAGCCGTTTCTGCGCGTTATAGCCCCCGCCGTGGGTCGTGAACAGGTCTTCGCGGGCCGGGATGAAGCGCAGCGTGCGCGCAGTGCCGACGATCTTCGCGCCGGCGATGTTGGCGGCGACGCCGTCGATGAAGCAGGAGTGATGGCCGCGCTTGCGCAGCTGGGACGACAGCCCGGCCGTCGGCGCCTTCTCGAGCTTGGCGCGCAGCTCGGGGGACAGGGCGGTCGTCGATTCCTCAGCGGCGAGGCCAGCGGCCTCGGCGGATCCCCAGGCCTCGGTGCGCTGCGTGTCGTCGACGGCCGGCATCGATCCGAGCGTCTCGTCGAAGGGTACGTCGCCCTGCGTGACGGTGGTCACCAGGCGTCCGGATGATGGAGCGCCCGGCGCGTTCGGGGCGTCGACCTCGCCCTCCACGACGTCGCCCGGAACGATCACCGACGAGCCCGCCGGTGTGCCGGTGAGGATCACGTCGCCGGTCTCGAGCGTGAAGTGTTGCGAGAGATCGGCGACGAACTGCGCGAGCGGGAAGATGAGGCCGGAGGAGTCGTCGTCCTGGCGCAACTCGCCGTTGACCCAGGTGCGCACCCGGATGTCCGCGGGGTCGACCGATCGCGCGTCGATCAGGTTAGGACCGAGCGGCGTGTACCCGTCGCCGCCCTTGGAGCGGACGTTCGAACCTTTGTCGTTCGACCGCAGGTCGTACAGCCCGAGATCGTTGGCGGCGGTGACGGAGGCCACGTGCGACCAGGCGTCGGCGATGCCGACGTGGCGAGCGGGGGAGCCGATCACGAGGGCGATCTCGCCCTCGAAGGCGAGGAGTTCTGTTCCCGCAGGGCGTTCGACGGTGCCGCCGGATGCTGCGACCGAGCTCGCGACCTTGAAGAAGTAGGAGGGGTGCGATGGGCGACGGCCGCGCTGGTCGGCACGGGAGGCGTAGCTGAGGTGGATCGCGATGATCTTGCCGGGGCGGGCGATCGGGTCCGTCACGTGGGCGCCTCCTTGCGTCTGAAGCATCGCTCTTGTGCGATGTATTTGAAATCGTATATCATCCTGACATCGGGTGGCAAGGATCAGATCCGCACCCGGACAACGACGTCACACAAGGAGCTTCAATGACTGATCAGCCCGGCTTCACGCCGACCGGCACCATCGCCAGCGCCGCGGACCGGCGTCGCGTGGTGTTCGCCACAGTGGTGGGAACCACTGTCGAGTGGTACGACTTCTTCATCTACGCGACAGCCGTCGGACTCGTCTTCGGCCAGCTGTTCTTCTCGGCGCTCGGCACGAACACCGTCATCCTCGGATTCGCGACCGTCGGAATCAGCTTCCTGTTCCGTCCGCTCGGTGCCTTCCTCGCCGGCCACTTCGGCGACAAGCTCGGCCGCAAGCGCGTGCTGATGTGGACGCTGATCCTGATGGGTGCGGCCACCGCTCTCATCGGCGTGCTGCCGACCGCCGAGGTCATCGGCGTCGGCGCCCCGATCCTTCTCGTGCTGCTGCGCATCCTGCAGGGCATCTCGGCCGGCGGCGAATGGGGCGGCGCCGTGCTCATGGCCGTCGAGCACGCACCCAAGAAGAGGCGCGGCATCTTCGGTGCCTCGCCGCAGATCGGCGTGCCGCTCGGCCTGCTGCTGGCCTCCGGCGTCATGGCGATCATGACCGCGATCGCACCCGGGGATCAGTTCCTCGCCTGGGGCTGGCGCATCCCGTTCCTGCTCAGCGTGGTGCTGATCCTGATCGGCTACTACGTGCGCCGCAACGTCGAGGAGAGCCCGGTGTTCGCCGAGCTCGCCGCACGCAAGGAGAAGGCGAAGATGCCGATCGTGCAGCTCTTCCGCAAGCACGCGCTGCTGGTCGTCATCGCCGCTCTGGTGTTCGCGGGCAACAACGCGATCGGATACATGACCACCGGCGGGTACATCCAGGGTTACGCGACGGATCCCGAGGGACCCATCGGCCTCGACCGCGGCCCCGTGCTCTGGGCCGTGACCGGTTCCGCTGTGACCTGGTTGATCACGACGCTGCTGGCGGGGTGGATCTCCGACCGGATCGGCCGCCGCAACACGTACATCGCCGGGTGGATCATGCAGCTCGTCGGCGTCTTCCTGCTGTTCCCGCTCGTGAACACCGCGAACATCGGGCTGCTGTTCCTCGGCCTCGCGATCCTCACCATCGGACTCGGATTCACCTACGGGCCCCAGGCCGCGCTGTACACCGAGCTGTTCCCGGCATCCATCCGGTTCTCCGGCGTCTCGATCTCCTACGCGATCGGCGCGATCGCGGGTGGCGCGTTCGCCCCGACCATCGCCGCCGCGATCGTCGACGCGACGGGATCGACAGAGATGGTGACGTGGTACCTGGCCGGCATGACCGTGATCGGCCTGATCGCGACGCTCCTGCTCCGCGACCGCAGCGGCATCCCGCTGGGTCCGGATCACGAGGAAGAGCAGTCGGTCAGTCCGATCCGCGGACTCGCCAGGGCCTGACACATCCCCGTGGGGCGGAGCGATCCGCATCCGCCCCGCGGTTCACGCAGAAGAAGGAGTACCGATGCAGTTCCATCACCACGGCTACGTCTCGCAGGATCCGCGGATCGTCGCGGCGGCGGGCACCGGAGTCGATCGTCCAGCCGACCTGCCGGACGAGATGGACGTGCTCATCGTCGGATCCGGCCCCGCAGGCATGCTCCTCGCGGCGCAGATGTCGCAGTTCCCCGATGTCACGACCCGGATCATCGAGCAGCGAGGCGGTCGTCTCGTCCTCGGGCAGGCCGACGGCATCCAGCCTCGCAGCGTCGAGACGTTCCAGGCGTTCGGGTTCGCCGAGCGCATCACCGCCGAGGCGTACAACATCGCGTACATGAACTTCTGGGGCCCGGACCCGGAGAACCCCGGCAACATCGTCCGCACGACGCGCACCGAGGACTACGGGCTCAAGATCAGCGAGTTCCCGCACCTGATCGTGAACCAGGCCAGGGTGCTGGACTACTTCGCCGAAGCCGCCGCCGACGGGCCAGGGCGCGTCACCCCCGACTACGGGATCGCGTTCGTCGGCCTCACCGTGCACGGCGACGGCGAGTACCCGGTCGAGGTGCGGGTGCGTCACACCGCAGGGCCGCGTGCGGGGGAGGAGCGGACCATCCGCGCGAAGTACGTCGTCGGCAGCGACGGCGCGCGCAGCGGCGTGCGCGAGGCGATCGGCCGTACGCACGTCGGTGCGTTCGCGGCTCACGCGTGGGGTGTCATGGACGTGCTCGTCAACACCGACTTCCCCGACTGGCGCACCAAGTGCGCGATCAACGCCGAGGCGGGGAACATCCTGCACATCCCGCGCGAGGGCGGCTATCTCAGCCGCGTCTACGTCGACCTCGGCGAGGTCGCCGCCGACGACAACCACCAGGTGCGGAGCACCCCGATCGAGGCGATCATCGCGAAAGCCAACGAGATCCTTCATCCGTACTCCCTGGACGTGAAGGAGGTCGCGTGGTCGAGCGTGTACGAGGTGGGCCACCGCGTCACCGACGGCTTCGACGACGCCCTCGACGAGGAGCGTGCACCGCGCGTCTTCCTCACCGGCGACGCCTGTCACACGCACAGTGCGAAGGCGGGGCAGGGCATGAACGTCTCGATGCAGGACGGATTCAACCTGGGCTGGAAGCTGGGCGCCGTGCTCACAGGGCGAAGCCCTGAGTCGCTGCTGTCGACCTACTCCGCCGAACGCCAACCCGTCGCGCAGCAGCTGATCGACTTCGACCGCGAATGGTCTTCGCTCATGGCGCGCAAGCCGGGGGAGATCTCCGACCCGCAGGAGCTGGCCAACTACTACCTGGCGACTGCCGAGTTCCCATCCGGCTTCATGACGCAGTACACCCCGTCGGAGATCACGTCGACGGATGAGCACCAGGCGCTCGCCGCCGGTTTCCCCGTCGGCAGACGCTTCAAGTCCGCCGAGGTCGTTCGCGTGTGCGACGGCAACGTCGTGCATCTCGGACACCACGCCAAGGCAGACGGGCGCTGGCGCGTGTACGCGTTCGCGGACACGTCTGGTGCGCGACTCGGCGAGTGGGCGTCGGCCGTCGCGCCGATCATCGCCAGGTACACGCCATCGGATGCCGATGTGGATGCCGTGATCGATGTGAAGGCGATCCATCAGCAGTCGTTCGAGGACATCGACATCATGTCGACACCCTCGCTGTTCCTGCCGAAGACCGGCCCACTCGGCCTGATCGACTGGGAGAAGGTGTACACCGCCGCTCCCAACGCCTGGTCGAAGACCGACATCTTCGCGGAACGCGAACTCTCGCGCGACGGCGTGGTCGTGGTCGTGCGGCCCGATCAGTACGTGGCCGCGGTGCTCCCGCTGGACGCCGTGTCCGAGCTCGACGCGTTCCTGCAGGGGGTCTTCCTGCCGGCGGCCTGATCACGTGGCTCGCGACTCAGCGGAGGAGTTCTTCCGAGCGCTCCCAGAGTCGGCCCGCGAGGTCGGCGTCGTCGGCCAGAGGGTTGAGGCCTTTCCCCGCGATCTTCTTCGCGTAGAACTCGCCAGACGACCAGTCGACCCCTGGTTCTCCTTCGGCGAGCCATACCAGCTGCTGCGCACCCTTGTCCGGCGTTGTGAGGAGCACGGATCGGGAGATCGGGTTGGTCGTGATGAAGCGCATCAGGGGGCTGGTGGTCTCGGAGCCGAAGCTCGTGGCGATGTTTCCTGGATAGAACACCGCCGCAGAGATGCCGCGCGAGTGATATCGGCGGTGGAGTTCTTTGGTGAACAGCACGTTCTCCAGTTTCGCGGCGTTGTAGGCGCGCACCGCGCCGTAGCCGTTGTCCAGATCGAGGTCGTCGATGTCGAGCTCCCTGACCATGCCGCCGTGCAGCGTGCTGGTCTGGATCACGGACGCGGCGGACGCGACGAGCTTGTCCATCAGCAGCGATGTGAGCAGGAACGGCGCGAGGTGATTGATCTGAAAGGTCTTCTCGAACCCGTCGACCGTCTTGGCCCGATCGCCGAACACCCCGCCGGCGTTGTTGGCGAGCACATCGATCTGCGGGTACGCGGCGTCCAGTTCCGCGGCGAGACGCCGGACATCATCCAGGCGGGCGTAGTCCGCCGTGAAGTGATCGGCGCCGATCTCCGCAGCCACCGCAGCGGTCTTCTGCGGCGACCTCCCCACCACCGCCACGGTGTGCCCGGCCTTCGCCAGGCGCCGCACAGCCGCCGCGCCGATCCCATCACTCGCCCCTGTCACCACGATGACCTTCTCATCGACCACAGTCCATCCGCCTTTCTCGATTTTTGGGACATGCTCCCGAAGATGAGACACCGTATCACTTTCAGACTGAGGTACCATGAATGGATGACGACGACGCGAGACCAGCGCTCGGGCGGATCACGCGCCGTGGCCCGACAAGCAGTGAAGGAGCACGTCTCGACCACGGCACGCGGGCTCGTGCTCGAACACGGTTACGAGACGATCACCGTCGAGGCCATCTGTAAGGCCGCCGAGATCTCCCGGAGCACGTTCTTCCGCTACTTCACGTCGAAGGAGGACGCCGTCCTGACCGACGTGGAGGAGGCATCCGGGCTCCTGCGCGACGCACTGAGCGCACGTCCGGACGAGGAACCTGTTTGGACGGCTCTGCGACATGCTCTCGAGTCGCTGCTCGACCGGTATGAAGCCGATCAGGAGCCCGCTCGTGAGCTGGCCGCACTGATCGCTGCGACCCCTGGACTCGCCGCCTTTCAGCATGAGAAGCACGCTCGATGGTCGGCTGCGCTGCACCCGGAGGTCTCCCGACGGATCGGAGCTGAACCCGCGGACAGCACCGACCCGCGTGCCGCTGCCGTCATCGCCGCCGCCCTGGGCTGCTTCGACGCGGCGGTCAAGACATGGTCGAGCACGGAGCCGACGCCACCGATCGCCTCGCTCCTGCACAGAGCGATGGACGCCACGCGACTCTGAGACCGCGTCGGGATGACATGTGTCATGCGGATCCGATGACACCGGGCTCCGGACTTCACGCCGCGTCGCCGCCAGGCTGGAGCCATGAGCACAGCAGTGGACACTCAGACTCCGACCAGGGCGGCCGGCACGGCATCCGACAACGCCGTCATGATCACCGGATTGCGACGGCACTACGGCTCGGGCGAGCGCACGGTCAAGGCAGTCGACGGCCTCGACCTCAGCATCCGCCGTGGCGAGGTCGTCGCGCTCCTGGGCCCGAACGGTGCAGGCAAGACGACCACGCTCGACGTGCTGCTGGGGCTCACCGATCCGAGCGACGGCAATGTCTCCGTGCACGGCCAGAAGCCGATCAGGGCCGCCAAGGCGGGCATGATCGCGGCGGTGCTGCAGACCGGGGGGTTGCTCTCCGACCTCAGTGTTCGCGAGACGGTCGACGTGATCGCCTCCCTGCACGGGCGCGATGCGCTCTCCCGCGTGCCGGAGGTGCTCTCCCGCACCGATCTCGAATCGATCGCCCGACGCCGCATCGCCAAGTGCTCCGGTGGTGAGCAGCAGCGCGTCAAGTTCGCTCTCGCCCTGGTCGCCGACCCCGACATCCTCGTGCTCGACGAGCCGACCGCCGGTATGGACGTCACCGCGCGGCGTCACTTCTGGGACGTCATGCGCGCCGATGCGGATGGCGGTCGCACGATCGTCTTCGCCACTCATTACCTCGAGGAGGCCGAGCAGTTCGCGCGCCGCACCGTCGTGATGCACCGTGGCCGCATCGTCGCCGACGCCCCGACCGCGCAGCTGCGCGCGAACCTCGGCGGGCGCACCCTCGCCGCGAATCTTCCCGCCGCCGGCGCAGACGCGCTCGTGCGGCAGCTGAAGGAGACCGAGGGCATCACAGATGTGCGGGTCGACGCCGAACGGGTGAGTCTGCGTGCGCTGGACTCGGATGCCGCGGCATCCGCCCTTCTCGCCGCGGGAGCGCACGACATGGAGATCGCCGCCCCCACGCTCGAAACCGCCTTCACGACCCTGACGGAGGACTGAGCATGACCATCTCGATCTCATCCACGATGCTGCGCGTCGAGGCGATGCGCCAGATCCGCAACCCCTACACACTCGCTTTCACCCTCGGCATGCCGGTCGCGATGTACCTGCTGTTCGGTGCGACGGCGGCATACGCGTCGGAGTCGGCTGGCAACGGCAACGTCGCCTTCTACGTGATGGTCTCGATGGCGGCCTACGGCACCGCGGTCGCGATGAGCTCGCTCACCTCACTCGCGGCCACGGAGGCGAAGCAGGGCTGGGGGCGGCAGCTCGCCATGACGCCGCTCGGTACGGCGGGTTACGCCATGACGAAGCTGCTCACCGCTGTCGCGTTCGCGGCGCTCGCCGTGCTGGCCGTCTTCGTCGCCGGGTTGCTGACCGGGGCGGAGGCGACCGATGCCTGGCGCTGGTGGGCCGCGATCGGCATCATCCTCGCCGTCGGCCTCGTCTACGGCCTCTACGGACTCGGTGTCGGACTGTTCTTCAACTCCGACACGGCCGCCGCACTCGCGTCGATCTCGATGACCTTCTTCGCGTTCTTCGGCAACGTGTTCCTGCCGCTCGACGGGGTCATGCTCGACATCGCCCGGTTCACGCCCCTGTACGGCTACGTCGCACTGAGCAGGTGGCCGTTGACCGACGGCACGCTCACCACAGGGCAGAGCGACCCGCTGTGGGTGCTCCTGCTGAACATCGTGGTGTGGCTCGCGGTGTTCGCCGTGCTCGTGGCCGCCGGAGTGAAGCGCTCGCGTTCGCGCCGATAGGGTCGACAGCATGGCGGATGACGTGACCAGGGATGCCGCGGCGGCGGCTGCCGTCGGTGCGGCTCCCGCAGCCTGGGCCACTCGGGGCAGCCGCCGACGCAGCGTCGGTTCCGGCGCGCCGTGGGAGCGGTTCGGCTGGTTGATGGCCGTCATCTGGCTCGTGTTCCTGGTGTACCCGCTGATGGCGCTGCTGCGCTCGGATGCCGCCCAGGGGTGGATCGTCACCGGCTGGGTGGGGCTCGGCGCGTTCATCGTCGTCTACGTCGCCGGCTTCATGAACGGGATGAGCTTCGGCGGCGGCGGGCTGACCACGCCGCCGAAGCCGATCCAGTGGGCGGCGTTCGCAGGTCTCATCGCGTGCGCGGCGCTGGTCGTCCCCAGCGTGGGCGGCGCGGCGCTGGGCTTCCTGCCGTTCATCATGTCCTTCGCGTCGTACGGACTGACCCGCCTCGCTCATTGGACCACGATGGCGGCCTGCGTCACGCTCACTGCGGTGATGCTCTTCTTCACACCGCAGGGCATGGACAACCTGACCATCTTCGCGATCGTCCTGCTGCTCGGCGTCGTCAACACCGTCTCGACCAGCTTGATCATCCGCTCGGCAGAGGCCGAGCAGCTCGGTCTCGAACTCGCCACGAGCGAGGGCCGAGAGGCGGTGGCGCGCGATGTGCACGACCTCGTGGGGCACTCGCTCACCGTCGTCAGTCTGAAGGCGCAGCTCGTGCGACGGCTCATCGACAGCGATCCGGAGCGTGCCAAGGCCGAGCTCGCCGACATCGAGTCGCTCACGACCGAGGCGATCGCGGGTGTGCGCGCCACGGTGGCGGGCGTGCGAAGCGCGGCGCTCGTCGAGCAGCTGGCCTCCTGTCGGGATGCGTTGCAGTCGGCCGATGTCGTGATGCTCGTGGACGGTGACGCCGCCGCCCTCTCGCCCGCGCAGTCGCTGACGGCGAGCTGGATATTGAGAGAGGCGACGACCAATGTGCTCAGGCACGCGGAGGCGCGCACGGTCACGGTGCGCATCGCACCAGGCAACCTCGCGGTGATCGACGACGGCGGCGGCTACGGGGGAATCGAGGGCAACGGAGTGAAGGGCATGCGCGAGCGGGCCACGATGAGCGGCGCGGCTTTCACGGTGCGGGCGGACGAGAGCGGTGGTACGTGCGTGGAGGTGACCTGGTGACCGACCCGATACGACTGGTGATCGTCGATGATCAGGCGATGCTGCGAGGCGCCCTCACTGCACTGCTGGAGCTCGAGGACGATCTGACGGTCGTCGGAGTCGCCGGAGACGGTGAGGACGCGGTGAAGGTGGTCGCCGACACCGCGCCGGACGTCTGTCTCATGGACATCCAGATGCCGGGGATGGACGGAATCGCCGCGACGCGGGCGGTGCGGGCCGCGAGCGCGGCCACCAGGGTGCTGATCGTGACGACGTTCGCGAGGCCCGGTTACCTGCGCGCCGCACTGGATGCGGGCGCGAGCGGATTCGTCGTGAAGGATGCGCCGGCCGAACAGCTCGCCGATGCCGTGCGCCGAGTGCACGCTGGATTGCGGGTCGTGGACTCCGCACTCGCCGAAGCCAGCGTCTTCGAAGGCGCGAACCCCCTCAGCGAGCGCGAGCAGCAGGTGCTCCGACTGGCCGCAGACGGACGCAGCGCCGCGGCGATCGCCTCCGAGGTGTTCCTGTCGGCGGGGACCGTGCGCAACAACCTGTCGGCGGCGATCGGCAAGGTCGGCGCGGCGAATCGTGCGCAGGCGGTGCGGATCGCGCAGGACAAGGGCTGGATCTGACGCTGCACGACCCCACCTGTCGACCGCTCAGCCGTCCGCTGCGGGTGCGGCCTGCATTCGCTGCGCCGCAGCCTGCTTCTGCCGTGCGAGCCAGGTGTGGTTGGCGATCGCGGCCCGCACCTCCTCGGAGTAGTCACGTGCGCCGTCGGGGTGTCGGAGGAGATTCCTCAGGTGGAAGGGGGAGTCCTCCCGGTGGGGGCTGCTGTCGTCGATTTCTCTGGCGAGACCGGTGAGGTAGTCATGGCCGTCGTCGCGATATCCCCGTCGCTCCGAGTCGTCCAAGCGGATCACGCACTGATCGTCCGCCATCGTACTGATCGTGTACCGCGACTCGAGGTACAGCTCGCCCTTCTGCTCGACCAGGAACCATGAGCCCGGCTCGTGATCGACATATCGCATCGCGCCCTGCGCCTCTGCGATGCGAGCGGCATCGCCCCATTCCTCGATGGGGGGAATCGCCTCGAGCGGACGCCTCATCGCGGTGTCGAAGGGGTAGTACGCGAACGTCGGTGCGGCATCTCGATACAGCGTGAGGCACGCGACCCGGTGGCATGCTGAGCAGGCGACCTGGCTCTCCACCTGTTTCATCAGGGCGGAGGCATGAAGGAGGTCGAGGTCGGCGAGTGGGACGACTCCTCGTTGCTCCTCGACTTGACCGGCACCCACCGCTGCACGCAGTGCATAGACCGTGCCCTCCACATCGAAGGATCCGTCGCCTCGGCGTACGATCAGGTCGCGGCACACAGGGCAGTCCTCGTCCGCCGGACGGCAGGTGCGCCCAGGATCGTCCACCGTGACGACGACGCGCTGGAGGTCACCGGCCCGATAGCCCCCGTGCTTCACGAACTCGGGTCGCACATACCCCGATTCGAGAACGAAGTACCGGTCGCCGGCGGCGAAACGCCATGTCACGTCGAAGACCTTCTTGAAATCGGAGAAGGTCGCGTCGTTGTCGACACCCGGGATCCAGTCCGCCACGTCGAGTCCGCGCGGAGCGGACGGTGTCGTCGCGATATGCAGGATCACGGCGATGATCGCATCGTCGTGAAGGACGAGCTCTCCGCCCGAGCCGAAGCGCACATGCCGCGACAGCACAGCCGGCTCTCCGACCCGACGTTCATGAGCTTCGACGGGCCCGCCGCCCAACGCCTCGATCAGGCGACGCGCGGGCTCGTCCTCCGGCCCGGCACCGAGCGCCTCGAGGATGGTCTGCAGCCGGCCGCTCTCCGGATCTGGTGTCATCGGACCAGTATCCGCCATTGGCGCTCTGGTGCGATGTCGGTGGCCGCGCGTACCGTGAACGTCGACGGGCGCCGACGCCCGCCAGGAGGAGCGAGTGATGGACTGGAAGATCGAACTCATCCACGTGCCGGTCAGCGACGTCGACCGGGCGAAGGACTTCTATGTGAAGATCGGCTTCAACGCCGACCACGATCAGGTCGTCCACGAAGGTCTGAGGTTCGTGCAGATGACTCCGCCCGGGTCGGCCTGCTCGATCGCCTTCGGCGAGGGCCTCGGCCTCGATCTCGAACCGGGTCAGCAGAACACGATCCAGGTCGTGGTGCCTGACGCGGATGCCGCGCTCGCACAGCTGCGCGATGCCGGTGTCGAGGCGAACGGCGTCGACGAACAGGCGTGGGGGCGGTTCGTGACGTTCGACGACCCCGACGGCAACACCTGGACGCTGCAGCAGCTCCCCGACCGGAGTTGATACGGCAGCCGACGCGGCACAGCCCCGCGGGGTCAGCGCGGCACGACCTCCCGCACGTGGCGGAGGAACTCGACGAGGCGTTCGCACGCCTCGTCGAGTGTGCCGTCGTTGACGATCTCTAGGTCGACAGGGTGTTCGGGCGCCGGGTCCGGTCGGGAGACGCGCGCCGCAGCCGCCTCGCGGGTCTCCCGGCCACGGGCGATGATGCGCGCCAGGCGGGTCTCGTCCGACACAGTGATGCGCACCACCCGCGCTTCTCCGAACAGCGCCGGCAGCTGCGCGACCACGCCGCGTGAGACGTTGGCCACGACCACGCCCCCGGCAGCGACCGTCGTCCGCGCCGACGCGGGGACGCCGTACGCGAGACCATGCGCTCGCCAGGTCAGGGCGAGCTCGCCGCGATCCTCGGCATGCTCGAACCCGTCGTCCGTGACCGAGATGCAGTCCTCGCCGTCGCCTGTGGGGCGCGTGATGAGGCGGCGGGGGAAGACGATGTCGTCGCAGTCGGCCAGCGCGGCCCTGGCATGCTCGATGACGGTGTCCTTGCCGGCTCCGCTCGGTCCGACGATCGCGACGAACACTCCGCTCATGCGACCCTGGTCCCTTCGCGCCAGACACCGCGCACGATAGGGAGCGCCGAACCGAGCGGATGCTGCTCCGCGGAAGCGCCGGCGTACGCGTGCACGCGCACGAGATCGGCGCGCGTACCGGCCGCGATGACACCGCGATCGTCGAAGCCTGCCGCGCGGGCGGGGTTGGCGCTCACCAGTGCGACACCTTGCGGAAGCGTCACGTCTCCGCTGTGGAACAGATGGAAGACAGCGTTCAGCAGGCTCGAGGGAACGTAGTCGCTGGAGAGCACGTCCAGCAGCCCGAGGCGGAGAAGTTCGGTCGCGGCGACATTGCCGGAGTGAGAACCTCCGCGGATGATGTTCGGGGCTCCCATCACGACGAGTTGACCGGCGGCACGTGCCGCACGAGCGGCTTCGATCGTCGTGGGGAACTCCGAGATCCGCACGCCCGCCGCCGCCGACTCGTCGATGTGCGCCTGGGTGGCGTCATCGTGCGCGGCGATCGTGATGCCGCGCGCGGTGGCGCGCTCGACCATCAATCGTCGATTGTCCACGGAGAAACGCGACGAGTACTGGTGCAGAGCCTCCACGTGCTGATCGAACTGCTCGTTCGTGAAACTGTGCTTGCCGACCATGTAGGTGCGGAACGCCTCGACATCGGCGTACTGGCGCTGACCAGGGGTGTGGTCCATCAGAGAGATCAGCCGCACGCGCTCGTGCCCTCCGATGTCGTCGAAGACCTCTACGACATCCGGCGTCGCGACCTCGCAGCGCAGGTGCACATGGTGATCCGCACGCAGCAGTCCCGCCTCGGCCGCGTGCACCACGGCATCCATGAGCACACGCGCCCTGCCTGCCAGACGGTTCTCGCCGGGACCGCTTCCGATCCGCAGCGCATCGAGCACCGTGGTCATGCCCGATGCGGCCATCTGCGCGTCGTGGGCGATCACCGCGGGGATGGGGTCCCAGAATCGCTGGGGACGGGGCTGGAGGTGGCCTTCGACCTGGTCGGTGTGCAATTCCACGAGACCCGGCAGCAGGTAGTCCTCGCCCAGGTCCTCGTGAACGGTGCCGTCCGTCGAAGGGCGCGCGACCGCCGAGACCTCGGTGATGCGCCCGTCCGCGACGCGCACGGATCCGTGCACGATCTCGTTCTCGAGCACGATGCGCGCGTTGGTCAACGTGTATGACATCAGGTGGTCTCCTGTGGGGTTCGGAGGGCGAACGGATGGACGGACAAGAGCTCGAATGCGGCGCCGGGAGCGGGTTCGACGCAGATCGCGATCGCCGTGAGCGGTACGTCGACGCCGGTCACCGGAGCGAAGTGCTCGTCGAGTGCGGCGTCCACCCCTGCGCTGCGCTCGACGGGCACGGCGTCCGTCAGCGTCAGGTGGAATCGGAACTCGTCGAGCACATACGGGTAGCCCCAGCGTTCGAAGAGATCGCGCTGCCGGGGCGTGAGCCGCTCCGGTCGGCGCCGACGGACATCCTCCGGGCTGAGCGGCGCACGGAACTCGTCGAACACCTGCACGCTCTCGGCGGCGAGGTCCGCGAGCGCGGACTGCTGTCCTGGTGCGGGAACGAGCGCACGGAACGCGTCGATCACGGTCACGCGCGGTGCGCGGATGCTCAGTGGCCGATGCTCAGCCGCGAACGCGTCGGCCGCTGCGCGCAGCTCTGCCTCGGTGCGACCGTCCGCCAGGCGCATCGGAGCCTTGAGAGTGGCATGGAACCCGTAGCGCCGCGCATCCGATGTGAGGTCGCGCACGTCCTCACGGGCGAGCCAGGCCTCGGCTGCATCGCGCAGACGGCGGGCCGCATCCGCATCAGCGTCATGCGCTCCCGGAACGGCGTACACGGCGTACCTCGTCACGCGGCGACCTCCTCTCGTGCCGGCGTGAACGCCTGCACATCGACCACGGCATCCGCCACGGCCTCGCGCACGTCCGCGTCATGGAAGATCGCCAGCATGCCGGACCCTCTGCCGAGGCTCTCGCGGATCAGGTCGATCACGACCGCGCGATTGCGGGCGTCGAGCGACGCGGTCGGCTCGTCGAGCAGCAGCAGCGGACGATCGATGATGAAGCCGCGCGCGACGTTCACGCGCTGCTGCTCGCCGCCGGAGAACGTCGCGGGAGGCAGCTTCCACAGCCGTTCGGGAATGCTCAGCCGCGCCAGGAGAGCACCGGCACGATCACGGGCCTCCGGGCGGTCGACACCGCGCTCGACGAGCGGCTCGGCGACGACGTCCAGCGCGGGAACGCGAGGAACGGCGCGGAGGAACTGGCTGACATAGCCCACGGTGTCGCGCCGCGCCGCGAGCACCTGCCGCGGTTGCGCCGCGGCGAGGTCAAGGACCTCACCGTGATGACTCAGCAGGATGCGCCCCGAGTCGGTGCCGTAGCTGCCGTAGATCATCTTCATCACGGTGCTCTTGCCGGCGCCCGATTCGCCGCCGAGCACGACGCACGTCCCTCGTGCCACGTCGAAGGTCAGCCCGCGCAGCACCGGGAGCCGCTGGGACTCCTGCAGGTGGAGGGTGAAGGTCTTCGCGACGTCGATCACGGAGAGCACGGCACCCGTCGGCAGATCGTGCGATTCGTTGTGGATCATGAGGTTCATCCCTGGAGGATCGAGGAGACGAGCAGTTGGGTGTACGCGGCCTGCGGGTCATCGAGCACCCGATCGGTGAGGCCCGACTCGACCACGGCGCCCTCCTTCATGACGAGCGTCCGGTGCGAGATCAGACGCGCGACCGCGAGATCGTGGGTGACGATCACGACGGCCAGACCGAGTTCGGTCACGAGCGAGCGGATCAGATCGAGCAGACGCGCCTGGACAGAGACATCCAGACCGCTGGTGGGCTCATCCATGAAGACGAGACGCGGTCCGAACACGAGATTCCGGGCGATCTGCACGCGCTGCCGCATTCCCCCCGAGAAGGTCGAAGGCGAATCGTCGATGCGCTCGGCGGGGATCTCCACACGCCCCAGCCAGGCCTCCGCCTCGGCTCGGATGCTGCCGTAGTGCCGCCAGCCGTTGGCCATCAGCGGCTCGCCGACGTTGCCTCCGGCGCTGACGTGCATCCTCAGTCCGTCGGCGGCGTTCTGGTGCACGAACCCCCATTCGGTGCGCCACAGTCGGCGCACCTCCCGTTCGCTGAGCGTCGCGAGATCGAGCAGCGCGTGGCCGGCGCCCTGTGCGCCCTCCGGCCCGTTCTCGGAAGTCGTCAGGTAGCTGATCCGGCCCTCATCCGCGGAGAGCCGCTGCGACAGCATCCCGAGCAGCGTCGACTTGCCCGAGCCCGATTCGCCGACGACGGCGAGCACCTCACCCGGCCACAGGTCGAAGCTCACGTCCCGGCATCCGAAGCGGTCCCCATAGCGATGCCCGGCGGCATCAACGCTGAGCAGGGGAGTCTCGTCGATCATGCGTTCATCTCCGTGTCGTGGCGTTCAGCGTCCTGGTCGAGCCGCGCGGCGGCGGCCGTGCGCTCGCAGTGGTCGGTGTCGGAGCAGACGAACATCGCCCCGCCGCTGTCGTCGGTGATGACCTCGTCGAGGTACACCCCGCGCGAGCCGCAGATCTCGCACGCCTGCTCGAAGGTCTGCGGCTCGAACGGGAAGTCGTCGAAGCCGAGGCTCACGACGTCGGTGTAGGGAGGGACGGCGTAGATCCGCTTCTCGCGTCCCGCGCCGAACAGCTGCAGCGCGGGGTTCTGATGCATCTTCGGGTTGTCGAAGCTCGGGGTGGGCGACGGGGCCATCACGTAGCGGCCGTGCACGAGCACCGGATAGTCGTAGGTCTTCGCGATGTGCCCGTACCTGGCGATGTCCTCGTAGAGCTTGACGTACATCAGACCGTACTCCTCGAGCGCATGCATGCGCCGGGTCTCGGTCTCCCTGGGCTCGAGGAAGCGCAGCGGCTCGGGGATCGGCACCTGGTAGACGATGATCTGCTGCTCGGCCAGGGGCGTCTCCGGGATCCGGTGCCTGGTCTGGATGATGGTGGCCTCGTCCGTGCGGGTCGTGCTGGCGGTTCCCGCGACGCGTTCGAAGAACTGCCGGATCGACACGGCATTCGTGGTGTCGTCGGCGCCCTGGTCGATCACTTTCAGAGTGTCCTCGTCTCCGATGATCGACGCGGTCACCTGCACGCCGCCGGTGCCCCAGCCGCGGGGCATCGGCACTTCGCGCGATGCGAACGGCACTTGGAAGCCGGGGATCGCGATGCCCTTGAGCAGCGCTCTGCGCACGACGCGTTTGGTCTGTTCATCGAGGTATCCCTCGTTGTAGACGATGCGCGGTGAGGTGGAGAGGCTCATGATCCGACTCCCTGCTCTGCAGCGTCATCAGGACGCGAGTCCTCGGCGTGGCGTGCGTCGAACTCGGCGCGGAGTCGGCGTATCAGCCCGAGTTCCGCCTGGAAGTCGACGTAGTGCGGCAGTTTGAGATGCTCGACGAACCCGGTGGCCTGCACGTTGTCGGCGTGCGAGATCACGAACTCCTCGTCCTGCGCCGGCGACACGACGCGTTCGTCGAATTCCTCGCGGCGCAGCGCACGGTCCACGAGCGACATCGACATGGCCTTGCGCTCCGCGCGACCGAACGTGAGGCCGTACCCGCGGGTGAACTGCGGCGCCTGCTCGGCGCTGCCCACGAACTGGTTCACCATCTGGCACTCGGTCACCTCGATCCGTCCGATCGGCATCGCATGACCGAGTTCAGGGATCTCGAGCTCGACCTCGACCTGTCCGACGCGCACCTCTCCGACGAAGGGATGGTTGTTGCCGAACCCGCGCTGCGTCGAGTATCCCAGCGACAGCAGGAACCCCTCGTCGCCACGGCTGAGCGCCTGCAGCCGCGCCGCCCTGGTCATGGGATACACGGTCGGCTGCCTCGTGAGATCCGCAGGGTCCGGGTCCGTCCATCCCTCGGCCGGACGATCCGGTTCGATCAGGGCGTCTATTCCGAGCAGGTCAGTGACTCTCGGCATGGACTGCTCCTCGACGGGATCCGAGGCGGGCAGGTCGGGTGTCTCCAGCTCGTCCACGAGCAGCCGGTGCGTGTAGTCGAACGTCGCGCCGAGCTGCTGACCGCCGGGCAGGTCCTTGAAGGTGGCCGACACGCGCCGTTCCGACGGGAGCCCAGCGGTGTCGATCGCGACCGTGTGGCCGAACCGGGGCAGTGTGGTGCGGTACGAGCGCAGCAGTGTGACGGCTTCGAGCACGTCGCCCTGTGCCTGCAGCAGGGCCTTCGCCGCGAGGTCGGGGTCGTAGAGCGACCCCTCGGTCATCACGCGTGCGACGAGCACGCCCATCTGATCGCGCATCTGCGTGTGATCGATGCGGGCGGCATCCGCCTCACCGCGACCGCGTTTCGCGAGCAGCGCGTGCGCGTTGGCGATCGCCTTCTCGCCTCCCTTGACGGCGACGTACATCAGGCGCTCCTTCTGTCGAGATCGTGCTGCAGGGCGCCCGTGAGCGCCGTCGTTCTGGGCAGCCCGCAGACCGTGTGCTCGTGGGCGAGGATGAGGTCGACGCCCCGCGGGTACAGCGCGCGATTCTCCTGCCACTGCGGAAGGAATCCGTCGGGGAGCCCGGCGCCGTCCCACGTGCGGGTTTCGCGGATGCCGGGACCGCTGGCGGTAAGGCCGTCGATGCCAGCGCATGCGCGCGCATCGATCACGAGTGTCGCCGATTCATGCGGTTCTTCGTCGGTTCCGCGCGACAACGCCGACAGCGCGGGCGCGGTCTCCGGTGAGGAGGCGATCGCGAACGATGCGTCTGTCGGGGCGTCGACGATGCGTGCACCGGTGTGGAACACGATCCAGGCCTCGACCTCGGGTGCGCTGCGCAGTGCGAAGTCGAGCCAGACGGGGGTTTGCTCGTCGCACAGCGTCAGGATCACCGCTCCGAGTGCGGCGCCCAGCGGGTCCGGCGGTGCCACCACGGGATCGATGCGCTGGGGCGTGGTGGGCCGTGCGAGGGCTTCCATCACCGCACGGAACACGCGCTGCGCGTCTCGCACGGGATGGGCGAACCCCGCAGTGTGGTTCCGGGTGGTCAGCATGCTCATTCGTGCTCCCTTGCGACGGTGAAGAAGTCGACCACGGTGCTCCGCGCGTCCGCTCCGGCTTCGGCATCCCGCGCGCTCTGAGCGCGTTCGAGAGGTTCGATCACCTCGGCGAGGACGCGTTCGCGCTGCGCGGGAGCGCTCAGCAGCGCATCGAACACCGCGGCGAGTCCCGCGTGCTCGGGGTGGCTGCCGAGCACGTACGATGTGCCGCTCACGCCGTCGACGCCCGGTCCATGAAGCATCACTGTCGCCCTGGCCACGGTCGCCTCGCCCAGATTGAACCGGTCGCCGGTGCCGCCGATGCGCCCCTGCACCATGACGAGCCCGGCTTCCGGTCCTCGCAGGTAGGTGATGTCCGGCCGCTGCGACCACTGAGCCCACAGCGTGCTGAGTTCATCGAGTGACGCCTGCGACAGCGCGCGGGCGGCGCGTCGACGTTCGTCGATCGAGGTCTCGTGCGCCCCGTTCGTGTCCGCTGTCACGATGCGATGTCCTTCACGTCCGACTCCTTCTTGCTGCGTAAAGTTATCTACGTATCTATACAACTCGACAGTAGGCCGGTATGGTCGAGAAGGAAAGCGCACCGGGACAACTTCGGCGCACCAGACGATGAACAACAGGTGAATCGGTCACGGCCGCAGGGTTCGGAGGGCAGGAGTGCGATGACGAACCCCGACGCGGCCCCGCGTTCGAACAGCGGCTATTCGGCGTGGAGGCTCATCACCGAAGAACTGCGCGGCGAGATCTCCGAGCGGCGTCTGCGGCCGGGGGACCGGCTGCCGACCGAGAACGCGATCGCGGAGCGGTACGGCGTGAATCGTCACACGGCCCGCCAGGCCATCGCCGCGCTCGCGCAGGACGGACTCATCGAATCGCGACGGGGGAGCGGCACCTTCGTCACGGGTGAGTCGGTGCTCGTGCACCGGATCGGCCTGCGCACTCGGATGATGCGCAGCCTCGGTGAGGAGGAGAGCACTCGGACGAAGAGCCGCGTGCTCGAAAGCGTGACCGAACCCGCGCCGGCGGACATCGCGCTCCGGCTGGGCATACCCGGCGGGGAGGCGGTCAGGATCGAGAGCACGCGGTCGGTCGGCGGCCATCCGATCTCCATCGGCACGCACTGGTTCGCCGCCGAACGGTTGCCGGACATCGCAGGAGCATTCCGGCGCACCGGGTCGTTCACAGCGGCCCTCGCCGCGCAGGGCGTCGACGACTACGTACGCGCGTCCACCGTGGTCGGCGCGCGCCACGCGACAGCGCAGGAGGCGGAGATGCTCGAGATCCGTCCAGGAGCGATCGTGCTCGTCGCCGAGGCGCTCGACACCCTTCCCGACGGCACCCCGCTGCAGCACCTGGTGACGCGCTTCGCCGCACAGCGCGTGCGCCTGGACATCGAGCCCCCGCATCCGGAGTGAGGGGCTGCGCCCGCATCGGCCCGGCCTGTCGCGGAGGGAATAGCGAGAGCACAATGGATGCTGTGTCCTGAGCACGTTCGCGGATCAGCCCGCGATGCAGATGGGTGGTCGCATGGAAGGTCTCGAGATCACGGTCCTGCTCGGGCTCACGATCCTGATCGGGACGATGCTGGCGCCGCGGGTGCGTCTGGCGCTGCCGTTGGTGCTGGTCGTCTTCGGCCTGCTGCTCGGGTTCGTGCCCGAACTGCGCGAGGTGCAGTTGCCGCCGGAGACGGTGCTGCTGCTCTTCCTGCCGGTGATGCTCTACTGGGAGAGCCTGACGACATCGCTGCGCTCGATCCGCCGGGACTTCCGCTACATCCTCCCGATGAGCACCCTGCTCGTCGTCGCCTCGGCCTTCGCTGTGGCCGGCGTGGCCGTGCTGTTCGGGATGCCGTGGGAGATCGCCCTCATCCTCGGCGCGGCCGTCGCCCCGCCCGATGCCACCGCCGTCGCCGCCCTCGGTCGACTGCTGCCGCAGCGGGCGTTCATGAAGCTGAAGGCTGAGAGCCTCACCAATGACGGCACGGCGCTCGTGCTCTATGCGATCGCCGTCTCGCTCGCGGTCGGCGGCGACGTGACGCCCCTCTCCGTCACCTGGACGGTCGTCGTCTCGTATCTCGGAGGCATCGCCGTAGGAGCCCTCGTCGCCGCCGCGGGGTGGTTGGTGCTGCGACGGGTCAGGACGACGATCACGATCAATGTGACGTTGCTGCTCCTGCCGTTCGTCGCCTTCCTGCTCGCCGAGATGATCCACGCGTCCGGTGTGCTGGCAGTGGTCGTCGCAGGTCTCATCGCGGCGTATCTCGGACCGCGGATCACGACGGCCGCGTCGCGCCGGCAGTCCGAGGCGGTATGGCCGTTCGGAGTCTTCCTGCTCAACGGCGCCCTCTTCGTGCTGATCGGACTCGAAGTGCAGTGGGTCGTGCATCAGACCTCCCTGCAGATGATCGGGTGGCTCGTGCTGACGACGGTCGCCGTCTGGGTGACACTGCTGCTGGTGCGCTTCGGCTTCCAACTGCTGTCAGTGCCCTTCCAACGGCTCGGCGGAGCCCGGGTCGCCGTGCATCCGCGGGGGTTGAGGACTCGGGCGCAGATCGTCAGCACTGTCGCGGGCATGCGAGGGGCCGTGTCGCTCGCGATCGCGCTGTCGGTGCCTCTGGCCGCTCCGGACGGAACGGCGCTCGCCGGTCGGGACGACATCATCTTCGTGACGGCGGGGGTGATCCTGCTCAGCCTGCTCGTGCAGGGTCCGCTGCTGCCCGCTGTCGTGAGGTGGGCGGGGTTCCCTGATGACAACGCGGCCGATGAGGAGTTCGAACTCGCAGAGCGCGCGATCTCGGGGGCGGCGATGGCGGCGCTGGATGCGCTCGCCTCCGAGCACGGCATCAGCGACGAGGTGCGCGATCGGGTGCGCCGCGACGGCTACGAGATGCTCGAGCTCGCCAATGCCCGAGCGATGGCGAGGGAGCGCGCACTGATCGACGCCGAGGTCGGTGCGATGGAGGATCTGCTGGATGAGCCGGATCCGCTGGCGGGCGGCGCGATCGCGGACCTGGATCCCGACCCGGTCGGCGTCAGCGCGTCGGATGAGATCACGGACGGCACGACGCTGCAGATGGTGGCGACGTCGGCCGACGTCGACGTCCTGCAGCGCTCGCCGCTCATCCGGCACGAGGAGTACGCCCGGCTCAAGCTCGCGGTGCTCGAGCACAAGCGCGAGGTGCTGCACGGTCTGCGGCGCGCTGGCACCGTCGATGATCTCGTCGTGCGCAGCATCTCCGCGCGACTCGATCTCGAGCAGGTGCGGATGCAGGGGATCGAGCAGATCGACTGACAGCGCCCGCGCTGCCGATCAGGAGTTCACGCGGATGATCTCCTGCTGATACGGCGCGACCACATCGCCCGAGATGCGCAGATCGAGCAGCAGGAACCGGCGGGTCGACGGGTCTTCCGCGGTCCAGGTGCGGAGCCGATCGAGATCTTCGAGCGTGCGCACCGCGACGCCTTCGGCGCCGACCGCCCCGGCGAAGGCCGCGAAGTCGACCTCGGGGATGCGCATGGGCTCCTCGGCGAGGCCCTTCAGACCGTAGAGGTGGACCTCGGCACCGTAGGCGGCGTCATTCCAGATCACTGCGCAGCCGCGACCGCCGGCAGCGCGGACGGCCGATTCGAGATCGGCGATCGCCATGAGCCCCCCGCCGTCGCCCGACGTGAGCACGATCGTCGAGTCCGGCCGTGCCCTGGCCGCGCCGACGACGCTCGGCCAGCCCTGGCCGATGGCCTGGAACGCCGTGCCGACCATCATCATCCGATCCGGCTCCGATACCGGCCAGTACATGTTCGCCCAGCCGATGAAGTGCCCGCCGTCGGAGACCACGACCCTGTCCTCCGGCAGTAGCCCTGCGATCCGCCGGGCCGCCGAGCGAGGGTCGAGCCTGCCGTCGGCGGCGAGATCATCACCGCGCTCGTATGCGCGGGCCGCGTCGATGTCGACGGATTCCCGCCACGATGCGGGCACTTCGTTCGGAGAAGTGCTCTTCGCTCGGACGTTTTCGTCGGATCCCTCCGAAGTACGTGCACTTCTCCGAAGAACGCGTGCACCGAGGTGCCCGTCCTGAAGCCGGGCCACGAGCTGTTCGGCGACGATCCGTGCATCGCCGCGCAGGAACCCGCCCACGTGCGGATGCGTCGCTGTCGGGGAGACATCGATCTGGAACACTCGCGTACCCGGCGCGAACAGTTCGCCGAAGCGCATCGTGAACTGATTCAGTGAGGCACCGAAGACGACGGCGACATCGGCCTGGCGGACGAGCCGCATCGCGCCCTCGGCGCCGAACCCGCCGGTGACGCCGAGGTCGTGCTCCGCTGCGGGGAAGACCCCCCGGCCGAGCGCGGTGGATGCCGTGAGCGCCCCGGTCGCATCGGCGAGCTGTCCCAGCGCGCCAGAAGCTCCGGCCAGCCACGCACCCCTACCGGCGAGCAGGAACGGCCTCTCGGCATCGCGCAGCGCGGCGGCGATGTCATCCAGCATCCCGTCGGCGAACTCTCCCTTGGGTGAGAGCGGTGTCGGGATGCGCGGTGCCGGTGCAGGAGGCACCGGTCCGGCTTCGAGCGCGGCGACGTCGTAGGGGATCGCGAGCACGACAGGCACGCGATAGGTCAGTGCGTGCTCGATCGCGATGATCGTCGTCGCCGCGGCATCCGCTCGTCCGACCGTGTACGTCCGCGCGCCCACGGCGCTGGCGAGCGCGATCTGATCGACGTCCCAGGGGCGCGGGCCGGAGGTGGGCTCGTCGCCCACCACGAGCACGAGCGGCACGTGCGCCTGCACTGCCTCCGCGAGCGCGGTCAGGGTGTTCGTGAACCCGGCGCCGTAGGTGGTGGTGGCGGCGGCGATCCTCCCGGACGCGCGGTGATGGGCATCGGCGGCGACGACCGCGCCCTGCTCGTGGCGCACGGCGGTGAACTCCACCGGCGTCTGGCGCTCGAGCGCGTCGAGGAAATGGGCGTTGCCGTTGCCCATCACACCGAAGACGGCGTCGATGTGCTGAGCGAGGGTGAGGGCGACGTGAGCGGACACAGTGGGCATGGGAAATGCCTTTCGAGACGACGGATCGATTCCGTGTGTGTCTCGCTTCGCGCGACATCGCGGCGAATGCTTCGTGCCCCTTTTTCGGGCACCGGCGCCCCTTTTCCAGGGAATCCGGACATCGACGATTCTAACGGCAGAATAGACGCATGACGGATGCTGCGATCGAACGCGAGACACTCACCTGGGACGGCTTCGGAGCAGCGACGCGAGACCTCGCGCGCAGCATCGTCGCCAGCGGATTCGAGCCGGAGGTCGTTGTCGCGATCGCCCGCGGTGGGCTGCTGCCCGCAGGAGCGATCGCGTACGGGCTGGGCGCGAAGAACTGCGGAGCGATCAACGTGGAGTTCTACACCGGCATCGGTACTGTCCTGGATGCGCCGGAAGTGCTGCCGCCCGAGCTGGACATGGCGTATCTCGACGGTCGCCGTGTGCTGCTGGTCGATGACGTGGCGGACTCCGGGCGCACGCTGGCACTGGCAGTGGAGCTGCTGCAGGCGAAGGGCGCAGAGGTGCGATCCGTGACGATCTACACCAAGCCGTCGACGATCATCCAGCCCGACTACGCGTGGAAGGACACCGATCTGTGGATCAACTTCCCGTGGTCGTTCCAGGGCACGGTCCGCGAAGAAGACCTGGGTCTCGCGCCCACGGCGTGACCGATCGAGAGTCCGATCCTGCTGTGAACGCGTCCGAACAGTTCTCCTGGCGGACGCTGCTGCGTCCGCCGCAAGGGGCGGTCTCGCTCGAGACGGCCGCTCTGCTCGTGGGAGCGGTGTTCTTCGCCATCGGGTTCGTCGTGTCCGTGTTCGTGTTCTGGGGGCATGAGCTGTCGATCGTCGGTGATCGTTCGATCGGCACGTACGCGTCGATCGGCGGCGCGGTCGTCGCGGTCCTGTCGGCGCTGCTGGGGCGGCTCGGTGTCCGACCGGGACGCCGCGTCATCCACAGCGACGGGCTCGCGATGCGCGATGACCGACTGCGCTGGTACGACATCGCCGCCATCGCGCTCGCGTATGCCGTCACTGCGCTCCTCGGCTGGGCGGGGATCGCGCTGCTCCTGGCCCGCAGCTTCACCGACGCCCCTGTCTTCGCCTTCCCCGGCGCTGTGCTCGTCGCCGTCGCCTTCGCCCTGACGGCATACGTGTGCTTCCTCAGTGCTGTGTCGCTCACGCCGATGTCGCTGTCCCTCGTCCTCGCGATCTTCCTCGTGGTCGGTGCGTTCGCCAGCATGCTGACCGCGACCGATGCCCACTGGTGGCAGGACAATCTCTCCGCCCTCGGCATGGCGAGCAACGACTCGTCCTGGATCTTCAACGGCACGCTGATCGTCGCCGGCATCATCGTGACCACGATCGCGCGCTACTCGACGGCCGGACTCCCCGTCGACGCGCCGAGGGATGCCAGAGGCCGAAGACTCGTGCGCATCGGGATGATCCTGATCGGCGTCTTCCTCACCTGCGTCGGCATCTTCCCCGTCGACGCGTTCTTCGTGGTGCACAACACCGTCGCGACGGGGATGGCCGTGGCCTTCGCCGTCGTCGTGATCGGTCTGCCCTGGATGCTGCCGAGGATCTCCAAGGTCTTCATCGCGCTCGGATACGCCTACGTCGCCGTCATCGTGCTGCTGGCCGTGTTCTTCGCGACGGGTTACTACAACCTGACCGCCGTCGAGCTGATCGCCGCCGTGCTGATCTTCAGCTGGATCATCGTCTTCCTCCGGGCTGCCGAGGAGGTGTCGACGGCGATCGTCGAGCCCGGTGATGCGTGAGCGAGGACTCAGTCCCGCAGGGCGCGGGTGGCGTCGCGGGTGCGCGTGAGAGCATCCACCGTCTCGGCGAAGCGGCGCTTGGCGACGCCCATGAAGAGGCAGTCGACCAGAGCGAGTTGAGCGATGCGACTGACCATCGCGCCGGCGCGGAACGTCGACTCGCGCACCTCGGTGAAGAGCGCATGATCCGCCGCGTCGGCGAGAGGCGAGCCCTTCGCCGAGGTCACCCCGATCGTCGCAGCGCCATTGCTGCCGGCGCTGCGGAGGAAACGCACGGTCTCGGGCGTGACGCCGGAGTGTGAGAACCCGACCGCGACGGTCGGCCCCGTGTGCAGCACGGTCGCGGTGATCGCCTCGTGGGGATCGGTGATCAGACGCGCATTGCGACCGACGCGCAGCAGTTTGTGGGCCAGATCCTCTGCCACGAACCGGCTGGCGCCGATGCCGTAGAGCAGGATGCGATCGGCGCGGTCGATGTCGGAGATCGCAGCCTCGAGCACGTCGAAGTCGAGTCGAGCGACGGTCTCCTCGATGGCGAGCAGTTCCAGCGCCGCGAGCTTCGAGAGGGCCTCGCGGAGGGAGTCGTCGTCGGAGATCTCCGAACCGTAGGCTCCCTTCGCCGAGAACTGCGCGGCTTCCTTGCCGAGTTCGGTCGCGAGTGCCATGCGCAACGGTGCATAACCGCTGAAACCGATCGCGCGGCAGAAGCGCACCACGGAGGCGACGGAGGTGCTGCAGGAGGCCGCGAGCTCGTTGATCGTCATGTCGATCACGATCGACGGATTCTCCCTCACGGCTCCCGCGATGCGAGCCAGAGAGGGCGGAAGGGTCGAGGTGGATGCTTCGATCGTCGATTGGATGCTCATCCGCGCTCCTCGGGAGAGGTAAATAGTTTTCAGTCTGTTGCATTCGACTGTAGACTGTTTCCGACAACCGCAGCCGACGACACGAGAGTCCAGAGATGCCGATCGAGCACATCACTGCCGCCGTCGATCTGGGCAAGTCGCGGTGTCGCGTCGCCGTGATCACGCCCGATGGTCGTGACACGCACACGGGCGATGGCACCCCCGGCCTCGCCGCGGTCGACGGCGTCGACCATGCCGCCGCAGCGATCCTGAAGCTGCTCGAGAAGGCGGGGCTCGAAAAGGCTGGGCGCATGGACGGCCTCGGCGTGGGCGCTGCAGGAGCGTGGACGGCGCCGGATGCCGCAGCCGCTCTCGCGCGTCTGCTCGCCGACGCGCTCGGTGCGCCTGTCGCCGTCTCCTCGGATGTCGTGACGGCGCACGTCGGGGCGCTGGGCGGTGCCCCCGGCACTCTGCTCATCGCCGGCACCGGTGCCGTCGCGCTCGGTGCGGATGCCGAGGGGCTGCGCCTGGTCGACGGCTGGGGCCCCGATCTCGGTGACTTCGGCAGCGGATCGTGGATCGGGCGGGAAGGCGCTCGTGCCTTGCTGCGCGCCAGAGACGGCCTCGGCGCCGAGACGATGCTCACCGATGCCGTGCGCGCGCATGTGGCGCCGCATCCGGATCCCGTCACCTGGCTGGCCGCGGGCATCGCGACCGCCAGGCAGCTGGCGACGATCGCTCCGCTCGTGCTCGACGCCGCCGCGGCAGGCGACGTCGTCGCTTCGGGCATCGCCGCCGAAGCCGTGCGCCTGCTCACATCGACCGCGCTCGCCGCATCCGATCGCGCCGATGACGTCGCCATCCATGGCGGACTCACCGATCACTCCTGGTTCCGCGCCGGACTCGAGCGCTCCCTCACCGCAGCCGGCCGCACGATCGTGCACCCCGCCGGCGACGCCTTCGACGGCGCGGCGCACCTCGTGCACCGCACCGACATGCCCCACGAAAGGTTCGTGCATCGTGCCGAATGACACCTCTGCGAATGACTCCGACGCGACCCGACTCGCAGATCTGCTCGAGGAGCTGGCCGCCCTCGGCACCGAGGCGTCGACGACCGAGCGCGGCGACCTCGATCTGCTCGACACGGCAGAGCTCGTGCGCCGGATGAACGCCGAGGATCAGCGTGTGCCGCTCGCGGTGGCGGAGCGTGCGGATGAGATCGCGCGTGCGGTGGACGGCATCACCGAGCGGTTCCGTCGCGGCGGACGCCTCATCTACATCGGCGCAGGAACGGCGGGCCGAGTGGGAGTGCTCGACGCCAGCGAGTGCCCGCCGACATTCGGTACGGACCCGTCGATGGTCGTCGGTCTCATCGCAGGAGGCGAGACCGCGATCCGCTCCGCGGTCGAGAACGCGGAGGACGATGCGGATGCTGCGGAGGCGTCGCTGCGCGCGCTCGAGCTGAGTGAACGAGACACGGTCGTCGGGATCTCCGCATCCGGTCGCACGCCGTACGTCATCGGCGGCCTCGATCACGCGCGCAGTGTCGGCGCGCTGACAGCGGCGATCGCATCCAACGCCGATTCCGCGATAGGTGCCGCCGCTGAGATCGCGATCGAGGTCGTCACGGGTCCTGAATTCATCTCGGGTTCCACGCGGCTCAAGGCCGGAACTGCGCAGAAGCTCGTCGTGAACATGCTCACCACGCTGTCGATGATCAAGCTCGGCAAGACCTACCGTGGCGTCATGGTCGATCTGCTCGCCACCAACGAGAAGCTGCATGCGCGCTCGGTGCGCACCGTGACGCAGCTCGCCGGCGTCGGCGTCGACGAGGCCTCTGCGGCCCTGCGCGCAGCGGACGGCTCGGTGAAGCTGGCCCTGCTGATCCTCGCGACAGGCGCGGATGCTGAGCATGCGAGAGCCGCGCTGGCAGAGGCCGACGGCATCCTTCGCGAGGCGATCGCGGCGCTCAGCCGATCCTGATCTCGAATCCGTCCCCCGCGGGGGCGATCGCGACCTGAGTGAGGTCGTCGACGTGATGCGCCGGCGCGAATGATGGCGCATGCGGACCGACGCCGATCACGGTCATACCGGCGTCGATTCCGGCCTGGATGCCGGCGCCGGAGTCCTCGAAGACCACGCAGTCGGCTGGATCGACGCCCAGTGAGGATGCCGCGAGCAGGAACCCCTCCGGATCGGGCTTGCTCTGCGAGACGTGCTCGGCCGTGATCGCGAGTTCGGTGAGCGGAAGCCGAGCGGCGCCCATCCGAGCCGTCATCAGGGCGACATCGGCAGAGGTGACGATCGCGTGCGGCATGTCCTGCAATGACCGGAGCAGTTCGGCGGCGCCAGGGATCGCGATGACGCCGTCGGTCTCGGCGCTCTCCCGCGCCAGCATCCGCTGGTTCTCTTCGCGGTTGATCGCGTGATCGCGCTCAGGAAGGAGGATCGCCATGCTCTGCCAGCCCTGACGCCCGTGCACGGTCTTGAGCACAGTGTCGCGGTCGAGTCCGTGCGGCTGCGCCCACTCGAGCCACAGGCGCTCGACGACGGCCGTGGAGTCGACGAGCGTGCCGTCCATGTCGAGAAGGACAGCGCGTGCGGTGATGGTCGTCGTCATGCATTCAGGCTATCCCGGCGGACGTCCGAGGCACGCGGCAGTATGGGGTCATGGATCCGCACCTGCTGCGCTCGCTGCGCATGCGCTCGCACCGGCTCACGGCCCCCGCCCGTTCCGTGACCGACGCCGCGCGTCACATGCTCGCGGTGCAGGCCCAGGATTTCTGGGCCGGGCGGTGGGCGCTTGCTGCGCGGGCGTCAGGCGCCCCCACGCTGACCGGTGTCGATCGGCTCTTCAATCGCGGCGCTCTCGTGCGCGCGTGGACGCAGCGCGGCACCCTGCACATCGTCGCGGCTGAGGATCTCGCCTGGATGCTGACGGTGACGGGGGAGCGGCAGTTACAGAAGGCAGCGCCGCGCTACCGGGAACTCGGCCTGGGTGACGACGAACTCGCGACCGTCGAGCGGGTCGTCCGCGGTGCTCTGGGCGGCGGCAACGGTCTCACCCGCGTCGAACTGTTCGAGGTCCTGCAGAGAGCCGGGATCGAGCCGGGCGGGCAGCGCGGTCTGTTCGCGGTGCAGAACCTCGCCCTGCGCGGCATCGTGTGCCAGGGGCCGATCGTCGCACGTGCAGGAGGTGTGTCGCGCGACCAGCAGTTCGTGCTCGCCGAGGAGCACATCCCCGAATCCGCAGCTCCGAGCGATCCCGCTGCGGAGATGTTCGTGCGATACATCCTCGGTCATGGCCCCGCCACCGCCGAGGACTTCGCGTGGTGGGCCGGTATCACGCTCGGCGCCGCACGCTCGGCGGCCGCCGCTTCCGCCGATGACGTGCGCATCCGCCAGATCGATGAGGGGATGTTCGCCGCGAGCTCGATGCCACGGCGAAACACGGCAGCCCCCACCGTGATCGCGCTCGGATCGTTCGAGGAGTACTACATCTCGTACACCGATCGCACGGTCGCGTGCCCACCAGAGCTGCTGACGGCGATCGGACCGGGGAAGAACGGGATGGTGCGCCCGATCCTCGTCGCAGACGGCATCGTCGTCGGCACCTGGCGGCACTCCACCGCTGTCGGACGGCACACCGATGACCCCGTGCCCGAGCTGCTGACAGCCGCTGCCGCCGGTGATGCCGACGTCGCCGCTGCACTCGACCGCTACGCGGCCTTCATCGCGGGCTGACCGCACCCGGCGTCGCGCCGGGTGCCGTGCCGGCTGCTCACTCCGCCGCGTGCCTGGCGAGGAACGTGTAGACCTCGTTCTCGTCGACTCCGGGGAACGCGCCACGGGGGAGCGGTGAGAACATGTGCGTGTGCACGCGGGCGCTCGGCCATGCCTTGGCGCTCCATCGATCCGCGAGCTCGGGGGCGGGGCGGCGGCAGCATGCCTCATCGGGGCAGGTCGACACCGCACGGTCTGTCGTCTCCCGACCTCGCCACCAGCGCGCGTCATCGAACGGGACTCCCACGGTGACCGAGAACTCGCCGTCGCTGGCGGCCCCGGTCTGCGTCGCGCACCAGAACGTGCCGGAGGGGGTGTCGGTGTACTGATGGTGCTCCGTCGTGCGGTTCTGCTGCGTGAACGCGGCGCGCGCCTGGAACTTCCGGCACACCGGCTGACCCTCGACCGCGCCGGTCACATCCATCGGCAGCGGAAGGTCGTCGTTCTCGTACACCCGGGTGATCGCGCCGGTCTCGTCGACGCGGAGGAAGTGCAGTCTCATGCCGAGGTGCTCGGTCATGAGGTTCGTCATCCGCATTCCCGCCGCCTCGTGCGTGACTCCGAATGCGTCACGGAAATCCTCGACGGCGAGGTTGCGATCCTTCTTCGCCTGCTGCAGGAAGGCGACGCCCGCCGTCTCTGGGACCAGGCAGCTCGCCGCGAAGTAGTTGATCTCCAGGCGCTGCTGCAGGAAATCGGCGTAATCGGTCGGCGGCGTGTGCCCCAGCAGACGATGCGCCATCGCCTGAAGCGCCATCGAGCGCAACCCGTGACCGCCGGGGATCGAGGCCGGTGGCAGGTAGATGCGGCTGTTCTCCAGATCCGTCACCGAGCGTGTGGAGTGGGGCAGATCGTTGACGTAGAGGAGCTCGAAGCCGAGCTTCTGGGCCATGATGCTCACCGTGCGGTGGGTCAGGGCGCCGCTGACATGACCGGCGGCCTTCAGCTGCTTCTCTGCGAGCTTCTCGATGTCGCCGATGTAGTTGTTCTGCGCCCGCATGCGCAGTCTCAGCTCCGTGTTCGCACGTCGCGCCTCTTCGGGCGTCGCGATGGCTTCGCGCTCGCGGCGCTGCAGTTCGCGATGAAGTCCGAGGATCGCCTCGATCGTCTCGTCAGGCATCCCCTTCGAGACGCGCACGGGTGCGACCCCCAGCTGGCGGAACACCGGACTGGCCTGCGCGTGCTCCAGCTCGATCTCCAGAGCCGCCCGACGGTTCGGAGGCTCGCCGGAGATGAGATCGGAGACGTCTGTCGCGGTGGCCTGGGCGATCGCCTGCAGGAGCGAGAGCTTGGGCTCGCGCTTGCCGTTCTCGATCAGGCTCAGCTGCGAACCGGCGACGCCCACCTGCGCGCCGAGCTCGTCGAGGGTGAAGCCCTTCGCCACGCGATGGTGTCGGATGCGATGGCCGAGAGTCGTCAGATGGATGCCGGAGCCGCTCATTCCTTGAGCATATCGAAAGAACAGTGATTCTTACGACCCGAATCCGCGAAATCTGCGAGTGATGTTGCGCAGAATGGACATACACACCGACTCTTCGAGGGAGTAGACATGGTTATGGCCGAGACCTTCACACCCCGCGTTCCCGCCGTCTCCGCGGCGCGCGAACTTGGCGCCGTCCCCGCCTACGACACCCCCGCGATGGCTGAGCTCGTCGCCTGGGTGGAGGAGATCCGCGCCCTCACGAAGCCGGCATCGGTGCACTGGGTCGGCGGTTCGCAGGCCGAGAACGACGCGCTGCTGCGCGGACTCGTCTCGGAGGGCAAGCTCATCAAGCTCAACCCCGAGTGGCGTCCTGGGTCGTACCTGGCGCGCTCGCACCCCAGTGACGTCGCCCGCACAGAGGCGCGCACGTTCATCGCGTCGGAGCACGAGAAGGATGCCGGCCCCACGAACAACTGGGCCGATCCCGCCGAGATGCGGCAGACGATGAACGAGATCTTCGAGGGTTCGATGCGCGGACGCACGATGTACGTCGTGCCGTTCTCGATGGGAGCCGTCGGGGGCCCGCTGTCGCACATCGGCGTGCAGATCACCGACAGCGCGTACGCCGTGGCGTCCATCGGCATCATGACGCGCGTGGGCGACGCCGTCACTCGGCAGATCGCCGAAGGTGCGCCGTGGGTCAAGACCGTCCACTCGGTCGGCGCTCCGCTGGCTCCGGGCGCGCAGGACGTCGAATGGCCGTGCAACGACGAGAAGTACATCGTGCACTTCCCCGACACCCTCGAGGTGTACTCCTACGGCTCCGGCTACGGCGGCAACGCCATCCTCGCCAAGAAGTGCTTCGCACTGCGCATCGCGTCCGTCATCGCCCGCGACGAGGGCTGGCTCGCGGAGCACATGCTGCTGATCCGCGTGATCGACCCGAAGGGCAAGGCCTACCATGTCGCGGCGGCGTTCCCGTCAGCGTGCGGCAAGACCAACCTCGCCATGCTGCGCCCGACCATCCCCGGCTGGAAGGTCGAGACGCTCGGCGACGACATCGCGTGGATCCGTCCTGGTGAGGACGGCCGCATGTGGGCCATCAACCCCGAGGCCGGATTCTTCGGCGTCGCACCCGGCACCGGCGAATCGACCAACGTCACCGCGGTCGAGACGCTGTGGGGCAACACCATCTTCACCAACGTCGCCCTCCGCCCCGACGGTGACGTGTGGTGGGAAGGCCTGACCGACACGCCTCCGTCGCACCTGACCGACTGGGAGGGCAACGATTGGACGCCTGACTCGGGTCGGCCCGCCGCCCACCCGAACTCGCGCTTCACCGTCGCCGCATCGCAGTGCCCGCAGATCTCGGACGACTGGGAAGAGGCGGTGCCTCTCGACATCATCCTGTTCGGCGGACGGCGTGCGACGAATGTCCCGCTCGTCGTCGAGGCGACCGACTGGACGCACGGCGTGTTCCTCGGCTCCACGATCTCCTCCGAGCGCACCGCGGCAGCGGAGGGCACCGTCGGCGAGCTGCGGCGCGACCCGTTCGCGATGCTCCCGTTCTGCGGCTACAACATGGGCGACTACTTCGCGCACTGGCTGAAGGTCGGCCGGCAGCTGCGCTTCGACCGTGCACCGCGCATCTTCCAGGTGAACTGGTTCCGCCGCGGAGAGGACGGCCGCTTCCTGTGGCCGGGATTCGGCGACAACTCGCGCGTCGTCGACTGGATCATCCGCCGCGTCAGCGGTGAGGTGTCCGCGGTCGACAGCCCCATCGGCCGCCTCCCGCTCACGTCGGATCTCAACCTCGACGGACTCGACATCCCGCAGGAGGACCTCGACGAGCTGTTCGCCGTGGATGCGGACGCCTGGACGAAGGAAGCCGACTCCACCGAGGAGTTCTTCGACACCTTCGGCGACACCTTGCCCGCAGCGCTTCGCACCGAGCTCGCCTCGCTGCGCTACCGGCTCGCGCAGGCGAGCTAGCGCCGGAACCAGACCCGCGATGGCGGGATGACCGGGACAGACCCGTGGCTGAGTGGTCCCGTCATCCTGCCATCGCGTTTTTTCGTTCGCGCGGAGGCTAGACCAGCAGCTGGTGGCGGGCGAGATCCCGGTACAGCGGCACCTGCTCGATGAGTTCGGTGTGCGTGCCCTGACCCACCACTTCGCCGTTCTCCAGTACGACGATCAGGTCGCTGTCGACGACGGTGGACAGGCGATGCGCGATGACGATGAGCGTGCGGTCGGCGGAGACGGCGTCGATGGCCTCACGCATGCGCTGCTCGTTGACGCCGTCCAACGACGAGGTCGACTCGTCGAGCAGCAGGATCGGGGCCTCGGTGAGCAGAGCTCTCGCGATCGCGAGCCGCTGGCGCTCGCCGCCGGAGAGCATCACTCCGTCTTCGCCGACCGGGGTCTCGAGCCCGAGCGTGCCGCGCTCGAGCACATCGCCGAGGTTCACGGCGCGCAGCACGCGCTCGCAGTCGGCATCCGTCGCATCCGGCGAGGCGAGCCGCAGGTTGTCGGCGAGCGTTCCGGCCAGCGTCGGCGCGTCCTGCTCGACGTAGCCGAACCGTGCGCGCAGCTCTGCCCGCGGGTAGGTGCGGATGTCGTGACCGTCGAGGCGGATCGAGCCGCCGGTCGGGTCGTAGAACCGCTCGATCAACGACAGGACGGTGCTCTTGCCCGCGCCGCTCGGGCCCACGAGGGCGACGCGCGACCCCCGCGGAACCTCGAAGGTCACGCCGCGGAGAACTTCGCGATCGGATGACTGCTCGGCATCCGTCACCGGCGCTGTGCTCTCGAGATGCGCGTCGACCAGCACGGTGCGTGCTTCGGTCGCGGCCGCCTCGCGCGCCGCGACGACGGCGTCCGGATAGCGGAACCGGACTTCGTGGAACGCGAGGGCGGGTGCGTCGACCGTCGCAGTGCGCGACTCGACGGACGCGGCGATGGCGGCATCCTCCTGGTCCTCGGTGGGAAGATCCAGCACCTCCTGGATGCGTCCCAGCGCACCGAGCGCCTGGTTAACGGATGTGATAGCCCCGAACGTCGTGGCCAGCGGCATGATCAGCATGAACAGGAACATCACGAACGTGATGAGCGAGGCGATCGTGATCGCGCCGGCCGCGACGCGGAAGCCGCCGACGCCGAGTACGGCGAGCAGCGACAGCTGCATGGCGACGCCGGAGATCGGCACCACCAGGGCCGAGACCTTCGCGATGCGCACGCCGAGACCGTAGGCCTCGCCGGCCAGGGCTGAGACGGATGCCGTCTCGCGCTCCGTGGCACCGGATGCGCGCACGGTGCGGATGGAGCCGACGGCGCGTTCGACCGCGGAGGCGAGCTCTCCCACCTTCACCTGCTGCGCACTGGATGCCGTGCGGATGCGGCCGCTCAGCATCACGACGACGGCGAGGGAGGTACCGACGACCACGACGATCAGCAGCAGAAGGATCGGGTCGATGAGCAGCATCGCGATCAGGGCGCCGATGAAGAGGATGGCGCTGCCGACAGCATCCGCCAGCCCCTGGGTGAGCACGGCGTAGAGAAGGGTCGTGTCGGTGCCGACGCGCGACACCAGGTCGCCGGTGCGGCGGGCGTCGAACTCGCGGATGGGCAGGTGCAGGATGCGTGCGATGAGCTGCCGACGACTGGAGTGCACGACCGCGGTACCGGTGCGCTGCAGCAGGTAATGCTGATATCCGGAGATCACCGACGAGACGAGCACGAAGCCGACCAGCAGCCACACGAGGATTCCCAGCGTCTCGTTCGCCTGCACCGCTGCGATCACCTGCCCGACCAGCAGTGGCTGCACGAGCGAGGTCGCGGCACCGAACACACTGAGGATCGCGACGACGATCAGCGTCTTCTTGTGCTCGAAGAGGAAGGGGAGGAGCTGGCGGAACGTGGCGCGCGGGCCGTCCTGCGGCGCGTTGCGTCCGCGTCGGCGTTCAGTCGCCGTACGAGACATGTGTGACCTCGATCTGAAGAAAAGGGGTTACCTACGACCGTACTTCCTGTGGGCGGCCTGCTTCGTCACGCCCAGGGCGCTCGCGATCGCCTGCCACGAGTATCCGGCGTTGCGTGCGCGTCGTACCTGCGACTCCTCGAAGCGCGACAACTCGCGTCGGAGTTCGGTGAGCCGGTGCAGTTCGGCGATCGGTTCGCCCTGCGGGTCGAGTGCTTGTGCGGTCGGGATGCTCATACTTGTCAATATATATTGACGAATGAAGCCCGTCAACCCAGATTGACGCACGTGGTCGAATCCTCACGGTCCGACACAATGGAGCGATGACCTCGAAGCTCGTCCCCGGTGATCGCGTCGCCGTCCTGTCTCCGTCGTTCGCCGCCCCGGCCGTCGCGCCCGCATTGCACGAGCAGGCACTGCGCAGGCTCACGGACCTGACGGGCCTCATCCCCGTCGAGTACCCGACCACCCGCGAGCTCGGTGCGAGTCCGGAGGCGCGCGCGGCCGATGTGAACGCGGCGTTCGCGGATCCCGGCATCCGCGCGATCCTGGCGACGATCGGCGGTGACGACCAGATCTTCGTCGTCCCGCACCTGGATGCTGCACTCGCGCAGGCCGACCCGAAGCCCTTCCTGGGATACAGCGACAACACGAACATCCACAACTGGCTGTGGCGGCACGGCGTGCCGAGCTTCTACGGCGGCTCGACCGCGGTGCATCTCGGTCCTGGCCCGGCCGTCGACGATGTCCATCTGCTGTCCCTGCGGACGGCGCTGCTCGACGGCGGAGAACTCGAGCTCACCGAGCCGGGGGAGTCGGAGGACGTCGGCCGCCGCTGGGAGGACCCCCGTGCGCTTGTCGAGTACGGCGATCGTCGGCCGACCGAGCCGTGGACATGGTCGGGACCGGCGAAGCGCGTGGAAGGGCGCACGTGGGGTGGATGCCTCGAGGTGCTCGACGGCCTGGCATTCGCGGATCGTCTGCCCGCGGCATCCGATCTCGAGGGCGCGATCCTGATCCTGGAGACGAGCGAAGAGCGTCCGCCGGCAGGCTGGGTCGGGCGCTGGCTGCGGGGGATGGGCGAGCGCGGCATCCTCGAGGCTGCTGCCGGAGTGATCGTCGCACGACCGCCGGTGAGCGACTTCGAGTTCCACCCGTCCGAGAGCGAGGCGCAGGCGCTCCGCGACGCGCAGCGCGACGTCGTGTTCGAGAGCGTCGGGCGGTACAACCCGGATGCCGTGGTCTGCGTCGGAGTGCCCTTCGGGCACACCCGACCGCAGTGGATCGTGCCTTATGGCGGCTCGATGGTGCTCGACGGCGCGCAGCAGAGGGTGTTCGCGCGCTACTGAGGCCGAGGCCCCCTCAGCGCGCCGACGCCCCCTCGCAGAC
>NZ_JBLVOB010000005.1:238025-301525 GCF_053543555.1 Microbacterium xerophyticum | reverse complement strand
GTACGAGGGGGCGTCGGCGGCTGGAGGGGGCCTCGGTGGTGCGGCTCAGGCGGCGACTACAGTTCGACGGCGGCAGCGAGTCCGAGGTCGTCTTCGTAGTCGTTGTCCTTCGTCTCCTTCGTCAGGATCAGAGCGATGAAGGTGAGCACGCCCATCGCCGACAGGTACAGTCCGACGAGCCACGGCTCGCCGCCCGCGAACTCCCACAGCTTCAGGGCGATGAGAGGTGCGATCGCTGCACCGAGGATCGATGAGACGTTGTAGGCGATGGCGGAACCGGAATAGCGCACATTCGTCGGGAACAGCTCGGGCAGCATCGCACCCATCGGCCCGAATGTGATCCCCATCAGCATGAAGCCGAACACGAGGAACGCCTGTGTGAGCGCACCGGTGAACTGCGGGTCGATCTGCGGCATCAGGAACACGTTGAAGGTGAGACCGAAGACGATGATCGCTCCGGTGACCCACAGCAGGAGCTTGCGACGCCCGATCGCGTCGGCGACGGGGCCGGAGAGCAGGGTGAAGATACCGAAGAACACCACGCCGACGATCTGCATGAGCACGAAGTCGGTGTAACCGAAGCCCCCTCCCGGCACATCTGCGTCGGTCGCGGCCGTGCCGTAGGCGAGCGTGAAGTTCGTCATCAGGTAGAACAGCACGTAAGTGGCCAGCATGATGAACGTGCCGAGGATGAGGTGCTTCCAGTGATGGCGGAAGACGGTCGCAAGCGGCATCTTGCGGATGATGCCCTTCTGCTCCGCCCTCTTGAAGGTGTCGGACTCGACCAGCTTGAGCCGGACCCAGAGGCCGATGATGACCATGACGGCAGAGAACAGGAACGGGATGCGCCAGCCCCAGGCCAGGAAGGCCTCCGACTGCAGTGAAGGGTTCTCGCCGTGCGGGAGCGCCCAGTTGATGCCGAGGAAGATGAAGTTCGCGATGATGAAGCCGAGGGGAGCGCCCAGCTGCGGGAATGACCCGTACCAGGCGCGCTTGCCCTTGGGGGCGTTCTCGGTCGCGACGAGCGCGGCGCCTGACCATTCGCCACCGAGGGCGAATCCCTGAGCCAGACGCAGGATGAGCAGCAGCAGAGGCGCCACCCATCCGATCTGCTGGAACGTCGGGAGCAGGCCGATGATGAATGTCGCGATGCCCATCGTGAGCAACGATGCGACCAGCGTCGCCTTGCGCCCGTACCTGTCGCCGAAGTGGCCGAACACCATCGCGCCGATCGGACGTGCCACCATCGCCGCGCCGAAGACGGCGAACGACGCCAGCAGCGACGCGGTGGCGTTGTCGCTGGGGAAGAAGAGGATCGGGAAGACGAGGACCGCAGCTGTCGCGTACGCATAGAAGTCGTAGAACTCGATGGTCGTCCCGACGAGGCTCGCGAGGATGACCCGCGAGCGGGGGTTGGCGGGTTTCACTGCGGTGCTCATGATCTCCTAGCGTTCGTCGTGCTCATGAGAAAGCGAGCACCCGGGGGAGTTTACGCCTCCCTGAACGTCTGCTGTGCGATCTCGAGGCAGCGCGTCATTCTTCGTGGTCGCCGAGTGCGAGGCCGGGAACGAACCGCGCGTGAGCGTCTCGCAGATGCTCGAGTTCGAGCACGACGACCCGATTCGCTCCCTTGCGCGTGGTCGGCGAAGGCACGTACATCGTGCGCTGAGGTCCGTTGCGCCAGTAGCGGCCGAGGAAGAAGCCGTTCACGAACGCGTAGCCCTTGCCCCAGCTCGCCGTGTCGAGGAACAGATCGGTCTCTGACGGCAGATCGAACTCACCGATCCACGCCGATCCCGTGGCAGGGGCATCCTGCTCTGCGGACATCTCGAAGTCGTCCGCGGCGATGGCGTCGGCGATCGCGGCGACATCGAGCGGCGTCGAGCGCCAGCCGTGCAACGGTTCGCCGTCGAGAAGCGGTACGCCGATGAGGCCCTTCTCCTCCCCGAGACGGTTGCCGTAGTTCACGCGTCCCTGGTCTTCGACGAGGATGCTGAGGGCCCGACCCGGTGGGATCGAGACGGTGTGATCGTGGCGGGTGCGCGCGAGAGTGCCGACATTCCGGCCGTCCACGCTCACCCAGGCGAGATCGCGCACATCATCGACGGTCAGCGTCGCAGACGCGGAGAGCTCGGGCAGTTCGACGTCGTAGCGCACGAGCGCGCTCAGATGCCCGAGCTCGTCGAAGGTCGCCGGGCGCTCCGCCGATGAGGAAGGGGCGGCGGAGGTGCGGCCATCCGTCCAGGCGCCAGCGTGCCGCAGCGGCACGGTGAACGATGGCGCGGGGACGCCCGGCTCCGGCAGCTCGTCCGGCACCGGCGCATGCTTCGCGATCACGTCACGCAACGCGTAGTACTTCTCGGTCGGATCGCCGGCCTCGTCCAGCGGGGCGTCGTAGTCGTACGACGTCACGAGGGGCAGATAGCGCCCCTTGTGGTTCGCGCCGTTGGTGAGGCCGAAGTTCGTGCCGCCGTGGAACATGTAGATGTTCACGGACGCGCCGGCGCTCAGCAGCGCATCGAGGTCGTCGGCGGTGGCGGCGACCCCGGTGGTGTGATGGACGCCGCCCCACCAGTCGAACCAGCCGTCCCAGAACTCCGAGCACATGAGCGGCCCGGTCGCCTGATGCCGGCGGAGGGTGGCGAGGCGCTCGGGAACACGCGAGCCGAAGGATCCGGTGCGGTGGAGGCCCGCCAGACTGCCGTCGATGAGCATGCGGTCAACGGGCTGATCGACGGTGGTCAGCGGCACGGTGATGCCGGAATCCTTCGTGACGCGCACGAGCTCCTCGAGGTAGACCGCATCCGAGCCGTATGCGCCGTACTCGTTCTCGATCTGGACGAGGACGACAGGGCCGCCGTGCTGGATCTGCCGCGGGGCGACGATGTCGTACACCCGTCGGAGGTAGCCGGTGACGTCGGCCAGGTAATCGGGGTCGGAGGTGCGGAGCGTGTCCTCGTCGGCAGCCAGCCAGGTCGGAAGGCCTCCGTTATGCCATTCCGCGCATATGTACGGCCCAGGACGGACGATCGCGTCCATGCCCTCTGCGCTGACCAGGTCGAGGAAGAGCCCGAGATCGTTCCAGCCGGTGGCATCCCACTCGCCGCGTCGTGGTTCGTGCGCGTTCCAGGCGACGTAGGTCTCGATCGTGTTCAAGCCCATCAGTCGGGCCTTGCGGATGCGGTCGCGCCACTGATCCGGGTGCACGCGGAAGTAGTGGATCGCTCCCGAGATGATCTGATGGGGCCGCCCGTCACGGAGGAAGTCGGTTTCGCCGATGGAGAAGGTGCTCACGTACTGCGCTTTCGATGAAAGGGGCCGGGCGGGTTGGTCGAGCCCGCCCGGCCCGACTGCGGTCACTTGTTGACGCTGAAGCCCTGGCTGTCGCCGTACTCGACCAGCGCGTCCTGCCAGGCGGTGAGACCTTCATTGAGGTCGGTGCCGTTCTGGTAGGACTGACCGACGGTGTCGCCGAAGATGCTGTTCGCGTACACCTGGTAGGGCAGGTAGTTCCAGCCTTCGACCACGTCGTCCGCCGCGGCGGCGAGCACTTCGTTGATCTTCTGCCCGCCGAAGTACTCGGGGGCGTCGCTGAGGAACTCCTCGCTCGACAGCTCGGCGGTCGTCGACGGGAAGCCACCCGATTCGAGGAACGTCGAGATGCTCTCCTCGCTGTTGTTCAGCCACCACAGGAATCCGGCCGCGAGCTCGGGGTTCTCGCTCTGCTTCGTGACGGCCTGGCCGCCTCCGCCGTTCTCGGCGGTGGCGGCGGTTCCGTCGTACGTGGGCATGGGGGCGACACGCCAGTCGCCGGAACCGTCCGGTGCGCCCGAGATCAGATTGCCCGGCATCCAGGCGCCGATCACGAGCGTGGCGAGGCTGCCGTCGCCGAGTCCGCGGAACCATTCGTCGCTCCAGCTCCCGTACGGGGCCAGCAGGTCCTCCTCGACGAGACGGTTCCAGTTGTCGGCCCACTTCTTCGAGCCGTCGTCCTGAAGGTCGAGTGTGACGTCCGTTCCTGAGGTGGTGAACGGCTGCCCGCCGGCCTGCCAGATCATGCTCGTGGCGAAACCAGCGTCACCGATGTCGTTGGTGATGTAGGCGTTCGGGTCTGCGGCGTGGATCGCCTTGGCCGCCTCGTAGTACTCGTCCCACGTGGTCGGCACCGCGACGCCTGCGGCGTCGAAGACGGTCTTGTTGTAGAAGAGCGCCATGGGGCCGGAGTCCTGCGGGAGTCCGTAGATGGCGTCGCCGTCGGTGACGGAGTTCCAGGTGGAAGCCGTGTAGTCGTCCTCGAAGTCGCCGAAGCCGTACTGGGAGAGGTCGACGAACGCATCGGTCAGAGCGAACTGCGGGAAGGCGTAGTACTCCACCTGCACGACATCCGGCGCGCCGGAGCCTGCTTTGATGGCGTTCTGCAGCTTGGTGTACTCCTCGTTGTTCGTGCCCGCGTTGACGAGGTTGACCTTCACGTTCGGATAGGCCTTCTCGAATGCGGCGACCTGCGCCTCGGCAGACGGGGTCCACGACCAATATGTGATCTCGCCGCCGGTCTCGAGTGCCGCCTCGATCGAATCGAACGATCCGTCGCCTGCGCTGTCCGAGCCGCCGGCGTCGGCGCCGGCGCTGCAGCCGGCCAGCGCGATGGCGGCCACGGTTCCTGCGGCGAGTGCCGTGACTGCGCGACGAGTCGCGGTTGAGGGAATGTGCTTCATTGCTGTGTTCCTTTCGGGGTGGTGCTCGAGGTGTTCGGGAAGGTGCGGATGCGGGGGAGCGACGTCACTGCTTGACGCTTCCGGCGGTGAGACCGGACTGCCAGAAGCGCTGCAGGAGAAGGAAGGCGATGACGATCGGGATGATCGTGAGCAGCGAGCCCATGATCACGAGGTTGTAGATCGGCTGAGAGCCCGCTCCGATGGCCTGGTTGCTCCACTGGTTGAGTCCGACGGTCAGCGGGTACCAGTCCGGGTCGGAGAGCATGATCAGCGGCAGGAAGTAGTTGTTCCACGTCGCGACCACCGTGAACAGGGCGACCGTGACGATGCCGGGCGCGAGCAGGCGCATCGAGATGGTGAAGAAGGTGCGGAACTCACCTGCGCCGTCGATACGGGCGGCTTCGAGCAACTCGGTGGGCACCGATTCCGTGGCGAACACCCAGATGAGATACAGACCGAAGGGGCTGATGAGCGAGGGGATGATCACCGCCCACGGTGTGTTCGTCAGGCCGAGCTCGCTGAACAGCAGGAAGGTGGGCACCGCGAGTGCAGTGCCGGGCACGGCCACGGCTCCGAGGACGACGGCGAACACCGCGCGACGGCCGGGGAAACGGTACTTCGCGAGACCGTATCCGGCCATCGTCGCGAGCAGCGTCGCGCCGCCCGCACCGCCCACGACGTAGAGCAGCGTGTTGCCGAGCCAGCGCAGGAAGATCCCGTCGCGGTACGAGAACGTGGCCACGAGGTTGTCGAAAAAGGCGAAGTCGTCGGAGAACCACAGTCCGAAGGAGGAGAACAGTCCGGCCTGGGTCTTGGTCGAGCTGAACAATAGCCACACCAGCGGAACCAGTGTGTACAGCGCATAGACGATCATCACGATCAGGAGCGTGTTCGACTTGCGCGGGTTCATCGGGTCGTGGCGCGTGGTCGCCTGGCGGTGGAATGCGAGCGCCATCTCAGCGCACCTCCGTCTTCGAGCCGCGCAGCTGCACGACGTAGGCGATCACGGCGGTGATGATGCCCATGATGATCGCGATCGTTGCGGCGTAGTTGAACTGCTGGCCCGCGAACGACAGGTTGTACGCGTACATGTTGGGCGTGAAGTAGGTGGTGATCACATTCGGCGCGAGAGGGCGCAGGATGTTGGGCTCGTTGAAGAGCTGGAAGCTGCCGATGATCGAGAAGATGCTGGCGATCACGAGAGCGCCGCGCACCGACGGGATCTTGATCGAGAAGATCGTGCGCCACGCGCCAGCACCGTCGAGGGAGGCGGCCTCGTACATGTCGGTGGGGATGGTCTTGAGCGAGGAGTAGAAGATCAGCATGTTGTAGCCGACGAACTCCCACGTGACGATGTTGCCGATCGAGACCAGCATCCATTCCTTCGCGAACGGCGTCAGCGCCTGGAAGCCGAGGAAGTCGTTGAAATTCGCGGTGAGTCCGAACTGGTCGCCGTAGATGTAGCCCCACATCAGTACGGCGACGACGGCCGGAACCGCGTACGGCAGGAAGATCAGGATGCGGAAGAACGACGCGCCGCGCAGGCGTGCGCTGTCGAGCGCGAGCGCTGCTCCGAGAGCGAGCACGAGCATGATCGGCACCTGGATGACGAGGAAGATCAGGACCCGGCCGAACGCCTCCCAGAACTGCGGGTCGGTGAGTGCGCGCACGTAGTTGTCTAGCCCGACGAACGCCGTGCCGCCGATGAGCTTCTCCTGAAAGAAGCTCAAGTACATCGCGTAGGCGAGCGGCGTGAGGAAAACGAGGGCGAACACGACCATGAACGGGCCGACGAAGGCCCATCCTCTCCAGTCGCGCTTCTCACGACGCCGGATGCCGGAGCGTCCGAGCGTCGCAGTGAAATCAGTCGTCATCGACGAGACCTTCTCTTGGTAGTGCGCATGCAGCGCGACGTGTCAACGTCAACATATGCGATCGACTGCTAGTGTGTCAACGTCAACACATGAATGGATTGGTCATCGTGTCCTCTGAGTCATCGGCAGCACCGCAACGGCGGAGAGACCCGTCCATGGAGGATGTCGCGCGCGAGGCCGGCGTCTCCGGCCAGACCGTCTCACGCGTCGTCAACGCCCGCGGTTATGTCGGCGCCGAGACGAGGACGCGTGTCGAGAAGGCCATGCAGAGCCTCGGATATCGTCCGAACAGTGCCGCCAGGGCGCTGCGGTCAGGGCGATTCCGCGCCATCGGCGTCATCATGTTCTCGTTCAGCTCCTACGGCAATCAGCGCACACTCGACGCGATCGCCGTCAGAGCCGCCGAGATGGGGTACGCCTTGACATTGATCCCGGTGGAATCGAGCGCACGGGAGACCGTGGCCGGCGCCTTCCGCAGGATCGAGGAGCACGCGGTGGACGGCATCATCATCGTGATCGAGGCCCACCAGCTCGATGAGGCCGAGGTCGAGATGCCCCAGGGGCTGCCCGTGGTGTTCGTGGACTCGAATCGTGGCACGAGCCATCCGTTCGTCGACACGGACCAGGCGCAGGGCGCGAGGCTGGCGACGGAGCACCTGCTCGATCTCGGCCACGAGACGGTGTGGCACGTCACGGGCCCTGCCAAGTCGTACTCCGCCGAAAGGCGACGCGAATCGTGGCGGACGACGCTGGAGTCGCGCGGCAGGGAGATTCCGGAAGTGCTGTCGGGAGACTGGTCAGCGGCATCCGGATATCAGGCGGGCGTGCGCCTGCGCACGATCGGATCGGTCACGGCAGTGTTCGCCGCGAACGACCAGATGGCAATCGGGGTCGTCCGCGCGTTCCGCGAGAGCGGACGGGACATCCCAGGTGACGTCAGTGTCGTCGGCTTCGACGGCCTGCCTGATGCCGCGCAGCTGTGGCCGCCGTTGACGACTGTGCAGCAGCATCCCGAGAAGGTCGGTGCACTCGCGGTCGATGCGCTGCTCGCTGAACTCGACAGCGGAGAGCACGTTCAGACGCCGCTGGTCAGCACCGAACTCGTGGTGCGCGGGAGCACCGCACCCCCGCGCGCGTCGCACTAGCGCGACTCAGCGCCAGAGCAGAGCGATCGCGGCGTTCGTCACCGTCAGAATGCCGACGAGCCAGAACACCGCCGGCGCGACCGACGCTCCGCGCTTCTGCCGACTCAGCCCGGAGCCGACCAGGGCGCCGATCGCCACCAGGATGACGAGCTTGGTGCCGATCTTGATGTAGTTCGGCTCGGCGCCTTCCGGCAGACCCCATGGCGCAGCGAGTGCGAGTCCGGCGACTCCGGCGATGAGCAGTCCGTACTCCATGATCTTGCCGAACTGCTTCTGGCCGCCGAAGGCCTGGACGGCCCAGGACCCGAACAGCACGGCGAAGCCGATGAGGTGGATGAGAACGACGACCAGACGCAGAGTCTCCATGCCCGACACGCTAGCCCCGTCCGTGCGGGGCCGCCAGGAAGGCGAACCTCAGCCGCGCAGCTCGCGAATCACCAGAGCAGTGCGCAGTGCGGCATCCGCCGCCTCGGCGCCCTTGTCCTCCTTGGACCCCTCGATGCCGGCGCGATCGAGTCCCTGCTGCTCGTCGTCCACGGTCAGTACCCCGAAGCCGACCGGCTTGCCCGCGTCCAGCGCCACTCGGGTGAGGCCGTCGGTGGTCGCCGACGAGACGTACTCGAAGTGCGGGGTGCCGCCCCTGACGATGACGCCGAGGGCGACCACGGCATCCGCCCCGCCTGCGAAGGCGGCCTGTGCGGCGACGGCGAGCTCGAACGAGCCGGGCACCCGCACGAGCCGATGAGTCGCGTGGGCGGCGTTGAGTACGCGCTCCGCGCCCGCGATCATCCCGTTCGTGATGACCTCGTGCCAGGTGCCGGCGATGATGACGACGTTCAGTCCGGTCGCGTCGATCTGCTCGCCGGGTGCGGGGGCTCCTGCGCCGCTCATGCCTTGTCCTTTCCGTGGGCGAGGGCCTCGGCCAGCTCGGCCTCGCCGATGATGTGGCCCATGCGATCGCGCTTGGTCTCGAGGTACTGGTGGTTGTTCGGCCCTACGCCGACGATCAGCGCCACCTGCTCGGCGACGTCGAGTCCGAGCTCGCGCAGCTGCTTCACCTTGTCGGTGTTGTTGGTCAGCAGGCGCACCTTCGAGATGCCGAGGTCGCTGAGGATGCCGGCGGCCGCTGCGTACTCGCGGGCATCCGCCGGCAGCCCCAGGGCGAGGTTCGCGTCGACCGTGTCGAGCCCTTCCTCCTGCAGGCTGTATGCCCGCAGCTTGTTGATCAGGCCGATGCCTCGGCCCTCGTGCCCGCGCATGTAGATGACGACGCCGCCCTCCTGCTCGATCGCGTCGAGCGCGGCATCGAGCTGAGGCCCGCATTCGCACTTGAGCGATCCGAACGCCTCGCCGGTCAGGCATTCCGAATGCACACGGACCAGCGCGGTCTCGCCGAGCTCGCCGGAGACGACGGCGATGTGATCGGTGCCGGTGACACGATCCTTGTAGGCGAGGAAGCGGAAGGTGCCGTGATCGGTGGGAACCGTCGCGTCGGCCCGCAGGCGCACCCGCCGCTTGCCGGCGCGGGAGGATACGACCGGACCGTCCTGCGGGTCGATCTCGTTCAGGTGCGCGATGAGCTGCTCGATCGTGATCACGGGCACGCCGTCGCGTGCGCCGAGCTCCTTCAGACCGGGCAGACGCATCATGCTGCCGTCCTCCGCGACGACCTCCGCGATCGCGCCGACCGGCTGCAGACCGGCCAGCTTCATCAGGTCGACAGCCGCCTCGGTGTGCCCGCTGCGCTCGCGTACGCCGCCGTCGACGGCCCGCAGCGGCAGAACATGCCCGGGGCGGATCACACTCGTCGCGGTCGATGCCGGGTTGGCCAGCACGTTCAGCGTGTGCGCGCGGTCGGATGCGCTGATGCCGGTGGTGACGCCCTCCGCGGCATCCACGCTCACCGTGTAGGCGGTCGAGCGGGCGTCCTCATTGGCCTCCACCATGGGCGGGAGGTTGAGGCTGTCGGCCAGGTCGGCGGGCATCGGTGCACAGATGAATCCGGACGACCAGCGCACCGTCCACGCGACCCATTCGGGCGTGGCGAGTTCGGCCGAGAGGATCACGTCGCCCTCGTTCTCGCGGTTCTCGTCGTCGGCGACGATGACCGGACGACCGGCGCGCAGCGACTCGAGAGCTTCTTCGATGGTGGCAAGGCTCATCGCGAGCCTCCTTCCGAGACAGCCCGGAAGGCGAGCAGGCGCTCGACATGACGGGCGAGGATGTCGGTTTCAAGATTGACGCGATCGCCGACCGCACGGGATCCGAGAGTGGTGGCGACGAGGGTCTCGGGGATCAGGGAGATCTCGAACCAGGCCTGTGCGGCGGACGGCTCGCTCACGGCGCTGACGGTCAGGGAGGTGCCGTCGACGGAGATGGAGCCCTTGTCGACGACGAGCGGTGCGAGATCTGCCGGCAGGTTGATGCGCAGCACGCTCCACGCGTCGCCGGGGCGCACGTCGACGACCTCGCCGACCCCGTCGACGTGGCCCTGCACGATGTGACCCCCGAGGCGCGCTCCGACGGGCATGGCCTTCTCGATGTTGACGCGGGTGCCGACGGATGCCGTCGCCAGAGCCGACACGTCGAGCGTCTGCTTCATGACGTCCGCGTCGAAGGTGTCGGGCGTGGAGGCGACCACGGTCAGGCACACGCCGGAGACGGCGATCGACTCGCCGTGCACGGCGTCCTGCGCAGCCTTCGGCGCACGCACCGTCAGCCGCCATCCGTCGCCGGCCGGCGCGATGGCGGTGATCTCGCCGATCTCCTCGATGATTCCGGTGAACATCAGCGGACCCCCTCTTTGTCTTCTTCGAATCCGGCGACCGCCAGCAGGTCCGCGCCGAGCGGCACCCACTCCTCGACGTGCAGACGTCGTGCGGCGTCGATCGTCGGCACCCCGATCTCGGTGAGCGCGAGGCGGCCGCCGCCCAGCAGCACCGGGGCGATGTAGGCGAGCACGCGGTCTGCCAGTCCTGCCGCGATGAACGCGCTGGCCAGAGTCGGACCGCCCTCGACGAATGCGCGCTGGATGCCGCGGCCATGCAGATCGGCGACGACGGAGTGCAGGTCATGGGTCGCGTAGAACACGGACTCTTTCGGGTGGCGCCGCAGCGCGGCATCCGCCGGCGTCTCGCGCGAGCCGATCACCACGGGGATCGGCTGGTGCTCGTACAGCGCGTCCCCGTCTCGGGCGGTGAGAGCGGGATCATCTGCGAGTACGGTGCCGGTGCCGACGATGATCGCGTCGGCCGCAGCCCGACGACGGTGCACGTCGGCGCGGGCGGCGGGTCCGGTGATCCACTGGCTCGATCCGTCGGCCGCCGCGGCGCGGCCGTCGAGGCTCTGCGCCCACTTCACGATGATCTGCGGGCGTCCGAGGCGCTGCGCGGTCAGCCAGTCCGAGATGAGTGCTCGGGCGCCGTCGGCCTGCTCGCCGGCCTCGACCTCGACGCCAGCGCTGCGAAGACGCTCGGAGCCGCCGCCGGAGACGGCACCGGGATCGTCGAGCGCGTAGACCACCCGTGAGATGCCGGCCTCGATGAGCGCGACGGCGCACGGTCCGGTGCGGCCGGTGTGATTGCACGGTTCAAGAGTGACGACGGCCGTCGCGCCGCGTGCGGCGTCTCCGTCGAGCTTCGACAGTGCATCGACTTCGGCGTGCGGCGTGCCGGCTCCGTGATGCCAGCCCTCGGCGATGATCTCGCCCGAGGGGGACAGGATGACGGCGCCCACCTGAGGGTTGGCCCCGCGGGGTCCGCGCGTGGCGAGCTCGAGCGCACGCGTCATCGCGCGGCGTTCCGCCTCGTGCACTGCCATCCGTCGTCCTTCTGCTCTCGCTCCGGGGATGACAGACGGCGCGCTCTCGCGCATCGTGCTGCCTCCCTTCCGGACTAGTGAGAACTCGGTCTCACATCACCGTCGGTACCGGAATTCCACCGGATCGGCATCTCGGTTTCCCTCGACGCTCGCGGACTGTCACCGCCGGTTCGGATTCACACCGACCCCGGAGCACGTTGATGCCCAGTGTAGTCAACGTATGCACGCGCATTTCATTCCGTGACCGTGCGCGTCTACTTCAACAGTCGGGACAGCCGACGGTCGGCGAGCGGCTTGCCGCCGGTCTGGCAGGTGGGGCAGTATTCCAGCGACCTGTCGGCGAAGAACACGCTGCGCACGGTGTCGCCGCACACGGGGCACGGCTCGCCTCGACGCGCGTGCACCTGCATGCCGCGGCGCTTGGCATCCTTGAGGTCGGCAGGTGGTTTGCCTGCAGCCTCGGCCACGGCATCCGTCAGCGTCATGCGCATCGCCGAATACAGGCGGTCGACCTCTTGCTCGTCGAGGGTGCCGGCGATCGCATACGGCGACATGCGCGCGGCGTGCAGGATCTCGTCGGAGTAGGCGTTGCCGATGCCGGCGATGACGGATTGATCGCGCAGCAGGCCCTTGATCTGCATCCGGCGGCCTTCCAGCAGAGCGGCGAACGCATCGCGATCGAAAGCGTCTTCCAGGGGATCGGGCCCGAGCCGCGCGATGCCCGGCACCTCTTCAGGATCGCGCACGACGTAGACGGCGAGCGACTTCTTCGTCCCTGCTTCCGTGAGATCGAAACCGCTGTCGTCATTCAGCGCGACGCGCAGGGCGATCGGCGACTTTCCGGGTTTGATCAGCGTCGTCGGGAGCATCTCGTACCAGCGCAGCCAGCCGGCCTTCGCGAGATGGAACACGAGATGGAGGTCGTCTCCGCACGACAGCACGATGAACTTGCCACGGCGAGCGGATGCCGTGATCTCTGCGCCGTGCAACGCGGTGTTCGGCGGATCGAAGGTCTTCAGCGCCGCGATGGCGCCCACGCTCGTGCGCGTGATGGTCCGGCCGACCGCGCGCTCGCCGAGGAACGCGACCAGCCCCTGCACCTCAGGCATCTCCGGCATGTCCTCATCCTGCCACCCGACGCCGCACAACTCCGGAGAAAATGCCCGAATCGGTGCCGAGGTGCGCCTCCAGCACCGGAATCTGCAGAAAGCTCCGGAGTTGCGCGGCGGGGCCTGGGGCGAGGAGCGTGCGACGCGCTGGGTAAGGATCAGTCGAGCGGCAACGGCCAGGCCACCGGCATGCGATCGTCGGTTGCGAGCAGGCCGGCGACCCAGCCGTCGTCGCGGCCGCGCGGGCTTGTGAGCGCCTGCCGCTGGAGTCCCTCGTAACGGAACCCCAGCGCACGCGCAGTGCGGGCCGAAGGCACGTTGCCGGCGACGGCCTGCCAATGGATGCGCGCGAGATCCGACTCGGCGAACCCCCAGTCGATCACCGCGCGAGCGGCCTCGACCATGAAGCCCTTTCCGCGTGCATGCGCCGTCGCCCAGTAGCCGAGCTCCGCCGAGCCGCCGCCCGCGTGCGGCGCGATGTGGTGCAGACCGATCATGCCGATGAGCACGTCGTCGTGGAAGACGGCCCAGACCGTCTCCTCACCCGATGCCCACCACTGGGCCACCAGCGTCACGAAGCCCTCGCCGTTCTCACGCGTGTACGGGCTCGGAACCGTCGTCCATCGGGGGATCTCGGGGTCCTGGCACGCGGTCGTGATCGCGTCGACGTCATCCGTCGTCGGCGGGCGGAGGACAAGGCGGTCGGTGCGGAGGGTGACGGGTTCCATCACGGAATCCTACGGCGTGCGGCCCGTCGGCGAACGCACCCCGGCCGGATGTCAGAGGCGCGCATTACACTCATCAGGTGACTGTTCCCGGGATTCTGCGCGCCTTGGAAGAGGCGTCTCTGTACCACGACGCCCTCACCTGGGCGCAGACCGATGCCGATCTCGGACTCGTCGACGGGCTCGACGCTCCGACGATCGCGGGACTGCTCGACAAACGCGCCGGCTCGGGGCGTCCGGCATCCCTGCTCGTGGTCGCGCCGACCGGTCGTCGCGCGGAATCGCTCGCGGCGGCTCTCGACTCCTATGTGCCGGATGCCGAGATCCTCAGCTTCCCCGCATGGGAGACCCTGCCGCATGAGCGGCTCAGCCCGAGTCCCGACACGGTCGGCCGGCGCCTCGACACGCTTCGCCGCATCACCACGTGGTCCGGCGAGCGTCCCCTCATCGTGGTCGCCTCGGTGCGCGCTGCCCTGCAGCCGATCGCCGCCAATCTGGGCGACACCGCGCCGCTCTCCCTCGTGCTGGGCGGGAGAGACCTCGAGCTCGACGACGCCGTCGAGCAGCTCGTCGAGCGCGCCTATTCCCGCGTCGACATGGTCTCGCGCCGCGGCGAGTTCGCCGTGCGCGGCGGCATCCTCGACGTCTTCCCACCGACGTCGGAGCATCCGTACCGCGTCGAGTTCTTCGGCGACGAGATCGACCAGATCCGCGCCTTCTCCGTGGCGGATCAGCGCTCGCTCCCCGGCGACGTCGACCGCGTCGAGCTGCCGGCGACCAGGGAGCTGCTGCTCACCGCCGACGTGCGCGACCGTGCGCGCTCGCTGATCTCCGGATTCCCCGCGATCGCCGGGATGCTGGAGAAGATGGCGGAGGGCATCCCTGTCGAGGGGATGGAATCGCTGCTGCCCGCGGTGTCCGGTCCGCTCAAGGCGCTCGCCGAGTACTTCCCCGAGGGCACCGCCGTCGCGCTCGTCGACCCCGAGCGATCGAGCGCCAGGGCGCAGAGCCTCGGCGAGACGAACCGCGAGTTCCTCGATGCCGCCTGGAGCGCCGCGACCTCGGGCGCCTCCGCGCCCATCGACCTCGGCGCCGGAGACTTCGTCAGCGTCGCGCGGCTGCGTGAGATCGTGCGCGAACGCGACGGCGTCTGGTGGCGATTCAGCCCGTTCGCGACCGATGACGACGATGCGGCGAACATCGACGCCTCGATCATCCCCTCGTTCCACGGGAACGTCGACGGCGCGATCGACTTCGTCGACGGCAGGCTCGCCGACGGATGGCGGGTCGTGGTCGTGGCATCCGGGGCCGGCCTGGTGGACCGCGCGAGAGACGTGCTCTCCGACCGCGGCCTCGCGGCACGCGTCGTGGATTCCCTCCCCGACGCGCCGGAGCCCGGTGTCGCGACGCTCGTGCTCGGCGCCCTCGAGTCGGGCTTCCAGGTGCCGGAGGCGAAGCTCGCGGTCCTCACCGACAACGAGTTCTACGGCCGCACGATCGGCGGCGATCAGCGCATCGTGAAGAAGCTCGCGTCTCGCCGCAAGAACGTCGTCGATCCGCTGCAGCTCAAGAACGGCGACTACGTCGTGCACTCGACGCACGGCATCGCGAAGTTCGTCGAGATGACGCAGCGCGAGGTGTCCACCGGCGGGCGCAACGCCACGAAGACCACGCGCGACTACCTGGTGCTGGAGTACGCGCCGTCCAAGCGCGGATACCCCGGCGACAAGCTGTACGTGCCCACGGACCAGCTCGATCTGCTCTCGAAGTACGTCGGAGGAGAGGCACCGACGCTCTCGAAGATGGGCGGCAGCGACTGGTCGGCTGCCAAGGGCAAGGCGCGTCGCGCCGTGCGCGACATCGCCGTCGAACTCGTGAAGCTGTACTCGGCGCGCATGTCGGCGAAGGGCCACGCCTTCGGGCCGGACACCCCGTGGCAGCGAGAGTTGGAAGAGGCGTTCCCGTTCGCCGAGACCCCCGACCAGCTGCAGACCATCGACGAGATCAAGGCCGACATGGAACGGCCGATCCCGATGGACCGGCTGCTGTCGGGCGATGTGGGCTTCGGCAAAACCGAGGTCGCGGTGCGCGCGGCGTTCAAGGCGATCCAGGACGGCAAGCAGGTCGCGATGCTCGTCCCGACGACGCTGCTGGTCAAGCAGCACTTCGAGACCTTCTCCGAGCGCTTCGCCGGGTTCCCGGTGAAGGTCAGGTCGCTGTCGCGGTTCCAGACCGACAAGGACGCACGACTCACGCTCGAGGGGCTGCTCGACGGGTCGGTCGACATGGTCATCGGCACGCACCGCATCCTCACGGATCAGGTCATGTTCAAGGACCTCGGGCTGCTCATCATCGATGAGGAGCAGCGGTTCGGCGTCGAGCACAAGGACAAGCTGAAGAAGCTGAAGACGAACGTCGACATCCTCGCGATGAGCGCGACGCCCATCCCACGTACGCTCGAGATGGCGGTCACCGGCATCCGTGAGATGTCGACGCTCGCGACGCCGCCGGAGGACCGGCATCCGATCCTCTCGTTCGTCGGCCCGCGCAGCGATAAGCAGATGGCCGCGGCGATCCGGCGCGAGATCCTGCGCGAGGGCCAAGTGTTCTTCGTGCACAACCGCGTGCAGTCGATCCAGCGCGTGGCCTCTGAGCTCGCGGAGCTGGTGCCGGAGGCGCGCATCGCCGTGGCTCACGGTCAGATGGGCGAGCACCAGCTCGAGCAGGTCGTCGACGACTTCTGGGAGCGCAAGTTCGACGTGCTCGTGTCGACGACGATCGTCGAGACCGGGCTGGACATCTCGAACGCGAACACGATCATCATCGACAAGGCCGACAAGTACGGCCTCAGCCAGCTGCATCAGTTGCGTGGACGCGTGGGCCGAGGACGCGAGCGGGCGTACGCGTACTTCCTGTACGACGACTCGAAGCCGCTCTCCGAGACGGCGGCCGACCGCCTGCAGACGATCGCGGTCAACAATGATCTCGGCAGCGGTATGCAGGTGGCGCTGAAGGACCTCGAACTGCGCGGCGCGGGCAACATGCTCGGCGGCGAGCAGGCGGGGCACATCGCCGGGGTCGGGTTCGATCTGTATCTGCGCATGGTCGGTGAGGCGGTCGCGACGTTCCGTGGCGAGGACGTCGAGACCGGCAACGAGCTGCGGATGGAGCTGCCGGTGGATGCCCGCATCCCCGAGACCTACATCGACAGCGAGCGCCTGCGTCTCGAGGCGTACCAGAAGCTGTCCGCCGCGGCGGCCGCGACCGCGAAGGATGACGCGATCGATCTCGTGATCGAAGAGCTCACCGATCGATACGGCACCCCGCCCGAAGAAGTGGAGGGGCTGGTCGCCATCGCTCGCCTGCGTCGGCGTGCGGCACGTGCCGGTCTCGCGGACGTCGTGGCGATGGGCTCGAACCTCCGCGTGGCGCCCGCACGTCTCGAGGATTCGATGAAGGTGCGTCTGCAGCGGCTGTACCCCGCGGCGAAGCTCGTCGGCGGGGGAGAGGCACTGGTCGTGCCGCTGCCGCGCCCGGGTGGCGAGCCGCCGACGGACGCGGGGCTGCTGGAGTGGGTCGACCAGCTGTTCACGGCGCTGTTCCCCGAGCCCGCGAAGGCCGCCGCGCCCGCCGCTTCGTGACGGCTGCGTCGAGGATGCCGTACGGGGAGACTGGTTCGTATGGCTGATTTCGATGAACTGGTCGCCCTGGGCTCCGAAGCCGACGTCACGGGGTGGGATTTCGACTGGCTCGAGGGGCGCGCGAGCGAGGAGCGACCGCCGTGGGGCTACGCCGGGCTCCTCGCCGAGCGACTGGCCACGGCATCCGCATCGCTCGACCTCGACACCGGTGGTGGCGAAGTGCTGGCCGAGGCGCAGACCTTCCCGTCGATCGCGGTCGCGACGGAGTCCTGGCTCCCGAACGCCGCGAAGGCCACGTCGCTGCTGCACCCGCGTGGAGTCGTCGTGGTGCGCACAGGACAGGACGACCCGTTGCCGTTCGCCGACGGCGCGTTCGACCTCGTCACCAGTCGGCATCCTGTCGCCCCGCGCTGGGCCGAGATCGCACGGGTGCTTCGCATCGGCGGAACCTATCTCGCCCAGCATGTGGGACCGGCGAGCGGGTTCGAGCTGATCGAGTTCTTCCTCGGCCCGTTGCCGGAGCAGCGACGAGGGCGTCACCCCGACGACGAGATCGAGGCCGCCGAGGCTGCGGGACTCGAGATCGTCGATGTGCGCCGCGCGACGCTGCGCATCGAGATCCGTGACGTCGCTGCCGTGGTCTACCTGCTGCGCAAGCTCGTCTGGTGGGTGCCCGACTTCACCGTGGAGCGCTACCGCGACCGGCTCCGCGACCTGCACGAGCTGATCGAGCGCGACGGTCCGTTCGTCGCGCACTCCTCGAGACATCTCCTCGAGGCGCGACGGTCCGCCTGAGCGGTGCGGGTGCGCCGGCTCGTCGGCAGCGCTAGCATGACCGCATGCTGTACGAGCACCTCGGGGCTCGGCCCCGGATCCACGAGACCGCCGTCATCGCGCCCACCGCCGTCATCTCCGGTGATGTGGAGATCGGAGCGGACTGCCAGGTGCTGCACGGCGCCGTCATCACCGCGGAGGGCGGGCCGATCACGCTCGGTGAGAACGTCATCGTGATGGAGAACGCGATCGTGCGCGCCAGCTCGGCGAACCCTGTGCACATCGGCGATCACGTGCTGATCGGCCCCGGGGCGTCCGTGTCCGGTGCGGTGATCGGCGACGAGGTGTTCCTCGCGACCGGAACGCGGGTGTTCAACGGTGCCAAGATCGGCGCACGGGCCGAGGTGCGCATCAACGCGGTCGTGCACCTGCGTACGACGCTCCCTGAGGACACGGTCGTCCCGATCGGCTGGGTGGCGGTCGGCGATCCGCTGCTCCTGCTGTCCCCGGACAAGCACGAGGAGATCTGGGCGGCGCAGCGCGAACTGGACTTCCCCGGCTACGTGTTCGGCGTGGACCGCGACACCCCGGATGTCATGGTGCAGCTCACCGAGCGCTATGGGCGTTCGCTGGCGCGGCACGCGGATGACCATCCGGCGTGAGCCCATCCACCTGCGCCGGGGCCCCTCCTGAGCGCCGAGGCCCCCTTTGGATGACGCGCCTCAGAGAGGGCGCGGATAACCAGCGGGGGCCTCGGCGAACAGACAGAGCAGAGACTCAGATGACGCCCTGAGCCAGCATCGCCGTCGCGACCCGCTGGAAGCCGGCGATGTTCGCGCCGGTGACGTAATCCCCGGGAACGTCGTACTTCTCGGCGGCCCGGAACGCGGCGTCGTGGATGTCGGCCATGATCTCGCGCAGCTTGTTCTCGCTGTCGCCGAAGGTCCAGCGCTGACGCGATGCGTTCTGGCTCATCTCCAGCGCAGAGGTCGCGACACCACCGGCGTTCGCGGCCTTGCCCGGGGCGAACAGTACGCCCGCCTTCTGGAACGCGGCGACCGCATCCGGAACGCAGGGCATGTTGGCGCCCTCGGAGACGGCGCGCACGCCATTCGCGATGAGGGCCTCGGCGTCGGCCAGACTGACCTCGTTCTGCGTGGCGGAGGGCACCGCGATGTCGACCGGAACCTCCCACACACTGCCGTTCTCCACGAATCGAGCGCTCGCGCGCCGGTTCGCGTACTCCACGATGCGGCCGCGCTCGACCTCTTTGATCTGGCGCAGCAGATCCAGGTCGATACCGGCGTCATCGACGATGTACCCCGAGGAATCGGATGCCGTGACCGCCGTCGCGCCGAGCTGAGTGGCCTTCTGGATGGCGTAGATCGCGACGTTTCCGGAACCGGAGATGCCGACGCGCTTGCCCTCGAGCGACTCGTTGTGAACGGCGAGCATCTCCTGAGCGAAGAACACCGCGCCGTAGCCGGTGGCCTCGGTGCGCACCTCGGCGCCACCCCAGCCGGTGCCCTTGCCGGTGAACATGCCCGACTCGTGACGGTTCGTGATCTTGCGGTACGAGCCGAACAGGTAGCCGATCTCGCGGCCGCCGACACCGATGTCGCCCGCGGGGACGTCGGTGTGCTCGCCGAGGTGACGGTACAGCTCGCTCATGAATGACTGGCAGAAGCGCATGACCTCGGCGTCGGAACGACCGTGCGGATCGAAGTCCGACCCGCCCTTCGCGCCGCCGATGCCCTGACCGGTGAGCGCGTTCTTGAAGATCTGCTCGAAACCGAGGAACTTGATGATCGACAGGTTCACCGAAGGGTGGAAACGCAGTCCGCCCTTGTACGGGCCGAGCACCGACGAGAACTGGATGCGGTAGCCGCGGTTGACCTGCATCTTCCCTGCGTCGTCCACCCACGGCACGCGGAACATGATCTGGCGCTCGGGCTCCACGATCCGGTCCAGGATGCCGGCCTCGACGTACTCCGGGTGCTGCTCGAGCACCGGGGAGATCGTTCCGAGCACCTCGTGCACGGCCTGCTGGAACTCGGGTTCGTGCGGGCTGCGGGCGAGCACCGTGTCGAACACGGGCTGGACGGACGCGGTGAGCGGGTGGAATTCGGTGTGGGTTGCGGTCACGCGGGACGGCTTTCTGAAGAGTGTGGCTGAGGGGGCGATCGTGTCGCGCGAGAAGGCGTGCCGGGTCGGGCACGAGATTTCACCTTACCGCGCGTGTTTCCGTGATGCGCACCAGGCGGTGATCATCCGGTGTTCTGCAGGCCGGCGGCGACGCCGCTGACTGACAGCAGCAGCAGACGGCGCTGTTCGTCGTCGGCGCCCGACCCGGATGCTGCGGAGCGCAGCTCCCTCAGCGCACGCAGCTGCAGCAGCGACAGCGCGTCCACGTACGGGCTGCGCAGCGTCACCGCCCGCTGCAGGATCGGCTTGTTCTCGAGCAGCGCGTCGCCGCCGGTGAGGCGGATGACCCACTCCTTCGTCAGCGTGAGCTCGTCGAGCACCAGCTGTGCGAGATCATCGCGGTCGCCGAGCGCGAGATAGCGACGGGCGATGCGCTCGTCGGTCTTCGCGAGGCTCATCGCGACGTTGTCGATCATGGTGCGAAGCAGCGGCCAGTCGCGGTAGGCGTCCTTGAGCAGCGCCTCGTCGCCGACGCTCTCGAGCGCGGTTCCCAGACCGAACCAGCCGGCGAGGTTGATGCGCGCCTGCGTCCACGCGAACACCCATGGGATGGCGCGGAGGTCTTCGAGCGATTCCACCGAGAGGCCGCGGCGCGCTGGACGCGAACCGAGGGCGAGCAGCCCGATCTCCTCGAGAGGTGTGACGGTGGCGAACCAGGGCGCGAAGCCGTCGGCCTTCACCAGAGCGAAGAACTTCTCACGGGAGGCCTCGTCCATCACCCGCGCGACGTCGGCGAAGCGTGCGGCTGCGCCGCTCGTGCGCTCCTCGACGCCAGGAGACGATGCGAGCAGCGTCGCCGCGGCGACCTGATCGATGTGGCGCATCGCGATCGCCGGTTCGCCGTAGCGGGCGAAGATGGTCTCGCCCTGCTCGGTGAGCTTGAACCGGCCGTCGACGGAGTGCGGCGGCTGCGCGAGGATCGCGGAGTTCGCCGGCCCGCCGCCTCGACCCAGCGCGCCGCCGCGCCCGTGGAAGAGTGTCAGAGCGATACCGGCATCCTTCGCCCAGAGGGCGATCTTCTCCTGCGCCTCGTACAGTGCCAGGTTCGCGGCCACAGGGCCGACGTCCTTCGAGGAATCGGAGTAGCCGAGCATGACCTCGAGGCGATTGCCGGTGGCGGCCATGCGCGAGCGGAACTCGGGGAAGCCGACGACCTCCGCGAGGATGCCGGGAGCGGCCTGCAGGTCGGCGAACGTCTCGAAGAGCGGCACGACGTCCAGTACCGGCACATCGTCACCGAGCGCATGCCGCGCGAGGCGGTGCACGTTGGCGAGGTCCTCGGCGGACTGCGTGAACGAGACGACGTAGCGTCCTGCCGCGCGCGGCCCGTAGGTGCGCTGGATGTCGGCGACCGCACGGAAGACGTCGAGGACCTCGAGCGTCTTCTCGCTGGGCTCCGCGCCCGCATCGAGCTCGGCGAGTGCCTCGCGGTGCACCTGCGAGTGCTGGCGCACCTCGAGCTCGGTGAGGTGGAACCCGTAGGTCTCGACCTGCCAGATCAGGTGCTGGACGCCGCCGAACGCATGGCGGTTCGCCCCGGATGCCGCGAGCGAGGCCTGCACGGTGCGCAGGTCGGCGAGCAGCTGCTCGGGGTCCGTGTATGCGCCGTCCGCTCCCGAACGGGTGCGTGCGACCCGGTTCGCGAGTGCGAGCAGAACGCGGCGGTGCGGCTCTTCCGGAGAGCGCGCGGCGATCTCGGCCGCGGCGTTCTCGTCGGTCTCGATGAAGGACTCCCACAGCGCGACCACCGCGGCGGAGGGCGGCGTGCCCTCGGCGTCGAGAGTGAGGCCGCGGCCGATGCGCTCGACAGCCCGTTCGAGACCGCGCAGCACATGGTCGGAGGCGATCTGCGCGGCTTCGCGCGTGACGGACGCCGTGACGAAGGGGTTGCCGTCGCGGTCGCCGCCGACCCACGAGCCGACCCGCACGAACGCGGGGACCACCGGAGCGCTCGCGCCGGAGTCGTCGCCGCGCAGAGCGTCGTCGATGCGGCGATAGACGTGGGGGACCGTGGTGAACAGGGTCTCGTCGAACACCGACATGACCGTGCGCACCTCATCGGTGGGCGACGGCTTCTGAGCGCGCAGCGGCGCCGTGCGCCAGAGCGTGTCGACCTCCTCGAGCATGCGGCGGCGGGCCCTGTGCTGCTCCGCACCGCCGTCGCTCGCGCTGTCGTGCTGCGTGAGCAGTTCGGAGAGGCGGCGGATGCTGGCGGACACGGCGCGACGACGGGCCTCCGTCGGGTGCGCGGTGAACACGGGGTGGAACCGCAGGTCCTGCAGGCGACGAGTGGCCTCCTCGTCGCCGATCTCGCGTCGCAACTGCGCGTACGCGGTCGCGACGGTGTCCGTGGCATCCTCCCGGCCAGGCTGTCCTGCACGCTCGCGAAGGATGCGCACGCGCTGGTGCTCTTCGGCGAGGTTGACGAGATGGAAGTAGCACGTGAAGGCGCGGGCCACTTCGTCGGCTCGCTGGACGGTGAACGAATCCGCGATCGCCGATGCGCGTTCGAAGGCCTCGGCGCTCTCCTCGTCGTACGCCTGGATGGTCGCCAACCGCAGCCGCTCGACGTCGTCGAACAGACCGGCGCTGCCGCACTCGCGCAGCACCTGCCCGAGCAGTGCGCCGAGCATGCGGACATCTGCACGCATCTCGTCTGGGATCCCGCGTCCGGCTTCGAATCGACCGATGACGCGGATGGCCTCTGTGTTGGTGGGCTCAGGAGTCACCATTCGAGGTTATAGCCGTGCAGGAGGCGGTCATGACCACGTGACATCCGGTGAAGCCGAGGCGGCGGATAGCATTGCTCCGATGGCCGACTCCCGAAATCTTCTTCGCACGCAGCAGTTCCCCGCAGTGCTCCTTCTTCTCGCGGCGGCGCTCGGACTCGTGCTCGCGAACACGCCGGCGTTCGGTCCGATCGACGCGGTGCTGGGGTTCCACATCGCGGTGCCCGGCACGTCGATCGACCTCTCGGTCGCGCACTGGATCTCGGACGGCCTGCTCGCGATCTTCTTCTTCGTGGTCGCGATGGAGCTGCAGTACGAACTCACCCGCGGCGAGTTGAACTCATTCCGAAAGGCTCTGCAGCCCTCGATCGCCGCTGCCGGCGGCGTGCTCGTGCCGATCATCATCTATCTGATCGTCGCCGGTGGCGAGCAGACCTCCTCTGGCTGGCCGATCCCGACGGCGACGGACATCGCCTTCGCGCTCGGTGTGCTCGCTGTTTTCGGCAAGGGGCTGCCCTCTGCGGTGCGGGTCTTCCTGCTCGCCCTGGCGATACTCGACGACATCATTGGCATCATCTTCATCGCGGTGCTCTTCGCCCACGACCTGAACTGGCTGTACCTGCTGCTGGCCATCGTCGGTGTCGTCGTGTTCGGCGCACTGTCACGGACGCTGCCGACCAGGCACTCATGGCTGGTCGTCGTCGCGATGGTGATCGTGGGCGTCCTCGTCTGGGGCCTCATGATCTCGTCCGGCATCCACGCCACGATCGCGGGCGTGCTGCTGGGGCTGGCCATCGCGCAGTCCCCGGCGATGCCGACGCGGCATGCGCTCGAGCCGTGGGTCAACGGCGCGATCCTGCCGATCTTCGCGTTCGCCGCCGCCTTCGTCGTAATCCCCGCGGTGTCGCCGTCCGAGCTCTCGCCCGCGTTCTTCGGCATCGCGATCGCCCTGCCGGTGGGCAAGATCATCGGCATCACGGTCTTCGGATGGCTCGCCATGAGGATCGGATCGAAGGACAAGGCCCCTGCCCTGACGATCACCGATCTGCTCGCCGCCGGCGCGCTCGGCGGCATCGGCTTCACAGTGTCGCTGCTGCTGGCGAACCTCGCCTTCGCGGATGATCCTGCCGTGCGCGATCAGGCGATCCTCGGCGTACTGGTGGGCTCGTTGATCGCCCTGGTGCTGTCGGGCGTCGTCGTCTCATGGCGTGCCGCGTGGTACCGCCGCTCCACGACGACCGTCTCGTGACCATTTCGACGAGGAAGCACCATGACCGAGAATCCTGATCCGCTGCGCACCGCCGCCGAGACCATGCGCGCCGTGCGCAAGAAGTGCCCGTGGTCGCAGCAGATCACGCATCGCGACCTCGTGCCGTACCTGATCGAGGAATCGCACGAGCTCATCGACGCCGTCGAGGACGGCACGCGCGCCGACCTCCGTGAAGAACTGGGCGACCTGCTCTGGCAGGTGCTGTTCCATGCGGCGATCGCCGCGCAGGATCCGGATGACCCGTTCGACATCGACGATGTGGCGCAGACGCTGACGGAGAAGATGGTGAGGCGGCATCCGCATGTCTTCGCCGACGCGGTCGCGAGCACGCCCGAAGAGGTGCTGGTGCACTGGAACGCCGCGAAGGCCGCCGAGAAGCGCTCGCGCACCAGCGTTCTCGACGGCGTACCGCACGGGATGCCGGCGCTCGCGCTCGCGCAGAAAGTGCTCGGCCGCGCCGCGCGGGTCGGAGCCGGTGACGATGTCGCGCTCGCCGCTCACGACGCCGCCGAGGTCGGGGCTGCGCCGGAATCCGAGGAGGAGCTCGGCGATCTGCTGCTGATGCTCGCGGCCACGGCCCGGGAGAACGGCTGGGATGCCGAGCGTGCGCTGCGCGAGCGCCTGCGCCTGCTCGAAGACGACGTGCGTGAGGCCGAAGCCGGCTGAGGTGACGCCAGGCGGTCTGGGTTTTCCCATCCGTGCGCCGTGGAGCGGCGATGGGTGAGTGTGCCGATCTGGAAACCTGCAAGACCTGGAAAGATGTACTCGTGGCTACTGTGAACGCGCCGCGCGGCATGCGCGACATCCTCCCCGCCGACAAGGCCCGCCGTGAGCGTGTGCTCTCCGTGATCCGCGAGCGCTACCTGGCGCACGGGTTCGACGAGATCGAGACGCCGGCGCTGGAGGAGTACTCGCGTCTGCATTCCGGCATGGGCGGCGACAACGAGAAGCTCGCCTACAACGTGCTGCGCCGCGGGATGGACGCCGATGCTGTCCGTGAAGGTGCCGACGACCCCGCCGCGCTGAGCGACCTCGGCCTCCGGTACGACCTCACCGTGCCGCTCGCACGTTTCTTCGCGAGCAACCGCGGGCAGCTGCCGGGGGTCTTCCGTGCGATCCAGATCGGTCCCGTGTGGCGTGCCGAGCGCCCGCAGAAGGGTCGCTACCGGCAGTTCGTGCAGTGCGACATCGACATCATGGGCGACGACTCCTCGCGCGCCGAAGCCGAACTGATGGTCGCTTCGCTGGATGCCGTGGACGCACTCGGCCTCGACGGCGCGAGCGTGCGCATCAACGACCGGCGAGTGCTCGACTGGATGCTGGATGCCTTCGGCTTCACAGCCGACGAGCGTCCTGGCGTGCTCATCACGATCGACAAGCTCGACAAGATCGGTCCCGACGGGATCGTCAAGGAACTCCGGGATCGGGATGCCACAGCATCCGCCGTCGACGCGTTCGAGACGTTCCTGCGTCGCCCGCAGACCATGGAGTTCCACCCGTTCGGCGAACGCCAGATCCGCAAGGCCCTCCCGGAGAACGCTCCGGACGAGATCGTCGACCACCTCGTCGGGATCGGCGAGGCCGTCGCGGCAGGACGGGGGATCGAGGGCGACATCCCGCTCGTGTTCGACCCGTTCCTGGTGCGCGGCATGGGCTACTACACCGGCACGATCTTCGAACTGGCGCACCCCTCGGTGCCGTACTCGCTGGGCGGTGGCGGCCGTTACGACGGCATGATCGGACGCTTCCTCGGCCAGCAGGTGCCTGCGGTCGGGTTCTCGCTAGGCTTCGAGCGGCTGGTCGATCTGGTCGAGCTCGGAGCGGATGCCGATACGCAGGCCGTCGTGCTCGTGCATGATGCCGACGTGCCGGTGGCCGAGCTCGTCGCGCACAAGGCTGCGCTGGTCCGTTCGGGCTCGCGCGTGCGCCTGGAGCGCAGGGTCAAGAACTTCAAGGCGCTGCTCGAGCGGTCGGCCGCCGACGGCTACACCGCCTTCGCGACGGTCTCCGCCGGCACCGAGGTCGGATCACTGGAGCTCAAGCCGCTGTCCTGAGCGCATCGAACGAGCCGCCGCTGCACAGTGCTGCCGCTGCACAGTGCCGCCCGCTGCACACCTGTCAGTCCGGATCACGGATGTCAGCCGAAACCGGGCATTTTCCACTGACATCCGTGATTTCACCTGACAGGTGTGCGTACGTTCACACCGCGTTCATTCCCGCGCGGTGTGATGGTGACATGGCAGGGGTGCGCACCGCGATCGCCGTGGCGACGGCGGTGGCATCCGCGATCGTGCTGGGCGGACGGTCGTTGCTCGTCCACCAGGCCGCTGTCGCGCGGCGGCGCATAGGCAAGCCGCTCGGCGAGCAGTCCCTGGTCGCCGACCGGGTGTGGAAACGCGCACTCGACGGTCGACCGATCGAACTGCTGCTGCTGGGTGATTCGCTGGCGGCGGGCCTCGGCGCGGAGCATCGCAAGCAGACACTGGGCGGGCGCATCGCGAAAGGGCTGGCGAAGCGGATGCAGTCGCCCGTGCGGCTGCGTACGGGCGCGGTCGTCGGCTCGGAATCGTCCGCGCTCTCCGGTCAGCTCGACGCCCTCCCCGAGGGGTACCGTGCCGACGTCGCGGTGATCGTGGTGGGCGGCAACGACGTCACCCATACGATCTCGCCGTCTGCGGCGGGCGAACGGCTGGAGCAGGCGATACTCCGGCTCAAGGCTGCGGGCACAGCCGTCGTCGTCGGCACCTGCCCCGATCTCGGCACGCTCCAGCCGGTGCCGCAACCGCTGCGGGCTCTGCTGTCGAGGATGTCGCGCCGCCTCGCGCTGGAGCAGACCAAGGTCGCGTGGCGCACCGGCGCCGTACCCGTCGATCTGCGACAGGTGCTGGGCCCGACCTTCCACGAGCAGCCGGAGGAGATGTTCAGCCTCGATCGGTTCCACCCCAGCGCCGCTGGGTATCGTGCCACTGCCGACGCGCTGCTGCCGGCGGTGGTCACGGCACTCGTCGCCGGAGCGGAACTCACCCCGCAGACTGCTCCGCACTGAATGAGGCCGCCCACTCCTCGACGCGCCTGGCGCTCTCTTCGGGACTGAGGTCCTCGACGCGGCTCATCAGCGACCAGCGCACGCCGAAGGGATCGCGGATGCTTGCGAAGCGGTCGCCCGAGACGAAATCGGACGGCGCCTCCCTCACGGTCGCTCCCGCAGCCTCCGCGCGCTCGCACACCGCGTCGACGTCGGATACGTACAGCCCGAGCGAATAGCAGTCGCCTTCACCCGCAGGCGGAGGTACGAGGTGGTAGTCCGGGCTGGGCTCGCCGAGCTGGAGCAGACCGAACCCGAAGTCGAGATCCGCATGGACGACGACTCCGCCCATCTCTGTGACGTCGATGACCGTCGCACCGAAGACATCGCGGTAGAACTCGATCGCGCCGGCTGCCCCGGGGATCGCGAGGAACGGGGTGAGGGAACTCGCGTTGTTCGGACGGCCGTTCGTGGTGTGAGCGCCTGTGAGGCCTGATGTGATGTTCATGCTTTCACGCTACGAAGCATGCCAGGGACGGCGCTTGGAGATTCACGACACGTTGTCGGATGCTGCGACTACGGTCAGAGCATGATCGACGCTCGGCGGGGGATTCTGTATCCGGCGCGGATGCCGGAATTCCACCGGCTCCCGCCGCCGGCAGAAGCCGCAGAACTCGTCGAATGGTTCTGGATCCCTGAGTGGAGCATCGAACCGGGTCGCACATCGCGCCAGCATGTCGTCGCCTATCCTGCACTCAATCTCGTCGTGGAGCCGGGCGGCGTCGAGCTCGTCGGCGCCTCCACTGTGGCGACGCATCGCGATCTGGTGGGCCGAGGATGGGCCGTGGGAGCGCTGCTGAAGCCGGCGTCCGTGGCAGCCCTCGTCGACGATCCGTCGGCGCTCCGTGACGACTCGACGACGTTCGAAGCTCCCGATCTGCTCGCCGCGGTGACGCAGGCGATGGAGACCGGTGATGGCCCGCATCGCGAGCGCGCGGCGCAGGTGTTCGCCGACTGGCTCGTCGAGCAGATCGGCCAGGTCGCACCGGCTGCTCATCAGGCGAACGAGATGGCGAGATTGCTGATGGCGGATGCCGCGATCACCAGCGCCGAGGACGCAGCGGCGCGCCTGTCGATGTCGTTGCGGACGCTGCAACGCCTCGCGCACCGGCACGTGGGCCTGCCGCCCTCAGCGATGATCCGACGTCGACGGCTGCAAGAGGCAGCCCAGCGGGTGCGGGAACAGCCGGACATCGACCTGTCAACGCTCGCCGCTGACCTCGGATATGCCGATCACTCGCATCTCACGAACGACTTCCGCGCGGTGCTGGGTATGGCGCCGAGTGCTTACCGCTCGTCCTGAGTGCGCGCACGCGTGTCACTCAGCGACGCAGAGAGCGCAGCCGCAGCATCCGATACGCCACCCCGATGAGCACGACTCCCGTGCCGATCAACGATGCGAGGATCGGCAACGTGTTGACGAGGACCAGGCAGCCGAGCACGCCGATCACCTGCAGCGCACGCGGGTAGCGCCGGGCCGCTCCCGTCTGCCGGAATGCCGAGGCGTTCGCGATCAGGTAGTACAGCAGCACTCCGAACGAGGAGAATCCGATCGCGTTGCGCAGGTCGGCGAACAGCACGATGACGATCACGATCAGGGCGATCGCGATCTCGGCGCGCTGCGGCACCTGCCACCGCGGATGGACGGCCGCGAGGAAGCGCGGCAGGTCGGATTCCCTGGCCATCGCGAGAGTCGTGCGGCCGATTCCGGTGATCAGCGCCAGCAACGCGCCGAGGGATGCCGCCGCCGCGGCCACGCGCACGACAGGGACGAGCGCCGTCCAACCGGCGGCATCGACCACAGCGGCGAGCGGCGCGGACGTGGAACCGGCATCCGCCCCGAGGGTGAGCATCACGACCACGGCGATCAACGCGTAGACGACGACCGCACCGGACAGCGCGATCGCGATCGCGCGCGGGATGGTGCGCGCGGGATCGACGACCTCTTCGCCCATCGTGGCGATCCGTGCGTAGCCGGCGAACGCGAAGAACAGGAGGCCCGCGCCCTGCAGCACGCCGTAGGCGGTGAGGTCGGGGAGGGGAGCGGGAGCTGCGGTTGGCGATGCGGCGAAACCGCCGGCGACCACCACGGCCAGGCCGATCAGCGAGACGATCACGAGGATGCGGGTGAGCGCCGCTGTCCGTGTCACACCGAAGCAGTTCACCGTGGCGAGGGCGGCGACCGCGATGATCGCCACCGGCACCTGCCAGCCCTCTGGTGCGGCGTATGCGGCGAACGTCAACGCCATGGCGGCGCAGCTGGCGATCTTGCCGATCACGAAGCACCAGCCGGCGACGAAACCCCACCACGGGCCGATCTCCGCCCTGGCGTAGGCGTAGGTGCCACCCGAGACGGGATGCACCGCCGCGAGCTGCGCGGACGAGGTCGCATTGCAGAACGCGACGACCGCGGCGATCGCGAGAGCTGCGAGCAGCCCCGAGCCTGCGACGTCGATCGCGGGTCCCCACGCGGAGAACACACCTGCACCGATCATCGATCCCAGGCCGATGGCGACGGCATCGGTGAGCGTCAGGCGACGTGCGAGTTCCACACGGTCATCGTGACACGCGATGGTGAACGGATGGGGTTCAGGCCTGGCGAGCCGCCGTGACGCGCTTCTTCTCGCGGATGTAGACCTCACGGCGCACCTTCGCGACGACGTCGCCGTCACGGTCGGTGATCACGGTCTCGAACCACTCGAGGACCTTCGCGCCGCCCGCGGCGCGTTCGCGGAGTTCGGCCACCTTCTCCGGAGAGACGTGGAACTCCGCCGTCAGAACGCCGCGGCCCGGCTTCACGAACTCGATCTGCCCGCGGGTGTCCCAGACGACGTAGTCGCGCCCGAGCTGATGCATCACGAGCATGAAGAAGTACGGGTCGGTCATTGCCGACATCGAACCGCCGAACGCCGTCTTGACGTAGTTGCGGGTGATGACGTTCACGTGCAGCTCGACGGTGGCGTGCGTCCAGTCCTCGCTGAAACGACGGATGCGGATGCCGCTGAACAGATTCGGAGCCCACAGGCTCATGCCGGTGGCGAGGCGACGGGGAGTGATGCGCATGACGCCAGTGTCGTCCAGCCTGCTGCGTCGGACGAAGAGTCATGGAGGGTTGCGACAATTATTCTATTTCAACTAGAATTAGGCTAATTGAACGAGAGGGTCGGATGTGCTGATCAGAATTGATGCGGAGAGTTCGAGGCCGTTATTCGAACAGGTCGCGTCCTCGGTGCGCGGCGACATCCTCGCCGGGCGCCTCGTCCCCGGTGATCGGCTGCCGTCGGCGCGAGAAGTGGCGGACGCCCTGGATATCAATCTGCACACCGTGCTGCGCGCGTACCAGCAGCTGCGCGACGAAGCGCTGATAGATCTGCGCCGTGGGAGAGGAGCGGTCGTGTCCGCTTCGGCCGCGCCGCTCGCCGAGCTGGCCGACGAGGTCGTCGCGCTCGTGCGCCGAGCCTCCTCCCTCGGGATCTCACCCGCCACCCTCGCCGCCCTCGTCACGGAGATCGAATCATGAACACCGCCGCCATCACTCAAGACATCCGTCGCGCTCGTCGCGCGTTCCTCCTCGTCGGACTCGTGCTTCCGGTCGTGCAGACGGCGATCGCCGCGGGGTTCATCGTCGCCTGGTTGCCCGACCTTCCTGAGACCATCGTCACTCATTGGGGTCCGGAAGGCCCCAACGGCTACTCCAGCCCCGTGCTGTACGTCTGGGTCCAGGTCGTGCTCGGACTGGGGATCCCTCTGCTGTTGACGCTGCCGATCCTGACGCTGATGAAGAGTTCCTGGGGCGTCACGTGCCGGTTGCTCGCCGCGATCTCGGCGGGCACGTCGGCGCTGCTCTGCGTCGTCTTCGTCGGTTCCGTGGCGATGCAGCGCGAATCGATCAGCACCGGGCTGAACATCGGCGCAGTGCTGGCGCTCGGGTTCGGGGCTCTGCTCGTGCTCGGGCTCATCGGCTGGTTCGTGCAACCGAATGTGATCAGGTCGACGACGCAGGCCTCCGATGCGGCTTCGCCTGATCTGCGGCTCGCGCCGGGCGAGAGGGTCGCCTGGTTCGGGACGGCGGCGATGGGGAGGCCCGGCATCATCAGCCTTGTGGCGTCTGTGCTCATCCTCTGCGCCACCACGGTCTGGGTGTTCATGATCGGCGACGGCTCCTGGTGGATCCTCGCGATCGTCACGCTGCTGCTCGTCGCACTCATCGCGGTGACCCTCGTCTTCCGCGTGCGCGTCAATGCGGCGGGTCTGCGGGTGCGTTCCATCATCGGCTGGCCGCGGTGGAACGTCGCCGCCTCGGAGATCACCGACATCCAGGTCGTGCAGGTCGATCCGATGGCGGAGTTCGGCGGATGGGGACTGCGCATCGCCGTCGACGGACGCATGGGCATCGTGCTGCGCACCGGTGAGGCACTGCAGGTCACACGCAGCAGCGGGCGCGTGTTCGTCGTCACGATCGATGATGCCCGTACCGCGGCATCCGTTCTCACCACCGCCATGAAAGAGGCCCGCTCATGACTCGCATCCGACCCTCCGCCACGATCGCGTTCGTGCTGCTCGCCTGCGCGCTGGCGTGGCTCGTAGCCCTGCCGATGTGGGTCGATCGCGGTCTCGCGCATCCGCTCTCGTCGGTGCTGATCTCCGTGATGATGTTCACGCCCGCGCTCGCCGTCGTGATCGTGATGCTCGTGATGAGGCCGGTGCCCGCGGGTGAGCGGTTGCGCTTGCTCGGTATATGGCCGCTGCGTCCGGCGAAGCGCGTGATCTGGATGACGGTGCTCGGTCTGTTCGGACCCATACTGCTCGTGGCGCTCAGCGTCGTCGTCGCCGCGCTGCTCGGGTGGGTGTCGGTGGACCTCGTCCATTTCTCGGGGTTCGCAGCGCAGCTCGAGGCGTCTCTTCCCGTCGGGGTGCCCGCTCCGCCCGTGATCGTCGTGATCCTGTCGCAGCTGGCGCTGCTCCCGATCGCCGCCGCCACGATCAACGCTGTGCTCGCGTTCGGCGAGGAGCTCGGTTGGCGGGGGTTCCTCGTGCCCGCCCTGCGTCAGTACGGCACCTGGCCGGCTCTGCTCGTCAGCGGTGCGGTCTGGGGGCTGTGGCACGCGCCAGTGATCCTGCTGGGATACAACTTCGGCCGGACGGACATCACGGGGCTGCTCCTGATGACGGCAGGGTGCGTCGCGTGGGGTGTGCTGCTCGGGTGGCTGCGCTTGCGGTCGGCGTCGCTGTGGCCGGCAGTGTTCGCGCACGGTGCGATGAACGCCGCAGGCGGGATGATCATCTGGTTCCACGCGGCGGGGACGACCATCGACCCTGCGCTCGCCGGAATCCTGGGTGCCGCGGGCTGGATCACCTGCGCACTCGTCGTGACGGTGCTGATCGCCACCGGTCAGTTCCGCAGGCAGCCCGAACTCGAGGGCGCCGTGGGGCGGATGCTGTCGGCACCTCGACGCGAGGTCGACGCGCGGTGACGCCTCACCGCGCGGCATCCGGCTATTGACGCCACCGGAGCGGGGGAGTTGGGTGGAGCCATGGCTGAATCGAACGCCGACAACTGGCGCCGCACCGATGAATACCTCGCCGAGACCCTCGTGGGGCACGACTCCGCGCTGGAGGCCGCGCTCGCCGCGCAGCGCGCCGCCGGGCTGCCGGACATCGAGGTGGCCCCGGTCAGCGGCAAGCTCCTGAACCTCGTCACGCGGATGTGCGGCGCGCGCAGAGTGCTCGAGATCGGCACTCTGGGCGGCTACTCCACGATCTGGCTCGCGAGGGCAGTCGGCGAGGACGGCACGGTGACGACGATCGAGGCGGAGCCGGGCAACGCGGCGATCGCTCGCGCCAGCATCGACGCTGCGGGAGTGGGCGAGCGCGTGGCGATCCGCATCGGTCGTGGCGCGGATGTGCTGCCGACGCTCGAGGGCTCCGAGCCGTTCGACCTCGTCTTCATCGACGCCGACAAGGAGTCGAACACGATCTATCTCGACTGGGCGGCTCAGCTCGGCCGTGCAGGCACGGTGATCGTTCTCGACAACATCGGGCGGGAAGGGGAGATCGTCCGAGACGACACCACCGACCCGCGTGTGATCGGCACCCGAGATGCGCTGCGGATGCTGGGGGAGGATCCCCGCTTCGATGCGACGGCGCTGCAGACCGTCGGTCTCAAGGGCTGGGATGGCGTCGCCCTTGCCGTCGTCGTCTGAACGACAGGTGTACTGACGCTTCATCGGACGTGAATATTCGCTCCTATGTGATCAAGGAGCGCTCCTTTGAGCAGCGCGGTTTCTCGTGCACGTCATCCGGTTAGCGTGACTTCTGATCGAACGGGCGCATCAGCGCCTGACGGAAGGACACCAACGATGGCGAATCTCGCGGCGGTCATGCCCACGCTCGGAGCGATCGAGCTGCAGGAGGTGCCGCTTCCTGATCCGCTTCCCGGTCAAGCGATCGTCAGAGTCGAAGCCGTGGGCATCTGCGGCTCGGACACGGCGTACTACCGGGTCGGCTACATCGGTGACTGGAAGGTGACGGGACCGATCATCCTCGGTCACGAGGCATCCGGAACGGTCGTCGCGACCGGTGACGGCGTGACGAATGTCGCGACCGGCGACCGTGTCGCCATCGAACCCGGCACGCCGTGCCGCAACTGCGAGGAGTGCCTCGCCGGCAGGTATCACCTGTGCCCGGACTTCATCTTCCTCGCCACGCCGCCGTATGACGGCGCGCTCGTGCAGAACCTCGCGATCGATGCGCGCAATCTGTTCGCGATCCCCGACTCGATGTCTTTCGAGGCCGCGGCGCTGTGCGAGCCGCTCTCCGTCGGCCTCTGGGCGTGCCGGCGCGCCGGGCTCCTCCCCGGCGATCGCGTGCGTGTGACCGGGGCCGGTCCGGTCGGGATCCTCGCAGCTCAGGTCGCGCGCGCCGAAGGCGCAGCCGACGTCGTCGTCTCCGACATCTCCGACTTCCGTCTCAGCGTCGCCGAGAAGCTCGGCTTCCGCACCGAGAAGGCAGGAGCTCTGCCGGAGGGTCCAGGTCATGAGGACGCCGATGTTCTCCTCGAGTGCTCCGGTGCGCCCGGAGCCCTCGCTGCAGGACTCTGGCGCCTGCGCAATGGCGGGAGGGCGGCGATGGTGGGGCTGCCGAAGCAGGACGTCGCACTGGCATTGTCACGACTGAACGTCAAGGAGATCTCGATCTCCCTCGTGAATCGCTATGCGCATACCTGGCCGACCGCCATCGCGTTCGTGGCGAGCGGACGAGTCGATGTGGAATCACTCGTCACGCACCGTTTCGAGCTCGCCGACGCCGAGGCAGCGCTCACTCTGGCCGCAGACGTACCCGATTCGCTGAAAGCGGTCGTCTACCCCAACGGCATCCCGACTCGCTGATGTCCTCCGCAACCGTCACGCCTCCCGAGGCGCCGCTTCGCGTGTCTTCGAAGCGGAGTTCGCCCGCCATCCGGCGCCGTCGGCGCCGTGGGTACGCCCTCTTCGCGCTGTTCGCATTCCCCAACCTCGCTCTGATCGCGGTGTTCGCCTATTGGCCGATCATCGAGAACCTCTATCTCAGCCTCACCAGCTGGGACTTCATATCACCGGAGCCGTTCTTCGTCGGCTTCTCGAACTACACGGCACTGTTCGCCTCGGAGTCCTTCCAGCACGTGCTGTGGATCACCGTCGTGTGGGTCGTGGTGGTGGTCGGGGTCAGTCTGGTGCTCGGCCTCGGCCTGGCCGCGTTGTTCTCCATGAAGCTGCCGGGCACGACGGCGGTGACAGGCATCGTCTTCGCACCTCACGTGATCTCCGGCGCCGCGATCGCTGCGGTGTGGCTGTTCATCTTCGATCAGAACTACGGCCTCGCCAGAGTCGCCTTCAACATGTTCGGGCTGGACTCACCGGCCTGGACGACGGATGCGAACTGGGCGCTGGCTGCGCTGCTCATCGTGTCGATCTGGAAGGGCGTCGGCTTCGTCGCGATCGTCTACCTCGCCGCCATGCAGGGGCTCCCGTCCGAAGTCCTCGAGGCCGCGCGTATCGACGGGGCGAACCGGTGGCAGACGTTCTGCAGGATCACGCTGCCCCTGCTCTCGCCGACGACGTTCTTCCTGGTCATCACCCAGACGATCAGCGCGTTCCAGGCGTTCGACATCATCGCTGTGATGACGGGCGGCGGCCCGGCATCCGCGACCACGACGCTCAGCTGGTTCATCTACGACCAGGCGTTCCAACGCTCGAACGTCGGGTACTCGGCAGCAGCGGGAACAGTCATGTTCGTGATCCTCATGGTCATCACTGCACTGCAATTCAAGTTCATCGAGAAGAAGGTGCACTACTGATGGCCGCGATCATGACTGCGCTTCGGGACCAGCCGGCCAAGGACGACACCCTGCCTGCGGACGCCATGACGACCCGTGATCGCAGGCGGCATCGTAGGAAGGCGAATCTGGCGCGAACGTGGTGGGGGTACCTGCTGCTGATCGCCGCGGGGCTGGCCTTCGTCCTCCCGCTCTACATCCTCGTCACGACGGCCTTCAAGACCAACGGCGAGATCTACACCTGGCCTATGAAGTGGCTGCCCACCCAGTTCACCTGGGACAACCTCGTCGCCGCGTGGGAGCTCGCGCCGTTCGACGCCTTCATCACGAACTCGGTGGTCGTCACGGTCATCGGTGCGACCGCGAAGATCGTGCTCGCGGTGTTCACGGCGTACGCATTCGCGTATCTGCCCTTCCCCGGCAAGAATGTGCTGTTCCTCGTGATGCTCGGCGCCCTGATGGTTCCCGGACACGTCACGCTGCTGGTGAACTACATCACCATCGGGAACATGGGGCTGATCAATACCTACGCAGGGTTGATCCTGCCCGGCGTGGCATCCGCATTCGGAACCTTCCTGCTGCGCCAGCACTTCCTGTCGCTGCCGAAGGAGGTGTTCGAGGCCGCGGAAGTCGACGGAGCAGGACACCTGAGAAAACTGTTCTCCTTCGCACTTCCGATGTCGATCCCGGCCGTGGCCACGGTCGGACTGATCGCGGTGATCGATGAGTGGAACAACTTCGTGTGGCCGCTCATCATCACCAACTCGGTCAATATGCGCACTCTCCCGATCGGCCTCATGTATCTGAAGGCGAATGACGGCCTCACCTCGTGGGGCGTGCTGATGTCGGGCACGCTCGTGGTCGTGCTGCCCATGCTCGTGGTCTTCCTCTTCGCCCAGCGCTTCATCGTCACCGGTCTCACGGGCGCAGCAGCCGGAAGCGGCCGCTGACGCCCCACGCCTGCAACCTTCCCCACCCCCCACATAAGGAGAATCATGCACCTGTTCGATCGGCAGCCTGCGCCGCGCAGCGGACTCGCCTCTCTCAACGTCACTCGGCGTCAAGTTCTCGCCGGAGGCCTGCTCGCGGCGAGCGCGCCCCTGCTGGCAGGGTGCTTCACCGGCGGCGGCGGCGGAACCGTGTACGGTCAGCCCAGCGGTGACACGCCCAAGCAGTACAAGGATCGTCAGCGCGTCGTGATGTGGAGTCCGTTCACCGCGCACAACGCCGAGATCCTTCAGGCGAACATCGACGCCTTCAACGAGTCGCAGGAAGCGATCTTCTGCGAGGTGCAGATCTTCGAGGGCTACGACAAGGTCGAATCGAAGCTCGCGGCGAGTCTTCAGGCCAAGCAGGTGCCGGATCTGTCGGTGATGAGCGACATCGTCTGGAACCGCTTCTATCTCAACGACGCCCTCGAGCCGCTCTCCGGCTATTTCGACGACTCGTTCGGGACGGATTCCTTCCACGAGCAGTTCCTCAAGGAGGGCACGCTCAAGGACAAGATCTGGTGGGTGCCGTTCGGGCGCTCGACACCGCTGTTCTACTTCAACCGCGACATCTTCGCGGAGGTGGGGCTGCCCGACCGTTCCCCCAAGACGTACTCCGAGTACCGGGAGTGGGGCAAGGCACTGGCCGGATACTCGCGCAACGGGACGAAGGTGGCGATGCGCGGGTACACCGGAAACGACGACTGGTACTTCCAGGGCTCGTCGTGGGCGTTCGGCGGGGGCTACTCGGACGGGCTGGACATGAGGTTCACATCGGAGGGGACGGTCAACGCCCTGGAGTTCGACCGCGCGTTCATCCACGACGACAAGTCCGGATACCTCTCGGCGGACCCCGGTGGCGACTTCATCGCCGGCGCGACCGCGTCGATCACCGAGTCGACGGGGGCTCTGACCGGCATCGCGGCATCGGCCGAGTTCGAGTTCGGTTGCGGCTTCCTCCCCAAGGAGGACGGTACCGGCGTTCCCACGGGCGGGGGAGGGTTGTCGATTCTCGGCTACGCCTCGGACGACCGGAAGAAGGCGGCCTGGGAGGTGCTGAAGTTCCTCTCCTCGGGCGATGCGGCGATCGAATGGACGCTCGGCACCGGCTACATGCCCACCACGAAGGCGGCGTTGGAGTCGGCGAAGGTCAAGGCCAAGGCGGATGAGAACCCGAACTATCAGGTCGCGATCGATCAGTTGGAGATCGCTCAGGGCCCGGACGTCGTGCGCAAGTTCGTGCCGGAGGCTGTGCCGGAGATGAAGGGAGCGATCCAGGCGGTCTACTCCGGGAACGCCGACGCGGAGAAGACGCTCAAGACGGTGCAGGCAAACCTCGAGCCCGCACTCGAGAAGGTCCGCGCGAAGTACGACGCGAAGGTGGGTGCATGATGAGCCTGCTCGTCGTCGGACATCGCGGTGCGATGGCCCATCTGCCGGAGAACAGCCTGGCGTCATACGCGCTCGCCGAGGAGATCGGCGTCGACGAGATCGAGCTCGACGTGCGCCTCAGCAAGGACGAGCAGCTGTTTCTGCTGCATGATGCGACGCTGGACCGCACGGCCGGCGATGACTCGGCACGGGGCCTCGGGCCGGCGGCAGAGCTCACGCTCGCGCAATTGCAGCGGGCCACGCTCGATTCGGGCAGGGGAGTGGTGACGCTCGCAGAGATGTATGACGCGACGCGCACGTTCATCCAGCTCGAGATCAAGGATCCGGCCGTCGTGCCTCATCTCGCCCGATTCTTCGAAGAACGCCCTGAGGATGCTGCGCGCACGGTGCTCACGGGATTCGATGCGGATGCCGTGCGTCACGCCGCTGAGGCGATGCCGCACATCGGTCGACAGATCATCGTCACCGAGTTGGTCAAGGCGCAGGAGTACGAGGGCGGACTCTGGGCGCTCCTCGATCACGCGAAGGTCACGCGCTTCGCGAGCGGATTCGCCGGACTCACACGCGAACTCGTCGAGCAGCTTCATGCGCGCGACATCGAGGTGCACGTGTGGCCGATGCGAACGATCGAGCAGATGCGCGAGGCACTCCGCCTGGGCGTCGACGGCGCCACGTCGGATGATCCGGCGCAGGCCATCGCATGGCGCGACCAGGTGCTCGCTGAGGAGGGTGCGACCGCGCGTTGAGGTCGATGAATGGGGTGGGCGCCGGGCGGCTCCCACCCCATTCGCATCGAGTCAGTCGTCGTCGTCCGTGCCGGAGATCACTGATTCGACCCCGTCGATCTCGGAGAGCTGACCGACCAACGCAGGGAACTCGGAGAGGTCGCCGGTGAAGCGGAGCGTCAGTTCACGCAGCTTCGACTCGTCGTCGCTGCTCGCCTCCTCCAGCGCCGAGTGGTATCCCTGACGAGCCGACATCTCCAGCACCTGCCTCAGGACGTTGTTACCGCGGCGGTAACGGATCGTGAGGACGGGATGGGGAATGTCGGGGCTGATGAGCCTTCCGACGAACGTGAGCACGCCGACCGTCAGCAGATGCAGCGCCGTGGCCGCTACGGCGATGATCGGCATACCTGCACCGCATGCCATGCCGATCGCGGCGGTCACCCAGATCGACGCCGCAGTCGTCAGGCCGCTGACCGCGCCCCGTCGCACGAAGATCACGCCGGCGCCGAGGAATCCGATGCCGGAGACTATCTGCGCGGCGATGCGCGACGGATCGAGGATCACTTCAGCGCCGACGACGTTGCTGAAGCCGTACGCCGAGACGAGTGTGAAGACTGCAGAGCCGAGTCCGACCAGAGTGTGCGTGCGCAAGCCGGCGCTCTTCAGCTTGCGTTGACGCTCGACGCCGATGATCGCCGAGAGAACGAAGGCGACGGCCAGCAATGCGATCTCAGTGAGGGTGGTCGCCGAGTACAGCTCGATGAGCATGACGAACCTTCAGTCGAGTCGCACGAGCAGTCGATCGCCCGTGCTTTCGATGCGGACGGCCTCCAGGGTGTCCACGACGACGTGAGCGCATTCCTCCAACTGTTCGCGCGTGTCGGTGCCGAGTATGCCGATCACCAGGCATCCGGCGGCCGTGGCCGAGGTCGCACCGGCCACGGTGTCCTCGAACGCGATCACGACGCCGACGTGCCCCCGCTGGGCGAGCTGCTGGATGCCGAGCAGGAACGGCTCTGCCGCTGGTTTGCTCTGCGTGACGTCGTCGCCGGTCACTCTGAACGCCGGAGCGGTGAGCTCGGTGGCTCCGAGTCGGGCCACGGCCACATCTCGCGCCGCAGAGGTCACGACGCCCCAGCGCCCGTCGGGCAGGGCAGCGAGCAGCCGCTGCGCCCCGGGGAGCGAGGTGAGCTTCTGCCCGGGTCGCGCCTCGATCTCTGCGAGCCGTGCCACTGCCCGTTCATGTGCGGAGCCGGAGAGCCCGGATGCAAGGACGACGGCCCCCGCGGTCTTGCCGTGCATGGTCGAAGACGGGACGGGGACGCCGTGCTCGGCTGCCCAGATCCGCCAGGCGCTCTCGACGGCGGCGATCGAATCGACGATCGTGCCGTCCATATCGAACAGCGCGCCACCGATCAGGATCGGTTCTCCCCGCTTCAAAGCGGCAGCGAGAGTGGTGAGGCGATTCATGCAGCATCCGTTCCTGTCGTGGCCGACGTGGTGCCGACAACGTCACCAGGCTATGGTGAAACGCTCATAAGTCGTCGTAGAGTGCACTTATGAGCAAATTGCTGCCCCTGGATCAGCAGGTACTCCACGTCTATGTCGCGCTGCAGAACCTCGCGCACGGGCGCGCCGTCAACGACATCGCCGACGAGATCGGACGCTCCCGATTCGCGACCGCGCGCATGGTGCGCAGGGCACGCGAACTCGGCCTGGTCGAAGTGCGCGCGACGGTCGCAGACCCTGTCGATGTGGAGCTCTCAGCGCGGCTCGCACAGCGGTTCGGTCTGCAGTCCGCGCTCGTCGTGGCGACCTATTCGACCAACGAGCTGAAGGTGCGCGAGGCGATCGCCGCGGTCACGGCTCGCGTCATCGTCGAGACCATCGAGGAGGACGATGTCGTGGGCTTCACGCCTGGGCGGACCCTCGTGCTCGCTTCTCGTGCGATCGCACAGCTTCCCTGCGCCGACGTCGTGCAGCTCACCGGCATCGGACTGCCCCGACTCGAAGACGGCGTCGAGGTGATCTCCAACGTCGGCCGCGCAGCCGGCGGCGCGACCTATCCGCTCTACGCGCCGATCCTGATCGAGCCCGAGGCCCGCGCGATCCTCAAGCATCCGGTGATACAGCACACGCTCGCCCGTTTCGACCACGTGAAGAAGGCGTTCCTCACCATCGGCGGATGGCCGAGCGCCTCACTGCTGGCGCAGCACCTCACCGAGACGGGGGAGCTGGACGGCTTCGCGGAGAAGGGGGTCATCGCCGAGTACGGAACATCTTTGCTCGATGAGACCGGTCGCACGGTACCCGGGCTGGAGGGCCGATTCGTCGGCATCGCGGAGGAGCAGCTGCGTGACATCGGCCTGAAGGTCGCGATCGGCGGTGGCGAGGGCAAAGAACGCGCGGTCAGCGCCGTGCTGCGCTCCGGAATGGCGGACATCATCATCACGGACGTGCGCTCAGCGCAGCTCGCCCTCCAGGACTGACCCGCATGTGAACGACGGATGCCGCGCACTAGACTGACGGTGGATCGACGACGCTCCACCACAAACCCTTTCCCTGAGCAAGGAGCACATACGTGGCACTCATCGAGGCTGTAGGCGCACGCGAGATTCTGGATTCACGCGGCAACCCGACCGTCGAGGTGGAGGTGCTCCTCGACGACGGAATCGTCCAGCGTGCAGCCGTCCCCTCCGGCGCATCCACCGGCGCGTTCGAGGCATATGAACTGCGCGACGGCGACAAGAGCCGTTACGGCGGCAAGGGCGTGCTGAAGGCCGTCGACGCCATCATCGACGAGCTCGGCCCGGCACTGGAGGGCGTCGAGGCGAGCGAGCAGCGCATCGTCGACGAGATCCTCAACGAGACCGACGGTACAGAGAACAAGCAGCGCACCGGCGCCAACGCCATCCTCGGCGTCAGCCTGGCCGTCGCGAAGGCCGCAGCCGACAGCGCCGACCTCCCGCTGTTCCGCTACCTCGGCGGTTCGAACGCGCACGTTCTGCCCGTCCCGCTGTTCAACGTCATCAACGGCGGCTCGCACGCCGACAACGGCATCGACATGCAGGAGTTCTTCCTCGCCCCGATCGGCGCGGAGACCTACAGCGAGGCGCTGCGCTGGGGCGTGGAGACCTACCACGTGCTCAAGGGCGAGTTGAAGGCGGCGGGCTTCGCCACCGGACTCGGCGACGAGGGCGGCTTCGCCCCCGATCTGCCCAGCAACCGTGACGGCCTCGAGTTCCTCATCAAGGCGATCGAGAAGGCCGGATTCACCCCCGGCACCGACATCGCCCTCGGCCTGGATGCTGCAGCCACCGAGTTCTACAACGACGGCGTCTACCGCCTCGACAACAAGGACTGGGACGCCGCAGCACTCACCGAGTACTACGTGGGCCTCGTGAACGACTTCCCGATCATCACGATCGAGGACGGCCTCGCCGAGGACGACTGGGACGGCTGGAAGGGTCTCACCGACGCGCTGGGCTCGAAGCTGCAGCTCGTCGGCGACGACCTGTTCGTCACCAACCCGGCCCGCCTGGCCGACGGGATCAAGCGCGGCGTCGCGAACTCGCTGCTCGTGAAGGTCAACCAGATCGGCACGCTGACCGAGACGTTCGATGCCGTCAGTCTCGCCCACCGCTCGGGGTACACCGCGATGCTCTCGCACCGCTCAGGAGAGACCGAGGACACGACGATCGCCGACCTCGTGGTGGCGACGAACTCCGGTCAGATCAAGGCTGGTGCGCCTGCTCGCAGCGAGCGCGTCGCGAAGTACAATCAGCTTCTGCGCATCGAAGAGGAGCTCGGCGACGCCGCGGTGTTCGCGGGTCGCTCGGCGTTCCCGCGTCTGCAGGGCTGATCGCCTGAGGGCTGAGCGCGACTGAGACGGAATCACGGAAGGGGGAGTCATGGCGAGACGTCCGACTCCCCCTTCCGTATCCCGTCCGAACGCGCGGCCCGTCCCGAGTGCGGCGAAACCGCGCTCGTCCCGAACATCCCGGACGGCAGCCCGTGAGGTCGACGTACGCGAGTGGGCGTCCGGCATCCGTCTGTCCGGATTCATGGTCATCATGCTCTCCCTCGTCGTGCTCGGCGCCTGGGTGCTGGTGCCGACGCTCGGCACGTACATCGATCAGCGGCAGAAGATCGCTGCTCTCGAGGCATCGGTGAAGGTGAGCGCGGAAGAGATCGAGGCGCTCGAGCAGGAGCAGGAGCGCTGGGAGGACCCGGCCTACATCACCACCCAGGCACGCGAGCGTCTCTACTACGTCAAGCCGGGCGAGGTCGTCTACCTCGTGGACAACGACCTCGACCCCGCGTCCCTGCCACAGGAGCAGACGCCGGTGAGCGACGAGCTCGAGAAGACACCCGCCGATTGGATGCCGCAGCTTCTGCGCACGATCGCGGGGGCAGGGCTCGCTCAGAACGCCACGTCCGGCGAATGACAGACCCGCCAATGGGCGGTCACTGAGGGATCGCTCAGGCTCTCCTCCCGTAGGCTGGGCAGGTGCCGACTCCGCCCTTCGCTCCGCCCACACCTGCCGAGATCGACGTCGTATCCGCGCAGCTGGGTCGTCCTGCACGCGGCGTGGTCGGTGTCGCGGCGCGGTGCGTGTGCGGAAACCCCACTGTGGTGGCCACGAGCCCGCGTCTGCCGGACGGCTCACCGTTCCCGACCTTCTACTATCTGACCCATCCCGCGGCGACTGCGGCGATGTCGACGCTCGAGGCCACCCAGGTGATGCCAGAGCTCGCAGCGCTGCTGGAGGACGCGGATGTCGCGGCGTCGTACTCGGCAGCGCATGAGGCCTATATCGCCGACCGCGCGCAGTTCGGTGACGTCGCAGAGATCGCCGGCATCTCAGCAGGCGGCATGCCCACGCGGGTCAAGTGCCTGCATGCCCTGGCCGGTCATGCGCTCGCGGCCGGTCCCGGCGTCAATCCGATCGGAGATGTCGCACTCGCACGTTCCTCCTGGTCTCCCGAGCGGTGCCAGTGCGAAGTCCCCGGAGCTGCGACCGCATGAAGGTGAAGACGATGCTGCGCAGCACCGTCGCACTCGCGGCGGTGGCGGCATCCGTTCTGCTCACCGGCGCGACGGCGACTCCGACCCCGACGCCGACTCCAGGGCCCGTTCCGGACAATCCGAGCGATCCGGTACGGGCGTCGGAGTACTGGCTGGACGGGGCAGGCATCCGCGAGGCGTGGAAGACCACGCGCGGTGAAGGAGTGACGATCGCGATCATCGACACCGGCATCGGCAAGGTGCCCTCGGTGTTCGGCGATGCCGTCGTCGATGGCACCGACGTCTCGGGCAGCGGCACTCCAGACGGGCGAACCCCCGTGGGCGCCATCGACAGCGATCACGGCTCCTGGGTCGCGTCGCTCGCTGCCGGTCGCGGCAAGGCAGACGGCACCGGAATGATCGGCGTGGCGCCGGAGGCGGAGCTGCTCTCCGTCTCCGTCGGATTCGGTGCCGCAGCGGCGGTGCCGTTCGTCGAGCAGGTGCCGGAGGCCATCCGATGGTCGGTCGACCACGGCGCCGACATCATCAACATGTCCTTCACGACGAACACCCTCGATTGGGACAAGAGCTGGGACGATGCCTTCCTCTATGCCTTCGAGCACGACGTCGTCGTCGTGGTCGCCGCAGGCAACCGGGGCAGCGGCACCGATGTCATCGGAGCGCCGGCCACCATCCCCGGGGTGCTCACGGTCGGCGGCGTGGATCAGACGGGCACGGCCAGCATCGAGGCATCGACGCAGGGGATCACGATCGGCATCTCGGCACCCAGCGAAGGACTGCGCGGCGTCTCCGCCGACGGCGAGGTGATCCAGTGGCGCGGCACGAGCGGCGCGTCACCCATCGTCGCGGGAGTCGCTGCACTGATCCGCGCGGCGCACCCCGATCTGGATGCCGCGAACGTGATCAACCGGATCATCCAGACGGCGCTGCCGGTGCCGGGAGTGACGGAGACGCCCGACCCGCAGTACGGGTACGGGCTTCTGGACGCGTCTGCGGCGATCGCAGCATCCGTGCCCCTCGTCGATGAGAACCCCATGGGGGATCTCGCGGAGTGGGTGCGTCTTTATCGTCGTGCCGACGCGGAGCCGGCTCCCGAGCCCGAGGTCACGCCGGTCGAGATCGCCCCGCTGCCTGCGGCGGATCCGCCGACCGAACCGGGTTCTCCGCTGCTTCCGAGCGCCGATTCACTGCGATACGGCACGCTGCCGCTCATCGCACTCACCGTCCCTGGTATTCTTATCGCGCTAGGCGTCACCGCTGCTGCCCGGCGCATCCGATCGGCGCGCAAGCAAAGCACGCCAGCACCCTGACTAGGAGTTGTCCCTCTGTGCCTGAGAACAGCACTGTGCCCAAGATTCTGATCGTCGGTGGCGGCTACGCGGGCTTCTATACGGCTTGGAAGCTCGAGAAGCACCTCCGTAAGAACGAAGCCGATGTGACCATGGTCGATCCGCTGCCGTACATGACGTACCAGCCGTTCCTTCCAGAGGTCGCGGCCGGCTCGATCGAAGCACGTCACGCGGTCGTCGCGCACCGTCGCCACCTGAAGCGGACCCATGTCCTCACCGCGAAGGTGACGGGCATCGACCACGCGAACAAGGTCGCGACCATCACTCCTCCGGTCGGTGACCCCTACGAGTTCGCGTACGACCAGATCGTGGTCACCGCTGGTGCGGTCTCGCGCACGTTCCCGATTCCGGGGATCGCCGACAACGCGATCGGCCTGAAGACGATCGAAGAGGCCGTCGCAGTGCGCGACAAGCTGATGTCGAACTTCGACAAGGCTGCTGCGCTGCCGGCCGGTCCCGAACGCGACCGCCTGCTCACCACCGTCGTCGTCGGCGGTGGCTTCGCCGGTATCGAGGTGTTCGCCGAACTTCGTTCGCTCGCCTCGTCGCTGCTGTCGAAGTATCCGCAGCTGCGCTTCGAGGACACCCACTTCCACCTCATCGAGGCCATGGGGCGCATCATGCCCGAGGTCTCGCTGAAGACGAGCGAATGGGTGCTGAAGGACCTCGCCAAGCGCGGGGCCAACGTGCACCTAGACACGCAGGTGCAGGGAGCAGTCGACGGAAACGTCGCCATCTCCACCGGCGAGGTCATCCCGACCGACCTGATCGTCTGGACAGCCGGTGTCATGGCCAACCCGACGGTGGTGCGCGGCGGCGACCTCCCCGTGGAGGAGCGCGGACGCATCCAGACCCGCGCAGACCTGCGCGTCGGCACGGCGGAGGAGTTCGTCGAAGGCGCATGGGCCGCCGGTGACGTCTCGGCCGTCCCCGACCTCTCCGGCGGTGGAGTCGGCGGTTACTGCGTGCCGAACGCTCAGCACGCGGTGCGTCAGGCGAAGCTGCTCGCGAAGAACCTCACTGCCGTCCTGCGCGGCGAGGAGACGAAGGACTACTTCCACAAGAACCTGGGTGCGGTCGCCGGCCTCGGCCTCTACAACGGCGTGTTCCAGTCGGGCAATCTCGCGCTCAAGGGCTTCGTGGCGTGGATCGCGCACCGCGGCTACCACGGGCTCGCTATGCCCACGTGGGAGCGCAAGTGGCGCGTGCTGTGGGACTGGTGGAACAACCTGTGGCTGGGCCGTGACCTGGTGAACCTGCAGACCGTGCAGAACCCTCGCTACGTCTTCGAGGAGTTCGCCGCACGTCCGCGTCCCGCGGCGGATGCTGCGCCCGCTGCCGCGGCGAAGCCCGCACCCGCGAAGAAGGCTCCCGTCAAGGCTGCTGCGGCCGACGCAGACGAAACCGCCACCGGCAAGGCCGCATCCGCGACGAAGCCTGCCGCGAAGAAGACCACGACGAAGGCTGCTGCGAAGTAGAACACGCTTCCCGCACAACCGGCCCATGCCGCGCTTCGCGCAGCTGGGGCCGGTTTCGTCTGCCACGAGACGTTCCCCGCGCTCGCGCGATCCTGCCTCTGCGGTGTGCACCCGATCGCTAAAGTGGCAGTGCGACTCATCCTCGGGTCGCCCGAACCCGGGGGACCCGATGGCTGAGATCACTTCTGCAGGACCATGGAAGCGCTTCTGGGAGCGTGGAGCGTGGTGGAAGGCGCTCATCCTCGGTATCGCGTACATCGCGTTGTACGAGGGCGCCTCGCTGCTGCTCGGCGCGATCATCGGGGGAGATCTGGGCGAGGAGGGCAGCCCCAGGTACCTGTTGCTCGGTTTCCTCGTGTCGATCGCCATCGGTGGATTGCTGCTGGTTGCTTTCACCGCGTCGCTCGGGTGGTTCAGAGAGCTCTTCGGTCCGCAGCCGATCCGGGGCGGCAGGTGGATGTGGATCGCTGTGGGCGCGGTTCTGCTCTTCAACATCCTGCGCTTCGCCTCGATCGACTACGACACGGCCGGATTCGTGACCGTCGCCGTGTGGATCGTCATCGGACTTCTCATCGGTTTCGCCGAGGAGGTGCTCACGCGCGGGCTCGTCGTGAACATCATGCGCAAGGCGGGCCACCGCGAGATCGTCGTCGCACTCGTCTCTGCGGGGATCTTCGCGCTCTTGCATTCGGTGAACCTGCTCAGCGGCCAGGCGCTCATCCCGACACTCCTGCAGCTCGTCTACACCTTCTTCTTCGGGCTCCTCATGTACCTGGCGCTGCGCGTCACGGGCAATCTGATCTGGCCCGTGCTTCTGCACGCCACCACTGACCCCAGCATCTTTCTCCTCGCCACCTACCCCTCGGGGAGCGCGCTGGGCGGCCTCGCCGGCCTCGGCAACTTCGTGGTCATCGCCGTCGGGCTCATGCTGGCGTTCTTCATCCGTGGACGCGTGGCCGACCGTTCGGCCGCCGTCCTCGGCTGAGCGACGGGGCGGGAGTTCATACGCTCTGACGAGCCCAGGCGAGAAGTGCCCCCACTGGGACTCGAACCCAGACTGAAGCGATTTTAAGTCGCCTGCCTCTGCCATTGGGCTATGGGGGCCCGCATTCACAGCCTAGCTTCGCGGTCACGGGCGAGACGACGTCATAGGGTGGGGGAGTGCTCGACCTCACTGCTGACCTGAGCCGTACCGCCCCGCGCCCTCGCGACTGGGAGAACCCCGCGTCGTGGTGGCCCAGGCTGTCGGAAGCGACCTCGCATCTTCCGGCACCCGTCGCCGTGATCGACCTCGACGCGCTGCGTCACAATGCGATGGATCTACTCGTGCGCGCCGGGGGGATCCCGATCCGTGTCGCCTCGAAATCAGTGCGCGTGCGCGCCGTGCTCGACGCGGTGCTGCGCATCCCCGGGTTCCGCGGCATCCTCGCCTTCACTCTCGCAGAAGCACTGTGGCTCGCAGAGACCCACGATGACATCGTGCTCGGCTATCCGAGCGTCGACCGGGCGAGCCTCGAGAAGCTGGTGCACGACGAGGAGGCCGCTTCGCGCATCACGCTCATGGTGGACGACCTCGCCCATCTCGACCTGATCGACGCCATCGCGCCGCCGGGGAGGCGTGCGACGGTGCGGGTGGCGATAGACGCCGACGCCTCGTGGCGGTCGGCCGCCCTCGGACACATCGGCGTGCGACGCTCCCCGCTGTTCACCGCGGCCGATGTGGCCGGGTTCGCCCGAGCGATCTCTCGTCGACCGGGGTTCCGCGTCGTGGGGCTGCAGATGTACGAGGCGCAGATCGCGGGCCAGGGGGACAACGGCTCGGATGCGCCGTTGATACGGATGGTGCAGGCGCGCTCGCGCGCCGATCTCCGCACCCGACGCGCGGAGATCGCAGACGCCCTCACCTCCATCGCACCGCTCGAGTTCATCAACGGCGGCGGGACGGGGTCGCTGGAGTTCACCGGCAGCGATGAGTCGGTGACCGAGGCATCGGCCGGCAGCGGGCTGCTCGCGGGGCATCTGTTCGACGGGTACCGCTCCTTCCGCCCTGCGCCCGCGAGCGCGTTCGCCTTCGACGTCGTCCGTCGACCGGCTGCCGACATCGCCACGGTGCTCGGCGGCGGCTGGATAGCGTCCGGCCCTGCCATCGGTTCGCGCCAACCGCGTGCGGTCTGGCCGCAGGGCCTGCGGACGATGCCGCGCGAGGCCGCAGGGGAGGTGCAGACCCCTCTGCAGGGGACAGCGGCGCGAACGCTCGAGATCGGTGACCGCGTCTGGTTCCGCCATGCGAAGAGCGGTGAGCCGGCCGAGCGCATCGACGCGTACCACCTGGTCGCCGGGACAGAGGTGACCGATGAGCTGCTCACGTACCGCGGTGAGGGAAAGGCGTTCCTATGACCCGCCCCGGCGGCACGTGGCAGAACTGGGCGCGCTCGGCGAAAGTCAGACCGGCCAGCGTCGAGCGTCCTCGCACTCCGGAGGGCGTGCAGCGCGCCGTGCAGGCGGCGATCGCCCACCGACTCCCGATCAAGGCCGTCGGCGCCGGTCACAGCTTCACAGGAATCGCGGTCGCTCCCGGGGTGCTGCTCGAACTCGACGACATGCAGGGACTGGTGTCGGTCGACAGCGATCGCGCACGCGTGACGCTGCTCGCCGGCACCCGGCTGCACCGGATCCCTCGTCTGCTCGCTCCGCTCGGACTCGCCATGGAGAACCTCGGCGACATCGACCGTCAGTCGATCGCCGGGGCGATCTCGTCGGGCACTCATGGCACGGGGGCACGATTCGGCGGACTCGCGACGCAGGTCGTCGGCGCGACGCTGATCACCGCTGACGGCGAGTTCCTCAGGGTGAGCGACGCCGAGAACGCAGAGCTGCTTCCGGCCGTCGCTCTCGGACTGGGCGCGCTCGGCATCCTCGTCGATGTGACGCTGCAGTGCGTCCCCGCCTTCGTGATGCATGCCGTCGACGAGCCGGCTCCGCTCGAGGAGGTGCTGTCGACGCTCGATGAGCGGGTCTCGGCATCCGATCATTTCGAGTTCTACTGGTTCCCGCACACGGAGGTCGCCCTCACGAAGCGGCAGACCCGGTTGCCGGAGTCGACGCCGCGCAAGCCCCTGCCCGCAGCGGGCAGGTGGATCGACGAGACCCTGCTCTCCAACGGCGTGTACCGGATGGTGTGCGCCGCCGGTCAGGTCGTCCCGGTCATCACCCCGCCGTTCAACCGCCTCGCGGTGAAGTTGACGGGAGACAGGGAGTACATCGACAGATCGCATCGCGTGCTCACCCAGAGCCGGAAGGTGCGATTCCGTGAGATGGAGTACGCACTGCCGGTCGAGAATGTCCTTCCTGCCTTCCAGGCGCTTCGACGGCTGATCGCGGATCGCCGCTGGCGGATCGAGTTCCCCGTCGAGGTGCGCTTCGCCGCGGCCGACGATCGCTGGCTCTCCACCGCCTTCGAGCGTGCGAGCGGATACATCGCGGTGCACCGCTATTGGCGCGCCGAGCCCACCGCGTACTTCGAGGCGGTCGAACGCATCTGCCTCGAGTACGGCGGACGGCCGCACTGGGGGAAACTGCACACGCTGGACGCGGCGCGCCTGCGCGAGCGCTACCCGCGATTCGACGACTTCGTCGCGCTGCGCGATCGACTGGATCCGGAGCGGCGGTTCGCGAACAGATATCTCGACCGCGTGCTCGGACAGTGACGCGTCGCCCAGTTCACGCGCAGGCGCCGTGGTTAGTATGAATAAAACTCATGAAGGGGGTCATGTGCCATGGAATGGCTCATTCCAGTTCTGATCGTCGCTGGCGTACTGGTGCTCATCGGCATCTACTTCTGGGCGACCTACAACTCCCTCGTGCAATTGAACGTCCGCGTCGACGAGGCGTGGAGCGGCATCACGGTGCAGCTCAAGAGACGCGCCGATCTGATCCCCAACCTCATCGAGACGGTCAAGGGGTACGCGTCGCATGAGAAGGCCGTCTTCGAGAACGTCACACGTGCGCGGGCGGAGACTCTCTCCGCGACGAGCCCCGGTGAGGCCGGAATAGCCGAGGGCCATCTGCAGCAGGCGCTGAAGAGCCTGTTCGCGGTCGCTGAGGCGTACCCGCAGCTGCAGGCGAGCCAGAACTTCCTTCAGGTGCAGCACGCCCTCGTCGACACCGAGGACAAGATCCAGGCGGCCCGACGCTTCTACAACGGCGGGGTACGCGAACTGAACACCAAGATCAAGGTGTTCCCGAACAACCTGTTCGCACGAGGCCTCGGCTTCACCGAGCGGGAGTTCTTCGAGGTCGCCGACAACGCGGCGATCTCCGAGCCTCCGCGCGTGCAGTTCTGACGCGTCACCAGACGCTCAGCACGATGTCGTCGCCGGTGAACGTCACGTCGCCGCGCACGCTCCAGTCGGTCGTCCGATAGGTCAACGACTTCGCCGATCCGTCGGGGGCGGTTCCTGCGACGGTGGCGACGAGCACGCCGCCGTCGGCATGGAACTCCGTCGGGGAGAGCACGATCTCCGGTGACTTCTCGATGCGATAGCGGATCTCGCTCACCGCGGCGAGATCGGCCGCCCAGGGGATCACGATGCCGCACGACGACGGAGTGCGCGCAGCGGGCGCGGTGCAGGTCTCGAGATGGTCGTCGAGCTGCGCCTGAGCGGATGCGGTGGCCTCCGGGCGGAGGGCGGCCTCGATGTCGACCTCCTGCGCGCTGCCTGGGTGCACCTCGATCGTCGCGCCCCCGTCGAGGAACTCCGCAGGCGCCGCCGCCACCTCGTACGCAGCGGGAAGCAGTGCGGCCCCTTCGGCCGGCAGCATGATGTCGCCGATGCTGACGGGCACGGCGAATCGCACCGAGCCGAGACCCGTCGCGGCGTCGGGCACCCAGCGTCCGTCGCGCTGCGCGAACTCCAGAGTGCTCTCCTGCCGCGTCCCGGCGAGTTCGTAGGACACGATGACGACCGCGGTGTGCTCGTCCGCGGTCGATGACTCGATCACGCCGGCCGAGAGATGCTCGTCCGCGTCGACGAACGCGGCTGCCGCCGTCTCCGGCACGTCGAGTCCGGTGGCCTCCACTGCCGCGACATCGCCGTCGGCCAATGCGTGCAGGTACGCCAATGCCTGATCGTCGGCGCTGGCTCGCGGCGCCAGCACCCACGCGAGAACGACTGCGGCCACGACCGCGGCCGCAGCGACCGCCCCGATCGTGATCCACAGCGCGCGCCTGCTCACACCCGCTGCCTCACGCCGACTCCTGACGCGCGTGCACATGACGCAGGATGCCGCCGCGTTCGACGTGCAGGGCGCCCGCGACGGCATCTGCGGCATCGCCCCAGCCGGAGACCGAGACGTTCTCCAGGCCCTGCCACGACGCGGCCAGCGCGAGTTCACGGGCGATCGGCTCTGCGTCTTCTCCGCGTGCCTGCGGCTCCCACCACGCCGACTGCACCTGCAGCGTGGACGATGCCCTGTCGGCCTTCAGATCGACGCGCGCAACGATGCGGTCGCCCACCAGCACTGGCAGCGAATAATAGCCGTAGCGCCGTTTGTGCGCGGGCACGTAGATCTCGATGCGGTAGTCGAGGTCGAATGCGCGCAGCGCGCGCTCACGGAACCAGACCACCGGATCGAACGGGGTCAGGATGGCCGCCGCATCGATCCGGCGGGGGAGCACGGCGTCGCGGTGCAGCCATGCGGGCACCGGACGGCCGCCACGTTCCCATCCGCGCACCTGCACGGGCCGCAGTTCACCGCTGTCGACGAGATCGTCGATCGCCCGCCGGATGGCCGCACGATCGCGGATGCGGTAATAGTCGGCGAGATCGGATTCGGTCGCCACACCGGAGGAGGCCGCGGCGCGTCGGACGAGCTCATGGATCGCGTCCTCGCGCGGCACGACCCGCTCTCGCACCTCGGTCGGGATCACCTGCTCTTCCAGTGCGTATTGCCGCTCGAACCCGCGACGACCGCTGATGGCGACATCTCCGGTGCGCCACAGATGCTCGAGAGCGAGCTTCACATCGTCCCAGTCCCACCATGTGCCGCGCTCGCGCGGTGCATCCGCTCGCAACTGCGCCGGTCGCAACGGACCTCGAGTGCGCAGCTCGTCCTTCACCCACGCGATCGTGCGGGCGTTCTGACTCAGCCACGAGTCGGGATCGCGCTCCCAGCGGTTGCGGAACGCCTCCATACGGAACCGCCACAGCGACCAGTCGTCGACCGGCACGAACGTCGCCTCATGCGCGAGGTACTCGACGTAGTGGGTGGTGCGCGAGAAGCAGACCCGATCGAGCAATGCCGGATCATAGGAGCCGAGCCGGGAGAACAGCGGCAGGTAGTGGCTGCGCGCGAACACGTTGACGGAATCGATCTGCAGCACCCCGAGCTGCTGCATCGTGCGATGCACGTGACGGGCCGAGACGACCGCAGTCGGGCGGCGCCGGGTGAACCCCTGAGCAGCCAGGGCGATGCGTCGAGCCTGGACGGCGCTGAGAGTCTCGGTCACGTCGTCAGCGTATCGTCCGCCTCCGACATGGACGACGACCCCTCGCAGCATCCGTCCAGCCCCGCAACTAGACTTACGCCATGACGGATGAGCAGCGCCCTCGCAAGCGTGATCTTCTGTGGGGTCGCATGCCGACAGACCGCACGATGACGACGGAGGCCGACAACGCCGTACCGCTCTCGTTGCGCGTCGCGGCCGGTTACGCGTGGAGGCTGCTGCTGATCGCGGCGGCCGCCGGCGTGATCATCTGGCTCGTGATCCAGCTCAAGCTGCTCGTGATCCCGCTGCTGATCGGCATCCTCATCACGGCACTGCTGTGGCCGGTGTTCGAGCTCATGCTGCGCAACCGCTTCCCACGGTGGCTCGCGATCACCATCGTGCTCATCGGCACCCTCGCGATCGTCGCCGGACTGCTGTGGCTGGTCGGATGGCAGGTGGCGCGCGAGTGGCCGTCGGTGCAGAAGAGCACCGTGCAGGCCCTCGAGGAGTTCCAGCAATACCTGATGGAAGGGCCTCTGCACCTGTCCGCGGGCCAGATCCAGGACTACATCGATCAGGGCTTCGCGCTGATCCAGGAGCAGGCGCAACTGCTCTGGTCGGGTGCCCTGGCCATCGGATCGACGGCAGGCCACGTGGTCGTCGGCATGCTGCTGACGATCTTCATCCTGATCTGCCTGCTCGCCGACGGCGCGGGCATCTGGCGCTGGACGACGAAACTCTTCCCTCGCGACGCTCGACCGGCCGTCGACGCGGCGGCCCGCAACGGGTGGCGCACGGTCGTCAGCTACGCCAAGACGCAGCTGCTGGTCGCCACGATCGACTCGATCGGCATCGGCATCGGCGCCTTCCTGCTCGGGGTTCCCCTGGCGATCCCGGTGGCCGTGCTCGTCTTCCTCGGCGCGTTCATCCCGATCGTCGGTGCGGTCGCCACCGGCGCCGTCGCCGTCTTCCTCGCGCTGGTCTACAACGATCCGCTCAACGCGTTCTGGATGCTGGTCGTCGTGATCGGCGTGCAGCAGGTCGAAGGACACATCCTGCAGCCGATCCTGATGGGATCCGCCGTCAAGGTGCACCCGCTCGCCGTCGTCCTGGTGGTCGCCGGCGGCTCGATGATCGCGGGCATCCCCGGTGCTCTGTTCGCGGTGCCGCTCGCGGCGTTCGTGAACGTCGTGGCGGTGACGCTCAGCAGCGGTTCGTGGAAGACCGGCAGCAGGCCCACCGGTGATCTGATCTGGAGTACAGTGCCGCGCGAGCGGCGACGGAGGAATACATGAGTGCAGTCCCCAGTCTGGCCGAGTTCGAGGAAGCCGCACGGGGGCTGGAGCGAGTGATCTCGCACACGCCGACGCTGCCGTCCAGGGCGCTGTCCGACATCCTCGGCGAACCCGTGGTGCTGAAGATGGAGAACCTCCAGCGCACGGGATCCTTCAAGATCCGCGGCGCTGCGTACCGGCTCTCGCGCCTCACCGCGGAAGAACGCGCACGGGGGGTGGTCGCGGCATCCGCGGGGAACCACGCACAGGGCGTCGCGCTCGCCGCTCAGGCCCTCGGCATCCCGGCCACCATCTTCATGCCGCTCGGGGTTCCGGTCCCGAAGCTGCTCGCGACCCGCGGCTACGGCGCTGAGGTCGTGCTGGAAGGCGAGACCGTCGCGACGTCGCTGCGCCTCGCCGCCGAGTTCGCGGAGCGCACCGGTGCGGTGATGATCCACCCCTTCGACCACCGCGACGTCGTGGTCGGCCAGGGAACGCTCGGCCTCGAGCTGATCGCCGACGCCCCCGACGTCGACACGATCCTCGTGGGGATCGGCGGCGGCGGCCTGATCGCCGGTGTGGCGGCTGCGGCGAAGGCGGCCGCAGCGCAGGCGGGGCGCACTCTCCGCGTGATCGGCGTGCAGGCCGAGAACGCCGCAGCGATGCCTCCCTCACTCGCCGAAGGGCATCCGGTCGAGATCGAGACGCATCCGACCATCGCGGACGGCATCCTGGTCGCCAAGCCAGGGGTCGTGCCCTTCGAGATCATCCAGGATCTCGTCGACGAGGTCGTCACGGTCACCGACGATGACATCGCCCGCGCGATCCTCGTGCTGCTCGAGCAGGCGAAGGTCGTCGTGGAACCGGCGGGTGCGGTCGGCGTGGCCGCCATCCTCGCGGGCAAGGTCTCCGGCACGGGCAAGACCATGGCCGTGCTCTCCGGTGGGAACATCGACCCGCTGCTGCTGCAGCGCGTCGTGTCGCACGGGCTCGCGGCATCCGGCCGTTATCTGACCATCCGCATCCCGCTGCCCGATCGCCCAGGCCAGCTCGCCAGAGTGTCAGAGCTCGTCTCGCAGGCCGGCGCGAACGTCATGGAGGTCATGCACACCCGCCACGGCCAGGGCCTGCAGATCAGCGAGGTGATTCTGCAGATGAGCATCGAGACCAGGGGAGCCGAGCACACTGAGCTCACCCTCGACACGCTGCGTCAGGCCGGCTACGCCCCGATGGTCGTGCCGGACTGATCGCGAGCGGCGGCGCCGGGCTCAGCCGGCGTAGGTCTCGACGTTCGTGATCTCCACCGAGATCGACTTGCCGTTAGGAGCCTCGTAGCTGGTCTTCTCGCCGACCTTCAGGCCGAGGATCGCCTGACCGAGCGGGCTGGCCTCGCTGTAGACGTCGACATCGCTTCCGGATGCCGCGATCTCGCGGCTGCCGAGCAGGAAGACCTCTTCGCCACCGGCGACGAGCGCCGTCACGACGGTTCCGGGCTCGACGATGCCGCGGCTGACCACGGCCTCGCCGACCTTCGCCGTCTTCAGAAGCTGCTCGAGCGTGCGGATGCGCGCCTCTTGCTTGCCCTGCTCGTCCTTCGCGGCGTGGTAGCCGCCGTTCTCTTTGAGGTCGCCCTCTTCACGGGCGGCTTCGATGCGCTTCGCGATCTCGTCGCGGCCGGTCGTGGACAGCATCTCGAGCTCAGCGACGAGCCGATCGTAGGCCTCTTGCGTGAGGAAGGGTACCTGAGCGTCTGTGGACACAGCGTGCTCCTTAGTCGAACGCCCTTCAGGGCGGTGTTGTCGAACGCCCTCGAGGGCGCGGGGGATATGCCAAGACGCCCCGGCAATTGGCCAGGGCGTCGGTCGTCTCAGGGAGTCTATGCGACCCAGCAGGAGTTCACCAAACCTGTCGTGGCTTCCGCGACGGTCGGCACGGTGGCTGTCAGTTGCTGCATGTGGCCGCCCGAGGCGGGGATCTCGACGATCTTCCAGCCGACCACACCGAACTCCTCGTCGAGCGCTTCGACGGCGCAGGCGAGGTCTCGTCCCTGCGGTGCGGTGACCTGGAAACGCACGGTGACGGTGTGCTCGTCGACGAGTTCGAAGCTCAGATCATCGGCGTCCACGGAGTTCATCGACTGCGCGATGGTCATCCATGACGCGACGATCACGACCACGAGAGCGATCGCCCCGCCGATGATCCACGACGTCCGCGTGCGGCGTCCGCGACCGTATCGTTCGTCGAGCTCGAGTGCAGTCGTCACGGGTGGGGGCTTTCGGTCGTTAGGCTTGTGGTTCCAGGTTATGCGACCTGCGCAGGAAAGGCGGACACATGATCGTGCTGTTCGGAACTGAGACTCCGATTCCGACGCCGACGATGACCGTCGACCCGAATTCCGTCACGCCGGGACCCGCCGGATTCCTCGTGATCGTGCTGGTCGTGGTCGCGGTCGTGCTGCTGATCTGGGACATGAATCGCCGCATCCGCCGCGTGCGCTATCGCGAAGAGGTGCGCGAGGAGCTCGATGCCGAGGAGGCCGCGGCCAAGGATGCGCCTGCCTCGGATGCCGGCACCGCCGCGGATGCGGACGACGACAGCGACTCGGCATCCGGGAACGACGAGTCCGGGCGTTGAGGCCTGCTCAGTGCATGGTCATGCCGCCGGTGACGTTGAGTCCCTGCCCGGTCATGTAGCCCGCCAGATCACTGGCGAGGAAGAGCGCGACGCCTGCGACGTCGTGCACGGTGCCGGTGCGCCCGAGCGGCACCTGCGAGCGGTCCTCGGCGGCCACCTCTTCGGCGGTCATGCCGCGGATCGCGCCGCCCTCGATACGCTCACGGTGCTTCATCGGCGTCTCGATGATGCCGGGGCAGATCGCGTTCACCGTGATACCGCGCGGTGCGAGCTCGACGGCCATGGTCTTCGTGACGCCCAGCACCGCGTGCTTGGAGGCGACGTACGCCGTCATGCCGCGATAGCCGTTCTTGCCGGCCTGCGAGGAGATGAAGATGATCCGGCCGGAGGTGCGGGCCTCGACGAGCCTGCGCGCGACGCCGCGGGCGACGAGGAACGACCCCTTCGCGTTGACGTCGATGTTGCGGTCCCATTCGGCGCTCGTGGTCTCGACGGCGAAACCGATGGTCGAGGTGCCCGCCGCCGTCACGACGACGTCGATCGTTCCCGCCGCGGCGGCGACGGCATCCAGAACGCTCTCGACGGCGCTCTCATCGCTGACGTCGAGCCGGACGGACCACGCGCGCTCACCGGTCTGATTCAGACCTTCAGGCGCACTCAGATCGGCGCTGACCACCGTCGCGCCCTCGCCCAGGAACGCGTCGACGATGCCGGCGCCGATGCCGCTGCCCCCACCGGTGACGAACACCACTCGCGAGCGGAGCTCGTCGAACATCACACTCCCACGCGCTCGAACGCGTCGAGGCTGATGCCCTGTTCGAGGATGTGCTTGGACCACTCCCGTGCGCTGTGCAGACTGTGGTCGCGGTAGTTGCCGCAGCTGACCGCGTCGACACCGGGCACATCGTCCCACGTGATGTCCTCGGCGATCGCCGTGAGGCCGACACGAACGGCCGCGACGACCGCCGCCACGCTCGGCTCGCCCCACGTGATCAGGTGGAAGCCCGTGCGGCAGCCGAACGGCGAGATGTCGATGACGCCCTCGAGGTGGTCGCGCAGCAGACCGGCGAGCACATGCTCGATGGTGTGCAGACCGGCCGTGGGGATCTCGCCCTCGTTCGGCTGCACGAAGCGCACGTCGAAGTTCGAGATCGCATCGCCCTTGGGGCCGTGCTCGGTCTGGATCAGACGCACGTACGGGGCGCGGACAGCGGTGTGATCGAGTGTGAAGCTCTCGACCTCGGCCATGGGATCTCCTTCGTCGTTGCGGTGTTCAGTACTACTTCTATCAGCCGGGGAAGGTGCTGTCAGCCGGGAAGGCCGAGCGACGGCGAGTACGGCGCGATCGAGATCAGCAGGCACGCCGTCCAGTGGCACAGGAAGGCCAGCACGGTGCACAGGTGGAAGATCTCGTGGAATCCGAAATGGCCCGGCCAGGGGTTGGGCTTCTTCAGCGCGTACACGATGGCTCCGCCGGTGTAGAGCAGACCGCCCACGCACACCAGCACCATCATCGCGACGTTCGCGTTCAGCAGGTCGACCATGTACATCACCGCCGCCCAGCCGAGCACGAGATACAGCGCGACGTACAGCCACCGCGGGGCGTTGATCCAGAACACCCGGAACAGGATGCCGAGCAGCGCCCCGCTCCACACCAGGATCAGCAGGAGGGTGCCCTTCTCCGGCAGCAGGGCGTTCACGGCGAGCGGAGTGTAAGTGCCCGCGATCAGCAGCAGGATGTTGGCATGGTCGATGCGCTTGAGCACCAGTTTGGTCTTCGGACCCCAGTTGATGCGGTGATATAGCGCGGAGTTGCCGAACAGCAGCAGAGAACTCGCCATGAAGACGGCGGAGGCCCACTTCGCGGGGGCGCCTTCCGACAGCACGATCAGGACGATGCCGGCGGCGATCGCGACCGGGAACGTCCCGGCGTGCAGCCATCCACGCCAGGTCGGTTTGATCTCGACGACGGCGTCCTCGGTGGCGGCCTTCAGCAGGGGAAGCTTCGGGACCGGGACGGCGTTCGTCTCTGGGTTGGTCACGTGCTCACTCTAAGCCGCGGCGCATTCCGTTGGCTGTACATATCGGCGTCCACGGCCTGCTCACACGGTGAGCACGGACGCTCGCGATAACGTAGGCGAGTGAATGCACGTTCGAGTGAGGGCCGGGGGCCGCTGTACCGGCTGTACGGCAAGAGGCTCCGGCGACAGCTGGATCCGGCATCCGTCCCGCATCACGTCGCCATGATGATCGACGGCAACCGGCGCTGGGCACGGCAGCTCGGTCTTGAATCCCCTGCCGACGGCCATCGCGCAGGTGCGGAGAAGATGCGGGAGTTCCTGGGCTGGTGCGATGACATCGGAGTGCGTGTCGTGTCGCTGTATCTGCTCTCCAGCGACAACCTGCGAAAGCGCGACTCGAGGGAGATCGCCGACCTCATCGAGATCATCGCGGAGCTCGCCGAGTCGCTCGCGGCGAACGGCGACTGGCGGGTCAAGCACGTCGGTCGCTCCGACATCCTGCCCGATGAGCTCGCGCGTGTGCTGCGCGACGCGGAGGAGCGGACCACCGGCCACTCCGGACTGCACGTGAACCTCGCTGTGGGCTACGGCGGACGCAACGAGATCGTCGATGCCGTGCGCTCGATCATCGCCGAGCACGACGCCTCCGGCGGCACGATGGAAGACCTCGCGGCCCACCTCACGCCCGAGATGATCGGCGAGCATCTGTACACCGGCGGCCAGCCCGATCCCGACCTCGTCATCCGCACCAGCGGTGAGCAGCGGCTCAGCGATTTCCTGCTGTGGCAGAGCGCCCACAGCGAGTTCTATTTCGTGGAAGCCCTCGGTCCCGATCTGCGGCAGGTCGACTTCCTCCGGGCTATCCGCGACTACGTCGACCGTGATCGGCGCTTCGGGCGCTGAGCGGCTGCTTCCGCAACTTCACGCGCTGAGCCGTCGAAGGGGCGCCCGCGTGGGAGAATCCTTGCGTGAGCACTTTCGACGAGTACGTCGCGACATTCGACGGCGACCCCGGGTATCTGAACTGGGCGGCGTTCGGGCCGATATCGCCGACCGTCCGCGCCGAGGTGTTCGCCGACGCCGATCTGCTGGGCAGCGGCCGGCCGTCGTCACTGGCGCTGGTCAGCGAACGGTTCGACGAAGCGCGTGATCTCGCGGCCGAGTTGCTCGACGTCGACGCCGAGACGGTGACGTTGCAGCCCTCGTCGACGCACGGACTCATGCACGCGCTCTACGGCCTCAAGGGGACGGTCATCGCCTCGTCGGCGGAGTTCCCGAGCATCAGCATGACGCTCGAACGCGCTTCGCAGGCGTCGGCCGGCGAGTTGGCTCCGCGCTGGATCGAGCCGGAGCACACCTTCGTGACGCCGGATGCCGTCGCCGACGCTCTCGATGATGACGTGACCGCGCTCGCCGTCAGTCATGTCGACTTCCGCACCGGATATCGGGTCGATCTGGCCGCTCTGCGCGAGGTTCTGGGGCCGGATCGTCTCCTGATCGTCGATGCCGTGCAGTCGTTCGGCGTCGTCGACGACGACTACGCCGTGGCGGATGTCGTCGCGGGCCACGGCTACAAGTGGCTGCGTGCTGCGCGCGGCACCGGCTTCACCTCGTTCTCGGCGAAGGCCCGCGAGCGCATCGCACCGATGCTGTCCGGTTTCGCCGGCGTGGAGGGCGGGCTGCCCGTCGACGAGCTGCCGGCGCCGGCGGCATCCGCGCGCGCCTACGCGGTGAACAACCCCGATCAGCTCGCCGTGGCCCGCCTGGCCGTCGGCCTGCGCGACGTGCGCGACGCAGGAGTCGCGGAGATCGAGGCCGCCATCGGCGACCGCGTCGACCGTGCGTTCGAGATCGCGGATCGTCACGGCATCCCCGTGATCACGCCGCGCACGAGGGATCGACGTGCCGGCATCATCACGCTCACACCCGAGGAACCGGCAGCGCTGTCGGCCGCGCTCACGAACGCGGGGGTCGTGGCGACGACCCGCGGCACCACCGTGCGGCTCGGAATCCACGCCGGCACGAGCGACGAGACGCTGCGCATGCTCGACGAAGCGATCAGGACGATCGGCGCCTGAGCCCGCCGAGAGTTCATCTGCGCTTAACATGCCCGCAGGGCGTGTCGCGTGCGCGGGGCGTCAGGGCGGTCGTACGTTCTAGGCATCGGGCACGGTGCCCGTTCGAGTCGGCCTTCGGATCACGACTCGTGGCCCCTGGTCGACTCGTGGCATAGCCGGGAAACATCCCGGGTCGGGAGTGGGTCGTGACCACACGTACAGCACAGCAGTCCACCCGTCAGTCCTCGCGTCGGGCATCCTCAGGGGCGCCGGATCAGGACCTTCGCACCTATGTGCTCGACACTTCGGTGCTGCTGTCGGATCCGCAGGCGTTCTTCCGCTTCGCCGAGCACTCGATCGTCCTTCCGGTCGTGGTGATCACGGAGCTCGAGGGCAAACGTCACGATCCGGAGATCGGATATTTCGCACGGCAGGCGCTTCGGCATCTGGATGAGCTGCGCATCGAGCACGGACGACTCGACTTCCCTGTGCCGATCGGCGAGGGCGGGACGCTGCGTGTCGAGCTGAACAACACCGACGGCTCGGTACTGCCCAGCGGCATCCGTCTCGGCGACAACGACAGCCGCATCCTCGCGGTGGCCATGCATCTCGCAGAGGACGGGCAGGACGTCACGATCGTCTCCAAGGACCTCCCGATGCGCGTCAAGGCGGCGTCTCTCGGCTTGTCCGCTGAGGAGTACCTCGCCGAGCAGGCCGTGGACTCCGGCTGGACCGGTATCGCGAACCTCGACCTCTCCGGCGACGAGATCAGCGATCTGTACGAGAGCGAGGTCGGAATAAGCGAGGACGCGCGCGGGCTTCCGGTCAACACGGGCCTCATCATCCACTCGGAGCGCGGGTCGGCGCTCGGGAGGATCAGTGGCGACGGCGAGTACAAGCTGGTGCGCGGTGATCGCGAGCTGTTCGGGATGCACGGCCGCTCGGCTGAGCAGCGCATCGCGATCGACCTGCTCACCGACCCGGATGTCGGCATCGTCTCGCTCGGCGGTCGTGCCGGCACCGGCAAGTCCGCCCTCGCACTCTGCGCGGGACTGGAAGCGGTGCTGGAGCGGCAGCAGCAGAAGAAGATCATCGTGTTCCGGCCGCTGTTCGCCGTGGGCGGGCAGGAGCTCGGCTACCTCCCCGGTGACCAGGGCGAGAAGATGGGCCCGTGGGGCCAGGCGGTCTTCGACACGCTCGGTTCGGTGGTCTCCGGGAACGTCATGGAGGAGGTCGTCGAACGCGGCATCCTCGAGGTGCTTCCGCTGACGCACATCCGCGGCCGTTCGCTGCACGACGCCTTCGTGATCGTCGACGAGGCGCAGTCGCTGGAGCGCAACGTGCTGCTGACGGTGCTGAGCCGGATGGGTCAGAACTCGCGCGTGGTGCTCACCCACGACGTCGGACAGCGCGACAACCTGCGCGTCGGCCGCCACGACGGCATCGCCTCGGTGATCGAGACGCTGAAGGGCCACGACCTGTTCGCGCACGTGACGCTGATGCGTTCGGAGCGCTCGGCGATCGCCGCCCTCGTCACGGAGCTGCTGGAGGGCGGGGAGCTCAACTGAGCTGGTGAGAGCCTGCCCGCGTCGCCCGCCTCTCTCGGGGGCCGACACGCCAAATGTAGGACGGATTTATACGAAGCGTCCGACAAGTGGCGTGTCGGCTCCCTGGGCGTGTGTCATGCGTGGTCGCGAAGTCGGGTCAACGCTGCGAGGATTGCTGCCTGCACCGACGGCCAATCGTGGATCACCTGGGCGTAGTCGAATCGCAGAGTCTCGTATCCGAGAGCGGATGCCGCGGCATCCCGTATCAGGTCGCGATGACGATGCTCAGCAGAGGCGTGATTCTCCTTGCCGTCGACCTCGAGGATGAGCCGGTCGCCGATCACGAAGTCGACCCGCCCGACGCCGCCCAGAACGACTTGGGTGGTGAGAACCAGCCCGAGGATGTGCAGGCGCAACCGAAGAATCGACTCGAGTCCGCTGTCTGCGTCTCTGCGCGCGAAGTCGACGAGCCAGCGAGCGTACGAGGGCAACGCGGCCCGGATCCTGAGCAAGGCCGCGTGTGAGAGCTTGTGCAGGCGGAGCGCCGATTCGAGCGACGCGAAGAACGATTCGTCACCGTCGCACCGGTGCAGGTGGATCAGTGCGGTCTCCACGGGCACGAGCCCGACAGGCACAAGGCCACGGAAGAAGTGGGTCTTGCAGCGGCAGGCGCTGTGCTCATGCACGCGTCCGCGGCGCCCGACCCACACGTGCGGCTGTCGGTCGTCACTCAACACCCAGATGCCGTGAAGCCGCAGGGCGACTGCACACGTCAAGGCTCCGCCATGGACAGCGGCGCACCGCACATCGTCGTCCAGATCTGATGTGACGAACAAGCCCGGTCTCAGCCGATCGAGATGTCCGGCGCGGACAGCCTTCGTCAACTCCGGACGGCTCACACCGTGCTTCTGGAGTGTGGTGCCGTGGGCGATGCCGCCGAGGCGAGCGAGAAGGAGCTGTGGATCGAACATGCCGCCCAGCATCCGACATCAGCCGGGCGGAGGAACCGGTCAATCCCAGGATCCGTGGACAACTCGTCAACGCGTCAGAACTGTGGACTGTACCAACCAGGGGGGCCGACACGCCAGATGTCGGACCGAAGCGTGAAGT
>NZ_JBLVOB010000005.1:210868-238005 GCF_053543555.1 Microbacterium xerophyticum | reverse complement strand
AAGCGTGAAGTCGGTCCGACAGGTGGCGTGTCGGCCCCCGAGGTCGGCGGACCGGGGTGGCCCCAGGGGGTAAGGGGCTCAGCCCGGGTGGGTCATGCTCAGCAGGTCGAGCTTCTCGTCGAGCTGCTCCAGCGTCAGCTCGCCGCGCTCGACGTAGCCGAGGTCGATCACGGCGTCGCGCACAGTGACACCCTGGGCGACGGCGTGCTTGGCGATCTTCGCGGCCGCTTCGTAGCCGATGAGCTTGTTCAGCGGAGTCACGATCGACGGGCTCATACCCGCGAACGCCGCCGCACGCTCGGTGTTCGCGACCAGACCGTCGATCGTCTTGTCGGCGAGCACGCGCGACGCGTTCGCGATCAGGCGGATCGACTCCAGCAGCGCGGTGCCCATGACGGGGATCGCGACGTTCAGCTCGAACGCACCGGATGCGCCGGCCCAGGCCACGGTCGCGTCGTTGCCGATCACGCGGGCGCAGACCATCAGGACGGCCTCTGGTACGACAGGGTTCACCTTGCCGGGCATGATCGACGAGCCGGGCTGCAGGTCCGGGATGTGCAGCTCACCGAGACCGGTGTTCGGGCCGGATCCCATCCAGCGCAGATCGTTGTTGATCTTCGTCAGCGACACCGCGATCGTGCGCAGTGCACCGGATGCCTCGACCAGGCCGTCACGGTTGGCCTGAGCCTCGAAGTGGTCCTTCGCCTCGGTGATCGGCAGCTCGGTCTCCTCCGCGAGCAGCGCGATGACCTTCTGCGGGAAGCCGAGCGGCGTGTTGATGCCGGTGCCGACGGCCGTTCCGCCCAGCGGCACCTCGGCGACGCGGGGGAGAGCGGACTGCACCCGCTCGATGCCGAGGCGGATCTGGCGGGCGTAGCCGCCGAACTCCTGGCCGAGGGTGACGGGCGTCGCGTCCATGAGGTGCGTGCGGCCCGACTTGACGGCATCCTTCCACAGCTCCGCCTTCGCCTCGAGGGCGACGGCGAGGTGGTCGAGCGACGGGATCAGCGTGTCGATGAGTGCCTGGGTGACCGCGATGTGCACGGAGGTCGGGAACACGTCGTTCGACGACTGCGACGCGTTCACGTGGTCGTTCGGGTGCACGGCCGAGCCGAGGATGCTGGACGCGATGGACGCGAGCACCTCGTTCATGTTCATGTTCGACGAGGTGCCGGAGCCGGTCTGGTAGGTGTCGACCGGGAACTCGCCGTCGTGCGCGCCCGAGGCCACGCGGTCGGCGGCAGCGGCGATGGCATCCGCGATCGCGCCGTCGAGGGTGCCGAGTTCCTTGTTCGCGAGCGCCGCGGCCTTCTTGATGCGCGCGAGGGCAGCGATCTGCGCGGACTCGAGGCCCTTGCCCGAGATCGGGAAGTTCTCCACGGCACGCTGCGTCTGTGCACCGTACAGTGCATTGACGGGCACGCGGACCTCGCCCATGGTGTCGTGCTCGATGCGGTAGCCCTGCGACTCTTCGCCGCTGCGCTGGTGAGTGTCGGTCACTGCGATCCCTCCTGGGTTGCGGGGACGTCCTCGACCCCGGTGTTGATTCCTACTGAGATGGCGGGCACGGCCGTGCCCTCGGCAAGACGGTAGTTGGCGCCCACGATGCCCAGGCGCCCCTCGGCGACCGCGTCGCTGATCAGCTCTGACGACTGCAGCAGGTTGGCGACGGTGTTGCGCAGGTGCTCACGTCCGACCTGCTCGGCATCGATGTCGGCGGGAGATGTGCCGCCGTTCTGAGCCAGCACCTTGCGGGCGGCGGGGATGATCGGCGCGATGAGCTTCCAGATGTGCGGCGGCAGCGGGTCGGCGTCGATCGCGGTGCCCTCGATCGCTGCGCGCACGGCACCGCACTCGTCGTGCGCGAGGACGACGATCAGCGGCACCTTGAGGATCTCGACGGCGTACTCCAGGCTCCCGACGATCGACTCGCCGATCACCTGTCCGGCGTTGCGCACCACGAACAGGTCGCCGAGGCCGAGATCGAAGATGATCTCCGCAGCCAGGCGCGAGTCCGAGCACCCGAACAATGTCGCGACCGGATTCTGCTGGTGGGCCAGGTCGTGACGTCGCTCGACATCCTGATTCGGATGCCGCGGCTCACCGTTCACGAATCGACGGTTGCCGTCGAGCATCTGCTGCCAGGCTGCGGTGGGGGTGAGCGTCGTCATGAGGCCTCCGCGATGACGTTGATCTGGGGGATGAGCGACTCCGCGAGCTCGGCCGTCGAATCGGCCGAACGCGAGCCGTACAGCAGGATGTAGTCGTCGCCGGCCTGGGTGCCGATGGCGTACGACACGTTGTCGTCGGTGTCGCCGCCGAGTTCGTACACGTCCCAGTCCAGCCCGCCGATCCGCGTGGTGTCGGTGGCGGCGGTGCCGCTCAGCATCTGAGGCGCCCACGAGGAATCGTCATCGAACGCCTGTGCCACACGGATGAAACCGCGCTCGTCCTCGGCGGCGGGTGCCAGCGTGATGTTCCACACGACGGTCGCGCCGCCCTGCAGCTCGGCCGCGTTCACCCGCCAGAAGTCGTCCGGCTCTGGCACGAGGGCGGGGCTGCCCATGGTCGTCTCGACATCAGCGGCGATCGCGGCGACGTCCACCGTCGGCTCTGACGCCCTTTCTCCGCGCGGAACCGCGAAGATGACGACCGCGACCACGGCAAGAGTGATGAGGAGTGCGGCGACGAGGTTGCGGAAGTTCTGGCTCGCGCGGTAGCTCTTGCTGAACTCCGCCTTGCGGGCCGCGGTCTCCTCCGGCGTCTCGGGACGTCCGAGCTCGGCGACGATCGGAGGGTTCTTGCTCACGACTCGGCCTTGCCGGATGCGTCGGAAGAGTCGGATGCTGCGGCACGAGCCTCATCGAGGCGGCGCTTCGCGCCGAGGAGCCACTCCTCGCAGCGGGCCGCGAGAGCCTCGCCGCGCTCCCAGAGGGCGAGCGAGTGCTCGAGAGTCGGGGCGCCCTGTTCGAGTTCGGCGACCACCCGCACCAGTTCATCGCGAGCGGCCTCGAACGACAGGGTCTCGACAGGGGAGTCGGTCGGCGCAGTCACGGTTCCCATCCTACGTCCCGCACGCGCGTCACTCCGTCTCGGCGATCTCGCCCTCCGAGCGCGCGGCGAGCGATCCGCGGTCGACCGTGATCGTCAAAGCGGCACCGGCCGGAGCATCCGCCGCGTCGCGCAGGATCACGCCGCCGTCGAGGTGCGCGATCGCATAGCCACGTGCCAGCGTCGCTGCAGGCGAGAGCGCACGCAGTGACGCCCGCAGCTCTGTGGTCTTGCGCGCGGCGGTGTCGAGGCGTCGCGTGATGGTGTCGCGACCGCGTGAGACCTGCAGCCAGATCTCCTGCGCACGGCCTTCGAATATCGGGTCGGGGGAGCGCAGCACCGGGCGGCTGCGCAGCTGCTCGAGCTGCTGGATGTCGTGAGATATGCGCTGCGTCAGCCGCATGGTCGCGCGCGAGCGCAACTGACCGATCAGTGCGCGTTGCTCTCCGACGTCGGGAACCACCCGCTTGGCGGCATCGGTCGGCGTCGAGGCGCGGAGATCGGCGACGTCATCCAGAAGAGGATGGTCGTTCTCATGCCCGATCGCGGAGACGATCGGAGTGGATGCCGCGGCCACCGCGCGTATGAGGCGCTCGTCACTGAATCCGAGCAGGGTCTGGGGATCACCGCCGCCGCGGGCGATGATGATGACGTCGACGTCGGGATCGGCATCGAGTTTCTTCAGGGCGGCCAGGGTGTCGGGTACGCAACGATCGCCCTGCACCGCGGCGTACTCGGTGCGGAACCGCACCTGCGGCCAGCGCAGCTCAGAGTTGCGATGCACATCCTTCTCGGCATCCGACCGTTCGCCGGTGATGAGGCCGATCACGTGGGGGAGGAAGGGCAGGGGCTTCTTGCGCGACGGATCGAACAGCCCCTCCTGACGCAGCTGGACGCGGAGCTTCTCGAGGCGCTCGAGCTGGTCTCCGAGCCCGACGTGCTTCATGGCCGACACGGTGAAGCTGAAATCTCCGGCCTTGACGAAGTAGTCGGCCTTCACCGCCGCGACGACATGATCGCCGATGCCGAGATCAGCGGGGATGCGTCCACGGACGCTCGACCAGATGCGGATGGAGATCTGCGCGTCGGAGAGGGTGTCCTTCAGTCGGGCGAACACGTTGCCGCCGCGCACGTTCCATGAGGTGATCTCGCCCTCCACCCAGACGACGTTCCACCGCGCGATGAAGTCGCGGATCGTGCCGTTGAGTCGGGCGACGGAGGTCGGGGCGTCTGCGGTCGAGTCGCGCGGAGCCACGGCATCCGCCGGGGGCGCCTCGCCCTTCGCCGGTGTCGCTTCGAAGACCGTCATCTGGCCCCTTCCGTGCTCGTGCGCCTGAGTGCCCGTCCAGGCCCGGCATGACCGTTCGAAGGTAGGATCGAAGGGTGAGCCAGGCCACCGTACATCTTCCCGTTCCCCGCATCCCTCGATCGCGGGCGGCGCGGCTTCAGGATAACCCGGTGGACGGACACAAGCGGGTTCTGCTCGCCGCACCCCGCGGTTACTGCGCGGGCGTCGACCGTGCTGTCGTCGCCGTCGAGAAGGCGCTCGAGCGCTACGGCGCCCCCGTCTACGTGCGCAAGCAGATCGTGCACAACATCCACGTGGTCACGGAGCTCGAGGAGAAGGGTGCGATCTTCGTCGAAGAGGTCGACGAAGTGCCGACCGGCGCGCACGTCGTGTTCAGCGCGCACGGTGTCTCTCCGGCGGTCGTGAACGCGGCATCCGAGCGAGGACTGCAAGCGATCGATGCGACCTGCCCGCTGGTGACCAAGGTTCACCGGGAGGCCGTGCGGTTCGCCCGCGACGATTTCGAGATCCTGCTCATCGGCCACGAAGGGCATGAAGAGGTCGAGGGCACGGCCGGCCACGCACCCGAGCGCGTGACCATCGTGAATTCGCCGGAAGAGGCTGACACCGTCGTGGTCAAGGACCCGTCGAAGGTCGTCTGGCTGTCGCAGACCACGCTCTCGGTCGACGAGACCATGGAGACGGTCAACCGGCTGCGTCTGCGCTTCCCCGATCTGCAGGCGCCGCCGTCCGACGACATCTGCTACGCCACCCAGAACCGCCAGGTCGCGATCAAGAAGGTCGCCGTCGACGCCGAGCTCGTGATCGTCGTCGGCTCGTCGAACTCGTCCAACAGCGTGCGCCTGGTCGAGGTCGCACTGGAGTACGGTGCCAAGGCCGCATACCGGGTCGACTACGCCGACGAGATCAAGCAGGAATGGCTCGACGGCGTCGCCACGGTCGGCGTGACGAGCGGGGCATCCGTCCCCGAGGTGCTCGTGCGCGAAGTGCTCGAGACTCTTGCTGCCGCCGGATACGGCGATGTCGAGGAGGTCCGCACCGCCGAGGAAGATCTCATCTTCTCGCTCCCCAAGGAGCTGCGCCAGGATTCCTCCGGACAGCGCGATGCGCGTGCTCTCGGTGGCCGTACCGCGGGTGTGAGCGCGACGAACTGACCTGGCGCTGTCTGCGGTCGGTTCAAAGTGTGCCCCGCTAGCATTGCGGGATGACCGATCAGCGGCCCCAGTACGGCGAGTATGCGACCCCGGATGAACAGCGACGGCTGGCGGGCCTCCCGCCGCTGGATGCTGCGCCCGAGGCTCCCGCTGCCGCCCCGGTGATCGAGCAGACGGTGCAGGCGGAGCCGGCCCGTTCGATCACGCGGGCACGCCCGTGGGACCGGATCATCACGATCGCTCTGCTGGCCTACGGCCTCGTCAACGTCGTCATGACCGGGCTGTCGTACCTGGACCTGCCGACGGTCATGAACGAGAGCATGAGAATCCTCGGCGTCGAGGGCGAGTTCACGAACTTCGCTCAGGGCAAGCTGTGGGGCACGACCGCGGCCGTCCTCCTCGTCTTGGGGTGGGTCATCACGGCCTGGTTGTCGCTGCGGCGCCTGCGCACCGGAAAGCTCACCTGGTGGGTGCCTCTCGTCGGGGCGGCCGCGACCATGGTGGTCGTGTCGATCTGCATCATGATCCCGATGATGGGCGACCCCGCCTTCATGGCGTACGTCGACGGGATGGCTGGACGTTGAGCGCCGCGAGCGTGCTCGCCGTGTGCGCGGTGCACGCGCTGCGACCGGATGCCGGGAGCGTGGGCATCACCGCGATCGACAAGCGTCCGGTGTCGGGCCCGGTGCGCGTCGGCGCGTACGGGGTGTATGCCGACGTGCAGGCCGACCGTAAGAACCACGGGGGACTCGACCAGGCTGTGTACGCCTACTCCCAGGAGGATGCCGCGTACTGGCAGGGCGAACTCGATCGTGAGCTGCCCGCGGGTTGGTTCGGCGAGAACCTGCGCGTCGACGGCATCGACCTCAGCGCGGCCAAGGTCGGCGAACGCTGGCAGATCGGCAGGAGTCTGACGGTCGAGGTGACCACTGCGCGCAATCCGTGTCAGACGTTCGCGCGCTGGGTGGGCGGGGATGACGAGCGAGGCTGGGTCAAGCGCTTCGCCCAGGCTGGTCGTCTCGGTGCGTACCTGCGTGTCGTCGCGACGGGGCGCATCGAGGCCGGCGATGAGATCACCGTCCTGGAACGGCCGGATGACGCCCCGACGATCCTCGAGGTGTACCGGGCCAGGTAGGCGCCGACCGGCTCAGCCCTCGGCGACGTGCGCGTCTGGTCCGGGATAGACCGTGCCCTCGTGCCCGTCGTCCCACCGCACCAGATACGGCGGTGAGCCTTCGTCGCCGTGCACTTCGACGATCTCGCCTTCGCGCCTGTGCGCGGTGTCCGTGCGTCCTTCGACGATCAATCGGTCACCGGGTTTCGCCTGCATCGTCATCACACCCTTCCCTCGCGGATCGGATGCTTCCACGATGCTCCTCGCGACGCCGTGTGGCAAGCACCTGCTGCATCGACCGCGCCCGGGAACGAGAATGCCCCGACCCGAAACGGGGTCGAGGCATCCTCAGGATCTGCAGGTCAGCTCTTGGACTGGCCGTACGAGCCGAGCTGGCGGGTCGACCCGACCACGCGGGCGGCCATCGCCGACTCGGCGACCTTGCCCCAGGCGCGGGGGTCGTACAGCTTCTTGTTGCCGACCTCGCCGTCGACCTTCAGGACGCCGTCGTAGTTCTTGAACATGTAGTCGGCGATCGCACGCGTGTACGCGTACTGCGTGTCGGTGTCGATGTTCATCTTGATGACGCCGTTGGCGACCGCGAGGGCGATCTCCTCATCCGTCGAGCCGCTGCCGCCGTGGAAGACGAGGTCGAGCGGCTTGGCGCCGGTGCCGAACTTCGCCGCGATGCCTTCCTGGATCTCACCGAGCAGTTCAGGGCGCAGCTTCACGCCGCCCGGCTTGTAGACGCCGTGCACGTTGCCGAAGGTCAGAGCGGCGATGTAGCGTCCCTGCTCGCCGAGGCCCAGGGCCTCGACGGCCTGCGTGACATCGGCGATCGTCGTGTAGAGGGCCTCGTTCGAGCCCTCGTGCTGCACGCCGTCCTCTTCGCCGCCGACAACGCCGATCTCGACCTCGAGGATCGCGTTGATCGCCTTCATACGGGGGAGCAGGTCCTTCGCGATCTCGATGTTCTCGTCGAGCGGCACGGCCGAGCCGTCCCACATGTGCGACTGGAAGATCGGGTTGCGGCCGGCCTTCACCTCTTCCTCGGATGCCGCGATCAGCGGCTCGACGAAGCCCGCGAGGGCGTCCTTCGGGCAGTGGTCGGTGTGCAGGGCGACCGTGACGGGGTAGTTCTTCGCGACCTCCGTGGCGTAGCGTGCGAAGGCGAGAGCGCCGGTGGCGCGGGCCTTCACCGTGTGACCGGCGAAGTAGTCGGCACCGCCCGTGGTGACCTGGATGATGCCGTCGGATCCGGCCTCGGTCAGCCCCTGGAGGACGGAGTTGATGGTCTGTGAGCTGGAGACGTTGAACGCGGGATACGCGAAGCCACCGGCCTTCGCGCGGTCGAGCATTTCTGCGTACTGATCCGGAGTGGCGACGGGCATGAGAAACTCCTGCGATAGATGAAGCCGGGACAGCTTTCACTCTATCGGTGCAGGCGAGCGGATGCCGCGGGCCCGCGGGCCCGCATTGGCCCTGCTCTCTTCCTCATTGTTAAGAACTGCGATTCCTTCGCGTGAATTCGCGCGAAACACCCGCGATTCCACGCAGTCGCCTGGATAGGCTGACCACATGGTGAGTCTGACGGCCGATATGAGCCCCTTGCGTCCCGATCGAAACCTCGCACTCGAACTGGTGCGTGCGACCGAGGCCGCATCCATCCGGGCCGTGCCGTTCATCGGTCGTGGAGACAAAGAGGCAGCAGACGGTGCGGCGGTCGACGCCATGCGAGCGTTCCTCGGCACCGTGAACTTCCAGGGACGGGTCGTCATCGGCGAGGGCGAGAAGGACAACGCGCCGATGCTGTTCAACGGCGAGGAGGTCGGCGCTGGTCGCGGTCCCGAGTGCGACATCGCCGTCGATCCGATCGACGGCACCTCGCTCACCGCTGCAGGACGCCAGAACGCCCTCTCCGTGATCGCCGTCTCCGATCGGGGCACGATGCTCGACGCATCGAGCGTCTTCTACATGGACAAGCTCGTCACCGGACCCGCCGGCGTCGGCGTCGTCGACATCCGCCTGCCGATCGGGGAGAACATCCGATTGCTCGCCGGTGCGCTCGGCAAGCCCGTCGATGAGCTCGTCGTGTCCGTGCTTAATCGTCCGCGGCACGAGAAGCTCATCGAAGAGATCCGTGCGGCTGGCGCAGGGACGCGCCTGATGAGCGACGGCGACGTCGCCGGCGGCATCAACGCCGCGCGTCACGGTGCGCGCACCGACATGTGCGTCGGCGTCGGGGGAAGCCCTGAGGGAATCGTCACGGCGTGCGCGATCAAGGCGCTCGGCGGTCACATCCAGGGGCGGCTCTGGCCCAGGGACGACGACGAGCGTCAGCGCGGCATCGACGCCGGACTCGAGATGGACCGCGTCTACGAGGCCGACGACCTGGTCAAGGGCGACAACACCATCTTCGTCGCGACCGGCGTGACCGACGGCCAGCTGGTCGCCGGCGTGCGCCGCGAAGGAAACTACGTGTACACGGAATCGGTCGTGCTGCGCGGCGCGTCCGGGACGCTTCGTCGCATCGCCTCAGAGCACCTCGTCTCCAAGTGGCTCTAAGGCCAGACGCCTCGTTTCCGCATTTCGCGCCGCGCTGATCGTTACCCAGCCGGTATACCAGCACGGTGCTGCTACCGGTCTTACTCAGCCTTTGCTGGCACAATAGGGCCTGGGTTCGTCGCCGTCACAGTTCGTGACGGCATCCAGGAGGGTGAGATGACCACGGAGCAGACACGGGACGCGAAGTCACGGGCGACGGCTACGGTCACCACGAACACCGGCCGCATCCTTCGGATCACTCCCGAAGACGAGGCTGCGCGTGTCGCCGCTGCAGCGGCCGCGACAGTGGCGCCCCCGAACGTCGACCCTGCACGCCGCGCGGACGTGCTCTTCCGTGTGCGGCGGCCCGAGGGGCACGAACTCAGTTCGTGGTGGATGATCGGCGCGTTCGTCGTGAGCTCCGGCCTCGTGATCGCCCTGCTCAGCTGGGTGCCCGGTAACGCCTAACTCTCGTCCACACGGTGCCGCACGGCGTCGAGGTCGGCCTGGATCCCGTCCAGCTGCGTGTTCTCGAACAGCGCTGCACGCTCAGCAGGCTCGGCGTTGCCGACCAGCTCCGGCGCGGTGAATCGGCGCGGTGTGGTCGTGATCGGCTGCGGAGCCGCCTCCAGCGCCGACGCGTCGATCCCGGGGAACTGGCGGGCGGTGACCAGCACGCGGCTCTCCAGCGAGCCGGCGAAGCGGTTGTAGCTCTCCACCGTGCGCTCCAGCGCCCGTCTCATGTCATCGGCGTGCCCGGCGACGACGCCGAGGCGGTCGAACAGTTGCGTTCCGAGGTTGAGCAGTGTGCGCGCCTCGGTCGAGACCTCCTGCTGGGTCCAGGTGAACGCGACGGTCTTCAGCACGGCCCACAGGTTCACAGGAGAGGCGAGCGCGACGCGCTTGCTGAACGCGTAGTCGAGCAGCGTCGGGTCTTCATCGATCGCAGATGCGAGAAGCGACTCGCTGGGCAGGAAGCAGATCACGAACTCCGGGCTCGCATCGAGGCCCGACCAGTACGCCTTCTTCGCCAGCGCGTCGACGTGCGCACGGACGGCCTTGACGTGCTTCTGCATGAACTGGCGGCGCTGCCCTTCCTGCGCGTCACCGCCCGTCAGCGCACTCGCTTCGAGATACGCGTCGAGGGGCACCTTGGCATCGACGGCGATCGAGCTTCCTCCGGCGAGGCGGATGACCATGTCGGGGCGGCCCTGGCCGCGATCCGACGAGATCGTGGACTGCAGGTCGAAGTCGACGTGACGTGTGAGACCCGCCGCTTCGACCACACGGCGCAGTTGCGTCTCGCCCCACACTCCGCGGGTCGATGTCGAACGGAGCGCACCCGCGAGTGACTCGGTCGTCGCACGCAGCGCCTCATCGGACTCCTGCGCCCTGCGCAGCTGTTCCGTGAGGGTGCCGAACTGCGCATGCCGCTCCTGCTCGAGCGATGCGACCTTGCTCTGCATCTGCTGCAACGACTCGCGCACCGGAGCCAGCGCCGTCAGAACGGCGTTCTGCTGCTGCACGCGCTGCGCCTCCGCGCGCTGCTCGGTGCGGGAGTGCTCGACGGCATCGCGATACAGGTCGTACTGCCGGTCGCGATCGTCTCGGGCGGCGGCGAGCTCGGCCTGGGTTCGAGCGAGTTCGGTGGTGTCGCGAGTGTGCTCGGCGGCGTCACGCGCCGCACGTGCGAACCAGCCCACGACGAGGCCGATCGCGAGTGCGACTGCGGCGATGAGAGCGATCAGCGGAGCATCCATGGCTCCAGGGTGCACCCGGCCACCGACATCCTACGCACGCCGCTCCGCTCACGGCGCCGCTGGTGTCAGCGGCTCGCGTACTCGTCGAGGATCGCGCGCATCTCTGGCAGCGCGAACTGTTCGGTGATCGCGACGGCCGACAGAGGTCCGGCATCCGGATCGGCGCCCGCGTCGAGCAGCATGCGCAGCAGGGTCTCGTTCTTGCGGAACACCGCGCAGGAGATCGCGGTCTGCCCCGCGGCGTTCAGCGCGTTCAGGTCGGCGCCGCGACGCACGAGGTCTGCGACGGTGTGCTCCTGCTCGGCGTACGTCGCCACGATCAGCACGGTGTCGCCGCGCGGATTGCGCACGTCGATCGGCACACCGGCGTCGATCATCTCGCCGAGCGGGCCGGTCCGGCCCTGACGCGCGAGATCGAAAGTGCCCTCGATGACCTCGAGGCTGACGGGGGAGTCGCCGGTGGGATTCGTCATGCACTCATTGTGCCCTGGTGCGGCAGCGGCGCGCTGCGTCAGGCTACGGCGCGCTCCAGCACGCGCACGGGCGGTTCTGCGATGCGCAGGCTCAGGGCCAGGGCGAGCTCGTCGACGTCCGCGGCACCGGCGCGCGCGGCAGCGTCGATGACGATCTGGGCGCAGGCCCGAGCATCCGCCAACGCGTCGTGGTGGGAGAACTCGGCGAACCCTGCGGCAGCGGCGGCGACAGGCAGGCGGTACGAGTCGAGGTCGTAGATCTTGCGTGCGACCTGCAGGCTGCACAGTGAACGGTACGGCGGGCATTCGAGACCGGTGACCTCGGATGCCGTGCGCAGCACCTTCGTGTCGAAACCGGCATTGTGCGCGACGAGCACGTCGGCGCCGGCGAACGAGCACAGGCGGTCGAACTGCTCTTCCCAGGTCGCGGCCGTGCGCACCTGGTGAGGGTGGATGCCGTGGATCTTGATGTTCCAGTCCTGGAACTCGTCGTGCCCTGCCGGAGGACGGATGAGCCAGCTCGCGGTGGCGACGGCGCGGCCGTCGCGAACGCGGACGAGTCCGACGGAGCATGCCGAGGCGGGACTGGAATTCGCCGTCTCGAAGTCGATTGCGGTGAAGTCCAGGGGCACCTGACCACCTTCTCTCCGGGGTCATGCGCGATGCCGCAGACTCGCCGTAGGCTGGCGATATGAGCGATGCGCGGGCGACTTCCTTCGGTGCGGCGGCCGACCACTACGAGGCTGCGCGGCCGGAGTATCCGTTCGATGCGGTCGCCTGGATGCTCGAGAACCTGCCGCACGGATCGCGCCGGATCGCCGACATCGGCGCCGGCACGGGCAAGCTCACGCGAGTGCTCGTCGCGGCGCCGGATGCCGAGGTCGTCGCGATCGATCCTGACCCGGTGATGCTTGCGAAGCTGCGGGAGAGCGTTCCCGGCGTGCCGACCTTCACGGGCACTGCCGAGCACCTGCCGCTGCCGGATTCCGGTCTCGATGCCGTGGTGCTCGGCCAGGCGTGGCATTGGGTGGATCCGGTCGCGGCGTCCGCTGAGATCGGGCGCGTCGTGCGTGACGGCGGCACGCTGGGGCTGATCTGGAACACGCGCGATGGCCGTGTGGAGTGGGTGCGTCGACTGACCGCGGCGATGCACCCGAGTGTCGCCGAGGAACTCCTCGAGGACGAGGGGCCCGTGGTGGCGGCGCCGGTCGGCGAACTGGAGTCTCAGCGATGGGAATGGATCCGACGGATGACCCGCGCGCAATTGCACCGCATGGCGGCATCGCGCAGTTACGTCATCACGGCGTCGGAGGACGAGAAGAGGCTCATCAGGCGCGGAATGGACACGTTGTTCGATGAGATCGGCCTCGACGGATCGGGAACTATCGACGTGCCCTATGTGACGCGAGCATTCCGCGCCGTGCGCGGCTGAGCCGCGGCATCCGCGCCGGGTAGACTCGTATCCCGTGGCTCTAACTATCGGGATCGTGGGCTTGCCCAACGTCGGCAAGTCGACTCTTTTTAACGCACTCACCAAGAACGACGTGCTCGCGGCGAACTATCCGTTCGCGACGATCGAGCCGAACGTCGGTGTGGTGAACCTTCCCGATTCGCGTCTCGACGTGCTCGCGGAGATCTTCGGCAGTGAGCGCATCCTTCCCGCGGCGGTGTCGTTCGTCGACATCGCCGGTATCGTGCGCGGTGCGAGCGAGGGTGAAGGGCTGGGGAACCAGTTCCTCGCGAACATCCGGGAGGCGGATGCGATCGCGCAGGTCGTCCGCGGCTTCGCCGACGACGACGTCGTGCACGTCGACGGTGCGATCAACCCCAAGGGCGACCTCGAGACGATCAACGCCGAGCTGATGCTCGCCGATCTGCAGACCGTCGAGAAGGCGATTCCTCGCCTCGAGAAGGAAGTGCGCGGCAAGAAGGCCGATCCGTCGGTGCTCGAAGCGGCGAACGCCGCGAAGGATGCTCTGGAACGCGGCATCCTGCTTTCGGTGAGCGGCATCGACCTCGCTCCGATCAAGGAACTCGGCCTGCTCACCTCGAAGCCAGTGATCTTCGTCTTCAACGTCGACGAGGCCGTGCTGACGGATGCTGCGCGCAAGGCGGAGCTCGAAGCTCTGGTCGCGCCGGCCAAGGCCATCTTCCTCGACGCGAAGATCGAATCCGAGCTCATCGACCTGGATCCCGAGGATGCCGCCGAACTGCTCGCATCGACCGGGCAGGACGAGTCGGGGCTCGACCAGCTCGCCCGTGTCGGCTTCGACACTCTCGGACTTCAGACGTACCTGACTGCCGGACCGAAAGAGGCTCGCGCCTGGACGATCCCCAAGGGGTCGAAGGCCCCGCAGGCTGCGGGTGTCATCCACACCGACTTCGAGAAGGGCTTCATCAAGGCCGAGGTCATCTCGTTCGACGACCTCGTCGCGACCGGATCGGTCGCCGAGGCCCGCGCGAAGGGCAAGGCCCGCCTCGAGGGCAAGGACTACGTCATGCAGGACGGCGACGTCGTGGAGTTCCGTCACGGAGGAACATCTAGTTCGAAGAGGTGACCGGGGTCCAGTTTCGACCCTAGGAGCGATCGACGGCTTGCGCCACTCGCACGACCGCCGCGACGTCCGCGAAGGCGGCCGCGCCGAAGCGAGCCGCAAGCCCGCACCCGGACCGTCCTGGGGACGTTCGATACCGCCAAGGCCGAGGGACACAAGTCCGCGAGGGTGCGTGCGGCCAGCGCCTGCCCGTCTGGAATTTCCCATCGGTCACGGGCACCACGCGCCGCGTGGAAGAGTGCCGGTCGTGCAGCGACGCGCGTGCGGCAGCGCTGACGGCACTGTGGGACAACGAGACCGGCGTCTGGATTGGCGTGGACTGACAGGCCACCGACGACCTGTCGGGTGACGAGGCACGCACCCTCGCGGGCGCTCTGCACCAGATGGCAGACCTGCGGACCGCAGTAGGCGCGAGAAACGCCAGCATCGCTCCGCTCGCCGATTGGCGTGCGGGGCTCGGTGGTTCATACCCCGACTGTCAAGATGACGCTGCTCGCGCTAACAGCGGACCCTACGCAGGTTTCAAGAGGCCTGACTGCGCAACGTGCTGCTCGCCCACGAGCGTGAGGTGCACCCGATCGTCCCTGTCCACGTGCACTAAATGCTTCGACTCAAGCGTCGCCAGAGTGCGCCTCAGGTTCTGCTGCGACGCCTTCGGCATCCAGTCCCGCAAGGTCAGGAACGGCACCGGCACGGGCGACCAGTAGGACAGGAGCAGCGCGCGATCCGAGGCAGCCACTTTCTTGAGGATGACCGGGAATCCGTTGATCTCCTGGATTACTGGGATGTCCCGCTCCACGAGGGCGTTGATGACGGCGTGTGCCTCGTCCGGGTCCGAGGCACACAGGAGCCGAACGAACTCGGCCAGCACCCATGAAGCCGTGGCAACCACCAGGCTTGAGTCCTGCACGTTGGGATCGATGCCGTCCGCCAGGTGAGCCGCGTCGCGCTTGTTCCTTATGTCGTAAATGACCGCCAAGGACTTGGGGATATGCAGGCGCACGCTGTCACTGGCGTGCCCTGAGGAGGCCAGCGTCCCGAGAAGCGTAGGGACTTTGGGGAGCGTTGTCCCGATCGGCGTGTGCTGGGCGGTCGTCAACCACTGGAGGACACGAAACGCCGCTTCCGAGAAGCGTCCCCCTTCCACGACGTTCGGGCGCAGGTCGTGGATAGCGAAGCGACGCTTCATCTCTTTGAACGCGTCGAACAACTCCTTGGCGACTGGCGCGGGCACCCCTGCTGCGGAGAATTCGGACTCGAGGTCCGCGACGGTGAGCGCCAAGCTACTCCGCCTTGGTCTCGCCGGTCAGCGCGCCAATCGTGGCGACGAAGGAATCTACACCTGCCGCACGAACCTTGAAGACCTTCGACCGGTCCCCCGTCTGTAGGAGTCCTGGGATGCCCTTCACGTTACCCGCGAAGTTCCGGTCGAAAATCCCGAGGCGCTGGCACTCCTCGCGCACCGCCGAATCCTGCACTTCGGCCTCTCCGAGGCCGAAGTGTCGTGCGACAACGATCAGGGTGGCGACTGTGATCTGACCCTGCTTCAAGGACGATCCGAGCGCTCGCCGCGTCACGTTGAGGCGTGGCGCGCCGTCCTTGAGGAAGATCAGGCTCTCGAGGGTATCGAGGGGGACATCAGTCTCGCGAGCGATCGCGGCGAAGAACTCTTCCTCGTCAACTGGCGCGTTTGTGCCGGCGGGGGGGCCGCCGCCCCCGGCCGCCTGTGGCTTCATCGAGGCCTTCTTCGTAGGTCCGCCCTTGGGTGTTACGCCGGAGTCACCGTTGCCCGAGCGGCTCGATGCTGCCGTGTCTCCGACGCGCATGCGAAGCGCCTCCACAAGCGCGACGCCCTGAACGTGCTCCGGGAGGCCCGCTGCCTCGACATCTGCCCATGCTTGCGCCAGTTGCTTGCTTACGTCCATGCCTGATCTCCCATCTCGGTAGGTAGAGACTACTGCGCGATCCCCACTCCTGCGCGCGACATCGGAACTTGTCGGGTGAGTGGCCAGGGTAAGCGCGAAGAAAAGCGTGACGACACCCGCCCCGAGCGTCGTTGCCGGCCTCGGGGCGCGGTCCGAATCAGCGGCTGGTTCGGCCTACGCTGGCCGCGGAGCAGGCTGAACTCGTGCTTCGAGTCGTTGACCATCTCCTTGGTCGAGACCGAGACCCCCGCATCCCCGCAGGGTTCCCAGTCTCGGAAGGTCTGTCTCGGTAGTTGAGTCTCAGGAATGAGTTCTGAGACCGAGAGTCATCGCCGCCAGAGCTCCAGCGACTCCCAGCTCTCGGGGACGCCGATGGATGCGACCGACAGGGAGTGCGACGCCGGGAACTCCCGTAGAAGCCCGGCCAGTCTCCGGTGCCAGTCCGTTCCCGCTTCGATCGAGGGGAGGAGGTGGGCGATCACGGCCAACGCGTTGTACGTGCCGAAGACGCCCTTCGCGGTCTGCTCGTCGCGGAGGTGGTCGAGTACCGACACCTGCCCCGTCTTGGGCCGCGCGGGCGCGTGCTGGAGCTTCCGATTGAACAGCCGTGCGTGGTGCGCTGCGACGTTCCGCACGTAGTTGAGGCTAGCCAGCCAGCTGACCACGATCTTCTTCGTCGGCACCCCGAAGGCGACGGCGATCTCCTCGGCTTCCTGCTGGCGCAGGCCCCTGTAGAGGACGGAGAGCTGGCCGAGCTCGAGTAGCTCGGTGAGCGCCCAGACCGGCATGCGGTCGTCGTACTTCTCCCGAAAGTGGGCGACGAACTGCTCATCGGACTTGGCGCGCCGCTCGCCGGCGCGCTCCAGCCATCTGGCGTGCGAGCTGGGGACCGGCTTCCCGCTGTCGGGGTCGGTGCCCGGTTCGGTGAACGCCTTCGTGAAGCACGCGGGATCCTCGTGGGCGAAGGCCGAAGACCGTCCGAGGACATAGCCCAGCTGCATCCGCACGGCGACCTCGACGCGCTCGACTCCGTCCATGACGAGCATGCGCAGCCGCCGGTCGAAGTCGATGACTTCTTCGGCGTGGCGCAGCGTCGTCCCCGTCCTGTAGCCGCCCAGGACGCGGGTGCGCTCACGGTCCTCGTCGTCGATGTACGTCTCCGACTCGCGGAAGGGATAGAGGTAGCCGGTGAGCCGGTAGTAGCCCACCGCTTTGAGGACCGCTGCAGCGTGGTCGCGGTCGCCGACATCGACGCCGCGGCTCGCAAACCGCTCGACCTGCTGCTCCAGGGAGAGCCAGGGCTTCGTGTACTCGACCATGAAGATCCTCGCGAAAAGAAAATCAGCCCGCGCCTTGCGGCAACGGGCTGATCGTGATGACTCGATGCTAGCACGGGGATCCGACGGCCACTGCCGAACAGGCTCGAGCCGTGCGGACAGAGGGAGTAGGGCCTGCGCGGGCCAGGCGGCTGCAACCCTGACCGGTCGCGTTCCGCTTCAACATGACGCAGAACCACTCCTGACCTGCAGTTATGTGTCGGGGGCGAGTCGCAGATCAACTCCTGCGTCTATATTCGGCACGACTCGGCACGTCGTGGAGTTCAGGTTCAACGTCTAGAGCGTGGAGCCAAGCCACGCGGGGCGTGCGGTGAACCGACGATCCTTTGGCATCGAGGGTGATACCTCGTCTCTGGGCGGGGCGGCATTTCAGCCTGTTGCACGTCGAAATCCGTCTGAGTATCGGTTAGCCTGGTCGCGGTGGTACGCCACCGACTGCGCTTCCACGTGGCGACCCACGTGAATCATCGCGGAGAGGCCTGAGAAGCTCAGGACATGTCCGGATGGAGTGCGGCGCACAGATGCGCCGACTTCATTGCGCCGATGCTTTGCACCGGCTACGAGAGGACAAGACATGTCATCGAAGGACGAGAAGAACCTGGCCCAGGTGCTCGACAAGATCTCGAAGATGGACGAGCCGAGGCGTTCTGTCATGCAGCGCGTGCATGACGTGATCGTGGCTGCGGCACCCGACCTCAAACCGCGGATCTGGTACGGGATGCCCGCCTACGCGAAGTCTGCGAGCACTCCCGCACTCGTGACACTGCGCAACGACGAACGGTTGAATCTCGCGCTCACCGAGAAGGTGGATTTCCGAGCTGCAGGCGGCGCGGAAGCGAACCTGATGCCAGCCGCGTGGTACTTCGAGACCGTGGATGAGAGCACGGAGAAGCGCATCGCCGAGATCGTCCAGTCAGTGCTCGACTGAGCACGTCCGTTCCTGCGGGTTCCTGTCATCGTCGATCGCCCGGGCGCTTGTTCCCCCAGCCGTCGAAGCGCACGTCGTAGAGATCGTCGGGGTCGAGCGTGTTGTGGCGGAAACGGATCCGGCGACCTGTCCAGCGCTCCGGTGGGGGCCATCCGTCGTCCTCGCCCCAGTAGAGTCTCCGGTGCAGAACCGCCGGGCCGGGAAGCTCAGCGGTGATCAGGAACTCGTAGGTGGTCTGGTCGTCGCCGCCGCCGGGGTGGGTGATGACCTCGGTCAGCCGGCCTTCGGATGCTTGGCCATCGGCGTAGAGTGCGGTCATTCTGCGTTCCTTCGCACGCGAGCCGAGGATCGAGCCGATGATCATGAGTACGGTGGCGACTCCGAGCAGTCCGAAGAGCGTCCACATCCACGACGGAGCGCGGTCGTCGAACGCGCCCCAGATCGCGGTGGCGAGCGCGAGAACAGGCGCTGCGAACGCGGCCGCGACTGCGCCCATCATCACCCAGAAGCTGAACGTCTCCCACCTCGACCAGCGGCGGATCTCGGCTCTGGTCGCGGCAGTGCGCGCCCGGCTCTCCCATTCCGCGCGTTGCCGTGCGGCGACCGATCTTGCGCGCCGGCCGGGGTGCACAGGCTGTGCACTGCCGTGATTCCGCCACCATCCCTCGCTCTGCGGCCCGGTCACATCTCTCCCTGCTGAGGGGGGCCAGCGCCAGCGCCCCTCGGCTTCCACAGTGCCCCATGAGCGTGCTCCCGATCACAGGAAAGGAGGTTCTGCCGGGCGCCGGCGCCTGTGATCGGGAGGAGCGGAGCACGCTGCATCATGAGAGCGCACAAGGGCGTGACACGCCAGACGAAGGAGGAGACGATGCATCCCCTGAATTCGGTGTGCTGCACATCCGCCCAGGAACCGCCATGGTGGATGTGGCTCCTCGTAGGGGTGACCGCGCTCGTGGTGATGGCCTCGATCATCGGATGGGCGATGGCCGTTCTCCATGACAGGAGCGCCGCCGCTTTCTGGGTCAGGAATGCCGTTGCGAACGCGGGCGCATCGACCGATGGGAGCTACCCGTCGGCCTGGCAGAACGCGCTGGCGGTGCGTTTCCGCCGAGTCGGCGGTCGGAGCGACCCGCCGCGACCGGAGTCGGTGGAGGAGGTCGCACTATGGGAGGGCATCGGATCCCGGCGCGTCGATCTCATCTACGTTCCGGCGTTCAAGCTGCTGTTGCCGCTCGTCGCCCTCGGCTACCTCATCCGGGGCACGCTCACCAATCCCGGCGAGGGCTGGACGGGAAGTCTCTTCCAGGACGACTCCGGTGATCTCTGGGCGTTCTGGGAGGCGTGGATCGGCGTCGGGATCTGGCTGCTCACCACTGCCGGTGCCCTCGCCCTGCGGCTGAGCGCCTATCCAGACCTTCGCGTCGAGGATCAGTGGATCTTCGAACACGGCGTCGCGCACTCACTCCACCGCACCTCCGTCGATTACGACGACAGCGAGGTCGGGCCGCGGCCGACGTACATCGCCCTCGATCATCGTCTCGACAACCGGACGGCGGCGCAGATCTACGAGGCGTTCGAGATCTGGTTGCGTGCCGGGCACATGCCGCCGTCCGGCTCGGAGCCGATTTCGTCGACGACTCTGTTCGGCGCACAGGCCGAGGGCGGCTACTTCTTCCTCCATGTTCCCTTCAACGAATTTCCTGACGGGAGCGCGCAACATCGATGGATGCTAATCACCAAGCCACGCGACGGTGAGGAGAGCGTGATCGTGACAACGATTCCTGCCCGGACGGATTTTCAGAAGGTACGCGACAGGGCACGTCATATGCGCGAGAAAGCCCGGCTGAGAGCCGCGCGACGAGCCCGGCGTGATCCGAACCTCTCGACATCGATCGAACTGGTGAAGTGGGAACCATGAACAAGAAGATCAGGATCACGATGCGCAGGCGCGCCGTCGTCGTTCGGGAGGATGAGAAGGGGCCGTTCTGGCTCGCGCACATCGTCCCCATCGCGTGTGTCGGCATCGCCGTGCTGATCGCGGGCATCGTGCTGCTCTCGTTCACGGATCGGGGGCGTGCCACCATGATGTGGATCGGGCTCGGTCTCGGCATCATCCTCACCGTGTACCTTCTCATCGTCCCCGCTCGCGGCATCAGGCAGGGCGCGCCCGTAGTCAGCTGGGCGGGCGGAGTGCTCGCCGCGTTCGGATGCGGCGGCATCGCCATCTCGCTGCTGGCAGGGATCCCCTTCGTCGCCTGGGCGGGATTGGGCGATGATCTGGACGGAGGTGCTTTCATACCAGGCGTGGGGTCGACGGTCTTCACCGCGGTCATGGGCATTGGAATGTGGATGCTGACGAGGGGGCCGCTGCCTGCGCTCGACCGGACGGCGCGCTCCGCGCGAGTGATGTTCAATACCGACGACGCGGACGGAGCGCAGAGCATCACCGTGCAATACTGCGGCGCCGACGGTGAGGAGCACGAAGCGGAACTCGCCGACCTGATCGACGACTCCTGGCGGGATCGCTTCGCCCCGGGGACGACGTGGAAGATCTACGCCTTCCAAGACCCGGATCTCGCGGATGCCGTGGTTCTCCTCACCGAAGAGCATGAGGAAGTGTGGCGTGACGGCTACAAACTCAACGGGGTACGGCTGGGCGGAGAGAGCGGGGCCGTGAAACCGGGGCCGGGGTCTCCGTTCCTGCGCGAGGGCGGGAAGTGGAGCTTCGAAGCATGACCTGACCCGGTCATACTCTCGCCTTCCTCGCGGCCCTCCTGCGCAGCTTCACCCGGATCTTGCGCAGTTGCTTCGTCGCCGGCACCGGTGTCACGATGATGTCGCCTTCGTCGTCGCGCGGCTCGGTGATCAGCAACCACCGGTGTTCCGCGGTGACGCCGGACGTCTGCGACACCGGGAGATGGAGGAAGAAGTAACCGCCCTTCGCCTGCGCGCCGAACAGCGTCGTCGAGGAGATCGGGTCCGATCCCGATGGTGGCAGCCCTGTCGACGACAGCCACTGCTCGAATGCCTCATGGATCCTCGCCGCTTGCTGATCATCGAGCCGGCGGTCGAGAGCGATGTACGTCGGCCAGCTGGCCTCACCATCGTCGTAATCGACGGACGTTCGGTGGATCGAGTGCGCGACGCCGTGTTCATAGATCCGCTGGTTCTCGAGCCGGAGGTCCGCGTAGACGCTCAACCGCAGGGCAAGGACGCCGACGGCGATGAGCAGCCAGATCGCGACGACGACCCAGACCTGCCAGAAATTCCACGGTTGACCGGTGCTTTCGTCGTCGAAGATGTTCCCCGTCCAGCCGTCGCCCGGATCGGTGATCGAACCCCAGATCAGGAAGCCGAGGGCGGCGACGGGGAGCACCACCCAGAACACCGGGGCGGACACGAGCACGGTGCGGCGAAAGTCTTCGCTAGCGGCCCACACCGAGACTTCCTCGACCGATTCCGGTCGTGGCACATCGACGGGACGCGCCAGCTCAGGGGTGCGACCTTCCATGGCGCGCGCCCAGACCTCCGGGTAGGTCGGCGAGCCTGGCCCGGCAGTCGCCTGCGCAGGCGTGTCGGCCTGGCGGAAGCCGCCGCGCCTCCACACCCAGATGATCCGGACGATGAGTCCGAGCACGAGGGCGACGGGGAAGAGCCAGGCCCACCAGGGCATATCGTCGCTGCTCGGATACACGTCGGCCACCTTTCGGTTCGTCTCGGAAGCGCCACGGTGCAGAACCGGTCACTTCCTCCACGATGGACCAGGAGCGGCGCTCCCGATCACAGGTGAGGGCTGAGCGTGCCATCACGGCGTCGGGTGAAGCCGTCGCGCGCGAAGACCGCCGTCGGAACTCTGCCGCTCCGGGTCCCCGTCGGCGCAACCTTCGCGAACGCCCTCAGCCGGCGGCCCTGCGGATGTGCTCGGCGATCGTCTTCTCCGTCTCCGGAGTCAGTTTCAGCAGCGCGAACGACGTCACCCACATGTCGCCGTCGTCGAGTTGCGCCGATTCCTCGAAGCCGAGCGTCGCGTAGCGGGTGGTGAATTTGGATGCCGCCTTGAAGAAGACGACGATCTTCCCATCCGCGTCGGCGTACGACGGGAAGCCGTACCAGGTCTTCGGCACCAGCTGAGGAGCGACCTCGCCGACGATGCGGTCGATGCCCTCCGCCAGTGCACGGTCCTCGTCCGGCAGTGCGGCGATCGCCTCGCGTACGGCTTTCTCACCCGCCGCACGGGTCTTGCCGGCCTTCTCCTCGGCGCGCAGTTCGGCGGCGCGCTGCTTGACCGCGTCGCGCTCTTCCTTGGACAGTCCCGCAGTCTTCTCAGCCATGACGGCCCCTTCTCTCGTTCTGGTGCGACGTGCACCTGTGACCAAACTAGGACGAGGCGGCGTCCGCCGCTTCTCGATTCCTGATCGATCATGAGCGGGCGACAGCGACCGGGACAGGTCGGCGCGAGCTGCGGACAGTATCGTGGATGTCTGTGACGAATGCGGCCCCAGCCGGCCGCCACCAGCATCAGAGGGAAGACGACACATGACGCAGCAGAGCATTCTTGACGCGGACGGCCGCGCGGTTCCGTACATCGAGGAGGGTGAAGGCCCGGTTCCCCTGGTGCTGATCTCTGGCCGTGCCCTCAGCGGAGACGGACTCGGAGTCGTCGCGCACTATCTCGCCGAAGAGGCCGGCTTCCATGTCGTTCGCGTCGGCCCACGTACGGAATCAGGCGGTCAGGATCGTGCGGCGACCCTGCAGGAGCGCGTCGAAGACGCCCTCGCAGTGATCGATCACCTCGGACTCGATCACACCTGGATCGGCGGTCACGCCTTCGGCGGTACCGCTGCACGCATCTTCGCCGCGGAGCACACCGACCGTGTCAACGGCCTGCTGCTGCTCGGCGTCGAGGACGATGAGATTCCGCTCGCCCCCGCGATCCCGGTGCTCATCGTGCAGGCCACCGAAGACCAGGTCACGCCCGCAGCAGCGGCAGAGGCACTGCAGTCCACCGCGCCGGAGCGGGCGAGCATCAAGATCGTCGACGGCGCCGATCACCTGTTCCCGGCCACGCATCCGATCGAGACCGCCGTGATCATCGAGGAGTACCTCGACTGGGACTAGGGATCGTCTCGCCGCGCTCCGAGAGAACCTATGGTTGAAGTGTGTCCCGAAACTCACCCGCATCCCCGGCTCCTGTTCCCGTCGACCTTCCTCTTGAGCGTCGTCTGGCGGTAGCCGTCGAGCGCTACGGCGAGCAGGCGGTCGTCTCGCGCTCCCTCTCCCTGCTCGCCGGGAACAACGAGGGCGCCGACTTCCTGCTGTTCGTCGGCGGCGAGCATGCACGTGGCATCATCGACGGCGCGCCTGTTCTGTACTGGCCGGAGCTCTGGGGTGCGCGTGCGCTGCTGCATGTCTGGGATCAGTCCGTCGTGGATGAATCCGCGATCGCGCTCCTCGTCAGCACGCTGGCCAATCCCGCGTGGCGGGTACGCGAGATGGGAGCCAGGCTCGCCGCCGCGCGCGATCTCGACGCCGCATCCGCGCTTGCCGACCTGCTCGGCGACGAGGTGCCTCGCGTGCGTGCTGCCGCGGCCAGGGCGCTGAGCGCCATCGGCACCGCTGCGGACATCGACCGCGTCCGGGCCCTGCTCAAGGATCCCGAGGTCGAAGTCCGTCGCGCGGCGCAGCAGAGCCTCGACACGCTGCGGTCGCGGACTCGGAAGGACTGAGGACGATCCGTCGCTAGTCCTGACCGTTGGGTCGCCGGCGGCTCGATTTGGTCTGCGACCGCCGGCTCTTCTCGTCCAACCGACGCCGCTGCGAACCCCTGGTGGGCTTGGTCGAGCGGCGTATGCTGCGCGGAGCGATCGCGTCGCGGATGAGCATGGCGAGCCGCTCACGCGCGGCGATGCGGTTCTGCCGTTGAGCGCGGTGCTCGCTGGCGCTGATCGTGAGCACGGATCGGACCAGCCGCGAAGAGAGCCGTTCGACGACGCGCGCACGTTGCGTCTCGTTCAACGCGGTCGTCGTACCGAGATCGAGGCTGAGCTGGACGCGCGAATCGGCGGTGTTCACCCCCTGGCCGCCAGGCCCCGAGGAGCGAGAGAACTGCTCGAGCAGTTCGCTCGCAGGAATCACGAGTCCATGCGGCGCGCCCGGCCCGGGAAGCACACGCAGATCATCCACTCGACCATTGTCGCGCAGCGCGATGAACGATGTGATGCCGTCGATGGGAGAATCGTCTGATGACCGCAACTCTCGTGGCCCGAGGCGTCGCCGGGGGCTACGGCCACCGCACGCTGTTCGACGACCTCGACCTCACCGTCGCGCCCGGCGACGTCATCGGCGTCGTCGGCGCCAACGGCGCCGGCAAGTCCACGCTGCTGCGGCTTCTCGCCGGGATCGACGAACCGCAGGCGGGCTCGATCACCCTGGCGCCCTCCGATGCGTTCGTCGGGTGGCTCCCGCAGGAGCACGAGCGCGTCATAGGGGAGACCGTGATCGACTACATCGGCCGCCGCACCGGCTGCGCCGCCGCGACAAGGGAGATGGATGCTGCGGCAGCGGCGCTCGGCGACCCTTCGCTCGCTGCGGACGGCGCCGACCCGGCGGATGTGTACTCCGCGGCACTCGAACGCTGGCTCGCGAGCGGCGCCGCCGACCTCGAGGAGCGCACCCCGGCGGTGCTCGCCGACCTCGGCCTCGTCTTCGAAGGCGCGCGCGCCGAGGATGCGCTGATGACTTCGCTCTCCGGCGGTCAAGCCGCACGCGTCGGGCTGGCCGCGCTCCTGCTCTCGCGATTCGACATCGCACTGCTGGACGAACCGACGAACGATCTCGATCTCGACGGGCTGGAGCGACTGGAGGCCTTCGTCCGCGGTCTCCGCGGCGGCGTCGTGCTCGTCAGCCACGACCGCGAGTTCCTCGCACGCAGCGTGACGCGCGTGCTGGAGCTCGACCTCGCACAGCACTCGAACCGCGTCTACGGCGGTGGCTACGACGCCTATCTCGAGGAGCGCGCCACGATCCGCCGCCATGCGCGCGAGAAGTACGACGAGTTCGCTGACAAGAAGGCCGACCTCGTCTCGCGGGCGAGAGTGCAGCGGGAGTGGTCGAGCCAGGGCGTGCGCAACGCGATGAAGAAGTCGCCCGACAACGACAAGATCAGGCGCAAGGCGTCTGTCGAATCGAGCGAGAAGCAGGCGCAGAAGGTGCGCCAGATGGAGAGCCGGATCGCGCAGCTCGACGAGGTCGAGGAGCCGCGCAAGGAATGGCAGCTCGAGTTCACGATCGGCTCTGCGCCGCGCTCCAGCTCGGTGGTCTCGACGCTCAGCAACGCCGTGCTCCGGCAGGGAGCCTTCACCCTGGGCCCCGTCTCGCTGCAGGTGAATGCGGGGGAGCGCATCGGCATCACCGGGCCCAATGGCGCGGGAAAATCGACTCTGCTTCGCGCGCTGCTCGGTCAGCAGCATCCGGACGAGGGCACGGCGAGCCTCGGCGCCAGCATCCGGATCGGAGAGATCGACCAGGCGCGCTCGCTGCTGACCGGCGACCGGCCGCTCGCCGAGGCCTTCGAAGCGCTGGTCCCGGAGCTGGCCTCAGGAGAGGTGCGCACGCTGCTGGCCAAATTCGGTCTCAGGGCCGACCATGTGGGGCGCCCCGTCGACGAGCTGTCGCCGGGGGAGCGCACGCGGGCGGCGCTGGCGCTGCTGCAGGCGCGCGGCATCAATCTGCTGGTGCTGGATGAGCCGACGAACCACCTCGACCTGCCCGCCATCGAGCAGCTGGAACAGGCACTGGATTCCTATCGAGGAACGCTGCTGCTGGTCACCCACGACCGGCGGATGCTCGACACCGTGCAGACCGATCGGCGCTGGCGTGTCGAGGCCGGCCAGGTCGTGGAGCTGTGAGCTCTCAGCGCCCCTGACGCTTCTTGTACGGCTTCGGCTGACCCTTCACGACGGGCGCGCGACCCTTACCCTTCGACGCCTTCGCCTTGCCGCCGGCCTTCACCGGCTTCTTCTCCTCGGGTGGTGCCGCGGCGACTTCGCGCTGCGCCTCTGGCAGCAGGAGCAGACCAACGGATGTCAGCCTGGTCTCGCCCTCGCGGGCGACGAGGGGCTGGCCGACCTCCTCCTCGAGCTTGTCGATCGACGAGTACAGCGAAGCCAAGGGGATGCCGAGTTTCTGAGCAGCACGCGGGAAGTGCAGCTCCTCGGCGACGGCGACGAAACGTCGGAGCAACGTGATGTTCACTGGGGGCCTTCCTGTCCGCGTCGATCGCGGCCGCTACTCAGCGTACGCGCCGTCCGCGATCGCGCGGACAGGCTCAGCGGGTCGTCAGCGCTGCGGCGGTCACGGGGTCGAGACCGGGCATGACGTCGACGGGGACGTCGAGGGCGAGCAGAGCACGGCTGAAGAAGTTGCGGGCGGCGGCGGCCAACGTGATGTCGACGATCTGACGGTCCGAGAACCCGACGTCGCGCAGGGCCTGAGCATCAGCATCCGTCATCGCGGAAGCATTCGTCGACAGCTGCTCCGCATATCGGATCACCGCCTGCTCCGCGGCGCTGAAACCGGAATCGTCACGGCCGGCGAACGCGCGCAGCCCTGCGTCATCGAGGATCCCCGCGCGCATCGCTCTGCGCCCGTGTGCGAGGAGGCAGTGCGACGAGCCGATGGCGCGAGCCGCGCCGAGTGTCGCGGCCTCATAGACCTCGATGCCGATCGACGGAACGACCGCCTTGATCAGACGTTCGAAGGCCTCGTGCGCCGCGGGGTTGATCGCCATGACCTGGGTGTGGGCGAACACGAAGCCGTCGTCCTGGGTGTCGCTGTCATACATCGACGCCGCGTGCCCTGTGACCTCCTCGGCAGACGGTGGAGTGATGATCATGATGCGTTCCTCTCCATTCGGCCGTGTCGGTCGGATGGACGCACGCTACTCCCTTGTCGTCGAACAGAGAAGGGCGCACGCATCGGGGGTGGGA
>NZ_JBLVOB010000005.1:199468-210837 GCF_053543555.1 Microbacterium xerophyticum | reverse complement strand
GCATCCCACCCCCGAGAATCCTCTGCCCGCGCGTCAGGCCGGTTGCGGCAGAATCGTGAAGCTGACCGCTCCCTCTTCATCGACACCGGCGTCGAGCACCTTGTCGGAGAGCGCCTCGGCGGCGTTCTCCTCGAGGAACACGCGGCTGCCGACCCCGTCGATCACGACGTCGGCGGGTTCCGGGGAGGGGACGACGTGAACGGCGAAACGTGATTCGCCGTTCGGGCCCTGTCCTTCCGCGGTCTGGATGCGAAGCCCCGCGTCTGCGCTGGCATCCTCGCGGCCGACGATCGTGGTGACGACGGCATCTGCATTTTCGGTCAGGGTGAGCACAGCGCTCTCCTTCCGGTTGCGGACATGCTCCGGTCAGAACATGTCCGGGCCACGATTCCGCACTCGAACGACACGTTCAACCTGAGCGGGATGATTCGGAGGGTCCTCACATGTTCGACGCAGCACGCCACTACGCTGGCCGCTCGGGCCCGTCGTGGACGGGGCCCATCGCTGCACGAGGAGAACTGATGAACGCCGAGATGATCGAACACGTGCGCTCCCATCCTGGCGGCGTCATCGCCACCGTGAATGCCCACGGCACTCCGCAGGCGGCATACGTCGCCATCGCGATCACGGACCGCGGTGAACTGATCTTCGACGCGAAGCGGGACTCCCGAAAGATCGCGAATCTGCTCGGTGACCCGCGTATCGCGATCGTCATCGGCGGCGAGGACTCCACGACGCTGCAGTGCGAGGGCACCGCCGACATGCCGGACGGCGACGTGCTCGAGCGAGCTGCGAGCGCGTATCTGGAGGCGTTCCCGCAATTCGCCGAATCCCTTCGCAGTGGGGAGATCGTCGTGGTGAGGGTGCGCCCGACGTGGGCGAGATTGAGTGACTACCGCAGGGACCCTCCGATCATCACCGAGACGCACGTGCGGGAGTGATCAGCGCAGCAAAGTTTGGCTCAGGTAAGCGGCTAAAGCCCGGTGCCGCTCTCTTCCCTCAGTCGAGGTTCGGTGCGCAAGCTCGGTCGGACCCCTGCCTTGTCGGCATAGAACCCGCGGATCCGGTCCATGTCGGCGGCCACGTCGCCGGTCAGCTCGAACGTCGGCCCCAGGCCGGTGGTCATGGTCGTGCGATCGACGTAGCCCAGAGTCACCGGCATCCCCGTCTGCAGCGCGATCCGGTAGAAGCCCGATTTCCAGTACGCGTTGTCACCGCGTGTGCCGTCCGGTGTCACGACGAGGGCGAACACCTCGCCGGAGTGCACCTGGGAGATCACGTCTGAGACGACCCGGCCGGGGTTCTCCCTGTCGACAGGCACGCCGCCGATGCGCCGCATGATCGGGCCGCGCCAGCCGGCGAACAGGCTCTTCTTGCCGAGCCAGTGCACGTCGATGCCGAGTCGCCAAGCGATCGCGAGCATGAGGACGAAATCCCAGTTCGAGGTGTGCGGCGCCCCGATGAGAATCGTGGGGCGAGTCGGGACCTCGTCGCCCTTGAGCGTCCACCGACTGAATGTCCAGAAGACACGGGCGAGGAATTGTTTCACCTCACAACCGTAGGCCATTCACCTTCTGTCTATCAGCCGTGGCAGCAGCACCCACAGCGCCAGCACGACGATGGATGCGACGATCAGCACGACGGTCGCGGTCGTGCGATCGACGGTGAAGTCCACGATCAGCGTCGTGACCCCGACGCTCAGCAGACCGATCACGACCAGGTCGGCCTGCACCATGCGCGAGGCGAACCTGACGAGATCGGGTTTGCGATGACGTCCGAACAGGGATCGGTGCATCCCCACTGGCGCCAGCGCGAGCACGGTCGCGAGAGCTGCGAGACCGACGAGCACGATGTAGAGCGTGCGCTGCAGATCGTCGAGTTCGGTGAAACGCGGCTGAAAGGCCACGGCGAGCAGGAAACCGGAGAGCACCTGCGTGCCCGTCTGCATCACACGCAGCTCCTGCATGAGCTCGTCCCAGTTGCGATCCGCGCGCTCGTCGCGCGTCTCATCGCGACCGTCGCGTTTCGCGTCGGCTTTCGCATCCGTCGCGGTGCGGCTCCTCGCATCAGGAGAATCGTTCATACCCCCGAGTGTTGGCCACGCGCGACCCGGCTGTCCAGCCCCTTGACGCCATGATGCGCGTTCCGGCGTAGCATGGAGCCATGACCACTCGCGAGACCTCGGAATCGGCCCCGGCCGTCGACACGCTTGCCGCACCCGCAGGGCTGAATCTGCTGGGTGACGCGAGCGCCGGCGCGTGCTGCGCCGGCGACTCGTGCACCATTGCGGAGTAGTCGTTCCGCCGGTCGGTCAGTGACCGCCGTGGAAACCGTCGCCCACGTCATCCGCAGGCTTGCGGATGAATGCGCTCAACGCCACTGATCCCAACGAGATGATGGCCGCGATCAGGAAAGCCATGCGTGCTCCGGGAGCACCGGCGACGGCTGTCGTCAGTCCTTCGCTCTCACCGGCGTGCAGGATCGACGAGTAGGTCACTGTCAGTACAGCGACGCCGGCCGCGCCGGCGACCTGCTGGATCGTGTTCAGTACTGCGGAACCGTGCGAGTACAGATGACGCTGCAGCGATCCGAGCGACGCGGAGAACAGCGGTGTGAACGACATCGCGAGGCCCACCGACATGAACGTCTGCGAGATCACGAGCAGCCACCACGGGGTGTGCTCGCCGACCGTCGAGTAGAAGAACAGCGCTGCGGACACCATGATCGTGCCGGGGATGAGCAGCGTGCGGGTGCCACGGGCGTCGTAGATGCGACCCATGATCGGGCCGAGAAGACCCATCAGGATGGATCCGGGAAGAAGGATCAGGCCGGACTGCAGCGCGTCCAGTCCCGCCACGTTCTGCAAGTACTGCGGCAGGAGCGTGAGCGTTCCGAACATCGACAGGGCGAGGATGCCCATCACGATGACGGCGATCGTGTAGTTGCCGGAGCGGAACACGCGCAGGTCGAGCAGAGCATCGTCGATGCGCTGCAGCACGAGCTGACGCCAGACGAAGAACCCGAGGGCGAGACCGCCGATCACGAGCGAGATGATGCCGATGGTCGCGCCGTTGGACTCGCCTTCGCCGCCGAACTGGCTGAGACCGTACACGACCCCGCCGAAGCCGAAGGCGGAGAGCACGATCGACAGCACGTCGACCGGAGCTTTCTTCGTCTCGCCGAGGTTGGTCATCCACTTCGCGCCCATGGCGAGGGAGACGAGGGCGATCGGCAGGACGATCGCGAACAACCAGCGCCAGCTCAGCGTCTCGAGCACGGCGCCGGCGAGCGTCGGTCCGATCGCCGGAGCGAGGGAGATGACGAGGCCGACACGGCCCATCATCCGGCCGCGCGACTGCGGCGGGACGACGTTCATCATCGTGGTCATCAGCAGCGGCATCATGATGCCGGTACCGCCGGCCTGGATCACGCGTCCGACCAGTAGCACCTCGAAGCCGGGGGCGATCAGGGCAACGAGGGTGCCGAGGGAGAACGCCGACATCGCGGCAATGAAGACCTGACGCGTCGTGAAGCGCTGCAGAAGGAAGCCCGTCGTGGGAATGACGATCGCCATCGTGAGCATGAACGCGCTGGTGAGCCACTGGCCGAGCTCCGGCGGGATGCCCAGGTCGGCGTTCAGATGCGGGATCGCGATCCCCATCGTCGTCTCGTTCAGGATCGCGACGAAAGCGGCCACGAGCAGCAGCCAGATGACGCGCATATCCGAGCGCGGGATGAACGGTTCTGCTTTCACGGTGGGAACCGAACCGGTGGAAAGAGTGGCCAAAGCGTCTCCTCAGTGGATGGGGGTGGCGGAAGGCCTACGACGGAGCCGGAGATGCGGCTCCCACTCGTGGACAACGAATCATGGTAACGCAGCCTTGCGTCCGGGCATTCCCGCTCCGACCAGATTCTCTCGAAGATCCCGGAGTTCCTCCCGAGGCTAGGCTGACCGCATGAGCATGGGCGGCGGACGAGGCGGTGGCGGTGGGTTCCGCGGGGTCGACGAGGCGGCGCAGAAACGACTGAACGCCGAGGCGCCGCGGATCTCCGGACTCGGACAGCGGGTCGTGGGCCTGTTCCGTCCCTATCTCGGGCGCATCATCATCACCGGCATCCTCGTCATCGTCGGGGCGGGCATCGCGGTCATCCCGCCGCTGATCGTGCAGCGCATCTTCGACGACGCGCTGTTCCCCGTCGACGGCGGCAGCCCGGAGATCGGCCTTCTGATCCGCCTGGTCCTGATCATGGTGGGTCTCTTCCTCCTGTCCGCGGTGCTCGGCGTCGGCCAGACCTGGCTCACCTCGACCGTCGGCAACAGCGTCACCGGTGACCTGCGCGTGCGGCTGTTCGAACACCTTCAGGCGATGGAGCTCGGCTTCTTCACCCGCACCAAGACCGGCGTCATCCAGTCGCGCCTGCAGAACGACGTCGGCGGCGTCTCCGGCGTGCTCACCAACACGGTCACCAGCATCCTCGGCAACGTCGTCACGGTGATCGCCTCGCTGGTCGCGATGATCCTCATCGACTGGCGTCTCACGCTCATCGCGGTCGTGCTGATGCCGTTCCTGATCATCGTGCAGCGCCGTGTCGGCCAGGTGCGGGCCCGCATCGCGGGCGAGACGCAGGAGTCGCTGAGCGAGCTCACCTCGATCACGCAGGAGACCCTGAGCGTCTCGGGCATGCTGCTGTCGAAGTCGTTCAACCGCCAGCGTGCCGAGTCTCAGCGGTATCAGCGGGAGAACCGCAACCAGGTCAAGCTGCAGGTGCGGCGTGCGATGAGCGGCCAGGGCTTCTTCGCGGTCGTGCAGGTGCTGATGGCGTCGGTTCCTGCGGTCATCTACCTCGTCTCCGGCTACCTGATCGCCGGCGGGGCGGGGGCGATCACCGCCGGTACGGTGGTCGCGTTCACCACGGTGCAGGCACGGCTGCTGCAGCCGCTGATGGGTCTCATGCGCGTCTCGCTCGACCTGCAGACCTCGCAGGCGCTGTTCGCGCGCATCTTCGAGTATCTCGATCTGGTCCCCGAGATCGAGGATGCTGAGGACGCGATCCCGGTGCAGCAGGCACCGGGACCCATGGGACGGGTGGCGTTCGACGAGGTCGTCTTCCGGTATCCGGATGCCGCGCCAGACGCGCGTCCCACCCTGCAGGGCGTGTCGTTCGTGGCGGAGCCCGGACAGCACGTCGCGTTCGTGGGGCCGTCCGGAGCGGGCAAGACGACGATCCTCTACCTCGCGCCGCGACTGTACGAGGCGCACGGCGGCGCGGTGCTGTTCGCCGGGGCGGATGTGCGCACGCTCACGCAGGAGTCGATCATCGACAACGTCGGCATCGTGTCGCAGGAGACGTATCTGTTCCACGCGACGATCCGCGAGAACCTCATGTACGCGAAGCCGGAAGCCACGGAGGACGAGGTCGTCGCGGCCGGCACCGCCGCGAACATCCACCACATCATCGCCGGCTTCGAACACGGCTACGACACCGTCGTCGGGGAGCGCGGCTACCGGCTCTCCGGCGGCGAGAAGCAGCGCATCGCCATCGCCAGGGTGCTGCTGAAGGACCCGCCGGTGCTGCTCCTGGACGAGGCGACCTCCGCCCTCGACACGGTGTCGGAACGGGTCGTGCAGGAAGCCCTCGACGAGGCCGCTCGCGGGCGGACGACGATCTCCATCGCGCACCGGCTCTCGACCGTCATGGGCGCCGATGTCATCCACGTGCTCGAGGCGGGGCAGATCGTCGAGTCGGGCACGCACGGCGAACTGCTGGCTCAGGGCGGACTGTATGCGGAGCTCGCGGCGCAGCAGGTCGCGGCATCCCGTGTGCTCGAGACCGAGACGGTCGTGGAGAACGCGATCGGCGGCGGTGTCGCAGCCGCGTTCGCGAACCGTCGCGCCGACCGCGCGCCGGATGATTCCGCCGGAGCGGACGCCGTGGACGCGCTCACCTCGCCCGTGCCGCTGCTCGACGGCGCAGGCACGGATCAGCGCGTGTATCCGGCCGAGGGGTAGCGGCGCGCTCAGTGCGCTGACATGCCGCCGTCGACGAACAAGGAGTGGCCCGTCACGTAGGCGGAGCCCGCGCCGGCGAGGAAGACCGCGGCGGCGGCGAAATCCTCTGGCAGCCCGTTGCGACCGATCATCGTCCGCGCGGCGAGGGCGGCGATCTGCTCCGGGTCCTCCTGAAGACGGGCGTTCAGCGGGGTGAGCACGAAGCCGGGGACGAGCGTGTTGCTGGTGACTCCGTGCGCGCCCCATGCCTCCGCCTCTGAGCGCATCAGCGATTCGATCGCGCCCTTGGAGGCGCCGTAGATACCGCTGCCCACGAAGGCGCGATGCGCCTGCTGCGAGCTGATGTGGATGATGCGTCCGAATCCTCGCTCGGCCATTCCCCGCGCGTAGCGCTGTCCGAGCAGGAACGGCGCGAGCGCGTTCACTGTCATCGTGGCGTCCCAGTCGGCCTCGGTGATCTCCGCATAGGGCGGGCGGATGTTGATGCCGGCGGAGTTGACGAGGATGTCCGGCTCTCCGAACGGTTCAGCCGCGGCCTCGGCGACCGTGCGGATGCCGTCGCGGGTGCCGAGGTCGCCGACGACGCCGGCTGCGCGGCATCCGGCATCCGTCAGCTCGCGCACCGTCTCATCGATGCGCTCGCCGCCACGGGCGACGATGACGACGGAAGCTCCTGCCCTGCCGAGCGCGGTCGCGATGCCGCGGCCGATGCCGGAGCTGCCACCCGTCACGACAGCGGTGCGGCCTTCGAGCGAGAACAGGGCGGCGATGTGGTCGTTCACTGGGCGGATCCTCCGTCTGGGGCATACAGACTCACCACGCGAGGGCGGCGGCGAGCTGAGGGTCGGGGTGGACGCCGGAGAACTCCGGCAGTGCGCGCAGCTCGTTCAGGAACGCGGTCACCTCGGATGCGTACGCGGGATCGGGGTGGCTGCTGGCGATCTCGTGGAGCGGCGGCAGATCCATGGCGAGGATGAGATCGAGTCTGGCCGTGACCGCAGCCTCCGCACCGGCGGCATGCAGCACGCGGATGCCGCCGCGCAGAGCAGCGAGGTAATCGCGCAGCACCGGCAGGCTCGACTTGCCCTGGGTGATCGAGGTGCCGTCAGCACGGAGGCGCCAGCGCACGACGACGTCGGGGATCACATCGAACGCCGTCGCGCGGGTGAGCATCTGCTGCGCGACGATCTGATCCTCGTACGCCACGCCCTCGGGGAAGCGCAGATCGTTCCAGAAGTCCGTCCGGCTGATCTTCGACCACGCGACGATGTTGCCCGACGCCCGTGGATGGTCGAAGATCGTCGTTCGCAGCCGCTGCGGATCGGTCGCGGCCGCCGTCCAGGGCTGCACGCGTCCGGGGACGTAGACATCACCGCGCAGCCGTGAGCGCACGTAGGCGCCGGCGACGAAATCACTGCCGGTCTCGCCGAGCGTGCCTGTCATCCGCGCGAGTGCGGTGGGGGTGAGTTCGTCGTCGCCGTCGAGGAATCCTAGGTACTCGGTCTCGACGAGCCCGAGTCCGACATTCCTGGCCGCTCCCAGTCCACGAGATGCCTCGTGGCGGAGGAAGGTGAATCGCGGATCCGATGCAGCAGCATCCGCGAAGATGCCGGCGGTGGCGTCTCTGGATCCGTCATCGATCAGGATGGCGCGCCAGCGGGGCTCCGTCTGCACCAGCAGCGACGCGATCGCGGCCGGGGCGAACGACTCGATGTCGCGACCGGGGACGATCAGCGTCACGATCGGGGCGGCGGCGTTCATTCCGATGATTCTATTGCTCGCAACGCGAAGACGATCCGTGAGGAGTCATGAACCGGAGACAGCGGACACCGCCGCAGCGACGAGCGCGGCGAGTCGCTCGGACGCATCGTCCGGCATTGCGGTCCTGCCGAATGTGAAGCGCACCGACGTCTGCGCTACCTCGGGCGGTACGCCGCAGGCGAGCAGCACGTGCGACGGCTCGTCGCTGCCGGCTGCGCACGCCGATCCGCTGGAGGAGATCACACCGCGCCGCTCCAGTTCCAGCAGCACCGCCTCACCACTCGTCCCGGCGAACGTGAAGCTCGCGGTGCCGGGAAGCCGGTTCTCGCGATCTCCGGTCAACGCGGCCTGCGGCACGGCGGCGAGAACGCCGTCGATGAACCGCGAGGTCTGCGTGCCGACGCGAGCGGCGACCGACTCGCGCTCCGCCTCGGCCAGCTCCAGCGCCACGGCCAGGGCGACCGCCCCCGCGACGTTCTCGGTGCCCGAGCGACGACCGCGTTCCTGTCCACCGCCGTGCAGCAGCGGCTCGAGCGGAACGCGTCCGCGTACAGCAAGGGCACCGATGCCCTTCGGCGCGCCGAGCTTGTGCCCGGCGATCGAGATCGCATCCGCTCCGAGTGCGGCGAGCGGCAGCCACCCTGCCGACTGCACGGCGTCGAGGTGCAGGGGTACCCCGGCGGCTGCGCTCACCGTCGCGATGGCCGCGGCATCCTGCACGGTGCCGATCTCGTTGTTCGCATGCCCGAGCGAGACCAGCGCGGTGTCGTCGCGGAGAGCCTCGGTCACGGCATCCGGGGTGACTCGCCCGTCACGACCGACCGGGACATGCGTCACCTCGACCCCGTGGAATCGTCGCAGGAAGTCCGCGGACTCGAGGATCGACTCGTGCTCGACCGGCGTGGTCACCAGGTGGCGACGGCCTCGTGCGACAGCGGCGAGCACGATGCCCTTCACGGCGAGATTGTTGGCCTCAGTGCCGCCGGCGGTGAAGATCACGTCGCCGGTGCGCATGCCCAGAATCCTGGCGAGGCGCGCCCTCGCGTCGTGCAGCGCGCTCGCCGCAGCCTCACCCGCCGTGTGGTGACTCGACGGGTTGCCGAACACCCCCGTCAGATAGGGGCGCATGGCCTCGAGCACCTCCGGACGCACCGGAGAGGTCGCGGCATGGTCGAGATAGAGCATCAGACGAGATCTTGCATCAGGCGATCCGCACATCCAGTCCGAGATCGAGCGCACGGGCGGAGTGCGTGAGTGCGCCGACGGAGATGACGTCGACGCCGGTCTCCGCGATCGCGCGGACGGTATCGAGATTCACGCCGCCGGATGCCTCGACCGTGGCCCGATCGCCGATCATGGCGACGCCCGCCCGCAGGTCGTCGAGCGAGAAGTTGTCGAGCAGCACGGTGTGGGCGCCGCCGGAGAGCACGGCCTCGATCTGGTCCAGCCGGTCGACCTCCACGACGACGTGGGCGGTGTGCGGCAGGCGCGACAGCGCATCGCGCAGCGCCGTCGCGAGGTCGGCGCCTTCGCGCTGCAGCACCGCCAGGTGGTTGTCCTTGGCCATCACGGCATCCGACAGCGAATAGCGATGATTGCTGCCGCCGCCGGACACGACCGCGTGCCGCTCGAACGCGCGAAGTCCAGGCGTCGTCTTGCGGGTGTCGGCGATACGCGCACCGGTGCCCTCGACCGCTGCGACGTACTGCGCGGTCAGGGTCGCGATGCCGCTCATCCGCTGCGTGAAGTTGAGCGCGACGCGTTCGGCGGTGAGGATGCTGCGAGCCGATCCGGACACGGATGCGAGCACGTCGCCCGGTGCGAACTCGTCGCCGTCGCCGACGTGCACATCGATCGTGACAGACGGATCGGTGAGGGTGAACGCGGTCGCGAAGACGTCGCCGCCGCTGAGCACGCCGTGCTCGCGAGCGGTGAGGTCGGCGGTCGCTGTCGCGTCGATCGGCAGCAGTGTTGAGCTGGTGAGGTCGCCCCATGGCGCGTCCTCTTCCAGGGCGGCTCCGACGATGCGGGTGAGGGTGGCTGCGGTGAGCATCAGGCTCCGATCAGAGCTCGGGAGGCGGTGAGGTGGTGGGCGCCGACCGAGTCGGTGCGGGCGAGAGCGGCGGATGCCGTGGCTTCGGCGAGAAGCAGCAGACCGGCGTCTTCGTGCTCGGCGCGAGTGCAAGGCGCGGCGACTGCGGCGCGCCAGGAGCGGATCGTGCCGAGGGCCCCGGCCAGGCCCTCCTCTGTGCGCAGCAGGCCGACGTGGTCCCACATCAGCTGCTGCAGCCGTTCGCGGGAGAAATCGTCTTTCAGGTCGCACTTCTCGTCGGCTCCACTCGCCGCAAGCGACGAGAAGTGCGACTCGAACGGGAGGGCGGTGGGTGCGGGAGCGCTCAGGGCCGCGGCGGCGCGAGCGCCGAACACGGCGCCCTCCAGCAGAGAGTTCGACGCCAGGCGGTTCGCACCGTGCACACCGGTGCGTGCCACCTCGCCGACCGCGAGGAGTCCAGGCATCGAGGTGCGCCCGTCGAGGTCGGTGACGATCCCGCCCATCAGATAGTGCGCGGCCGGTGTCACGGGAACGGGCTCGCGCGCCCAGTCGAACCCCCGCTCGCGGGTGATCCTGTCGATGGTCGGGAATCGCTCGGCCAGGCGTGCAGCGCCGAGCATCGTCGCGTCGAGCAGCACCGGACCCTCCTGCACAGCGGCCTGCCTCGCGATCGCACGGGACACGACGTCCCGAGGAGCGAGCTCGCCGTCGGGATGCGTGTCGAACACGAATCGCCGACCCTCATCATCGAGCAGCATCGCACCTTCGCCGCGCACGGCTTCCGAGACGAGGAAGGCGGGTCCTGCGGCGAGCACCGTGGGGTGGAACTGCACGAACTCCAGGTCGCCGACCGCTGCTCCTGCCCTCATCGCTGCGGCGATCCCGTCGCCGGTCGCACCGATCGGGTTGGTGGTGCGGGCGTACAACTGCCCTGCGCCGCCGGTCGCCAGGATCACGGCCGCCGCCTCGAGGTCGACGAGAGCATCGTGCCGCAGCATCCGGACGCCGCGAACCGCCCCGTCCTCGACCAGGAGGTCGACCAGGAGGGCGTGCTGGATGACCTCGACCAGAGACTTTCGCACCTGCGCGATCAGCGCGCGGGAGATCTCCGCACCTGTCGCGTCGCCGCCCGCATGCACGATGCGCGCATGGCTGTGGGCGGCCTCGCGTCCGAGCAGCAGCGTGCCGTCGGACGCCCTGTCGAATGCGACACCGCGAGCGATCAGCTCGGCGATACGGGCCGCGCCGTCGGACACCAGCACGTCCACCGCGGCAGGGTCCGAGAGCCCGGCGCCCGCGCTCAGCGTGTCGGCGGCGTGCAGCTCGGGGGAGTCGCCGGGGCCGTAGACGCCCGCGACTCCGCCCTGCGCCAGCGGCGTGCATCCGTCGCCGAGCACCCCCTTCGTCATGAGCGTCACCGCATGCCCCGCCTCGGATGCGTGCAGCGCTGCGGTGAGTCCCGCGATGCCGGAGCCGACCACGATCACGCTCGCGTGTCCCGGTACAGATGTCAGTCGATCCGCACAGTTGTGGGGGGAATCACG
>NZ_JBLVOB010000005.1:170127-199420 GCF_053543555.1 Microbacterium xerophyticum | reverse complement strand
CGGGATTCGCACTGACATCCGTGATCCGGGCCGACAAGTGTGACGACGGCGGCGTGTGCGTCGGGGCAGGCTCGTTCATGACCGCGGCTTCGCTGCCAGCATCCGCTCCAGCGCGACGCGCGCCGGAGCCGCCACGTCGCCGGCGACCTGGATGCGGTTGGGCGTGCGTCCGGCGACGAGTTCCTCGAGCACCCAGGCGAGGTAGCCGGGGTGGATGCGGTACATCGTCGAACAGGGGCAGACGACGGGATCCAGGCAGAAGATCTCGTGCTGCGGGTACTGGGCGGCGAGCCGCCTGACCAGGTTGATCTCGGTGCCGATCGCGAACGTCGTCGGCTCCGTGGCGCCGTCGATCGCGCGACGGATGTAGTCGGTGGAACCGGCCTCATCGGCCGCGTCGACGACCTCCATCGGGCACTCCGGGTGCACGATCACGCGCACGCCTGGGTGCTCTGCGCGCGCCTGCTCGATCTGCCCGACGGTGAACCGGCGGTGCACGGAGCAGAACCCGTGCCACAGGATGACCCGCGAGTCGACGAGCTGCTCCGCCGACGAGCCGCCGAGCGCTCGCCGCGGATTCCACATCGGCATCCGCTCGAGCGGCACGCCCATGGCCTTGGCGGTGTTGCGACCGAGGTGCTGATCGGGGAAGAACAGCACGCGGTGTCCGCGCTCGAACGCCCATTCCAGCACGGTCTCGGCGTTCGACGACGTGCAGACGATCCCGCCGTGGCGTCCGACGAAGCCCTTGATCGCGGCGGAGGAGTTCATGTACGTCACCGGGATCACCGGAACGCGCCCGGTCTCGTCGGCGACGTCGAGCGGCCCGAGCACATCGGCGAGCTGCTCCCAGCAGTCCTCGACCTGGTCGATATCGGCCATATCGGCCATCGAGCACCCGGCGGCGAGGTTCGGGAGGATCACCGACTGCTCCGGCCGGGAGAGCAGATCTGCCGTCTCGGCCATGAAGTGCACGCCGCAGAACACGATCGCCTCGGCATCCGGGCGCTCGAGCGCCGCGTTCGCGAGCTGGAACGAGTCGCCGACGTAGTCGGCGTGCTGCACCACCTCTTCGCGCTGGTAGAAATGACCGAGTACGACGACACGGTCACCGAGCGTCTCTTTCGCGGCGCGGATGCGCGCGTCGAGATCCTGCTCGCTCGCCTCGCGGTACGCGGTCGGCAGCTCGCCCTGACGCGGGGAGCCGGTCGGGATCACATCGCCCATGGACGATCCAGGACCGTAGCCGGGACGGCTGTCGAACGTCCACGGCCCCTCGGCGAGGTCGGTGCTGCACGTGGCATCGGTCGAGGCGCCGCCGACGATCGCCTGGATGGCGTGGTCGACGGAGGGATCGGCGAGCTCGGGGAACGGCAGGAGGGTCATCGGGTCCTCTTCTCCTTGACATCTTTCTCGGGTGCGAGCGGGCCGCGGTCGGCCAGCTCGACGGCGTCGTCGTATCGGTACAGGCGGGCGGGCCGGTGGTTGCCCGTGCGGAACTCGTCTGTCGGCAGCAGTGCGGCTGAGGTCTCGACCTGGCGACGGAAGTTCGCCGGATCCAGGCGTCTGCCGAGGATCGCCTCATAGGCCTCCCGCAGATCGGCGAGTGTGAACGTCGGGGGCAGGAAACCGTGCGCCACACGGCTGTAGCCGACCTTGTTCCGCAGCCGCCACAGCGCGTAGTCGATGATCTGGCTGTGGTCGAAGGCCAGCGGAGGGAGGCCGGCGGCGCCGAACCACTGCACGTTCTCGGGCGCCAGGCCCGACGCCACATGCGCGGCACTCTGTGCATCGACCTCGTCGGAGCGGAGGAGCGCCCAGTACACGATCGACACGACGCGCCCGGGAGAACGGTCAACGGCCCCGAACGCGTACAGCTGCTCGAGATAGCTGGGGGACAGGCCGGTGGTCTCGTGCAGGGTGCGGGCCGCGGCATCCTCCAGGCTCTCGTCGGGCTCGAGCCAGCCGCCTGGCAGCGCCCAATCGCCCTGATGGGGGTCTCGCGTGCGCAGCACCAGGGGCAGAGCCAGCGAGGGCTGATCGACGGCGGGTGCACGCCGCAGCGTCAGGATCACCGTCGACACCGCGACGCGGATCTCGTTCCCGCTGGTTTTGGTCACCATGACTTTAACCTCCGTGAACGATCTTAGTGTCGTGCTGACCTGAAGGGCAACCGCGTGCCGTCATATGACGCGTGCCCAAACGTTACGCGGCCGTGATCGAGGCTCTTGTCTGTTCCGTAGGGGTTTGTTAGGTTACTGTCCTAACAAACCCCTACGGGTGCTCGACGACGAGCGACATCCCTCAAGCAACGCAGCATCGAGAGGAACACCACACATGATCCGCAATGGCAGACGCCGTGCAGCAGTCACGGCGATCGCGGGGGCATCCGTCCTCGCATTGGGCCTCACCGCCTGTTCCGGCGGCGGGGGAGAAGAAGGCGACGGCGCAGCGAGTTCGCTGCGGGTGTGGGCGGGAAGCCAGACACCCATCACGGCGAACTTCAACCCGTTCGCCCCGACCGTCCTCCACGGCGCGCTCGGCCCGATCCTCGAGCCGCTGTTCTTCTTCAACAAGCTGGCGGACGAGCCGGCAGACGGCATGATCGGGGAGTCGTACGAGTTCAATGAGGACGGCACGGTCATCACGGTGAAGATCAAACCCGACCTCACCTGGAGCGACGGCGAACCCCTGACCGCAGAGGACGTCGCCTTCACCTTCAGCTACGAGGGCAACAACCCCGAGGGGCAGGGGCTCGTCTCCGCCGAGGCGACGGACGACACGACGGTGGTGCTGACCTACGGCAGCCCGCAGTTCACCACGGAGTGGCAGCGCATGGGCGGCACCTGGATCCTGCCGGCGCACGTCTGGAGCGAGGTCGACGACTTCGCCAACTTCACGAACGAGGAGCCCGTCGGCTCAGGGGCGTACGTGGTCGACAGCGTCACGAGCGAGTCCTACACCCTCGTCGCGAACGAGAACTTCCGCGACGCGGCCGATCTCGGCGTCAAGACCGTGCAATACATCGCGATCGACGCCAATCAGTCGGCGCAGGACCTGCTCGCCGCAGGAGAGCTCGACTGGGCAGGCATGTTCATCCCCAATCCCGACTCCGTCACTGCGAACGGTCAGGTCGACTGGGTCAACACCCCGCAGGACCCGACGGTGCTCTACACCTGCTCGAACGCCGAGCTCGGTTGCACCGGGGAGCAGACCGACGTCGCAGTGCGGCAGGCGCTGAACCTGGCGATCGACCGCGAGACGATCAAGGAGAAGGCGTTCGTCGGCCTCACCGGCGACATCTCCCCGACGTACGCCCTGCTGCCGCGCGACGAGAAGTGGGTCGCCGATTCCGCCAACGAGGTCAGCCCGCAGACGGCGGATGCCGCGGCGGCCGGTGCGATCCTCGAAGCGGCCGGCTACACCAAGGACGCCGACGGCTTCTACGGCAAGGACGGCGCGCCCATCGAGCTCGACCTCACCTCGGTCGACGGCTGGACCGACTACAACGACGCCGCGAAGCTCATCGCCGAGCAGGCCGCAGCGGCAGGCATCAAGATCAACGCGTCGACGGTGCAGTGGCAGGAGTTCTCCGACTCTCGTCAGACCGGTCAGTACGAGCTGATCATGGGCGGCATGATCGGCACGTCCGTGGCCGATCCGTTCCAGATCTACCGCGACTGGGTGGGCGGCACGGCCACGCAGTCGACGAACCCCGTGGGTGAGGAGGTTCCTGCCGGACGCTGGAACTTCAGCCGCTACGACAACCCGACCGTCGACGCCGCGATCGCCGCGGCAGAAGCGACGGACGACGAAGCGGCGAAGATGGCCGCCTACACGACGATCCAGACCGAGATCGTACGCGACCTGCCTTACATCCCCCTGGTCATCAACGCCACGCAGACCTTCTACAACACGAAGGACTTCACGGGCTGGCCGACCGAGGAGGACCTGTACGCCTTCCCGCCCTCCTGGGGCTCGGTGGCGTCCGGGTACATCCTGCAGCAGCTGAAGCCGGTCGGCTGATCGCCGACTGACGGCAGCGGAGGAGCAGGAGATTGAGGATCTGACATGAAGTTCTACGCCCGCAGGATCGGGTTCTACATCATCACGCTGTGGACGACGATCTCCCTCAATTTCCTGCTCCCCAGACTCATGCCGGGTGACCCGGCCGACATCATGATCGCCAAGCTCCAGCGCAACGGGGGCGAGATCTCGGAGACGACGATCCGCAACATCAAGCTGCTGCTGGGCTCCGATGAATCCTCGATGTGGGAGCAGTACCTCGGATACTGGGGTCGGATGCTGCAAGGAGACCTGGGCATCTCGGTCACCAAGTATCCGACCCCCGTGTCCGAGCTGATCGGGCAGGCGCTGCCCTGGACGATCATCCTCGTCGGCGTCGCGACGGTCATCTCGTTCATCCTCGGCATCGCCCTGGGCGCTTGGGCGGGATGGAAGCGCGGCACCTGGGTCGATCACCTCATCCCGGCCACGACGATCCTGCAGTCCATCCCGTACTTCTGGCTGGCCCTCGTGCTCGTCGCGGTGTTCGCGGTGGGGCTCGGAGCGTTCCCGATCATCGGCGGGTACAGCGTGTTCGACTTCCCTCGCGGCCCTGAGTGGACGTGGGCGTTCTTCACGGATGCCGTCGCCCATGCCTTCCTCCCCGCGCTCACCATCGTGCTGAGCTCCGTCGGCGGCTGGCTGTTCGGGATGCGCAACATGATGGTGTCGACGATGGCCGAGGACTACGTCACCACGGCGGAGGCGAAGGGACTGCGGCCGCGTCGCATCCTCACCATGTACGCCGCGCGCAACGCGGCGATCCCCTCCATCGCCGGGTTCGCGATCACCCTCGGCTTCGTGGTCGCCGGCTCCATCGTGATGGAGCAGGTGTTCACGTATCCGGGGATCGGCAAGCTCATGTTCCAAGCAGTGCAGAACAGCGACTACGCCCTCATGCAGGGCGTGTTCCTGGTCATCACGATCACCGTCCTCGCGGCGAACTTCGTGATGGACCTCGTCTACGGCTACATCGACCCGAGGGCGCGTCACAATGTCTGAGACCACGGCCACCGCCACTGCACCGCACACGGCGCCGACGGCCCTGCCGCCCGACACCGTCGCGCTCGTCACCCAGAGACGGGCCAGGGGCGGGTTCCGCGCGATGCTGCCGCGGCCGTCGGCCAAGCTCGTCATCGGGCTCATGCTGGTGAGCGCGATCGTGCTGTTCGGCATACTCGGGCCGCTCATGACGCAGAATCCGCGCGACTCGCAGAACGCCGCGTTGGAACCGCCCAGTGCCGAACACCTGCTGGGCACGAGCAAACTCGGCTACGACGTTCTCGCCCAGCTCGCGCACGGGACTCAGGGCTCGCTCCTCGTGGGAATCGTCGCCGGCGGCATCGCCGTCGTGCTGTCGCTCTTCTTCGGCATCCTCGCCGGTTACCTCGGAGGGTGGCGAGACGAAGTCCTCTCCCTCGTGACCAACATCATGCTCGTGATTCCCGGCCTCCCTCTCGCGATGGTGATCGCGACGTACTTCAGCAGCCGCAGCTGGCTGCTGGTCGCCATCGTGCTCGGCATCACATGCTGGGCCGGTTCCGCCGTCGTGCTGCGCACCCAGGCGCGATCGCTGCGCAGCCGCGACTACGTGTACGCCGCGAAGGTCGCGGGGGAGAAGTCGTTCCGCGTGATCCTCGTCGAGATCATGCCCAACCTGCTTCCCCTGCTGGCCGCGCAGTTCCTGTTCGCCATCATCTTCGCGATCCTCGGCGAGGCAGGCCTGTCGTACCTCGGACTCGGTGCGACCGACTCGATCACCTGGGGCACCATCCTCAACGACGCGCAGTCCGGTCAGGCTCTCGGCACCGGCGCCTGGTGGTGGTTCGTGCCGCCCGGCGTGCTGATCGCGCTTCTGGGCTGCGGCCTGTCGTTGATCAACTTCTCGATCGACGAGATCATCAACCCGAAGCTGCGGGTCGCACCGGAAGCCGCCCGCCGTGTGCGCAGGGCCGCCAAATCGAAGGGAGTCCTCGCGTGATCGCATCAGACGCCGTGCGCACATCCGAGGCGGTGCTGACCGCCAGCGACGTGTCCATCGAGTACGAGGTGGATCCGCCGGTCAAGGCTGTGCGCAACGTGTCGCTCACTCTGCACCGCGGAGAGATCCTCGGACTCGCGGGCGAGTCCGGCTGCGGCAAGACGACCCTCGCCTACGGCCTCAACCGGCTGCTCAAGGCGCCGGCGCTCATGACTTCGGGTGAGATCACGTTCCACGATCGTGGCGGCGACGACATCGACATCGTCGGGCTGCGCAGCGAGCAGCTGCGCGCGTTCCGATGGGACAAGATCTCGATGGTGTTCCAGGGGGCCATGAACTCGCTGAACCCCGTGATCAGCGTGAAGGCGCAGATCTTCGATGTGTTCGACACGCATCGCCCGGGTATGAGCCGACGTGACAAGACCGCGCGTGCAGAGGAGCTGCTGGGCCTCGTGGGCGTCGACCCCGCGCGCCTGTCGAGCTTCCCGCACGAGCTGTCGGGCGGCATGCGTCAGCGGGTGATGATCGCGATGGCCCTCGCCCTGGATCCCCAGGTCATGATCATGGACGAGCCCACCACTGCTCTGGATGTGGTCGTGCAGCGCGGCATCATCCGCGAGATCATGCGCTTGCGCGAGCGGCTGGGCTTCGCCGTCATCTTCATCACGCACGACCTGCCGATGCTGATCGAGATCAGCGACCGCATCGCGGTGATGCTGCAGGGCGAGATCGTCGAGCAGGGGACCGCGGAGGAGATCTATCGCACGCCTCAGCACGAGTACACGAAGAAGCTGCTCTCGAGCTTCCCCAGTCTGCGCGGCGAACGCGGCGGTTTCGTCCGCAGCGGAGCGGAGGTCGCCCGATGAGCGTGCGCACACTCGAGGCGCGGAACCTCGTCAAGGACTTCCGGCTGCGTTCGGGGCTCAAGACCACGATCCTGCACGCGGTGAAGGACGTCTCGTTCACCCTCGAGCCGGGTAAGACGGTCGCGCTGGTGGGCGAGTCAGGCAGCGGGAAGTCGACGATCGCCCGGATGCTGATGAAGCTGGAGACCCCGACGTCGGGTGAGATCCTCATCGACGGTGCACGCAGCGGCGACGGCGGCAGAGCGCTGGAGCGGTATCGGTCGGATGTGCAGATGGTGTTCCAGGATCCGTTCGCCTCACTCAATCCGTTCCACACGATCATCCATCACCTCGAACGGCCTCTGCGGATCCATCACCGCGGCCTCTCCGCGGCGCAGGTGCGGGAGAAGGCGCTCGATCTGCTGGAGCGGGTGCGTCTGTCCCCGGCCGAGAGCTTCGCCGAGCGCCGACCGCACGAGCTGTCGGGCGGGCAGCGTCAACGCGTCGCGATCGCACGAGCCCTCGCTCCGGGGGCGCGGTTCATCGTGGCGGACGAGCCGGTGTCGATGCTCGACGTCTCCATCAGGCTCGGCGTGCTGAACCTGCTCGCGGAGCTGCAGAGGGAGGAGCAGCTCGGCGTGCTCTACATCACCCACGACCTGGCGACCGCACGCCACTTCAGCGACGAGATCCTCGTGATGTACCGAGGGGACATCGTCGAACGAGGGGCGGCGGATGACGTCATCCTCAACCCTCAGCACGACTACACGAGGACGTTGCTGGCCGCGGCGCCGGAACCGGAGAACTTCGGAAGACTGCGAGACGAGGTGCGGGCCGAGCTCGCAGGCTAAGCTGTCCCCATAACTGAAGACAGGCCTCACGACCAGTGCGGGAGAGCCCCGGTGCATGCGACCGGGCACCGAAGGAGCAAGCCTCCCCGCCAATCTCTCAGGTACCGCGTACCGCGCAGGTCAGGCCACTCTGAAAAGCGATGCTCCGGCATCCGCCGACGGTGAAAGCCCTCCGCCATGCGCGAGGGCGAAACTCTCAGGCCCATGACAGAGGGGGAGTTCTCGGATACCGTGCATTCCGTACGGCATCCTTCCGATCATCACGGGAGAGCTCCATGACCCAGGCCCGCTTCACACCGCTGCGCGAGCGGCACGAGTCGCTCGGTGCATCCTTCACCGACTTCGGCGGCTGGCAGATGCCGGTGCGCTACACCTCGGATCTCGCCGAGCACCACGCGGTGCGCGATGCCGCCGGCCTCTTCGACATCTCGCATATGGCTGAGTTCACGATCGAGGGCGGGGACGCGCCGGCGTACCTGGACTTCGCGCTGGCCGGGCGGCTGTCGACCATGACGGTCGGGAAGGCCAAGTATTCACTGCTGCTCGCCGAGGACGGCGGCATCATCGACGACGTCATCGTCTACCGCCTCTCCGACGACCGGTACCTGATCATCTCGAATGCAGGCAACCGGGATGCCGTCGGCACGGCTCTGCGCGAGCGTGCGAGCGGCTTCGGCACCGAGGTGGAGGACGTCTCCGACGCCTACGCCCTGGTGGCCGTCCAGGGCCCCGCATCCGCGGCGATCGCGGCGTCGACCGAGGGCATCGCCGATGTCGCCGTTGCGTGGTCCGAGCAGAAGTACTACGCATGGGCGGACGCCTCCTTCCTCGGTGAACCGCTGCTGATCGCACGCACCGGCTACACCGGCGAGGACGGCTTCGAACTGCTCGTCCGCAGCGAGGACGCGGTCGCCCTGTGGGACGCGCTCCTCGTCGCCGGCGCGTCGCACGGCATCGTCCCCGCGGGTCTCGCGGCACGCGACACGCTCCGCCTCGAGGCGGGGATGCCGCTGTACGGCCACGAGCTCTCACTCTCGACGAAACCGGCTCAGGCGGGCCTCGGGCGGGTCGTCGCCGCTGACAAGGAGACCTTCGTCGGCAAGAACTCCGTGGCCCCCGCTGAGGGGTCACGGGTGCTCGTGGGGCTCACCGCCGACGGCAAGCGCGCGGGACGCGCGGGCTATGCCGTCGTGGACGAGGACGGCACCGCGCTCGGCGAGATCACCAGCGGTGCGCTCAGCCCGACACTCGGCCATCCGATCGCGATGGCCTACATCGATGCCGCTTCGGCCGAAGCGGGCACATCCGTATTCCTTGACGTGCGGGGCACGAAGATCCCCGCGACCGTGACCGCACTGCCTTTCTACCGGAGGACGAAATGACCGATCTGAACGCACTCGCCTACACCGAAGAGCACGAGTGGCTCGCCATCGCCGATGGTGTCGCCACGATCGGCGTGACGGACTTCGCCGCCGAGAAGCTCGGTGACGTCGTCTTCCTCGAACTCCCCGCCGTCGGCACCGAGATCGCGGCCGGCGCCGTGGTAGGCGAGATCGAGTCGACCAAGTCGGTGGGCGAGCTCTACGCCCCCGTCTCCGGCACCGTGGTCGAGATCAACGAGGCCGCGGTCGATGACCCGTCGCTCGTCAACGCCGAGCCCTTCGAGGGCGGCTGGCTGATCAAGGTCTCCGTCGCAGAAGATGCGGCAGACGGACTGCTCGACCGCGACGCGTACGTCGCGCTGACCGAGGGCTGATCTCGCAGTGACCACTTTCTCCGAACGTCATATCGGCACGACCGCCGAGACCCGGCGCGTGATGCTGGAAGCTCTCGGCATCTCCGACGCTGAATCGTCGATCGACACGCTCATGCACGCCGCGGTGCCGGCCTCGATCCTCACGGACGCATCCGGCGCGTCGGTGATCCCGGCGGCGGCCACAGAGGCCGAGGCGCTCGCCGAGCTCCGTGCGTTCGCGTCGCGCAACCGTGTGCACCGGTCGATGATCGGTCTCGGCTACTACGGCACGCTCACGCCCAGCGTGATCCAGCGCAATGTGCTGGAGAACCCGTCCTGGTACACGGCGTACACGCCGTACCAGCCGGAGATCTCACAAGGCCGGCTCGAGGCGCTGATCAACTTCCAGACGATGGTCGCCGACCTCACCGGTCTGTCGACCGCGAACGCCTCGATGCTGGACGAGTCCACGGCGGTCGCCGAGGGGATGCTGCTGGCCCGGCGCGCCTCGAAGGCGAAGTCCGCGGTGTTCGTCGTCGACGCCGGTGCGTTCCCCCAGACCAAGGCGCTGCTCGCCACGCGCGCGGAAGCGCTCGACATCGAACTGGTCGAACGCGACCTCGCCGAAGGGGAGGCCCTGCCCGACGAGCTGTTCGGCGTGTTCGTGCAGTACCCCGCGGCATCCGGGCGTGTGTGGGACCCGAGTGCGGTGATCGACGCCGCGCACATCGCGGGCGGTCTCGCGGTCGTCGCCGCCGATCTGCTGGCGCTGACACTGATCTCGTCGCCCGGTTCGCTCGGCGCCGATGTCGCGGTCGGTACCACCCAGCGCTTCGGCGTGCCGATGGGCTTCGGTGGCCCGCACGCCGGCTACATGGCCGTGCGTCAGGGACTCGAGCGACAGCTGCCAGGGCGCCTGGTCGGCGTATCAGTGGATGCCGACGGCAAGCCGGCGTACCGGCTCTCCCTGCAGACGCGCGAGCAGCACATCCGTCGCGAGAAGGCGACGAGCAACATCTGCACGGCGCAGGTGCTGCTCGCCGTCATGGCAGCGATGTACGCGGTCTATCACGGTCCCGACGGACTGCGGCGGATCGCCGGGGACGTCGCATCGAAGGCCGCGCTGCTGGGCGATCGGTTGGCAGAAGCCGGCGCCGAGGTCGTGCATGAGACATTCTTCGACACGCTGACCGTGCGCACGGCGGACGCCGCCGGGCTGGTGACGCGCGCGCATGACGAGCTCGGCATCCTGCTGCACCTGGTGGACGAGCGCACGGTGAGCATCGCCGTCGACGAGACGACGACGCACGCCGAACTCGACGTCGTCGCCTCGCTGTTCGGTGTTCCAGCGCGGGTGATCAACCCGGGTGGCGACGGCACGCGCGCTCGCATCCCGAACGCTCTCCATCGCACGGACGAATACCTCACCCACCCGGTCTTCCACGTGCATCACAGCGAGACGGCGATGATGCGGTACCTGAAGAGCCTCGCCGATCGCGACTACGCCCTGGATCGCGGCATGATCCCGCTGGGCTCGTGCACCATGAAGCTCAACGCCGCGACCGAGATGGCCTCGATCACCTGGCCCGAGTTCGCCGGGATCCACCCGTTCGCCCCGGCATCGGACGTCGAGGGCTACCTCGAGATGATCGACCAGCTGGAGGGCTGGCTGGCTGAGGTCACCGGTTACGACGCCGTCTCCCTGCAGCCGAACGCGGGCTCGCAGGGCGAACTCGCCGGACTCCTCGCGATTCGCGGCTACCACCTCGCGAACGGCGACGACCACCGCACGGTGTGCCTGATCCCGTCGTCCGCGCACGGCACGAACGCGGCGTCCGCCGTGCTCGCCGGTATGAAGGTCGTCGTCGTCGCCTGCGACGAACTCGGCAACGTCGATCTCGACGACCTGCGTGCGAAGATCGCGTCGCACGCGGACGAGATCGCAGCGCTCATGATCACGTACCCGTCCACGCACGGCGTGTACGAGCAGGACGTCGTGGCGATCACCTCGGCCGTTCACGACGCCGGCGGACAGGTGTACGTCGACGGTGCGAACCTCAACGCGCTGCTCGGCTACGCGCGCTTCGGTGACCTCGGCGGCGACGTCTCGCACCTGAATCTGCACAAGACGTTCGCGATCCCGCACGGCGGCGGCGGCCCCGGCATCGGCCCGGTGGCGGCCAAGGCGCATCTCGCACCTCACCTGCCCTCGCATCCGCTCGCGCAGCGCTCCACGCATGCCGGCGGGCACGAGTTCGCCGGGGGAGCGGTGTCGGCGGCGCCATACGGATCTGCAGGAATCCTGCCGATCTCATGGTCGTACGTGCGCATGATGGGCGCGGACGGACTGCGGGACGCGACGGCAGCGGCCGTGCTGTCGGCGAACTACATCGCCGCGCGCCTGCGCGATCACTACCCCGTGCTCTACACGGGCGAGAACGATCGGGTCGCGCACGAGTGCATCCTCGACCTGCGTCCGCTGAAGGAGGCCACCGGCATCACCGTCGACGACGTCGCCAAGCGCCTGATCGACTACGGATTCCACGCGCCGACCATGTCGTTCCCCGTGCCAGGAACCCTCATGGTCGAGCCGACCGAGTCGGAGGACCTCGGCGAGATCGATCGGTTCATCGAGGCGATGATCATGATCAAGTCCGAGGCGGATGCCGTGGCATCCGGCCGCTGGCCCGCCGATGACAACCCGCTCGTGCACGCGCCGCACACCGCCGTCTCGCTGATCGCGGGGGAGTGGAACCACGCCTACACGCGCGAGGACGCCGCATATCCGGTGCATTCGCTCGTCGCGGCGAAGTACTGGCCGCCCGTGCGCCGCATCGATCAGGCGTACGGCGACCGCAACCTCGTCTGCGCGTGCCCGCCCGTCGAGGCGTTCGCATAGCACGTCCGCGTATTTCGACAAGGTCACCACTCAGTAACGGTTGATTAACACAGGGCCTCAAAAGCCGTGTGCGAGGTTAGTCTCAACTCATCTGCGACCCGAACACGGGACGCATTTGCACCCTGTCCACAGGAGGACATAGACATGAAGCGAAACAAGATCACCCTGGCCGGTGTCGGTCTGCTCTCCGCCAGCGCGCTCGTGCTGGCCGGTTGCGCAGGTTCGGACACCGGCAACGGCGACGGAGGCGAAGGCAACGAGGGCGACGCCACCGCGATCATCACGGTCAACGGCTCCGAGCCGCAGAACCCGCTGATCCCGACCAACACCAACGAGGTCGGTGGAGGCAAGATCCTCGACGCGATGTTCGCAGGGCTCATCGGCTACGCGGCCGACGGCTCGGTGTTCAACGACGTCGCCGAGGAGATCACGGTCGAGGACCCGCAGAACCTGACCGTCAAGATCCGCGAGGGGCTCACCTTCAGCGACGGTGAAGAGGTCACTGCCGACAACTTCATCAAGGCGTGGAACTACGGTGCACTCGCCTCGAACGAGCAGCTCTCCAGCTACTTCTTCGAGGACATCGAAGGCTTCAGCTACGACGCGGACTCCGAGCTCACCGGCCTCGAGGAGGTCGACGAGTACACCTTCACGATCGCGCTGAACAAGCCGGCATCCGACTTCGCACAGCGACTGGGCTACTCGGCGTACTACCCGCTGCCCGACGTGGCCTTCGATGACATCGAGGCCTTCGGCGAGAACCCGATCGGCAACGGCCCGTACATGCTCGAGGGCGAAGGCGCGTGGCAGCACGACGTAGGGATCAACCTCGTCGTGAACCCCGAGTACGACGGCCCTCGCACCCCGGCCAACGGCGGTCTGGACATCAAGTTCTACGCATCGCAGGATTCGGCGTACGCCGACCTCCTCGCGGGTGAGCTCGACGTCCTCGACGCGATCCCGGACTCGGCTTTCGAGACCTTCGAGTCCGACCTGGGCGACCGCGCGGTGAACCAGCCGGCAGCGATCTTCCAGTCGTTCACGATCCCGGAGCGCCTTGAGCACTTCGGCGGCGAAGAAGGCGTGCTGCGTCGTCAGGCGATCTCGATGTCGATCAACCGCGAGGAGATCACCGACGTGATCTTCCAGGGCACCCGCACCCCGGCCAGCGACTTCACGTCGCCGGTCATCGACGGCTGGTCCGACTCGCTCGAGGGCGCTGAGGTCCTGGCGTACGACCCCGAGAAGGCCAAGGAGCTGTGGGCCGAGGCTGACGCCATCAGCCCGTGGAGCGGCGAGTTCCAGATCGCCTACAACGCCGACGGCGGCCACCAGGCATGGGTCGACGCGACGGCCAACTCCATCAAGAACACGCTCGGCATCGAGGCATCGGGTGCGCCGTATCCGACCTTCGCCGAGCTGCGCGGTGAGGTCACCGAGCGCACGATCCAGTCCGCGTTCCGTACCGGATGGCAGGCCGACTACCCGGGTCTGTACAACTTCCTCGGCCCGCTCTACGCGACCAACGCCGGCTCCAACGATGGCGACTACTCGAACCCCGAGTTCGACGAGCTGCTCTCGGAAGGCATCTCGGCCACGGACGCCGAAGAGGCGAACGGCCTGTTCCAGAAGGCCCAGGAAGTGCTTCTGAAGGACCTCCCGGCAACGCCGCTGTGGTACTCGAACGTGGTCGGTGGCTACGGCGAGACCGTGGACAACGTTGAGTTCGGCTGGAACTCGGTGCCGCTCTTCGAGCAGATCACCAAGGTCAGCTGACAAACGACAAGCGACGAGGCGGTGGTTTTCACCATCGCCTCGTCGCATGTGCGTCCGCGCACTCGAAGGGAGGTCGAGGGTGGCTCTTTACATCCTCAAACGGATCCTGCAGGCGATCCCGGTGTTCTTCGGCGCCACCCTGCTGATCTACTTCATGGTCTTCGCGATGCCCGGCGATCCCATCGCCGCGCTGTTCGGAGACCGCCAACCGAACCCGGCTCTTCTCGAGAGGCTGCGCGCGCAGTACCACCTCGATCAGCCGTTCGTCGTGCAGTACTTCTATTACATCGCCGGCATCTTCCGACTCGATTTCGGCATCAGCTTCTCCGGTCAGCCGGTCGCCGACATCCTGGCAAGGACGTTCCCGGTCACGCTGCGCCTCGCAGTGATGGCTGTCGGGATCGCGTTCGCGCTGGCGATCGTGATCGGCCTGTTCTCCGCGCTCGGCAAGGGCGGGATCTTCGACAACTCGATGCTCGTCATCGCGCTCATCTTCGTCGCGGTGCCGATCTTCGTGCTGTCTTTCCTCGCACAGTACTTCCTCGCCGTCCAACTCGGCTGGTTCAGACCCACGGTCGGCGCCCGTAACGACTGGGGTGATCTGTGGCTCCCGGCGATCGTGCTGGGCCTGAGCGTGTATGCGACGAGCATGCGCCTCACCAGAGCCTCGACGATCGAGACGCTCAATCAGGACTGGGTGCGCACCGCCTACAGCAAGGGCCTGTCACGAGGACGCGTGATCCCCGTGCACGTACTCCGCAACTCGCTCATCCCGATGGTCACCGACCTCGGCACGGTGTTCGGCATCCTGATGGTCGGCGCCACCGTGACGGAGGGCATCTTCAACGTGCCCGGCGTGGGCAACACCCTGTACCAGGCGATCATCCGCGGTGAGAATCCGACGGTCGTGTCGTTCGTCACGGTGTTCGTCGTCGTCTACGTGTTAATCAATATCGTCGTAGACCTCGTCTACGGCCTGCTCGATCCGAGGATCCGCTATGTCCCGTCCTGACGCGCACGCAGAGCACTTTGTGGCTCCCGTCGACACGACCTCGGTGCCGGTCGACGTCGTCCGCATCAACCCGAAGCGCAGCAACCTCTGGCTCGACGCCTGGCGCGATCTCCGTCGTCGGCCGCTGTTCTGGATCTCATCCGCAGTCGTGCTGCTCGTGATCATCGTCTCGCTCGGGCCGGGGCTCTTCACGAGTGTGGCGCCCAACAACGGCTGTGAGCTCGCGAACAGCAACGGAGGACCCGCAGCGGGGCATCCGCTCGGATTCACCCGTCAGGGGTGCGATGTGTACTCGCGCATCATCTGGGGCACTCGCACCTCGGTGGTCGTCGGCGTTCTGGCGACGCTCATCAGCACCATCCTCGGGATGGCGATGGGAGCCTTCGCGGGCTTCTACGGCGGGTGGCTCGACTCGCTGCTGTCGCGCGTCGGTGACATCTTCTTCACCATCCCGTACATCATCGCGGCGATCGTCGTGATGTCGGTGATGCCGGTGCGCAACGAGATCGTGCTCGCGTTCGCCATCGGCGGCTTCGCGTGGGCATCCACGGCGAGGATCATGCGCGCCGAGGTGCTGCGCGTGAAACAGGCCGACTTCGTGATGGGCGCGGAAGCCGTCGGGCTCTCCCGATTCCGGACCCTCATCTCGCACGTGCTGCCGAACGCGATGGCCCCGGTCATCGTCGTCGCCACGTTGAGCCTCGCCGCGGCGATCGTCGCGGAGGCGACGCTGTCGTTCCTCGGCGTCGGCCTCGGCGGCAGCACGATGTCGTGGGGCAACGACATCAGCCAGGCGCAGACGAGTATCCGCACTGCACCGATGGCGCTGTTCTGGCCGTCACTGGCGTTGACATTCACCGTGTTGGCATTCATCACACTCGGCGAGCTGCTTCGCGACGCCGTCGACCCGAAGGCGAGGGCACAGCGATGAACGAGCCACTGCTCAGCATCCGCGATCTCAAGGTCGCATTCCGCAGCGGCAGGCAGTCCCGTGAGGTGCTGCACGGCGTGAGCTTCGACATCCTCGAGGGCGAGACGCTCGCCATCGTGGGGGAGTCGGGGTCCGGCAAGTCGACCACCGCCGCGGCGATCATCGATCTGCTGCCCGGCACGGGTGAGGTGACCGGCGGAAGCATCATGCTCACCGGCAGGGACCTCACGAAGGCGAGTCGTGGGGAGATGGAGCGGATCCGCGGTCGTGAGATCGGCTACGTGCCGCAGGATCCGATGTCGAACCTCAATCCCGTCTGGTCGATCGGTTTCCAGGTCAAGGAGGCGGTCCGCGCCAACGGGCTGGCGCAGGGTCGACGAGAGGTGAACGACCGCGCCGTGGAGGTGCTGGTCCAAGCCGGCCTCAGCGACGCGGCACGGCGCATGCACCAGTTCCCCCATCAGTTCTCCGGGGGAATGCGCCAGCGCGCGCTCATCGGAATCGGCCTCGCGGCCGACCCGAAGCTGCTGATCGCCGACGAACCCACCAGCGCGCTCGACGTGACGGTGCAGCGAGTGATCCTGGATCACCTCGCCTCCCTCACGAGCGATCGGGGCACCTCGGTGCTGCTGATCACGCACGACCTCGGTCTCGCCGCGGAGCGTGCCGACCGCATCCTCGTGATGAATCAGGGTGAAATCGTCGAGGCGGGACCCAGCGCCGAGATCCTCACCAACCCGCAGCATCCGTACACCCAGCGACTCGTCGCCGCGGCTCCGAGCCTCGCCTCGAAGCGCATCGGCATCACGGCCGATGCGCACACCGCGCCAGTCGAGACGGCTGCTCCGGTCGTCGAGGTGCGCGGTCTCGTCAAGGACTACTCGATCCGCACCGGTGGACTGCGTCACGAGCGGTTCCGCGCCGTCGACGAGGTCTCGTTCTCCATCCCGCGAGGCAAGACGCTCGCGCTGGTGGGGGAGTCGGGGTCGGGGAAGTCGACCGTGGCGAAGATGCTGCTGCAGTTGGAGAAGCCGACCGACGGCGAGATCTTCATCGACGGAGAAGCCACCAGCACGATGTCGCGCGCTGATGTGTTCCGATTGCGGCGGCGCATGCAGCCGGTGTTCCAGGACCCGTACGGGTCGCTCGACCCGCTGCGCAGCATCGGGAACCTGATCTCCGAGCCCCTGCACGTGCACGGGCTGGGAACGAGGGAAGAGCAGCACCAGCGTTCACTCGAGCTGCTGGAGCAGGTCGCCCTGCCGCAGGAGCTCGCGTGGCGCTACCCGAACGAGTTGTCCGGGGGGCAGCGGCAGCGCGTCGCGATCGCGCGTGCGCTGGCGCTCAAGCCGGACATCGTCGTGCTGGACGAGGCGGTCTCCGCCCTGGACGTGCTGGTGCAGGATCAGATCCTGAATCTGCTCTCCGACCTCCAGCGCGATCTCGGATTGACGTATCTGTTCATCACCCATGACCTCGCTGTCGTCCGCGTCGCCGCTGACCTCGTGTGCGTCATGGAGAAGGGACGCATCGTCGAACAGGGGAGCGTCGACGAGATCTTCAGCAACCCGCAGCAGGAGTACACCAGTCGGCTGCTGGATGCCATTCCCGGAGCCTCGCTTCCGCTGGGGGGCCGCGGCTGATGCCGGCGGCCAGGCCGCCACGGGTCTTTCGGGTCACCGGGGCCGCCTGGTTGCTGGGCATCACCGCTGTCATGTCAGCGGCGCTGCTGATCGAAGCGGCCGTACGAACCGGGGTCGGCGAGGCGCTCCTGCTCGCCCCATGGCTCCTGCTCGTGCTCTGGGTCATCTACGTCGTGGGCATCGCGTCGGACGTGCGCGCCGATGACAGCGGGGTCGGGGTGCAGAATCTGCTCCGCCGCACCTGGCTGCCGTGGAGCAGAGTGAAGCGGATCGCCATGCGGTGGCAGATCGAGCTGACACTCGATCAGGGCGGTGTCGTGAAGTGCTTCGGCGGTCCGTCGCGATCCAGGCCGCGCCGCCTGGGCCCTGAGCGCACCAGGGAAGACGGGAACGAAGCGGCCGAGGACGGCATCGCGAAGCTTCAGCGCCTGCGCCTGGATGCATCGCCATCGGACGCGGCCGTCGTGCGCACGTGGGACTGGAGTGCGATCATCGCGTTCGCAGTGCTGGTCGTCTGGGCGGCGACCGCGGTCGTCATCACACGGTTCTCATAGCGACGTCTGCTTGGCTCGGCGCATGCAATGCCCCACTGATGGTTCCACGCTCGTCATGTCCGACCGGAGCGGTATCGAGATCGATTACTGCCCGCAGTGCCGTGGTGTCTGGCTCGATCGCGGCGAACTCGACAAGATCATCGAGCGTTCGGTGACCGCACAGCAGCCCCAGTCCTACGCACCGCCGACGCCGCAGTACGACGATCGGGAACAGCGTTTCGCTCCTCCCGCGTACGAGCAGCCGCGCTACGACGACCGTCGCCGTGACGATCGTGACGGTCGCGGTCGCCCGCGCAAGCGCGAGAGCTGGCTCAGCGACCTCTTCGACTGAGTTCAGCCGGTCAGGCCGAGAAGCGCGGGGAACGTCGCCGCGGCCCACGGGTATCCGACGAAGGCCGCGGCGTCGATCACGAAGTGCGCCACCAGGAACGGCAGCAGCCGGCCGGTGCGGGCGAACAGCCAGCCGAACAGCAGGCCCATCGCGAGATTGCCGATGAAGGCGCCCGGTCCCTGATAGAGGTGATAGCTCGCCCGCAGCACCGAGGTCGCGATGATGATCGGCCACATGCCCCAGCCGAGCTGCTTCAGCCGGAAGAACAGGTAGCCGAGCACCACGAACTCCTCCATGAGCGACGCTCGGGCGGCGGAGAGCAGCAGGACCGGCACCGTCCACCAGTGGTTGTCGAGGCTTCCCGGATTCACGAGGACGAAGAGTCCCAGCATCCGCCCTCCCGCATACAGTGCGATCCCGGGGATCCCGATGGCAAGCACCAGGAGGATGCCGTGGCCGGTGTCGCGGCCCACGCGGGTGCCGTCGAGCCCGAGCCTGCTCAGATGCGGTCGTGCGTGATTCCACAGCAGGAAGCACACCAGCAGTACGGGGACGACAGAGAAGGCGATCCCCAGCACTTGGTAGATGAGGTCGAAGATCTCGCGGTCGCTGCGTGATGGATTCAGAGCCGTGCTCTGGTCTGCGAGGGGGATGGAGTCGGTGAGCCGGTAGGCGAGCTGCACGATCGCGTACACGGCGGACTCGCCGAGCCCGAGCGCCAGCACGATGGCGATCTCCCACCGGATGCGTGCATGCGAGACGTCAGGGGCGAGGGCCGTCGTCGGTCCCTGAGCGCGTGGAAGGGTCACAGCCCGATGCTACGACAGCGAAGATATGCGCGTTCAGAGAGCGACCAGCCATCGTGCGATATCCTGTACCGTCGGCATCCCGGCATTTCCCCTCCCTTTTAGGAAACTTGCATGGCGCACGCCCTTCGCTCTGACCTCCGCAATGTCGCTATCGTCGCGCACGTCGACCACGGCAAGACCACGCTCGTGGACGCCATGCTGCGCCAGACGGGCTCGTTCGGCGAGCACGCGCATGTGGACGAACGCGCCATGGACTCGAATGACCTCGAGCGCGAAAAGGGCATCACGATCCTCGCGAAGAACACCGCGATCACCTACAAGGGTGCCCATTCCAACGGCCAGGACATCACGATCAACGTGATCGACACCCCGGGCCACGCCGACTTCGGTGGCGAGGTCGAGCGCGGTCTGTCCATGGTCGACGGCGTCGTGCTGCTCGTCGACGCGTCCGAGGGTCCGCTGCCGCAGACCCGCTTCGTGCTGCGCAAGGCGCTCGAGGCGAAGCTGCCGGTGATCCTCCTCGTCAACAAGACAGATCGTCCCGACGCGCGCATCCCCGAGGTCGAGGAGGAAGCGCACGACCTGCTGCTGGGCCTCGCATCCGACCTCGTGGACGACGTTCCCGACCTCGACGTCGACGCGCTGCTCGACGTGCCGGTCGTCTACGCCTCCGGCCGCGCCGGTGCGGCGTCGCGCAACCGTCCCGAGAACGGCTCGCTCCCCGACAACGACGACCTCGAGCCCCTGTTCGAGGCGATCCTCGAGCACATCCCCGCGCCGTCGTACGACGACGAGGCTCCGCTGCAGGCCTGGGTCACGAACCTCGACTCCAGCCCGTTCCTCGGCCGCCTCGCGCTGCTGCGCGTCTTCAACGGCACCCTGAAGAAGGGTCAGACCGTGGCCTGGGTGCGTGCCGACGGCACCACCAGCAACGCGCGCATCACCGAGCTGCTCAAGACCCGTGCGCTCGAGCGCTACCCGGCCGAGAGCGCAGCCCCTGGCGACATCGTCGCGATCGCCGGCTTCGAGGACATCACGATCGGTGAGACCATCGCCGACCCCGAGGATGTGCGCCCGCTGCCCCAGATCCACGTCGACGACCCCGCGATCTCGATGACGATCGGCACCAACACCTCGCCGCTGATGGGCAAGGTCAAGGGGCACAAGCTCACCGCCCGGATGGTGAAGGACCGCCTCGACCGCGAGCTCATCGGCAACGTCTCGCTCAAGGTCGTCGACATCGGACGTCCCGACGCATGGGAGGTGCAGGGCCGCGGCGAACTGGCCCTCGCCATCCTCGTCGAGAACATGCGTCGCGAGGGCTTCGAGCTCACCGTCGGCAAGCCGCAGGTAGTCACGAAGAAGGTCGACGGCAAGACGTACGAGCCGTTCGAGCACCTCACGATCGATGCTCCCGAGGAGTACCTCGGCGCGATCACGCAGCTGCTGGCGGCCCGCAAGGGGCGCATGGACAACATGATCAACCACGGCACCGGCTGGGTGCGCATGGAGTTCATCGTGCCGTCGCGCGGCCTGATCGGCTTCCGCACCGAGTTCCTCACCACGACGCGCGGCACCGGCATCGCCAACGCCATCTCGCACGGCTACGAGCCGTGGGCGGGTCACATCACCACGCGTCAGAACGGCTCGATCGTCGCCGACCGTCAGGGCGTCGTCACCCCGTTCGCCATGATCGCCCTGCAGGAGCGCATGTCGTTCTTCGTCCAGCCCACGCAGGAGGTCTACGAGGGCATGGTCATCGGCGAGAACTCGCGCGCCGACGACATGGACGTGAACATCACCAAGGAGAAGAAGCTCACCAACATGCGTGCGGCGAGCTCCGACACCTTCGAGTCGATGACGCCCCCGCGCCAGCTGACCCTCGAGGAGAGCCTCGAGTTCGCCCGTGACGACGAATGCGTCGAGGTCACCCCCGAGGTCGTGCGCATCCGCAAGGTCAACCTCGACGCGACCGTGCGCGGTCGCGCGGCTTCGCGTCTGAAGCGTCAGGACGCCAACGCGTAACCCGAGCGGTGCGCGGAGGGCCTCGGCGTCGGTGCAGCCGACACGGGGCCCTTCTTCGTGCAGCTGAACGGCAACCTGCGAGAGCGCCTGTACACGGCGTGCCTCGCAGGTCTAGCGTGTGACGGGTACGCCGCACCGCTCGAGGAGGCCCATGTGATTCCGACCGATCTCGCCGGTGTCGCGCAGCGAGTCTCGACAGGAGCGCTGCCCGGATGGGATCGGGTCGAGGAGCTCGTCCACGACGCGCACCGCCGTCACCTCGCCGATCGGACGGGCGCCGTGGCCGATTACATCCCGATCCTCGGTGCCGTCGACCGCGACCTCTTCGGGATCGCCGTCGTCGACGTCTCCGGGGGAGTCCACGATGCCGGTGATGCGCAGCATCCGTTCTCGATCCAGTCGATCTCGAAGATGTTCGTCTACGCGCTCGCCATCCAGGAGCACGGTCATGAACGCGTGCGCGACATCGTCGGGGTGAACAACACCGGGCTGCCGTTCAACTCCGTGATGGCGCTGGAGCTCAACGGCGGGCACCCGATGAACCCGATGGTCAATGCCGGTGCGATCGCCACAACGGCTCTGATGCCCGGGGCATCGCCCGCCGTGAAGTGGGAACGCATCCGCACTGGTCTCTCGGCCTTCGCCGGACGCGAGCTCGAACTCGACGACGAAGTGTATCGATCCGAGGCCGAGACGAACCAGCGCAACGAGGGGCTGGGCAGTCTGCTCAGCAGCTACGGACGGCTGGAGGGCGACTCGGATGCGATCGTCGACGTCTACACGCGTCAATGCGCCCTCAACGTCACGGCGCATGATCTCGCCGTCATGGGGGCGACTCTCGCAGACGGCGGAGTGAACCCCGTCACAGGGCAGCGCGTGGTGTCGGCCGATGTGTGCCGCGACACCCTCGCGGTCGTGGCCGCATCGGGTCTGTACGAGCGGTCGGGGGAATGGCTCTTCGAGATCGGCATTCCTGCGAAATCCGGTGTCTCGGGTGGAATCGTCGCGGTCTCTCCCGGCAAGGGGGCCGCCGGAGCGTTCTCCCCTCGGCTGGACGTCGCCGGCAACTCGGTGCGGTCGCAGCTCGCGATCGGTCACCTGTCGAGGGCGCTCGGACTGAACATGTTCGCATCCGAGCCTCGCACCGAATCCCCGTTGGAGGAATGAGCATGTCAGCCACCGCATCGCACGAGACGGCCACGAAGACGTCCTGGCTGCCGATGATCTGCCTGTTCCTCGCCCAGGTGCTGATGTCGTTCAACGTGGCTGCCCTGCCCATCTCCCTCGGCGGGATGGTGGAGGACTTCGGCGTGCCGCCGACGGTCGCCAGTTCCACGATCGTCGTCTACGGGCTGTCAGTGGCAGCTCTGGTCATGACGGGAGCCAAACTCGGGCAGCGCATCGGCTGGGTCGTGATCTTCCGCGTCGTCGTCGTACTCTTCGCCGGTTCCGCCCTCATGATGATCTTCTCGCCGACGGTGGGATGGGCGATCGCCGGTCAGGCCACCGCGGGTGCGGCGGCGGCGATCATCGTGCCCTCGCTCGTGGCGCTCATCGCCGAGAACTACCGGGGTGCGCAGCAGGCGACGGCGATCGGAGCGCTCGGCTCCGCCCGCGCGATCTCAGGGGTGAGCGCGTTCCTGATCGGCGGCACGCTCGGTACGCTCGTCGGCTGGCGACCGATCTTCTACGTGGTGCTCGCCTTCGCCGTCGCGGTGTTCCTGCTGAGCTTCACGCTGCGCTCCGACCGGGGCAATGCCGCGATCAGGATCGATCTGGTTGCGGCGCTGCTGATCGGCGCGGGAATCGTCATGCTGACGCTCGGGTTCAACAACCTCAACGGCTGGGGCGCGCTGGCGGCGACGGATGAGTCCCCGTTCAGCGTGTTCGGGCTTTCGCCCGCACCGATCCTCATCGTGCTCGGTGTCGTGTGCGGCCAGTTCTTCTTCATGTGGACCAGGCGGCGGATGGCGACCGGGAAGGTGCCGCTGATCGACCTGAGCGTCGTCGACTCTCCGCGCGAGCGCGCGGCGGTGTACGCGATGTTCATCGTCGTCGCCCTCGAAGCCTGCGTGAACTTCTCGATCCCGTTGTACATCCAGATCGTGCAGGGCCGCACACCCTTCGACACCTCTCTGGCGATGATGCCGTTCAACCTGACGGTCTTCATCACCGCGACCCTGGTCGTGCGCTTCTACAAGCGCTACCCGCCGCGGACGATCGGCGTCTTCGGTTTCATCCTGACCACCATCGCCCTGATCTGGCTGTCGATCGTCGTGAACAACAACTGGGAGACGTTCCCGACGATCCTCGGGCTCTTCGTCTTCGGCGTCGGCCAGGGCGCTCTGGTGACGCTGGTGTTCAACGTGCTCGTGACCTCCGCACCGTCCGAACTCGCCGGAGATGTCGGCTCGCTCCGCGGCACGACGCAGAACCTCGCCGGCGCCGTCGGCACCGCCGTGGCCGGTGCGCTGCTCGTGTCGCTGCTCGGATTGAGCGTCGGCAGGGCGGTGATCGAGCACCCGGAGATCCCACCGGCTCTCGTCGAGCAGGTGAACATGGACAACATCAACTTCGTCAGCAACGACGAGTTGCGCTCCGTGCTCGAGCAGACGGACGCCACACCCGAACAGGTGGAGGAGGCCGTGGCGCTCAACGCCGATGCTCGGCTCGGGACCTTGAGGCTCGGTCTCCTGATACTCGCCGGGATCAGTGCTCTTGCGATCCTGCCAGCCTCGCGGCTGCCGAGATACAAGCCCGACGAGATACCCGATCCCGCACCCGTCTCCGGGGGCGAGTGACGACTCAGCGGAGCTCGGAGATGAGCACCGCACTCGTGCCGGGCTCCAGCGCCTCGAACACGTGCGGGGCATCGCCCGCATATGACAGGTAGTCGCCAGGGGAGAGTCGGACCGGCGAGCCCGCAGGGCCGATGTCCGCGGCACCCGCCATGAGGATGACGTGCTCGGTCGTGCCGCTGTGGTGCGGCATCGAGCGCCGGGGCTCGCCCGGCTCCGCGCGGATCACGTAGAGGTCGCGGCGCGCGCCGGGCGGGCTCGCAGAGAGCAGCGTCGCACTGTACGGCGCGGCCGCAGACGGCACACCGTCGAGCTCGTCGGCACGGATCAGCGTCGGGGCGTTCGCCGGCTGATCCACCAGCACAGCGAACGGGATGCCGAGCGCATCTCCGAGCGCCCAGAGCGTCTCGACACTGGGGTTGCCAGTGCCGGTCTCCAGTTGCGAAACCGTGGCCTTGGAGACGCCGGCGCGACGCGCGAGTTCGGAGATGCTGATGCCGGCGGATTCGCGCTCGCGGCGCAGCGCACGACCGATCCGGGAGGCGAGTTCCATCCGTTCAGTATGTCAAACGATCGTTCGCTTTGACTAGCGGCGCCGAAGTGTTCAGAATGGTCGACAGGTGTTCACCGAAGCGAACGGGAAGCGGCATGTCACAGCGGCGCGAAGTCTGGCGCGAAGGGCTCGGCGTCGCCGTGGCCACGAGCGCCTACGGCATCTCGTTCGGCGCGCTTGCGGTGGCGTCCGGCCTCGACATCTGGCAGACCAGTGTGCTGAGCCTGCTGATGTTCACCGGCGGATCGCAGTTCGCGTTCATCGGCGTCTTCGGGGCGGGAGGGATCGCAGCACTGCCGTCGGCGATCGCCTCGGCCGCACTGCTGGGTGTGCGCAACCTGGCATACGGCATGCGCATGTCCCCGATCATCGGAAGCGGATTCTGGCGCCGCACTGCCGCAGCGCAGGTCACGATCGACGAATCGACCGCCGTCGCCATCTCGCAGGGCACTCCAGCGCTGAGCCGGCTGGGTTTCTGGGTCACAGGACTCGGTGTCTTCATCGGTTGGAACATCACGACGCTCCTCGGTGCACTCCTGGGCGACGTGCTGGGCGACCCCAAATCGTGGGGTCTGGATGCCGCGGCAGCAGCCGCCTTCCTCGCACTGCTCTGGCCACGGCTCAAGCAGCGGCAGGAGATCGCCGTGGGCGTGGCCGCGGCGGTCATCGCCGCGTCGCTCACCCCCGTCATGATGCCGGGGCTGCCGGTGCTCGTGGCGGCCGTGGTCGCGATAGTGGTGGGCTGGTTCAATTGGCTGGGCCGCGACGACATCAGGACGACGAGCCCTGCGCCGGAGGCGAGCGCATGAGCGTCTGGAGCGCGGTGCTGCTGGCCGCCTGCATCTGCGTCGCCTTGAAGGCGTTCGGCTACCTGATCCCTTCGCATCTGCTCGAGGCGCCTCGTCCTGCCCGCATCTCCGACCTGTTGACGGTGGCGCTGCTCGCTGCGCTCGTCGCCGTGCAGACGTTGGGCGACGGACAGGCGGTCGTGGTCGATGCGCGCATTCCCGCCGTGCTGGTCGCCGCAGGGCTGCTGTACATGCGACAGTCGTTCCTCGTCGTCGTCATCGCCGCTGCGGCCGTGGCAGCGCTGCTGCGCCTGGTCGGCTGGGCGGTCTGAGGGTACGCGGATCGGCAGCACTGGCGCGTAAAGTGGGGGAGTGCCGAACTGGATCTCCCGTGGACTGTCCTGGCTTGCCGCCGCGCTGGTGGGCGTCGTTTACGGAACGGCGGGAACCATCGCGCACAGCCTCATGTGGGGCGTGATCCCGCTCGGGATGATCGTCGCCGCCATCGCCTGTGCCGCACTCCTGGTGGCGGTGCGTGCTCTGACGCATGATCGCGGTGCGACCGTCGCCACGGCGCTGGGGATGCTGGGCATGGTGATGCTCATCTCCGGTCCTGGACCCGGTGGTTCGGTGATCGTCCCGAACACGCCGATCGGCCAGATCTGGATCTATCTCGTCGCCGGTATCGCGCTGCTCGTGATCGCCTGGCCGAACCTGAAGCGCCTGCCGAGGCAGACCACAGCCGACGGGTCGTAGACTGGAGCCGTGACGTATGTGATCGCTCTCCCGTGCGTCGATGTCAAGGATCGTGCCTGCATCGACGAGTGCCCCGTTGACTGCATCTACGAGGGCGAGCGCTCGTTGTACATCCACCCGGATGAATGCGTCGACTGCGGTGCGTGCGAGCCGGTGTGCCCCGTCGAGGCGATCTACTACGAGGACGACCTGCCCGAGGAATGGGCGGACTACTACAAGGCGAACGTCGAGTTCTTCGACGAGGTCGGATCGCCCGGTGGTGCGGCCAAGGTGGGCGTCATCAAGTACGACCACCCGATCATCGCCGCTCTTCCCCCGCAGGGAGAGTAAGCCGCTGTGGGCGTCCACGATCTGGCCGAGTACCCCTGGGACGCGGTCGTCCCTTACCGTGAGCGCGCCGCACAGCATCCGGACGGTCTCGTCGATCTGTCGATCGGTTCGCCCGTCGATCCGACGCCGGAGGTCATCCGCCGCGCGCTGGCGGAGGCGACCGATGCGCACTCGTACCCGCAGACCGTAGGCACGCCCGCCCTGCGCGAGGCGATCGTCGACTGGTACGCACGGCGACGAGGCGTGCCGGATCTGAGGGTCGACAACGTGATGCCCACGATCGGCTCCAAGGAGCTGGTCGCTCTGCTGCCCACTCTGCTCGGCCTCGGCGACGGCGACATCGTGGTCTTCCCACGGGTGGCCTATCCGACCTATGAGGTCGGCGCCCGCGTCGCCGGCGCGACACCCGTGGCGGAAGACGATCCTGCACGCTGGCCCGAAGGCGCGCGGCTCATCTGGATCAACACGCCGGGAAACCCGGACGGGCGTACCTGGACCGTCGACGAGCTCTCCGCCGCTGTGCGTCGCGCCCGTGAACTGGGCGCGGTCCTCGCGAGCGATGAGTGCTACGCCGAACTGGGCTGGGACGGGCGATGGGCCGAGGAGTTGGTGCCGTCAGTGCTCGACCCCCGCGTGACGGGCGGCACCCGCAGCGGGCTGCTCAGCGTGTACTCGCTCAGCAAGCAGTCGAACCTCGCCGGCTACCGCGCCGCCTTCGTGGCCGGATGCGCGCGCGTCGTCGGCGATCTGCTCACGGCGCGCAAGCATCTCGGCCTCATGCCCCCGGCTCCCGTCCAGCAGGCGATGACAGTGGCACTCGGAGACGACGCGCATGTCGTCGCTCAGAAGGAGCTGTACCGGGCGCGGCGGGAGCTGCTCCGCCCTGCGCTGCAGGCCGCAGGATTCCGCATCGACGGCTCGGAGGCAGGGCTGTACCTGTGGTCGACCGAGGGCAAGGACGCCTGGGAATCGATGGGTCGCCTGGCCGATCTCGGCATCCTGGCGGGTCCCGGCCCGTTCTACGGTGCGGACTCCGACCAGCACGTGAGGCTGTCGCTGACGGCGCCGATCGAGCGCGTCGAGGCAGCGGCGCGGCGGTTGCACGCGGCCGCGCTGTAGATTCCCACGGTGAACTGCCGCCATCTCTTGGTGGATGTCACAGTAGGCCGATACGACGACTAGGCTGTAAAGGCGATTCGGTCGAGATCCGACCAGGCGCTCAGCGCCATGCATCGCCCTCGACGAATCAGACCGACAGGTCGAGCAAGACGTACAAGGAGGACCGCGTGAGTGCAGCGGGAGATCAGCAGGCGAAGGCGACTCTCACGATCGGTGGAACCACAGCGGAATTCCCAGTACTTCGTGGCACGGCGGGCAACGACAGCATCGACTTCTCGACGCTGACGAAGCAGACCGGTTACACCGGCCTCGACTACGGCTTCGTGAACACGGCATCCACGAAGTCCGAGATCACGTTCATCGACGGCGACAAGGGCATCCTGCGCTATCGCGGCTACCCGATCGAGCAGATCGCGAAGAACTGCAGCTACCTCGAGGTCGCGTGGCTGCTCATCTACGGAGAGCTCCCGTCGGCCGATGAGCTCGCGAGCTTCGACGACCGCATCCGTCGACACACGCTCCTGCACGAAGACCTGAAGCACTTCTTCTCGGCGCTGCCCCACACCGCGCACCCGATGTCGGTGCTCTCCTCGGCCGTCGCCGCGCTCTCGACCTACTACGAGGGCCAGACAGACCCGAACAACCCCGAGCACGTCGAACTCAACATGGTGCGCATGCTGGCGAAGCTGCCGGTGATCGCCGCCTATGCCCACAAGAAGAGCGTCGGGCAGGCGTTCCTCTACCCTGACAACTCGTTGAGCTTCGTCGACAACTTCCTCAAGCTCAACTTCGGTGTGCACTCGGAGCCCTACGAGGTCAATCCGGTCATGTCGAAGGCTCTCGAGCTCCTGCTGATCCTCCACGAGGACCACGAGCAGAACGCCTCCACCTCGACGGTGCGCCTGGTCGGCTCGACCGGAGCGAACCAGTTCGCGTCCATCTCCGCCGGCATCCAGGCGCTCTCCGGCCCGCTGCACGGCGGCGCCAACGAGGCCGTCCTCACGATGCTCGGACAGATCCGCGACTCCGGTCAGAGCGTCTCGCGTTTCGTGGAGAGCGTGAAGAACAAGGAAGACGGCGTGAAGCTGATGGGCTTCGGGCACCGCGTCTACAAGAACTACGACCCGCGCGCCAAGCTCGTCAAGGAAGCGGCCGACGAGGTGCTCCGCGAGCTCGGTGTCACCGACCCGCTGCTCGACGTCGCCAAGGAGCTGGAAGAGCTCGCCCTCGCGGACGACTACTTCAAGGAACGCCGCCTGTACCCGAACGTCGACTTCTACACCGGCGTGATCTACAAGGCCATGGGCTTCCCGACGCGCATGTTCACGGTGCTGTTCGCGATCGGCCGCCTGCCGGGCTGGCTCGCGCAGTGGCGCGAGCTGAACCTCGACACGCAGACCAAGATCGGCCGCCCGCAGCAGCTGTACACAGGATCCCCCGAGCGTCAGTTCCCGACGCGCTGAGCGGATGCAGAAAAGCCCCGGATGCTCCT
>NZ_JBLVOB010000005.1:164768-170070 GCF_053543555.1 Microbacterium xerophyticum | reverse complement strand
AGGAGCATCGGGGCTTTCTCGATTCTCAGCGACCCTGGAATCCGCCGCCCTGCGCACGGCGCGAGCCGCGCGTGTCGACGCGCTGGCCGACCTGCAGGCCGCGTGAGCGCTGACCCTGCTGCCCGGAGCGCTGGCTGTCGCCCTGAGCCGCGGACTGGCCCTGGCCGCCCTGGCCCTGCGGACGCCGGCGACGGCGCGCCGGTGAACCTGAGGCAGGTCCGCCGCTCTGCTGCGGCTGCCTGGCCTTCTTCGGCTGCTGCTGCTGGACCGGCTGCGGGGGAGCAGGACGCACGTGTGCGGCGCGCTCTCCGACCAGCTCGGTCACGATTGCCGCGTTGACGTCTTCCAGCGCTGCGGTGATCTGGGCCTTGCGGAGGAGATCCTTCACATCGCGGCGCTGCTCGGGCAGCACGACGGTGACCACGGTTCCCGCAGCGCCGGCGCGTGCGGTACGACCGGAACGGTGCAGGTACGCCTTGTGCTCCATGGGCGGGTCGACGTGCACGACCAGGTCGACGTTGTCGACGTGCACGCCGCGTGCCGCGACGTCGGTTGCCACGAGCACGCGCACGCCGCCGTCGGTCGGGTCGGCGGAGAACGCGCTGAGGTTGCGCTCGCGGGCGTTCTGCGACAGGTTGCCGTGCAGGTCGACGGCGGGGATGCCGGCAGCGGTGAGCTGCTTCGCGAGCTTCTTCGCCTGGTGCTTGGTGCGGGTGAAGAGGATGCGGCGACCGGTGCCGGAGGCGAGATCGCGGACGAGGCCGGTCTTGTGCTCGGTGGAGGTCGTGACGAGCACGCGGTGCGTCATCTCGCCGACGGGCACGCTGGACTCGTCGACCTCGTGGCTGACCGGGTTCGAGAGGAAGCGCTTGGCGAGCGAGTCGATGCCGCGATCGAGCGTCGCACTGAAGAGCAGACGCTGACCGCCGGCGGGAGTCGCCGTGAGGATGCGGGTGACACCGGGCAGGAACCCGAGGTCGGCCATGTGGTCCGCCTCGTCGAGCACGGCGACCTCGACGGAGTCGAGCGAGACGACCTTCTGCTTCATGAGGTCTTCGAGGCGGCCGGGGCACGCCACGACGATGTCGACGCCGCTGCGCAGCGCCTGCTCCTGCGGACGCTGGCTGACGCCGCCGAAGACGGTGGTCACGCGAAGGCCGACGGCCTCTGCGAGCGGCGCGACGACAGCCGCGATCTGGGTGGCGAGTTCGCGGGTCGGTGCGAGCACCAGTCCGCGGGGGTGACCGGGACGGCTCTTGCGGCCGGCGGAGATCAGGCTGGAGACCAGCGGGATGGCGAAGGCGATCGTCTTGCCGCTGCCGGTGCGGCCGCGACCGAGGAGGTCGCGTCCGGCGAGGGAGTCGGGCAGCGTGTCGCGCTGGATCGCGAACGCCTCGGTCTTGCCGTCAGCGGCGAGGACCGAAGCGAGGGGCGCGGGCACGCCGAGTTCGAGGAAGGTAGGCATAGATGTACTCCATGAGCGCGCGTCAGCGCGTCTGATTCGTGTGATGGGCGACCGCGCACAGGAAGTGCGCAGAGGTTCGCCGTTCGAAACGCCAACTGGTGGAGGAGCTGTTGTGCTCGCTACGGTCTGGGAAGACCCCGTGACGACGACGCAGTTGTCTCAAAACGATCTGGACAACTCCTCAACCTTAGCAGGCGTGCATGCCTCGAGCTGCATGCACGCTGTGCCGCCCGGTCGATCACCGAGCCGCTGAGGCGTCAGGCGTCAGGCGTGCAGCGCTTCGTTGAGCGTGACGCCGACGCCCGCCCGCTGCTTCGCCTCGATCGCTCCGGTGACCGAGTTGCGCCAGAACAGAAGGCCGTCGCGTCCGGAGAGCTCGGCGGCCTTCACGACGGTCTTGCCGCCGTCGGCCGTGTTCGGACCGTCGACCAGCACGACCTTGGAGCCCGCGGTGAGATAGACGCCGGCTTCGAGGATGCAGTCGTCGCCGAGCGCGATGCCGAGACCCGCGTTCGCGCCGAGAAGGGTGCGTTCGCCGATCGAGACGCGCACGGTGCCGCCGCCGGAGAGGGTGCCCATGATCGAGGCGCCGCCGCCGATGTCACTGCCTTCGCCGACCACCACGCCCTGCGAGATGCGTCCCTCGACCATCGATGCGCCGAGCGTACCGGCGTTGAAGTTCACGAAGCCCTCGTGCATGACCGTTGTGCCGGGGGAGAGATGCGCGCCGAGCCGTACACGCGAGGCGTCGGCGATGCGCACACCCGCTGGCTGGACGTAGTCGGTGAGGCGAGGGAACTTGTCCAGCCCCTGCACCTGGATGCTGTGGCGCTGCAGCAGCGGACGCAGCCGCGCCGCGTCAGAGGGAAGCATGGGCCCTGCCGTGGTCCAGGCGACGTTCGGCAGATGCGCGAAGATGCCGTCCAGGTTCAGATCGTTGGGGCGCACGACGAGGTGCGACAGCGCGTGCAGCCTGAGGTACGCGTCCGCCGTGGAGGCGGGGGCATCGTCGAGGTCGATCTGCACCTGCACGAGTTCGGTGCGGACGTTGCGCCGGTCGTCGACGTCGGCCAGCGCCGTCAGCGTCTCCGCAGCGGCCGCGGCATCGGCCGCGACGAGTTCGCCCTCGGCGACCTCAGGGAACCAGGCATCCAGGACGGTGCCGTCCCCGGCGATGGTGGACAGTCCGACACCCCATACTGTGCGCGCATTGCTCATGGCTCAACGCTACCGAACTTCCGAAAGCCGATCCGCCCGAAGACTACGCTGGAGGAATGCAGCTCGATCTGACCGCGTCCTCCGTCGACCTCACCCGCGCGATCTGCGACATCCCCAGCGTCTCCGGCGAAGAGGCGCCGCTCGCCGACGCGATCGAGGCGGCTGTGGCACTGCTCGCGCACCTCGAGGTGATCAGGCACGGCAATACGATCGTGGCACGCACGGATCTGGGCCGGGCGCAGCGCGTCGTGATCGCCGGGCATATCGACACCGTGCCCATCAACGACAACGTTCCGACGCGCGACATCGCGGTCGACGGCGAGCCGTATCTCTGGGGCCGCGGCACGGTGGACATGAAGGCGGGCGTGGCGGTGCAGCTCAAGCTCGCCGCAGAACTCACCGCACCCGTGGTCGATATCACGTGGATGTGGTACGACAACGAGGAGGTCGCCGCCGCCCTCAACGGTCTGAATCTGCTCGCCGCGGATCGTCCCGATCTCTTCGCCGCCGACTTCGCGATCCTCGGCGAACCGTCCAACGGCCAGGTCGAAGGCGGATGCAACGGCACGCTCCGCGCGATCGTGCGCACCCACGGCGTCCGCGCGCACAGCGCACGCGCCTGGATCGGTGAGAACGCCATCCACCGCGCGGCACCCATCCTCTCCCGCCTCTCCGAGTACCGCGCCAAAGAGGTCATGGTGGAGGGCCTCGCGTATCGGGAGAGCCTCAGCGCCGTCCGTATCGTCGGCGGTGTCGCGGGCAACGTGATCCCCGACCTGTGCGAGGTCGAGATCAACTACCGGTTCGCTCCGAGCAAGACCGCAGCCGATGCGGCGGCGCACGTGCGCGGCGTGCTCGAAGGGTTCGAGGTGGAGATCACGGATGCGGCCGACGGGGCGCGACCCGGTCTCGACGCCCCGATCGCCCAGCAGTTCGTCGCGGCTGTCGGCGCCGAACCGCGCCCCAAGTACGGCTGGACCGACGTCGCGCGCTTCTCGGCCCTCGGCGTCCCCGCCGTGAACTACGGACCGGGCGATCCGCATCTCGCGCACCATGACGAGGAGCGGGTGCCGCTCGCTCAGATCGACGCGGTGGAGCAGGGCCTGCGGGCGTGGCTCACCGCGCCGTGATCTCCGCCGCGCGGCGATGGGCGAGCGTGCCCGTCATCGCGCGCATCGGGGTGATCTACGTCCTCGGGCGGCTGGTCACCACGGGTTTCCTCGGCCTTGCGGCGGCGCTGTCCGGACCGACGTCGCGCTTCGGCGCCGATGCGAGCATCGGGAGCTTCATCCTCGGCTGGGACGCGCAGTGGTATTGGCTGGTCGCGTGGGAGGGGTACCCCTCCGTCCTCCCGTTGACGGAATCCGGCCAGGTGGCCGAGAACGCGTGGGCGTTCATGCCGCTCTACGCATACGCGGCACAGGTGATCGGCTTGCCGTTCGGATCCTGGGGAGCGGGCGCCCTCCTCATCTCGCTCGTCGCGGGATTCTTCGCGTGCGTTGCGCTGCACCGACTGCTGCGCGGGCGGATCGGCAGCTCAGCGGCGCTGTGGGCGGTGACGTTCTTCGCGTGGGGACCGCTCGCGGCGCTGTTCCAGGTCGGCTACGCGGAGGTGCTCTTCGTGCTGCTGCTGCTGATCGCCCTCGACCTCGTCGCGCGTCGCCGATTCGCGTGGCTCTATCCCCTGACCGTGCTCATGGCGTTCACTCGACCCGGTGTGCTCGCGTTCGCGCTGTATCTCGGCCTGTACGGCATCCTCCGCTGGACGCGGCGGCGCGCCGATCCGCTGCCCGCACGCGAGATCATCCACATCGTCGCGCTCGGCGCGCTCGCGACCGCGACCGGTTTCGCATGGCAGGCGATCGCCGGCATCGTGACCGGAGACCCCGGCGCGTACCTCGCGACCGAGCTCTCGTGGCGGCGCAACTGGGGGATCGACAGCGGAGGGTTCGTCCCGTTCGACGGATGGTGGCAGGCCGCGCAGTTCTGGTTCGGGCAATGGGGGCTGCCAGTGTGGTGGGGACCGGTCGCCCTTGTGCTGCTGGTGGGCGGCGCTGCCGGCGCGCTGCTGTTCGCCCCGCAGGTGCGCAGGCTCGGCGTGGATCTGCGTCTGTGGAGCGCGAGTTATCTGCTCTACCTGCTCGCGGTCTTCTTCCCGCAGTCGAGCACGTTCCGCCTGCTCATGCCGCTCACGCCGCTCTGGGGTGCGGTCGCGGTGCCGAAGTCGCGCGTGTACCGCTTCGGGGTGCTGGCGTTCTGCCTTCTCGGACAGTGGGTCTGGATCCATCACATGTATGCGCTCGGCAACACGTACTGGCAGGTGCCGTGACCGGGCGTTCATGACGTATTCGCCCGCTGTGCGCACCGAGGCGGAAGCATACCGATAAACTTGGGGCATACCACCGGAGGAAAAGGAGCCACGATGGCAGCGATGAAGCCCAGGACCGGGGACGGACCCATGGAGGCCGTGAAGGAGGGACGACTCATCATCGTGCGCGTTCCCCTCGAAGGCGGCGGCCGACTGGTCGTCTCCGTGAACGACGCCGAAGCGAAGGAGCTGCACGATGTGCTGGCAGGCGTCGTGAGCTGACTCACGATCTCACTTCGAAGGGGGGGCCG
>NZ_JBLVOB010000005.1:152541-164664 GCF_053543555.1 Microbacterium xerophyticum | reverse complement strand
GCACGGGGGCGGCGGCCCTGCCGCCGGCGAGAACGCGGGGGACGAGCACGAGGCCGCCGGTGCGGGCGAGCCGCAGCCCGTGCTCGACGTACTCGATGACGTTCTCGGGATCCGCGTCGATCAGCACGATGTCGTAGGAGGCCTCGTTCATGCGCGGCAGGACGTCGGCGGCACGACCTGTGATGAATCGCGCCTTGGTCGGTGGCACCTTCGCCTCGCTGAAGCTGCGGCGGGCGGCCGCGAGGTGCTCCGGCTCGTTGTCGATCGATGTGAGCACGGCTTGCGGCGCCCCTCGCAGCAGCCAGAGCCCTGATACCCCGGCGCCGGTGCCGACCTCGACGATGGAGCGCGCGGCAGAGGCTGCCGCCAGCACGGCCAGCTGCGCCCCCACGGCGGCGCTGACCGGCGCCGCTCCCAGCTCGACCGCGTGGGTCCGCGCGCGTGCGATGGCGGTGGGCTCGATGATGGCCTCGCGGATGTAGCGTGCGTTCGCGTCGTTCTCGCTCATGACCTTGCTCCCGTGGATTGCTGCTTGACTCAGAGTATTCGCAAGCGGGGGCAGACGGAGGCAGGCGCGGCGGGTAGTAGCCTGTGTACATGGATTTCGGTCTGACCTTCGAGAAGCTGCTGCTCATCGGTGTGCTCGCGGCGGTCATCATCGGTCCCGAGCGCCTGCCGAAGGCCGCCGAGACGTTCGCGGGCTTCGTCCGCAGAGCCGGTGAGTACCTCCGCGACACCAAGAGCAAGATGCGCGACGAGATCGGCCCTGAGATCGACGACGTCGACTGGCGCAAGCTCGATCCGCGTCAGTACGATCCCCGCCGGATCATCCGCGACGCGCTGATGGACGACGCGCCTGCGGCCGCGACATCCGCCGCCGCCGTCGCGGGCGGTGCGGCAGTGGCGAGTGCTGCGACGCCCGTGCTCGATCCTCCGCGATCCCCGCTGGTGCGTCCGGCGTTCACCAGCGAGACGCCTCCGCCTTTCGACCTCGAGGCGACCTGACTCAGATCTTCGATTTCAGCCGGGCGATGTCGTCATCGCTCAGCAGGGCTCGAGGAACGGCCGTCACGACCGATGCGCCGCGAAGCTGCAGGATCGCCGCGTGGCGGCCCACCCGCACGGCACGGAAGGTCGAATAGGCCATGTCGGAGACCCCGTTCTTGGCGAAGAGTCTGATCGACTGCTCCCCGACGCTCACGGCCACCGAGGAACCAGATGGCATCGCCGCCGAGATCGCGCGTCGCACCTGCGCCCTGGTGAAAACGATCGACGCGACGGCGAATGCCGCGATCGCCACCAGCGTCCACGTCAGAGTCGTCGTCTGCTCCTCGTCCGCGCCGCCGATGGCGGAGAGCACGATCGCGTTGAGGACGAACGCGGCGAGCAGCGCCGTGTACGCGATCAGCGCGAGCGGTCTGGTCAGGGAGTACAGCGTCGCGTCAGCCGTCATGCCGCGCACCAGCTCGGGGTCGACGGTCATGGAGCGCGGAGGGGAATCGCTGGTCACCCCACGAGTCTTTCACGACGATGCCTGGCCGTCATGACAGGGACATCGGCAGGGACCTGCCCGCGAGCCCTCTGCCCTGATGGGCGAGCGCGTCCGCGAGGCCGCTGATGGCCTGTGCCGCGGCATCCGACGGCTCACCGAGGACGACCGGCACGCCGCTGTCGCCGCCCGTGCGCAGCGCTGGGCTCAGGGGGATGGAGGCGAGCAGCGGTACGCGGGGGACCGGCGCTGCGCCTTCCTGGTTCTCCGAGAGCGCGGCGGCGACCTCCGCCCCTCCACCCGAACCGAACAGGTCGACCACTGTGCCGTCCGCGAGCGTCAAGGCCGCCATGTTCTCGACGACCCCGATCACGCGCTGACCGGTCTGCCTCGCCACGAGCCCGCTGCGGATCGCGACGTCGGATGCCGCGGTCTGCGGCGTCGTGACGACGAGCACCTCGGCGTGGGGGAGGATCTGACCGATCGAGATCGCGATGTCGCCCGTGCCGGGCGGCATGTCGATGAGCAGCACGTCGAGGTCTCCGAAGAACACGTCCGTGAGGAACTGCTGCACGGTGCGGTGCAGCATCGGTCCCCGCCAGGCGACGACCGCTTCGCCGTCGCGCAGGAACATGCCGATCGAGATCGTCTTCACGCCGTGGGCGACGGGCGGCAGCATCAGGTCGTCGATGCGCGTCGGCTGCGTGCCCGCCGGAATCCCGAGCAGGCCTGGGATGGAGAACCCGTGCACATCGGCGTCGACCAGGCCGACGGCGAGGCCCCGCGCAGCCAGTGCGACCGCGAGATTCGCCGTGACGGTCGACTTGCCGACACCGCCCTTGCCGCTGGAGACGAGGATCACGCGCGTCAGGGAATCAGGGCCGAACGGCATCTGCCGTGCCGGCCTGCCGTCGCGGAGCTTCTCGGTGAGCGCCTTGCGCTCCGCCGGCGTCATCACCCCGACATCGACCGTCACGTCGGCGATGCCGGCGACGGATGCCGCGGCGCGGCGGACATCGCTCTCGATGCGGTCAGCGGCAGGACATCCCACGATCGTCAGGGCGATGCCGACGCGTGCGTGCTCACCGTCGACGGTGATCCCGCGCAGCATGTCGAGATCGCCGATCGGACGGCGCAGTTCGGGATCCGACACCGCGCCGACCGCCTGACGGACCCGGTCGACGAGCGTCATCTGCGTGGACTGTTCCGGCTCGGAGCGGTGCCGCCTGCCGCATCGGTGGCGTCGTCATCGCGCTCGTCGTCGAGATCGGCCAGCAGCGACTTGAGCTCCTGCCGGAGCACGTCCCTGGTCACCGCCTGGTTGTTGCGCTCCTCCAGGGCCATGCGCAGCGCGACGATCTCACGCGCGAGGTACTCGGTGTCTGCGAGGTTGCGCTCCGACCGCTGGCGGTCCTGCTCGATCTGCACCCTGTCGCGGTCATCCTGACGGTTCTGCGCGAGCAGGATCAGGGGAGCGGCGTAGGACGCCTGCAACGAGAGCATCAGGGTCAGAGCGGTGAATCCGAGCGCGGCGTCGTCGAAGCGCACCGGTTCGGGCAGCAGCGTGTTCCAGCTGATCCACGCCACGCAGAACAACGTGAGGATGAGCAGGAACGCGGGCGTGCCCATGGCCCTCGCGACCCATTCGGTGAACCGTCCGAACCGGTCGCGCGAGGTGGGACGCTGGCGCGAGGATCCGCGCCCGAGCGGAGCGTCGAGTCCGGTGCGGTCGGCCTTGGCCATCATCGCGCACCCCCCTCCGGCACGGCATCGGCATCGGCATCCTGGGTGCGCCAGTCATCCGGCAGCAGATAATCGAGCACGTCGTCGATGCTCACGACGCCGACGAGACGATTCGCGGCATCCACCACCGGCAGCGACACGAGGTCGTAACTGGCGAGAAGCCGGGCGGTGTCGATCGCGGATGCCGTCACGGAGATCGGCTCCATCGTCTCGTCGACGATCGCGCCGAGACGCTCGTGGGGCGGATAGCGCAGCATCCGCTGGAAGTGCACGACGCCCAGCAGCCGGCCGGTCGGGGTCTCGAAGGGCGGAAGGGTGACGAACACCGCTGCGGCGAGAGCCGGATGCAGCTCGTGGCGACGGATGAGGGCGAGGGCCTCGGCGACCGTCGCATCCGCTGACAGGATGATGGGCTCGGTCGTCATCAGACCGCCGGCGGTGTCGGGGCCGTAACGCAGCAGCGTGCGCACGTCCTCGGCCTCCTCCGGTTCCATGAGTCCGAGCAGTTGCTCGAGGCGCGTCTTCGGCAGCTGCGCCAGCAGGTCGGCCGCGTCGTCGGGCTCCATCTGGTCGAGGATGTCTGCGGCGCGCTCGTCGCCGAGACCGTCGAGGATGTGCACCTGCTCGTCCTCGGGCATCTCCTCCAGGGCATCGGCGAGGCGATCGTCGGAGAGCTCGCCGGCGACTTCGATCATCCGCTGCTGCGGCAGATCGAGCAGCGTGGTCGCGAGGTCGGCGGCGTGCAGTTCGGAGTACGACGCGACGAGCTGCTCCGCGGACTGCGATTCGCCAGGAGCACGCTTCTCGGCGACCTCGTTCCATGCCGCGAACGTCGTCGGGCCCTTGGCGAACGGAGAGGCGCTCGTCTTCGGCTTGCGCAGGAAGAGCTGGCTGACGCTCCATTCGCCGAGCCGGTTCGGCTCGATCGCGACGTCTTCGATGACCGCCCCTCCTGTGCCGTCCGTGAGTTCGACTCGACGGCCGAGCAACTCGGCGAGCACGCGCACCTCACCGGGACGCGGCTGGAATCGACGGACGTTGATCAGGCCGGTGGTGAGGACCTGGCCCGATCTGATCGACGTGACGCGCCCGATCGACATGAACACGTGCCTGCGGCCGGGAATCTCGACGACCAGACCGATCACGCGGGGTGAGCCGGTACTTCGGTACACGATGACGACATCCCGGACCTTGCCGAGCCGGTCGCCCACGGGGTCGAAGACGGCGCAGCCGGCCAGGCGCGCGACGAAAACCCGTTGTGTGCTCACGCTTCCAGCGTAGTCTCCGGCCTGCTGATCGCGGGCGTGCGCGGGCGTCGCGTGGAACAATGGGCAGATGAGCATGTTGAACCGCCAGGCCGCCGGCACAGCCGTGGGCGAGACCGTCGCGTCCGTCCGCGACTACGAGGCAGCGCAGAAGACGGTGTCGAAGCTGATCTCCGGTGAGGTCCCCGCGCGGGACATCTCGATCGTGGGGCAGGGCGTGCGCACGATCGAGAGGATCACCGGTCGTCTCGGGTACGCCGCAGCCGCGCGATCCGGGGCAGTGAACGGCGTGCTCATCGGCCTGCTGCTGTCGGCGATCCTCGTGATCGGCAACCCCGACGCGCCGATCCAGCTCTTCGTCGGCTTCGTGTTCATCGGCGTCGCGCTCGGAATGATCATGAGCCTCATCACCTATGCGATCGTGCGTCGTCGCCGCGACTTCGCGAGCGTCACGCAGCTCGCCGCGGATCATTACGAGGTGACCGTGCTGCCGTCGTCGTTGGCGAAGGCGCGCGAGGTGGTCGGCGATCAGCGCACCACCGTCGTCCGTCCGCCGGCGAACCTCGACGAGCCGCCCCGGTACGGTGAGCGCATCGCGCCGGAATCGGATGACAAGAGCGCCGCACGCGACCAGGCCGAGGGCGAGCGCATCGGCGGACATGTGGTTCCGCCGCGTCCGGCTGATCCCGCACCCGTCGTCACCACGCCGACCGACGCGGCGCCGCGCTACGGAGAGCGGGTGGATGCTTCGGCTCCCGCGGAATCCGCGACAGAGGCGGATGCACCAGCGGCGGAGCCGGCGGACGAGCGGAACGACGACGACAAGGCCTGAGGGACGACACGGTGCGTCCGGCGACAGCCCCTGATCGGCGTCGCGGAACGGACCGCGGGAGGGAACACACATGAGCACGCCTGATGACTCCGACTTCGACCCGCAGCGCGGAGTGATTCCGCCTGCGCACGGCCAGCCGCAGTATGGCGCTCCGGCGCAGCCGCCGTACGCTGCTCCGGCGCAGCCGCCGTACGCTGCTCCGGCGCAGCCGCCCTACGGTGCGCCCGCGCAGCCTGCGTACGGTGTTCCGCCGCAGCCGGCGTACGGCGTGCCGGGGCAGCCGCCCTACGGTGCTCCTGGGTCGCCGCCTCCGGCCCAGCCCCACTACGGTGCGCAGGCGCCGCAGTACCCCGCAGCGCCGCAGTACCCGGTGGCGCCGCAGCCGTATCCCACCGGCCAGCCGTACGCTCATGGCGCTCCGTATGGGGCGCCGGGGGCCTACGGATATCCGCAGCCGAAACCCTCGACGGGCACGCTCTCGTGGGCGCTCGGTTTCCTGATCTTCATCGGGATACCGTTCCTGAGCGGGATCGTGTCCGCGGTCGTGATGGCGTCGGTGTACGGCTCGGTCGCGCGAAAGGGCGACGTCGCACGGCAGAATGCCCGCTCCGCGGCGAACTGGGCGCTCACGTACCTCACGGTGTCGATCGTGCTGTTGATCATCCACGTGATCGTGCTGGTGCAGTTCGCCGGCGAGGAGGGCATGACGGGATTCTTCCCCCTCGGCATCCCGTTCACCGTCTACTGCGCTGTGTCGATCCTGCACGTCGTGCTGGTCATCGTCGGGACCGTCAAGGCGTCGGGCGGGAAGATCCTTCGGGTGCCGTTCGCGATCCCGTACATCCGGTCGTGAACTTCGACGTCGCCCTGCCGAACGGCGTGACCACGGTCACCGCCCAGTGGCAGGAGGCGTCCGGGCGCGGCACGGTCGTCGTGGCCCACGGGGCAGGCGCGGGGATGGAGCATCCTTTCCTGGTCGGCTTCTCGCACGCGCTGAACGCGATCGGCTTCTCGACGCTGCGCTTCAACTTCCCGTACCGGGAGCAGGGAAGGCGGATGCCAGGACCTGCCGCGCACGCGATCGCGACCTGGCGTGCGGCGGTGGCGCACGCGCGTGGGCTCGATCCCGATGCGGCATTGTGGGCCGCGGGGAAGTCCTACGGCGGGCGGATGGCCTCGATGGCCGTCGCTGAGGGTATGGACGTCGATGGACTGGTCTATCTCGGCTATCCGCTGCATCCTCCTGGTCGGCCGGAGAAGCCGCGTGCGGAGCATCTGCCGTCGATCACCGTCCCTCAGCTGTTCGTGGAGGGCTCGAACGATCCGTTCATCCAGCCGCTGTCGCAATTCGAGGAGGTCGTCGCGACCTGCGTCGATGCCCGCGTCGAGTGGATCGACGGCGGCGGTCACTCCTTCGAGGTGAAGGGCAACAAGCGCGCTCCGGAGGTCGTGGGCGCCTCGCTCGCGCCGCTCGTGTCGGCGTTCACCGAGGGCTGAGATCTCATAGCATGGCGTGATGCCCCTCGCCCTTGTCACCGGTGCTGCTCGCGTCGACAGCATCGCCGCGGGCATCGTGCCGCGACTGATCGCCGACGGCTGGGAGGTCGCGACGAGCGACCTCGCGGACGCCGACTTCCCGTGCGACCTCTTCACGCGCACGGGCCCGGATGAACTCATCGCGGAAGTCGTCCGCGATCGGGGGCCCATCGGTGCGCTCGTGCTGAGCCACGCGCACGACGTGAACTCCGGGATCCTGGACACCACGGCGGAGAGCTTTGATGCGCATATGGCCGTCAACGCCCGTGCGAGCCTGCTGCTGATCGCGGCGTTCGCGCGGCAGATCCCGTCCGGCGGCGGTGCGGTCGTGGCTCTCACGAGCGATCACACCACGGGCAACCTTCCCTACGGCGCGTCGAAAGGGGCACTGGACCGTCTCGTGATCTCCGCCGCCCGTGAACTCGGACCGCTGGGGATCTCTGCGAACGTGCTCAATCCGGGACCGATCGACACCGGGTGGATGGCGGAGGGATTCGCGCAGGAACTGGTCCCGGCGCACCCGCTGGGGCGCCTCGGCACGCCGCGAGACATCGCCGCTTTCGTGTCCTTCCTCCTCTCGGAGGAGGGCCGATGGGTCTCGGGACAACTGCTGAATGCCGACGGCGGGTTCTCCGCGCGCTACTGATCTCCGGCGTTCCGGGCAGCATTCTTCGGATTCCAGCGATACAGCACCGCCCGCGCAGCGGCCCCGATCTTCATCGGCACTACCTCGCCGACGCGGTGCTCGTCGGCACGGACCAGCCGTTCGGCGAGATCCGGACGCTGCTGCCACAGGTATTCACGCGCCACCTCGGCGTGCGGGGAGTTCGACACGATCTTGATGGCGTCGGCGTGCTCGATGAGCGGGATCGCGTTTCGGATGTTCTGCCACGTCGAGACGCTGTCGGTCTCCAGCACGATCCGTCCGGTGTACTCGAGCTCGTCGCGGGCGAACCGCTCCATCAGCTCGGCTTCGGACACCTCGCTGTGCACGGTCCCGCCGCACAGGACGAGCACACTGTCGGCCGTGCGATCGATCGAGCGGATGCCTGCGCGCACCCGGTAACGGTTCACGTAGTTCGCCCGCTCACCGCGATTGCCGTAGCCGAGGACCACGACGGCTTCCTTCCCCGCCCGGTCCGCTGCGGCGCTCAGGCGCGGAGCCGTGCCGAGCAACCGGTGGCTCGACCGCCAGTGCACGATCTCCGCCCACACGGCGAGTGCCGAATACAGCACGGCACCCGCGCGCAGCAGACGGGTCACTCTCCGGCGACCGCGCATCAGCCCTTCTGCACCCGCGCGATCCACGCCTCGACGTCGTCCGCCGTGCGGGGGATGTCCGCCGACAGGTTCACGGCGCCGTCCTCCGTGAGGAGGATGTCGTCCTCGATGCGCACGCCGATACCGCGCAGCTCCTCCGGGACGGTCAGGTCGTCGATCTGGAAGTAGAGTCCGGGTTCGATCGTGAAGACCATGCCCGCCTCGAGCACACCGTCGTAGTACATCTCGCGGCGCGCCTGAGCGCAGTCGTGCACGTCGATCCCCAGATGGTGCGATGTGCCGTGCACCATGTAGCGACGGTGCTGGCCGCCGGCATCCGCATCGAGCGCGTCCTCGGCGCTGACCGGCAGAACGCCCCATTCCGCGACGCGCGTCGCGATGACCTTCATCGCCGCCTCGTGCACCTCGCGGAACTTCACGCCCGGCCGAGCGACGGCGAAGGCCGCATCGGCCGCCTCGAGCACGGTCTCGTAGACCTTGCGCTGCACTTCGCTGAACGTTCCGTTCACCGGCAGGGTGCGCGTGATGTCGGCGGTGTACAGGCTGTCGGCCTCGACCCCGGCGTCCACCAGGATCAGATCGCCTGGCACCACTGCGCCGTCGTTGCGCGTCCAGTGCAGATAGCACGCGTGCGGGCCGGACGCCGAGATGGTGTCGTAGCCCTCGCCGTTGCCCTCTTCGCGGGCGCGTCGGTGGAAGACGCCCTCGACGACCCGCTCGCCACGCGCGTGCGTCGCGGCCTCGGGGAGTGCGTGGATGATGTCGTCGAAGCCACGAGCGGTGATGTCGACGGCGAGACGCATCTCCGCGATCTCGTACTCGTCCTTCACGAGCCGGAGCTCCGACACGACGCGGTCGAGTTCGGCATCGCCGAGAGCGACATCGTCAGCACCCGCCTCGAACGCGGCGAGGTGATCGGTGGCGACGTCCAGGTCGGCGGCGACGCCGGCGAGCGACGGGCGGGGACCGATCCAGAACTCGCCGACCGTGGCGTCCGCGTAGAACTCGGTCGTGGTGCGGTCTGCACGCTCGCGGAAGTACAGGGTCACGTCGTGACCGGCATCCGCTGCCTCTGAGGAACGCGGTTCGAACACGAGCACGGAGTCCGGTTCAGCGTCGGCGGCCCAGCCTGTGAGGTGCGCGAACGCGGAGTGCGCGCGGAACGGGTAGTCGGTGTCGTTGCTGCGCTGCTTGAGCGAGCCCGCCTCGATCACGAGGCGTTTTCCGGGGAACGCGGCGGAGAGCTTCGCGCGTCGAGCAGCCGCGTAGGGCGCCTGAGGGCGCGCAGCGGGCATCGACTCGGTCCGCTCCGCCCAGCCGGTGGAGATCGTGTCCAGGAACCCACGGGGGAAGGGCTGCTTGCGGTTCGTGACGGGGGCCTCGGCGATCGTGTCGCTCTCTCCGGTGTTCATGCATCCAGTCTCTCACTCCGACCTAGGCTGGGGAACATGACCGAGAACCGCATGCCCGTCGCCCTCGTCGTCATCATCGACGTGATCCTGGTGACGGTGTTCTGCGTGATCGGGCGTCTCTCTCATGCCGAAGGCGTGTTCAGTGACGTTCCGGGCCTGCTGAACACGATCTGGCCGTTCCTGACGGCCGTGCTCTTCGCCCATCTCAGCGCTCTGGTCGTCCGCGTGCGCACCGAGCGGATGCTGCCAGGCATCGTCGTCTGGGCGGTCACGGTCATCGGCGGACTGGCGCTGCGGGAGGCTGCCGGCCAAGGGGCCGCACTGGCTTTCATCGTCGTCGCGACTCTCACTCTGGCGCTGTTCCTGCTCGGCTGGCGCGGCGTGCTGGCGATCATGCGGCGGGTGCGGCGCCGTCCAGTCGCATGACTCTGGAGGTCTTCGGCGGATCGCGCTCGATCGATGCGCCTGCGGGTGGATTCGGGGCAGTTCTCCGGAGTCGTGCGGTTGCGCTGCCGCGAACTCAGCCGGCCGGATCGAGCTGCACGACCAGGGCGCGATGGTCGCTGCCGGCCGCGTCGAGCACGAGCGAACCGGTCGGCTCCCAGTTCTGGCTCGCCATCACGTGATCGATCGGGGCACCGAGCAACTCAGGGAACGACTCCGGCCAGGTGCCGGTGACGCCGGTGCCGGTGCGGGTGGCGGCGTCGCGGCAGTAGCCCATGTCACCGCCGTCCACGCCGAGCGCTGCCATGTGGTCGATCGTCGCGTTGAAGTCGCCGGCGAGGATGAAATCACCCGTGGGGCACTGGTCAGCGATCCATTGCAGGTCGGATTGCCAGCGCTGCATCGCATCGATGCGCGGTGCGACCGCGTGCACCGCGACGATCGTCGGTCCTGTGCCGTTGACCGGCATCACGACGGCACTGGGCAACGAGCTCGTGTTGCTCGTGCCGTCCTCCGACGAGCCGATCACGGAGTAGTCGCCCAGCTCCGGCGAGATGAGGATCGTCGTCTCCCACGCCTGCGGGCCGTTGGGCACGTCGCCGAACTGCACGTGATGCACCCACATCGGACGGCCCTGCTCTCGCAGCATGACCGCGATGCGCTCGCCCACCGATTCGGCGGTCTCCGGGAGCGTGACGACATCGACCTCCTGCGACACGATCGCATCGGCGACCGTCTCCGCCGACACGGCTTCTCCAGCCGTGTTCCAGGTGAGCACCCGAACGCTCGCATCGGTCTTCGCAGGAAGCTCACCCGTGCCGAAGCCGCGCATGAGCCCGATCCCTCCGGTCGCCGCAGCGCCCAGCAGCGCGACGATGAGGATGGATGCGGCGAAACCTCTCAGCGGCCTGGCGAAGAGCAGCAGCAGCGAGACCACGGCGATCGCGAGCAGGCCGGCGAGCACCGCGCCGCGCACGGCGACGAGCTGCGCGAACGGGAAGGTCTGCTCGAGCTGGAAGAACTGCGGCCACACCACGATCGCCGTCGCGATCGCGAACAGTACCGTCAGCAGGATCCCCAGGAGTCGAAACATCCCCACGAGCCTATGGCCGCACACTGTGAATCTTCTGGTTCAGAGCACTGCGCGTCGTGACCGGCGTCGCCGACGAGGCGCCGCGATACGCTCAGAGGATGACGGATGACGCGGTGCAGGGCGCCGGTGCGCACAGATTCTCGGGACCCAACGACCTGCATCTGCACTCCAACCACTCGGACGGCACCGAGACCCCCGCCGAAGTGGTTCGGCAGGCTCACGCGCACGGCATCCGCACCCTCGCACTCACCGACCACGACCGCAGCACGGGGTGGGACGAGGCGGCGGATGCCTCGGCGTCCCTCGGCATGACCTTCCTGCCCGGCATGGAGCTCTCCGCGAAGTACGAATGGCGCAGCGTGCACGTGCTCGGCTACCTGTTCGATCCGGACGACGTCGCGCTGCGCGCCGAGACCGATCGCATCCGCGGTGACCGGATCGGCAGGGCGGAGCGGATCGTGCGCAACATCGGCCGCGACTACGACCTCGTGTGGGCGGATGTCCTCGCGCAGACGGTGGGCGACGCCACGGTCGGCCGCCCGCACATCGCCGACGCCCTCGTCGCCCGCGGCATCGTGAGTGACCGCACGGCGGCCTTCGACGGCATCCTGCATCCGCGGGAGGGTTATTACGAGCCGCACTACGCTCCGGATCCGCTCACCGCGGTGAATCTGATCACCGGGGCGGGGGGAGTGGCGGTGATCGCGCATCCCGTCACGTCGGGGCGCGATCGGATGATGCCCGTCCCGTACATCGAGCGCCTCGTCGATGCGGGGCTCGGCGGTTTCGAGGTCGATCACAGGGAGAACACGGAGGCGGGCAAGAAGATCCTGCGCGAACTCGCGGCCGCCCACGATCTGATCGTGACCGGATCCAGCGACTATCACGGTGCGGGCAAGCCGAATCGGCCGGGGGAGAACACCACCTCGGACGAGATGGTGGCGCGCATCATCGACCGCGCGACGGGGTCCGAGCCGCGCTACGCCTGAGCGGCGCGCCGCACACGACAGTGGGGGGGATGCCGCAGC
>NZ_JBLVOB010000005.1:142917-152506 GCF_053543555.1 Microbacterium xerophyticum | reverse complement strand
CACCGAGAAGAGAGTTACGCGCCGGCCGGCGCGGCACCGCCCGAACGGCGACGGCGGCGGCGGCGCTGCGGAGCGGACTTGCCGTCGTGGTGCTCACCGCCCTTGCCGTCGTGCGTACCGGCGCCTTCAGCGTCGCGGTCGACGGCGGGAGCGGCATCCGAGGCCGACGGCGTGCCCTGCGCGGTGCCTTCAGCGAAAGTCGAGCCCACCTTGTCGCCCGAGCCGCCGCGGCGACGGCGACGCCGACGCGCGGTGCCATCGCCCGAACCCTGCTCTGCAGCGGCGTCGACAGCGCGCTCCGGACGCGGTGCGCGCTGCGTCTTCACGGACTGGGTCTTGGGAGCCGTCGTCAGGCGCCCCTTGGTGCCCTCGGGGATGTCGAGATCCTCGAACAGGTGGGGGCTGGAAGAGTACGTCTCGACCGGCTCTGGCTGACCGAACTCGAGCGCACGGTTGATGAGGGCCCACTTGTGCAGGTCCTCCCAGTCGACGAAGGTGACGGCGATGCCCGTCTTGCCGGCACGGCCGGTGCGCCCTGCGCGGTGCAGGTACGTCTTGTCCTCGTCAGGGATCGTGTGGTTGATCACGTGCGTGACATCGTCGACGTCGATGCCTCGAGCGGCGACGTCGGTGGCGACGAGCACGTCGCGCTTGCCGGCCTTGAACGCGGCCATCGAGCGCTCGCGCTGCTCCTGGCCCATGTCGCCGTGCACGCCGCCGACGTTGAAGCCGCGGTCGCCGAGTTCGTCGACCAGGCGCTGCGCTGCGCGCTTGGTGCGCGTGAAGATGACGGTCTTGCCGCGGCCTTCGGCCTGCAGGATGCGGGCGATGATCTCGTCCTTGTCGAGCGAGTGCGCGCGGTACACGAGGTGCTTGATGTTCGCCTGCGTCAGGCCCTCATCGGGGTCGTTCGCGCGGATGTGGATCGGGTTCGACATGAAGCGGCGCGCCAGCGCCACGATCGGACCGGGCATGGTCGCCGAGAAGAGCTGCGTGTGCCGGACGGCGGGGACCTTCTGGAAGATCTTCTCGATGTCGGCGAGGAAGCCGAGGTCGAGCATCTTGTCGGCCTCGTCGAGCACGACCTCGGTCGCGTTGGACAGGTCGAGCAGACGCTGCCCTGCGAGGTCGATCAGGCGCCCGGGGGTGCCGACGACGATCTGCGCGCCGGCCTTGAGCTGGTCGATCTGGCCCTCGTACGCCTTGCCGCCGTAGATCGCGACGACGCTGGTGGAACGGTTGCTGGTGAGCAGGTCGATGTCCTCGTAGACCTGCACCGCGAGCTCGCGGGTCGGGACGACGATGAGCGCCTTGACCCCGTGCTCCGGATCCTTGCCGAGACGCTGCACGACCGGGATGCCGAACCCGAAGGTCTTGCCCGTACCCGTCTTGGCCTGGCCGATGATGTCCTGACCGGGGAGGCCGAGGGGGATCGTCTGCTCCTGGATGGGGAACGCATCGACGATGCCCTTGGCTGCGAGCGCGTCGATGATGTCCTGATCGATATTGAGATCAGCGAATGTTGTCACTTGTTCTATTGCCTGTCCGGCGGACCTTCGAGAGCGAAGGGAGCGCCACGTTACGGATCCACGCCGTCTCTTTCTGCCACAGGCGCGGGGCCCTGCTCCTACGGCAGGGCTTCTTCCAGACTACCCGAGCGGAGCGAAACGACCGGAAGACCCGTTTTGCCGGTGGTGGCGCGGGTAGTCTGAACCCGTGGTGAAGTGGTTCTGGCAGCGTGATGCCCCTCGACGTACTCTGACCCTGCGCTCTCGCGGCGATGACGGCGGAGCCATGCGGGTCGACTTCGCGGAGCTCGCGCCGGAGCTGAACCGGTTCCTCGGCCAGGCCGCCTATCTGCAGCTCGGGTACTTCGAGACGCTGACCCGCCTGATCAGAGCGACGCCCGAACTCGAAGAGAAGGCGGCGATCACCCGCGCGGCCGGCGCGGCGCTCAGCAAGCACCGCGGCATCGTCGACGTCATCCGCGAGCAGGGCGAGGACGCGACCGAGCTGATGCTCCCGTTCCGCGAGCACCTCGACGCCTTCCGCCGCAAGACGATCGGCGCGCGGCCTCGCGAGACCCTGCTGGCTGTCTACATCACGGCCGGGATGCTGGATGACTTCTATCTGGCGCTCGCCTCCAGCTACGGCGAGACGGGGCGGCGCATCGCCGACATCCTCCGCGAGGACGATGACACCGGCGAGATCGTCGAGATCCTCAAGCGCACCATCGAGTCCGACGGCGAATGGCGATCGCTGCTGTCGATGTGGGCGCGCCGACTCGTCGGCGACACCGTGCTCGTGGCTCGACAGGCGCTGCGGCCGGAGCGGCTCGCCGAGGAGGAGGACCGCGTCGAACCGGTGTACACCGAACTCATGGGCGCGCACGCGCGCCGCATGGACGCGATGGGCCTCGCCGCGTAGAACTCTCCGCCGGGCGGACGGCGCTCAGATCCCGAGCGCGACCTTCTTCTCAGCATCCGTGCGGTGACGGATCGTGGTGAGCACGTAGCCGGCGACAGCGGCGAGCACGACGCCCCCGCCGACGCTCGCCAGCCACAGCCAGCCGTTGTCCTCACCGACGCCCGACCACTGCATGAGCGTGTACACGACCGCCGCGACGGCTGCGGCGATCCCCGGAACGACCGCGGTGCCCCGCAGAGCGCGGTGCGGCAGCAGGTAGTGCACGGCGATGCCCAGTGCGCACGCGGCGATGAGTGCGAGAACGATGTACATCGTGGTCAGGCGACGAAACCGACGCGGCGCGACTCCTCGGTGCCCAGCTCGATGTAGGCGAGGTTCGCGGTCGGGACGATGTACGAGTTGCCCTTCACATCGGTGAAGCTCACCTGCGCGACGTTCTGCTCGAGAGCTGCGGACACCTGGGCGCGGACGTCGTCTGCGCTGGTGGAGGTCTCGAAGTTCAGTTCGCGGCCGGTGTTGATGATGCCGATGCGGATTTCCACGCGTGCTCCTTGAAGATTCGGGGACTGCGCCCAACTCTACCCCGGTGTCGTGCACCCGGATCGGGGTTGACGGCCGGTTTCGCCCTGGGCGCACATGCAGTGCGCCAGAGCGAGCGGGGGTGGGGTCCTGCGGTGTCCGGAGCTGCCGCTAGCGTGGATGACATGACAGAGGATGCCGGGCAGCGCGCCGTCGTGGACGCGGCCGTCGAGGCATCAGGAGTGATCATCGGCGCCCCGGGCACAGGCAAGACGCAGGCACTGATCGACCGGGTCGCCGCGCTGCTCGGTGAGCATGGACTCGCTCCAGAGGAAGTGCTGGCGTTGACCCCCAGTCGTCAGGCTGCGACGGTGCTGCGCGACCGGATCGGCGTGCGCATCGGACAGGCCACGCCGGGGCCGTTGGCCCGTTCGCTGGGTTCGTTCGCGTTCCAGCTCGTCCGCGGGGCCATGGTCCACGCCGGTGCCGAGCCCCCCGCACTGCTCACCGGTGCCGATCAGGACCGGATCATCGCCGATCTGCTGGCCGGCGATGTCGAGGATGAGGCCGCCGGTCGCCCGTCGCGCTGGCCGGACTCGTTGAACGCCGGCGTGCGCGCCTCGAAGGGGTTCCGATCGGAGTTGCGCGCCTTCCTCGCGGAATGCACGGAACTGGGCGTGCAGCCGCATGAGCTGCAGGCGTCGGAGCGACCGGTCTGGCGGGCGGTGGGCACCTTCATCGACGAGTACCACGCCGTCCTCGCCGGCATGCGCACGGCATATCGCGACGCGGCGGATCTGCTGAGCGAGGCGGCGGCGATCCTCAGGGAGGCGGACGCCACGGTGCTCGGCCCCCTCGCACCACTGCGCGTCGTCCTGATCGATGATGCCCAGGAGATCACCAGGGGCGGCATCACGATGGTGCGCGCACTGCGCGCCAGAGGTATCGCCGTCCTCGCGTTCGGCGACCCCGACATCTCCTCGGGCGCGTTCCGCGGCGCGAGCCCTCAGTTGTTCCACGAGCTGTCCGGGATCCTCGAGCGGGTCTTCGTGCTGGACACGCCGCACCGTCAGAAGCCCGCACTCACCGATCTCACGCGCACGGTCACCCAGGCGATCGGCGTGGCCGGTCGCGTCGAGCACCGTCGCGCACCAGGGCCGCCGGTCGAGGGGGCATCCGTCGACCCACCGGTGCAGGCCTTCCTCGCCCCTTCGCCGTACGAAGAAGCCGATCGGATCGCCGGCACTCTTCGCGATTGGCACCTCACGCACGGCATCGCCTGGAGCGAGATGGCTGTGATCGCCCACGACACCAGGCAGGTCGCGGCGCTGGAGACCGAACTCGCCGCGCGCGAGGTGCCGACCAGGGCCGCCGGGGTGCAGCGACCGCTCGGCAGCGAGGGCGTCGTGCGCGACATCGTCGGCATCGTGCGTCTCGCACTCACCCCCGTCGAAGAGCGGGAGACCGAGATGCTCGTCGACGCGCTGCGCTCGCCGTTCGGCGGGATGGATGCCGTCGGCCTCCGTCGCCTGCGCGCGCGCCTGCGCCACGTCGAGCTCGCTGACGGGGGATCGACCCCTGCTTCGGAACTGCTGCGGCAGGCGATGGCCTTTCCTGCGCACTTCACGTTCATCGATGCTCCCGAGGCCAGAGTCGCCGCCCGTTTCGCGACGACCCTCGCCGCCACGGCCTCGGCGGCCGCCGCGGGGGAGACGATCCACGAGCTGCTCTGGCGCATCTGGGATGAGGCGCGCGCGCTCGATGGATCGAAGCTGCAGCACTACTGGCGTGCGGTGTCGGAACAGCCGGGTGGCGGTGAGACGGCCAGGGCGCTGGACGCGCTCGTCGCGCTCTTCGACGCCGCGAAGCGCTTCGTCGAACGCTCGCCGAACGAGCGTCCTGACATCTTCGTGCGCGACATCCTCGACAGCGAGGTGCCGGAGGACACGCTGTCCACCCCCGATCGGCCGGGCCTGGTGACGCTGCTGACACCGGCGACTGCCCTGGGCACGCAGTTCGACGCCGTCATCGTCGCCGGTGTGCAGGACGGTGTGTGGCCCAACGTGCGGCTGCGAGGGGGGCTGCTGGAGACGTGGCGCCTCGCCGACGCCGTCATCGCCGCGCGCACGGGGGAATCCGAGCCGGCTCCTGGAGTGCTCGACAGACGGCGAGATGCACTGCATGACGAGCTGCGGCTGTTCGTGAGAGCGCTGTCGCGCGCACGTTCCCGGATCGTCGTGACAGCCGTGGACGACGATGCGACAGGACCCAGCCCGTTCTTCGGGTTCCTTCCTGAGCCTCCACCGGCATCCGCGCACCCCGCCGCAGAGCATCCGCTCACCCTGCGCGGTCTCGTCGCACGCCACCGGCGCACGCTGACGAGCGCCGTCGATCGTGACGCCCGCGCCGCCGCGGCGGGGCAGCTGTCCCTCCTGGCGCGCGAGGGCGTGCCAGGCGCCGACCCGCGGGAATGGTACGGGATCGCCGGCCCGTCGACGTCGGCGCCGTTGCACGACCTGTCGGTCGGGGCTGCGCGGGTCTCACCGTCGAAGATGGAGTCGTTCGAGGAATGCGAGTTGAACTGGGCGATCTCGGCGCTCGGTGGCGATACGGTGCTCCCGCCATCCGCAGGTATGGGCACGATCATCCACGAGGCGATGGAGACGGTCCCGGACGGCGACCTCGAGAAGCTGCGCGCGGTCGTGGCCGAGCACTGGCCGGAGTTGGATTTCGAGACCGAATGGATCGGGCGCAAGGAACGTCGCCGCGCCGATCTCTACATCGAGCGCCTGCATGCGTACCTCGGTGAGGTGAAGAGCGATCGTGGCCGTGTGCTCGCCAGTGAGGTGGAGTTCCGCTTCGCGGTGGACGTCGCCGCCCGTGAGGTCGCGAGCGCGGACGATGAGCAGCCCGTGCCGGGCGTGCATGTGGGCGACGACGCCGACGGACCGCACAGGGCCGTTGTGCACGGCTTCATAGATCGTGTGGAGGCATACCCGCGCGGCGGCGGCGAGCATGCTCCTGCCCGGGGCCGAGGCTGGACCGACATGGCAGAGGGACTGAACGGAGAACGGGTCGTCGTCGTGGATCTGAAGACCGGCAAGAACGAGCCGACGACCGACGCCAAGTGCGAGGATCATGCGCAACTCGCCGCATACCAGGTCGCGGTGCAGCAGGGCCTGATCGAGGGCGCCGAACCGGGCGCACTCGCAGGCGCCCGCCTCCTGCTGGTCGCGAACACGCTGTCCGGCAGTCAGTACCGTGTCGCCCACCAGCACACGCTCGAGGGGGAGGCGCGCACGCGATTCCTCGACAGGCTCGCCTCGGCAGCCAGGGGGATGTCGGGGGCCAGCTTCACCGCTCACGTCGAGGCGCACTGCGCCGATGTGCAGTGGCGCGTGCATCCCTGCCGCATCCACACCGTGCCGGCGGTCAGCGCATGACCGCGTGGAATGAAGACGGGCCAGGGCTCTCGGCACTCGATGTGGCCGCCGCGCTGGGACAGCCCCCGCCCACGGTGGCGCAGCAGCGCGTCATCGAAGCGCCGCCGACCCCCGCGCTCGTGATCGCCGGCGCCGGAAGCGGCAAGACCGAGACCATGTCGGGCCGGGTTGTCTGGCTCGTCGCGAACGGACATGTGCGCCGGGACGAGATCCTCGGACTCACCTTCACCCGCAAGGCCGCCGGCGAGCTGGCGGAGCGCATCGCCGCCCGCCTCGCCGTGATCGACGAGTACGGGCAGCGAGGGCTGCTGCCGCACGTACCCGAGATCGTGGCGTCGGGCATGCTGGAACGCGTCGATCGCGCGTCGCCCGGTGCCCAGCGGATGCTGGTGCGCACACAGGTGCTCGGTGAGCTCGCCGAGCGGTTCGAGACCGGGTGGGATCCGTCATCGCCCCGTACGGCAGACGACCTGATGATCCGCCCTCGTGTATCGACGTACAACGCGTTCGCTGACTCGATCGTTCGCGAGCACGCCGCGCGGATCGGGCGCGATCCCGACGTCGCGATGCTGAGCCAGGCGGCATCCTGGATGCTGGCGCGCGAGGTCGTCCTTCGTGCCGATCTGCCCGAGCTCGAAGGCATCGAATACGCCGTCGGCACCGTGGTGGACGCGGTGCAGCGACTCGCCGGCGATGCGCTCGATCACCGGGCCGATCTGGCTCTCGCAGAGCGGATCGCTCTCGAGCACGCGGCGGCGTTCGAGCCCTATCGCACCAACGCGGACATCGCCAAGGCCGCCGACAACCTCCTCGCGCTGCCGACATTGAACGCGCTCGTGCGGGCGTACATCGCCGAGAAGCAGCGCAGGGGAGTGCTCGACTTCGCCGATCAGGTGAGCGGCGCATACGACATCGTCGAAGCCTCGCCCGAAGTGCGTGCGGATCTGCGGGAGCAGCACAGGGTCGTTCTGCTGGACGAGTACCAGGACACGTCGGTGATCCAGACGCAGTTCCTCGCCGAGGTGTTCCGGGACTCCGCCGTCATGGCGGTGGGCGATCCGCACCAGTCGATCTACGGCTGGCGCGGTGCGAGTGCCGACAACCTCTACGCCTTCGCGCGCACGTTCGCCCGCGATCGCCCGGCTCAGACCTTCAGTCTCATGACGAGCTGGCGCAACGACAGCGCCATCCTGGATGTGGCGAACCGGGTGCTCGAGCCGCTTCGGCGTCCCGGTCTCGATGTCCCTCCGCTCGAACCCCGGCCGGGCGCGGGGGCCGGTGCTGTCGGCATCCGTTATCCGCTCACGGTGCATGAGGAGGCCGCGGAGGTCGCCGAGTGGTTCTCCGAGCGGCGCACCGTGCACGCGGAGCGCGACGGCGCCTCTGCGACACCCCATACCGGCGCGATCCTGTTCCGGTCCAAGCGGCATATGCAGACCTTCGCCGAGGCGCTCGCGGCGCGAGGCATACCGCATCGCATCCTCGGGCTCGGCGGTCTGCTCACGACTCCCGAGGTCGTGGATGTCGTGAGCACGCTGCGGGTCATCCACGATCCGAACGCGGGCTCCGCACTCATCCGGCTTCTCGTGGGTCCTCGATTCGGCGTGGGCCTCGCCGACATGGGCGCCCTGTACGATCTCGCCTCCGAGCTGTCGAAGCGCGACAGCGGACTGCTGCCCCTTCCCGATGAGCTGCGCGATCGCATCCGCTCCTCGCGCGGTGCCGACGAGGCGGTGTCGATCGTGGACGCGGTCGACGTCGTGCGCGGGCTGCGCGACGACTACCGTCTCCTCGAGCGGATCACGCCGGAGGGCCGCATGCGGATACGCGCCGCAGGAGAGATGCTCGAGCGGCTGCGGCGGGCGTCAGGCCAGCCGATCCCCGAGCTGATCCGTCTGATCGAGGTGGAGCTCCGCCTCGACATCGAACTCGCCGCCAACGAGACCCGCGGTCCTGCGCGCGTCGCCGCGACGCAGCTGCGCGCGTTCGCCGATGAGGTGCGCGCGTTCCTGTCCGCCGACGACCGCGGCTCGATCGGGTCGCTGCTCGCCTGGCTCGACAAGGCGGAGAGCACCGATGAGCTGATGCCCCGGCCCGAGCCGCCAGAGCCCGGTGTGGTGCAGCTGCTCACGATCCACGGCTCCAAAGGGCTCGAGTGGGATGCCGTCGCGGTGGTGCGACTCGTGGAGGGCGAGCTTCCCTCCCGCCCCACGGACACCTCGGGCTGGTTCGGTTTCGGCGTGCTGCCGTTCGCGCTGCGCGGTGACAGCGCCGCTCTGCCGCGCTTCAACTGGGAACCGCCCGCGGATGCCGCTCCAGAGCCGGACAAGCGGATCAAGGCAGGTGTGGCTTCGCTGACGAGCAAGAGCAGGGCCTCTCCCGGCGCGCTCACGGTGTTCAAGGACGCCTACCGCGACTACCAGCAGCAGGAGGAGCGTCGGCTCGCATATGTCGCGGTGACGCGCGCGCGTACAGACCTGCTCCTGACCGGAGCGCACTGGGCGGGGCAGAAGAGCCCCCGTGAGGCGAGCCCGTACCTGCGCGAGGCCATCGATGTGCACGGGCTCGATCCGATCGAGGCCGCCGATGACACCGAGAATCCGTACGAGGGCGAGGGGAAGACCAGCGTATGGCCGCTCGACCCGCTGGGCGGCCGACGCGCGGTGGTCGAATCCGCCGCCGCGCTCGTGCGCACAGTCGAGGGCGACCCGGCGCCGACCCGGCAGCTCGAACGACTGCTCGCAGAGCGTGCCGAGCGTCAGCGCGGCATGCGCGCCGACCCGCCGACGCGCGTTCCCGCGTCGCGGTTCAAGGACTACGTGACGGACTTCGACGGCACCGTGCGCGCGCTGAGCAGGCCCATGCCGGAGCGACCGTATCGGCAGACGCGCCTGGGCACGCTCTTCCACGCCTGGGTAGAACACCGCTCGGGCCTGGTCGGCGCGGGGGAGCGCCCCGAGAACGCGCTGTGGGACACCGACGACGAGCAGTCGGACACGTGGGGCGTGTCGGCGGCGGATGAGATCGATCTGGAACGACTGCGCGAGATCTTCGAGAGGAGCGAATGGGCGACACGTCAGCCCATCGCGGTCGAGATCGAGATCGACTTCGCCCTGGGCGCCACCGCAGGCCCCGGTGAGGGACACATCGTCATCTGCAAGCTGGACGCCGTGTACCGCCGCGCGGATCGCGGCGGGCGC
>NZ_JBLVOB010000005.1:128065-142888 GCF_053543555.1 Microbacterium xerophyticum | reverse complement strand
CGGGGCGGACGCATCGAGATCGTCGACTGGAAGACCGGCAAGGCGCCGCGCAATGCCGCTGAGCGCGAAGAGCGGATGCTGCAGCTCGCGCTGTATCGGCTCGCCTACCACCGCCGCTTCGCAGTGCCCCTCGAGGACATCGACGTCGCGCTGTACTACGTCGCCGACGATCTCGTCATCCGCGGCGACCGGGTCTATTCGGAGGAGGAGTTGGTCCAGCGCTGGAGCGCGGCGCGTGCCGCGCGTTGAGCCTCGTCCGCGGGGTCGGCGTCGCTCGAGGCGTTCTCACTCGAGACCTTCTCACGCGAGGTGTGCTCACTCGACTGGTTCCCGGGCGAGGCGTTCGCGCGCGAGGGGGCGTCTTCTCGCGGCAGCAGATCCGATTTCGCGATCTCCGCGAGATCTGCGGTCGCATCGCCCTCCGGCGCATCCGGACCGGCGGCTTCGGGGGCGTCCTCGCCGGGAAGCAGATCCTGAGGGTTGTAGGCGTCGGTCTCCATCGCGGTGCTGATTCCGGTCGCTGCGGTCTCGGGCACCCGATCCAGCGCATCCAACGCGGAGTCGACGCCCTCGCTGCGATGAGCGATGACCGAGAGGTCGCGCTCCCGCAGCCCCTCGGCGAGTGCCTCGAGCAGCGCCGCCGCATCGTCCATGATGTCGGTGCGGTGCATCGCATCGCCGTGCACCAGCCAGCGGGCGAACTCGAGCTCTGCGAGCAGACGGGCGCGCAGCGCCAATGCGCCGTCCGGTGTGCGATCCGAGGCCTGTGCGTACGCCGCGTGCACGTCGCCGGCGGCGTGCGTGGCGGAGGAGAGCCAGGCCAGGTCCACGGCGGGATCGCCGAGGGAGAGGCCGTGCCAGTGGACGACGCCGATGACCTCGGGGCCCTTCACGGGGTCGTCATCGAACAGGAACGACGTCGCCTGCACCCCGCCCAGCGTCACGGCCGCTTCGAAGCGCCACAGCTCATCGTCGTCCACGGCCTCGCGCCAGCGCACGGTGAGCCGCGCAGGCACCTTTCCGGTGGCCGCGGCGCGATCGACGAGTTGACGGATCTCTTCCCGTGCCTCCTCCGCGGTGCGCGCGGGCAGTCCAGCACTGCGCACGACCGACGCGGGCAGCGCGTGCACGGCGGCGATCGAGGCACCCATCGACTCCGCGGCGCCTCGACCAGCGGGAACATGTGCGGCCTCGATCTGGAAACCCGGCAGCAGCTCGGTCACGAGTGCGCGGCCGTCGGAGAGACGCGTCTCGCCGATGTACTCGGGCGCTCGGAAAGGAAGCATGGCGCGCGCACCGGCGGTCAGGGCGCGCAGCGCGAGCGATTCGGCAGCGAGCTCCCTGGCCGTCTCGTCGTCGTCGCCGACGCGGATCGCGAGCTCGCGCCCGTCGGCGAGAGTCACGACTGCGGAATCGAACCGACCGTCGCCGTCGGCCGTCAGGGTTCGAGCGCCGACGACCTCCGCCCCGGACAGTGCGGCTGTGACCGCCGCCGCTAGAGTAAAGGGAGACCGTGCCATGCCCCCAGGTTAGGTCCGCTCGGGTGCGGTTGCGCCTACGCCACGCCTGCGAGAGAGGGAGTCGATGACTGTCCGCCGTGCCTTGTTCGACCGTGCCGCGCATCTGCGCGATGAGCCGGGGATCGTCGAGGCGCTGCGCGCATCGGGAGACGTCCGCGTGATCGTCGTGCGCGACGGCCGTGTCCGCATCGACGACGCCGCGCTGGTCACGGTCAACCCCGACGAGGTCGCCGACGCCGAGTGGGCGCTGCTGGGCAGGCACAGCGACACCGGCCCGCTCCTTCTGGCCGTCGAGGCCGTCTCCGCCGAATCCATCGATGCGGCACCGGCCGAGACCTGGCTCGGGTTGCGCGATGCCGGCGGGCTGCTCGACCCGGAGAGCACCGAACTGCTCGTCGAGTCGATCGCCCTGGCCGGGTGGCTCAGCGACGCGCGCTTCTGCGCGAGGTGCGGATCCGACACCGAACTCCGGCAGGGCGGATGGTCCCGCAGATGCCTCACCTGTCAGCACGACATCTTCCCTCGCACCGACCCCGCCGTGATCGTGGCGGTCGAGAGCGATGACGGCGAGAAGCTGCTGCTCGGCGCGAACGCGAACTGGCACGGCCGGATGTACTCGTGCTTCGCCGGGTTCGTCGAAGCGGGCGAGTCACTGGAGCTGACGGTGCACCGCGAGATCGAGGAGGAGGCAGGAGTGCGCTTGGACTCCGTGCGCTACATCGGCTCGCAACCGTGGCCGTACCCGCGCTCGCTCATGGTCGGTTTCCGTGCCACCGCCTCGAACGAGCGCCGTGCCCGCCCCGACGGCGAGGAGATCATCGACGTCCGCTGGTTCACGCGCGACGAGATCGGCAGCGCGCTGAACGGAGACGGTCCGGTGGGCCTTCCCGGACCGGCATCCATCGCACGCGCTCTCATCCAGGGCTGGTACGAGGACCGGGCGCCCGGCGCAGACAGTGATCGGATCGCCGAGTGAACGCGGCGAGCCGAGACGCAGAGGCGAAGTGAGCGCGCTCGACGCCCTCGACGAACGACAGCGGGAAGCGGCATCCGTGCTGCGGGGCCCTGTCGCCGTGCTCGCCGGTGCGGGCACGGGCAAGACCCGGGTCATCACTCACCGCATCGCGCACGGCGTCGACACGGGCGCGTACTCGCCGAGCCGTGTCATGGCCGTCACCTTCACGGCGAAGGCCGCTGGCGAGCTTCGGGGGCGACTGCGCAGCCTGGGCATCGAGGGCGTCGTGGCACGCACCTTCCACGCCGCCGCCCTCGCACAATTGAACTTCTTCTGGCCGACCCTCGCCGGATCGCCAGCGCCCAGCATCATCGACAACAAGGTGCGCGTTCTCGGGCAGGCCGCTGAGCAGTTGCGGCTGCGCCCGGACACCGCGACGCTGCGAGACGTCGCCAGCGAGATCGAATGGCGCAAGGTCTCGATGCTCTCGATCGAGCAGTATGCCGCGCTCGGCCGCACGGTCGGGCGGATCAGCACGGAGCAGCTCGCCGCGTTGCAACAGGGGTACGAGGTGCTCAAGGACGAACGTCGCCAGCTCGACTTCGAGGACGTGCTGCTCGCGTGCGCGGGGATGCTGGAGGCGGAGCCCAGGGTCGCGGCATCCGTGCACGAGCAGTACCGGCATTTCACGGTCGATGAGTACCAGGATGTCTCGCCGCTTCAGAACCGGCTGCTGGAGCTGTGGCTCGGGGATCGGCGCGACATCTGCGTGGTCGGAGATGCCAGCCAGACGATCTACTCGTTCGCCGGTGCCGATCAGAAGTACCTGCTCGAATTCGGTCGTCGATATCCCGATGCCACGGTCGTGCGGTTGGAGACCAACTATCGATCCCAGCCGCCCATCCTCGCGGCCGCGAACGCGCTGATGAACGGCCGCGCCGGTGCACTCGAACTCGTCTCCGCCCGCGAATCGCTCACCGCTGAGCCGCCGACCGTCACCGCCTACGCCACCGAGACGGACGAGGCGGCCGGCATCGCCGCGTCGATCGCCGCACGGATCGGGGCCGGCGCCTCGCCGTCCGAGATCGCCGTGCTGTACCGGGCGCATTCGCAGTCCGGCGTGATCCAGCAGGCGCTCGGCGAGGCGGGCATCGCGTCGCGCGTGCTCGGTGGCAAGCGGTTCTTCGACATGCCGGAGGTGCGTCAGGCGGTGCTCGCCCTGCGCGGAGCGTCCGTCGCGCCGACGGGGCGCGGGTTCCTCTCGAACGTGCAGAAGGTGCTGCGCGAGCTCGGTCTCAGCGACGAGCCGCCCGCCGCGGGCGGAGCCCAGCGCGACGGATGGGAGGCGCGGCGCGCCATTCTGCGTCTTGCCGAGGAAGCGCCGAGCGGGACCACGCTGCGCTCCTTCAGCGAAGCGCTGATGGCGAGGGCGAAAGACCAGCACGAGCCGACGATCGAGACAGTGACGCTGTCGACCCTGCATGCCGCCAAGGGGCTGGAGTGGCCCCATGTGCACCTCGCAGGGTGGACGGAAGGTGCGCTGCCCATCTCGTACGCGACCGGGTTCGACGCGATCGATGAGGAACGCCGCCTCGCCTACGTCGGCATCACGCGCGCCGCTCGGACTCTGTCGCTGTCGTGGTCTCACGCGGCCGGTCGAGGGGAGCGGCAGCCGTCCCGGTTCCTTCAGGAGATCGGAACGACTGCTCGCGGCACCGGCATTCTGCGTGAAATCTCACCGAACGCCACACGCGGCGGCCGTCGGGGCTGATCCTGACCGATTTCACGACGTTCGCCCTGCCAGGATCGGCGAGGATGCGTGCCGCGAGAGCCGCGGCCTCGGCGGTGCGCGCTGCGGTGATGCGACCGGATGCTGCGCCGACGAGCTGCGCGTGCAGCACCGGCCACGCCGGGTCGCGCTCGCGCTCATGCGCGTCGCGGCACGACAGGCACGGCGTGCGACCGGGCACCACGAGCGGGCCCACGCTCGTCCCGCCCACTTCGAACGCGATCGGCAGATGGGCGACGTCGTCGCGCAGATGGCCGGCGAGCTGCCGGGCTGACGCAGATCCCTCCATCAGGACGACTGCGACCGCGTCGGGTGCCGCGCGCTCCGTCATCCGGAAGCCCTCATCGACGAGGGCGATCTCGGTGCGGGCGGCGATGCGCGAATCGACCATGTTGAGGCTCTCGATCCAGATCCTCGGCAGCGGCGGTGCATCCGCGCGCAGCACCGGCTTCAACGCCGTGAGCAGCTCGCGCGCGGCGTCACGCGGGGCTCCTGCGCTGTGCGCGATCACGTCGAAGGCGCTGGGACGGAACCCGTCGCGCAGCGACTGCAGCAGCGGGTCCACCCAGGGTTCGGAGACCGAGACGCGCACGACGCCTTCCATACCGAACTGCACCGTGTCGACGTCACGCCACAGCAGGGGATAGGCGGGGTCGAGACGCGTCAGCGTCGGGGGCGTGATCGGCGGCATGCACCGATTCTGCCCACGCACCCCTCGTCGTGGGGCTCAGGATGCGGAACAGTGGACAAATCCGTGCCGGCACGGGATGTGCAGCACGAGTCCTGCGGCTGATGCGGGTCAGACCGGAGTCTCGCCGCCCTGGTTCTTTCCGTCGCCCCGCTCGTCGTCGCCCTGCTCATCGTCTCCCGGTTCGGCCTCACTCGCGTCGTCCGACGCCGCCTCCTCGGAGAAGTCGTCGCCGGCCAGCAGCCGGCTCAGCGCCTCGTCGAACTCGTCCGCCACGGGCGCCTCGCCACGCGCACGCGCCTGAAGCCGTTCGATCAGCGCCGTCGGGTCGTCGATGTCGTCAGCGGTGGGCTGCAGGTCGGGGTAGTCCCAGAGCGAGTCACGGGCGGCCACGCCGACGGCATCCGTCACCTTCTGCCACATCGCGGAGGCCTCGCGCATGCGCCGCGGGCGCAGCTTGAGACCGACGAGCGCGCCGAGCGCGTCCTCCGCAGGCCCGCCGACCGCGCGACGGCGTCGAGCGGCCTCTGCGAGGCGCACACTGTCGGGCAAGCGGGAGGTTGCTTCGGCCGTGACGACGTCCACCCAGCCGTCGATCATCGCGATGATGTTCTCCAGGCGCGCGAGCGCCTCGCGCTGCGCCTCGGTCTGCGCCGGGAGCAGTGCTCCGCCCTCGATCGCCGCGCGCAGCTCCTCGGGGTTCGACGGATCGAGTCGGCTGGCGACGTCTTCCAGCGCCTCGACGTCGACGGTCACGCCGCGGGCGAAGTCGGTGATCTGCGACATCACGTGCAGGTGCAGCCACTTCGCGTGCCGGTACAGACGCGCGTACGCGAGCTCACGGGTCGCGAGGTACAACGCGATCTGATCCTCGGGGATCTCGAGCCCTTCGCCGAACGCCGTGATGTTCTGCGGGATCAGCGCGGCGGTGCCAGCGGGGAGGACGGGGATGCCGACGTCACCGCCGGAGACGACCTCGAGCGAGAGGTTGCCGAGCACCTGGCCGAACTGCGCGGCGAACACCGAGGATCCGAGTCCGCGCATCAGCTGGCCGGCTCCCTGGATCGCCTCGCGCATGTCTTCAGGCACCTGCGTGTCGAGCGCGCTCGTGAGGGCGTCGGCGATGCTGGTGGAGACAGGGCCCGCGATCTCCTTCCACACCGGGAGGGTCTTCTCGACCCATTCGCCGCGTGTGATGGCCTGCGGGTTCTCGGCGAGCTCGGAGATCGTGGTGGCCTCGCTCAGCCAGAGGTTCGCGAGCGCGAAGGCATCCACGAGGGAATGGCGCGAGCCGTCGGTGATCCCCTGGCCCTCGCGATTGGCGATGTGCAGCGCCTGGCGCAGCGTGTTCTCCCACGGATCACCGCCGAACGCGCCCTGCAGCTGCCGCATGAGTCCGGCCATCATGGCCGGATCGATCTCGAGGCCGTCCGCGCCGCCGAGGGCGTTCTGCAGCGCGCTCAGGTCGAAGTCGCCGCCGCCCGCTCCGGACATCATCTTCCGCAGGAACTCTTGGAAGTCCTCGGGGTTCGGGTCGTTGTCTGCCATGTCGGTCGCCTCTCAGCACGTCGCTAGCCGTGACATCTACGCTAGTTGCAGGATTCTGCACGCGACCCCGACGCGGGCAGATCGCTGTACGCCGGTCGCGAACGACGGAGGATCCACTTGGCTCACACGCGCACACCCAGGGTCGGCCTGGGCGTCTGGGCACTCATCGTCGCGCTCGTCGCGCTCGTGGTGCTCACCTTCCTGCCGACGCCGTACGTGATCCAGCGCCCAGGTCCCGTCTACGACACGCTCGGCACCGCAGCCGGCGAGGACGGTGAGGAGGTGCCGCTGATCGCGATCGAGGGCGCCGAGACGTTCGAGACGAGCGGCACCCTCAACCTGCTGACCGTGCAGGTCGTCGGCAACCGGGAGCGCACGCCGTCGTGGTTCGAACTGGCACTCGCCTGGATGGACTCGTCCCGCGCCGTCGTGCCGCTCGATGCGGTGTTCCCCGAGGGAGTGACGAGCGAGGACCGTGATGAGCGCAACGCGGCACTGATGGTCGATTCGCAGCACGAGGCGACTGCCGCGGCGCTCAACGAACTGGGGTACGACACCGGTGCCGAGGTGACGGTCGTCGAGGCCGTCGACGACTCTCCCGCGGCAGGTGTGCTCGAAGAGGGGGACGTCATCACCGAGATCGACGGCGTCGCGGTCACCAGCGCCGCAGAGCTGCGCGCGGCGATCCAGGACGGCGAGGGCGAGCCCGTCGAGCTGACGGTGCTCCGCGACGGCGACGAGCCGCTGGGCGTCGAGATCACCCCGGAGCTCGACACCGTCGACGGTGTCGACACCTGGCTGATCGGCATCACGCTGACCACCGAGTACGACTTCCCGATCGACGTGACGATCCAGCTCGACAACGTGGGCGGTCCCAGCGCCGGCATGATGTTCGCACTCGGCATCGTCGATGAGCTCACACCGGGGGAGATGACCGGCGGCAACGACATCGCCGGCACCGGAACCATCGACGCCGCGGGCAGCGTCGGTCCGATCGGCGGCATCCGCCAGAAGCTGTACGGCGCTGTGGATGCGGGCGCCGACTACTTCCTCGCGCCGTCGTCGAACTGCGACGAGGTCGTCGGCCACGTCCCCGACGGGCTCCAGGTGATCAGCACATCGACGCTCGAGGAATCCCTGGACGCGCTCGAGGTGATCGCGAACGGCGGCGACGTCGACGCACTGCCCACGTGCACCGCGGCTGCGCAGTGATGTTGCGCTGAGAGCGGACGGTGACCTCTCCGTCACCGTTGTTACAGCCCGCACACAAAATGCCCCGCCTAGGATGGACGGGTGACCACGACCTCGGCGCCGAATCCGGCCACGCCCCGCACCTCACGACGGATCATCACGATATCGCTGGTGATCATCGCCGCGATCATCGCTGCGTTCTTCGTCTTCGCCGCCCTCTACACGGACTTCCTCTGGTTCGACCAGCTGCAGTTCGCGAACGTTCTCACCACCCAGTGGATCGCCACTGCCGTGATGTTCGTGGTGGGCTTCCTGGGGATGGCGGTGCCGCTGTTCATCGTGATCCAGCTGGCGTACCGTCTGCGCCCGGTGTACGTGCGGCTGAGCTCGCAGCTCGATCGCTATCAGGAGGTCATCGAGCCGCTGCGCCGCCTCGCGATGTGGGGCATGCCGATCTTCTTCGGCCTGTTCGCTGGCTTCGCCGCCGCGGGCAACTGGGAGACCGTCTGGCTGTGGTTCAACGGAGGGGCGACCGGCGAGGTCGACCCGCAGTTCGGCATGGACACGGGCTTCTACCTGTTCGCGATGCCGTTCTACTCGATCCTGCTGGCGTTCGTCTCGGCCGTCATCCTGCTGTCGCTGGTCGTCACCGCGCTGGTGTCGTACCTGTACGGCTCCGTCCGCATCGGTCAGGGCGAGCTGCGCATCTCGAAGCCGGCTCGCATCCAGCTGGCCGTGCTCGCCGGGCTCTACCTGCTCGTGCAGGCCGCGAGCCTGTGGCTCGACCGCTACAAGACGCTCGTCACGCAGGAAGACCGCATCACCGGTGCCGCGTACACGAGCGTCAACGCCACGATCCCCGGTATGGCGATCCTCGCGATCCTCGCCGCACTCGTCGCGATCCTCTTCTTCGTCACCGCGGTCATCGGGCGCTGGCGCTTCCCACTCGTCGCGACCGGCCTGCTGATCGTCGCATCCCTCGTCGTCGGCATCGGCTACCCGTGGGTCGTGACGACCTTCCAGGTGGGTCCGAACCAGAACAGCTTCCAGGCCGAGTACTACCAGCGCAACATCGACGGCACCAAGAGCGCCTACGACATCGCCGACCTCGAGGTGACGCCCTTCAAGGCGGAGACCACCGCTGAGGCGGGTCAGCTGCGCAACGATGCCGAAACCACAGCGTCCATCCGCATCCTCGACCCGAGCATCATCAGCCCGACGGTGCAGCAGCTCGAGCAGTTCCGCAACTACTACCAGTTCCAGGAGACCCTGGACGTCGACCGCTACAACATCGACGGCGAGACGCAGGACACCGTGGTGGCCGTGCGCGAGATCAACGTGGACAAGCTCGGCGACAGCAACAGCTGGAACAACCGCACCGCGGTGTACACGCACGGCTACGGCCTCGTCGCCGCCGCCGGAAACCAGCGCACGAGTGAAGGTGAGCCGGTGTTCCTCGAACGCGGCATCCCGTCCTCCGGATTCCTCACCGAGAGCGAAGAGTACGAGCCCCGCGTGTACTTCGGCGAGGACTCTCCGCTGTACTCGATCGTGGGTGCCCCAGAGGGCACGGATCCGGTCGAGATCGACTACCCGCGCGGCAACGACGGTGCGAACGAGACGAAGAACACCTTCGCGGGCGACGGTGGCCCGAGCGTCGGCAGCACCTTCAACAAGCTGCTGTACGCGCTGAAGTTCCAGGAGGCGGAGATCCTGTTCTCCGATCTCGTCAACTCCGATTCGCAGATCCTGTACGACCGCGACCCGGTGACGCGCGTGCAGAAGGTCGCGCCGTACCTCGAGCTCGACAGCGACCCGTACCCGAGCGTCGTCGACGGCAGGGTCGTGTGGATCGTCGACGGTTACACGACCAGTTCGACCTTCCCGTACTCGACCAGCGTGAGCCTGTCGGATGCCATCGCCGACTCGAACACGGCGGCGCCGAACTTCGCCATCGACGACATCAACTACATCCGCAACTCCGTGAAGGCCACCGTCGACGCCTACGACGGCTCGGTGACCCTCTACGCGTGGGATGACGCGGACCCGATCCTGGAGGCATGGCAGAAGGTGTACCCGTCGACGGTCGAGCCGATCAGCGAGATGTCCGCCGACCTGATGAGTCACGTGCGCTACCCGACCGACCTGTTCAAGGTGCAGCGCGAGATCCTCGGCGTGTACCACGTCGACACGGCCGGATCCTTCGCCCAGCAGGACAACCGCTGGCAGACGCCGAACGACCCGCGCAACGACGACCAGCTGCAGCCGCCGTACTACCTGTCCATGCAGATGCCGGGGCAGGAGGAGCCGAGGTTCTCGATGTTCTCGACGTTCATCCCGGCGTCTTCGCAGGGCACGACGAGTCGTAACGTCCTGATGGGTTACCTGGCGGTCGATTCGGATGCCGGCGCCACAGCCGGCGAGAAGGCCGACGGTTACGGACAGCTGCGAATGCTCGAGATCGATGCCGACACCACGGTGCCGGGACCGGGCCAGGTGCAGAACACGTTCGACTCCGACACCACTATCGCCGACAAGCTCAACGTGCTGACGCTGGGCAAGTCCGAGGTGAAGTACGGCAACCTGCTGACGCTGCCCGTCGGTGGCGGTCTGCTCTACGTGCAGCCGGTGTACGTGCAGTCGTCCGAGGGCACCCAGCTCCCGCTGCTGCAGAAGGTGCTGGTCACCTTCGGCGACAGCATCGCCTTCGAGGACACCCTCACCGCGGCGCTCGACGTGATCTTCGGCGGAGACTCCGGCGCGAGCGGTGGAGACGAAGAGGTGGAGCCGGTCGATCCGGGCGACGGGACGAGTCCGCCCGAAGAGGGCGGCACGGATCCGGGCACGACGGAGCCGGATCCCGGCACAGGGACGGATGCGCGCGCCGAGGCGCTCGCCGACGCTCAGCAGGCGCTGACCGACCGTGAGGCGGCTCTGAAGGCCGGAGACCTCACCGCGTTCGCCGAGGCCGACAAGCGCCTCACCGCAGCGATCACGGAACTGCTGGCACTGGAAGCGGCCGAGTAGGCCTCGCACAGCGAAACGGGCGTCCCGCGAGGGGCGCCCGTTTTCGCGTCCGCTGTCTGTCTGGTGGCCGCGCGCCAGGGTATGCGAAAGGCCCCTGATCGGGATTTCTCCTGATCAGGGGCCTTTCTTGTGTCGCTTCTCGTTGCGGGGACAGGATTTGAACCTGCGACCTCCGGGTTATGAGCCCGGCGAGCTACCGAACTGCTCCACCCCGCGGCACGTCTACTAGCCTAACACGGGTTTCGGCCCTGGTTAACCACGGGCAAACTGCGCGAGGATGGAGACATGTCTGAGACCGCCGCACTCACCGTCGCCGTCTGCCAGTTCAGCCCGGCAGCCTCACGGGCGGACAACCGCGCCCGGATCGCAGAGATGACAGCGGATGCCGCGACGAGGGGGGCGCGACTGGTGGTGTTCCCGGAGTACTCCAGTTACTTCGTGAATCCGATGGACGCGACTCTGGCCGAGAACTCCGAAACGCTCGATGGTGAGTTCGTCCGGGCGCTGCAGGACACGGCATCCGCTCATGACGTCACGATCGTCGCCGGACTCGTCGAGTCGGCGGGGGAGCGGGTGCGCAACACTCTCGTCGCGGTCGATGCGACCGGCGTGCGCGCCACATACCGGAAGCAGCACCTGTACGACGCGTTCGGCCAGACGGAGTCGGACTGGATCGAGGCGGGGGAATTGGGGACTCCGGAGACGCTGGAGATCGACGGACTGCGCCTCGCGATGATGACCTGCTACGACCTGCGCTTCCCCGAGGTCGCGCGGACGCTCGTAGACGCCGGCGCCGACGTCATCGTCGTGCCGGCGGAGTGGGTACGCGGACCGCTCAAGGAGCATCACTGGACGACCCTACTCGCCGCCAGGGCGATCGAGAACACCGTCTACGTCGTCGCCGCCGATCACCCGACGCCGATCGGCGTCGGGCACTCGCAGATCATCGACCCGCAGGGCGTGGTGCTCGCGGGTGTCGCGACAGGTGAGGGGATCGGCGTGGCCGAACTCACGAAGGATGCCGTCACCCGCGTGCGCGAGACCAACCCCGTGCTGCGACTGCGCCGTTACGGCGTCGTTCCTCGCTGAGGCGCCGGCCGCCGCGTCAGGTGCGAGAAGCTCCCATCGGCGGCCGGCCACCCGGCATCCGCGTGGGATCCGCTCAGAACCGGGCTGCGGCCAGCCGCCGCGCAGCCTCTTCGAGCACGTCGACGCGCTTGCAGGCGGCGAATCGCACGAGGCCCGCATAGTCTCCGCGGTGCTCCGTGCTGACGAACGCCTCCAGCGGGATCGCGACGACTCCGGCCTTCTCCGGAAGGGCACGGCAGAAGGCGGCGGCATCCGCTCCTCCGAGCGATGTCGCATCGGCGACCGTGAAGTAGCCGCCCTGCGGCGGGATCACCTCGAATCCGGCCCCGCGCAGACCGTCGCCGAGGATCTCGTGCTTTCGCGCGAGGGAGGCCGCGGCATCCGTGAAGAACGCATCAGGCAGGCGCAGGCCGACCGCGATCGCCGGCTGGAACGCCGAGCCGTTCACATACGTGAGGTACTGCTTGACCGTCAGCACCCCGGTGATGAGGTCAGCGGGACCGTGGATCCAGCCGATCTTCCACCCGGTGGCCGAGAACGTCTTGCCGCCGGACGAGATGGTCAGGGTGCGCTCCGCCGCACCGGGCAGCGTCGCGATCGGCACATGCGGGCCGTCGAACGTGAGGTGCTCGTACACCTCGTCGGTGACGATGACGGCGTCGTGGCGGTGCGCGAGCCGCACGACCTCCGCTCGGACCTCGGGTGAGAACACGACTCCGGTCGGGTTGTGCGGATCGTTCACGAGGATGATCCGCGTGCGATCGGTGACGGATGCCGCGAGCACCTCGAGATCCGGCTGGAGATCGGGCAGCCGCAGGGGAACGGTGCGCAGTCGCGCGCCGGCCAGCGCCACCGCCGCAGCATACGAGTCGTAGTACGGCTCGAACACGACGACCTCATCCTCGGGGGAATCGATCAACGCGAGCAGCGTCGCCGTCAGCGCCTCGGTCGCGCCGGCGGTCACGATCACCTCTGTCGCCGGGTCCACCGTGAGCCCGTAGAACCGTTGCTGGTGCTCGCTGATCGCCTCGAGCAGGGCGGCGAAGCCGCGTCCGGGCGGGTACTGGTTCGCACCCCGTGAGATCGCCTCCCTGGCGGCCTCGAGCACTTCGGCCGGGCCGTCCTCATCGGGGAAGCCCTGTCCGAGATTGACCGACCCCGTTCTCAGAGCAGCCGCAGACATCTCTGCGAAGATGGTGGGTCTGACCGCACCGTCCGGCGAGAGCAGGCCCGCCCCTGCCGCTGTGCGCCGCCAGGCGCCGGGAATAGCACTCATGCAAACCAGGCTAAGGCCATAGACGACACTCACCCGCACCATAACGAACGCACAGCTACGAGCGGCACTCTGGATTTTGTTGAAGGAGCAGACCATGAACGAAGACAAGAACACCAGCGAGTCCGCGTCGTCCGAGCAGCCTGCGTCGCAGGAGCCGAGCGGCACCGGCGCCGGTCACGACATGCCCGCGTCGTTCACGTCGCATCAGGCACCCACCCCGACGTCGACCCAGGATGCGTCGACGCAGGACGCGTCGAACCCGGGTCCGTCCGCACAGAGCGCATCGACGCACCACGCGTCGGCTCAGGGTGCCGCGTTCGGGATCCCCGCCCCGACGTATCCGGCGCACGGCGCCGATCAGACCCAGCCGACCGTCTCGTTCTCCCGCGAGAGCGGCGAGGCCGGTGCAGGCGCTTCGGCTGATGCGGGAGCGGACGGCGCCACCGATCACGTCACACCGATCGGCACGAAGTCCAAGGACAAGAAGCCGTTCGGCGCAGGCAAGGTCGCGGCCCTCATCGTCGCCGCCTCCCTCGTCGGCGGCGCGGCCGGCCTCGGTGGCAGCTACCTCGGCAACAACCTCTGGGCTCAGCCTCCCGGTTCCACGGCCAACGGCACCGACACCATCACGGTGAACAACCCGGGCTCGGTGAACGAGACCACCGCGATCGCGACCACCGTGCTGCCCTCGGTGGTCACGATCGAGGTCGCCGGTCAGGAGGGATCGGGCAGCGGCTCCGGTGTCGTGATCAGCAAGGACGGCTACGTGCTCACGAACACCCACGTGGTCACCCTCGGCGGTGCTGCGGCGAATCCCGAGGTCAGGGTGACCGCGTCCGACGGCCGCATCTACGACGCAACGATCGTCGGCACCGATCCGATCTACGATCTCGCGGTCATCAAGCTCGAGGGAGCAGAGGATCTCACGCCGATCGAGTTCGCCGACTCGTCCGACCTCAATGTGGGATCCACCGCCGTCGCGGTCGGTGCCCCGCTCGGGCTGTCCAACTCGGTCACCACCGGCATCGTGAGCGCCCTGAACCGCAGCATCCAGATCGCGTCGTCGGCCCTGCCCGACTCGGCCGACCAGGACAGCCAGGAGGACGGCGAATCCGATCAGGAGGGCGGCCCCTTCCAGTTCGACCTGCCGGGCGCCGAGACCCAGGGCGCCACCGAGTCGATCTCGATCGCGGTGATCCAGACCGACGCGGCGATCAACCCCGGCAACTCCGGCGGCGCACTCGTCGACAGCGAGGGCAAGCTCATCGGCATCAACGTCGCGATCGCGACCGCGGGCAGTGCAGAAGAATCCGGCTCGATCGGCGTGGGCTTCGCGATCCCGTCGAACGTCGCCAAGCGCATCTCGGAGGAGATCATCGAGGACGGCACAGCGACGCACGGTCTGCTCGGCGCGTCCGTGCGGGATGCGTCCTCTGTCGAGGGCTCGGAGGTCGCCGGCGCATACATCGCGGACACCCCCGTCAGCGGCGGCGCTGCGGAGGAAGCCGGTCTGCGCGAGGGCGACATCGTGACGGCCTTCAACGGTGCACCGGTCGCGAGTGCGACCGACCTCACCGCCCAGGTGCGTGCAGCGGCCGCGGGCAGCGACGCGAGCCTCACCTATGTGCGCGACGGCAAGTCGTACGACATCGATGTGAAGCTCGGAGAACTCAGCCTCTGATCGGTCATCCGATGGCTCCGGCGAGCCACCGGATTCTCAGAGAAGGACGCCACCCCCCC
>NZ_JBLVOB010000005.1:49280-128022 GCF_053543555.1 Microbacterium xerophyticum | reverse complement strand
GGGGGGGGGGGCGTCCTTCTCTTTCGGCTCCGGCAATGCGGCCAAGCTCCTGCGCATCCCGTTGTATGCCGTCGGAGGAATAGGCGCGTTCTTCGTCCCGCGCGGCCGGCGCTGGGTGTTCGGGTGCGGCGCCGGGATCGGCGACGGTGCACTGGCGCTGTGGCGCGTCGCGACCGCGGAAGGGCACGACGCCGTCTGGCTCACCTCGTCCGCGCGCGAACGGGCGGATGCTGCGGCGCACGGCATCCGCACGATCTCGAAGTCGTCGCTGCGCGGGTGGTGGGCCACAGCGCGCGCAGGCGTGCTCGTCGTCACGCACGGCCTCGGCGACGTGAACCGTTACGGCGTCTCGGGCGGATTCATCGTGCAGCTGTGGCACGGCATCCCGCTCAAGCGCATCGGACTCGACTCGCCGGCGACCACACAGGTTCCGGATGTTCCGGGAGCGGGGCTCCTTCGACGGCTCGTGGCGGTGCTGTACCGCCGGACCGCACGCCGCATCCGAGTGCTGCCCGCGGCATCCGACCGCTCGCGCGGACGACTCGAATCCGCATTCGCGCTCGGCGATGCGCGGGTGGTCGTGACAGGAGAGCCGCGCGTGGACGTGCTCTCCGCCGGCGCCGACGACGAGCGGCGCAACGCCGCATCCGCTCTGCTCTCCACGGCGACCGGACCGCTGCCCGCGGGGGCTCGCACGCTGCTCTACGCGCCGACCTGGCGCCACGGCGCTGACGACGTCGCCGTGCCGACCGCGGCGCAGTGGGTGAGGATCATCGCGCTGCTCGAGGCGCACAACGCCGTGCTCTTCGTGCGTTCGCATCCGCTCGGTGCGGGTGCGTACCAGCCACCGCTGCCGAGCGGTCGTGTGCGGATGCTGGGCTCCGAGGTCGCCTCCGACGTCACTCCCGCCCTTCCGGGGATCGACGTGCTCGTCACCGACTACTCGTCGTTGGCGTACGACGTGGGGCTTCTGGGCATGCCCGTGCTGTATCTCGCACCGGACGCCGAGGAGTACGCGCGCACCCGAGGCTTCTACGGACGCTACGAGGACGTCGCGGGCGACGACGCGGCGAAGGACTGGGACGCCCTGGTCGGCCAGCTCGAGACGCTGCTGGCGGATGACGACGTGTTCACCGCGCGCTCCGCGCGCTCCAGTACGCTCAGCGCACAGATGCACGCGTACCGCGACGGACACAACACCCGCCGCGTGTACCAGGCGATCCGCACGCGGGGGATTCCCGCGCCGAAGGGAGCACGATGACGACTGCCCGGATCGATGAGCAGGCGGAGACGCTGATCATCTCAGGCACGGGTCCCAAGCCCGGATCGGCGACCCTCGAGGGCCCACGGGCACGCGTGACGGGGAAGATCACCGGCGGAGGTAAGACCTGGAAGGCTGTCGTTCCGCTTCGCGCCGCCCGATGGTCGGGGGAACCTCTGCCGCTGCCGTCCGGCTCGTACGAGCTGAGCGTCGACGGTGCGGACCTCGACGGCATCGAGATCGGTCCGGAGATGCTCGCGGGCATGCGCATCGCGCTGCACGGCGGCCACGTCGAGGTCGCCGCTCCCGTCGCGCTGATCTACGAGACCACCGAGGGGCAGTCCACGCTCGAGGAGCGCTACGTCGCCCAGGCCGGCGGCGATGAGAACGCCGTGTTCTTCGAGAGCTTCTACGGACAGAGCGTCGGGTGCAATCCGCGCGCCATCGACCGCGAGATCGCGGCACGGGCACCGGGCGTCACGAGGTACTGGAGCGTGGTCGACCTGTCGATCGCCGTCCCGGAGGGCGCGATCGCGGTGATCGAGGGCAGCCCGGAATGGTGGCGCGCCCGCGGTGCGGCGAGGCTGCTCGTGGTCAACGACTGGATGCGCCGGCGCTTCGCACGCAAGCACGGGCAGAGGGTGCTGCAGACGTGGCACGGCACGCCGCTCAAGCGCCTTGCGCTGCATCGCCGCGGGTTCGATCCCCGAAGGATGGCGGCCGTCGTGAAGGAGTCGCGCCGCTGGGATGTCCTGCTCGCGCAGAACACCTATTCGGAGCGCATCCTGAAGAAGGCGTACGCGTTCTTCGGCAAGCCCATCTGGACCGACGGCTATCCGCGCAACGACGTGCTCACGACCGACGACGGGTCGGCGACGCGAAAGGCGCTCGGTATCGGCGCCGATGAGCGAGTGCTGCTGTACGCCCCGACCTGGCGCGACGACCGCAGCGAGATCGTCGACTTCGTCGACCCGCAGCTGCTCGCGGAGCAGACGGATGCCGTCGTGCTCGTTCGCGGGCACTCTCGCACGCTCCGGCCGGGGCGCGATCAGTCCGGTGCTCGGGTGATCGATGTGACGGGCTTCCCCGACACCGCGCGGTTGCTGCTCGTCGCCGACGCGCTCATCACCGACTACTCCTCGGTGATGTTCGACTACAGCGTGACCGGCAAGCCGATGTACTTCATGGTTCCCGACCTCGAGCACTACCGGGGGCAGCTCCGCGGCTTCTACTTCGATCTCGCCGAACGGGCCCCCGGCCCGCTGGTGACGACTCAGGACGAGCTCGTGGACGCGCTGCTGGACGAGTCGCTGCCCGGTTTCTTCGCCGACCGCTACGCTGCGTGGCGCAGGCAGTTCAACACCCGCGATGACGGGCATGCGGCCGAACGCGTGGTGTCCCGCCTGCTGGATCTGGGGTTCGTCGACGCGTAGCGAGCGAGCAGCGCGTCAGGGCGCGGGGATCTCCGCGTCGGGCACGAGGTACTGGCGCTGCAACCATGCGCCGAATTTGTGCACCTTCAGGCAGCCCTTCGCGGTGGAGCAGTGCAGGACGGGGTCGTACGCGGCGTACGCTGCGAAGACCTCGAGCTTCTTCCAGAGTTCGTCGCCTTCGAGGTTCACGGCGTTCCATGCGCTCGGGTAACCGATCGCGTACTGCACGACGGCGCTGTCGATGAGGCCGCGGTCCACGAGAGTCGAGACCATGGTTCCGGGCGCGGCATGATCCGGATGGTCGCCCTCGGAGCGAGGGTCGATCCCGGGGAGGTGCGCGAGCACAGACGGCGGCGCGTAGGCCTGCACGACTTCGGCGATCGTGTTCTCCAGTTCGGGAAGCGTGATCGACTGGCCCGCATCGGTCGTCGTCAACTCCGCGACCACTCCGGAGAGCAACTGCGGCAGAGCCTGATATCCGGTCGCACCGAATCCACCGGCATCGAGGCCGCCGTCGGGAAGCCTGACGAACAGCAGGACGATGCGGAGGTCGTCCACAGGGGACGTCGTCGTGACGGTCACACCGCTGCGCAGCGTGAGGACCGAATCGATCCATTCCCCGGTGACGCCGCGCATCACGTCATATGCCGTGCGGATGCCGCGCTCGCGATCCATCGCGTACTCGGCGCCCTTGCCGGCGTCGGATCCGGTGATGAACAGCGTGCGGACGCATTGCCCGGCTGCCATGGCGTTCGGGATGGTGGGACTGCCGAAGATCAGATCGTCGTCGTAGTGCGCCCACACTGACACGATCGCGGGGGAGGCGCACGGCGCGGCGTACTGCAACGGTGAGATGAAGGTCTCTGGCTGCACCGTGGTCTGCAGCACGGTGCCGATCAGCAGGCACTGCGCGGACGAGGCGAGGAAGTCGACGGCCTCGGCCGCGGATTCCGGCAGCGCTCGCAGAGCCTCCTGCGTCACAGCGGCGGGGCACTGCCTCTCCGTGATCTCGATCCTCCGCGCAGCGGTCAGGGAGTTCACCGGAAGCTGGGGAGCGGGAACGATCACGTGACGAGGTGGGCCGTCCTCAGGTTTCTGCGACATGCAGCCGGCGAGAAGCGACACCATCACCGCGGTTATCGCGAGCACCGCGGCGCCGCGTGTGCGCGCATGTGCGCGTGGCCGTATCCACACCATCGTTTCCCCCGTCGCAAAGCCATCGGCCATGCGGCGCGATTAAGTCAACATGCTAGCGGCAGCATGCGATTTTCGGGTGGAGGACGTGCGAGGGCCGCAATCGGTCCGGACCGGCCAATAGGATGCCCATATGCACAGCGAGCCAGGGCCCTCGAAGCGATCGCGGCGTGACTTCTTCCGATTCGGCGGCACAGCTGCTGCCGGGGTCCTTCTCGGCGGTGCAGCGGGAGGTGCGGTCGGATTCGCCGCAGGCGAGCGATCCGGGTTCCTCGCAGCCGAGAACGACTACGGCGCGCTCGCGCCACGGCACGCCCCTGGTTTCGATCATGTGGTCGTCGTGATGGGCGAGAACCGCTCCTTCGACAACCTGCTCGGCTACCTGTACTCCGAGGAGAACCTGCCGGACGGCCAGAGCTTCGACGGGCTCGCGTTCGGCGAGTACTACAACGAGACGGCGGACGGGACTCGTGTCGACGCGCACGTCTACGAGGGCGCGACGGACAAGATCATGGCGCACCCCGATCCGGATCCCGGCGAAGAGTTTCCGCACGTCAACACTCAGATCTTCAACACCGTCGAACCCGCGGGCAACGCGAAGCTCTTCGTGGAGAGCATGCAGGCGCCGTTCAACACGCCGCAGAACGGCGAGCAGGCCACGATGAGCGGCTTCCTCAACGACTACATAATCAACTTCGAGCGTTTGAAGAAAGGCACGCCGCCCACGACCGATGAGGCGAAGCACATCATGGGTTCGTTCTCACCCGAGATGCTGCCGACCCTGTCGATGCTGGCGCGCGAGTTCGCGGTGTTCGACAACTGGTTCTGCGCCGTGCCTTCGCAGACGTTCTGCAATCGTTCGTTCTTCCACGCCTCCACATCGCACGGCTTCGTGACGAACAAGCACGGCGGCGGTTATGACAAATGGCTCGATGCGGAGCAATCGCCCACGATCTTCAATCGGCTCGAGGACGAGGGGCTCAGTTGGAAGATCTACTTCGACGAGCTGCAGATGGTCTCCTTCACCGGCGTGCTGCATGCACCGGTGCTCGAGAAGTTCTGGCGCACTGAGCATTTCGGCACCATGGACGACTTCTACGCCGACGTCGAGCACGGAGACCTGCCCGCCTACGCCTTCATCGAACCGCGCATGGTGTACAACCACAACGACTTCCATCCTCCGTTCGGCCACCGTCACGAGAGCGACGTGGACGGCTCGGAGGTCATGAACAGCGCATACTCCGACGTCCGTGCCGGCGATGAGCTCATCCACGACATCTACACTGCGGTCCGCACGAGCAAGACACCGGGCGGCTCCAACGCCGTCAACACCCTGCTGCTGATCACCTTCGATGAGCACGGCGGCTGCTACGACCACGTGCCTCCGCCCGCGGCCACGCCACCCGACGATTCCGGCCGGGGTGAGATGGGATTCGAGTTCGACCGGCTCGGATGCCGGGTTCCGGCGATCGCAGTGTCCGCCTATACGCGCAGCGGCACCGTCATCAACGATGAGATGCACCATGGCTCGGTGATCGCGACGTTGAACCGTCTGCACGGACTCCGGCCGCTCACGAAACGGGACGCAGGTGCGAACGACCTGTTCAACATCATCAATCTCGAACAACCCCGTCACCCCGCCGACTGGCCGGAGACGAACCCGTCGTTCACTCCGCCGAATCCCGAGGAGAAGCCGCTTCATCCCGCGCACGCGCACAAGGACAAGCCGCTCACTCCGCCGGCCCGCGGGCTGCTGGGGCTGCTGCTGGCACGTCACGGACTGTCGGAGAGCGAGGAGCCGCAGACCTTCGGCGAGGCATACGAACTGTTGCATTCAAGAGGCAAGGGGCTGTTCGGCCCACCAGAGGACGCGTGAGATATGGGCGACATGAGAAGCTCTGGTCCCACCAGGCGCGGTACGAACGTGCAGTCCAGAAGGCGGATGTACCGGCGCCGGCGCCTTTTCGTCGCACTCCTCGCAGTGGTCGTCGTGGCGCTGGGCGTGGGGGCGGTCGTCGTCGTCGCCTCGCTGAACAACCCCGCCGTGTCTGCGGACGCCCCGGAAACGCCAGAGCAGACGACAGCTCCCGCACCCGAGCCGACGCCGATCACCGCGGAGGAGCGACTCCTCGCAGACAGCGATGATCCACTCGCCTGCGCAGTGAGCTTCGAGGGCGAGGCGATCACGCAGGAACCGATGCTGCAGTCGCAGAACTCGGCGTACGCCGCGCTGCCGATTCCGGCTCAGGAAGGACGTGTGTTCGCTGGCTGGTACACGTCGCCCGACGGTGCGAGTGCGTATCAGATCGATGCACGTGTGAACGGCTCCGACCTGGTGGCGTGCACCGACCATCGGATGGTGCTGCACGGGGCATGGATGAGCCCGGAGGACAATGCCGCCGTCGACGCGCAGATCCCGATCCTCATGTACCACCAGTTCACCTCTCGGCCCGAGGGCGAGGACGGCTGGCTCCGCGGGAACTACGCGTACATCGGTGACTTCGACGCGCACATGAATCACATCGCGACGACAGGCTTCTATCTGCCCACGTGGGATGAGCTGAGTGCCTTCATCGACGGGCGGCTCTACCTTCCCAACCACTCCGTGATCATCACGGACGATGATGCCGATCAGACCTGGTTCGATCTCGCGGTGCCAGTGGTGGACAAGCATCAGGTGATGGCGACCTCGTTCATGATCACCGCCGACCGTCAGGATCCCGCACCGTCGCCTTACGTGCTGCGTCGTTCGCACACGCACGCCATGCACACGGCCGGTGCGAACGGAGAGGGACAGATGGTCAATCTCTCCGCCGAGGAGATCGCCGCCGATCTGAATGCCTCCGCGGACGTCCTTGGAGTGCGCGAGGTCGTGGCCTATCCGTTCGGCCACTACAACGACACCACGAAGCAGGGCGTGGCGATGGCCGGATACGAGTTGGGGAGAACGATCGAGCCGGGGTACGTGCACGTCGGCACCGACAAGCTCGCCCTGCCGGTTGTACGGATCAATTACGGCATGGGACTGGACGCGCTGATCAGTGAGATCGGCTGAATGCGCTGAGCGTTCACCCGGCTTGAGTGGTGAACGAAGCGGCGACGACGATGACGGGGATGAGCCCGAGGACGATCGCGATGATGCCGAGCACTCTCGGTCGTGCGACGACGACTGCGGCGATACCGAGCAGTACGGCGACGGCGCCGACCACGACGGAAGCGTAGAACGACAGGACCGCGAGCACGACGGCGTTTGTGAGACCCTGCCCGTCCGAGCCGCCGCCGCTCAGCCAGAAGCCGGCGATCATCAGAACTGCCACCGCCCCGATCACGATGGATGCGATCGCGAGACCACGGCGGGACGGGCGCGAGGCTGAGTCAGTCGTCATGCCTGGAGCCTACCGGGGTGCACACTCCCGTGCCGGGCTCACGATCACGGCAGCGGCGTGTTCCGTGTGCCGAGACGGGAGGCGTCGACGGTGCCTCTTGCGCCGCGGAGGACGCCGACGAGGAAACCGGCACCCCACGCGAGATGCATGGTGGGCAGGACAGCGAGGGTCCAGATCCGCTCGCGCACGGTTCTGCCCCCTCCCGGCTGCAGCGCAACGGCGATCACGAGCAGCACATAGGCGATGGGCGGCAGGTACACGACGGATGCCACAGCCGACGCGATACCGGCCAGCACACCGGTCACCTGCAGCAGAGCCACGAGCAGCGCGAGGGCGACGTTCAACACCAGCGCCGGAGGTGCGAAGAAACGCAGTCCGTTACTGCGCCCGAAGCGGCGCACGAGCTCGCCGCGCCACGCGCCCGTCGCCCGGAACTGACGCGCCAGGCGCCACCAGCTCTCGCGCGGCCAGTAGGTGACGGACAACTGGGGGTCGAGCCACACCTTGTGCCCGGCCTGGCGGATGCGAAGGTTCAGCTCCCAGTCCTCGCCGCGGCGGATCGACTCGTCGAAGAGCCCCACCTCCTCGAGCACTGCGCGGCGCATGACGCCCAGATACGCGGACTCGGCCTCGCCCTCATGCGTGGTGCCGTGGTAGGCGCCGCCGCCGAGGCCGATGGGGGAGTTGTACGCCCTCGCCACCGACTTCTGGAACGGCGTGCGTCCGTCGGCGCGCATGACGCCGCCGACGTTCGCGGCGCCGGTGCGCCGCAGAGTCGCGAGCGCTCGTTGCGCGTACCCGGGAGAGAGCTCGGAGTGGGCATCGACGCGCACGATCGTCGGGTAGCGACTGGCGCGGATCGCCGCGTTGAGGCCCACCGGGATGTGCGCCTCTGGGTTGTCGACCAGCCGGATGCGGTCATCGCCGGCGGCGAGGCGCTGGGCGAGTTCCGTCGTGCCGTCGGTCGACGGGCCGAGGGCGAGCACCAGCTCTGCTGGTCCGTCGAGCTGCTGTGCGAGCACTGAGGCGATGGCGTGTTCGAGGTAGGCGTGCTCGTTCAGAACGGGCATGACGAACGACACTCCGTCCGCAGGCGTTGCCGAATCGTTCTCTACCACCCCCCGATCATGTCACGACGAGGTGCAGGCTCCTGCGTAGTCTTGACATGTGGGTGCTGTAAAAGATGTCAGGAAGGCGTACCGCCTGTTGCGCAAAGCCATGCGCTCGCGCTCGGCGGTGCAGCGCGTCCGGCGCACCCTCGACGCGTCCCCTCCGCACCCGGAGCGGCACTACAAGATCGCCGTGTACTTCGCCGACGGTGCGGTGAACATGTATCAGATGCGTCAGTGGTACCGGCCGCTCGCCGAACTCGAGAAGCTGTGGCCGGTGGTCGTGCTCGCCCGCAATGCGATCGGTGCGGAGAAGCTCCTCGCGGAGGACGCGCCGCCGGTGGCCTTCGTGCCCACCGTGCGAGACCTCGAGCGTTTCATCCGCGATCAGGACATCCGCATCGTCCTTTACGTGAATCAGAACACACGCAACTTCCAGATGTTCCGCTACGGACGTCGTTGGCACGTGTTCATCAACCACGGCGAGTCCGACAAGATGTACATGACCACCAATCAGTACAAGGCGTACGACTACTCGCTTGTGGCGGGTCAGGCCGCACGCGACCGGCTCTCCCGCACGCTGTGGGACTTCGACGTCGACAGCCGCACGATCGAGATCGGTCGCCCGCAGGCGGATCACTTCTCCGGGACCCTGCCGTACACGCCGGACGACCGCACCGTCGTGCTCTACGCCCCGACGTGGGAGGGCGATCGCCCGAGCGCCCACTACGGCTCGATCGCGACCCACGGCGAAACTCTCGTGAATGCGCTGCTGGCCACGGGCACGCATCGCGTCGTCTACCGTCCTCACCCACGAAGCGGCGTCGTCGACGACGCGTACGGCGCCGCGCACCGACGCATCATCGCGGCGATCGCCGCGGCGAACAGCGCCGATCCGGGCGCGCAGCACATCTACGACGACGGCCCGGAACTGGGCTGGCAACTCGCCGCGGCCGACGTCGCGATCGTCGACATCTCGGCAATGGTCTACGACCGCCTCGCATCGGGAAAACCGCTCATGATCACCCGTCCGGTCGACGAGCGCGCATCGGTCGACACCGGCGGATATCTCTCGGACTGCGAATGGCTGACGGCGGATACCGCGGCGGACGTCGCGGGCGAGATCGAGCGCGTGCGCGGTGACGAGGACGCCATCAAGAAGCTGCGCATGTGGGTGCAGCGCTACTTCGGCGACACGACGCCCGGCGTCGCGACCGCCAAGTTCCACGCGGCGATCGAGCAGCTCATGGGCAGATGGGACGAGTGGCAGTTCCGCGAGATGGGTGCCATCAAGGCCGACGAGGACGATGACGACGAAGAGGACAAGGACGACGAGCTGCACGGTTGACCCGTAGGCATCCGCCGTCCCCTCCGTAGACTGTCGCGCATGGGCTACCCGCAAGCTGAAGCCGCCGCGTCCCGCTTCGAGGCGATCGATGAGTCGGCGTCGACCAATGCGGCGCTGCGTGCGCTGTCAGCCGACAGCGTGTCGTGGCCGCATCTGTCGGTGCTCCTCACCGACAACCAGACCGCCGGTCGGGGCAGGCTCGATCGCTCTTGGGTGGCGCCGGCAGGGGCGGCTCTGGCGATCTCGGTGCTGCTGCGCGAACTGCCGTCCACGCCCGAGGCGACCGGCTGGGTCCCTCTCATCGCCGGAGCGGCGATGGCGGAGGCCGTCTCCGCGCAGCTGCCCGATCACGAGGTCGGCGTGAAATGGCCGAACGACGTCCTCGTGGATGGACGCAAGATCTGCGGCATCCTCGCCGAGTCGACGGGAAGCGCTGTCATCGTCGGCGCCGGCATCAACACCGAGATGACCGAGCAGCAGCTGCCGGTGCCGACCGCGACGTCTTTCGCCGTGCTCGGCGGGGCGGCCGATGCCGACGTGCTCGTTGCCACGTACCTGACGCGCTTGGGCGATCTCATCTCGTCCCTCACGACATGGGGGGATGCCGTGCGCAGCGGTGTGCACGGTGCGGTGTCGGCCCTGTGCACCACTCTCGGTCGTGACGTCGAGGTCACGCTCCCCGACGGCACGACCGTGCACGGCACCGCGCTGCGCCTGGAGGAGGACGGTCGGCTCTGCGTGAGCAGTGACGGTGTCGAGCGTCTGGTCTCCGCGGGCGACGTGGTGCATGCACGTCTGCGGTGAGCAACGCGCCTCGGTGCGCAGCGGACGGCCACGCGGACACGCCGACCCTTGGCGGACGATGTCCGTGCCGCCAGGCACAATGGAGGGGTGACCCAGCCCGTGACTCTCGGAGGCCGGCCGGTGATGCCGCCGCCAGGCGCACCGGCCGAAGAACGCCTGATCGCGCGTTTCCGCGGACACGCCCGCGCGCTGTTCTGGTCGGCGCTGCTGCTCATCGCCGTTTCGGGCGCCACAGCGTTCTTCTACGGCAACCTGCCGCCGGGTCTCGAAGACTGGATGCTCCTCGCCGCGGCGGCGGCGCTCGTGCTGTTCGGGGTCCTCATCCCGTTCGTGGTGTGGGCGTCGCGCAGCTACGCCGTCACGACGCGCCGCGTGGTCGTTCGCGAGGGGCTCGGCGCGCGCAGGAGCCGTGAGATGTCGCATGTGCGCGGCTACACCATCGGGGTGCGCCGGGGGATCATCCAGCGCATGTGGGGGGCGGGCACCATCACCCTCTCGAACGGCGTCGACACGCCGCTGCGACTCGTGAACGTGCCCAACGTGACACTGGTGCATGAGGCGCTCGCCGATCAGATCGAGGTCAATCAGATCCTCGCTCATCGTGACGCGCAGTCGATGTCGGACCCCGACTCCGACCACTGAGCGCCGCAACCGTCGAAACGTCCTCCGCCATGCGCGAGAATGGACACGACGAACGGAGATCTCAATGGCGTTGCGTGTGGGCGTGATCGGCGGCGGACAGCTGGCTCGGATGATGATCGCTCCGGCGGTCGAGCTGGGACTCGACCTGCGAGTGCTGGCAGAGGACGAGGGGATGTCGGCGCAGCTGGCGGCCACCGCGGTGGGGGACTACCGCGACATCGACACCGTGCGCGCATTCGTGAAGGACGTCGACGTCGTCACGTTCGATCATGAGCACGTGCCGCAGGAGGTTCTTCGTGCTCTGGTCGCAGACGGAGTGGCGGTGCACCCCGGTCCCGACGCGCTGCAGTACGCGCAGGACAAGCTCGTCATGCGCGCGCGTCTGAGCGAGCTCGGAGTGCCGCAGCCGGATTGGGCCGCTGTGCGGGGCGTCGATGAGCTGCAGGCCTTCCTCGATGATCACGGCGGCAAGGCCGTCGTGAAGACACCGCGAGGCGGCTACGACGGCAAGGGCGTGCGCGTGGTGCGCAGCGCGGACGAGGCCTCTGACTGGTTCGATGCCCTCGCCCCAGGAGCCGGCACGGATGCGCTGCTCGTCGAGGAGCTGGTGTCGTTCAGCCGTGAGCTCGCGCAGCAGATCGCACGTCGGCCGAGTGGGCAGATGATGTCGTACCCGGTCGTGGAGACGGTTCAGCGCGACGGCGTCTGCGCCGAGGTGTTCGCTCCGGCACCGGCCGCGAGCGACCGACTGGCGCGCGTCGCGGAGGCGATCGGGCGGCAGATCGCAGAGGGGCTCGGCGTGACGGGAATGCTCGCGGTCGAACTGTTCGAGACCGACGACGAGCGCATCCTCGTCAACGAGCTCGCGATGCGCCCGCACAACAGCGGGCACTGGAGCCAGGACAGCGCTGTCACCGGACAGTTCGAGCAGCATCTGCGCGCTGTCGCCGATCTTCCGCTCGGCGACACGACGCCGCGTGCAGCCTGGGCGGCGATGGTCAACATCCTCGGCGGTCCGGCAGAGGGCGGATTCGAGGACCGCTTCGACGCGGCGATGTCCGAGCAGCCGTCCGCGAAGATCCACACCTACGGCAAAGCGGCGCGTCCGGGCCGCAAGGTCGGACACGTGAACGTCTCGGGGGACGACCTCGACGACGTCGTCTACACCGCACGCGCCGCGGCCGCGCATTTCGTCTGAGTAACGCGCGCCGTTCAGCTGAACTCCCAGTAGCGGAACGTACCCTGGGGAGGTGACTGAGCCACTGCACTCTTCCGCTGCGCCCATCGTCGGCGTCGTGATGGGATCCGATTCCGACTGGCGCGTGATGAGCGATGCCTCGCAGGCCCTCACCGAGTTCGGCATCCCGCACGAGGTCGAGGTCGTCTCGGCTCATCGCACGCCGGACAAGCTGATGCAGTACGCACGCGACGCACGGGGCAGAGGAGTCCGTGTCATCATCGCGGGAGCGGGAGGCGCAGCGCACCTTCCTGGCATGCTCGCGTCCATGACACCGCTGCCCGTCGTCGGCGTGCCGGTTCCGCTCGCATACCTCGACGGGATGGACTCGCTTCTCTCGATCGTGCAGATGCCTGCCGGCATCCCGGTGGCCACCATGTCTATCGGCGGCGCACGCAACGCGGGCATCCTCGCGGCGCGCATTCTCGGTGCGTCGGATGACGCCGTCGCCGATCGGATCGAGGAGTACGCCCGCACACTCGAGTCCCAAGTCGCCGACAAGAACGAACGGTTGAAGGACTCCCTGTGACGATCGCCGCGCCGCGCGCGACGAACCGGGGAGGGCGCCCGCTGATCGAGACCCGCCCGCTGCGCAACCCCGATCTGGCGGACGCCGGCTTCATGGGGCGCCGCGGTTGGTGGCTCGTCGTGATGAACGTGCTGGTGCCCGGTTCGGCACAGGTCCTCGCCGGAGGCAACCGCCGACTCGGTCGCATCGGCCTGGTCGCGACGCTGGTGAGCTGGTTCCTCGTGGTGCTCGCGATCGTGTCGGCGCTGTTCTGGCGTTCCGTGCTGGTCTCGGCGGCGACGAACTGGTTCGTGCTGACGGCGCTGCAGGTGCTGTTCATCGCCTATGCGCTGCTGTGGCTCGTGCTGACCTTCGACACCTTGCGCCTGGTGCGTCTGGTCAAGGTCCCGCAGGCGTCGCGCTTCGCCATCCCGGTCGTCGCCATGATCCTCGTCGGGCTGCTCAGCGGAGGCGCCGGGTACGCGGCGAGCGTCGCAGGGGCGAGCCGGGGCGCGATCAATGACATCTTCGGCCAGAGCGGACCGAGCGTCGAGCCCGTCGACGGGTATTACAACATCCTGCTGCTGGGGGCCGACAGCGGTGACGGGCGCGATTCGATGCGCTTCGACAGCATCTCGGTGGTGTCGGTCAACGCGACGACCGGTGCGACGACGATCTTCGGCATCCCGCGCGAGCTGCCGAACGCGCCGTTCAGCGAGGGCAGTCCGATGCACGCGTTGTATCCGAACGGCTTCGAGGGGCATTCGTCGTCATCGTGCGGGTGGAACGGGTGGATGAACCATATCCGCTACGCGGCGGAGGTCTGTCGCGATGATCAGGGCGCCGAGCTTTATCCGGATGCTGCCGCGCACGGTTCCGCGCCGGGCATCGAGGCGACGAAGGACGCTGCGGAAGGAATTCTCGGCATCGAGATCCCGTACTACATCTTCATCGACATGAACGGCTTCGCGGCCATGATCGACGCGCTCGGCGGCGTGGACATCAACGTCACGGAGCGGTTGCCGAAGGGCGGCCCGCCGGAGGGCTGGACCGGGACGGACGTCAACGAATGGGCGATCGGCTGGATCGAACCCGGTCAGCAGCACATGAACGGCGACACCGCGCAGTGGTACGCCCGCTCGCGGTACACGACCAGTGACTGGGATCGCATGCAGCGTCAGCGTGAACTGCAGATCGCGATCCTCGACCAGTTCACACCTGAGAACGTCCTGACGCGGTTCAATGACATCGCCTCCGCAGGCACTGTGCTCGTCGACACGGATCTGCCGAGGGACAAACTGTCGGAGTTCCTCGATCTGATGCTCAAGGCGAAGGAGCTGCCGGTCACGCCGATAGAGCTCGTACCGGAGAACGGTGTCGACGAGTTCGAGCCCGATTACACCTTCGTGCGAGACCTGGCCCAGCAGACGCTGCATCCGCCGACGGCGACTCCCGCGCCGACTCCGTGAGCAGCCACCACTCTGACCACATGCGATGAGTGGCTCACTGCCCATCACTCGCGCGTGCGGTGATGGGCAGCGGGCCTGCCGGCCGGCACTGGCCGACACCGGACGACGACAGTCGGAGGGGGAGGGACCGCCGCCGCCCGGCGTGGAAGTCACCGCGAGACGCGGCGACCCGATCTACGATCGCCCGCGACGCACCTCGCCAGCACACCCTGGTCGCGGCTCAGCGCGGTGTCATGCACAGTCGACACCGTGATCACAGCCAGCTTCCTCAGCATGATTCTCCCCAGAGATACACGCGGAATCACATCCGAACACACCGCTGCGTCCGACTGCGTGAACTCTTCCCACCCCCACGGCAGGAAAGCAAAGTCCGATATTCCCCAGTGGAGATGACCCTAGCCCCGGTTGAACGATTTGTCACTAGCCGCAGGTGAGTTCCGTGCGTCTCATCTCGGGTGTGCCGATCATGGGCGTGTGCTGCACTCGTGTCAGTCGGTCGCCAGCCCCGGTTCCGACGAAGGACACCGTGATGGTCGTGGACTCGCCGGGTGAGAGGAGGACGTCGTGCTGCACGACGCTGCGGGTGCCGAGAAGGGCGGTTCGGGCACCTTCCTGCTCACCATCACGATCGACAGAGCGCACCGTGGCCCTTTCTGGGCCGTAGATCGCGATCAAGGTGCGCACGTCGCCGGCTTCGACCCCGGAGGCCCCGTTCCCCGTCACATGAGCGGGTAGCGTCTGAGCGGCGTCTGCGGGTGCCTTATTGGTCCAAGTCACCCGCACCTGCGTGGTCGGCTCACCTTGGCACGTGCCTACGGCTGTACTGATCGCTGCGTCCGTGTAGAAGTTCATCTTTCCGCCGGTCGCGTCGTTGAAGAGCACGCCCACGCGCGGCCCTCGCGGATCGTCCACGGCGATCGCGCCGCCGAGCGACGACGCCGCGAGCAACTCCTCCTCTTGGGGGTGTGCGCTCCAGATCCGGATGCGACCTTGGCCTGACGACGTCGCGATGGCCTCGATCAGTTGCTGAGGTTCGCCGCTGTTGAGCGCAGCGGCGAAGAGGGCGTTCGCGGTTCCGGCGAAAACGGCATCCTGCTGCAGGGGATCCGTATACGTCGCGTAGATCTCGGACAGCAGGATGGGCACGATCGTGTCGGGCGTCGCCGTGAACGGGCCGAAGGCCAGGCCGTCGGTCGCGGCGATCAGGTGCTCGGCGACGACGGTGTCGACGGCGATGACGCCGTCGACGCGTTGCCCGAATCTCTGCTCCCAGCGCAGAGCCATCAGCGCCCCGGTTTCGACGAAGTCGGGGATGCTCGTGATGTTCCGGAATTGGAGACCAGGGGCGTCGCCGAAAAGCGCGATCGTCGCGTCGCTCAGCGGCAACGGCTCCGCCAGCACAGGGAAGTCGCTGCTCATGGCCTGCGTGACGATGCTGATCGAGCCCTGGTTTGCGCGGACGAGCGCCAACGACCCCACGACGCCCCCGTCGGATCGCAACTCGGCGCTGTTCTGCATCGCGAGGACATACGTGCGAGGCTCGTCGGCGCCGAGCATGGTCGGGAGCAGCACAGCGGCGCCATGGAGAGCGCCGACCACCGTGGCAGCGTCCGTCACGACATCACGCATCTCGCGAACGGCATCCGCGACTGGGGCCAGTGCGGCGTCGGCATCGATCTGAATCGCTCTCGCCTCCGCAGCGCCGAGCGTCGCATCGATCGCAGCGAGCGGCTTCTCGACAGCCCCGAGCGGAGCCAGGTCGATCGACGAACCAGTGAATCCCAAACTCGCGAGATCGATGTCTCCGGCGATGTCGAGCAAGGGCGACACGGTGTTCGAGGCGACGTCCTCGGTGACCTCGGTGATCTCGCGCACGGCGGTGAAGTTCGCACCCACCCACGGGACGAACTCGAATCCGCGCCAGATGGGGTCAGCGGTGAGATCGCGAGCCGACGTGGCGTGCTGCACGACACGCGGCGCGACCAACGTCGCACGTGGAAGGTCTCCGTCCGCGATCGAGGAGCGCATCTGGGAGGCCGCACTCGCCGCACTCTGCAGCTCAGTCACTGCGCTGATGCCCCGGATGGCCACCCAACCGATCGCTAGCACGAGCGACGCGATGATCGCACCGATGACCCACCGGATCCACCGACGCTGAATTGGAAGCCGACCGTCGCTCACTCCTGCATTCAAGCATGGACCGGCGTCACTCACGGATTTTCTTGAAGCCGAGGCTACGCTTTGGCTATGGGTGCCCAGTTGCGTGTCGTTCTCGACCAGATCGCACAGGTGGTAGATGCGGATCAGGCGGCGGCAGCGCTCGACTTGACGGTGGGCCTGATCGCGACCGCGCCGTCAGGTTGCGCCGTCGAGGCCATCGTCCCGGCTGGGGGCAGCGCACATCTTGCCGGGTTGGCGGGAACGCGGGTGCTTCCTCTGGCGAGGCGTGAGCTGGTCGCGTCGTGGCAGTTGGGCATCGTTCCCGGTGTGGGGGGCGGTCTCATCCACGCGCCGACGCTGATGGCACCGCTCGTGAAGCACGATCGCCTGCACAACGATGACCAGGTCGCTGCGACGGTATGGGATCTGCGTGCGTGGGAAGCGCCCGAGCTGCTGCCTAAGGGCGCCGTCGCCTGGCAACGAGGGATGCTGCGCCGTGCCGCCAGGCATGCGGACGTCGTGGTCGTTCCGGCGCACGCGATGGCAGAACGGATCAAGTCTTTCGCGAAGCTCGGGGATCGGGTGCGCGTGATCGCCGGTGCAGCGCCGGATGGGTTCGCATCCCCAGTGGACGCCACAGAGAGCAGCGCCGCGCTGACGCCACCGGGGCGCTATGTCGTGCTCACCGGCTCGGAGAAGAGTCTCGAGCATGGGTTCCGTGCCGCTGCAGCTGCCGCCGTCGATGCTGTCGTGCTCGATGCCGCGGAAGGCGCGGAGCCGCAGCTTGCCGAGATCGCCTCCGCGGTCGGCCTGCCCGAGCGCAGGGCGCACATCCGAGGGAGGCTCGACGCGGAGCGTCGCGCCGCCTTGCTCGCCGGAGCGACTGCGTTCGTCGCGACCAGCGACCTGTCGGTGTGGCCGTGGCGCGCGATGGAAGCGATGTCGTTGAGCGTGCCACTGCTCGCCGTCGACAGCGGTGTGCATCGCGATGTCATCGCCGAAGGCGGAGCGCTGGTCGAAGCGGCGGAGCTCTCCGACGCACTGATGGACGCCGTGAGTACCGGCGCGAAACGCCTCGGTGTACTGGCGGGGGACAGGGCGCGTGCGTTCTCATGGGCGAGTTCCGCCGAGCGTGTCTGGTCGCTGCACGCAGATCTCTGAGCACTCCGCCGGACAGAGTTAGCGGCTGCTGGAAGGCTGTGCATCTGCGCGACACGCGGCGTTTCTCTTCAGTTTCAATTGCCCCAGTGGCATCATTGCGCAACTTCCGCCACACTGGTCACATGTCTCGACGTGCCCCACACCCACGAAGCGCGCTCAGAATCACCCGGTTCCTCACGGTGCTGATCGCTGTCGCCGCAGTTGTGGTCGGCACAGTCGCGCCGGTCACCGTGGCGGCGGCATCCGCCGCTCAGAGCCCGTCGGTGACTCTCGCGCGCACGGGCGGTGACCCTGCGCAGACGGGCATCGTCAAGACGTCCCTCGCCGGTTTCAGCGCCGGCAACATCATCAGCGATGCGGTCTTCACCGACAAGTCCACGATGACCGAGGCGCAGATCCAGACCTTCTTCAACGGCAAGGTCTCGCGGTGCCAATCCGGATATGTGTGCCTGAAGGACTTCAAGATCAGCTCAGTGAACCGTCCGGCCGACGCGTACTGCAGCGGATACACCGGTGCTGCGAACGAGACGGCTGCGCGGATCATCTACCGAGTCGCCCAGTCGTGCAACATCAACCCTCAGGTGCTGATCGTCATGCTGCAGAAGGAGCAGGCGCTCATCACGCACACGTGGCCCAGTTCGTGGCGCTACGACATGGCACTCGGCCAGGGCTGCCCGGACACCGCACCGTGCGATCCGAACTTCGTGGGATTCTTCCACCAGATCTACGGCGCAGCGCGCCAGATGCAGATCTACATGGAGGGAGAGTGGTTCCAGTGGTACGCGCCGGGCAAGACCTGGGGCATCCTGTATCACCCGAACTCGTCATGCGGTCGTGGAAACGTGTACATCGCCAACAAGGCGACCGCGGCGCTCTACTACTACACGCCGTACCAGCCGAACGCAGCGGCGCTTCGCGCCGGATTCGGTGAAGGAGACAACTGCTCGAGCTACGGCAACCGCAACTTCTATAACTACTTCACCGACTGGTTCGGGCCGACGCAGACTCCAGAGGCACCAGCAACGGTCGCTCCAACGCTCTCGTCGATCGATACCTCGAACTACGTCGTCACGTCCGATGCCGCAGGTGCTGTGTGGGGCTATCCGTATCTCAACGGCGCGTGGGGCGCCCGAGTCAAGATCGGCTCAGGCGTCGCAAACGTCAAGAGCTTCTTCGGCGTCGGTGATCTCGACGGCAACGGACATCGTGATTTCGTCGCGATCACGAAATCAGGTGCGGCCAGCGTGCTGAAGGGAAATGGAAGCGGGACGCTCTCGGCTCCGGTGGCCCTCGCCGGTGACTGGTCAGGCGTGGTGCTCGCGACGTCCGCCGGCGATTTCGATGGTGACGGTATCCCTGATGTCTTCACGACGGATGCGTCGGGACGTCTGCAGTTGTGGTCGGGGAACGATCGCGGCGGCTTTCTCGCTCCTCGAACCGTAGGCACAGGCTGGGGCATGATGAACCTGATCACCGGCAACGGTGACTTCGATGGAGACGGACGAGCCGACCTCGTGGCTCGCGACAGCCAAGGCCGACTGTACGTCTACTCCGGAAACGGTCGGGGCAGTTGGGCGGGGTCCAAGCAGATCGGAAACGGCTGGAGCTCGTTCGCGGACGTGTTCAACACAGGGGACTTCACGGGCGACGGACACGCGGACCTCCTGGCTGAGGAGCGCAACGGCACGCTTCGGCTCTACCGCGGTTCGCGCGGCGGCGCTGTCAGCGATGGGCGTTCCATCGGCACCGGATGGAATACGCTCGTCACGAACGCGGGTGCGGGTCCTGCGGTGACCCAGCCTCGAGCCCTGCCTGGAGGTGCAGGAAACCTTGACGGTGTCGCAGGCGGCGATGTCATCGCGTTGACAGGCGGTGGTGAATTGCGCATCTATGGCACAACTGGAGACGGAAACTGGGGCAAGGTCACGCGCCCTGGTGGCACGTGGGCCGCGACGGATCGAGTCATTCCGCTCGGCGACTTCAACGGCGACGGAATGACTGATATCGGTCAGATCGATCGTGCGGGCACCTTCTATCTCCACCCGGGCCTTGTAGCCGGTGGGCTGGGGGAGCGAGTCCGAATCGGCTCCGGTTGGGGCGGATTTTCCCGTGTGGTCGGAAACATCGACTTCGACGGGAACCGAATCCCTGATGTGCTCGCGATCGACGCCAAGGGCCATCTGCTGTTCTACCGAGCCAACGGCAGCGGCAGCTGGGCGCCTGATTCCGGTACCGTCATCGGCCAGAACTGGTGGGGCTTCAGGGATCTCTTCAGCGTCGGTGATTTCGATGGTGACGGAAACCCCGATCTGATCGGGCGGACGGCTTCAGGTGCCCTCATGCTCTATCCGACGACGGGCGATGGCAACTGGGGTGACGTTCGTTCGATCGGGCAAGGATGGGGTGGGATGGTATCCGTGTTCAGTTCAGGTGATTTCAACGGCGACGGTCGGAACGACGTCCTCGCTGTAGCGTCCAGCGGAGACATGTATCTGTATCGCGGCAACGGGAAGGGCGGCTGGGCGAGCGCTGGCTCTCGTATCGGAAACGGGTGGTCGATCATGAAGCAACTCGGTTGAGTCGCATAGGATGATGGGATGTGCATGACGTCCGTCATCGCAGTTGAATGAGTGGGTCAGTGACAGATACTCGAGATCTTTTCGCCGTCGTCCCGCGTTCCGAGTTCGAAGTTCCCGGTAAGAGCCGCGGTCTGATCGATGTCGTGCGCTGGCGCTACCTGCTGTACCTGCTGGTCAAGACCGGCGTCAGTACTCGGTATCGCAACTCGGTACTCGGCTGGACATGGTCGTATGTCCGCCCCGGCGCGCAGTTTCTCGTGTTCTGGGTCGTGCTCGGTCTGTTCATGAATCTCGAACGCGGCGTTCCGAACTACGCGGTGTACCTCTTCTCGGGCATCGTCGTGATCAACCTTTTCTCTGAGGCCTTCAAGAACGCGACGACGTCGATAGTCGGTAATGCCCCGCTCGTGCGCAAGGTGTTCCTTCCTCGCCAGCTCTTCGCTGTCTCGGCCGTGTTCGTGGCGTTCATCCATTTCCTCCCCCAGCTCGGACTTCTCCTGATCGTCTGCCTGTTCATGGGATGGATCGTGAACATCTCACTGGTGTCAGTCCTCGCGGTCTTCGCGGGAATCATCATCGTGTCGTTGTTCGCGTTGGGCACCGGCCTCTTCTTCGGCGCGCTCAACGTCCGCTACCGTGACTCCGAGAACATCGTGGAACTGCTGCTGCTGCTCGCCACGTGGGCATCGCCGGTCCTCTATGCATGGACGATGGTGCAGGACGCGGTCGACGAACTCGGCTGGCCGCAGTGGATCGTCGATGTGTACATGCTCAATCCGATCACACAGGGCGTTGAACTCTTCCACTACGCCTTCTGGCGGCCGGTGACGGAGACGACACTCACGTTGCCTCCCGGTCTCGCATGGAACACCCTGTGGACGTTCCTGATCGCCGTCGCGACGTTGCTGATCGGGCAACTGGTCTTCCGACGTCTCGAGGGAAGGTTCGCGCAAGACCTATGACAACCGCAACCGCTTCGCGCCCCAGCATCATCGTCGACGGCGTGCACAAGACGTTCACGCTCAATCACGCGTTCTCTTTCAAAGACACGATGGTGTCCTGGATCCGACGTCAGAAGACGAGCAGCACCTTCGAGGCGCTGAAAGGGATCGACTTGGTGATCAACGAGGGAGAATCTGTCGCCATCCTCGGTTTGAACGGTTCCGGGAAGTCGACGTTGCTCAAACTCGTCTCCGGCGTCATGGAACCCGATGGCGGTCAGGTGCTGACGCGAGGACGTGTGGCGGGCCTGATCGAAGTCGGCGCGGGTTTTCATCCTGAGCTTTCCGGTCGTGAGAACGTTTTCCTGAATGCCGCGATCCTCGGCATGCAGCGCAAGGAGATCGAGGAGCGCTACGACGAGATCGTCGCTTTCAGCGAGATCGAGAAGTTCATCGATCAGGAGGTCAAGCACTATTCCTCCGGCATGTTCATGAGGTTGGCGTTCTCCGTCGCGATCCACGTCGAACTGGACGTGTTGCTGGTAGATGAGATCCTCTCGGTCGGGGATGCTCCGTTCCGGGAGAAGTGCCGCTTGAAGTTCGCTGAACTCATCGAGAATCAGAAGACCCTCGTAGTGGTCAGCCATGACATGGAGATGGTGCGAGAGCTGTGCACCCGAGGCGTGGTGATCAACAAGGGCGAGGTCATCTACGACGGTGATATCGAAGGCGCCATCGCCTTGGTCGACGAATGATCACGCATTGGATCGCACAGTCCGGGCTGATCGCACTGGCACTGCTCGTCTTCTTCGGACCTGGACTTATGATCGGGACCGGACTGCGTCTGCGGGGCTTGGCTCTCTGGGCCGCAGCTCCCGGGGTGTCAGTGGGGGTGCTCTCGACTCTCGCGATCGTATTCCCCTACATTGGCGTGCAGTGGGGGCATCTCAGTGTCGGGATCGCCGTTCTCATCGTCGCCGCCATCGTGTGGTGTGCGTCGTTGCTCATCGGTCGCAGTCGTTGGAGGACGCTGCGGCAGCGTCAGCGACCGGCCCCCACAGTACTTCTGCTCGCTGGCCTCATCGTCGGTGCGGGACTCAATGCGGCGCGCCTGCTCGCGTACGTCGGACTCCCGACGGCGATCTCGCAGACGAACGACGCCGTCTTCCACCTCAATGCGCTGCGATGGGTTGCCGACACCGGTTCTGCATCATCGTTGGAGCTCACGGGAGTGATCGGCGGCACCACGTTCTACCCCGCGGCCTGGCACGCGGTCGCCTCCCTCGTGGCGCTGGACACAGAACTGATTCCGGTTGCGGCCAATGTTGTGGCACTCGTGATCGCCGCGGTCATCTGGCCGCTCGGCATCGCATTCCTGGTGCGTGTGATCAGCCGGGGCGATGTGATCGTCACCGCGTTGGCCGCTGCGCTCTCGGCCGGGCTGATGGCGTTCCCTCAGCTCATGTTCGAGTGGGGCGTGCTATACCCGTACGCGCTCTCGGTCGCGCTGGTCCCGACTGCAGTCGCCCTCACGATCATCACGGTCCGGTCGTGGGCTGGGAATCGCAGCGCAGAGCGTGTCCGAGCGAGCGTAGGCACAGGAGCGGCCGCGATGTTCGTCGTGGTGGCGATCACGCTGTCTCAGCCGTCATCCGTCCTCGTCTGGGCAGTGCTTGTGATGCTATGGGTCACTGGAATGCTGTTCGCCGCCCTCCGTCGAGCGACGCCTCGTGGGCGTGCCTGGATCGTGGCGACCATGATCATCGGATGGCTGGCGGTCGCTCTCGTCTGGGTGGTGCTGGTTTACTTGGCAGGAGCTGTGCTCTGGAGGGCGTACCGCAGCCCGTTGGCCGCGGCAGCTGACGTTCTGCTCAACAGTCACTCCCTGCTACCACCGGCCATCGGCATGAGTGTGCTTCTACTCGTGGGTCTGGTGTCGGCCATTCGTGCGACGCGTGTGCGTTGGCTCGCCTTCGCCTGGGCGGGAGTGTCGCTGCTGTACATCATCAGCGTCAGCACCGACCTTCGAGTGATCAAGCGACTGCTGACCGGACCGTGGTACGGCGATTCTTTTCGTCTTGCGGCGATCGTGCCGATCATCGTCGTACCGCTTGCAGCCGTCGGACTGGCGGCCATCATCCGCACAGTCGCGAGGCTCAGCGCCTCGGCAGAGGTCGAGACACGGCGTCGACTGCCGCTGACTCTTGCATCGATGGCAGTCATCGCCATCGTCGGGTCTGTGAGCGTGGCAGTGAACCCCGTCATCCTGCTCCGGGTCGCCGCCGAGACGGACGAGCAATCGCGCTACACGCTGAACGATCGCAGTTACCTCTCGACAGACGAGTACGAGCTCTTGAGGCGACTGCCCGAGTTGGTGCCTGCCGACGCTCTGCTCATTGCGAATCCGTCGACCGGAGCAGCCTTCGCTTTCGTGCTGGGTGAGCGGGACATCGTTCCGCGCACGTGGTCACCCCCGCAGTCAACCGCATGGAACATCATCGCAGCGGATCTTCGTGATGCCGGCGAGGACACAGCGGTGTGCGAGGCGTTGGCGGCCTATGGCCAGCCGACATATGTGCTCGACTTCGGCCCAGGAGACACCGGTCCCGGTCAATACTTGATGCCGGGAATGACCGATTTCGAGGACAGGCCCGGTTTCACGGAGATCGAGACCGAAGGCGACGCGAGCCTCTGGCAGATCACTGCCTGCGACTAATCCTCGTCGCGGGGTCGGACGTCCTCCGCCGGGTGCACGTCGTCATCGGTCGAGGCCTGCAGCAGCGCGAGCTTACGTGCGAGAAGCGTGAGCCGACGTTGCTGAGCCGCATTGCGTCGCGACTGCGTGTACACGAAGACCAGGAACATCAGCACGAGCCCGTAGAGAAGCAGGTCTGTCCCTCGCCCCACTCCGACGAGATTCGCTGCCCAGGTCAGCCACTGCGGGAAGAGGATCGAGAGGATGGCCACCAGTACGAACGCTCCGTAAAGCAGACGTCGGATGGCCAGGTGGCTGTCGGCACCTGTGCGACGCATGAAGACCGCACCGATGATGACGACGGCGGCGATGAGCACGATCTGGATCCACATGGCGTTCACCGGATGACCAGGTCGACGAGGATATTGACGGCGTTCAGCACCGATTGGCCTTTCGATCTCGAGTAGTCGGTGTAGAGCAACTCGACCGGATATTCGGTCCAAGGGAGCCCGGTGTCCCCGAGTTGGAGCACGATCTCAGTGGCGTGCGCCATCCGATCCTGCTTCAACTGGATGTGCGCCGCAGCGTCGCGCCGGATGACGCGTAATCCGTTGTGGGCGTCGGTGAGCTTGACACTGGTGGTGAGGTTGGTCACCCACACCGCGGTCTTGAGGATGACGTGCTTCATCCATCCTGGTCGAGTGCGGTCATCAAGGAACCGCGAACCGAACACGATGGCTGCACCGCTCTCACGGGCTACCGCCACCATGCCTTCGGCGTCTTCCACTCGATGCTGCCCATCGGCGTCGAACGTCACGATGTACTCGCACTCGAGCCGGGACAGGGCGTAATCGATGCCTGTCTGCAATGCAGCACCCTGGCCGAGATTGATCGGATGCTCGACGACGTGGGCACCGGCCTGCCGGGCGACGTCGGCCGAGCCGTCGGTCGATCCGTCGTCGATGCACACCACGTTCGGGAAATGAGGCAGAAGCCCCGCGATCACGCCTGCGATCACCGTCGCCTCGTTGTACAGCGGAACGACTATCCACGTGCGGAAGTCGGAGGTTGCGGGGTTGGTCACCGCTCCATCCTCTCAGGAAACAGACACAGGAGCGGATAGGATGGCGTAGCCCCTTTTCTGACTCTGCGAGGAGATCTCCGTATGGCCTCACCGGATGGTGTGCGTATCGTCGAATCGGCCGATGTCTCACCTGAGGCCACGATCGGGGCAGGAAGTTCGATCTGGCACCTGGCACAGGTGCGCGAGCAAGCCCGTCTGGGCGAGAACTGCATCGTGGGGCGGGGCGCCTACGTCGGCACCGGTGTCGTCATGGGAGACAACTGCAAGGTGCAGAATTACGCGCTCGTGTACGAGCCGGCGAAACTCGCGGACGGTGTGTTCATCGGACCAGCGGTCGTGTTGACCAACGACACCTATCCGCGGGCGATCAACGAGGACGGCACGCTGAAGAGTGCGCACGATTGGGAGCCGGTCGGCGTCACAATAGAGCGCGGCGCGGCTATCGGCGCGCGGGCGGCGTGTGTCGCCCCAGTGACGATCGGCGCCTGGGCGACGGTGGCTGCTGGCGCCGTCGTCGTGAAGGACGTCCCGGCGTATGCGCTGGTCGCCGGCGTTCCCGCCCGGCGCATCGGGTGGGTCGGAGAGTCCGGTGTGCCGTTGACACCCGGTGATGAGGACAAGACGTGGGTATGCCCATCGACGGGCGCGCGTTTTGTCGAGAGTGATGGCGTTTTGATGAAGGAGTCTGTGTGAGCGAGTTCATTCCCCCGGCGAAGCCGATCATCGGTGATGAGGAGCGCGAGGCGGTCGATCGTGTGCTGCGTAGCGGTATGGTCGCTCAGGGGCCGGAGGTCGCGGCGTTCGAGCAGGAGTTCTCAGCGCATTTCGTGCCTGGTCGCCCATCCGTCGCGGTGAATTCGGGCACGGCGGGTCTTCATCTGGGTTTGCTGGCTGCCGGTGTCGGCCCGGGGGATGAGGTCATTGTGCCGTCGTTCACGTTCGCGGCGACGGGGAACTCTGTCGCCTTGACGGGGGCGACCCCGGTGTTCGTTGACATCGAGCCGGACACGTTCTCCCTGGATCCTGAGGCGGTCGCCGCGGCGATCACGCCGAAGACGAAGGGCATCCTTCCGGTGCATCTGTATGGGCACCCGGCACGGATGCGGGAGCTCGAGGTCCTCGCGGCGGCGCGGGGTGTGGCGTTGTATGAGGACGCGGCGCAGGCACACGGGGCGGCGTTGGATGGGCGTCCGGTGGGCTCGTTCGGTGAGTTCGCGATGTTCAGCCTGTATCCCACGAAGAACATGACCAGTGGTGAGGGCGGGATGGTGACCGCAGCGAGCGAGGAGATCGCGCGCCGGTTGCGGTTGCTGCGCAACCAGGGCATGGAGAAGCAGTACGAGAACGAGCTCGTCGGGTTCAACGCCCGTATGACGGACATCCATGCGGCGATCGGGCGTGTGCAGTTGACGAAGGTCGACGCGTGGACGAAGACGCGTCAGGCGAATGCGGCGTTCCTGGACGCGAACCTGCACGGTGTGGTCACGCCTCCGGTCGTCGAGGGTGCGGTGCACGTGTATCACCAGTACACGGTGCGTGTTCCGGAGGATCGGGACGGGTTCGTGCGCGCGTTGAAGGAGGAGCACAATGTGGGTGCGGGTGTGTATTACCCGATCCCGAACCACCGCCTCCCGTCCCTCGCCCCGTACGCGCCGGGCCTGGATCTTCCAGAGACTGAGCGTGCCGCACGCGAGGTCGCGTCGCTGCCGGTGCACCCGTCACTGTCGCAGGACGACCTCGAACGCATCGCCACCGCCGTCAACACCGTCGCAGGATCCGGCGCCTGATGGCTGATCTGCGTGTGGGGCTGCTCGGCGTGGGCATGATGGGGCGACACCACGCCCGCATCATCCGCGAGGTGGAGGATGTGGAGCTGGTCGCGATCGCTGATCCCGGCGGCGACCCGCACAATGTGGCGGGCAAGCTTCCGATTCTTCCGAACATCGAGTCGCTGATCGAGGCGGGCATCGACATGGCCGTGGTCGCCGTGCCGACAGCGTTCCACGAGGATGCTGCGTTGAAGCTCGCCGAAGCTGGTGTGCACACTTTGGTCGAGAAGCCCATCGCGCACAGCCTGGAGGCAGGCAAGCGCATGGTGGACGCGTTCGCGTCGAACGGCCTGGTCGGAGCAGTCGGGCACGTCGAACGTTTCAATCCGGCATTGCAGGAGATGCGACGACGTCTGGAGGCAGGCGAACTCGGCGAGGTCTACCAGATCGCCACCCGGCGACAGAGCACTTTCCCCGCCCGCATCGCCGACGTCGGGGTCGCGAAGGATCTCGCTTCCCACGACATCGATCTGACGAGTTGGGTCGCCCAGAGCGAATACACCAGCGTTTTCGCGCAGATCGCGCACAAGAGCGGGCGTCAGTACGAAGATATGATCACCGTGACCGGACGCCTTGCGAACGGCGTGATCGTGAACCATCTTGTGAACTGGCTTTCGCCGATGAAGGAACGCGTCACCGTCGTCACCGGCGACCGAGGCACTTTCATCGCAGACACGGCAACGGGCGACCTCACCTTCTTCGCGAACGGCACCATTCCATTGGAATGGGAGTCGATCTCCTCGTTCCGGGGCGTCTCCGAGGGAGATATCACTCGCTATTCGTTCGCTAAGCGCGAGCCCCTGCGAGTCGAGCACGAGGCATTCCGAGACGCCGTCCTCGGGCTGCCCAGCGATGTCGTCACGATGGAGCAGGGATTGCGCACGCTGACAGTCGTGGAGGGCGCGCTGTCGTCTGCTGACACCGGTCAGTCGATGGCTTTCCAGGCGCCACAGCGATGAAGCGGATATGGCCGGTCCTCAGCGACCTTCTGCCGTTGATGCCCAAGGGCGCGCAGCGGTATTTCGTCGGGTACATGATCGCCACGACCGCGATCACCGCATTGGACGTCATCGCGATGGCGCTGCTCGCAGTCGTGATCGGACCGGCGATCACGGGTGGAACGATCACCCTGCCGATCATCGGTGAGGTTGCGGCGGAGACTCTGCCGATCTTCGCATTGACGGCGTGCATACTGATCATTCTGAAATCGGTGCTGTCGGTGACACTGCACTGGTTCGCCACTCGCCGCTTCGCCAAGTATGAGTTGGAGATCGGCGACCGTATGTTCCGGGCGTACATCAACTCCAGTTGGGAAGAGCGCTCGAAGAGATCCGTCGCGGAGATCACGCGTATCGCTGACGCGGGAATCGCGAACACCATGGCAGGCTTCCTGCTTCCGCTGATGCGCGTACCGAGCTCGATCTTCACATTCGTGCTGATACTGGTCGTGCTCTTCGTGGCCGACCCGATGACGTCAGTGATCGCGTTCGTGTACTTGACGATCGTGGCACTCATCGTGCACCAAGTGGTAACCAAGCGCTCGCTTGAAGCCGCTACGGTGAACCGCAACTTCAGTTATCGCGTTGCGATCCTCATGACCGAGATGATGGAAGCGCTCAAGGAGCTCAGCCTCCGTAATCGTCTATCTGACGTCGCAGAGCTGGTGACCACGAACCGAAGCAGGTCTGTCCGGGCCCGTGCGAACGGCTCCTTCCTCGGCATCGTCCCCGGATTCGTGTTCGAGGCGGCGCTCATCGGTGGCGTCATTCTGATCGGCGGCTTCTCATTCTGGCAAGGCGGAATGACCGCGGCATTGTCCTCCGTCGCATTGTTCGCTGCCACCGGCTTCCGGCTCATCCCTGCGATCAACGGGATACAGGGCGGCATCGTACAAGGCGTCGCGAGCATCCCTTCTGCCACTGATGTGATCGGTGATCTCACCGCGGCAGAGCGAGACATGGAGACGTCGCAGTCGCCGGCCGACACCGCGGTCCTGGCGGAGAGGCCGCACGAGCTGCGTCTCACCGATGTGCGTTTCCGGTACCCGAAGACGGACGTGGACGTCATCCGCGGGATGTCGCTCTCGATTCCGCTCGGGAGTTCGCTGGGCATCGTCGGACCATCCGGCGCAGGCAAGTCAACACTGATCGATCTGATCCTCGGCCTCAGCCAGGCATCGAGCGGCGAGATCACGATCGACGGAGCTCCGCTCACCTCGGTGCTCAAGCAGTGGCGCGGCCGAGTCGGCTACGTGCCGCAGAAGGTGGCGCTCTTCGACGGCACGATCGCGCAGAATGTCGCTCTCACGTGGTCCGACGAAGTCGATGAAGAACGAGTACTGAATGCCCTCGAGCGTGCGCAATTGGGCAGCCTGATCGAGACACGTGCGAACGGCATCAACGAACGTATCGGCGAGCGCGGTGTCTCGCTGTCCGGCGGACAGCAACAGCGACTGGGCATCGCGCGCGCTCTCTACACCGATCCGTTGGTGCTGGTACTGGATGAGGCGACGAGTTCGCTCGACACCAAGACCGAAGACGAGGTCACGAAGTCGATCCGTGCACTCCAAGGTGAGGTCACTCTCATCTCCGTGGCGCATCGGCTGTCGACGATCAAGGACTACGACCGAGTCTGTTATCTGGACGACGGCGTCATCGCGGCGTCGGGTACGTTCCGCGAAGTAGCGCAAGGTCTCCCCGCGTTCGCAGAGCAGGTGTTCCTCGCGGGACTCGCCCACGACCTCGACAAGTAGTCGACCGGCTGCACAGCGGCCGCCCGTGATCCGTTTCAGAGGACGCGGTGACGAACTGACCAGAGGTCTCCTGAGTCGAGCACGGTCAAGAGGCTGAGGCGCGCAAACCGGCGCCAAGCGTTCGCAATGGGGCTTGTCGATGCAGGGCGAGCAGCGGATTGCGTGGAACGAGCGCCCTCAGTGTCCGATAGTGCCATCGCGCATCGAGCGCGGCGGAGAACTCGGTCGCATCAACACCCCTGCGCAGGATGTCGAGCACGTGGCGATCGGCACGGGAGAGCAGCCGGACCGCCCGAGGCGACATCGCTTCCAATCGCTCGAGCACTCCACGAAGATCCGCCTGGCTCGGCACGATGCCTGTCTCGGCACGCGCGTGCGCGCGGAGCACATCGAAGAAATGAAGTCTGATGAGCTTGACGATCAACGCCTCGCGCACGGCAGGTGAGCAGGTTTTGAACCAGTCGAGTGCTTCGATCGCATTGAGGAAGGCGAAGTTCTCCGCTACGGGTCGTGGCGTCGTCGTGACCCGGTCAGCGGCGTCGTCGTTGAGCACATATCCGGGGCCGTGCAGGTCGTATGCGAGGCGACTTCCCGTGAACCAGAGCGTCGCAGAGTACGCCAGATCTTCGCCGGAGGGCAGACCTTCCGTGAAACGCAGTTGGCCGAAGCGTGCCCGATCGATCAGCCCGACCGGCGCGCTTCTGTAGGCCAAGCGATCCTTTCGCCCATCGAGCTCACGCGTCCGCCTGCCGTTGCGTACCGGTGGATATGGGTCGATCCGTCCTCCGGGCGTGGCGATCCGTGCTAGCACCACTTCGGCATTCGTGGCCCGCTGCAGACGGAGCCACGAGTCGATCGCGCCTGGCGCCAACTCATCATCCGACCCCATCACTGAAAGAAACGGAGCATCCGATCGCGCGAAACCGTGATTCATCGGACCGGCAGGAGAACCGATCCCGTCACGCAGCGTGAGAAGCCGTACTCGTGAATCGTCGGCATAACGGCCCAGGTTGGCGCGGATGATGCCCGGGTCGATGTTGTGAGCTACGACGTTCACGCGCACGTCGGTCTGGGTGTGATCGACGACGGACGCCACGGCTCGGGCGATCGGCCGTGTCGCCGAGTGGACGGCGATCGTCAGATCGACGATGGGGACGATGGGAGGGTGTGCGCTCTCGACCATGCGCGTCGCTCACACGACCGTTGCGCGCAGGGTCCGATAAGGGGCCTGCCTGTGGAAGGCGAGTAGAGGGTTGCGGGGGAGCAGGGCGGAAAAACTCCGACCCCACCGCGCTGAGATGAGTTCGAGAATACGCTCGGCGTCGACTTCTGGAGCACGTAGAGCCTCGATGATGGCGCGATCGATCCTCGATAGGAGGGCAACTGCGCGAGGGGCGACTCCCTCAATCGTTCTGATCACGTGGTCGAGTGCCTCACGATGGGCAGCGAGACCCTCAGCGCTGTTCAAACGAATCAGCACAGCGTCGAAGAAGTGCACCCGCAACGTCTTCACACCGAGTGCCTCCCGCTGAGCTCGCCTGAGGCTGGGAAACCAATCAGAGGATGTTATCGCGTCGAAGAAGGCGAAGTCTTCGGCGACAGTGCGAACAGCGAAGGTCACGCGGTCTCCGCCGTCCTCATGCACGAGATAACCGGGCGTGCGCCGATCATAAGCGATGTGCGATCCCGTGAACCACAGTGCAGATGTGAACTCGAGGTCCTCTCCGGAGCCCAGCCCTGGTGTGAACCTCAGATCGCCGAAGCGCTCACGAGATATCAATCCCAGGGGGGCGCTTCGGTATGCGAGGCGATCCTTCACTGCATCGAGCTCGCGCGTGCGGCCGCGCCGTGTCGGTGGCATGGGGTCCGGGCCGGCAGTCTGTCTGTCGATGCGTGCCATGACAGATGTGGCTCCGGTCTCGGTGGCGAACGCAAGCCAGGAATCTATGGCACCTGGAGCGAACTCATCGTCTGAACCGAGCAGGGAGACATAGGGACTGGTGGCTGCTTCGAGGCCCACGTTCATGGGGCCGGCAGGGGAGCGGATCCCATCTGCGAGGGCAAGCAGTCGAACATTCTGATCATCGGCCAGCGTGCCGAGGTTGCCTCGGATGATTTCGGGATCGATGTTGTGCGCCACCACCGTGACACGCACATGCGCCTTGGTGCCTTCCAGAACGGACGACACCGCGCGTTCGATCGGACGCGCGGCCGAATGCACCGCGATGACGACGTCGACTTCGTACTCACTCACCGGAACGATCCTACGCCTGTTCTACCGGCCCGAACGTGCCGCGCGGGTTCATCGCATCTCACCTTCTACACCTCAGAGGACTGGTCCTCTGAGGGACTGATCCAGTCGGCGATCAGTGTGCGTGCGCTCGCCGCTCCAGAGTGCACGGCACGGACATACGCAGGCCCTGTCGCCGCGATCGCCGTTGCCGATGCCGGCTTCTGAACCACCTCGGTGATGACATCGAGCAGAGTGTCAGGCGTGGCTTCCAAGATCGGCAGCTCCATGCCTGTGATCTTGTGGATGCGATCCCGAACACTGGGGAGGACGTGTCCGATGACCACGCGGCCTGCAGCCATGGCTTCACACGCGGCGACACCGTATGAACCCAGGCGGAATTGATCGAGTACGATATCTGCCGCCGCGTAGATGCCTGGCATGTCGGTCGCGGCCACACCCGTCACGAGGCGATAGTCGATCTGCTCCGACACTATGAGAGGCGCCAGCGAATCCTCGATGAGATGGCTGCCCTTCTGCACCGCTGAGCTGGACGCGTGCATGACGATCGGCGTGCCATCGCCAAATGGCTGGTGCTCAACGGCGAAGCGGGTCGGGTCGACCACTACGGGACACCACTTGGCCCAGGGGACATCGTCGAGTAGATCGGGTGTGGAGACGAAGGTCGGCAATGGCAACGAGCGCAGCAATGCCAGGTTCTTCGCCGCGTCAGCACGCAACGTCTCGGTTCGGGGATCCTCCGGGTAGGGCGACCAGCTGGTGCGTCGGGCGTGCGCGTCGGGATCACGGATGTCCGTGCCATGGCAGAGGTAGGCGACGGAGACTCCGGCTGCGTGCATCGCGGTGATCTCCGCAGCGACCTCCCTGCCGAACCTCCGACCGAACATCGACCGCTCTGCTTCGACGAGCACGTGGGTGAACTGCTTCGCGGCATTCCATTCCGCATCCGCCCAGCTCGTCGACGCGTTCACCGTGGCGATCGGCACGACGGTGTCGGCGGGAAAGCGGAATCCTCCGGGCAACTCCACCGCGAGGTTACGAGCTGCGATGCGTTCGTCTGCGGCTTCCACCGCGCGCGCCCATGCGTATGCCTGCCCCGAGTAGTTGGTCGGTGCGATGTAGAGGCGGATCGGACTGTCGGGAACTTGCGTGGGTTCGACTGACACGTTGCCACCGAGCAGCCGTGAGGCAAGTCGTCCGAGTGGGGCGTCGGGGTTTCGAGCGACAGACTCCATCGCGCGATTCAGCCAGTGCGGCAACGACGAGCGATGGTGCATCATCCACGTCGTAATCGAAGAAACCAAGGGACTCATCTCGGCTCCGTCTCCTCGCGTCTCCGAGGGCTCGCGATCATGCGGAGGACACCGACGACACGTCGTGCCACGCTCGACATCGAATGCTCTTCAGCAGTCCACGCAGCCAATTCTACGCGCTGGTCGCGCGTCGAACGGGCCTCGGCCAGATCGGTCATCGCGGCGGCGATCGCGTCGACGTCGTAGTCGCACGCGATCCCTGCGCGGACGTGGTGGTTCGCATTCTCGATGAGCGCGTTCGTGGGACCGGGGCCGGCGAAGAGTACAGGGCAGCCGACGGCGAGCGAAGAGAAGACCTTCGACGCGTAGGAGTATTCGTAGACGGTGCTCGGCTTGATGGTCGCCAGAGTCGCCGTGGCGCCGGAGAGGTGCGGCAGGAGATCGATGGGAGGCATCGGATCGAGGTATTCGACCTTGTCGACGACGCCCAGCGCCGAGGCTCTGGCCGCAACGGTTGGGCGCTCGCTTCCGTTGCCGATGAACCGCAGGACGTAGTCAGGATGGTCGGGCAGGAATCTTGCGAACGCGTCGATGAGGATCTCCGCACCGTGCGGCGGAGAGTAGCTCCCGGCGTACACGAAGAGCGGTTGAGGTGGCGAGATCGTCGGAGGAAACTCCCTCGTGTCCGCGCCGAAACCTGTCACAGTGATGGGAGTCCTGACTCCCAGCGTTCTCAGACGGCTGACGACGCCTTCGGAGATGGTCACGATCCGTGCTGCACCCCGTAGCGAGAAGCGCTCCATGGCACGCAGCACGGTGATGACGAAGGGGGGAGCCGGCTCGAGCTGTGCGGCGTCCGACCAGATGTCAGCGGCGTCATACACGTACGGGATGCGACGAAGCGTGCACACGAAACGCACGACGACGCCGGTGGTCGGCGGCGGTTCCATCAGCACGACATCTGGGCGTCGTGCGAACAGGAGGCGGAAGATCAGTGGGATGTCGAAGGTCAGATACGGGATGTACCCGCGCACGTAGCCATTGCGGTCGCGCAGCACGGGGAAGGTGCGCACCTGCTCGCCGCGGGAGTCTTCCGGCAGCCCTTTCGGCGGAGCGGCAGTGATCACATCCACCTCGTCGCCCTGTGCGAGCAACTCATCAGCGACCGCTCCCAGGTAGATGGAGGCGGCAGCAGGTTCCGGACGGTAGATGCGGGAGACGATCGTGACGCGCATTCTCATGTCCCCAAGAACTCGTGCAACAGCACGTTCCGCGAGAAGGTTCCATCATGCAGTCTGCGCACGTACTCAGGTCCGGACGCCGCGACTGCTCTGTAGTGTTCGCGCCGAGTCGAGATATCGCGGAGTGCTGCTTCGAGTGTGTCGATCGTCACAGCAGGAATAGGCAGCGGCATACCGGCGTGGTGTTCGACTTCGGTGCGTACCTGATCAGTGACATGAGTCAGGACGATGCGCCCGGAGGCCATCGCCTCGCACGCGCCGACTCCATAGTCGCCGACACGGAACTGGTCGAGGATGACATCCGCTTCGCCGAAGACCTTCGGCATGTCGTCGTGAGCGATTCCGTCGAGCTCCACGTACTCGATCACTCCCTCCTCGTGCAGTCGGCGGACGATGGGTTCGATGAGATGAGTGCCCTTCACATGCGTCTGCGTCGGGGCGTGCACGACGCGCAGGCGCTCGCGCATGAGCGTCGGTTCATCATTGGTCCAACGATCTGGCTCGATCACCACACCGAGCAGATCTGCCTGCGGCAGATCAACGAGAAGCCCGGCCGTCGAGACGAACACTGGCACGTCCAGATCGGCGATCAGTGCGAGGTTGTCCTCGACATTCTTCTGGATCTGATCGACGGGCGCCCAATCCGCAGCTCCAGCTCCGAAATGAGAATACGGCGTACTGTGCAGGTGCGTCGACGGCAGGCGCACTTCGTTGCCATGACCGACCACGCCGACCTTGACTCCGGCCTGCTTCAGCAGCGAAACCTGTCGTCGGACGTCCCCGCGGAACATGCCGCCGAGAATCGGGAAGCAGGCCTCGATCAACACATGCGTGTAGCGGGTGCGGATGATATCGAGCATCGAGTTCTGCCATACGCGAGAGTGCTCCGAGGTACGCCAGCTCACCAGATGATCGGCGTCGTATCCGAACGGGTTATTGCCGGTGTGCACGTAATTGCGAGCCGAGACGGTCCCGCTGGCTTCAGCTGCACGCGCCCAGCGATAGCCCTGACCCGCATAATTGACGGGGCCGATGAGGAGCCGGTGCGGCCTGGACATGTCGGGCGCGGGCGGTGGGGGGATCTCGTTGCCCTGGATCCGGTCGACACCGGAAGCCACAGCATCCTGAATGCTCTTGGGGACGAGATGCCACGCGCGCTCAGCGAGTGGATGCATCGGAATGGGCCCTTCGGTCGGGTGCGCGTCTGCGGTCGATCCAGTGCTCTCGTAGGACCTTCGCGGAATACCTGCCATCGTGCAGCTCATGCACGAAGTCGAGGCCGCGCGCACGTCGGGACTCGAACGACTGGTCGTCGGCGAGGCCCCGCAAGACCCGCTCGATGGTATCGACTGTCGCTTCGACGATCGGCAGTTCCGCGCCGGTCTGCGCGGTGACGAGTGCTCGTACCTCGGCAGAAACGTGTCCGACGACGACACATCCCGAGGCCATTGCCTCGACGGCGGCGACGCCGTACGAGCCGACCCGCATCTGGTCGATCACGACATCAGCGCATGCGAAGCGTTCAGGCATGTCAGCGCTCGGCACACCTGTCACGAGGTCAAGCGCGATCACCTTCTCATCGGCCAGACGCTCCAGCGCGGGCAGGATGAGCTCTGTCCCCTTCACCGCCGAGACCGACGGGGCATGTGCGACCCGGAGCAGGCTATCGTTCGTGCGCTCAGCCCTGCGCGTCGCCCAGCGTTTCGGATCGACTACCACAGGGCACCAGCGTGCAGTGCGGAGGTCTAGGAGGAGGTCTGGCGTCGAGACGAACAGGGGGCGCCCGCTGCCTTGCAGGAGCGCGATGTTGCGTGCGGCCAGCGCCTCGGCGCGAGGAAGATAGATCGACTCGTGTCTGTAGTACGACCACGGGTTGGCTTCGATGTGGCGTGACGGCAGGCGGGCATCGGTTCCGTGCGCGAGGTAGGCGACGTCGACGCCACGGTCGAGGAGAGCCTGCACCTGCGCGGCGACCGAACGCCCGAACAAGCGCCCGAACGGAGGTTCCTCTGCTTCAATCAGCACATGTGTCGCCGCGGACGCTGCCTCGAACTCGCGCTGCTGCCAGTCGGAGTCGTTGTGATACGTCGAGACGGGCACCACGATGTCGGCTGTGAATGAGAACCCCCCCGGCACATCGATGGCGAGATTCTGCGCGGAGATGTCGGGGGTCGACGCCTCCAATGCACGGGCCCATTCCCGGCCCTGACCCGAGTAGTTGACGGGTGCGATGAGCACGCGTGAAGGACGGTCTGCGAATCGAGTAATCGGCACCGAGCCAGCGGGGGCTGGAGCGCCGTACTGACGCGCGGCGAGCCGGCCGATGGGGCTCATCGGGGAATCTGCGATCGAGTCGATGAGCGCGTTGGCCCACCGAGGAAGTCTGTTGCGATCCATCATTCGGAAGCGTCATCCTCCCGCTCGAGACACATATCCGTGTAGTCTACCGGCGTCACTGGGCGAGCACGGAGGCGATGGCAGCTCTCGACGCAGAGGCAGAGGCGTTGTCCTTCGCCCACTTCCACCCGCGCTCGGATTGTGCTCGCAGCGCGACAGGGTCCTCGATGAGCCGTACCATCACGTCGTACAGCGTGTCGACGTCTGCATACACCCAGGCATCGTCGGCATCAGACCCGAGATCCGGCTCGTCCACCGATCGTGCGCTCATGACGACGACACAACGGTGGGCGAGTGCCTCGATGCCGAAGACGCCAGGCATCGACGCGTAGAACTGGTTCACGGCGATGTGGGTCTCATCGAGTGCGGACATGACCTTCTGGTGGGGAACACCGGAGAGCTCCCGATAGTCGACCTGCGGGTACTCCGCGCAGATCCGGCTCATCACTTCGCGGACGACTTCAGTGCCTTTCAGATGAGGGTTGGACGGCGCGTGGGTGACGACGAGGACCTCTGGATCATCGAAACGGTCGGTGGGGCCCGAGAACTCGTCATCCGGGTGAAAGTATCGGAAGGGAAGCGTCGGACCGGACAGATACGAAAGCTGATCCTCTCGAGCAGTGAAGATGGTGTCGGCGTACCTTTCCGCCACCTCAGCGCGCATTCGTCGCGCCTCGTCATACTCCCGGCTCGCGAAGATCGGATCCATGGTCGCGACGATCGAACCGAGGTTGGGCTTGCCTGTCTGAACGGCGCGTTGGATCATCAGTTGCGGTGAACGGATGTCGTTGCCCGTGAAGTAGCAGACGATCCGACGACCCCGCCTTGAGGCGAACTCGAATTCAAAGGCTCTTTCATCGTGCTGGCTCTGCAAGTAACCAAGGCCGCCGACATATATGAACCCGCGGCTCCGATTCAGTAGCCAGGCCAGCAGAACGGGTCCACCGTAAAGTGCCCGCCACACGGCGATGCGTCCCCCGAGCGCATTCGACGGCGTCTGGATCACCGCGTCGTAATCAACGCGATAATAGGTGTGGCGTGAGTGCACTGCGGTGTAGCTGCGAGGCAGCGCGCGAGCGATATTCGTCGCCATCAACGCGATGTCCTCCGGCCCGACGACCCAATCCAAGCGGCGGGTGAACAAGGCGAACGGCTTGAACAGCCAATAGCCGATGCGGAGGATCGCCTTCTGTCGGCGGAACACAAGCGTCGTGGGATCGCCCATAATGGCCTCCGGTGTGTCAGGTACTGGGGCTTTCCGCGATGCTCGCACGCAGGGCGTTCGCTATCGCCTCCATGTCCGTCGATGCGAGTTGCGGATACAGGGGAAGCGTCAGCGCCTGGTGATGCGCACGAGTCGTTCGGGGCAAAGCGTCGTCTTCGATGCCGAAGCGCTCGCGGAAGTAGGGCTGCAGGTGCATACCGTACGTCCCCAGCGTCGTCTCGATGTCGCGCGTGCGCATCCGACGGATGACTTCATCACGGTCGATGTCATCGTCGAGCAGCACGACGTACGACTGGAACGTGTGGGAAGTGCCGGCCGGTTCCATCGGTAGGCGCACGCCCTCGATTCCTGCGAGATGCTCACTCAGCGCGGCGGCAGCGGCGCGGCGGCCCGTGACGATCTGGTCGATCTTGGTCATCTGGGCGAGGCCGATCGCTGCGTGGACGTCGCTGAGCCGGTAGTTGTAACCCGCATCGACGAACTCCATGAACAGCTCTCCGCGTTTCGCGCCGTGCGCGCGGAGAACCGCGACGCGCTCGGCGATGGCGTCATCATTCGTCGTGATCATCCCGCCCTCGCCGGTCGTGATGATCTTCCGCGGGTGGAACGAGTAAACGCCGGCGGTGCCGAGAGTACCGGCATGGCGGCCGCCGTAAGTGCCGCCGAGCGCACACGCGGCATCCTCGAGAACCGGAACAGCCCGGCGAGCAGCGATCTCGTTGATCGCGTCCATATTCGCGCAGAGCCCGAAGGCGTGCACGGGCATGACCGCCGCGGTCTTCTCAGAGATCGCCGCCTCGAGAAGAGCAGGATCCATGTTGAACGTCGAATCCTCGATGTCGACGAACACAGGAATCGCTCCCTGCTGGATGACAGCGTTCGCTGTGGCAGGGAAGCTGAAAGCGGGTACCACCACCTCGTCGCCGGGCTGCACGCCCAGTGCCACCAGCGCGAGATGCAGGCCTGTCGTCGCGGAACTCACCCCGGCGGCGTGACGCGCAGCGGTGTAATCGCGGATCAGCCCTTCGAAAGCGGCCGTCTTCGGGCCCTGAGTGAGAAATCCCGATTCGATGACCTCGCGGACAGCGTCGACTTCTGCCGCTCCCGTGGACGGGATGTTGAGTCTCACGACAGCACCGATGTGTACCACTCGATCGTCTCAGCGAGAGCCTCGTCGGTGAGACGCGGCGACTGGTGACCGAGCGCGGCCTCGAGCTTGGAGACGTCGGCGAGGTGGCGTCGAACGTCACCCGGGCGCTCTGCGCGATGGATCACCGTGTGGTCTTCGTGGCCCATGATCTTGAGGATGCGTGCGAGGAGCTCGTTGATCGACGTCTCTGCTCCGGTCGCGACGTTGAGGACCTTGCCGCGGCAGTCGGCCGAGTCGTGCACCTGCGCGATGAGATCTGCGCTGTCCTTCACGAAGATGAAGTCGCGTGTCTGCTCGCCGTCGCCGAAGATCTCGATCGGCTGCCCAGCGAGAACGCGCTTGACGATAATCGGCACGATGCCCGCATAGGAGCCCGGGTTCTGGCGAGGGCCGATGTTGTTGAACGGACGGATCACGGTCGCGTCGATGCCGAAGGTCTGCACGTACGACTCGATGATGTGATCGGCGGCCGACTTGCTGGCAGCGTACGGCGTGATCGCATCGTGCGGATGCTCTTCGTTCATCGGAATGTAGCGCGCCGAGCCATATGCCTCAGAGCTGGAAACGTGCACGAGCCGCTCGATCAGGCCGCGTCGCGCGATCTCGCAGAAGGTGGTGGCGATGCCGACGTTCGTCTGAACCGTCCACGCCGGGTATGTCAGCGACGTCGGCAGGGGGATGACTGCGAGGTCGAAGACCGTGTCGATCTCATGGCTCGTGACGACGTCCTGCATCGCCGCGAGATCGGAGGCGTCGAGGCGGATGACGTCGATGTCAGGGCGTGTGTGCAGAGCCTCGGAGAGGTTCTCCTGACTGCCGAGGAAGAAATTGTCCACGACGGTGATCCGGCGGGGTTCGTCCTTGATCAGACGGTCGACCAGGTGGCTACCGATGAAGCCGGCTCCGCCGGTGACGAGAATCGATTTTGAACGAACAGACATCGGCAGTGGCACTTCCTGAAGGTGTGGGGAGACGATTCAAATGATGCGTCAGACTCGTACTAATCATAGAGACTGAAGGGATGCGCAACGTGGAGGACACTGAGAGTGACGGCGTGATGACCCCGCCGGCATGGCATGGCTTCCCGCCGAACCGCTTCAACCCGCACGCGTGGGTCGTCGGTGAGCCGCAGATCGGCGAGGGCGTGTGGATCGGTGCTTTCACCGTCATCGACGGCAGCGGTGGGCTCGAGATCGGCGATGGATGCGACGTCTCGGCCGGTGCGCAGATCTATACGCACTCAACGGTGGAGCGATGCGTGAGCGAACGCGAACGGGACATCCAGCGGGCACCGACCAAGATCGGTTCGCATGTCCACATCGGAGCGAACGCCGTGGTCCTCATGGGCGCGGACATCGGCGATCATTGTGTGGTGGCGGCTGGAGCAGTCGTCACGGAGAACACCGTCGCTCCGCCCTTCAGCGTGCTGCGTGGAGTGCCGGCACGGGTGTATCCGGATGCCGCGAAGAGGTTCCGGGGAGAGCGGGATTCATGACGTCGACCGACGGACGCGCTCGCGTCCTGATCCTCTGCTTCGACGACATCAGCATTGATCCCCGAGTGCTGAAGCAGGTGAATCGCCTCGTGCGGGACTACGACGTCACGACGTGCTCACCTGGGCCGCGGCCGCATCGCGATGTCGAACACCTGGAACTGCACCCGGATGAGGTCATCCCGCGGGGGCGCATCGGCAATCTGATCGACGACATCGCGCGAGAGCGTGAGTGGTTCACTTGGACGTATCGCCAGATCCCGTTCGTGAAGCAGACCAAGGCGCTTCTACGTGGACGCCGCTTCGACGCGGTGATCGCGAACGATGCGGAGACAGTAGGGGTCGCGATCGAATGTGTCGGCGCTGATCGGGTGCACGCCGATCTGCACGAGTTCTTTCCCGGGCTGCCGGTCGAGGACAGCATGCTCGGCCTGCGTCAACGCCGATACTGGACCTGGCTGATCGAGAAGCACGCCTCGCAGGCGCGCTCATCCACGACGGTCGGCAACGCTATCGCCCAGAGGTACGCGCAGTACGGTCTTCGGACAGGCGTGGTCACGAATGCGACGAATCTTCGGGATCTCCCCGTGCGGCCGACGTCGACTCCCATCCGGCTGGTGCACAGCGGCAATCCGTTCCGCGAACGCGGTCTCGCCGACATCATGCGCGCTGTAGCGGCCTCGAGCACCGCGATCACGCTCGATCTCTATTTGACGTATAACCCTCCAGCAGATCGCGAGCAGCTTTCCGCGCTCGCAGCACGACTGGGCGAGCGCATCACGGTCCACGAACCGGTCACACAGGATGTGCTCGTCGAGACGCTGAACGGTTACGACGTCGGGATCCACGTGCTGCCTCCGACGAGCGAGAACAATTCGCTGGCCCTTCCGAACAAGTTCTTCGACTTCGTGCAGGCCAGGCTCGGGGTCATCGTCGGTCCATCGATCGAGATGGCGAATCTGGTGAGGGAGCATGAACTGGGCGAGGTCACGGAGACGTTCGACGAATCCGCGATCCGCGAGGCGTTGGATGGATTAACCCGGGAGCTGGTGGACCGCTACAAAGATGCCTCCGATCGTGCTGCGCCGATGCTCTCGGCGGAGTCGCAAGTCGAGACCTGGGCGGAATCGATTGCCGCGATCATCTCAGCAGACGGTGCGGCCGCGCGCTGACGCGCTGAGCCTGGTATCCGTAGAGTGGGTCCTCGTGAAGATTCTCAGTGTGGTGGGTGCGCGTCCTCAGTTCGTGAAGCTTGCCCCGATTCATAAGGCGGCGAGGGCTGCCGGCGTGGAGCATGTGATCGTGCATACCGGCCAGCACTATGACCCGATGTTGTCGGATGTGTTCTTCGAAGACCTGGGCATCGGCATACCTGATGTGCATCTGGGCGTGGGCAGCGGTTCGCATGGCGTGCAGACAGGTGCGATGCTTGCTGCGCTGGATGCCGTGTTCGATGAGCACCGTCCGGACTGGGTTCTGGTGTACGGGGACACGAATTCGACGCTCGCGGCGACGTTGAGCGCTGTGAAGATGCATATCCCGGTCGCGCATCTGGAGGCGGGGTTGCGCAGCTTCAACCGGCGGATGCCGGAAGAGCACAATCGAGTGATGACGGATCATGCCGCGGATCTGTTGCTCGCCCCGACGCAGGTCGCTGTGGATCATTTGGCAAGCGAGGGGTTGGCAGCTCGGAGCATTCTGGTGGGGGATGTCATGACGGACGTGCTCTTCGAGGTGCGTGATCGACTCGCGACCGGCCCATCGCCGTTGGTGCAGGAGTTGGGGTTGACAGCGGGGGAGTACTACTTGGCGACGATTCATAGGGCGGACAACACTGATGACCAGACCCGGCTGGCGGAGGTCGCAGCCGGCCTCGCCGGCCTGGATAAGCCCGTGATCCTGCTGGCACACCCGCGAGTGGTGGCGAGAGCGGCCTCTCATGGGATCGAGTTGACCCAGGGGTCGTTGGTGGCGCATGCACCGTTGGCATATCCAGAGCTGATCGCGGCGGCGTTGTCTTCGGCGGGAATCGTGACCGACTCGGGTGGCCTGCAGAAGGAGGCGTTCCTGCTCCGCGTGCCATGCACGACCGTGCGGACTGAGACGGAATGGGTCGAAACGATCGACCTCGGGTGGAACGTGCTGGCGAACACGGCGGATGAGATTGCCGCTGGAGTCACTCGGGCTCGACCGGTGAACTCGGACGCTGCACCGTATGGCGACGGTCATGCAGCGACGCGTGTGATCTCGCAGCTCGCGGAAAACAGGTGATGACGTGAAGACCGTATCGTCGAGAATCGACTGGGTTGACGCTGCGAAGACGCTGGCGATCATCTTGGTCGTCGTGTATCACGTCTCCGGGTGGGTGTTCGACCTCGTCTTCGCTGGTCGTGTGCCGGGCTGGACGAATCCGTGGCGCCAATTGAGTGACCTGCTCATCCCAGTGCGGATCCCGCTGTTCTTCCTCATCTCAGGAGTACTCGCGCATCGGGCGGTGCAACGTCCATGGAGAACTCTGTTGCGCACCCGTATAAGTGATCTTCTGTGGCCCTTTGCGGTGTGGTCCGTCCTCATCGCGCCGCTCTGGTTCGTGCGCCTGGAAGCGACTGGAGTCGATGGCTTCGGATACGTCCTGGGTGGGATCGCGTTCGGGGGAACACATTTGTGGTTCCTGACGGCGCTCGCGCTCTTCCTTGTCGTGGGTAAGGCCACATCTCGTGTGCCGAGATCGACTCTGGTGGTCGCAGCCTGTCTGGCGTTCGTGCTTCGGTATCCGGTGTCTGCGTGGTTGAGTCCGGATCTACCCCAGGCGCTGACCGACAACATCGGCCGCTGGATGATCTTCTTGTTCTGGTTCCTCCTGGGATGTTCTGCCCGGAAGGCAGTGTTCTGGGTGGCAGCTCGGCCCTGGTGGTTCGCGATCGGCGGCACGGCGGTAGTGGTCCTGGTGGCGACGACCGGAACAGCGATCCCCGGAGAGTTGCGGGTTCCTGTCCTGGCATTCGCCGGGGTCGCGGCGCTGGTGGCGTGGAGCGTGGTCGCCGTTCGAGTTCCCGTCGTTGCGCGACTCAGCCGGTATCTCGCGGCGAGAACGCTCGCGATCTATGTCGGTCACGCATTCCTGCTCGAGGCGCTGGCACTCGGCGTGTTGGTGCTGCGCAGGTTCGAAGCGGATCAGGTTTTTGAAATCACAGTCCTCGCCATCGTCTTCGTCCCTGTGGTGACAGCACTGCTCGTCTTCGTCACGACATGGTTCTACGATCGCTGCACGCGAAGCAGGTTCGCGTGGGTGTTCCAACCGCCGTGGCAGATGCAGCGCGATACCACCGGCGCTGCAGATCACCCACGAAGCTGATGGCAGATGCCGTCGTAGGGCCCTCGGCGCGCGAAGTCGTCGGCGCACTCATGCAGGCATAAACTGGAGTCCATGCGCATCGCCGTCGTGGCCCTGGGAAAGATCGGGCTCCCTCTCGCCGTCCAGTTCGCCGGATCCGGCCACGATGTGGTCGGCGTTGACGTGAACTCCGACATCGTGGCCGCCATCAATGCGGGTCAGGAGCCGTTTCCCGGAGAGGCTGAGCTGGGAGATCGCCTCACTTCGGCGCTCGCGCAAGGGCGACTGCATGCGACTACCGACTACGCCGAGGCGATCCCGGGCGCGGACGCCGTCGTGGTCGTCGTGCCGCTGTTCGTGAACGAGAAGACGGCTGAACCGGAGTACGGCTGGATGGATGACGCGACGAAGTCGCTGGCTCAGCATCTCACCCCGGGAACGCTCGTCTCCTACGAGACGACGCTTCCTGTCGGAATCACACGCGGACGCTGGAAGCCGATGATCGAGCAGATCTCCGGTCTGTCCGAAGGCGACGACTTCCACGTGGTGTTCTCGCCGGAGCGGGTGTACTCGGGCCGTATCTTCGCTGACCTGCGCAAGTATCCGAAACTCGTAGGAGCGCTTTCCGAGCCGGGCGCCAGGCGCGCCATCGAGTTCTACGAGAGCGTGTTGCAGTTCGATGAGCGTTCAGACCTGCCTCGAGCCAACGGAGTCTGGGATCTCGGCAGCGCGGAGGCGGCCGAGATGGCCAAACTGGCAGAGACCACGTATCGGGACGTGAACATCGGACTCGCCAATCAGTTCGCCCTCTTCTCCGCTGAGCACGGCATCGATGTGCACCAGGTGATCGAGGCCTGCAACTCGCAGCCGTTCAGTCACATCCACCGCCCCGGCATCGCGGTCGGGGGCCACTGCATACCGGTGTATCCGAAGCTGTATCTCTCGACGGACCCCGATGCGAGTATCGTACGCACCGCCCGCGAACTGAACGAGTCGATGCCGGAACACCTCGTCGCCCGAGCCGCCGCGACACTGGGCTCGCTCGACGGACTGCGTGCAGTAGTCCTCGGTGCCTCGTATCGTGGCGGTGTGAAGGAGACGGCATTCTCCGGAGTGTTCCCCACGGTCGCCGCGCTTGAGGCGCATGGTGCGAAGGTGTCGGTCCACGATCCCCTGTATGACGACGACGAACTGAGAAGAATCGGATTCGTCCCGTACACACTGGGAGACGGCATCGATCTCGCAGTACTTCACACCGATCACGCGGCTTACCGCGAGCTCACGCCGGATCAGCTGCCCGGTATTCGGCTACTCGTGGACGGACGGGCAGCAACCGACTCTGAGCGCTGGGTGGGCACGCCCCGTCTGGTAGTCGGCGTGGGCGTCTGAACGGTCGCCTCCTGCGACACAGCATCCGCTCAGGCTGAGCCCGGGCCGCCGATACGATGGGTGTCATGGATCTTCTCGTCGTAGGCTCGGGTTTCTTCGGCCTCACCATCGCTGAGCGCGCCGCGGATGCCGGCCGCAAGGTCACCGTCATCGAACGCCGCCCGCACATCGGCGGCAACGCCTACAGCGAGGCGGACCCGGAGACCGGGATCGAGGTGCACCGCTACGGAGCGCACCTCTTCCACACCTCGAACGCGACCGTGTGGGAGTACGTCAACCGATTCACGACGTTCACGAACTACGTGCACAAGGTCTACACCAACCACAAGAGCGTCGTGTACCCGATGCCGGTGAACCTCGGCACGATCAATCAGTTCTTCCAGGCCGCTTACTCACCCGACGAGGCTCGCGCCCTCATCAAGGAGCAGGCGGGGGAGTACGACGTCAAGTCGGCGCAGAACTTCGAGGAGAAGGGGATCGCTCTCGTCGGACGTCCGCTGTTCGAAGCCTTCTTCCGCGACTACACGGCGAAGCAGTGGCAGACCGATCCCCACAAGCTGTCCGGTGACATCGTCAGCCGCCTCCCCGTGCGCTACAACTACGACAACCGTTACTTCAGCGACACGTGGGAGGGCCTGCCGACAGGCGGGTACACCGCATGGCTCGAGCGGATGGCGGATCACCCGAACATCGAAGTCAAGCTCGACGTCGATTTCTTCGACGAGTCGCAGCCGCTGAACCGCAAGGCTCTCGTGGGGCAGGTGCCGATCGTCTACACCGGCCCCGTCGACCGGTACTTCGACTACGCCGAGGGCGAGCTCAGCTGGCGCACGCTCGACTTCGAGCGCGAGGTGCTGAACATCGGCGACTTCCAGGGCACCCCGGTCATGAACTACCCGGACATGGACGTGCCCTTCACACGCATCCATGAGTTCAAGCACTTCCACCCGGAGCGCAAGGACGTGTATCCGGACGACAAGACGGTCATCATGCGCGAGTTCTCCCGCTTCGCGGAGAAGGCCGATGAGCCGTACTACCCGGTGAACACGCCCTCGGACCGCGACGGTCTCCTGTCGTACCGAGAGCTGCAGAAGGGTGAGAAGGACGTCCACTTCGGCGGGCGCCTCGGCACCTACCAGTATCTGGACATGCACATGGCCATCGGCTCGGCGCTGACCATGTGGAACAACACCCTCGCCTAAACTCGGAACCGTGAGTCACGCTGCTGTCGGGGCGCCGGGTACGCCCCGGCGGTATCTGCATTCTTTGTGGCTGCTGTCGGCGCGCGATCTGAAGGTCCGCTACGCGACGAGCTTCCTCGGCTACCTGTGGTCGGTGCTCGATCCCCTCGTGATGAGCGCGATCTACTGGTTCGTGTTCACGCAGGTGTTCCAGCGCGACGTCGGCGAAGACCCGTACATCGTCTTCCTCATCAGCGCCCTGCTGCCCTGGGTCTGGTTCAACTCGTCGGTGTCAGACTTCACCAAGGCGTTCAAGAAGGACTCGCGACTCGTCCGCTCGACGAACATCCCGCGATCGATCTGGGTGAACCGGATCGTGCTGAGTAAGGGGATGGAGTTTCTTTTCTCTCTCCCGGTACTCGTCCTCTTCGCGATATTCTCGCCTGGAACGGAGTTCGGCTGGGGAATCCTGTGGTTCCCTGTCGCCGTGGTGCTGCAGGTGATCCTGCTGGTCGGGCTCGGCATGCTCGTCGCCCCGCTGTGCGCCCTGTACGCCGATCTGGAGCGCACGACCGGCCTGATCCTGCGGGCACTGTTCTATGCGACCCCGATCATCTACAGCGTGTCCAACCTGCCCGGCCCTTTCGAGACGATCGGCTCGTTCAACCCGCTCGCCGGCATTTTCACGCTGTATCGGATGGCGTTCTTCCCTGATCAGTGGCATCTGGACACCGTCCTCATCGGTGCAGTGATGACTCTGGCGATCTTCGTGTTGGGGCAGTGGGTGTTCCGCACACTCGAACGACCAGTTCTGAAGGAGCTGTGATGGCTGCAGCGATAGAGGTGCGCGGACTTGGCGTCCAGTTCCGCCGCAACAGGCGCGGTCGGCGCAGCTTCAAAGACCTGTTCGCCAGCGCTTCACGGCGCACGCGTCCAGGGGAGTTCTGGGCGCTGCGCGACGTCTCCTTCGACGTGCAGCCCGGCGAGTCCATCGGCGTCGTCGGTCGCAACGGACAGGGCAAATCGACGCTGTTGCGTCTCGTTGCCGGCGTGCTTCTGCCCGACGAGGGCTCTGTTGCTGTCAACGGTGGCGTCGCGCCACTCATCGAGCTCACGGGCGGGTTCGTAGGCGATCTGACAGTGCGTGAGAATGTGCGCCTCACCGCTGGTCTGCACGGCATGACGAAGTCTGAGATCACGAGCCGTTATGACGACATGATCGCCTTCGCCGAGCTCGAGGAATTCCAGGAGACCCCGTACAAGCACCTCTCGAACGGCATGAAGGTACGTCTCGCCTTCTCCGTCGTCTCGCAGCTCGATGAGCCGATACTGCTGGTCGACGAAGTACTCGCCGTGGGGGACAAGGCATTCCGAGACAAGTGCTACAAGCGCATCGACGAACTGCTCGCCGACGGCCGAACGCTGTTCTTCGTCAGCCACAACGAGCGCGACCTGCGTAGGTTCTGCACACGCGGCCTTTATCTGAACAAGGGTGCTCTCGTGCTGGATGCCGGCATCAACGAGGTTCTCGATCGGTACAACCGGGATTCGATGCCGTCGGCATAGGCGCCGACGGCGGGACGCATGTGTTTCGTGCGCAGCCCCGGCTCAGAGGCCGACGAGCGCTCGGAGCCTCTGCAACGAAGTGGTGGCCGAATCGAGCGCGCTCTGCGTCCCCGAGCCGCTTTCGAACGCGCCACGGAGCTCACCGAGTCGCTTGCTGTAGTCGCCCGCGGCCGAATACCACTCCGACGAGATGGAACTCGGCGCTGCTGCACCCGAGAGGTGGCCCGCGTCCTGCTGCAGTGTCTCGATCACCTGGATGGCGTCGTGGCCGCTCGACTCCGAGACGATCCGAAGCCCCGTCGCGGCGTCGTCCAGCCGAGGCTGGACCTGAGCGGCGAACGTGGGGACATCAGGATCCGGCACCGGAGGCGGAGTCGTCTCAGGCTCCTCCGGCGGTGCGACCGTCGGAGGAGGTGAGGTGGGCGGAGGTGTCGCCGTCGCCGTCGGCGTCACGGTCGGCGTAGGACTGGGGCTTGCCGAATCCGTTGGTGTGGGCGTCGGTTCCGGTTCGCCGCCACGGGGCAGCAGGAAGAACAGCAGTGTGGCGACGATGGCCAGAGCCAGTACGGACAATCCCACGATCAGCCAGATGCGACGCTTGTTGCTCTTCTTCGGCTCGGGGAAGATCCACTCGGCGCGGGGCTGCTGCTCGTCGCTCATCATTTCTCCAGTGCCGGCATCGGCGTCCAGCCGCGGTCGCGGGCGATCTTGCCTCCGTCGCGGATGCCTCGGAACAGATTGCTCGTGCCCCGTACCGTGCGCTCGACGAAGAGCAGTCGGATGAGTTCCTTGAAGAACGTCGCCGTGGTTCCCAATCCGAACAGGACAGGATTGTAGACGCCGTGCACGCGGTAGTACTTCTTGATGAACGCGCGATTGCGCATGATGTAGTAGCGGTACGCGTTGCTCGACGCATTCATGTGGCGAACGCCCATGTCCCACTGCTTGATCTCGCGAGTGCGGCGCAGCACGAACTCGTTCACGATGACGGCGGTCGTCAGCCGCGAGGCGAGCCAGCCGTACATCTGGTCATCCCAGTAGATGAAGAAGCGAGGGTCAGGCAAACCGATCTGCGTGACGATGGAGCGGTGGATGAACATCCCCTCGAAGCATCCGCTGTTCATCTCCTTGAACCCTGACGCGTCGAACCCTGCCGGTGCGAACGGGATCGGAATGCCCATCCGCTCAGCGATGCGATACTGCCAGTAGAACTCGCTGCCGTCGTAGTCGTAGCGCCGACCCTGGATGCTCTTGAAACGAGGAGCCCATTTGCCCATGCGTGCCAGGCCGTCGGGCAGGACCTCGACGTCGTCGTCCATCATCCAGATCCACTCGGAGCCGAGCTCGTACGCCGTGCGCATGCCTTCGCTGAACCCGCCGGACCCACCGGTGTTGGTCTCCAACTTGCGGTACACGATCTCAGTCCCGATGCGCGCACGGAAGGAATCGACGACTTCAGTGGTGTCGTCGGCGGATGCGTTGTCGATGATCACGACATGTCCGGGCTTCGGGTCCATGACCGCGATGCTCTCGAGCAGCCGGGTGAGCAGATGCGAGCGGTTGTAGGTGACGATGACGATCGTCGCCGACGCGGGGGCGAATGCAGCGGGCGCCGCGGTCATGCCTTCTCCTCGAAGATCTGCTGCCAAGACTGGGGGGAGACGAGTTCAGGAAGCGCCTCCCGGTATTGCTTCTGCAGCTCTGGCCAGCGCCGTTGGAGTTCGGCGTGCAGACGGATCGTGTCGCGCAGCATCTGCCGGTACTTCTTGCGATCGCGCGTGTAGATGTTCTTGCCTGATCCGTCAGCAGCGCTCACCAGCGCGCTGTCGAACGCGGGCACCCGCCACCAGTGCGCGTCCTCCTTGCCGAACTCGACCTCGGGCTGAGCGACGTTCGCCGGACTCGGCTTGTGCACCCAATGAGCGACCAGAGTCGTGAGAGTGAACAGCCGGAGCTTCGCGCCGGTCGGATTGTCGAGATCGTTCTTCGAAAGCTGCTTGTACACCTGTCGTCCGCGCCTGGAATGCAGCACAGTCGACGGATCACGATGCACCACCGTCTCGGGGTAGTCGGTGGCGAGTGCGCGAGCGCGCGGCATCGCCGTCGCCAGATTCTCCTGCATGTGGGCCGGTCCTGAGAGCACGTCGCGCAGTGCTTGGGCGCGCAGCGCGACCGGGTAGTACTGCATCATCATCAGATGCTTGAGGTCGACACGGCGGCTGTGCCGCAGCAGGCGGCCACCACGCGGGACCTCGGAGTGCAGCAGCCCGGCGACGATGCGGTTGCGAGCGTGGAAGTAGGCCTGCCAGTCGATCGAATCGTCCTTGTTGACCCACGACACGTGCCAGAGCGCGACGCCGGGCATCGAGACCGTCGGAAAACCGGCTTCGCCAGCGCGGAGGCAGAACTCCGCATCGTCCCACTTGATGAACGCGGGCAACGAGAGTCCGACCTTGCGGATCGCGTCGAGCGGGATGAGGCACATCCACCACCCGTTGTAGTCCGCGTCCATGCGCATGTGCAGCAGCTTCGACTGACGCAGGTTCGATGCGCCGAAATCGTGCGGCATCTTCTCCTGGTAGAGATTGCGCCACATGAACGGGCTGCGGTCCACGACCTCGGCCCAACCGTGCAGCTTGGGGCGGTCGAGCAGATCGAACATGTGCCCGCCGACGAGAACCGGATTGGTCGCGAACTGGCCGAACACGATCGAACGTCGGACGGATTCCGGCTCGAGCCGCACATCGTCGTCGAGCAGCTGCACGAAGTCGCTCTCCGGTCGTTTCAGCGTCTCGTGCATCGCGCGGGCGAAACCGCCGGAGCCACCGAGATTCGGTTGCCTGATGACCTGCAGCGTGTCGCCGAGTGCACGTGCGACCTCGCCGTAGCCCTCTTGTTCTGCGACGAGCTGCGTGCCTTGATCGATGAGGAAGATCCGGTCGACGAACTCGAGCGCGTCCGGTGATGCTGCGAGTGCCTGGAGGGTCTCGACGCAGTAGTCGGGCTTGTTGTAGGTCGTGATGCCGAGCGAGGCCTTCCCGATGCGTGTCGGTTCCTGCTCCGTCGTCCATTCCGCACCTTCGAGGATCGCGGACTTCTCGTCGGCGACGATGTCGAACCAGATCCACCCGCCGTCGCTGTACTGCGTGAGGGCGAGGTCGAAGGATGTCGTCGCGTCGCCGGTGACCTCACTCGTGTCCACTCGCTGGCGCACCCCGGAACCGTTCGAGCGGTACACGAGGATCGTGGCGGGTCCCTTGGTCCGCACGGTGAGACGCACCTGGCGCACGCTCGTCCAGTGCTGCCAGTACGACGCGGGGAACGCATTGAAGTACGTGCCGAGCGAGACGCGTCGTCCGGCGACGATACGCGCGCTGTGGCGGCTCAGGATGTTGCCCAGATGCGCGCGATTCGAGACCCGGACGGGCTCCTCATCGATCACGGACCAGGTCTCGGGATCGGCATACAGCGGGAGGAGGTCGGGGTCGCGGTCGAGGGGGAAGACGACATTCTGCAGGACGTGGGTCACGGGCGAGATCTCCGGGATTGCTTCGCCCCGCCCGGATGGGCGCTCGGCTGTTCAGCGGGCACCGAGTAGCCTACCTTCAGGTCATGTGGAACCCCGCAGAGCGCGCCCATCCTCCTGTGACAGGACGTCGGTCTACTATGGGCTCGATGAAAGCTCTGATCACCGGCGGCGCCGGCTACATCGGTTCGACGGTCGCAACGGCCTGTCTGGAGGCGGGTATCGAGACAGTGATCCTCGATGACTTATCCGCGGGTCGCAAAGAATTCGGCGAGGGACGGAACCTCTACGTCGGGGACATCGCCGATGGAGAACTCCTTAGGCAGATCGTTGCCGACCACCCCGACATAGATGTCGTCGTCCACTGTGCCGCGAAGATCGTCGTGCCGGAGTCGGTTGCCGATCCGCTTGGCTACTACGACACGAATGTCGGCAAGACCATCGTCCTGCTCGCCAATCTCCGCGCAGTCGGGATCAGCCGCGTCGTCTTCAGCTCGTCGGCGGCGGTCTACTTCGGTGACGGTGGAGAGGGCGTCGACGAAACGGCACCGCTTGCGCCGTCGAGTCCTTACGCCACGACCAAGGCGATGGTCGAGAGTATCCTTGCCGATACCGCTCGGGCCGGGGATATGAGAGCCATCGCCTTGCGTTATTTCAACCCCATCGGCGCAGATCCGCGCCTTCGCACCGGCCTCCAGAATCCGACGCCCTCACACGCACTGGGCAAGATCATGCAGGCGCGAGCCGCCGGCGTCCCATTCACAATCACCGGTACTGACTGGCCTACCCGTGACGGATCCGGTCTTCGTGACTACATCCACGTGTGGGACCTCGCCCTCGCTCACGTCGCGGCTGTCGAGCGCTTCGACGAGGTCGCCACGACATCTGACCCCATTCAGATCATCAATGTCGGCACTGGCGACGGTGTCACTGTTCGTGAGCTCGTCGCAGCGTTCGAACGTGTCACCGGGCAACCGCTGCCGGTCATCGACGTCGATCGGCGGCTCGGAGACCAGGCAGGAGCCTACGCGGTCGTCGACCGTGCCGCTTCTGTGCTCGGATGGCGATCGGAGCGATCGCTCGATGACGGCGTGCGTGATGCGCTCGCGTGGGCCGAGAAGCTCCGTTCGCTGGGCTGAGCGGGTCCGGCGCCGCGTCACTCCTGCGGACGAAGCGTCGGGACCGCGCCGGTGGTCGCCGCGTCGATGTTCTCGCGCCAGGATCGTGATTGTCCTGCGCGCAGCGCGCACAGCACGAGCATGAACCAGCCGGCCCCGGCGAGCGTGAAGCTCTCGAACATCGAGTCGACCGCGAGCGTGACGAGCACGAGCGGCGTCCACGCGTACACGACCGAATGGCGCACGCTGGCCACCAGCCACGACCTGATCAGCGCGACCCCTCCCAGGATCAGGAACAGTAGGAATCCGGCGATGCCGAGCTGGAGCAGGACGTCGAAGAACGCGTTCAGCGCCGTCTGATGCTGGTCGTCGAGCAGGTAGTTGATGTAGGTGAACGGGTACTCGCCGCGCTGCCACGGACCGAACCAGCCCCACCCCTGAAGAGGCCTGATCGCCACGAAGTCGAGGATCTTGTTCCACAGGTCGGCGCGGATCGAGAAGTCAGACCCTGCGCCCATCCAGGCGATGATCGGATGCCGGAACGCGAAGGCGACGGCGAGCGACGTGACGGCGAGAGCGCCCAATGTCCACTGCACGAGGTTGCGGTGCGCTGCCGGCGTGTGGCGCACGATCGTCAGCGCTGCGGTCACGACGCCGACGGCGACAGCGAGCACCAGCACGGTCGGAGACGCCGACACGAGCGCGAGGAACCCGGCGAGTGCGATCGACGGGATCGCGACAGGAGCGATCACCGACTGCGTTCGCCACTCGATGAAGAAGGTGATCAGCGCGATCACCGCGACGAAGCCGAGCATGTTGCGCGTGCCGAAGATGCCCTGCACGGGCCCGCCGAGCGCCAGGTTCCCCTCGATCTGGAGGAACGCGATCGGCACGTCGAGCAGGATGCCGGAGAGGATCTCCAAACCCAGCGAGACGAGCAGCAGAGCGCGCAGGGCATCGCCGATCGCGCGAACCGTCTGCAGCGTGTCGCGGATGTGCCCGATCGTGATGGCGATGATCGCGAAACCGAAGGTCCACAGCCACCCGACGAGCGTGTCTGAGCGGTCCGTCGTCCAGATCACACTCGCGAGCGCCAGCGCGAGGAAGGCGAACAACGACGTGGGGGCGATCCGCAGCAGTGAGAGCTCCTCGCGCCGCACGAACAGGATCGCGACCCCGAGCACGCACAGCAGCACGATGATCGTCGCGTAACTGGTCGCCGACGTCATCCGCTCGATCGCGAATGAGCCGAACGTGGCGGTGAGCGCCACCAGGGTGTAGGCGCGCGCCATCTCGACGGAGCCGAGCAGTCGGCCGAGTCCATCCTGCGCGGGGGTCACGGTATGCGCCGAGCCCTGCTGCCTCGCTCGGTGACTCGAGACTGCTCACTGAGCCCCACACCGACCAACGGCACCGATTTGATCTTGAAGGAGAAGAGCACCAGCATCAGCCACCCCCAGAGCATGATCGGGGTGGACTCCGCGAGCCCCTGCACCAGCAGGATGACGGTGAACAGCAGCGGCAGCAGCGTCAACGGCGAATACGGCCGGTCGGCGCGGAGATTCCAGCGCGGGCGATCGGCGGCGAAGAACCATGCACGCCAGAGCAGCCCGAGATACGCGGCGGCCATCAGCACGACGCCGACCACGCCGAGCTGCATCAGAACATCGAGCCACATGTTGTGCGCATGGAACACCGTGATGCCGTGGTCGATGATCCATCCGTCGAAGGCCGGGTCGGTGGGGATCCACGGACTCGAGAAACCGTTGCCGAACACAGGATGCGTTCCGGCGCGCTCGAGCACCTTCGTCCAGATGACGTCCGTGCGGCCGGTGAGGTCCGCGCTGCGTCCGAGGAGCTCGAACAGCGGCCTGTGGAAGACGATGACCGCGGCCACCACGACCGCGACGGCACCACCGCAGATCGCGTAGATCCGGGCGCGCGCGGCCGGCGTGCGCGCCCGCCTGATCAGCAGCGCCACCATCAGCACGACGGCCGCGGCCAGCGCGCAGACGTACGTGGTCGCCGACGACGCTCTGAACAGCATGTACGCCGCCAGCACCATCCACATCACGAGTGTCGTGCGCCAGCGCGCGCGCAATGCGAAGCGCACACCGAAGGTGACGATCGCGAACAGGCTGATGATCGCGAGCACGTTCGAGTTGCCGACGATCCCCTGGATGCGGTCGCCGTCGAGGAGGTTATTGCGCACCCAGTACCAGTGCGGGTCGATGTCGCCGTCCGGAAGAGTCAGGAAGTTCGGCAGCAGGGGGCCGTGCAGCACCAATGACACCCACAGCTCGAGCGCGAGCGAGAGGCCGAGGATCCACTTGAACGCCGAGGCGAGCGCCCGTACGATCTCGTGCCAGCTGAAGGCATGCGCGATCAGCAGGGCGTTCACCGTGACGGCGGCGAGCAGCAGCCAGGTCAGTGCAGTGGGCAATCGCCACTGCGACCACGCCACGGACACCAGGGCCAACGCCACGTACCCGAGCGCCGACCACGGCAGACGCCGCCAGGGGAACGGGTGCGGTTCGGCTCGCGCGATCATCGGGATGCCGATCGCCAGCGCCGCCAGCGTGAGCAGGATCATGACCGCACCGGCGCCGTAGACGCCGACGAGGTTGTAAAGGGCGGTGTGGGCGAACGCGACGACGAAGACGAGGATCCCGTAGCCGCGCAGCAGCAACTGCCCCGTCGACTCGCGTTCCGGTGCGGTCGGCGGGGCTTTCACCGGATGTTTCGTGTACTGCGCCATCGGCTTCAGGCTACCGCGCCGGCACCGTCAGATCGCTGTGCCACGGCCGGATCGATACGCTGGCCTCATGCTGCTGAGTCTGTCGAATGCGCCCCGTGACTACGCCTGGGGGTCGACGACCCTCCTCGCTGATCTCGAGGGCCGGGAAACCACCGGCGCTCCGGAAGCCGAGGTGTGGTTCGGGGATCATCCCGGCGACCCGGCCGAGACCTCTGACGGGTCGACTCTCGACGCGGTGACGGGCGGCACTCTGCCGTATCTGCTGAAGCTGCTCGCCGCAGCCTCTCCGCTTTCGATCCAGGTGCATCCGACCATCGCGCAGGCGCAGGACGGATGGGGGAGGGAGCAGGCGCTCGCCGCGGACGATCCCGCCCGCAACTACCGTGACGCGAACCACAAGCCGGAACTCATCGTCGCACTCAGCGACCGCTTCGAGGCGCTCGGCGGGCTCCGGCCCGTGGCCGACACGCTCCGCCTTCTGGACGCATTGGACGGATCCGCCGGCGTTCGCGCGTTGCGCGAGCGCCTCGAGGGCGGCAGGGATGAGGACCTGCTGAGGGGTGCCGTGGGCTGGTTGCTCTCCGGTGACGCGCAGCGCGAGGTGGACGAGATCATCGCCGCCCTGTCCGACGCCGCATCCGACGAGTTCGCTGCCGAGCTCGCCGCAGTGCGGGCGATCGCGGGACGCTATCCGGGCGACCCAGGAGTCGTCGTGGCGCTGCTGATGAACTACATCGTGCTGAAGCGGGGCGAGGCGATCTTCCTGCGCGCCGGTCTCCTGCACGCGTACGTCTCCGGTCTGGGCGTCGAGATCATGGCGGCCAGCGACAACGTGCTGCGTGGGGGACTGACGCCGAAGCACATCGACGTGCCGGAACTGCTCTCGGTGCTCGACACGACTCCCGAATCGGTGCCAGTGCTCCAGCCTTCATCCGGTGCGGTGACTTCCTACCCGATCGATGTGCCGGACTTCGCGCTGCGGCGCGTCGTGCTCACCGGTGCACCGGAGCCCCTGGAGGTCGCCGGGCCGTCGATGGTGCTCGCGACCGGGGGAGACGTCGCCGTCACCGGCGCAGACGGGGTGGCTGTGGCCGTTCCTGTCGGATCGGCTGTCTTCGCCACCGTAGACGAGACGTCGTTGACGTTGAGCGGCACAGGCGAGGCGTTCATCGCGCAGCCAGGGCGGTGAGACGCGGAGATCGCGTCGACCACGACGATCCGCATACCCGCGTCGGATCCTCTTCCGCCGACACGCCCGAGTGCGCGCTGCACTGAGTTCCACCTGACACGACACGCCGTCGACACGCCGTGAACCTTCAATCCTCGATTGAGGCTTTAGTATCCGCGACTTGACCACAGCGAATGACACGGGTGTAATTAGTTCAGCAAGGCCCGGTGGGGGGCATTCTGAAGGGCAAGGAGAGCGACATGACGGGTTACCGTTCCGACGTTCCCGAGAACTGGTTTGTTGATCCGGTCAATCTCGGGGTTCCCGGGGTCAGGCGCATCGAGCCGGACGACGACAGCACCCTGTCATGGCAGACGGATGCGCTGTGCTCGCAGACCGACCCTGAGGCGTTCTTCCCCGAGAAGGGCGGCTCGACCCGCGATGCGAAACGCATCTGCTCCTCGTGCGACGTGCGAGGAGAATGCCTCGAGTACGCACTGAACAACGACGAGCGCTTCGGCATCTGGGGCGGTCTGAGCGAGCGCGAACGCCGCAAGCTCAAGCGTCAAGCCGGCTGATCGATCACCGCTTGGCAGGCTCGCCGCGCATGATCACCGTGGGCTGCGAGCTCAGCGCATAGGCTGACCAGGCCATGCCTACCCCAGTTCACGCCATCATCGTCGCGCGCTCCGGTTCGTCCGCGCGTGCGCAACTGCTGCGAACGCTCGACGCCCTCTCGATGCAGACCCGTCGTGCCGACGCGATCACCCTGGTGGTGAGCGGGGACGGATCGGACGTGCGAGCGAGCGACGTCGTCGCCAGGTCGGTCGAGGGCATCATCGAAGCCCGCGGCGGAACCTCGTACGCGGAGGCTGTGGAGCTCGCCCAGTCGCGAGTCGCCGACGGCGCAGCCATCTGGTTGCTCGCACAGGACACCGCACCGCATCCCCAGGCTCTCGCTCAGCTCGCGGGTGCGCTGGAGCGTTCGCCGTCCGCCGCGGTGGCGGCGCCCAAACTCGTGAACGCCGACAATGAGCGTGAGCTCGTCTCACTGGGCGTCACCATGACCTCGCTCGGCCGTTCCGTCGAACTCGCCGCCGGCGAACTCGATCAGGGCCAGCACGACAGGGGCGACGACGCTCTCGGCGCCGACATCCGCGGCATCCTGATCCGTGGCGAGGCACGTGAGCGGCTGAAGCCGGACACGGCTCTCGCCGGTGCGGATGAAGGGCTCGATCTCGGTGTCCGCGCGAGACTCGCCGGTGGGCGGGTGGTGCTGGCGCCCAACGCACGGGTGTCAGTGCATCCCGACGGACCCGCTGCGCTTCCGCGAAACGCATCGCAGCGCGCCTACGTGACACGGCTGGCTCAGCTGCACCGTCGCCTCACCTACGCGCCGGCCGCCGCTGTGCCCCTGCACTGGCTGTCTCTGCTGCCGTTGGCGCTGTGGCGCACCATCGTGCATCTGATCGGCAAACGCCCCGCATCGGTGTTCCCCGAATGGGGGGCGGCGATCACGGCGATGGTGCGCCTCGGCGCGGTCGCGCGTTCGCGGCAGCGCATCAGGGCATCGCGCACCGCAGGGTGGGCGAGCATCGCGCCGCTGCGCATGACCCGAGCGCAGCTGCATCGTCGTCTCGACGACGGGCACGGCAGCGAGGGCGGCGCGCTCAGCGAGCTGAACTTCTTCTCCGGTGGTGGCGCGTGGGCGGTGCTGGGCGCTCTCGTCATCGGCGTCGCGTCGTTCTTCACGCTGCTGGCGTGGCCCGCGATCGGTGGAGGCGCGCTTCTGCCATTGCGCAACACTGTCGCCGCGCTCTGGGAGGACGCCGCGTGGGGGCAGCACGGGATCGGCGTGGGAATCGTCGGACCTGCTGATCCCTTCTCCGGCGTGATCGCCGTGCTCGGCACGCTGTGGGCGGGCGCTCCCTCGTTCGCCGTCGTCCTGCTCTGGCTGCTGGCTCTGCCCCTCGCCGTGCTCGGCGGATGGTTCGCGGCGACGCGGATCACCGATCGCGGCGGACTGCGCATCTTCGGCGGCGTCGCGTGGGCGCTGGCACCGACCTTCCTCACCGCACTCGTGGAGGGCCGTCCGGCCGCCGTGCTGCTGCATCTACTGCTTCCGTGGCTGTTCCACACCGCCGTCGTCGCTCATCGTTCCTGGGGTGCTGCCGGCGCGGCATCCATCGTGCTCGCCGCCGCGCTCGCATGCGCACCGGTCCTCGCACCGGCATTCGCTCTGCTCTGGGCGATCGCGCTGGTGATCGTGCTGACGCGCGGATGGTTCCACGGTGCGGTCCGGCTGCTCTGGATGCTCGCACCCACCGCCGTGCTCTTCGTGCCGCTCGTCGTCACGCAGGTGCGCAGCGGCAACCTGTGGGCGATCTTCGCCGATCCGGGACTGGTATGGGCGGGCCCGCAGGTCGCAGCCGACAGCGCAGGCCGGATGCTGCTGGCCACAGGGTTCCCCACGTCAGACCTCGCAGGGTGGGCCGAAGTGATCGACCCGGCGATCGCCGCATGGGCGCCGCTGCTCATCGCGCCGATCGCTCTGCTCGCACTGGCCGCGGCGATAGCGCCACGATGGGGCGCGGGCATCATGCTGCTCGTGATCGCGATGACCGGCCTCGTCACCTCGTTCATCGCCGTCGGCGTGGTCGTCAGCTTCGCGCAGGGCGTGCCGGTGGAGATCTGGCCCGGCACAGGGCTGAGCCTGGCCTGGGTCGGGGTCGTCGGCGCGGCGCTCGTCACGCTCGATACGGCCGTGACCCTTCCTCGGCTCCGCGTGGCAGCCGTGACGGTGGCCGGTCTGGCGCTGGCGATCTGCGCCGTACCTGCACTCACCGCACTGCACACCGACCGCACGGTCCTCACCGACGGACCGGAGAGCACCCTCCCCGCCTTCGTCGCCGCCGAGGCGAAGGGCGATCGAGAGATCGCGACGCTCGTTCTCACCCCGCAGAACGACGGCGGTCGGGCCGCCGCGGTCGTGTGGGGTGCGAGCGAGACTCTCGGCCCCCCGACGACCCTGCTCAACACCGCGACCGAACCGCGGGGCACCGACATCAGCGGGCTCTCGGTCGACCTGCTCTCCACCCGCACCTTCGACGCGCCGGGCGAACTCGCCTCCCACGGCATCCATTTCGTTCTGCTCGATCAGGTCGGCGCCGATGAATCGGATGCTGCCAGGGCGTTCCGTGTCGCGGCGATCACCGCACTCGACCAGCGCGCCGGATTCGTGAAGGTCGGCGAGACCGACAAGGGGGTGCTGTGGCGGCTCGAGGCAACGCCCTCCGAGCGGGCCCCGCTCACCGACGTGCAGGAGGGGACGGCCGCAGCGGTCATCACCGTGCAGCTGATCGTACTGTTCGCCGCTCTTCTGCTCTCCATCCCGACGAGGGCGTCCCGGCGAGCGGCCCGCGCGCAGTCGCGGATCGTCGGACGCTCGCCGGAGGAGCCGATGCTGCTTCCCCGACGCGCGGACGATGGACCGGACGACGCGCAACCGGACGATGAACCGGACGACGATCGCGCAGAGGATCGCGACGCGACTGATTCACCCCGGGAGCCCGAGACCGACGCACAGGAGCCCGAGACCGACGCACGGGAGCCTGAGGTCGACGTGCGCGAGTCCGAGGCCGACGGGCAGGAATCGCAGCGCGATGCTGACGAAGCCGACATCGACGCCCCGGAGCCGGACGCGGATGACTCCGGGACCGGAGCGGAAGAGCCCTCCGAGAAGGCGCCTGACGGTTCAGAGCGTGTGAAGCCGACCGAATCCGAGGAGGAGCGATGACTCAGAACCGTGCGATCCGTGTCGTCGCGACCGGCGCCCGACTGCTGGTCGGGGCGGTCATCGCCGTCGGCTGCGTCGTGGGTCTGACTGCTGCCGTGGCGCTGCCATGGCCCGGAATCGAGAACCAGCCGGCCCAGGTCTCGGTGACCCCGACGGCCGGCGACACGACTCTGGTGTGCACCGGAGACTTCCGCGCGATCGGTCGCAATTCGCAGAGCGCCGGACAGATGTCGTCCACCGGGCAGGTTTCACTCACCACCGAGACCGGCGCGGCGAGCGAGGAATCGACGCTCACAGCATCCGATCTCCTCACCGCCGACTTCAGCGGTCCGGCCGCAGGTCCGCTGAAGATCGTCGCGAGCGCCGAGCGGGGCTCCGCTGCACGCGTCGGTGCGGCCGAGTCGATCACGCTGGATGCGGATGACCTCTCGGGGTTGGCGGCCAGTGCATGTCGAGAGCCGAGCACCGAGTCCTGGCTGATCGGCGGAACGGTGGAGACCGGAACCAGCGACCTGATCATCCTGTCCAACCCCGGTGACGTCACGGCGACGGCCACGATCACGGTGTTCGGCATCGAGCAGTCCTCGACGAAGACGATCGTGCCGGCGGGAACGCAGCTTGCGGTGCCGCTGTCGTCCGTGGCGGCGGGACTGCAGGAGCCCGTCGTGCGTGTGACCGCTGCAGGAGCCCCGCTGCGTGCGGTGCTGCAGTCCTCCCTCATCCGCACCCTCGACCCTTCGGGGATCGACGTGCAGGACACCGCTGGCGCTCCGCGCACGGATCTCGCCTTCGCCGGAGTCCAGGTGCTCACCGAGAGCGCCGACTCCGCCGTCACGGTGCTGCGGATGGTCGCCACCGACCAGGCGGCGCAGGCCACCGTCACGATCCGCTCCGACGACGACGCCGAGCCGCAGACACTGGCGGTGCCCTTGGAGGCGGGGATCCCCACCGAGGTGAGCCTCGAAGGACTGGAACCGGGTGTGTACAGCGTCGAAGTCGAGGCCGAAGCCCCCGTCGTCGGCGCCGTCCGACAGGTCACCGGCATCGGACCGGGCGCTGACTTCGCATGGATGACGCCGGCCCCCGAACTCTCGGGGGATATCGTCTTCGCCGTCCCTGAGGGGCCCCGGCCGCGTCTTCACCTCGTCAACTCGGCCGACGTCGACGCCGCGGTGACGCTCGCACCCGCTGCGGGCGGCGAAGGCGAGCAACTCACCGTCCCCGCACACGGATCGCTCGTCGTCGACGTCGCTCAGGATGCGGCGTACTCGCTGGCGACAGACGCACCGGTGCACGCGGCCGTCGCCATGGCGGGCACGGACGCGATGGCCGGATGGCCCATCTGGCCGGGCGCGGCGGCGGAGGACGCCGTCACGGTCTATCCCTGATCCGGACCGAACTCCCACGGATCCTTGCCGACGTACTCGGCAGCAGCGCGGAACACCGCGCTCTCGATCGCGATGCGGCGGTGCATCGCGTCGTCGTGCCCTGGCGGGAGCAATCGTTCGATCGGGATGCGGAACAGCACGATGCGGCCGCCCTCGCGGTCGATCTGCCATCGGGGGATGCCGGTCGACTCGGGATTGAGCGGCAGCGCACCGATCTCGAACCGGACCTCCTGCAGTTCGGGCCACGTGCCGCGCAGGAACTCCACAGCCGTGCCGATCGTGACGTCGAAGCGTTCCACCCGGCCCTCCAGCGGCGGGAGGGGCGGTCGCACGACCTCGCTGCGACCGAGGCGTCCATGACGTCCGTGACGCGCGCCGCGGCGGGGCGCTGCGGCACTTCGTGCGGTCCGACGACGGGGCATGACGAAAGTCTATGGTGTTCCGCGCGGCATCCGGCCCTGGACTGCCGTGCGTCCTACGCTGGCACAGATGGACGGACGACTCTGCTCGAAGGTCACCTGCGCCCGTGAGGCCGTGGCGACGCTCACCTACGACTACGGCGACCAGATGGCGGCGCTCGGGCCGTTGGGCGGGGCGGGCCACCCCGGTGCGCACGATCTCTGCGCTCAGCACGCGCAACGCGTCTCCGTGCCCACCGGCTGGATGGTCGTGCGCCACGAGGCGCTCCGCGTCTGAGAGGCCGCGCCGGACAGGGCACGGACGGACTGATCGGTCTCAGACGCCGACGTGGCGCCCGGTGAGCTTCTCCGCCCGTGCGTCGGCGATCGCGAGCGCGCGGCGCTCACGTTCCCTGCGCAGCACGGTGATCGCGATCAGCAGCTGCTCCGGGCGCGCGGCGACCGGCTGCGGCGAGATGTAGCGGCTGGTCTCGACGACGAGCTCCTGGGCGATGCGTGCGCGTGCGGGCGGCGACATCCGCTCGGCATGCTGCAGGAACTGCGAGACGCGTCTGGCCAGGCGATCGGGCATCCGTGCCACATCGGCGACCTGCGCCCAGCCGGTCAATGACTGAGGCATCACGGGGGCGAGCGGCACGAGTCGGGGCGTGCGCACCCGCTGGCTGTAGGTGCCGGCGACCATGTCTCCCAGACGCTGGGAACGGGCGGTGAACGCACCGGCGAGGATCGCGACGGCGCCGAAGGTCATGTAGATCTCCAGCACGCCGATGAGCGCGCGGATGAATGCGTGGCGGAAACCTGCGGCTCCGCCGTCGAGCCGCACGATCCGTCCGCCGACGGCGAGGCGGCCGAGGCTTCGCCCGCGCAGCGCCAGTTCGATCACGATCGGCACCACGACGAAGCAGACGACGATGGCCGTCACGTTCATGATGCCGTCGATCGAGCCGTCGATGATCCCGGTGCCGAGCAGCCACATGCGCAACCACAGGAACAGCAGGAAGAGCGCCCAGCTGACCAGCATGTCGATCAGGGCGCCGAGCGCACGCATGAAGAAGCTGAGCGGCTGCACGTCGATCGCGACGGCCTCGCCGGAGAGGACTTCGTCTGCGGTGTCGATCGGCGTGGACATGAGTACAGTAAATCAGGTGGATGCCGATGCTCTCAGCGATGCCCGCCGCGCCGAATGGGAACGGCTGGACGAACTCAGCCGCCAACGGCTCGACGGCGAAGGCGTCGACGAGCTCATCGTGCGCTACCGCGCCGCATCCGCCGATCTCGCGGAGCTGAAGACATCGGTCGGCGAGTCGCCCCAGGGCGCGTACGTGTCGTCCATCGTCGCAAAGGCGCGGCTGCGCCTGACCGGCACCTCTGACAGCATCCTCTCCCAGACCGCTCGGTTCTTCACCGATCAGCTGCCGGCCGCGCTGTACCGCCTGCGCTGGACGACGCTGGTGATCGCGCTGGTCTTCATCGCGATCATGGCGGGCGTCTCCGCGTGGATCTCCAGCGATCCCGCACTGGTCGCCGCGCTGGGCCCCGCCGACTTCCTCGAGCAGTACGCCGAGGAGAGCTTCACCGAGTACTACACCGAGAACCCCGCCGCGGTGTTCGCGGGGATGGTGTGGACGAACAATGCCTGGATCGCAGCGCAGTGCGTGCTCTTCGGCGTCACCGGCATCTGGCCGGTGTACGTGATCGCGCAGAACGCATTCGGTCTCGGCGTCTCGGCGGCAGTGATGGCCGCACACGACCGCCTCGACGTCATGGTCCTCTACATCCTCCCGCACGGGATGCTGGAGATGACGAGCATCTTCGTCGCGGCAGCGGGCGGACTGCACCTGTTCTGGGCCTGGGTGGCGCCGGGGCGCCGCACCCGTGCGACGGCGCTCGCGCAGGAAGGCCGCGCGCTCGCCACCGTCGCGATCGGTCTGGTGTTCGCCCTGCTGCTGTCGGGGCTCGTCGAGGGCTTCGTGACGGGATGGTCACTGCCGTGGCCCATCAAGATCGGCATCGGCGCCGCTGCCCTCGCCGTGTTCCTGGTCTACATGCTGCTCGTCGGCGGCCGGGCCTACCGGCGCGGGGAACGCGGGGACCTGCTCGAGTACGAGGCGGGCACGCCGCAGCTCGTCTCGGGATGACAGAAGATCCCGCCCCCGGATGACCGGAGGCGGGATCTTCTTCGTGCGTCGTCGTGGAGGCGGTGGTCAGACCTTCTTCGTACCGTCGAGCAGCGTCTTGTACGCGAACCCGGCGATCAGTGCGCCCACGATCGGGAACACCAGGAACACCCACAGCTGCGACAGCGGGCCGACGCCGCCGTAGACGGCCGCGGCGATCGAACGCGCCGGGTTCACCGAGGTGTTGTCCACGGGGATGCTGATGAGGTGGATCAGTGCCAGCGTCAGACCGATCGCGAGTCCCGCGAACGGGGTCGGACGCAGCTTGTGCGTCGTGCCCAGGATCACGAACAGGAAGATCGCGGTGAGGATCACCTCGATGATGATCGCCGCCCACATCCCGAATCCGCCGGGGGAGAACTCGTCCCAGCCGTTGCTGGCAAAGCCGGCATCCTGCGCACCCGTGAGCCAGCCGTCGGGACCGAACAGTCCGATCAGCACGAGCAGCGTGCTGGCGATGAGCCCGCCGACGATCTGGGCGATGATGTAGCCGGGCACGTCCCGCCACGGCAGGCGGCCGGCCGCCGCGAGGCCGAGGCTGACAGCCGGGTTGAAGTGCCCGCCGGAGATCGGCCCGAACGCGTAGACGCCCACGACCACGGTGAGCCCGAACGCCAGGGAGACCGCCACGTACACGGCGGAGCCGGAACCGGGATCGGTGAAGTGGTTCGAGGCGAACAGCGCGGTTCCGACGCCGCCGAACACCAGGAGGAAGGTGCCGAGTGCCTCGGCAGTGAGTTTGGAGCCGACCGATGGGATCGGAGGCGCAGCTTCGGCGAGTGATTCACTCATGGGATTCCCTCTCATCAGTTCGAGTCAGAGCGACCGAATTCACGGCACATCTTCCACGCTCGAGGGGATCAGGTGCGGGAGGCGCGCCGACGTGCACTCAGCGTTCTCCCAGCGGACATCGCGTCGCCGAGACGATGGATGGGGTGGGATGCCGAAGCATCCGCCCCCATCCGCACAGAGTGATTACTCGCCGACGCCGACCGGGTCCGCCGACGCGTCTGCGGTGCTCAGAGCGAGCGCGCGCACCTTGTCGGCCGTCTCCTGGTCGACCTGACCCCAGTACCAGAAGAAGCGCTCCTGGATGGCGGGGACCGTGAGGGCCTGGTACTGACCTGCGAGGGTCTCGATGAAGCGCTGACGCTCCTCATCGGTGAAGACCTCCGTGATCAGGGTGCGGGCCTGGCCGAAGTCGTCGTCCTCCGAGTGCAGCGTCGCCGCGCTGCGCACCAGTGCGCCGTCGTTCTCCCAGCTCGCCTCGACACCGCGCTGCGGGTCGGCCTCTGGGCCACCGGCTGCGCCGTAGGAGTTCGGCGTGTACACGCGGTGCTCTGCAGTGTTGAAGTGGTACTGCATGTTGCCCTCGTGCATGTAATTGCTCACCTGGGCGGCGTGCGGCTGGTTCACCGGCAGCTGGTTGTAGTTCGTGCCGATGCGGTAGCGCTGCGCGTCGGGGTACGAGAACACGCGGGCCATGAGCATCTTGTCGGGCGAGATGCCGGTGCCGGGAACCTGGTTGCCGGGCGAGAACGCAGCCTGCTCGATCTCGGCGAAGAAGTTCTGCGGGTTGCGGTTCAGCGTGAACGTGCCGACCTTGATGCGCGGGTAGTCCTTCTTCGACCAGGTCTTGGTCAGGTCGAACGGGTTGAAGCGGTAGGTCTTGGCCTCTTCGTACGGCATGACCTGCACGTACACGTCCCACGACGGGTTCTCGCCGCGCTCGATGGCCTCGTACAGGTCGCGACGGTAATAGTCGGCGTCCTGACCGGCGATGCGCTCAGCCTCGTCGGCGAACATCGGCTCGACACCCTGCGTGCTGAGGAAGTGGTACTGCACCCAGAAGCGCTCGCCCGCGGCGTTGACCCACTGGTAGGTGTGCGAGCCGTAGCCGTTCATGTGGCGCCACGAGCGGGGAAGCCCGCGGTCGCCCATGACGTAGGTCACCTGGTGCGCGGATTCGGGGGAGAGCGTCCAGAAGTCCCACTGCATGTCGGCGTCGCGCAGGGCGGAGCCGGTGAGGCGCTTCTGCGAGTGGATGAAGTCGGGGAACTTCATGCCGTCGCGCAGGAAGAAGGTCGGGGTGTTGTTGCCGACGATGTCGAGGTTGCCCTCGGTCGTGTAGAAGCGCAGCGAGAAGCCGCGCACGTCGCGCCAGGTGTCGGGCGAGCCCTGCTCGCCGGCGACGGAGGAGAACCGGATGAGCGTCTCGCTCGTCGCGCCCGGCTGGAAGACCGCGGCGCGGGTGTACTGCGAGACGTCCTCGGTGACGACGAACTCTCCGAATGCGCCGCCGCCCTTGGCGTGCGGGTTGCGCTCCGGCACGCGCTCGCGGTTGAACGACGCGAGCTTCTCGACCAGGTAGCGGTCGTGCAGCGCGGTGGTGCCGTCGGTGCCGGTGGTCAGCGAGTGGGCGTCGCTGGCGACCGGTGTGCCGGTCTGGGTGGTGGTGAAAGTCTTGTCAGTCATTCACTTCTTCCTTTCGCAATCGGAGCAGATGGCTCGGTAGGTCACAGAGGCTTCGAGGATTCGCATCCCGTGATCGTGGGACGGATGCAGGCACGGTGCGTCGCCGACGGCGCAGGCGACGTCTTCGACACGGCCGCACTCCACGCACTGCAGGTGGTGGTGGTTGTCGAACGTGTGCTGCACCTCGTACAGGGCGCTCGCCGCATCGGGGAGGCTCACCCGGCGGACGATGCCGGCGTCGGTGAGGTCGTTCAGGATGCCGTGCACAGTGGGCAGCGCGACACCGCTGAGGTCTTCACGCAGGCGGGAGTACACCGCTTCTGCCGATGCATGCGGGTGGGAGGCGAGGGCCGCGAGGACCGCGACGCGCTGCACGGTGACGCGCAACCCGGCGGCCCTCAGGCGCTCGGGGGCGGCGAGTGCCGCTGTCGTCGTGTCCATGCCCCTATTCTCGCAGTTTCCTGAATCATTCGCAAAAAGAAATCATTCAGAATCGAGCTAGAGCCGGCCGGCGGCCTTCAACTCGAGATAGCGGTCGGCGATCTTCGGCGGCAGCGCCTCAGGATCTGCCGTGATCGCCTCTCCGCCTGCGCGCCTCACGGCATCAGCCACGTTCTCTGCGTCGCGCAGGGTGCGCTCCGCGGCCGCCGCGAGGTAGATCTCCTCGCGGGAACCCCGCTTCTCCGCCAATTCGCCGACCGCGTCATCGGTCACGGAGCCGACCAGCACGGTCGTCGCCCTCGAGGGATCGGGGAAGGCGCCGAGGAAACCCCGGGCGGATTCCGCGGCATCCTGCGCGGTGAGCACGACCACGAGCGATGGGCGGGTCGTGAGCGTGCGGATCGCCGCGAACGCACCGGACCAGTCCGTGTCGACGAGCCGCGCGTGCACTGGCGCCATGGCATCCGTCATGGCGGGCAGGAGTCCTGCGCCGTCGATGCCGGTCACGCGTGCGCGCACGACACGGTCGTAGAGCAGCAGATGCACATGATCGCCTGCCCGCGTCGCGAGGGCCGCGAGCAGCAGAGCGGCTTCGAGCGAGGCATCCAGTCTCGTGCCGTCGCCTACGCGCGCGGCGGCCGTGCGTCCGGTGTCGATCAGGATCACCACGTGACGGTCGCGCTCAGGACGCCACGTGCGCAGCATGGTCGTGCCGGCCCTGGCCGTCGCCCGCCAGTCGATCGAGCGCACATCGTCGCCGCGCACGTACTCGCGCAACGAGTCGAACTCGGTGCCCTGTCCTCGCACCTGGATGCTCGTGTTCCCGTCGAGCTCCCGCAGGCGGGCGAGCCGTGACGGCAGGTGCTTGCGCGACGCGAAGGCGGGGAGCACGCGGATCGCTCCCCGCACTTCATGCCGTGCTTGACGACCGCCGAGGCCCAGCGGCCCGCGAGAGCGGATGAACACGAAATCGCTGACCAGCTCGCCGCGGCGACGCGGGAGCAGCGGAACCTCGATCCGACGTCGTTCACCCGCGGGGATCTTCGCACGCAATCGGGCAGGATCGGCTCCTGCCGTCGGCTGCCACGCGTCGCGCAGCAGCGCGTGCAGCGTCCGCGATCCGTGATTGTGCACGGAGATGCTGGTCTCGAGGGGCTCGCCCATCCTGGCACGCGATGGCACGCGCCTGGTCACGGTCACGGAGCGCGCGCCGGCCGCAGAGACGATGTCGACGGCGAGCAGGACGGCGCACAGCAGCAGCCAGCCGGACAGCACGACCCACACCGGCGCCCCCGCCGCGGTGAACGCGACGAGGGGGATGACGCCGAGCCCGATGGCGACGGCGAGACGGCCGGAGACGAACACCTTAGATCGGCACCCTGGTCTGCTGGATCACGCTGGCGAGCACGGCATCTGCCGATACGCCCTCCATCTCGGCGTCCGGTCGCAACTGCAGGCGGTGGCGCCACACGGGAACGAGCATCGTCTGCACGTGATCCGGTGTGACGGCGGTCGATCCGTTCAGCCACGCCCATGCCTTCGCCGCGGCCAGCAGGCCGGTCGAGGCACGAGGGCTGGCGCCGAGCTGCACCGAGGGCGACTGGCGGGTGGCTCTGGCGAGATCCACGACGTATCCGAGCACCTCGTCGGTGACCTCGACTCTGGATGCCGCATCCTGCGCCGCGCGGATCTCGTCGGCCGTCACGGCAGCCTCGACGCCGGTGAGCTCGCGAGGTGAGAAACCACCGGCGTGCAGCCGCAGCACTGTGACCTCGGCGTCGCGCTCCGGCATGCCCACGACGAGCTTCATGAGGAAGCGGTCGAGCTGGGCCTCCGGCAGGGAGTAGGTGCCCTCGTGCTCGATGGGGTTCTGCGTCGCCGCGACGAGGAAGGGATCCGGCAGGTCGCGACTGGTTCCGTCGGCGGAGATCTGACGTTCCTCCATCGCCTCCAGCAGCGCTGCCTGCGTCTTGGGCGGAGTGCGGTTGATCTCATCGGCCAGCAGAACGTTGGTGAAGACGGGGCCCTGTCGGAACTCGAACTCGCCGGTGCGCGCGTCGTACACGAGCGAGCCGGTCACATCTCCCGGCATCAGGTCGGGCGTGAACTGCACGCGCTTCGTGTCGAGACCGAGCGCGCGTGCGAACGAGCGCACCACGAGCGTCTTCGCGACGCCCGGCACACCTTCCAGCAGCACATGCCCGCGGGAGAGCAGACAGACCAGCAGTCCCGTCACGGTGCCGGCCTGGCCGATGACGGCCTTGTCGACCTCGGCGCGCACACGATGCATCGCCGCACGCAGCTGCGCCTCATCGGGCGTGGCCGCGGAAGAGGCGGGGGAGGTGTCGGTCACGGTGTGTTCCTTTCCACGTGCACAGCGGTATCGATCGCTGCTTCGAGTTCGGCGAGCCGCCGTGCGGTGTCGATCAGTTCGGCGTCGTTCGCAGGCAGTGGACCCGCGAGCAGATGATGCAGGGAGCCGCGCGGAACGCGGAGCCGGTCGCTGGCGGCGTCGGCGATCTCGCTCGGCGACGAACGCGCTGTCAGGCCCAGACGTGACGCGAGGCGGCGCAGCGATCCGTCGCGCAGCGCCTGCGCGGCGTGAGCGGCGTCGGCGGCCTTCGCGGTGAGTCGCGCGCGCCCGTGCATGGTCTCGGATGCTCTCACCGTCACGGGCAGCGTCTCCGCGACGAGAGGGCCGAAACGCTGTCCGCGGGAGATGCCGGCGACGATTCCGGCGAGCAGCAGAAGAAGGATGGCCGGAGTCGCCCATTGAGGGGTCAGCGTCGCGAGGGTCTCGGGACTCTGCGCCTCGATGTCGCTGTCGTCGAACGAGGGGACGTACCAGACGACGTGGTCGCTCTGACCGAGCAGGGCGAGTCCGAGTGCGGCGTTCCCGTCCTCGGCGAGGTGCTCGTTGCTGAACAACGTGCTGCCTTCGATGAGCGCGACGCGGCCGTCTCCGCTGTCGTCCACGAGCAGAGCCGCAGCGCCGTCGTCATCGATGTAGCATCCGGTGACGTCCGCGGCGGGAATGAAGAACCGGTCGGGATGCACTGCTCCGACGTTCGCGAGCTCCGGCAGCCCGCACCCCGCGGTCAGCGCGGCATCGGACGCGGGCGGGGCGTTGTCACCCAGATCGAGGATGCGCAGGAGCCTGCTCGCACTGGACAGGATGACGGTGCGCTCGGCCGGGCCGACGAGATCTTCGACGGCCTGATCGGACAACGCGAAAGGATCGGCCATCACGAGCGTGCTCTCGTCGCCGAGCGCGGACGCGGCTTCGGCCCGCGTACGTGCAACCGTGATCTCGATGCCTTGATCGCGGAGCAGCTCGGCGAGGGCCAGGGCGCCCGATTCATCGGCGCTCTCGGGGTCGAGCGCACCGCGCGAATCGGGGGTGCGGGTGGTGATGCTGCCCACGAAGAGGGCGAAAACGATCACGAGCACGGCGATGAGCACCCACCCCAGCGCGGAGCGCAGGCGCCCCTTCTCGCGCACGGCCGTGCTCGGGGCGACGCCGACTGCGGCTTCAGGCTCGAGTGTCGTCGTCATACGGATGCCGCCTCAAGAACGGCCGGGTGAAGCGATGCCAGGCGGTCGTCGATCTCGGCGAGCGCGCGGTAGCTCCGTTCGGTCGCCGGACGGCGCAGATAGCGCACGTCGTCGAAAGCGCCGGCGGCCGCGGTCAGCGCCTCATGCTGCGCGGGGAAGGCCGCAGCCGCTTCGCGCGCGATCGCCTGCGCGGTCGCACCGGGAGCCGGGTCGATGATGTCGCGTTCGAGCAACGACCGCGCCAGCGCGCGGAAGCGCAGCACGGTGGCGGTGTCCCAGTCGCCGTCGCGTGCGCTGCGCGCGGCATCCGCCCTGAGCTGCGCAGCGGTGCGTCGATCGCGCGCGCCGAGCAGGTCGCTCTCGCGCTGCCTGACCCGTCGCGACACGCGTGGTCGCCCCCAGAGGATCAGCACGGTGATGAGGGCCGCCACGATGACCACGGTCACGATGATCAGTGCCACATTCCCGACCTGCTCGCCGGTGTCCTGAGAGAACAGGCTGCCGATGAACTCGGCGACGTCCTCGGCGAGGTAGTCGAACCACGTCGGCTTGGCGTCGGCGTAACGCGGATCCTGGAGCTCCTGCTCCGCCCACCGCTGCGCCTCGTCGCCGTCGGGCGCGTAAGGATCGATGTCCAGCCGGATCATGCACTTCCAGATCCGGGAGGAGCCCAGGGGCTCTCACTCGCCGGAGGGATCGGCTGAGCGGCCGGCGGCGGACTCTGCGGAGACCGGGGTGCAGGCGACGGCGGTTGCGTGCCGTACGGAGGTTGCTGCGGAGGGTAGGGCTGCGAAGCCGGCTGCTGCGGATACGCCTGCGTCGGATACGGCTGCTGCACGGGGTACGGCGGTTGCGGCTGCGCTGGGTACTGCTGCGGCGGGTACTGACCCCACCCGACCGGCGCCGACTGGTACGACGGGACCGGCTTGGGAGGCGGTGCGCTCGACACGGCACGCGCCGGGTCGACGGCGAACGGGTCTCCGAGCTCGTCCTCACCCGCTCCGAGGTCTCGGCGCTCCAGATAGCTGATGAGACTGTGATCGAGCCCCTCGTAGCGCATCCGGCAGTCGAGGTAGATGAAGACGCCGGCGGCGCACTGCACGACCACGGTGACGGCCTGCAGGACGTAGATCAGCAGTTGAGGAGCGAGCGCGGTGATCAGGTAGAGGGCGATCCCTGATGCGTCGTTGGGGCCGGTCGGCGCGATCACGGTGCCGAACAGCGACCCCAGCAGCGACAGCGGCATGCTCACCACGCTCACCGCGGTGCCCATTATCAGGTTCACGAGGAATATGACCCCGAACGCCGTCCAGAACCGGCCGCGCGTCAGACGCCAGGAGCGCACGATCGCCGCGCGGATGCCGGCGCGTTCGAGCACGAGGATCGACGGTACGAGCAGCAGCTTGGTACTCAGCCACACCCACAGCGGGATCATGCCGAGCACAAGCAGGATGCCGATCACCACGGTGAGGCCGACACCCTCTGCGGATCCGCCGACCCCCGCCATGACGCCGAGGGCGATGATGCCGCCGATCACGGCGAGCAGCACGAGCGCGGCCAGCGCCTGCATCACGCTCCAGCCGACGAGGGGCCAGAACGCCGGGCGCATCAATCGCCAGAGTCTGCCGAGCGCCGGCTTCTCGCCCAGAGCGGCGTGGCCGACGTCTGCGGCGACGACGCCCTGCATGATGGCGGTGAACGCGAGACTCACGAAGCCCATCGCGAGCACGACCAGTGCATTGATCGCGACAGCGCCCCACATCACAGGCAGGAAATCGGGCGAACTGGGGGAGAGGGACTCCAGCCGCAGGAAGGTGGCGACCAGGACGGCGCCGACGACCAGCGCCGTGATGACCGCCACGACGAGCTGGATCACGATCGCGAACCCGAACAGCACCTTCGGGTTGTGCCGGAGCGTGGCGAAGGGCTTGCCGAGCAGCACGCCGAAGGTGAGCGGATGCAGGGGGATGAGCCCGCGCTTGAGGGCGGGCGTCCAGTTCTGCGCGTACGTCTGACCCTGTGCGCTCACAGCGCTCCCTCCTACGGTGCGAAACCATCGTGTCACACCCCGGGCTCCTGTCGAAGTGGCCACGGGGGCGCTACCGTGATCGAAACGTTGTCATGAAGTACGCTGGGAAGTGCTGCGCTCCACCGCGACCCGCAGGCGCCGCGCACATGCTGAGAAAGATGAGGCTGGGATCAGATGACCTCACGGATCCTCGTGGTCGACGATGACACCGCACTCGCCGAGATGATCGGAATCGTGCTGCGCACCGAAGGCTTCGAGCCGGTGTTCTGCGCTGACGGCGCGAAGGCGGTGGAGGAGTGGCGCACGCAGCGTCCGGACCTCGTGCTGCTCGACCTCATGCTGCCGGGGATGGACGGGATCGAGATCTGCACGCAGATCCGTGCCGAATCCGGCATCCCCATCATCATGCTGACCGCGCGCAGCGACACGGCAGACGTCGTTCGCGGCCTCGAGGTCGGCGCCGACGACTACATGGTCAAGCCCTTCAACCCGAAGGAGCTCGTCGCCCGAATCCGCACCCGCCTGCGGCCGGTGACCTCGACGACGAGTGAAGTGCTGCGCATCGGCGATCTCGTCGTCGACGTCGACGCGCACGAGGTGCGCCGCGGAACGACCCCGATCCCGCTCACGCCGCTCGAGTTCCAGCTGCTGGTGGCCCTCGCATCGAAGCCTCAGCAGGTCTTCTCGCGGGAGATGCTGCTCGAACAGGTCTGGGGCTACCACTACAAGGCCGACACGCGGCTGGTGAACGTGCACGTGCAGCGGCTCAGGGCGAAGGTCGAACTCGACCCCGATCTGCCGAAGATCGTGATGACGGTCCGGGGCGTCGGCTACCGGGCCGGGAGCGTCGGCTAGGGGACTGCGTTGGCCGCGACGAGCGCGACGCCCACGACCGTCGCGCTGTGGCGCGACTGGCGGGGATGGCCGGAGACGATCGGCACCCTGTGGCGTCGTTCGTTGCGCTTCCGCATCATCTCCATCACGCTCCTGCTGACCTCCTTCTCGATCTTCGTGACGAGCCTGATCATGGCGCTGGTCATTCAGAACAACCTCTTCGAATCCCGTCGGGACGAGGTCCTCAGCGATGCCCGAAGTGCGGTGGGCGCTGCGCAGCGGACGCTGGATTCCGCAGAGGTCGCGGATGATCCCTCCGCTCTGCGGGCACTGTGGCAGGACGTGCAGGAGTCCATTCCGCGGGTGTCCTCGTCGTCGCTGATCGCCGTCTACGCGATCGACGTGCCGCCGGTCGGCACCGGTGTGCGGGGCTTCACGATCGGCGGCCTGAGCGCTGACCTGCTGAGTTCCGGTCTGCGTGAACGCGTCGTGTCGTTGCCGGACCGCCAGGCATGGCAGTCGGTCGCTCTCCCCATGGCCGACGGATCGACGGCCCCGGGCATCATCGTCGGACAGCAGCTGATCGTGCCGGAGGCCGGCGCGTTCGAGGTGTACATCGCCTATGACCTCGCCGACTCGCAGCAGACCCTGCAGTTCGTGCAGAGCACGCTGTGGGCGGCCGGTCTCATCCTCATCGCCATCATCGCCGGCATCTCGTGGGTCGTGCTGCGCACCGTGTCCAAGCCCATCATCGAGGCGGCCGAGACCAGCGAGAGGCTGGCCTCGGGCGATCTGGAGGTGCGACTGCCGGTGCACGGCGAAGACGAACTGGCGACCTTGGCCCGTTCGTTCAACGCGATGGCCGACAGCATCGAGTCGCAGATCAAGGAACTCGGCGAGCTGTCCCTCGTGCAGCAGCGCTTCGTCTCCGACGTGTCGCACGAGCTGCGCACGCCGCTCACGACGATCAGGCTCGCCGCCGACATGCTCAACGACCAGCGCGATCAGTTCGATCCGACCACGAATCGCACGGCCGAACTGCTGCACACGCAGGTGCAGCGCTTCGAGACGCTTCTCGCCGATCTCCTCGAGATCAGCCGCTACGACGCAGGGTCCGTGCAGCTGGAGCTCGAGGCGACGAGCCTCGCCACCCTCGCGGAGGATGTGATCGAGCAGATGGAACCGCTCGCCGAAGGCCGCGGCTCCGAGCTGCGTCTGGTCGCTCCCGGTGGTTACACGCCCGTCGACATGGATCCGCGTCGTGTGCGCAGGGTGCTGCGCAATCTCGTCGGCAACGCGATCGAGCATGGCGAGGGCCGACCGATCGTCGTCACGGTGGACAGCAATCAGCACGCCGTCGCCGTGGGCGTGCGCGACTTCGGCCTCGGTATGGATCCGGACGACGCTCAGCGCGTGTTCGACAGGTTCTGGCGTGCCGACCCCTCTCGCCAGCGCACCATCGGCGGAACCGGGCTCGGGCTCTCGATCGCCCTGGGAGACGCACGCCTGCACGGCGGCACGCTCGCGGTGTGGTCCGAACTCGCCGTCGGGACCAACTTCGTTCTCACACTGCCGCGTCAGCCGGGAGACATCGGCGGGCCCTCGCCGGTCTCGCTCGAACCGGAGGAGGCGCTGCCCGACGTCAGCCCTGCGACGGAGCCGATTCAGCTCACTGAGCTGCGCGAACTCTATTTCACGGATTCCATCCCGACCGGAGAGGAGGACCGCTCATGACCCGTGGACGTCGAGGTCTCCTCGTCGGTGCGCTCACCGTGTTCGCCGTGCTGCTGTCGGCCTGCGCCGCGTTGCCGACGTCGGGCGAAGTGAAGTCCGGCCTCATCCTGGACGAGGTCGATCTGCCGCCGGACATCAGCCAGATCGCAGCGGGACCGTTGGAGGGGGCGAGTCCGGCGGAGATCGTCGAGGGCTTCCTCGATGCCGCGCTCACCCCTGCGGAAGGATGGAAGACCGCTCGCGAGTTCCTGAGCCCGGATCTCGCGGAGACGTGGCGCCCCGGCACGGGGGTCACGATCGACTCGGGCGCCGCCGCGAGGGAGTTCACGGCGGACGTCTCCGGCGCCGGCGACCTGGCGCAGGAGGGCGATGTCCGCGTCCTGCTCGACCAGACCGCCAGCGTCAATGAGTTCGGCGCCTATTCGGAGTTGTCGGGAGACACGTCCGTCGTATCGTTCGAGGTCGCCAAGAATGACGACGGGGAATGGCGCATCACGGTCGCGGCAGATGGCATCATCCTCGACGCCGAGGCGTTCCCGCAGGTGTTCCGCAGCTATGCGCTGCACTACTACGACCAGAGCTGGACGCATCTGGTTCCCGACACCCGGTGGTATCCGCGGCGTGGGCAGATCGCGACGACGCTGACCCAGGCGCTGCTGTCGGGCGCGCCGAGTCCGTGGCTCGCCCCTGCCGTGCGCAGCGCCTTCCCCAGCGACGTGTCGCTCGCCCGAGATTCGGTCCCCGTCGACACGGACAAGGTGGCCACGGTCGAGCTGACGGCGAGCGCTCTCGCTCTGGATGCCACCGCGCTGGCCCGCATGCGCACGCAACTGGAGCAGACCCTGCGTCCTGCCGGCGTGACCGAGGTTCGGCTGATGGTCAACGGGCGCGACCTGAACGCCGGACGCGCGACGATCGAGTCCCCGCGAACGGAGACGGGGACGGTCGTGCTCACCGAGTCGGAATTCGGTCTCTACCTCGGCGATGAGATCTCGCCGTACCCCGGAATCTCGGAGGATCTGGTCGAGCTCGCCGACTCCGTGGTGTCGGTCGACGTCTCGGGCGACGACACGCGCGCGGCGGTCAAGCTGGACGACGGCGGGGTGTACACGGTCGCGAACGGGCGCGTCGACCAGCTCGATACCAGGGCAGGACTCGTCGAACCGTCGATGGATCTCTACGGCTACACGTGGTCGGTACCGGGGGCGAGTCCGAAGGCCCTCACCGCCTGGCGATCCGATGTGACGCCGGTCGAGATCGGGAACGCCTTCCCCGATGCCGCGTCGATCTCGCACCTGCGCGTGGGACCCGATGGCGTCCGCGTCGCCGCTGTCGCCTCGATCGGCGGGCAGCAGTGGCTCGTCGTGGCGGCGATCATCCGGGACGACGATCAGGTGCCGGTCGAGTTGGGCCCCGTGCACACGGTGGCCCAATTGGATGGCACGGCGCTCGGATTGAGCTGGGTCGCGGAGGACGACCTCAGCGTTCTCGTGGACTCGGGCGGAAGCCGGGTCGTGCTGACGCAGGACGTCGGCGGCACGGGGGCGTTCTCCGCGGCGCCGGGGGCGTCGGTCTCGATATCCGGTGGCAGCGCGGCGTCCGCGGTGCGCATACTCGACGCAGAAGGCGTGCTCTTCGCGCAGCGCGGCACGACGTGGCAGATGGGGCTCTCCGGTGTGCTGGTGCTCGGCACGCACGCGGGGCAGTAGCACTGCACGAGACCGTGACTGATCCGGTTCTGCACGGATCGTGATCCAGGGGCGTCACGGCGGCGAGGACCGGGTGCAGGCTCGAGATCATGCCTGGCTCACAACGGCGGAACGCGCTCGTCGACGAACTCGCCGCCTTCGTGATGTCAGGATGCTGTGCGGGCTGCGATGTCCTCGGAACACTGCTGTGCGATGAATGCGAACGAGCTCTGCTCGCGACTCCGACGCGTCGGGCGACGCCGGGCGGGCTCGGCGTGGTGGCGGCACTCGCCTACGAAGGGGTCGCGGCACGATGCATCCGCAGCCTCAAGGAAGACGGCGAGACGGTTCTGGCAAGGCCGCTCGGCTCGGCACTCTCGGTGGCCGTGGATCACGCGCGGGGGAGCATATCGAATCTGTCCTTCGTTCCGGTGCCGACGGGGAGGGCAGCATTCCGACGCCGAGGCTATCGCGTGCCGGAACTGCTGATCCGTCGTGCGGGGCTTCCGGTGTCGAGAGTCTTGAAGAACGTGCGGGTCACGGCCGATCAGCGCGGACTCGGGATCGCCGAGCGCGAAAGGAACGTGGTGGGGAGCATGCGCGCGCGACACGCCCGGGATGCGGGCGACGTGCTGCTGATCGACGACGTCGTGACCACCGGAGCCACTCTCGACGAAGCGGCCCGCGCCCTCACAAGCGCGGGATTCCGGGTGCATGGCGCCGTGGCTCTCGCCGCCACACCGCGCCATAGCCGATTCCCGGGAAACGCATCGTGAATGAACCGTGACATCCATCGGAACGGAGACTACGGTAGGGGGTCACAAGGCGACCACGGTCCGCCCTTGGCCGGGAGGACCGGGACAAGGAGACAGCAATGGAAACAAGCATCGTTGGCGTCGGAGTGGGAATCACCGATCGCTTCCGAACCGTTGTCGAGGAGAAGATCGCCCGCGTGCAGCCGCTCGCCGCCAAGGCGCAGCGCCTGGACGTGAAAGTCACGCATCGCGCCTATCGTGGCGGGCGTGTTCCGGACGAGACCGTGGAACTCACGCTCGTCGGGAAGGGCCCCGTGGTGCGAGCGGAGGCCGTCGACGGCGACAAGTTCGTGGCTCTGGATCTCGCCATCGACAAGATGTCGCAGCAGCTGCGCCGTGCGAAGGAGAAGCGCGTCGATGGGCGTCAGCACCCTCGCGGAGCGCATTTCGAGAAGGGCAGTGGCTCGCTGGAGGGGATCGATGTCGAACCCGCATCCGCGGACATCCTGCACGCTGTCGCGACCGGAACGGTGCCCGTGCAGAACGAAGAGGAAGAGGCGTACTCTCCCGTCGTCATCCGCACGAAGAACTTCGATGCGGAGTGGATGACGGTCGAGGAGGCCGTGGACCGGATGGAGCTCGTCGGACACGACTTCTTCCTGTTCGTCGACGTGCGCACCGATCACCCGAGTGTGGTCTACCGGCGCAAGGGCTGGGACTACGGTGTCATCTCGCTCACGGCGCAGGCCCCTCCCGCAGAGGCGCTCGCGTCCTGAGCCAGAGGTCTTGCGGCATGAGAAGGGGGCCCGG
>NZ_JBLVOB010000005.1:38135-49219 GCF_053543555.1 Microbacterium xerophyticum | reverse complement strand
GATACCGGCCCCCTTCTCCCGTCGCTCAGTCGAAGATGCCGTCGAGGATGCTCCCGATGACGAGGCCGCCCATGATGCCGCCCATCACGTCGCCGCCGCCACCTCGGCGTCCGCCGCCCCAGCCGCCGCCCCAGTCCTGCTGTTGTTGCTGCGGCCGCGCCGAATCGATGTCGCGCTGCGCGAGCTGCAGCGCTTCGGCGGCGAGCTGCGCGACGCGACGTGCGCCGGCCAGTGCCTGTTCGCGCGTGTCCTCCGCGGCCATGAGCTCGGGGATGTCGATGCGCAGTCGCTCGGCCTCGGCGAAGCGCGTGCGCGCGTCGGCGCCGATCCACCCGCGGTGCCCTGAGATCAGTCCGCGTGCGACGCCGAGCTGCCGATCGGCGTCGTCCAGGGCATGCTGCACCTGAGCGATGCTCGGCAGCGGATTCTGAACGCGATAGTGCGCCTTGGCGATCGCGTCGTCGAGCGCGGTGTTGGCCGTGCGCAGTCGGGTGAGCTCGGCGAACGGGTCGTTGCGCGAACCTGCCGGCTCCAACGAGTCCAGAGCCCTCTCGAGCTCGGCCGTGGCCTCGGTGACAGCGGGCACCTTCGGTGCGGTTCGCGCGGCGATGATGTCGCCGCGTGAATCGGCGACGACCTCGGCGAGCGTGGACTCTGCGCGCAGCGCCTCGATCTCGAAGTCCTCGACGGCGTCCAGCAGTGCACCGACGCGACGGATCGCCTCCGTCGCGGTCTCCAGCGCGAGATTCGCCTCTTCGTTCTGCCTCGCGGCGCGACGCCGCTCTGCGACGTCGGCACCGTGCGTGGCGAACGCGATGAGCTGCTCTGCTTCGTCGGCGCTGTTGCGGATCTGGTGCAGAGCGCTTTCCGCGTATCGCGTGGAGAGGCGCTCGATGATGTCTCTGGCCTGCGGCAGCCGAGCCGAGAGCTTCTCGGCGTCAGTGCGCACCTTCTCGCGCACCTCCGGCGCGCGGCGCACCTTCGCGATCGATTCGGCCAGTGCCGAGGTCTTCTCGTCCAGCAGGTCTTCGGCCCATTCGCACAGCTGCACGATCCGGGCGTTGCGCGTGCGGAGCTCCTCGTCGGTGTCCGGGATCTCGTCGTGGTTGAGCTGGTGCAGCTGGAACGCTTCGCGCAGGTGCGTGCGAACCGCCTCGAGGGCTGCCTTCATGTCCTTCGTGAGCGACAGGCCGAGCTCGGCCTCGGCGAAAGCGAGCTCGTCGCCCGCTGTGCGGATGCGCTCGTCCGCAGCGACCAGCGCCTGCTCGGCCTTGCGTGCGAGATCGGCGTCCTGCGCTGCCTGGGCAGCTTCTTCTTCGCGCTTGCGCTTACCCCAGAATCCAGCCATGGGTCGATCTTAGTGACCCATGGTGATCAGGAGGCTGAGCATCCGCTCCGGGCGAAATTCATACGGGGGACGACGCGGTGGAGTCGCTCTTCACCGGGCGCCCGCGCTTGGGTCGTTCGGCCGAGAGCTCGACGCCGATCGCGTGATGCGGATGCTCGGACAGGCGCTGCTCCACGCGATCGAGCCAGCGCAGCTCTGCTTCCGCGCTGAAGAGCATGGCGTCCGCGATGAGCGCGGCGGCGAGTCCATCCGACGGGGCCTCGCGCAGCGACCGTGCGCGAGCCTCGGATTCGGAACGCTGCGCACGGATCAGCGCACCGGCATCCACACCCGGCAGCGTCGCGGCCACTGCGAGCTTGATCGCGAGTTCGTCTCGGGCCGCCTCGCCCCGCACGACGGGGGAGGAGAACCATCGGGCGACCTCTGCGGATCCGGCATCCGTGATGTGCCAGTAGACGTGACCCTGCTCGTCGGCCTCACCGCGGCCGACCAGTCCGTCGCGCTCGAGACGTTCCAGCGTGTTGTAGATCTGGCCGACGTTGAGTCGCCACGTGGACCCGGTTCGACGATCGAACTCGTGGCGCAGCTGGTATCCGTAGCAGGGACCCTGATCGAGGATGGCGAGCAGGCTCTGACGTACCGACATGACGACCTCCTGAAGTGCTTTCCCAGCATATGCATACTCGGCAACGCCGCAGGAATGGCGAATCCAGACGATCCAAAGGTCACCGGCCGGTAACATAGCGAGGTATGCCCCGGTACCGAAGCCCGATCTGGGTTGCCGGGTTCACACCCACAACAGGGAGATGACTTAAGTGGCGAATCCTCTTGAGAAGCTGCTGCGAGCCGGCGAGGGCCGTATCCTCCGCCGCCTGAATCAGGTCGTGAAGGCCGTCGGCGCGCTGGAGGAGGACTTCGAGAAGCTCACGGATGAGGAGCTCTCGAATGAGACCGCTGAGCTCAGGGAGCGGTTCGACAAAGGCGAGACGCTCGATCAGCTGATGCCGGAGGCGTTCGCAGCCGTCCGTGAAGCCGCCAAGCGCACCCTGGGCATGCGCGCCTACGACGTGCAGCTGATGGGTGGAGCCGCCCTCCACCTCGGCAACATCGCCGAGATGAAGACGGGTGAGGGCAAGACTCTCGTCGCGACCTTCCCGGCCTATCTGAATGCGATCGCCGGCAAGGGCGTGCACATCATCACGGTCAACGACTTCCTCGCCTCCTACCAGGCCGAGCTCATGGGACGCGTGTTCCGAGCCCTCGGCATGAAGACCGGAATCATCGTCTCAGGGCAGACGCCCGCCGTCCGACGCGAGCAGTACGCCGCCGACATCACCTACGGCACGAACAACGAGTTCGGCTTCGATTATCTGCGCGACAACATGGCGTGGCGCAAGGAGGATCTCGTCCAGCGGGAGCACTTCTTCGCGATCGTCGACGAAGTGGACTCGATCCTGATCGACGAGGCGCGCACCCCGCTCATCATCTCGGGTCCGTCCTCCGGTGAGGCGAACCGCTGGTTCACCGAGTTCGCGAAAATCGCCCGCACGCTCGAGCCCGGCGAGGACTACGAGGTGGATGAGAAGAAGCGCACGATCGGTGTGCTGGAGCCCGGTATCGAGAAGGTCGAGGACTACCTCGGCATCGACAACCTCTACGAGTCAGCGAACACTCCGCTGATCTCGTTCCTCAACAACTCGATCAAGGCACTCGCCCTGTTCAAGAAGAACACCGACTACGTCGTCATGAACGATGAGGTCATGATCGTCGACGAGCACACCGGGCGCATCCTGGTCGGTCGTCGCTACAACGAGGGCATCCACCAGGCGATCGAAGCCAAGGAGGGCGTCCCGGTCAAGGCGGAGAACCAGACTCTCGCGACGGTGACGCTGCAGAACTACTTCCGTCTGTACGACAAGCTCGCTGGCATGACGGGTACGGCCGAGACCGAGGCTGCGGAGTTCATGTCGACGTACAAGCTCGGCGTGGTGCAGATCCCCACGAACCGGCCGATGATCCGCAAGGACAACGCCGACCTCGTGTACAAGAACGAGACGGCGAAGTTCGCGCAGGTCGTGGAGGACATCGTCGAGCGTCACGAGACCGGGCAGCCCGTGCTGGTCGGCACGGTCAGCGTCGAGAAGAGCGAGTACCTCTCCCGGCTGCTGGCGAAGAAGGGCATCAAGCACGAGGTCCTCAACGCCAAGAACCACGCACGTGAGGCCGAGATCGTCGCGCGCGCCGGACGCCTGGGCGCGGTCACCGTCGCGACCAACATGGCCGGCCGCGGTACGGACATCATGCTGGGAGGCAACGCCGAGTTCCTGGCGGTGCAGGAGCTCAAGTCCAAGGGGCTCGACCCCGCCGAGACCCCGGAGGAGTACGAGGCCGCCTGGGACGAGACGTACGAGGCCATGAAGGCCGTCGTCGCAGAGGAGAGCTCCAAGGTCACCGAGGCCGGCGGCCTCTACGTGCTCGGAACGGAGCGTCACGAGTCGCGCCGCATCGACAACCAGCTCCGCGGTCGCTCGGGCCGCCAGGGCGACCCCGGTGAGAGCCGGTTCTACCTCAGTCTCACAGACGACCTCATGCGCCTGTTCCAGTCCGGCGCCGCCGAGGCGATCCTCGCGCGCACCAACTTCCCGGACGACGTCCCGATCGAATCCGGTCTGGTGTCGCGGGCGATCCGCAGCGCGCAGTCCCAGGTCGAATCCCGCAACGCCGAGATGCGCAAGAACGTGCTGAAGTACGACGACGTCCTCAACCGTCAGCGCGAGGCGATCTACGCCGACCGCAGGCACATCCTGCAGGGCGACGACATCGCCGGCCGTGTTCAGCACTTCATCGAGGACGCCATCACCGGCGTCGTCGCGGATCACACCAGCGCGGGCCACAACGAGAGCTGGGACTTCGACGCGCTCTGGACCGAGCTCAAGACGCTGTACCCGGTGAGCGTCACGATCGATGAGGTCGTCGCCGAGGCGAGCGGACGCAAGGGCGGAATCGACGCCGACGGGCTCACCAGGGAGCTGCTCTCCGACGCGAAGATCGCGTACGAGAAGCGCGAGGAGACGCTCGGCGAGGCCGCCACCCGCGAGCTGGAGCGTCGCGTGGTGCTGCAGGTCCTCGATCGCCGCTGGCGCGACCACCTCTACGAGATGGACTACCTCAAGGACGGCATCGGGCTGCGGGCGATGGCTCAGCGCGATCCGCTGATCGAGTATCAGCGCGAGGGCTACGCGATGTTCCAGTCCATGATGGGTCAGATCAAGGAGGAGTCGGTCGGCTACCTCTACAACCTCGAGGTCGAGGTGCGCCGCGCCGGCGATTCGGAGACCACCGAGGTCGAGGCCAAGGGTCTCGCGACCGACGGCGGAGAGCAGCGGCTGGAGTACTCAGCGCCCAACGACGCCGGTGAGGTCGAGGTGCGCAACGACCGCGGACAGGTTCAGCAGTCGGCGACGGATCGTCTGCGTCAGGCGGCCGCTGCCGCTGCCGCATCCGACGGCGAGCCCCCGGTCGCGCCCGAGCAGGGGCCGCGCGGCGCCTTCGGCCAGCGGACGGATGCCGCGGCTCCTGCCGCAGGCAACCGCGAGCAGCGACGGGCGCAGGGCAAGAAGAAGAAGTGACAGCGGGCTGAGCGCCGTCGCGTGGGCGGCGCTCGGCACCCGGCGCGTGCCGGTAGGATTTCTCAATGACCCCTTCACGCCACTTCGACCAGTCGTCGAAGCTCAAGAACGTCCTGTACGAGATCCGCGGCAAAGCGCTCGTCGAGGCGGCACGGCTGGAGGCGGAGGGCCACAACGTCCTCAAGCTCAACACGGGCAATCCGGCGATCTTCGGGTTCGAGGCGCCGCATCAGATCGTGCACGACATGCTCGCCGCGCTTCCGACCGCGCACGGCTACAGCGACAGCCGCGGCATCGTCTCCGCGCGACGGGCGGTCGTGAGCCGCTACGAGCAGATCGAGGGGTTCCCGCCGTTCGACCCGGATGACGTGTACCTCGGCAACGGCGTCTCAGAGCTCATCACGATGACGATGCAGGCGCTTCTGGATCAGGGCGACGAGGTGCTCATCCCCGCTCCGGATTATCCCCTGTGGACCGCGATGACGAGCCTCGCCGGTGGCACTCCGGTGCATTACGTCTGCGACGAGCTCAGCGGGTGGGAACCCGACCTGGAGGACATCCGCTCGAAGGTGACGCCTGCCACGAAGGCGATCGTCATCATCAACCCGAACAACCCCACGGGTGCCGTGTACTCTCGGGCGGTGCTCGAGGGGCTGGTGCAGATCGCCCGCGAGAACGAACTGCTGATCCTCTCGGACGAGATCTACGACCGGATCCTGTTCGACGACGCCGTCCACATTCCAACGGCGACGCTCGCACCGGACCTGCTCTGCCTGACGTTCAACGGGCTTTCCAAGACGTATCGGGTCGCCGGCTTCCGCTCCGGTTGGATGGTCATCACCGGACCGCAGGACCACGCCAAGGGCTTCCTCGAGGGCATCACGCTGCTCGCATCGACCAGGCTCTGCCCGAACGTGCCCGCTCAGCACGCCGTGCAGGCAGCCCTGAGCGGTGTGCAGTCGATCGATGCTCTCATCGCTCCCACCGGGCGTCTGCTCGAGCAGCGCGATGTCGCCTGGGAGGGACTGGAATCGATCCCCGGTGTCTCGTGCGTCAAGCCTCTGGGCGCCCTCTACGCGTTCCCGCGACTGGACCCCGACGTGCACGAGATACACGACGACGGGAAGTTCGTCTACGACCTGCTCGTCTCCGAGCACATCCTGCTCGTGCAGGGCACCGGGTTCAACTGGCCCACTCCGGATCACTTCCGAGTGGTGACGCTGCCCGAGCCCCGCGTGCTGGGCGAAGCCATCGAGAGACTCGGGAACTTCCTCGCCGACTACCGGCAGTGACGGCGTAGGCCGCCCTCGACGGCTCCAGACTCGCGGCAAGACGACGCACAGCAGCCACCAGCACGGAACGCGGTGTCACGTCGGCTATCGGCCGCGCGTGCAGCAGTGCGGCGTCGGCTGCGCGCGGATCGAGAGGCAGGAAGGCGACGTCCGTGATGCCGGCGAAACGCTCCAGCGCACCTCGGATCTGGCCGCGAGCGTCGATACCGAGCGGTCCGGGGCGCAACTGGTTCGCGACGACCGTGATGCGGGCCGCGGGGCCGACGAGCCTGCGCAGTTCGGCGTGATCCCGGAGGAATCGCGATATGGACAGGGGGTCGGCCGCTGTCACCGCCACGATCACATCGGCCTCGCGCAGCACGGTCGTGGTGGCGGCGTTGCGCCGCGGTCCTGCGAGGTCGTCGGTGATCTCCTCATCGGCATCGAAGGCCGCGGACACGTCGACGACCGTCGTATCCACCCACTCGCGGCAGACCTGAAGCGTCGCACTCAGACGCCCTGCGGCGATCTCCGGCCAGCGAGAAGGCCTGTTGAGTCCGCCCAGAACCTCGACAGTGCCGCCGCTCGTCTCGACCTCGGTGGCGAGCCGGCCCAGCTCCGCGGCATCGAGTCCGCCGAGTTCGGCGCGACGGCACGCTGCAGCGATCCCGGGGGCGTCATCGCCGAGTCCGAGCAGCAGCGCGAGGGACGGTGCCACCGTGTCCGCATCGACGAGCGCGCAGGTCTGGCCCGTTCGAGTCAGTTCCACGGCGAGCTGGATGGCGACGGTCGAGCGGCCCGGCGCGCCGTGCGGACCCCACACCGCGATCACCCGTCGCCTGGACGGCTCCGCCGGCGGTGAGGTGACAGGCGCCTCCTCGGACAGGGCATCGGCGATCTGCCAGGCGTCAGCGTCCGCCGGGAGCGCCTCGGGGAGTCCGAACCTGCCGAGCAGGCGGGAATCGCCCGACCCGAGCGTGATGATCCGCACACCGGAACGGTCGCACGCCTCCACCAGCGCGCTCGTCAGCGCGGCGCGGGTGGCGGGAAGGATCACCGCATCCGCCTCGGAAAGGAGCGCGGAGGTCAGTTGCGACGGCTCGACGATTCCCAGGACCTGGAGGCCATCGCGCTCGAGCTCGGTCCTGAGCGCCGACGCCCGCGGTTCCTCCAGGCCGATCACGACCGATGTCATGAGCTGTGCCCGAGCGGGACCACGGAGAGCGCAGCGCCGCCGGTGATCGCCGCGAGGACGTCTGCGACGTCGGATCGATCGATGACGATCTCGAGCATCGCACTGCGCTGCGCGAGCATGCCCTCGGTCTCGGGAATGGATGCGACGACGACGTCGGCGACGAGGATGCGCGGCGCGTCGAACTCCTCGGTCTCCGCCACCCGCGGCGCGAACCACAGTTCGACGGGGGTGCCGACGGCGACGCTCTCCGGGATGCCGACGCTGCTCTCGACCACGATGCTGGTGGTGCGGCTGGACTGCGCGTCGGCCGCCGCGGTCGTGGGCAGGAGCTCGCCGTCCTCCAACGTGCGCGACGCGATCATGCCCGGCTCGAGATCCTGGGGCGCGAGGTAGCCGTCGACGACGCTGCCGAGGCTGACCTCGACGATGCGGAAGTCGTCGGAGATCAGCGCCTCGCCCTGTGCGATGGTGCGATCCGCCTGCAGCACCGGTGTCGTCTGGCGCGCCGACGACACGATCAGCCAGACACCGACGACGGAGAGGATCACCAGTGCGATGCCGATGAGGAATCGGATGTCGCCCCAGAAGGCACGCCGGGTGCGTGATTGGGTCATCATCCCCACATCGTCACAGAATCGGTGACGGGGAGTCGAAAGTTATCCACAACGTGATGCTGCCGGGGCATCCGGGCATGCTGGGCGGGGGACAATGAGTACATGGCCGATTCGCCCGCATCTGCTCCTCGCTTCCTCGCGCCCGCGCAGGTCGCCGAGCTGCTCTCGATCGAGGTCGAAGAGGTGATCGCGCTCATCATGAGCGGTCAGCTGCGCGGCGCGCAACTGGGCACGCCGGCGCGGTGGCGAGTGGCCGAGGACAGCATCTCCGACTACCTCGCCGAGCAGACCGAACAGGCCAGGCGCATGGCGCTGTGGCAGCAGGCGGACGCGGCGAGTTTCCCCGAGGTCTGGGGCACGCAGCGCCCGACCCGCTAGCACGCTCAGAGTGCCGCGCCCTCCATCCGTGCCGACAGGATCGCATCGAACGGGATGATGCGGAACGCGCGCACCGCGTCGGCACGTCGGGCCTGACCGGGATCGTGCACGGCGAGATCGAGATGGTCGGCACCGGCGCGGTCGATCGTCCCATGCAGGCCCTCGCCGTCCCGCAGTGAGAAGCGCAGCGGGGTTCGACGGCGGGCGAGGTCGCGCATCAGGAATCCGAACGTCATCCGCTCGCGCAGCTCGTCGGCCGGCAGTGGGGCGTCCTCCAGGGTCGACAGCAACGCGCCGTGCGCGGTCTCGACGCTCGTCACCGCAGCCAGCGGAACGACGAGCGCACCGCCGACATCGTCGGTCTGCACGGCGATCCAATCGGCGCCGACGGCGTGCACGCGAACCGATCGGCGTTCGCCGCCCGCCAGCCGCAGGCCGATCAGCGCGGCGTCGTGCGAGAGTCTGCGCAGCCGAGTGCGCAGCGTGAGCTTCGCGATGCGCAGTCGCTCGGACTCCGCGTCGAGGACAGCCCGCTCCGCCTCCCACTCGGCGGCGAGCTGACCTTCCAGGTCTTCGAACAGACGATCCCAGTGCACGCGATAGAGCGTAGGGGAGAGTATCCGATCGTTGAGGGAGTTATCCACAGTTTCGATTCAGGACCTGGCGCGCGAGCGGTGCGACGTGGTCTACTGGCACGCATCGAAAACGAAAGTGAATACGATGACGCTTCACGAGTACTTCGCCCCGCAGCCGACTCCGGCAGCAGACCTGCCGAACCCCACGCAGCTGCTGCGAAGTCTCACTCAGGGAGTGCTCGAGGTGTTCGCCGGGGTGCGCGAACTCGATCAACTCGCGCGCTGGTTCAGCGAAGACGCGTTCCGCAAGCTCGGCGCGAGGGCGAACCTGTCCGCGCGGGCGCGCAGCGCACGTGGGGTCCCGCCGGCGAGGCCGGTGTTCGAGGTCCTCTCGATCAGGGAGACCCTTCCCGCGGACGGCGTCGTGGAAGCGGTCGTCATCGTGGCCGGTCCTGGACGGACGCGGGCCGTGGCCATCCGACTGGAAGGTCTGGACCGGCGTTGGCGCGCCACCTCGTTCGCGGTGCTCTGAGCGGTACGACGCGCGCCATTAGGCTTGTGGAGTGTCCACCCTCAGTGATCTCGTCCATGCCCAGGGCTGTCTGACCGACAACGATGTCGAATGGCTCCATCGTCTTGCGAGCGACGGGCAACTGCTCGCCGACCTCGCGTCCGCGGATATCGTGCTGTGGGTCGCGACGAACGACGGATCGTTCGTCGCCGTGGCCCACGCGCGCCCCAGTGGGGCGGCCACGTTGTTCTACCGCGACATCGTGGGCGAGGGGGTCCGTCAGCAGTGGCGCACGCAGGTGCGCGAGGCGTTCGACTCCGGTCGGATCGTGGACTCGTCCTCACCGGACTGGTTCGAGGAGACGCCGACCAGGCTTCGTGCCGTCCCCATCGTCCGCGAACGCGGCAAGGACGGCAACCCGCCGCCCGTGATCGGCGTGCTCACACGGCACAGCAACCTGGGGGAGACCCGCACGCCGTCACGGCAGCAGATCACGTTCGACGACTGCGCGAACGATCTGTTCCGCATGATCGCCTCGAGCGAGTTCCCCGACCCCTCAGCGCCCACGTCGCCGCGCAGGGGAGCGCCGCGCGCATCGGACGGCCTGATCCGCATCGACGTCGACGGCATCACGACCTTCGCCAGCCCCAACGCGCTCTCCGCCTTCAACAGGATGGGCTTCGACGACGAGCTCGAGGGGGAGTCGCTCGCCGAAGTGACCACGCGCATCCTCCCCTCGACGCGGCAGGTCGACGAGTCCCTCCCCGTCGTCGTCACCGGCAGAGCGCCGTGGCGGACGGACATCGAGGCCCGGGGAGTGACCGTCTCGCTTCGTGCCATCCCGCTGAAGGATCACGGTACCCGCATCGGCGCGATCATCCTGTGCCGCGATGTGAGCGAGCTGCGTCACCAGGAGCAGGAGCTCATCACGAAGGCCGCCACGATCCGGGAGATCCACCACCGCGTCAAGAACAATCTGCAGACCGTGGCCTCGCTGCTGCGCATCCAGGCACGACGCACGCATTCCGACGAGGCACGGGATGCTCTGACCCAGGCGATGAGGCGCGTCGACGCGATAGCCGTCGTGCACGACACCCTGGCGCAGGGATTGACGCAGACCGTCGATTTCGACGAGGTCTTCCACCGGGTGCTCAAGCTCGTCGCCGAGGTCGCCGCCGCACCCAACACGCGGGCGCGCACGATGTCGACCGGCCGTTTCGGCGTGCTCCCCAGTGAATATGCGACGCCGCTCGCGCTGGCTCTCACCGAGGTCGTGACGAACGCCGTCGAGCACGGCCTGGCAGGCAAGGAGGGCAGCGTGACGATCGATGCGGTGCGTACCGACGAGAAGCTGCACGTCTCGGTCCACGACACCGGCCACGGACTGCCGGAGGGACGCATCGGTCAGGGCCTCGGCACCCAGATCATCCGCACGCTCATCCAGGGAGAGCTGGGCGGCAGCATCGAGTGGCGCGGCAGCGACGGCGAGGGCACGGATGTGCTGATCGACATCCCGATGCGCTGGCTGAAGAGCTGACACGGGAATGGCCCGCCCCCCCGCCG
>NZ_JBLVOB010000005.1:0-38076 GCF_053543555.1 Microbacterium xerophyticum | reverse complement strand
CCACCCCCGAAGCAGGTCAGGAAGCGCGGCGGGCGCGCGCAGCGCGGCGCTTGAGGGCGCGACGCTCGTCCTCGGAGAGACCGCCCCACACGCCGGAGTCCTGGCTGGTCTCCAGGGCGTACTGCAGGCATACCTCCGTCACCGTGCAGGTGGCGCAGACGGTCTTCGCCTTCTCGATCTGATCGACGGCCGGACCGGTGTTCCCCACGGGGAAGAACAGCTCAGGGTCGACAGTCAGGCAGGCGGCTTTGTCGCGCCAGTCCATGGGGGCTCCTCGGTATGGATTCTCGTGAGCAGTCGCAGGGCGATGACTCGGTGATGGGCGGCGAGATCGGGGTGTCGTCGACCGTAAGTGATGCGAGCGGATGCTCGCCCCACGCCGCTGTGGGAGCACATGACTGTTAACATTGTGTTACAGCCCGGGCCCGAAATCAAGGATTTTGTGCCTACAAATCTGATTTCCAGGAGACACCGTGCGTTCACCTCGTCTGGCAGCCGCCGCAGCACTGGTGCTCGCGCTCGAGGGAACGGCTCTCGCAGTCATCGCCGTCATCGAGGTCTTCGGCCTCAGCGCCGGCGACGCGGCCTCCCTCCCCACCGCCATCGCGCTGATCGTCCTGACGCTGATCGGCGCCGCCGCCCTGTTCGCCTTCGCGGCGGGTACCAGGCGCGGGCGCACGTGGGCCCGCTCCGGCGGAGTCGTGCTTCAGGTGCTCGCGCTCGCTCTCGCTCTGGCGTCGCTGACGGTCCAGCCGGTCCTGTGGTCGTTCGTGCTCGGAGTGGGAGCACCGGCGGTGGTCGGCTTCGTCCTGCTCATCGCCAGTTCGCGCAGTGAGAGCATCGATCCCTCGGACGAGTCGGAGGGCGGATCGGTCGACGGCTAGGGTCAGCCGTCGATGCCGAGCATCTTGCGCAGGCGGGCGACGTGCCCGGTGGCCTTGACGTTGTACAGCGCGTGCGTGATCGTGCCCTGCTCGTCGAGGACGAAGGTCGAGCGGATCACTCCTTCGATCTTCTTGCCGTAGTTCATCTTCTCGCCCCAGGCGCCATAGGCGGTGTGCACGGAGTGGTCGGGGTCGCTCAGCAGAGTGAAGGTCAGCCCGTCGCGCTCACGGAACTCGGCCAGCTTCGACGGCTCGTCACGGGAGATCCCTACGACGCGGTAACCGGCGCCCTGCAGAGAGGCGATGCTGTCCCTGAAGTCGCACGCCTGGGTCGTGCAACCTGGGGTCATGGCCGCCGGGTAGAAGTAGAGGACGGTCTTCTGCCCGCGAAGGGCGGACAGGGCGATCGTGGCCCCGTCCTGGTCCAGCAGGGAGAAGTCGGGGGCAGCAGTACCGGATTCGAGGCGCACAGTCACCCCTCCAGCCTACCGAGCCGACGAGCCGGGGTTCGCCTCCGCTTTGTCCGCGAACGTCTGTAGCAGGCGTTGCAGAGAGTCCAGTCGTGAGAGCCCGGCAGGGCTGAGCTCTCCGCGCCCCGCGGCCTCGATCAGTGCGCAGTCCGGCGCATCGCTGAGGTGCGTGCATCCACGCGGGCAGCTCTCGGCGATCTCGGCGAGCTCGGTGAAGGAGGCGAGGATGTTGGCCGGATCGACATGCCCCAGTCCGAAGGATCGCACGCCCGGTGTGTCGATCACCCAGCCGGTGCCTTCGGGGCTCACATATCGCAGCGAGACCGTCGATGACGAGGTGTGCCTGCCGCGTCCCGTCACCTGGTTCACGTGGCCGGTCGCGCGTCCGGCGGAGGGCACCAGTGCGTTCACGAGCGTCGACTTCCCGACGCCGGAGTGGCCGACGAACACCGTCGAATGCCCGATCAGCGCTGCGCCTATCTCGTCGGTGGGCATCTCCTCCTGCGCGCTGGTGAACACGCGCAGGTCGAGTCCGTCGAAGTGGGACAGGAACGATGCGGGGTCGGCGAGATCCGTCTTGGTGACGACCAGGAGAGGACGGATGCCGGCATCCAACGCCGCCACCAGATACCGATCGACCAGCCGTGCGCGCGGTTCCGGGTCTGCCGCAGCGACGACGATGAGCATCTGGTCGGCGTTCGCCACGATCACGCGCTCCACCTGATCGGTGTCGTCCGCGCTGCGGCGCAGCAAAGACGAGCGCTCAACGATTCCGACGATGCGTGCCAGGGTCCCCTCGTCGCCGGATGTGTCGCCGACGACGCGTGCCTGGTCCCCTGTGACGATCGGGGTGCGCCTCAGCTCCCTGGCGCGGGTCGTGGTGATCGTCCGCTCGTCGTCGGTGCCCTCGTCGATCATCACGCTGTAGCGGCCTCGATCGACGCCGAGCACTCGACCGATCTGCGCATCCTCGTGCGCGGGCCGGCGCTTGGTGCGCGGGCGGTTCGCCTTCGGATTCGGACGCATCCGGATGCTGCTCTCGTCGAAGTCCTCGAAGTCGCCGTCGAGGTCGTCGTCAGGGTCGAGCCAGCTCACGCGGAGGCGCCTCCCAGCATCCGTTCCCAGAGCTGCGTGAACTCGGGCAGCGTCTTCGCGGTCGTGCCGATGTCATCGATCTCCACGTCGGCCACGCGCAGCCCGACCAGCGCACCGGTCGTCGCGATGCGGTGATCGTGATGCGCGGCCCATGCGCCGCCGTGCAGCGGCCGGGGGATGATCCTGAGGCCGTCGGCCAGTTCCTCGACCTCTCCGCCCAACGCGGTGAGGTTGCCGATCAGAGCGGCGATGCGATCGGTCTCGTGCATGCGGATGTGCCCGATCCCGCGGATCGTCGTGGGGGCGTCGGCGAACGCGGCGAGCCCGACGATCGTGGGGGAGAGTTCGCTGGCTGCCGAGAGATCCAGATCGAGACCGCGGATCGCGTCACCGGCGCGCACCGTCATCGTGCCGCTGTGGCGGCCCACGTGAGCGCCCATCGCCTGCAGGATGTCCGGCAGCAGCGCGCCTGGCTGCGTGGAGTGCAGCGGCCATCCGGTGATCGAGACCTCCCCGCCGGTGACCATCGCCGCGGCGAGGAACGGAGCGGCGTTGGAGAGATCCGGCTCGATCGCGATCTCCTTGGCGCGGGGGACACCGGCCTCCACGAGCCATTCACCGACGGCCGGCCGCTCGATGCGGATACCGCGGCGGCTCAGCGACTCGATCGTCATGTCGATGTGCGGCAGGCTCGGGAGGTGCTCGCCGGTGTGCACGAGGTGCAGCCCGACGTCGAACCTCGGCGCCGCCAGCAGCAGACCCGAGACGAACTGACTGGATGCCGAGGCGTCGATCTCGAGCCGTCCGCCCCTGATCCGGCCATGGCCGCGGATCGTGAACGGAAGGGACCAGGTGCCCTCGTCGTCGATGTCGACACCGAGATCGCGCAGGGCGGTGATCATGGCTCCCATGGGCCGATGCAGCGCGTTCTCGTGCGCCGTGAGATGCACATCCTCCGTCGCGAGGCCGGCGAGCGGGGCGATGAACCGCATGACGGTTCCGGCCTGGCCGCAGTCGATCGTGCCGCCGCCGCGGAGGTGGCCGGGGGTCACGAGCAGGTCGGGGCCGAACTCGCCGTCGCCGTCCGATTCCTCGATTCCGACGCCCAGCGAACGCAGCGCTTCGATCATCCGCAGGGAGTCCTCCGAATGCAGGGGCGCGATCAGGCGCCCTGGACCGTCTGCGGTGGCCGCGATGATCAACTCGCGATTGGTGAGCGACTTCGAGCCCGGAATGGTCAGCGTCGAGTGCACGGCGTCGGCGGCTACGGGCGCACTGTATGCGCCCCTGGCGGGGGAGGTGGAATATCGAGTGTCACTCATCGGTTCCACCTTAGTGAACGGCGGGGCACGCGCCGAGAAGGAGTCCGTATGCTCGCAACGCTGGAAAGCGGGATCAGAGAGATCACCGGCCTAGACTGGCCGGTGATGGATGACATGGCACCCGCCGACACGATCGGCGACGCTCGGCGCGAGTTCGAGGAGCAGGCGATCCCCTTCATGGATCAGCTGTACGCGGCGGCGATGCGCATGACGCGCAATCCCGCCGATGCGGCCGACCTCGTGCAGGAGACCTTCGTGAAGGCGTTCGCTTCGTGGGCGTCGTTCACGCAGGGGACCAATCTGAAGGCGTGGCTGTACCGCATTCTCACGAACACCTACATCAACATCTATCGCAAGAAGCAGCGCGAGCCGTTCCAGGGCACGATCGACGAGCTCGAGGATTGGCAGATGGGCGGTGCGGAGTCGACCACGGCGACGCACAGCCGCTCGGCCGAGGCAGAGGCGATAGATCGGATGCCAGCATCCGTGGTGAAGGACGCCCTGCAGGAGGTCCCCGAGGACTTCCGACTGGCGGTGTACCTGGCCGACGTGGAGGGATTCGCGTACCAGGAGATCGCCGACATCATGAAGACCCCCATCGGCACCGTGATGAGCCGCCTGCACCGTGGCAGGCGAATGCTGCGCGAGATGCTGTCCGATTATGCCGCTGAGCGAGGAATCGCCGCGGCTGGTACGAGGAGCAAGAAATGAGTGACTGCGGCTGCGACAAGGCCCGTCAGGATCTGGAGGAGTACCTCCGCAACGAGGTGTGCAAGACAGAGCACACCCAGATCCGGGAGCACATCGAGAACTGCCCTTCCTGCCAGGGAGAGGCGCTCGTGGCCAGCACCCTCACCGAGGTCGTCGCACGTGCGTGCAAGGAGACGGCGCCGGAAGAGCTGCGAGACCTGGTGCTCTCCAAGCTGCGCGCCGCGCAGGTCGCCGCGCACTGAGCACGCGCTCTGACGCCGAGTCGGCGGCTGCCTTTAGGGTGGAGGGATGACCGACGCCCGCAGTATCCCCGTCGACCCCACGTCCGTCGAGCGTCTCGCAGACCAGCAGCTCACCTATCGGACGATCGACATGTCGTCGAAGGCCGATGCCGAAGCCTTCTTCCGTGCCGACGCGCGCGGCTTCCTCGATGCCGAACCCAGCGCGGAGTCCGTGACCACGACGACCGCGGCACTCGAAGCCCGCCGCAACGTCGGCGTGTTCGAGGCCGGTGCGAGCGCGGGTGCGCTGCCCGTGGCGACGGTGAACTCCTGGATCACACCGCTCACGGTTCCCGGCGGCGAGGTCGACATGTGGGCTGTGAGCTCGGTGACCGTCTCCGGCACCCACCGTCGGCGCGGCATCGCGCGGGCGCTGCTCGAGGGGGAACTGCGCGCCGCCGCATCAGCGGGCGTCCCCGTGGTGGGACTCACCGCCTCGGAGGCGACCATCTACGGCCGCTACGGGTTCGCCTCGGCGATTCCGGTCGGTCGGGTCACGGTCGACACGCACCGGGCCGGATGGGCCGCGACCGCACCCGCGGGCCGGATCGAGTACGTCGACAAGGAGACCCTGCGCGATCACCTGTCGGCTCTGCACGAGGTCGCGCGCACGCAGCGTTCAGGACAGATCGCCGGCTGGAAGCTGCGCTGGGAGCGGGTCGCGGGGCTCACGCCCGATCACCCCGACGCAGCAGCAGTGCGAGGCATCCGCTACCTCGACGAGCACGGTGCCGTGCGCGGGGTTCTCGCGTACAAGCTCACCGAGATCCCCGGCGCCTTCCGATTCGAGATGACGATCTTCCACCTCGTGGGCGTCACCCCCGATGCGCTCACCGCCCTCTGGGGCTTCGCGTTGCAGCACGACCTCATCGACAGAGTGAACGTCGATCTCCGCCCTCTCGACGACCCGCTGCCGTGGCTCGTCGCCGACCGTCGTGGCGTGGAGATCACCGTGCACGATCACGGTTGGCTGCGCATCCTCGACGTGACCGCTGCGCTGTCTGCACGCACCTATCGCGCACCGCTCGACCTGGTGTTCCAGCTGACGGACACGCTCGGCTTCGCCGAGGGGTCCTGGCGCCTCAGCGCCGACGGTGCGCGTGCCACGGTGACGTCCGAACCGGATGCCGCGGCTGACGTCACCCTGAGCGTGGCCGCGCTGTCGGCGATCTACGTCGGGGGAGTCAGCGCCGTGCAGTTGCGCGCTGCAGGCCTGCTGCATGCGACGGCAGAGGTCGCGGCATCCGTCGACGACGCGTTCCGCTCTGCTGAGGCCCCGCTGCTCGGCATCTGGTACTGAGCAGCGGAGCCATCCGGCTAGAAGCCGAGCGCGCGCTTGAGCAGGTCGGCCTGCTCTGCCGCATGCACCTTCGAGGAACCCGCCGCCGGCGAGGCAGACGCTGCACGCGCGACCGTGCGGAACTGTCGGTCGCCGGGCACGTCGGCGAAGGCGAGTGCGAGGAACGGCCACGCCCCCTGATTCTCCGGCTCCTCCTGGACCCAGACGAGCTCTGCGTTCGGGTAGGAGTCGGTGATCGCCTTGAGGGCGTCGATCGGCGTCGGGTACAACTGCTCCAACCGCACCAGGGCGATCTCCGGGTTCGGGTTCTTGTCGAGCTCGCTGCGAAGGTCCCAATGGACCTTGCCGGAGTGCACGAGCACGCGCTTCACGCTCTCGCGGTTCACGTCGCGGTGATCGTCGAGGACCGGCTCGAACCGTCCCTGCGTGAAGTCCTCGACCTTGCTCGTCGCACCGCGAAGGCGGAGCATCGCCTTGGGCGTGAACACGATCAGCGGACGGCGCGGTCGGGCGTACGCCTGACGCCGCAGCAGGTGGAAGTACGACGCCGGCGTGGAGGGACGTGCCACGGACATGTTGTCCTGCGCGCACAGCTGCAGGAAGCGCTCGATGCGCGCGGAGGAGTGATCCGGTCCCTGACCCTCGTAGCCGTGCGGCAGCAGCAGCGTGACGCTGGACTGCTGGCCCCACTTCTGCTCGGCGGACGAGATGTACTCATCGATCACGGCCTGCGCGGTGTTCGCGAAATCGCCGAACTGCGCCTCCCACAGCACCAGGGCCTCGGGGGCTTCGACCGAATAGCCGTACTCGTAGGCCATCGCCGCGTACTCGCTCAGCAGCGAATCGTAGACGAAGAAGCGCCCCTGGTTCTCCGAGAGGTTCGCCAGCGGCAGCCACTCCTGCCCGTTGGCGCGGTCGTGCATGACGGCGTGACGCTGCACGAAGGTGCCGCGGCGGGAATCCTGACCGGCGAGGCGCACCGAGGTGCCCTCGACGAGCAGCGAACCGAACGCGAGGAGTTCACCGAAGCCCCAGTCGATGTTGCCGCTGCGCGTCATCTCGACGCGCTTGTCCAGCAGCTGCTGGATCTTCGGGTGCACCGTGAAGCCTTCCGGCTTGTTCGCGAACGCCTCACCGATGAGGCTGACGACCTCGGAGGAGACGCCCGTCACATCCGGCTCGCCGGTGACCTCGTCGACGGGGACGAGATCCGGAGCGATCGGCGTCGCACCGGTCTCCGCCGCGTGCGTCTCGGCGAACGCGACCTCGAGACGGCTCTGGAAGTCGTCCTTGGCCTGGTCGTACTCTTCTTCGGTGATGTCTCCGCGGCCGACCAGCGCCTCGGTGTAGAGCTTGCGGACCGAGCGCTTCTCCTGGATGAGATCGGTCATGAGCGGCTGCGTCATCGACGGGTCGTCGCCCTCGTTGTGGCCGCGGCGGCGGTAGCAGACCAGATCGATCACGACGTCGCGGTGGAAGCGCACGCGGTACTCGAAGGCGAGCTGCGCCACGTGGATGACCGATTCGGGGTCATCGCCGTTAACGTGGAAGATCGGGGCCTGAGTCGTCTTGGCGACGTCCGTCGCGTACACGGAGGTGCGCGCATCCGTCGGCGTCGTGGTGAAGCCCACCTGGTTGTTGACGACGACGTGGATGGTGCCGCCGGTGCGGTAACCGCGCAGCTGCGCCATCTGCAGCGTCTCGACGACGACGCCCTGGCCGGCGAAGGCCGCATCGCCGTGCACGAGGATCGGCAGCCACGAGAAGGTGCCGATCGGCTTGCGATCCTGCTTGGCGCGCACGATCCCCTCGAGCACGCCGTCGACCGTCTCGAGGTGCGAGGGGTTGGCCGCCAGGTAGACCGGCAGTTCCGACCTGTCGTCGGCGATGAAGGTGCCCTCGGTTCCGAGGTGGTACTTCACATCGCCGGAACCGCGCTTGTTGCCCGTGACCTGAAGGCCCTCGAACTCACGGAACACCTGTCCGTACGTCTTGCCGGCGATGTTGGTGAGCACGTTCAGGCGACCGCGGTGGGCCATCCCGATCGCGGCGCCCTCGAGCCCGCCCGCAGCGGCGCCCTGGAGGATCTCATCGAGCAGAGGGATCAGCGACTCGCCGCCCTCGAGGGAGAACCGCTTCTGACCGACGAACTTCGTCTGCAGGAACGTCTCGAACGCCTCGGCCTCGTTGAGCTTGCGGAGAACGCGCAGCTGCTCGTCGTGGCCGGGCTTCTGGTACTTGACCTCGACCTGCTCCTGGAACCAACGACGCTGCTCGGGATCCTGGATGTGCATGTACTCGATGCCGAGCGTGCGGCAGTACGAGTCGCGGAGCACACCGAGGATGTCGCGCAGCTTCATCACGCGCTTGCCGCCGAAGCCGCCGGTGACGAACTCGCGATCCAGGTCCCAGAACGTGAGGCCGTGGCTCTCGATCTCGAGGTCGGGGTGGGAGCGCTGCACGTACTGGAGCGGATCGATGTCGGCCATGAGGTGGCCGCGCACGCGGTAGGAGTTGATGAGCTCCTGCACGCGGGACTGCTTGTCGACGCGCTCAGCCAGGTCGACCGCGATGTCGGCGTTCCAGCGGATCGGCGCGTACGGGATGCGGAGAGCGGCGAAGATGTCGTCGTAGAACCCGCGCTCACCGAGGAGCAGCTCATGCGTCTTCTTGAGGAACTCGCCCGAGCCGGCGCCCTGGATGACGCGGTGGTCGTACGTGCTGGTGAGCGTGATCGTCTTGCCGATGCCGAGCTCGGCGAGCGTCTTCGCGCTCGCACCCTGGAATTCGGCCGGGTACTCGAGAGCGCCGGCGCCGATGATGCAGCCCTGGCCCTTCATGAGGCGCGGCACGGAGTGCACGGTGCCGATTCCGCCCGGGTTGGTGAGCGAGACCGTCGTGCCGGCGAAGTCACCGGCGGTGAGCTTGTTGGCGCGCGCACGGGTCACGAGGTCCTCGTAGGCGGCGAGGTACTCGGTGAACGTCAGCGTGTCGGCGCGCTTGATGCTCGGCACCATGAGGGCGCGGGTGCCGTCGGGCTTGGGCAGGTCGATCGCGATGCCGAGGTTGACGTGGGCCGGCGCGACGACCGACGGCTTGCCGTCGATCTCGGCGTAGAACACGTTCTGGCTCGGGAACTCCTTCAACGTCTGGATCAGCGCCCAGCCGATGAGGTGGGTGAAGCTGATCTTGCCGCCGCGCGAGCGAGACATGTGGTTGTTGATCACGATGCGGTTGTCGATCATCAGCTTCGCCGGGATCGTGCGCACACTGGTCGCGGTCGGAACCGTCAGCGACTGGTCCATGTTCGCCGCGAGGGTCTTCGTCATGCCGCGCAGCGGCGTGACCTTGTCCTCGTCGGCCGAGTCCTCGGCGGCCTTGGTGCCCGGCTTCGGCGCCTGGGCGGGGATCGGCGCCGGTGCCGCCGGCTTCGCCGTCGTGCGGGCGACGGGCTGCGAGCCGATCACCGGGATCGGCGCGGTCACGGGATGCTCGGTCGATGCCACCGACGTCGCGGCTGCCGGCGCTGGCGCCGATGCGGCGGGTGCGGACGCGGCATCCTGCTTGTAGTTCTCCAGGATCGGCCACCACTCCTTGTCGACGGAGTTGCGATCGATCTTGAACTGTTCGTAGAGTTCGTCGACGAGCCACGAGTTGGCTCCGAAATCTCCGTCGTCCGAACCCCCGACGCCGGCCACCTGGTTCGCCACGCGCTATCGCCCTCTTTCATCGCTGAAGCTTCTGTCCACGCGCGAAACGGGAGTCCCCCGGGTCAGCGCGCTCTGCCCTCTAGCCTAACGTGTTCTCGTGCACGGATACGCGAACGCGGCTGCCCGATCCGACCGCTGTGAAGCTACCGTGGGGGTATGAAGTTCGTCAGCGAGCAACCTGCCGTAGATCTCACCTACTCGGATGTCTTCCTGGTGCCACGCCGCTCTGACATCACCAGCAGGCTCGAGGTCGATCTCTCGCCTGGCGACGGCACCGCGGCGACGATTCCGCTGGTCGCCTCGAACATGAACTCCGTCACCGGGCCGCGGCTCGCCGCAGTGCTCGCGCGGCGTGGCGGACTCGGGATCCTCCCGCAGGACATGCCCCTGCAGGAGCTGGACGCCGCGATCCGGGAGGTCAAGCGTCAGCCCGTCGCATGGGACACGCCCCTGGTACTGCCTCCATCGGCCACGGTGGCCGAAGCGCTGCAGCTCCTCCCCGCCACCGCCGGGCACGGGATTGTGGTCGCCGAGGGCGTCGCCGGCACCGTGATCGACGCATCCGATGTGCGCGGCATCCTTCCGGCGACCCGGCTCGCCACCGCTCTTCCCGACGCCCAGCTCGGAGACCTTGTGCACGCGGGAAGCCCGGCACTGGACGCGGAGGACGTCACGAGCCCGCGCGCCGCATTCGACGTCATCACCGAGACCGGCGCCGAACTCGTCACGATCCTCCGTCACGGACACCTCATCGGGACTCTGAGCGCGCGCAGCGCGCTGCGCTCGACGCTCTACACTCCCGCAGTGGATGCGGCCGGGCGGCTGGCGGTGGGCGCAGCCATCGGCATCAACGGTGATGTGGCGGCCAAGGCGAAGGCACTCGCGGCCGCCGGCGTCGACGTCCTGGTCCTCGATACGGCGCACGGCCACCAGGAGGGGATGCTGCGCGCACTCGCGGCGGTCGCAGCTCTCGACCTCGGCATCCCCCTGGTCGCGGGGAACATCGTCACCGCGGACGGCGTGAACGACCTGGTCGACGCCGGCGCGACGATCCTCAAGGTGGGGGTGGGCCCCGGCGCCATGTGCACCACGCGCATGATGACGGCGGTCGGGCGACCGCAGTTCTCGGCGGTGCTGGAGACCGCGCAGGCCGCGCACGAACTCGGTGCGCATGTCTGGGCCGACGGGGGAGTGCGCTACCCGCGCGATGTCGCGCTCGCTCTCGCCGCCGGCGCGGCATCCGTCATGATCGGGTCCTGGTTCGCGGGCACGATCGAAGCGCCTGGTCGGTTGCAGACCGACGTCGACGGTCGCATCTACAAGGAATCCTGGGGGATGGCCTCGACCAAGGCGGTGCAGGCCCGGTTCGGGCGACTGGACCCGTACGAGCGCGCACGCAAGGAGCTGTTCGCCGAGGGCATCTCGTCGTCGAAGATCTACCTCGACCCGCTGCGTCCGGGAGTGGAGGATCTGCTCGACATGATCACCTCGGGCGTGCGCTCCTCCTTCACGTACGCCGGCGCGGCGACGGTGGCGCAGTTCCATGAACGCGCGCTCGTCGGCCGCCAGTCAGCCGCAGGTTATGAGGAGGGCAAGGCGCTGCCGGTCAGCTGGTGAGGCGCGCTCCCGCTCAACGCCTCCGCTACACCTTGTGACAGGCGCGCCATCGATCGATGCCGCGGAGGTCGAAAATTATAGCGGACGATGGTGAGACCGCGTGGGTCGACTTTTCCTGCACAAGTGGCGGATGCTGTTGAGCCTGTGAATGGACCTCCCGAGAACGCGGCGGTGACGGATGCTGTGCTGATGACGGAATCGAGAGACCAGAGCGTAGGGCTGGTACGCACACGGGACCGAACCGCAGCTCCGATCGACTATCGCTATGTGCGACGTGCCCTAGCGTCGGAGACGGCGACGAGGATCGCCCCGGGGACATACGCACCGACGAAGCACTGGCAGAAGCTGAAGCCGATCGAACAGCATCTGCTGCGGGTCCGCGAGGCGCTGGCGCGTTCGCACACATCACTGGTGCTGTCTCATCTGGCCGCGGCAGCACGCTGGGACATCGACATCCTGGGATCCTGGCCGAAGCGTGTCGATACGCGTGTCGAACGAGCCTCGGGCGGGCGGGCCAGCGGGCTGCTGCGTCGCCATGCGTGGGGCGTCCACGGGGTCGACGTCGCGGAGTGGGAAGGGCATCATGTCACTTCTCCAGCGCAGACCGCCGTCGATCTCGCGTCGGTGCTGAGCTACACCTCGGCGGTCGTCGTCATGGATCAGGTGCTGTGGACGCGGCGCGAGGGCGGTGCACTCGCCACCGCTGAGGCCATCCGACGGGTCATAGCGGAGTCGGCCCCGTTGCGTGGCATCCGAAAGATCGAACGCGCATTCGCGTTCGCCACGTCATTGTCGGACTCCGTACGCGAATCCCAGAGCCGCGTCGTGATTCATGAGCTCGGCTTCCCGACACCGATCCTGCAGCATCCGATCAAGCTCCTCGATGGACGCTGGGTGTACCCGGACTTCTACTTCGGTGACTTCGATCACGCGGCGGAGTTCGATGGGGTGGGGAAGTATCTCGATCCCGGTCTTCTGAAAGGACGCACCCCTGGGCAGGCGCTCATCGCCGAGAAGGATCGTGCAGACGGGCTCGCCCGCGTGGTCTCGAAGATGTCGCGGTGGCGCACGCCCGCTCTGCGCGACCCGCGCATCCTGTACGACATCCTCGTCGCAGCCGGATTGCCCACGCGCAAACAGCGTCCATCGAAAGGAGTGGTCTGGAAGTGACTCCGCCGCTTACAGCTTCCGCTACACCTTGTGGCAGGCGCGCCATCGATCGATGCCGCAGAAGTCGAAAACTGTAGCGGATGCTGCGCGTCAGAAATAGTCGGGCGCACAGCTTCGACAGTGTCGAGAATCTGTAGAATCGATGCACCATGGACGACCCTCCCAGTTGTAGTACCACGCCCCACTGCCCGCGCTTCCACTCCGAGGAGGGGAGCGTCTGATGGATTACGTCATGTTGGGCGTGGGGCTCCTTCTCACAGTGGGAACGGGACTGTTCGTCGCCAGTGAGTTCGCGCTGGTCAACCTCGACCGCGCAGAGCTCGAAGCGAGACAGGCCAGAGGCGAGACGCGGCTGGCCATCACGATCAGCGCTCTCAAGCACACGTCCACCCATCTGTCGTCCGCACAGCTCGGCATCACACTGACGACGCTGCTCACCGGCTACACCATGGAGCCGGCGCTCTCGAACCTGCTGAGCCCCGTGCTGACGAGCTGGGGACTCTCGGAGGCAGCGGTGCGACCGATCGCCACGATCGTCGCCATGTTCATCGCCACCGTGCTCTCGATGATCCTCGGTGAGCTCGTCCCCAAGAACTTCGCGCTCGCACTGCCGCGGGCGACGGCCAAGCTCGTGGTGCCCTTCCAGGTGGCGTTCACCACGGTGTTCCGGCCGGCCATCGTGCTGCTCAACGGCAGCGCCAACGGCATCCTGCGCTCGATGGGGATCGAGCCGAAGGAGGAGCTCTCCGGTGCCCGCACCGCGGAGGAGCTCTCGTCGCTCGTCCGCCGCTCCGCGAGCGCCGGCGTGCTCGAAGCCGACACCGCGAGCCTGCTCGATCGCACCCTCACCTTCTCGCGGCTCTCCGCAGACGATGTGATGACGCCGCGACCCAGCATGCATGCCATCGCCGCAGGCGACTCCGCTGAAGACGTGATCCAGCTGGCGCGCCGCACCGGCCACAGCCGATTCCCGGTCTACGACGACGACTTCGATGACATCACCGGGGTGGTGCACCTGAAGGCGGCGGTCTCCGTTCCCCGCGAGCGCCGGGCCGAGGTGCCGGTCGGTGCCCTGGCGACCGAACCGCTCCGCGTCCCCGAGACCGTGCACCTCGACGTGCTCATCTCCGAGCTCCGTGCCAAGGGCTACCAGCTGGCCATCGTCGTCGACGAGTACGGAGGCACCGCGGGCATCGTCACGCTCGAGGATCTCGTGGAGGAGATCGTCGGAGAGGTCTCGGATGAGCACGACCGCAGTCGAGCCGGCGTGGTTCGCGGCCGCGACTCCATCACCTTTCCTGGCGAACTGCGCCCGGACGAACTGCGAAGTCGCACCGGCGTCCTCGTTCCGGAGGGAGACGTGTACGACACCGTGGGCGGCTACATCATGAGCGTGCTCGAGCGCGTTCCAGCGAACGGCGACGAGGTGACGCTCGACTCCGGTGTGCTTCAGGTGATCCGTATGGACGGCCGCCGGGTCGACCGCATCCGGTACACGCCGGTGCCGGTCGACGTCGCGAGTGAGGAGGTGACGCGATGAGCGACTGGATGGGAATCGTCTGGCTCGTGATACTGCTGATCGCGAACGCCTTCTTCGTCGGTGCCGAATTCGCCGTCATCTCGGCCCGTCGCTCGCAGATCGAACCGCGGGCCGAACAGGGCTCGCGCGCTGCGAAGACCGCTCTGTACGCGATGGAGCACGCGACCCTGATGCTGGCGACCTCCCAGCTGGGCATCACGATCTGCTCGCTGCTGATACTGAACGTCTCCGAGCCTGCCATCCACCACCTGCTCGGCATCCCGATGCACGCCCTCGGGTGGTCGGATGCCGTGGTCGATATCACCGGATTCGTCATCGCGCTGCTGCTCGTCTCCTACCTGCACGTCGTGTTCGGCGAGATGGTGCCGAAGAACCTCGCGTTCTCGGTGCCGGATCGCGCAGTGCTCATCCTCGCCCCGCCGCTGGTGTGGGTATCGAAGGTCTTCCACCCGGTCATCTGGGTGCTCAATGCCGCTGCCAACGGCGTGCTGCGCCTGTTCCGCGTCGAGCCCAAGAACGAGGCGGCGTCGACGTTCACGATCGATGAGGTCGCGACGATCGTCGATCAGTCGCGTCGTGAAGGCGTGCTGACCGACACCTCAGGAACCGTGTCGAAGGCCGTGGAGTTCACCGACAAGAAGGCGCGTGACGTCGCTGTGGCGCTGGGTGACCTGGTGACGCTTCCGGAGACGTCGACGCCGGACGACATCGAGCGGGCGGTCGCGCGTTACGGGTTCTCCCGTTACGTGATCGTGGATCAGGATCACGCTCCGGTGGGATACGTGCATCTGAAGGACATCCTCCGAGCTTCGGAAGGGGCGGACGCCGCGACCACGACGGTCGCTCCCATCCCGTCGAAACGCATCCATCACATGGTCCCCGTGCAGGAGGACACCGACCTCGAGGACGCCCTGGCGGTCATGCGCCGCGCCGGACGTCATCTGGCGAAGGTGCGCAACGCCGAAGGCGACACCACCGCGGTGCTGTTCCTCGAGGACATCCTGGAGGAGCTCGTCGGAGAGGTGCAGGACGCGACGCGTCGCGTCCACGGGCGCTGACATCGACGATGCATGAGAGGGGCCGGGGCAGTGCTCCGGCCCCTCTCATGCTGTCAACCGTTACAGCGGCGTCGCGTCGCGGGTGATGTCGTCGAGCTGAGTGGTTCTGCGCTGGTCCGGATCATTGAGTCGTCCTTCCGGCCAGTACGTGAGCTGGGCTCTCGCGGAGCCGATGTCGGGGACGGCGGTCGTCGTCGGCTGCGTGTACGCGAATGTGACACCGAGCACATCTCCCGCGGCCAGCTCACGCGTGAACGCGAAGAAGGTGAGCCCCGACTGCGGCGGGTCGGTGAAGGGTCGTGCCTCGATGAGACCGGGGACTGCGATGCCGTTCAACGTCGCATCGCCCTGGATGCCGATCGTATCGGTGAGGTGATCGTCGACGCGCAGCAGCATCCCCTCCCCGACGAGGAGCGGATTCGGCCCGACCGATGTCAGTATGGCGGACGTCGGGCGGTAGGCGGTGTACTGCGCTGCGACAGCGATGCTCTCCCAGTTGATGTCCAACAGCGCACCGAAAGGTTCGGCAGGCACGTACGTCGGCGCACCGAAAGCCTGCAGGTTGTTCGACGCGTCCGAGTCGCCGGATGGGGGGATGACCGTGTAGATCGGGGACACGTAATCGTCCAGGTGATCATTCGGGTACTGGGCGATCATGTCCAGGTCGAAGAGGATCGTCAGGCCTGTGGTGAAATCGCTTCCCACAGGGATCGAACTGACGAAGGTCCACGTGTAGGTGGCGGCGTCACCGCTGATCGTCGGTGCGGTGGATGCCACCGGCGTCGGGGCGTCGCCCGCGAAGGCGTAGGTCATTCCCGTGACGTCCCAGACGCGACTGTCGACGCGCAGTTGGACGGAGATGGCTTCGGCGGGCGAAGGCTGCGTGCCGCGGTTGCCGATGATGAACCCGAGCGGTGAGCCGACGCCGAAGGACTGGGTGAGATCAGCGGTGAACAGCGAGAACCCGTCACCCCGGTTCAGCGGCTCAGCGGCGAGGTCGAATCCCACGGTGCTCGCCGATGCCAGCGGCGCGGCCACGGCCGCAGCGATGACCGGGACGCTCCACGCCCCAGCCTTGACCACGGTGCGGCGAGAGAGTCCTTGGGTGCCGACAGACGCCGGATCCATCTGTTCGGTCATAGTTGATCCAGTTTCTGCGTATGAGTTTGTGGTATGCGTGTGCACACTGGAACACATCCTGGCGTACGGCGTTGCCCTGGTCAAAACGTACGCAGCGGCACGCTCAGCGCCAGCGCGCGCGGACGTACTGCGGTGGCCACGCGGTGGTGTCGTCGAGCTCATGCGCGGCCCGCAGACCGAAATGCGGGTCGCGCAGCCATTCCCGGCCCGCGAAGATCGCATCGGCTGCTCCGTCTGCGAGCACCTTCTCCGCCTGCTCCGCCGCCGTGATGAGCCCCACCGCGGAGACGGGGATCCGGCCGCCCTGGCGGACGCCGTCGGCCAGCGGGACCTGATATCCCGGATGCACGTCGATGCGCTGGTGGGCCACGAGTCCACCGCTGGAGACGTCGATGAGGTCGGCGCCGCGTCCGACCGCCCAGTCGCTGACGATCGCGGCCTCGTCCGGAGTGAACCCGCCCTCGGCATGGTCGGTGGCGGAGATGCGCACGAACAGCGGCACGGCGTCGCCCGCGATCTCGCGCACGACATCCACGACGCGCAGCAGAAGTCTTGCGCGGTTCTCGAGCGAGCCGCCGTACTCATCGGTGCGCAGATTCGACAGCGGTGAGAGGAACTGATGCAGCAGGTAGCCGTGGGCGCCGTGGATCTCGAGCACGTCGAATCCGGCATCCAGCGCACGGCGTGCCGCAGCGCGGAAGCCGTCGACGACGCGCTCGATACCGGCATCATCCAGCGCGACCGGGTCGGCGAAGCCCTCGAACGCGACCGCGGACGGTGCCGTCGTCGACCAGCCGCCGTCCTCGACGGCCACGGACCCGCGCTGGTCTGCCCACGGCCACCACGTCGAGGCCTTGCGTCCGGCGTGCGCGAGCTGAATCCCGACGATCGATCCGCGATCGTGGATGGCCTGCACGATCGGTGCCCAGGCGTCGCGCTGCGTGTCGTTCCAGATCCCCGCATCCCGCGGGGAGATACGTCCCTCCGGGACCACGGCGGTCGCCTCGGCGACGACAAGACCGGCGCCACCGGAGGCGAACTGGGTCAGATGCGTGTGGTGCCACTCCTGCACGACGCCGTCGACGGCGGAGTACATGCACATGGGAGACACCCAGAGGCGATTCGGGAAGACGATCGAGCGGATGCTGAGCGGGGAGAAGAGATGACTCACTCTTCGACCGTAGTACCGCCGGAGAGGACGCGGCGCGCTAGCGTGGGACGCATGGTCGATGTCCGCGTGTGGTCCCGCGCCGACACCACGCGCCTGCTGCGCGTGCCCGGTGCCGAGGACGACAAATACTCTCGCGGTGTGGTCGCCCTGCGCACCGGTTCGGACGCGTATCCGGGTGCCGCTGTGCTCGGAGTGGAGGCGGCGTGGCGCGCCGGCGCGGGATACGTGCGCTTCGTAGGCGGCGATCGTGCCGCTGACGCCGTGATCGCCCGGAGGCCGGAGACCGTCGCCGCGCGGGACGTCGGACGCACCAGAGTGGATGCGTGGGTGATCGGCTCCGGCACGGATGCTGCGGCACGAGAGCCCGAGGAGACCGCCGCCCTGCGGGACATCCTGAGCGGATCGGTTCCCGTGGTCGTCGATGCCGGCGCGCTGGATCTCGCGACGGATGCCACCGCGCCGCTCGTCCTCACACCGCACGCGGGGGAGTTCGCCCGGCTCCGTGAGCTGATGGGAATGCGGTCAGACCGGGACGGCGACCGATCCGCAGACGTCGCCGAGGCCGCGCAGCTGGTCGGGCAGGTGATTCTCCTCAAGGGAGCGACGACGCTGATCGCCGCACCGGACGGGAGCGTGATCTCGGTCGCCTCGGCTCCGGGATGGCTCGCGACGGCCGGCGCGGGCGACGTGCTCGCCGGTGCGCTCGGCGCGCTTCTGGCTGCGGGCGCCGAGACCGCGACAGCTGAGATCGCTGCCGCTGCCGCCTGGTTGCACGGACACGCGGCAGCGCTCGCCTCCGGTACGGTGGCGGGCTCTTCCGGGCGCCCCGTCGTGGCACTCGATGTCGCCGCGGCGCTGCCTGCGGCCATCGAGGATCTGCTGTCGTGAGGCCGCGCACAGCACTGCTGTGGATCGCCTTCCTCGCGGTGCACGTGCTCATCGCCTGGCAGGGCTGGGTCTATCCGAGCCAGCCGATGGGCGATGTCGTGCTCGTGTACGAGCCGTGGTCGACCGCAGCCGTGAGCGGCGGTGCGATCGTCGGGATCACCGAGCCGTGGGTGTACCCGCAACTGGCACTGCTGCCGATGCTCCTCGCGAATCTTCTCGCCTGGCCGCTTGTCGGACTCGTCGGCGTATCGGGTGCGTACCTGATCGGATGGGCGATTCTGGTCACTGCGATGGATGCTGTCGCCTTCGGCGTGCTGGTCGGTCGCGGAGGCACGGCCTCACGTCGTTCGGCCGGATGGTTCTGGTCGGCAGCGCTGCTGCTGCTCGGGCCGATCGCGATGTACCGCATCGATGCCGTGACCGTGCCGTTGGCCGTGATCGCGGGGCTCTGGCTGGTCAAGCGACCGCTCGTCGCCACGGCGCTGCTCACGGCAGCCGCGTGGATCAAGATCTGGCCGGGAGCGCTCGTGCTCGCCGCGGTGGTCGCCGCCAGAGGCCGGGTGCGGATGCTGATCGCCGCTGCGGTCGCATGCGCGGCCATCGTGTTCGCGCTGCTGCTTCTGGGCGCCGGCCGTCACCTCCTCGGGTTCCTGACCGAGCAGACGGGGCGCGGCGTGCAGATCGAGGCCGTCGTCGCGACACCGTTCATGTGGATGGCGCATCTCGGCGCAGCATCCGTCGACTACAGCTTCGAGATCCTCACCTTTCAGATCCAGGCGCCGGGTGTGGAGCTGCTCGGTGGTCTGCTCACACCGCTCATGGTGCTGGCCGTGCTGGCCGTGCTCGTGCTCGCCGTCGTCAAAGCGACGCGCGGCGCATCCTTCCCGAGGCTGTTCCCGCCGCTGGCGCTCGCACTGGTGGTGACGCTCATCGTGACCAACAAGGTCGGTTCGCCGCAGTTCCAGACCTGGCTGATCGGCCCCGTGATCCTCTGGATCGTCTTCGACCGCACCCGGTCGGGCATCCCGGCCGGCCTGGCGCTCGTCCTGTGCGCGCTGACATGCCTGATCTATCCGCTGAACTATGACGCGCTGCTGCGCGCCGAGCTGTTCCCCGTGCTGCTGCTCACCGCGCGCAACCTGCTGCTGATCGCGTTGCTCGTCGTCAGCGTGCGCGCCACGCTGCGCGTCCCGACGACCCGCGTCTCCCGCCCTACCTGATCATCCAACGAGAGGAACACCACCATGCTCATCGCCTTCTCCGTCGCCCCCGGCGGCTCAGGGAACACCGACGGCTCAGTGCACGATGCTGTCGCCGCAGCGGTCAAGGTCGTCCGCGAATCAGGGCTGCCGCACCGCACGACCAGCATGTTCACCGAGATCGAGGGCCCGGACTGGGACACGGTCATGGATGTCGTCAAGCGCGCCACCGAGGCGGTGATGCCGTTCGGCTCCCGCGTCTCGCTGGTGCTGAAGGCCGACATCCGCCCGGGGTACAGCGGTGAGCTCGACGCGAAGATCGACCGTCTCGAGGCGGCGATCGAGGAGTCCGCCGACCAGTAGCATGGACGGGTGAATCCCTCGAAGAATTCGAGGGGTGCGGCGAAGTGGGCGCTCCTCTCCCTCGCCATCGGCTCATTCGGCATCGGCATGACCGAGTTCGTCATGATGGGCCTGCTCCCGCAGATCGCGCAGGACCTGCTTCCCTCTCTCTGGGAGACCAGTCATGAGGACGCCATCGCGCAGTCCGGCGTGCTGATCTCGCTGTATGCGCTCGGCGTCGTGATCGGTGCGCCCACGATCGCAGGGCTGGTCGCGCGTTTCCCGCGCCATCGCGTGATGATCGGCCTCGCGCTGGCGCTGACCGTGTTCAACGCGCTCACCGTCGTGCTGCCGAGCTTCGGTCTCGTCGGCGCCTCGCGTCTTCTTGCCGGGCTCCCGCACGGCGCGTACTTCGGCATCGGCGCGCTCGTCGCCGCTGACGTGCTGGGCCCCGGAAAGCGGGCCAAGGGCGTCGCGTTCATCCTCACCGGCCTCACCATCGCGAACGTCGTCGGCGTGCCGCTGGGCACCTACCTCGGGCAGCAGTGGGGGTGGCGGAGCGCGTTCATGGTGGTCACGATCGTCTTCGCCCTGGCCACCGTCTGCATCGCGCGGTTCGTGCCGAAGCATCCGGGCGATGCGGCGCGCACCCTGCGGTCGGAACTCGGCGTGTTCCGCGTCGGCCAGGTCTGGCTCACGCTCGGTATCGGCGCGATCGGCTTCGGCGGGTTCTTCGCGGTGTACAGCTATGTCGCGCCGCTCGTCACCGAGGTCGCAGGCTCACCCGAGTGGGCGGTGCCCATCGTGCTCGTGATCGTCGGGCTCGGTATGACCGTGGGCAACCTGCTCGGCGGCTATCTGGCCGACCGCGACCTTCGGCTGACGCTGATGGTCGGAATGGCCGGTCTTGCGATCGTGCTCGGGATGCTGGCGCTGCTCTCGTTCCAGATCGTCCTGCTCGCGCTGCTGGCGTTCGCGGTCGGATTGGTCTCGTCGGTGCTGAGCCCGGCGATCCAGACGAGGTTGATGGACGTCGCCGGGGACAATCAGTCCATCGCGGCGGCGATGAACCACTCGGCGCTCAACATCGGCAACAGTCTCGGTGCATTCCTCGGCGGGGTGGTGATCGCCCTGGGGTGGGGCTTCACCGCACCCGCATGGGTCGGAGCCGTCCTCGCCCTGATCGGGCTCGCGATCACGACCGTGGCGCTTCGTCTGGAGCGGGCGGTCGTCGCGGTCTGAGAGCGCTGCGCGTCTCCCGCGTATGGTGAGGGGATGGATGCGACGATGCCGGTCGGCGGAACAGTCGTGCTGCTGCGCGATCGGCGCGGTGGCGGCGTCGAGACGCTGCTGATCCGTCGTCCCGACCGCGGATCGTTCGCCGGCGGTTGGGTGTTCCCCGGCGGCGTGGTCGACGATGCGGATGCGGCGCTCGCACCGCCCGATGCGGACGAGCAGGCGATCGCCGCGCTCGCCGCGGTGCGCGAGTGCGAGGAAGAGGTGGGCCTGCGCCCCGCCGGCCTCGTCGCGCTCTCCTGCTGGGTGCCCCCGGCGGAAGCGCCCAAGCGGGTGCGCACGTGGTTCTTCCTCGCGCCGGTTCCGAGCGGGGAGCAGACGCTCGCCGCCGATGAGGTGGTCGACGCGCGATGGCTGACGGCGGGCGAGGCGCTCGGCCTGCACGCGGACGGGGAGCTGCGACTCTTCCCGCCGACGTGGGTCACGCTGCACGCCCTCGCGCGGTGGTCGAGCGCCGAGGCCGCGCTGGCAGCCGCGGCATCCGTTCCCGAGCACTATGCGACGCACATCCTGGCCGGTGGCGTGTTCGTGTGGGGCGGTGACTCGGAGCATCCGGAGGGCGGGGACGGACATCACCGGCTGGAGACGGCTGCGCTTCCCTGGAACTACGTGCGTGCGTGAGCTCAGTCGGCGAGCAGGCGCCTCAGGTGCGCACTGACCGCATCGGTCTCGATGAGGAATCCGTCGTGACCGAAGTCGCTGGTGAGCACGATCGCCTCCGGCCCGTCGAGCGTGTTCGGGATGCTGCGTGCGATGCGGTGCTGCCCGTCGACGGGGAACAACCGGTCGGTGTCGATCCCGAGCACGAGCGTCTTCGCGGTGACGGTGCGAAGAGCCTCTTCGACACCGCCACGGCTGCGACCCACATCGTGCGAGTTCATGGCCTCCACGAGCGTGATGTAACTGTTCGCGTCGAACCGCCTGGTGAACTTGTTGCCGTGGAAGTCGAGGTACGACTCGACGGCGAACCGTCCGCCGTGACCGAGTGGCGACACCTCGGACTGCCATGAGCGCTGGAAGCGCTGGTTGAGCTCGATCGGACTGCGGTAGTTGAGCAGAGCCATGCGACGTGCGAGAGCGAGCCCGCGGTGCGGCCCTTCGCCGTCGTCGAGGTCGTAGTACTCGCCGCCCTGGAAACGGGGGTCGATGCGGATCGCCTCCAGCTGCACGGAGTTCAGCGCGATCTGATCAGCGGTGTTGACAGGGGGAGAGGAGAGCACGGCGAGGCGTTCGACCCGCTCCGGGTGCGTGACGGCCCATTCCAGAGCGTGCATCCCGCCCATTGACCCGCCGACGACGCCGGCCCAACGCTCGATGCCGACGGCATCCGCAAGGCGCACCTGCGCTGCGACCTGGTCGCGCACGGTGAGGTACGGGAAACGGGAGGCCCACTCGTATCCGTCAGGGGCGACGCTGGCGGGACCGGTGGATCCCTGGCATCCGCCCAGCATGTTCGGTGCGATCACGAACCAGCGATCTGTGTCTATCGCGGCCCCAGGGCCGACGATCTCCTCCCACCAGCCCGCAGTCGGGTGCCCTGCGCCCGCTTCACCGCGGAGGTGGCTGTCCCCGGTCAGCGCATGCAGTACGAGGATGGCGTTGTCGCGCGCGGCGTTGAGTTCGCCCCATGTCTCGTAAGCGATGCGGATGCTGGGCAGCTCCACGCCGCTCTCGGTGCGGAACGGTCCGGAGGCGGCGAACTTGCGGTGCCCGGCGGGGTCGCCGTCGCGCCACGCTCCGGTGGCGGGTGGACGTGCACGCAGCAGCCGGGTGTCCGCCTCCGTCACGCGCGCCGACGGCACGGTGTCCTCGGAGGTGCTCTGCCAGTCCATGCCTCCATTCTCGCGTGGATCAGGCCGCGGGCGGTGCAGGTTACGCCCGCGCTCGCCGCCCCCTTTGCCGAAGCCCCCTCTGATCGCCGACGCCCCCTCGTGTCAGCGCACGCGCGAGGGGGCATGGACGCTGGGAGGGGGCCCGGCTGGTACGACGAGGGGGCATCAGCCGAGCGGTCGGATGCCGAAGGCGGACAGGCGAGCCGCGAGCGTCTCGGGGGACCGGACGTGTTCCCATCCCCAGCGGGCTGTGCGCCAGCCGGTCACTCCGCGGATGGCGTCCTCACGATGTTTCTCAGCGAGCAGGATCTCATCGAGAGACCGGCCGTTGCGCAGTCCGGGGTCGAGATACTTTGCCTCTCCGTCGAATTCACCGAACGCATTGGAACGCGGAAACCCGAAATCGAGCCAATAGTCTTCGCCGTCGGGCCCGATGACGTGAGTCTGCAACATGAGGTCGCGATACCCCAGTTCCCGCAGGTGCAGACGGCTGACGCTCTCGCCCGGCAACTGCGCACGTCCGTCGGCGAACGCGATCACATCTCGCGCCTTCCGCACGCCGCGAACGCTGATGCTCTCAGCGCGTCGTCCGAGTCGTGCATGCCATTCGGCGCTGGCCTCGGTGTCGTGCTCATGGCCATGCACCGCTTCGCGACGCAGCGCGGCATCTGCAGCGCAAAGACCCGTCACCGTCGATGTGGAGCACGCCAGGTCGAGCACTGTCCGATCCAGCGACGTGCATCGGATGCCGTCCACTTCGACGATGTCCGTATCGGCGATCGTGACGTTGTGCCACATGACCTTCGCGCGTGAGCGGCCATGACGTTCCCCCATGATCGCCGTGTGCACCTGTGCCGGGATGAAGCGGCAGAGCGGAAGACGATGCACGACAGCAGCGGATGGACCCCAGAACACAGGGCCGGGCGCATCAGAGTTCTCGCGCACGGCCAGGACCTGAATCAGGTGCCGGCCCTCGGGCCACAGATCCTTCCAATCCGTGGCGTCGACATATCGTCCGCGGCGGACGCGGTGCAGGTCTCCCGAGGAGACCTTGTGGTGCAGATCACGCTCGGTACATCCCTCGGCGATCAGATCATCGCGGGATCGCAGCATCCGCCGTGCTGCATTCAGATCGATCGTCTTCCGCATCCACGCATTGTGTCCGCATGCGTGGGGAGCCCGTGCGCGGGAATCTCGCGATCGGTGCAGAAATCGAGAGCGCGGGTGAAGGTGCAGAACGACACCGAATTGCCGACGCCCCGCCAGGCATCCGCGCCCCCTCTGAAACACGAAGTTCAGAGAGGGCGCGGACGACCAGCGGGGGCGGCGGCGAATCGAAGCTCGGTGCGGACGAGCGGCGCGGACGCGCGAAGCGCGTGCTAGGCGCGGGCGGCCTCCGAGACACGGCGAGCCGCGTCGAGCGCCTGCTCGAGGTCGGCCTTGAGGTCGTCGATGTTCTCGAGGCCCACGGACAGGCGCACCAGGCCCGGCGTGACGCCCGACGTGAGCTGCTGCTCGGGGGTCAGCTGCGAGTGGGTGGTCGATGCCGGGTGGATGACGAGCGAGCGCACGTCGCCGATGTTGGCGAGGTGGCTGAACAGGGAGAGGCTGTTCACGAACTCGCGACCGGCCTCCACTCCGCCCTTCAGCTCGAAGGACAGCACAGCGCCGACGCCCTTAGGCAGGTACTCGTTGGCCTTGGCGTACCAGGGAGACGTGGGCAGGCCCGAGTAGTTGACCGAGGCGATGTCATCGCGACCGTCGAGCCACTCGGCGACCTCCTGGGCGTTCTGCACGTGACGCTCGATGCGCAGGGAGAGGGTCTCGATGCCCTGGATGAGGTTCCAGGCGCTCTGCGGGGCGATCGCCGAGCCGAGGTCGCGCAGCAGCTGCACGCGCGCCTTGATGATGTACGCGAGCGGGTCGCCCACCGCAGTGGTGTAGCTGGCGCCGTGGTACGAGGCGTCCGGCTCGGTGAGCCCGGGGAACTTGTCGACGTTCTTCGACCACTCGAACGTTCCGCCGTCGATGATGGCGCCGCCGATGGTGGTGCCGTGGCCGCCGAGGAACTTGGTGACCGAGTGCACGACGATGTCGGCGCCGTGCTCGAACGGACGCAGCAGGAACGGCGTCGCGATCGTGTTGTCGACGATGAGCGGCACGCCGTTCTCGTGGGCGATGTCCGCGACGGTGCGGATGTCGAGCACGTTGATCCGAGGGTTGCCGATCGTCTCGGCGAAGAGGAGCTTCGTGTTCGGGCGGATGGCGCTGCGCCATTCCTCGGCGTCATCCTGGTTCTCGACGAAGGTGACCTCGATGCCGAGCTTGGCCAGCGTGTACTTGAAGAGGTTGTAAGTGCCGCCGTAGATCGAGCTGGACGCGACGAAGTGGTCGCCGGCCTCGGCGATGTTCAACACGGCGAACGTGGATGCCGCCTGGCCGCTGGCGAGGACGAGGGCTCCGGTGCCCCCCTCGAGCGCGGCGAGACGCTGCTCGAGGACGTCCTGCGTCGGGTTCTGGATGCGGGTGTAGATGTTGCCGAACTCGGCAAGGGCGAACAGGTTCGCCGCGTGGTCCGCGCTGTCGAACACGTACGACGTCGTCTGGTAGATCGGCGTGGCGCGTGCCTTCGTGACCGGGTCGGGAGCGGCGCCCGAGTGGATCTGCTTGGTCTCGAAACGCCAGGTCTCAGGTGCGGACATGTGTTCCCCCTGGAACGGATTGAGGTCGGTGCGGCGGATGCCGTTGATGAGAGCGTACGTAAGGACCTCGGTGTCAACAACGAGGGGGAAATGTTACGTAACATCGCGGGGTGCGGAAACCGCGCGCTGAAGGCGATGAGACGAGCGGAAACGTCGTACGGTGGAGGCATGGTGACACGGCGTGCAGTGGTGACAGGTGCGAGTTCCGGGATCGGGGAGGCGACCGTTCGCGACCTCTGCGCGCGGGGCTGGGAGGTCGTCGGCGTGGCGAGGCGCGCTGACCGCCTGCAGACCCTCGTCGACGAGGTAGGTGCGTCGGCCATCGCGTGCGACCTGACCGACGAGGATGCCGTGGCCTCACTGCTCGAAGAGCTCGAGGCGACCGGTCCGGTGCACGCACTCGTGCAGGTGGCCGGCGGCGCTCGCGGCACTGAGCGGGTGGAGGACGCGAGCATCGCCGACTGGCAGTGGATGTACGACGTCAACGTTCTGGCCACGCAGCGCCTGGTCGCGGGGATCCTCCCGCAGCTTCGACGGGCAGCCGAGACCGACGGGCATGCCGACGCGGTCTTCGTGACGTCGACCGCCGCCCAGGTCGCATACCCCGGCGGCAGCGGCTACAACGCCGCGAAGGCCGCCGAATCGATGCTCGTCAAAGTGCTGCGGCAGGAACTCAACGGCGAGCCGATCCGCGTCGTCGAGGTAGCACCGGGCATGGTGCACACCGAGGAGTTCACGCTCAATCGTCTCGGCGGTGACAGCCTGGCCGCCGAGGCCGTGTACGCCGGGGTGGAGAAGCCCCTGACCGCCCACGACGTGGCCGATGTGATCGGGTATGCGCTCGACGCCCCCGGCCATGTGAACCTCGACCTCATCACGATGCGCCCGGTCGCGCAGTCCGCACAGCACCTGCTGGCGCGAGGCCCGCTGCGCGTGCGCGGCGGCGAGGACTGAGCCCTGATGCCTGGCCGCTCGCTCGTGCAGCTGGCGGATGAGGGGCTGATCGACCAGGGGTGGGCTGACGCGCTGACCCCCGTGGCCGACGTCATCAGCGGGCTCGGGGAACGCCTGCGCGCAGAGCAGGCCGAGGGCCGAGGATACCTTCCGGCCGGGGACCACGTCCTGCGGGCGTTCCAGCGGCCGCTCGCCGACGTCCGCGTGCTGATCACAGGGCAGGACCCGTATCCGACGCCTGGGCATCCGATCGGTCTGTCGTTCGCTGTCGAGCGGCATGTGCGACCGCTGCCGCGAAGCCTGTCCAACATCTATCGCGAGCGCGAGAGCGATCTCGGCATCCCGCCCGCCCCGCACGGCGACCTGACTGCCTGGAGCGACCAGGGCGTGCTGCTGCTCAACAGGGTTCTGACCGTGGCTCCCGGCGCCCCGGCGTCGCACCGGGGCTGGGGTTGGGAAAAGGTCACCGAACTCGCCATCCGCACTCTGGTCGCGCGGGCGCAGCCGATGGTCGCGATCCTGTGGGGGAGGGATGCGGCGAACCTGCAGCCGTTGCTCGGAGACACCCCCGTCGTCGCCTCCGCGCATCCGTCGCCGCTGTCCGCGCATCGCGGCTTCTTCGGTTCGCGGCCGTTCTCGCGTGCGAACGCACTGCTCGAGGTGCAGGGAGCGAGCGTCGTGGACTGGCGCGTCGACGGCGAACTATAAGCTGAGCGCATGCAGTTCGAACCCGGCGACCGACGTCGACGGCTGCCGCGTCATCTGCGTGAGCCGGAGCCTGATCCAGGGACTTTCTCGTTCGAGATCCGCCCCGCCCTGCAGCGCGATCTTCCCGATGTCCGTGAGATCTACAACCACTATGTCGCGAACTCCGTCGTGACCTTCGACGAGAAGCGCAGCACGCACCGATACTGGCGCGAGAAGTTCGCGATGCTGACGAGGCTCAAGCTACCGTTCCTCGTCGCGGTGACGCCGTCGAACCAGGTGATCGGGTATGCGCTGGTGCAGCCGTGGGCGAGCAAGTCCGCCTATCGCTACACCGTGGAGGATTCGATCTACCTCGGCCCCGGCGCGGGCGGCAAGGGGCTCGGCTCCGCTTTGCTTCAGGCACTCATCGCAGCGTGCGAGGAGATCGGACTGCGAGAGATCGTCGCAGTGATCAGCGACAGCGGGGCTGAGCCGTCGATCAGGCTGCACACCAGGTTCGGCTTCGTCGAGGTCGGACGCATGGGGAGGGTGGGCTTCAAGTTCGGCCGTTCTCTGGGAACCGTCTACCTGCAGAAATCGCTCACTCCGAAGTCCCGTCGCCGGTTGTTCCATCGGGGATGACGGGAATTGCGGCAAGCAGGCGCTTCGTGTAGTCCTGTTGCGGATGCAGAAGGACATCCTGTGTCGCACCGCGTTCGACGATGCTGCCGTCCTTCATGACGGCGACGGTGTCGCACAGGTTCTGCACCACGCCTATGTCGTGCGAGACCATGATGAGGGTGAGGTCCTCCGTCTGCAGCAGACCGTCGATCAGCTCGAGGATCTGCGCCCGCACTGTGACGTCGAGGGCGGACAGCGGCTCATCGCCCACGAGGATGCGCGGACGGTGCACTATCGCTCGGGCGAGCGCGATCCGCTGGCGCTGCCCGCCCGAGAACTCGTGCGGGTAGCGGTCGGCCATCTCGATCTCGAGCCCGACCTGCGCGAGCACCTCGCGCACGCGCCCCCGATGATCGACGTCGATTCCCAGCGCCCGCAGCGGCTCTGCGATGATCTGCCCTGCACTCATCCGCGGGTCGAGCGATGCGTACGGATCCTGGAAGACGAGTCCGGTCTGCCGTCGGAGCCAGTGGAGGGAGCGGGCCGGTGCCGCGGCATCCACGGTCCTGCCGTCGATCGACACGGTTCCTGAGGTCGGGCGATCGAGCGCCAGCAGCAGGCGCACCAGCGTCGACTTGCCCGAACCGGACTCTCCGATTATGCCGATGGCCTCGCCGGCCTCGATGTCGAGGTCGGTCGGATGCAGGGCGGTCTGGGTGCCTGCACGCTCGAACATCGTCCGCTTCGGAACAGGGAAGTCGCGTGCGAGTCCGCGCGCCGAGATCAGGCTCACCGCGGGCCGCCTTCCGGTCGCCAGAGCGTCGCGGTGGCATCGCGCAGCAGCCCCTGGGTGATCGGCGACGATGGCGCGGAGAGCAGCGTGGAGACCGGCGCGGCCTCGACGACGCGGCCGTGCTCGAGCACCACGCCGTGGGTCGCGACCTGGGCGAGCACGGCGAGGTCGTGCGTGATGAACATCAACGACATGCCCTGCTCCTCGACGAGGGAGAGCAGAAGCCGCAGGATCTCGGCCTGGATCGTGACGTCCAACGCGGTGGTCGGTTCGTCGGCGATCAGCAGCCGGGGCCGGCAGGCGAGGGCCATCGCGATCGCGACGCGTTGACGCTGGCCTCCGGAGAGCTGATGCGGGTACTTCTGCACGATCGTCTCCGGATCGGGCAGGCGCACCCGCGCAGCCTCCGCGACGGCGCGCGCCTTGGCCTCGCGCTTGCCCGCTCCGGTGTGGATCCGCACGGACTCGGCGATCTGACGCCCGACGGTGCGTATGGGGTTCAGGGCAGTCCGCGGCTCCTGGAAGACGATCCCGATGTCATCGCCGCGGAACCGTGCGAGCTCGCGATCCGGCATGCCGATCAGCTCGTCGTCGTCCCAGCGGATGCTGCCGGTCGCCGTCGCACCGTCGGGAAGCAGTCCGAGGATCGCGAGTGCGGTCAGCGACTTGCCGGAACCCGATTCGCCGATCAGTCCCAGACGTGCGCCGTCGGGCACCTCGAAGGAGATGCCGTCGATCACCCGGCGCCCGTCGATCTCGACGACGAGGTCCTTCACGGCGAGGCTCATGCGACCACCGCCGGGGTGTGGATCTCGGCGCTGCGGTGGCGCAGGGTCGGATCGGTCGCCTCGCGCAGCGCATCGCCCAGCAGATTCAGTGCGAGCACCGTGATCGTGATGGCGAGCCCTGGCCAGATCACCGACAGCGGATGGATGCTGATGTAGCGCTGCAGGTCGGAGAGCAGGATGCCCCACGAGGGCTCGACCACCGACGCGCCGAAGCCCAGGTACGACAGGCCGGCCTCGGCGAGGACCGCCACCGCCATCGACCACGACAGCTGGACGATGAACACGGGAGCGACGTTCGGCAGCAGATGCCGAACGAGGTTCTGCGCGGAGGTGAGACCCGCCGCCCGCCCGGCGAGCACGAAGTCGCTCTGCTGCACCCTGCGCAGCTCGGGGCGGGTGACGCGGGCGATGTTGACGCCGAAGCCGATGCCGACCGCCCAGATCACGACCCACAACGACCCGCCCCAGACCGAGGAGATCATCATGGCGATGATCAGCACAGGGAACGCGATCAGGATGTCGACCAGTACGGCTACGGTCTCGCGCATCCACCGTGCGGTGAGCGCGCCGAGCGCCGCGAGGGCGATGCCGACGAATGTGGCCACGATTCCCGCACCGACACTGACGAAGACGGTCGTGCGCGTGCCAGCCATCACCAGACTGAGGATGTCGCGTCCGGTGTTGTCCGTGCCCAGCAGGTGCGGCCAGCCGGGAGCGGCCCAGCGGTCGCGCACGTTCGCCGCGAGTGGATCGAACGGTGTCCAGAAGACGGAGACGAGCGCGATGAGCGCGATGATCAGCACGGTGACCAGTCCGAAGCGCCCTGTGGCGCTCCGCCATAGATCTCGCAGCCAGCGGGGCATCAGGCGGCCTCTCGTTGGCGAGGGTCGACGAAGTGATGGACGAGATCGACGATGAAGCCGATCACCAGCACGAGCCCTGTGAGCACGAGCAGCTCGCTCTGCACCTTGATCAGGTCGCGAGTGCCGACGTCGGCCACCAGCATCCTTCCGATGCCGGGAAGCGTGAACAGCTGCTCGATGACGACGGAGCCGACGACGATGCCGGCGACCTGGAGCCCCAGGACCGTCACGATCGACAGGCCGACGGCCGGGATGCCGTGCTGCACGAGCGCCCTGTTGCGGCTGAGGCCCTTCGCCGCGGCTGTGCGGACGAAATCCTGCCCTCGCGCCTGCAGGGTCGCGCTGCGCACGAAGCGCAGCAGCATGGCTCCCTCGACGACGCCGATCGTGAGTGCCGGCAGTATCAGCGCGCGAAAAGCCTGCCAGGGGTGATCCCAGCCGCCACGGGGGAAACCTTGGGCCGGGAGCCAGCCCAGCCACACGGCGAAGACGACGATCAGCATCATGCCCGCCCAGATCACGGGAACGGCCGCCAGCGCCTGCGCGGTGACGCTGAGGGCCGTGCCGGACGGACGGCCGCGCCACAGTGCGGAGAGGATGCCGAACGGAACGGCGATCAGCAGGGCGATGATCAGCGACATCAGGCCCAGCGGTACGGTCACCTGCGCCTTCTCAGCGAGCTCTGCCCCGACGGAGGCACCGCTGAGCTGGGACGTGCCGAGGTCTCCGGTGAGCACTCCGCCGATCCAATCGCCGTACTGCACGATCAGCGGGCGATTGAACCCGAGCGCCTCGCGCAGCGCCTCCACGGTGGCGGGCGACGCCTGGGTGCCGGCGATGAGCTGCGCGACATCGCCGGGGAAGACCCGCAGCGTGAGGAAGATCAGCACGCTCGACACGAGGAGCCCGGCGATCAGCAGGACTCCTCGTGTGAGCGTGTAACGGATCACGCCGTGGCTACTCGGCTGCCTTGGCGACGCCCGCGAGGTTGATGCGCGAGTTGATCGAGTCCTGCGGGAACCCTGAGATCAGCGGGCTCACCGCGGTGATCGTGGCGCCGTTGTACAGCCAGTCCGCCGCGTGGTCCTCTGAGACCAGACGAGCAGCCTGTGCGATCAGCTCGGCCGACGCCTCGGCGTCGACCTCTGCGAGCGCCTCGGCGTAGAGCGACTGGACCTCCGGGTTGTCGTAGTTGAAGTAGTAGTCCGGGTTCGCGAAGTTGCCGAAGTCGCGCGGCTCGACGTGGAGGACGAAGCTCAGCTCGTAGTCCTTGTTCGTGTAGACGTCCTCGAGCCACGTCGGGAACTCGACCGCGTCGACCTCGAGGGTGACGCCGACCTTGGCGAAGTCCGAGACGAGCACCTGGGGGACCGTGGTGCCGTAGAACGACGGGATCGTCAGTGTCAGGTCGAGATCCTCCTGGCCGGCGTCGGCGAGCAGCTCCTTGGCGCGGTCGGGATCGTACGGCGCGACATCCGAGAGATCTTCGAAGCCGGGGTCGAGCTCGGGGATCGGACCGTAGATGGTCTCGCCGGCGCCGACCGCCTCGACAAGGCCCTCGTGGTCGATCGCGAGCCGCAGCGCCTCGCGCACCCGTGCGTCATCGAGCGGAGCCTTGGCGTTGTTGAACGCGAGCGTCGCCTTGTCGGTGGTGCGGCCGGTGGTGAGGGCGAAATCTCCCGAATCCTCCAGCTGGGGTGCGAGGTTCGGGTCGACCGCCGTGAGCACGTCGAGGCTGCCGTCGAGAGCGGCGTTGACGCCGGCGGTGAAGTCGGGGATGTACTCGAAGACGACTTCGGCGACGCTGGCCGGCTCGCCCCAGTACGCGTCATGGCGCGCGAAGGTGATGGTGCTGCCCTTGCTCCAGTTCTCGAGCGTGAACGGGCCGGTGCCGTTCTCCGCGGTCTGCAGGTCGGTCGTGTCGCCGGTCTGGAACACGAGCCCGGCCGGACCGGTGAGAGTGAACAGGAAGTTCTGGTTCGGCTCCGTGAGGGTGATCACCACGGTCGTCGCGTCGGGGGCCGTGACCGAGGCCACGTTGGCGAACTCCGCATTGCCCTGCAGCGTCGCGTCGGTGCGCACCGCCTCGTACGAGGCGACGACATCGGCGGAGGTGAGGGCGGTGCCGCTGTGGAAGGTGACCTCGGGATTCAACGTGAACGTGTACGTCAAGCCGTCTTCCGAGACCTCGTACTCCGAGGCGAGACGTGGTTCGATCTCGTTGTCCTCGCTCCGGGTGACGAGCCCTTCGTAGATGTTGTCGATGAGGATCTGCTCGATCGCGGCTCCGCTGGTGTGCCGGATGTCGAGATTGGTGGGCTCGAGCACGAGACCCACCGTGAGCGTCGCGTTCAGATCCGGTTCACCGGTCGAGGTCTCCACCGGCTCGGGCGAACCGGCGCACGCGCTAAGGATCACGGCTGTCGCGGCGAGTGCGGACAGGACGGCGAGACGTCTGTTTCGTCGGAACATGGACTTGAGGATTCCTCTCGGTGCGGCAGATGCTGTGTGCCGATGAAGTAGAGCGTAGAGCGGGGCGGTCAGTGGGATGCCAACGTCGGAATGCGGCGACACATTCCTCAGGCGGGCGAGAGCGCGGCCGCGCGGATCAGGTCGGCGAGCTCGGCTGGCGCGGTCTCCTGCACGTTGTGCGAGGCGTCCATCGCGACCACTCTGGCCGTGGGGACGCGGCGCACGAGCTCATCGCCGTCGGCCTCGCTGACGAAGCCCGACGTCGCGCGGACGAGCGTGATCGGCGCCTCGGCGCCGGCGAGGTCGTCCCACCCGCTCGCGGCCAGGATCGGCGCCGCCGCGCCGTCGGTGGCGGGTGAATGCGCCGTCAACTGCGCGGCGAGGCGAGCGAAATGATGCTTCCACTCGACTCGGCCGTCCGGGCGGATGCGTGAGTTGAAGAAGACGCCCCGTTCCGTGTCCGCCCGCGAGCCGCCGAGGCCGAAGGACATCGCTCGATCGACCAATTCGTCGCGGGAGGCGAAGTCGGTCGGCCCGGCGTAGAACTCGCGCAGGAAGGCGGGGCCTCCGGAGGAGTCGATCCCCGGCGTGATGTCGACGACGATCAGCTCGCGGACGAGATCGGGCCTGGCCGACGCCACGGCCGCGGCAGTCAACCCGCCGAGGGACTGCCCGACGAGGACCTGAGGCTCGACGGCCCACGTCTCGAGCGCGGCGATGACGTCCGCAGCGAGCGTGCGAGCGGTGTAGTCGACGTCCTCGCGCCAGCTGGAGTCACCGTGTCCGGCGAGGTCGATCACCAGGGCCGGCTGCCGGAGGAGGAGCGCGGTCGTGTCCCAGGTGTGGGCGTTGAGCCCTGCCCCGTGCAACATGGCGACCACGGGAGGTCCGTCGCCGAAGCGGAGGGCGCTGAGCTCCCGTCCGTCAGCGAGGCGGAGCGCCACGCGTTCGACGTCGGGCACTGGCACGTTCATCGCCTGGGCCTGCTGCGGAAGGTAGCTGAACTCACTGGTCTCTGTCGCCACGACCATATTCTGCCCCGAGCGGATGCTCGCGCGAAATGCACGAGCACAATGACCAACAAAGTTGATGCTTAAGTTGCCGTTATGTTCGCTCTGTTCGGAATTTAGATAGCAGTCTGCGTTTCCTGTGCCATGGCCGGGGTGCGGTGGCCCCCGTATCATGGACGTATGAGCGAGACACGAGTCCACCTGTCGAAGACGGAGCCGACCGCCTACAAGGCCCTGGATGCATTCTCTCGCACAGTGGGTGAGATATGTGCGGCCAACGGCATCGACGACCGCCTCAAGGAGATCGTGATGATCCACTGCTCGCAGCTCAACGGCTGCGCGTACTGCACGCGGATCCACTTCGATCGTGCGGCGTCGGCAGGCATCGATGCGGACACGCTCCTGCAGATTCCCACCTGGCGCGAGAGCGGAGTGTTCTCCGATCGGGAGCGCGCGGCGCTGGAACTCGCGGAAGCGTTCACCTTCATCCACGACGGCGGTATTCCCGATGACGTCTACGACCGCGTCGGAAGCGTGTTCACCGAGAAGGAGTACGCCGCGCTGAGCTGGGCGTGCGTGTCTATCAACGCCTTCAACAGAATCGTCGTGGCAGGTCGTTACCCGGTTCCGCCCCGCGCGACGCAGGCGTCGGCGTGAGTCAGATCCGTCTCGACGGCGTCTTCAACGTCCGTGACGTCGGCGGCATCCCCGCCGCAGAGGGCGTGATCCGGGAGGGACGGCTGTTCAGATCGGGGAATCTGGTGTCGGCCAGTCCCACGGCCGTCGCCGAACTCGAGCAGCGCGTCGGTCACATCGTCGATCTCCGCGATGATCAGGAGGTCGCGAGCGCGCCATCCGCGACCACGGGGATAGCCACGACCCACCTTCCGCTGTTCCTCGGCTCGGTCGCATCCTTCTTCGAAGACGACATGAGCCTCGATGAGATGTACCTCCAGCTGCTCGAGGAGAGCGGTGAACGCCTTGTGGACGCCATCCGCATCATCGCGCGCGGCGAGCCCACCCTCGTGCACTGCACCGTCGGCAAGGACCGCACCGGGGTGACGATCGCTCTCGCGCTCTCGGCCGTGGGAGCGGACCGCGAGGCGATCGTCAGCGACTACGCGCTCACCGCGTCGATGCTGCCGGAGGAGCGCAACCGCCGGATCGTGGCATTCCTGGAGATGCAGCATCCGGAGGCGAAGCACGCGGTGGCCCTGGCCACGCTGTCGCCGGCGGACGTCATGCGCCGGCTTCTCGCAGAGGTGGACGCGCGCTGGGGATCCGCCGCGGCATATCTGCAGGCCAACGGTATGACCGTCGACGAACTCGTCGCTTTGCGGCGGGCGCTGATCGACGACTGAGTGCCATAGGTAAGGCAACCCTTCATCGGTGGTAGCATGGAGGAACCATGACCACCTCCATCGATGTCCGCACGGGACGAGCTCGGCGTCGCGCAGAACGACTGAGCGCGCACTACCTGGTGACGGCCGACGAGAACTCGCTGGCAGAACTCGAAGCGCTCCTCGTGACGCTTCCGTTGTGCGCGTCGGGTCGCATCTTCATCGAGGTGCCCGACGTCAGCGACATCGGGGTCGTGGACGCGCCCGCCCGCATGACGGTGACCTGGCTCGCGCGCTCCTCGCGCTCCGGCACGCCGGGCAGCGGGCGATCCTGCACTCCCGGCGAGGCCGTGGCACGTGCGACCTGCGCCTGGGCCGACGAGATGCTGTGCGATGGCGAGAACCCCACGCGGGTGACCCTGCTCGGGGGCTACCTCGGCACGGCCGACATCGTCGATCACCTGACTCACACGCTCGGCGTCCCCGCATCCACGATCCACGCCCCGGAGCGTTTCGGACTGCTCCCGATCGAGCGCTGAAGCCCTCGAGCCGCCGATCTCTCAGGCCGGCTCTGAGCGCTTCCGCGAACGCCGCACGTAGTTGCCGTCCTCCAGGCCCGCTTCGATCTCGAAGCGATTGCGCATCGGATCGCGACCGGCGAACAGGTACAGGATCGGCATGAGGAATCCGTAGCGCAGCCACTGCTGCTTGTGCACGGCCTCGTGCCGCAGCACAGCGTCGCTCGGCCTGGCATCACCGGTCAGGAAGCAGCCGCCGACGCAGACGCCGCCGCGGTTGAACGCCCAACGGGGCATTCCCTGGAAGACCCAGAGTCCGTTCCGCCTCTCGACAGGACCCGTGCTCCACAGCGATCCCCAGGTCCAGCCGACGGCCGTTCCCCAGGCGTAGCCGAGACGGCTGATGGGGGAGCGCAGCAGGAAGGCCGGAATGCGTCGGTCGAAGCGTCGTCCTCGTGCGAGGACCGCGTCCGCGGTGGTCCGCCAGTCCTCCGTCACGCGACGGCGCCCACGAGACGGAGGATCGCGCCGAGGTCTTCCACGGCATGGTCGGCGGAGCGCGGCGCGAAGCCGGCGATGGTCGCGCCGGCGAGAGGAAAGCGCGCACGAAGCGCGCGGATCGCCGCGGTGAGCGCGCTCGTGCCGGCACCGAACGGCGCGGCGCTCGACACTCCGGCGAGCTCGGCAGGGTCGAGCACGTCGACATCGATGTGCACCCAGACGCGGCGTGCCCCGGTCGACGCGACGGCTTCCGCCAAGGCGTCGACATCGTCGAGATCGTCGACGGAGAGCTGAGCGAGGCCCGCGAGCGGCTCGAGCTCTTCGTCGTCGACGACGCGAGCGCCGACCGTGACGATGCGATCGCGCGGAACTCCGGGGGAGAGGGCGAGCTCCTGCTGTCCCTCTCCGAGCACCGCGCGCAGCGCCATGCCGGAGAAGGCGCCGGACGGAGACGTGTCGGGCGTGTGCAGGTCGGGGTGCGCATCGCACCAGACGACGGCGATGTCGTCGCGGTCGATCGCATGGAGGGCTGCGACGGTCACACTGCAGTCGCCGCCGATGAGGACGGTGTCCTCCGCGATCTCGTGCGCGATGAGCTCACGCACGCGCTGCAGGGAGCTCAGACGATGCACACGGGTACCCAGTGAGTCACCGGCTTCGAGCGGGACGTCGAGCACCGTCGTCGCCGCGCGCGGGAGGTCACCAGCGATGGCTGCCGCGCCGTCGACGAGCAGCATCGCGCGTGGGGCGGGCGAGCCCTGCCACTGCGGTGCAACGAGGAATCTGGCCACGAGGACCTCCAGAGAAGAATGAGGGATGCCCCGGGCACATCGGCCCGGGGCATCAGGAGTCTCAGGACTCGATCTGCGACTGCGGAGCGCCGGACTTCAGCTCGGCGAGCCGCGCCTCGACCTCGGTGAGCTCACCGAGGTCGTCAAGGCTCTCGAACTGCGCGTCCAGGCTGGATGCCGCGAGCTCGACCTTGCCCTGGGCAAGTGCCTCCTGACGGCGGACCTTGTCCTCGAACCGGCCGAGTTCGCTGGTGGGATCGAGGACGTTGATCGACGAGACCGCATCCTGGACCTTGGTCTGCGCCTCGGCGACCTTGGCGCGGGCGAGCAGTTCGCTGCGCTTGTTCTTGAGTTCGCCGAGCTTGTCCTTCATGCCGTTGAGGCCGCTCTTGAGCTTGTCGACGATCTCCGTCTGCGACGCGATGGTCGGCTCTGCGCCGGTCGCCTCGCGCTCGGCGCCGATCTGACGCTGCAGGGCGATCTTCGCCAGGCTGTCGAACTTGTCGGCGTCGGACGTCTCGCCGCTCTTGCGGAGCTCGTCGGCCTTGCGGCTCGCGGCGAGCGCCTTGTTGCCCCAGTCCCGCGCGGCCTGGACGTCCTCCTCATGGTCGCGCTCGAGAAGGCGGAGGTTTCCGATCGTCTCGGCGATCGCGGCCTCGGCGTCTGCGACGTTGTTGGTGTAGTCGCGGACGAGCTGGTCGATCATCTTCTGCGGGTCCTCCGCAGAGTCGATCATCGCGTTGATGTTGGCCTTCACCAGGGTGGAGATGCGACCGAAGATGGACTGCTTGGTCATGGTGTTTCCTTTCGGTTGAGACGGAGTCTTTCGAGGTCGGTTACGTCGTGAGAACAGCGGAGGGATGTTAGAAGCGCCCCCCTCTGGAGCGGCCACCGCTGCGGGAGCCGCCGCCGAAGCTCGACGGGCGGCTGCTGCGGCTGCTGCCGCCGGAGCGCCAGCTGCCGCCGCCGCTCCATCCGCCGCCACCGCCGCCGCCGCGGCTCGAGCCGGC
>NZ_JBLVOB010000004.1:388547-394640 GCF_053543555.1 Microbacterium xerophyticum | reverse complement strand
CCACGTACCGCCGCGCGGTCGGCCCATCCACGAGCAGCGTGCGCCGCAGCACCTCGGCCGCGTCCCGGCATCCCGCCCGCGTCGACAACCGCCCGTCCCGCTCGCACTGATCCCGATCCACGATCCGCTCCGTGACCGCCACGACCGCACCATCCACCCGCCGCAACACGCGACCCAACACCCGGATCGCATCCAACAACTCCGCATCACCGGCGAAACGCAGACCATCACCCGCAGCAGAAGAACCCATCGCCTCGGCCAACAACCGATCGACACCCTCCAACTCATCCGCCAGTGATCTCATACCCCCATTCAACGCCGGGCCACCGACATTCAAACCCCAGATCAGAGCACATTCACGAACCGTGGAGAACCACCCCGAACCTCACACCTGTGCAGGAAGAGTCACGACGCGACCTGGCATCACTCCACCCTCCGGCGTACGGTCGGATTATGTCCGGAATCAGAGTGGACGCCGCTACAGAATCCCGTGTGCGCGCCGCGATGGCGGCCCACCCCCGTGCAGATTTCCTCCCCGACGAGGTGCGCCATCTGGCGGACGCCGACCATCCGGTGATGATCGGATGGAACTCGACGAACTCGCAGCCGTCGACAGTGGCGAGGATGCTGGCGCTGCTCGATGTGCAACCGGGCGACCGTGTGCTCGACGTGGGAAGCGGTTCGGGGTGGACCACTGCCATTCTCAGCGCTCTGGCCGGCGAAGGGGGCAGCGTCATCGGCGTCGAACTGGTCCCGCAACTGGTGACCTACGCGCGCGAGCGGCTCGCCGACGCACATGTTGACGCAGAGATCCGAGAGGCGATCCCCGGCGTCCTCGGCCTCCCCGACGACGCGCCGTTCGACCGCATCCTCGTCTCCGCACAGGCGGCGACGGTTCCGACGCAGCTGGAGGCCCAACTCGCGGAACGCGGACGCCTCGTCGTGCCGATCGCAGGGCTGATGACGGTCGTCGACATGCTCGACGGCATCCCGCACAGGCGAGAGGATGCCGGGATCTACAGCTTCGTCCCTCTCGTCTGAGGCGATGACTGGCACGGGAGGCGCCGGCGCATCACCCCTCCAGGTCCGCCCATCCTGCGATGTCGACGCCATGGTTATCGGGCGACGCGATCGTCCACGACTCGGGCGCGGGGTCGTGGGCAGCGATGCGTCCGCCCGCGGCGATCGCTGCCTGTACACGCCGCTCCGCCTGATCCGCCGGTACCGAGACATCGATGTGCGTGCGCCCACGCCCCGGTCGCGCCGGCGTGAGCTCATGGAACCAGAGATGCGGTCCTCGCCGGAGCGGATCGACCAGGTCCTCATCTCCGACTCGTATGTAGCCGAAGGCCGCCTCCCAGAACGGGCGGGTGTCGACTCCGGCATCCTGCGCCACCGCGATGCCGACCACCATGAGCATGCTGGGATCCGAGACCAATCCCATCGAGCGTGCTGCGGCACTGACGGCGACCGCGAGGTCGGCATCCTTACGGCTCAACGCGCCGTCGGTGCGCGAGCACGACCTGATCACCACGCCTTCCGGACGCACGTCGACGTCCGGCTCGTGGCCGACGTTCGTGGCTGCGACAGAGATCGCGCCGACGAACTCGGCTGCCTCGGCGAATGACGACGTCCGGTAGAACGCATGCGCGCCCCAGAAGAGCACTCGCCAGTCCTCGACGCCGTCGAGAGCATGAGACTCTTTCGGGAGGAGCTGCTCGAAGCTGTCCATGCCGTCGAGGCTACGCCCGCACCCGCCGCCGGAAAAGCCCTCCGCTGACCTCGAGGTCGCGCCCTACGCGGCCACAGTCGCGGGTGATTCCTCGCCCTCGTGGAAGCTCGGCTCCTTGCCCAGCATCCGTCCGATCAGAAGCACGATCCCGACGACCACGAGCCCGACGGCGAGGCCGGCCACGGCCGAGACGAACGTCTCGCCGACCCAGGCGATCACTGCACCGGCGGGCGCGAGCACGTCGTGGATGCCGTGCAGCATGTCGCTGAAGAACACCAGCCCGACCTCGCCGAGGTTCGCGAGCAGCAGGTGGCCGCCGACCCACAGCATGGCGACGGTGCCGATGACGCTGATGACGCGGAACACCGCCGGCATCGAGCGCACGATCCGCGTGCCGGTGTGGCGTACGCGGCGGGAGGGGTTCTTCGCCATCTTCAGGCCGATGTCGTCGATCTTCACGAGCAGCGCGACCGCTCCGTAGACGATCACCGTCATCGTGAGCGCGATGACGGCGAGGATGGCGAGCGTCATCCAGATGTCGAGCCCCGCCTCGAGGTTCGACAGGGAGATGAGCATGATCTCGGTGGACAGGATCAGGTCGGTGCGGATGGCGCCCCACACGAGCTTGTTCTCGTTACGGGCGCCCTCGTCCGCGTGACCATGGTGGAAGCCGAACCATTCCAGCATCTTCTCGGCGCCCTCGAAGCAGAGGTACGTGCCGCCGATGATGAGGAGGAACGGCAGCACCCACGGAGCGAACGCGGTCAGCAGCAGCGCGATCGGGATGATGATCACGAACTTGTTCGCGAGCGAGCCGAGCGTGATCTTCGCGACGACCGGCAGCTCGCGAGCCGGCGAGATGCCCTGCACGTACTGCGGTGTCACGGCGGCGTCGTCGATGACGACGCCCGCGGCTTTGGCGGATGCCTTCATCGCCGCGCTCAGGATGTCGTCGACGACGGCGAGCAGACCAACCGACATGCGTCCCCCTAGATGTTCAGGAAAGCAACATTACTGGCACGTCGGGAAATCGGATGCCGCGGGCCGGCGGAGTGCGACCTCGATGTCGTGCGGAATGCCGTCAGGGGCGAGACTGTTCCTATCCCTGACAGAGGAGCAGACAATGACCGACAACGGAACCATCACCCGCACACCCGGAACCGAGACGGCCGTCCTCGCCGGCGGATGCTTCTGGGGCATGGAGGATCTGGTCCGCCGCCAGCCCGGGGTCATCGCCACGCGCGTCGGCTACACCGGCGGCGAGAACGCCAACGCGACCTACCGCAACCACCCCGGTCACGCCGAAGCGCTCGAGGTCGTGTTCGATCCCACGAAGACGACGTACCGAGACATCCTGGCGTTCTTCTTCCAGATCCACGACCCCTCGACGCTGAACCGTCAGGGCAACGACATCGGCACGAGCTACCGCTCGGCGATCTTCCCGCTGAGCCCCGAGCAGGAGCAGGTCGCCCGTGACACGATCGCCGACGTCGACGCCTCGGGCCTGTGGCCGGCAAAGGTCGTCACCACGATCGAGCCCGCCGGCCCGTTCTGGGAGGCCGAGCCCGAGCACCAGGACTACCTGATCACCTACCCGAACGGCTACACCTGCCACTTCCCGCGCGCGGGCTGGGTGCTGCCGAAGCGCGAAGAGGCCGCGAACGCCTGACCGGCCTCACTTCGCCCGCAGGGCTCGCCCCCACGGCTGAGCGGGGTCGTGAATGGCGACGGCCAGGGTGGTGTCCGACTGGCCGTAGTACGCGAACCAACGGTCCTTGAACTTCACGAGGCCTTCGACGAACGTCACGTTCGAGACGAGACCGTTCGTGTCCTCGAAGGTCTGCGGACGCAGCCATGGTTCCTGAAGCCGGGCGATCACCTTCGTGGGCTCATCGGGGTCGATCGCGATCTGGCCGCAGCGGTAGTCGACGTCGACCGAGCCGTCGTCGTTGACCGTTCGCGTCGCGCCGTTGGTGAGGAAGACGAGCAGGCCGTTGTCGGCCAGCACAGGTGAGGTGCCGATCTCGACCAGCGCCTCATCCCAGGTGCCCGGCGTCGGGGAGTACATCGGATCGGTGTCGGCGGTGCCGGGCGTCCAGTGGATCAGGTCGTCACTTGTCGCCCAGTAGATCGCGCCCTCGCCGAAGTACATCCACCACTTGCCGTGCATCTTCACCGGCACGATCACCCCGGCCTTCGACCAGTTGAACCCGCGCGGGTCCATTGTCTTGAACGTGTCGAAGTCCTCGAACAGAGGCCCGTGCTTGGTCCAGGTGCGCAGGTCCGATGAGGTCGCGAGACACAGCTGAGCGCTGTGACGATCCCAGCCGGTGTAGGTGAGGTAATAGGTGCCGTCGATGAACGCGATGCGCGGGTCTTCGCATCCGAAGCGTTCATAGTCCTCGGAAGGGGACAGGATCGGCGCGTCCTCGCGAGTGAAGTTCACGCCGTCGGCGGATCGGGCCATGCCGATGTGCGACACGATGTCGTCGGCGTGCGCGCGGTAGAGCAGCACGACCTCGTCGCCGTCGACGAGCGCGGCCGGGTTGTAGAGGTTGGCCGATTCCCAGCTGTCACCGCGCGGACGCAGGATCGGGTTGGCCTCGTACGGGGTGAACGGGCCGAGGGGGAAGGAGGCTCCGGTGAACATGGATTCCCTTTCTGGTCAGCCTTTGACGGCTGCTCCGAGGTCGGTGGCTTTGAAGAACCGCTGGAAGACGATGAACAGGATCACGACGGGGAACGCGAGTGCCGTGGCGCCGGCGAGGATCGCGCCGTTCGGGTTCGCAGTGGACTGCGCGACGTTGGAGATGTAGTTCGCGAGCGACACCGCGAGTGGTTGGAGCGAGGCGTCCTTCGTGATGAGGAACGGCCAGAGGAATTCGTTCCACGGGCCTATGAAGGTGACGAGGATCACTGTCACGAGTACGGGACGGATGAGCGGGATCGCCACCGATGTCAGCAGTCGGATCTCGCCTGCGCCGTCGATCCGCGCCGCTTCGAAGATCTCCACCGGCAGCGCCTTGAAGAACTGCACGAAGATGAACACCGCCGTCGTGTTGATGAGGAACGGCAGGATCATTCCGAGGTGCGAGTCACCCAGTCCGTAGTTGCGGGTGATCTGCACGTAGAGCGGGATCATCAGGAGCTGGAACGGCACCATCTGCACGAGCAGCATCAGCACCCAGATCACCCCTCGGCCGCGGAAGTCGAGGCGCGCGATGGCGTATCCGGCCAGCAGCCCGAACACCACCGTGCCCAGCAGCACGCCCGCGGTGAAGATCAGCGAGTTGAAGAGAGACCCGGCGAGATCGATCCGCGAGTCGATCGCGACGAAGTTGTCCACCGTCCAGCCGCCGGTCGGGAACAGCTCGTCCGGCGCATTGGTCGGGTTCGTCTGGAACGCGCCGACCAGCATGAAGTAGAACGGGAAGGCGAAGGCGATTGCTGCGATCGTGAGCAGGATGATGCTCAGGATGCGGGGCGCCTTGCGTGTGCGCTTCATCATCTCTCCCTCGTTGCGCGGTTGGCCGCCAGCGACAGCATCCCGACAAGGATCACGAGGATCATGCCGATCGCAGCCGCCGTGTCGGGGTTCTGCTGCTGTATGCCGAGCTGGTAGATGAGCAGCACCGGCGTGGAGGAAGCCCCGTCGGGGCCGCCGCCGTTGGTCAGCAGGTACGGCTCGGTGAACAGGTTCGCGCCGGTGATGATCGACAGGATCAGCACGAGCGTGGTCGCGCTTCGCACACCGGGAACCGTCACGTGCAGGAAGCGTTTGAACGCTCCGGCGCCGTCGGTCTCAGCCGATTCGTAGAGCTCCTTCGGCACGTTCTGCAGCGCCGCCAGATACAGCAGGATGTAGAAGCCCAACTGCTTCCAGGTCACGTACAGCGCGATCATCGGCATCGCCAGCGCACCGTTCACGAGCCAGGACGGATCGGGTGCGAGCGGGCCGAGGATCGTGTTGATCAGCCCGTTGCCGGAGAACAGCAGCATCCATACGCCGACGAGGGACACGCTCGCCGTCAGATAAGGGACGTAGAACGCGACGCGATACGCGGCCACCCAGCGGATGCCGGTGTTCAGTGCCGCCGCGAGTACGAGCGAGAGCACGGCGGTCAGAGGGACGTTGATGACCAGGAAGATCAGCGTGTTCCGGAACGATCCGAGCACACGCGGGTCGGTCAGCACGGTGACGAAGTTGTCGAAGCCGACGAACGGGCGGTCGACCTCGGCGCCGGGGGCGGTGAAGAAGTAGTCGTGGAAGGCGATGTAGACCGCGAAGGCGAGCGGGTATGCGAAGATCGCGATCACGAACACGAAGTACGGCAGCGCGAAGAGGCCGCCGATCGGCTGCG
>NZ_JBLVOB010000004.1:327333-388491 GCF_053543555.1 Microbacterium xerophyticum | reverse complement strand
ATCGGGCGCCCCCCGCCGGTTGTCGGTCATGAGGTCACTCGGCGACGAGGTCGTCGATCTTCGCCGCTGCGTTCTTCAGGAAGTCGTCGATCGAGTTCTTGCCGAAGATCACGGCTGCCGAGTACTCGTCGCGGAACGCCTGCCACGCCTCCACCGAGTTCGGGATGCTGGGCACGTCGGCAGTCGACTCCGCCTGCTCGGCGAACGCCACGTAGTTCGGGTTCGCCTCGAAGTAGTCGGCATAGGTGTCCGTGAGGTCGGTGCGCATCGGCATCTGTCCGGTGAGTTCGAGCAGCTGCCCGTCGCTTTCCTCGCTGGTCGAGAACTTGAGGAACTCCCATGCAGTGGCCTGGTTCTCGCACGCGGTGAACATCGAGACGCTCTTGGAGTCGGCGAAGGTCACCGGATTCTCGCGCCCGTCGCTGGTCGGCACCGGCATGAAGCCCACGTCGACGGTCTCCGCGTAGGACGGGATCGCCCATGGGCCAGCGAGCTGCATGGCAGTGGTCCCGGCCGACATCGCGTCGTCGGTCGACGCCTCGTTGGGGGACAGCTTCTCCTCGTAGAACGTCGCCCAGAACTCGGCGACGGCTCGTCCTTCATCCGAATCGAAAGTGGACGTGCCGTCTTCGACGAGCATCGTCCCGTCGGTCTCGGCGAGATAGAGCGGGTAGAAGTCGAACCACGGCTGGAAGAACTCGCTCGTCGGTGCAGGCCAGATGGCGCTCTGCACTCCGGAGTCGACGATCGCTCGAGACTTCTCCAGGAACGCATCGTGGGATTCCATCTGCGGGTCCTCAGGGTCGATGCCCGCTGCCTCGAACAGCGCCTTGTTGTACATCACCATGACGGGATTCGACTTCCACGGCAGTTGATGGAAACTTCCGTCGCTCGCGTATGCCTCGACGTCTCCGCCCCGCTCGCTGATGTAGTCGCTGCCGCCTTCGATGGAGCTGAGATCGACCAGTCCGCCTTGCTTGACCCAGCCGGAGACGGCGGCCGGAGCGACGTTGTACACGAGGCAAGGGGCGGTGCCGGCGGTGATCGCTGCCGTGATCGCCTCTTCAGAGGACGATCCGGCCGGGATCTCCTGCGCCGTCACCTTCTCATCGGGATGCTCGGCGTTCCAGGCCTCGACCACGGCTGTGCCCCAGGCGACCTCCTGCTCGTTGTTCGACAACCAGATGTCGATGGGGCCCGTGCCCTCGGCGCCGCCCTCGCCACCTCCGCCGCCGCCGGACGAACATCCGGTCGCGACGAGTGCGACGGCGGCGATGACTGCTGCTGCGCGTGTCTTCTTCATGGTGTCCTCCTTGACACTTCGGGTTATGCGGGTGATGCAGGCTCGGTGCTCTCGCGGAAATGAACGACGTTGCAGTCGACGATCTCGGTGCGGGGCTCTGCGCCGAGGATGTCTTCCCGCAGAAGGCGGGCGGCCGCGCGGCCGCGAGCGGCGGGGTCGGACGACACGCTGGTCAACGCCGGCGAGAGGTGGGCGGACAGGTGGTCGTCGTCGAATCCGGAGATCGCGAGATCACGCGGGATCGAGAGGCCCTGCGAGCGGGCATAGGACAACCCGGCGATCGCCATGGTGTCGTTCGCATAGAGAATCGCGGACGGCCGGTTCGGCAGGGCGAGCAGCTCGGCGGTGAGCCTGCGGCCGCTCGCAGCGGTGAAGTCGCCCTCGCGAAGCAGGTCGCCGCCGCCCATCGCGTCTGTGTAGGCGTCTGCGCGCGCCTTCGAATGCACGTAGTCGAGCGGTCCGGAGACGTGGGCGATGCGTGCATGTCCGTCGGCGCGCAGCTTGTCGACGATCTCCCGAATCGGCGCGGCATCGTCGGTGCGCACGCAGGAGAACCTGGTCGGCCGATCGTACGCGCCGACCAGCACGGTCGGCAGGTTCAGCTCGTCGAGGAGCGAGACGCGCCAATCGTCGGTGCGCAGGTCGAGCAGGAGCGCCCCGTCTGCCCGGCCGCGGCTGAGTGCGCGATACGCGCGTTCCTCCGCCGCGCGGTCGGGAACGACCTGGAGGATCAGTGCCGTCTCGGTCGGGGCGAGCACCGATTCCACACCGGCGATGAATGCGGGGAAGAACGAGTCGTCGGCGATGACTTCAGGGTCACGCGCCAGGACGACGGCGATCGCATTGGCTCGTCGGGTCGCCAGCGCGCGGGCACTCTGGCTCGGCACCCAGTTGAGGCGCTCCGCCGCCGCGAGCACCCTGTCGCGCGTCTCGGTCGAGATCGGCCGATTCCCGCTGAGAGCGTGCGACACGGTGGCTTTCGTGACCCCGGCCTCGCGCGCCACGTCTGCGATCGTGGTGCGAGTCATGCCACCTCCTCGTAGCTGTCGTCGGAGCACCCGCATAACGCGCGTGAACCGGTTTGACGAAAGCGTAAACCGGTTTGACGACATGTGTCAACGGGATGCTGGCATCAACTCCCACACCGACCGTCGCGTGCCCTCAGGTGGAAGGTGTCGAGCTACCCGCGGAGTGCGCGCCGTACGATCCAGATCAGGCGATGGCGCAGAACGAACGACATCGCGATCGGATGGAGATGTCAGCGGAGGCGGCCGCGGCGGCCGAGTCGCTCGCCGCACCGCTTCGTCAGGTCCTCGAGGAGCTTCGGACGTCGGGCGCCGTCAGTGTCGATGCCGTCACGCAGGCGATCGCAGCTGCCGGACTCGAGCTTCCACAGGTGCGCGAGGATCACGGCGACGTCCTGTTCGGCGTCGACGGACCGGAGGGCGGTTGCGTGTTCGGCGCCGTCACTGCGGAGGCGGTATCCGTCGAGGTCGGCGGATACATCACGGACGGCGGCTGCCTTCCTGCGCAGTGACCGTGCGGCCCCCCGCGGCCGCAGCCGCGTCAGCCCTTCAGCGTCTCGATGTCAATCACGAACCGGTAGCGCACATCGGACGACAGAACGCGGGCCCAGGCCTCGTTGACCTGGTCGGCCGACGTGATCTCGATGTCGGGTGCGATGCCGTGCTCAGCGCAGAAGTCGAGCATCTCCTGGGTCTCCGCGATGCCGCCGATGTTCGATCCGGCGAACGAGCGTCGCCCGCCGATCAGCGTGCCGGCGTTCACGGCCATCGGCTCTGCCGGTGCGCCCACGTTGACGAGTGTGCCGTTCATGGCCAGCAGGTTCAGGTACGAGTTGATGTCGATCGCCGCGGACACGGAGTTGATGATCAGATCGAAGCTCGAGCGCAGCGAACGGAACGTCTCCCGATCCTCGGTGGCGAAGTAGTGGTCGGCGCCGAGTGCCAGCGCGTCGTCCTTCTTGCTCAGCGAGCGCGACAGCACGGTGACCTCGGCGCCCATGGCGTGCGCGATCTTGACTGCCATGTGGCCGAGCCCGCCGAGGCCGACGACGGCGACCCGCTTTCCGGGGCCGGCGTTCCAGTGCCGCAGCGGCGAGTACGTGGTGATGCCGGCGCACAGCAGGGGAGCGGCCTTCTCATAGGGGATCGCCTCGGGCACGCGCAGCACGAAGTCCTCGGTGACGACGACGCCGGTGGAATAGCCGCCCTGCGTGATCGTGCCGTCGACGTCGGTCGCGGCGTACGTGCCGATCGCGCCCTTCACGCAGTGCTGCTCGTTGCCGGACGCACAGTTCTCACACTCGCCGCAGGAGTTCACGAGGCATCCGACGCCGACGCGGTCGCCGACCGCGAACTTCGTCACCTCGGAGCCCACCTCGGCCACGGTGCCGACGATCTCGTGGCCGACCGTCAGCGGGTACTGCTGCGCCCCCCAGTCGCCCTGCACCGTGTGGATGTCGGAGTGGCAGATGCCGGCCCAGCGGATGTCGATGCGCACGTCCTTCGCGCCGACGTCGCGGCGGTCGATCGTGCCGAGGAAGAGCGGCTCTGTGGCGGAGGGCGCGACGATGGCGGGGATCACAGTGGTCATGATCCGAGCGTAGACCGGATGCCGAGACGGTGGCGACTGCGCGGCGTCGAGGTCAGTCCGCGGCTTCGCCGAGGAACTCCAGCGCGGCATCCTTGAACGCACGCGAGCCCGGCGCGTTGAAGTGATTCCGATCCGGTATCTCGAAGAATCGGCCCTGCGGCGCGGCATGCGCGAGCGCACGCGAGCCCTCGATGATCGCATCCTTCGACCCCGTCGCGAACAGGATGGGGCTGGTGGGCGCGTTGGACGGATCGGGATCGACCGTCCGCGTGAGGCGCATCCCCTCCGCCAGCGCCAGGAGCGAGTTCAGGTCGTTGCCTGCGACGCGTTCGGTCAGCGCGATGTAGTTCCTGGTCGTCTGGTCCTGCACCGGCTCACCGCGATCGACGTACGCACGCACCTGATCGATGTCGAGACGCTCGAGCGGGATGCCGTCCGGCACGCCGCCGAGCACGGCCCTGGTGATCCGCTGCGGAAGATCACGCACGACCTCCCAGCCCACCCTGGCGCCGAGCGAGTATCCGACGTAGACCGCCTCCTCCACGAGGTAGACGTCCATGACCGTCTCCACATCGGTGGCCAGCGTGCGGATCGCGTATGCCGACGCTTCGTGGGGCTTGTCGCTGGCCCCGTGGCCGCGCTGATCGATCGCCAGCACGCGATAGCCGGCGCCGGTGAGATCGCGCACCCACCCGGTGAGCACCCAGTTGTCTCGCGCGTTCGAGGCGAAGCCGTGCACGATGACGACGACAGGGGCGTCGATGTCGCCCCAGGTGTAGGTCGCGAGCCGCGTGCCGTCAGCGGCGTACACGAGCTGTGGATTCGGCATCCGGGTCAGTTCAGCGAGAGGGGCAGCCACTCCTCCATCATGGCACCCGAGCTCCGCCGGGGCTCGGCTGCGCGTCAGGCGAGCTCGCCCTGCGGCTCGTCGGCCTCGGCGAGCGCCGTGAGGAAGCGGATCACCGCTTCGCGGTCGCCGGGAGGCATTGCGGCGGCGGCGGCGAATCGACGTGCGTGCTGGCGCCCGATGGTCTCGTGCGCCGAGATCCGCGTGGACTCCGTGACCTCGATGCATACCGTTCGACGGTCACTTGGATGCTGCGCGCGAACCAGGTGACCACCGGCGACGAGCCGATCGACCAGTTTCGTCGTGGATGCGCTGGAGATGCCGACCTCGCGGGCGATGTCCTTCGGGGTGACCACGCGCCCCTGCTGCTGCGCCCGGATGATCATGCGGATCGCGCGCATGTCGCTCTCGTTGAGCTTCATGTACTTCTTCGATGCCTCGGAGAGCGTGCGGGCCGCCTCCTGCCAACCACGCAGCGCCTCCATGACCCTCACGCACTGGTCGATGTCGGCTTCGGTGAGATCCGAACGGTCGACAAGGTCCGAGTCGCGGGAGAAGTAGCGCATGCCGGCGTCATCGTAGACGTCGCTCTTCGGATCTGGCACTGTCTCAGCATACATTTCTTATGATAAGTTGAACTCTCGCTTAGCTAACGAAATGAGGTGCGTGCGATGGAGATGGTCGTTCTGGTCGACGACGCGGGCACTCCGGTCGGCACGCGCAGCAAGGCGACGACGCACGGACCTGCGACTCCTCGACACCTGGCGTTCTCGTGCCATGTCATCGACGGCGATGGTCGCCTTCTCGTCACGAGGCGGGCCCTGTCGAAGCAGACCTGGCCGGGTGTGTGGACGAACTCGTTCTGCGGTCATCCGGCACCGGACGAGAGCCTCGAGGATGCCGTGCGACGCCGCGCGGCCTTCGAGCTCGGCCTCGCGATCGATGCGATCGAGTGCGTCGCTCCGGAGTTCAGCTACGTCGCCCGCGATGCATCCGGCATACAGGAGAACGAGTACTGCCCGGTCTTCATCGCCACCGCCGCGTCCGCGCTGTCTCCGAACCCCGACGAGGTCGCCGAAGCGCGCTGGACCACGGCGTCCGAACTGGCACTCGCTGCCGACGCGGTCCCGTGGGCGTTCAGCCCCTGGCTGGTGGAGCACCTCCCGCAGGTGCTGCCGCATCTTCCCGGCGGGAACGAGCATGCGTGATCCAGCCGTCGATGGCGCCGTCGCCGTGTTCGACGCGAGACTCACCGAGATCCTCGCCCTCAGGAGGGAACGGTCTCGAGCGTTCTCCGCGACGTACGAGCAGTTGTGGGATGCCCTCGAGCGACTGGCGTCGGGCGGCAAGAAGGTGCGGCCGCGACTGCTGCTGGACGCGTACGCGGCCCTCGGGGGCACGGATGAACGCGCGGCCGTCGACGCCGCCTGCGCGATCGAACTGCTGCACGTCGCGCTCGTGATCCATGACGACGTGATCGATCGTGACCTCGTCCGCCGCGGCGAGATGAACATCACGGGTCGATTCGCATCCGAGGCACTGCTGCGCGGCGCGCCGAGGCGAGAGGCGCACGCGTGGGGAGAAGCATCCTCCCTGCTCGCCGGTGATCTCATGCTCACGCTCGCGCATTCCGTGCTCGCCAGGCTCGACGTGGACGAGTCGCGCCGGCAGGCCCTGCTCGACATCTTCGACGACACCGTCTTCGAGAGCGCAGCGGGCGAGCACCACGACGTGTGGCTCAGCCTGCATCTCGAATCGGCGACGGCCGACGATGTGCTGGCCATGGTCGATCAGAAGACCGCCGCCTACTCGTTCCAGGCCCCGCTCACCCTCGCTGCGGTGCTCGCCGGCGCGCCGTCGAGCCTCCTCGAGGAGCTGACGCTGATCGCTCGTCGCATCGGCGTGATCTACCAGCTCAGAGACGATGTCCTCGGGGTGTTCGGCGACGAACGCGAGACCGGCAAGTCCGCTCTCGGTGACCTGCGGGAGGGAAAGGAGACCCTCCTCGTGTCGTATGCGCGCGCGGACCCGGCCTGGGCCACCGTCGAGCCGTACTTCGGTGACGAGGGGATGAGCGCCTCGGAGGGGGAGAGCCTTCGGCGCGTCATCGAGGAGTCGGGTGCCCTGCTGTTCGTCGAGTCGCTCATCTCCGAACGCTGCACGGAGGTGCACGCACTCATCCGGGAGTCGCACCTGCCCGCGCCGATGGTCGAGCAGCTGATCGACCTCGTCTCGACCTGCGGCACGCGCACGTCATGAAGTCGACCGACCTCGCCCTCTACACCGCGACCGCTGACGCCAGCGCCCGCGTCGTCATCCGCCGCTACTCGACGTCGTTCGGGTGGGCGAGCCGACTCCTCTCCGGATCGATGCGCGACCACATCGCCCGCATCTACGCACTCGTTCGCATCGCCGACGAACTGGTCGACGGTCCCGCCGAGGCCGCTGGCGTCGACCGCGAGAACCGCGCGGAGATGCTGGACGACCTGGAGGCCGAGACGGCGCGAGCACTGAGGCTGGGCTTCAGCACGAACCTCGTCGTGCATGCCTTCGCTGCGACCGCCCGTGCGCACGGGATCGGCATGGACCTGTGCGAGCCGTTCTTCGCGTCGATGCGCCGAGACCTCGATGCGACCGTGTTCGACGACGCAGAGCTCGACGAGTACATCCACGGATCAGCCGAGGTCGTCGGACTCATGTGCCTCGCGGTCTTCGAGGCCGGGGTCGTCCGCGACGTCAGCGAGCGCGAACAGCTCCAGGAGGGTGCGCGTCGCCTCGGAGCGGCGTTCCAGAAGGTCAACTTCCTTCGCGACTTCGCCGGCGATCACGACGATCTCGGGCGCACGTATCTCCCGGCCGAGGCTTCAACGAGCCCTGCACCGGCGCTCACCGAGGCATCCAAGTCCGAGGCCGTCACGTCGATCCGCGAAGATCTCCGCGTGGCAGACGAAGCCATCCCGCTCCTCGACCCCGCGTGCCGCCCGGCGGTCTGGGCCGCGAGGGCGATGTTCGGCGAGCTCACCGACCGCCTCGAATCGACACCCGCGTCCGTGCTGATGACCACCAGAGTCAGGGTGCCCGACCCGGTCAAAGCCAGGATCCTGGTGCGCGCCCTGGCGATGAAGGCGCGTCAGTGAGCGGCAAGAGGGTCGTCGTCGTCGGTGGCGGCGTCAGCGGCCTGGCCACCGCGTGCCTGCTCGCTCGCGACGGGCACGAGGTGACCGTTCTGGAGAAGAACGGTGCGTTCGGCGGTCGCGCGGGTGTCTGGGAGAAGGACGGCTTCACGTTCGACACCGGTCCGTCGTGGTACCTCATGCCGGAGGTGTTCGAGCACTTCTACCGGATGATGGGCACCAGCACCGCGGAGCAGCTCGACCTCGTGCCGCTGCAACCGGGGTACCGCATCTACGGCGAACCGACCGGGGCGGAACCGGAGACACCCATCGACGTTCCGGCGGGAGAGCAGGCCGTCGCCGCTCTCTTCGAGAGCCGCGAGAGCAGGGCGGGCGGGCGGATCAGCGCGTATCTCGCATCCGCGACGAAGACGTACCGCGCGGCGGTGCGCTCGTTCCTCTACAACCCGTTCTCGTCCTGGCGCGACTTCACCTCGCGAGCTGTGCTGACTGCCGCGCCCGCCGTGCTGCCGTTGCTGTTCCGGTCGCTGTGGTCGTTCGCCGCTCGCCGCTTCCAGGACCTGCGTCTGCGGCAGATCCTCGCGTACCCGGCCGTGTTCCTCGGCACGTCACCGTTCGCCGCTCCGGCGCTGTATCACCTCATGAGCCACATGGACCTCGTCGACGGAGTGAAGTACCCGCGGGGAGGATTCCGCGCTTTCGTCGCCTCACTCCTCGACATCGCGCGCGAGAGCGGCGTCGAGCTCCTCGCCGACAGCGATGTGCGGGCGATCTCCAGTGCGAACGGTGCGGTGCGGTCGGTCGAGTTCACCCGCAACGGCGAGACCCACCGGCTGTACGCCGACGTCGTCGTCTCGGCGATCGATGAGCACCACACCGAGACCGTGCTTCTCGAACCCGCCGACCGCTCGTATCCGCAGAAGCGCTGGGACGCGCAGGTCTCCGGACCCAGCGCCGTCCTCGTCATGCTCGGCGTGCGAGGCGCCCTGCCGCAACTGCGTCACCACACGCTGTTCTTCTCGAACGACTGGCACGACAACTTCGACGCGATCTTCGGCTCGCCGACCCGCATCCCCGAAGCGCCGTCGCTGTACGTGTGCAAACCGAGCGCCACCGACGACGACGTGGCACCCGAGGGGCACGAGAACCTGTTCGTGCTCGTGCCGCTCCCGGCCGACACCGGGATCGGGCGCGGCGGCGTGGACGGCTCGGGCGATGACCTCGTCAACCTGGTCGCCGACCGTGCGATCGCTCAGATCGGCGCATGGGCGGGCATCTCCGACCTGGAGTCGAGGATCGTCGTGCAGCGCACATTCGGACCGGCCGACTTCGAGGCGGAGTTCAACACCTTCCGCGGCAGCGCCCTCGGCCCCGCGCACACCCTCGCTCAGAGCGCCTTCTTCCGCGGAGTGACGCGGTCGCGCAGAGTCGACGGCCTGTTCTACACCGGCGCGACGTCGGTGCCCGGCGTCGGACTGCCCATGTGCCTCATCAGCGCCGAACTCGTGCTCAAGCACGTCAGGGGCGAGCATTCCCCAGGGCCGCTGGAGGAACCGTGAATCTCGTCTACGCGGCGTCGCTGCTGCTGAGCCTCGCGTGCCTCGTCCTGCTCGATGTGCGCTTCCGCCTCGTCTTCGCACGCACACCGGCGCGCTCAGCGGTCGTGCTGCTCGCCGGACTGGCGTTCTTCATCGTCTGGGATGCGGTCGGCATCGGTCTTGGTGTGTTCCGTCATGTCGACTCGCGGTGGGCCACCGGCATCCTGCTCGCCCCGCAGTTCCCGATCGAGGAGCTGCTGTTCCTCGTCTTCCTCTGCTACCTCACGCTGGTGCTGCTCAGCGGGTGGCGGCACCTGCGGGACCGGCACGCGAGGGGGAGCCGATGACCTACCTCCTCATGTCGCTGCCGTTCGTCGCCGTCGCCCTGCTGGTGTTCGTCTTCGGCGCCGTGCACGCGCGGCGGCACGGATCGTTCGCCGGCTACCTGTCGGCGTGGGCGGTGGCCACGGCATCCCTCGTCGTGCTCACCGTCATCTTCGACAACGTGATGATGGCGGCCGGCTTCTTCGACTACGGCGTCGCGCACATCTCCGGCGTGCGCCTCGGACTGATACCGATCGAGGATCTGCTCTACCCGATCGCCGGCGCTCTGCTGCTCAGCGGTACGTGGCAGATGCTCGGGGGCGAGGGCGGCACCCGCCGGACTCGTACCAGCCGCAGAGAGGAGAGCCGCGATGTCTGAGATCGTCTCGACGAGCCGCACGCTGCTCACCGCGTCCCGCCCGCTGAGCTGGATCAACACCGCGTACCCGTTCGCCGCGGTCTACCTGCTCACGACCGGGCGCGTCGATGTCGCGCTCGTGGTCGGCACCCTGTTCTTCCTCGTGCCCTACAACCTCGCGATGTACGGCATCAACGACGTCTTCGACTACGAGTCGGACCTCGCCAATCCCCGCAAGGGCGGAGCGGAAGGGGCGAAGCTGCCGCCTCGGCTGCACCGCGTCACGCTGCTCGCCTCCGGTCTGCTCGCCGCGCCCTTCGTGATCGCACTGCTGATCCTCGGTGCGCATCGGCCGATGTCGTGGGCGATGCTCGCGGTGAGCCTGTTCGCGGTCGTCGCCTATTCGGTGCGCGGCCTGCGGTTCAAGGAGATCCCGTTCCTCGACTCGATCACCTCCAGCACGCACTTCGTGACGCCCGCCCTGTACGCCATGGCGCTCGCCGGCACGGATGTCACCGCCGCGATGGTCGTGACCATGGCCGCGTTCTTCTGCTGGGGGATGGCGAGCCACGCGTTCGGTGCCGTGCAGGACATCGTCCCCGATCGCGAGGCCGGTATCGGCTCGATCGCGACGGTGCTCGGCACATCGAGGACCGTCTGGTTCGCGTTCGTGCTCTGGGCCGCCGCCGGTGCGCTCATGCTCCTCGTGCCGTGGCCGGCGAACCTCGCGGCGCTCGCCGCAGTGCCGTACCTGCTCAGCGCGGCGCCGTACCTTCGCGTCGACGACGCGCACTCCGGCGACGTCAACCGCGCGTGGCGGCGCTTCCTGTTCATCAACTACGCAGTGGGGTTCGCGATCACCCTGCTGCTCATTCTCTGCACGACGAGAGGACTGTTCGCATGACCAGGGTGCTCGTCACCGGCGCGACCGGCTACATCGGCGGTCGCCTCGTTCCCCAGCTGCTCGCCGCAGGGCACGAGGTGAGCGTGTACGTGCGCTCGCCGTGGAAGCTGCGCGACGTGCCGTGGCGGCAGCAGGTTACGGTCTTCAAGGGCGACTTCTCGGATGCCGTGGCCACCCGCCGCGCGTTGAACGGCGTGGACACGGCGTTCTACCTCGTGCACTCGATGAGCGCCGGCCGAGATTTCGTGGATGCCGAGAAGCGCGACGCAGAGCAGTTCGCCGAGGTCGCCGCGGCGGCGAAGGTGAGCAGGATCGTCTACCTCGGCGGCCTGCACCCCGACGGTGCGACGCTGTCGAAGCATCTCTCGTCGCGGGCCGCGGTCGGCCAGACCTTCCTCGACGGCGAGGTGCCTGCCATCGTCTTCCAGGCCGGCATCGTGATCGGCTCAGGGTCGGCGTCGTTCGAGATGATCCGCCACCTCACCGAGGTGCTGCCGTACATGCCCGCGCCCCGCTGGGTGCGCAATCATGTGCAGCCCATCGCCATCCGCGACGTGCTGCGCTACCTGGTGCGCGCGGTGTCGTTGCCGGACGGACTCAATCGAACGTTCGACATCGGCGGACCGGACATCCTCCGCTACGGCCAGATGATGAACGGGTACGCGGTCGAGGCGGGACTTCCCCAGCGCGGGATCGCCGCGCTCCCGGTGCTCACGCCGTGGCTCGCATCGCAGTGGGTGAGTCTGGTGAGCCCCGTGCCGCGATCGATCGCGGTGCCGATCATCGCCTCGCTGCAGAACGACTGCGTCATGAGCGAGCACGACATCGACGAGCACATCGAACCACCGGAGGGCGGGCTGCTGCCGTACCGGATGGCCGTGCGGCTGGCGTTGAAGCGCGAGGAGGAGGGCCAGGTCGAGACGAGCTGGCAGAGCGCCACGGTGCCGGGCGCGCCGAGCGACCCTCTCCCGAGCGACCCGGACTGGGCAGGGCACACCGTGTTCACCGACCTCCGTGAGAGGCGAACGAGCGCCTCCACTGCGGCCGTCTGGGACGTCATCGAGTCGATCGGTGGCGAGAAGGGCTGGTACTCGTTCCCGCTGGCGTGGGCCGCGCGCGGCTGGATCGATCGGCTCGTCGGCGGCGTCGGCATGCGACGCGGCCGCCGGCACCCGACGCGGTTGCACACCGGCGATGTGATCGACGTCTGGCGGGTCGAGGCGGTCGAGCACGGGCGCACGCTGCGCCTTCGAGCGGAGATGCGGATGCCGGGGCGAGGGTGGCTCGAGCTCGGTGTCGAGCCGGCGGGCGCCGGAACCCTCTACCGGCAGCGGGCGGTGTACTTCCCGAAGGGGCTCACCGGGCGGTTGTACTGGGCGATGCTGCTGCCCTTCCACGGTGTGATCTTCAACGGCATGGCGCAGAGCATCCTGCGGTCGGCCGAGCGCGCCCAGGGCGAGAGCACGCAGGCGGAGGCGGCATGAGGCTCTGGTCGGTGCATCCGAAGTACTTCGATCGCCAGGCGCTCACGGCGTGCTGGCGCGAGGGTCTGCTCGCCCAGGCCGTGATCTCCGAACCGGGCAGAGGCTACTCCCGGCATCCGCAGTTGAGAAGGTTCCAGGAGACCGACGAGCCGCGTACGGCGATCGGCGACTATCTCAGCGCGATCGTCGATGAGGCGGATGCTCGCGGGTACCGCTTCGCGCGGGACAAGATCCGCATGACCGGGTACGGCAGGGCCATGCCGGTGAACGACGGCCAGCTCGCCTACGAATGGACGCACCTGCTGGCGAAGCTCGAACGCCGCAGTCCGTCGGTGTGGGAGCGGTGGCGCGGGGTGCCGATCCCCGACCCGCATCCGGGCTTCACGGTCGTCAGCGGTCCGATCGCCGAGTGGGAGAAGATCGCGTCGCCCGACCCCGCTCGCAGCGTCACAGGTCAACAGGAGGCAGGAACATGAGCACCGAACCAGAGCAGCAGTACGATCGTTCCGCCGGGGCGGGTGAGCCCGCAGCATCCGGCCGTCGTGAGCTCAAGCCTCCGAAGGCGTCGGGAGTGCATCTCGAACAGGGTGCGAAGGTGCCCTCCGCCTCACCGGCGGCGCAGTCCGGGCCGGAGCACGTCGTCGAACCCGTCGCGTACGACGCGATCCTGCTTTCGGGTTTCGGCGGCCCGGAGGGGCAGGACGACGTGCTGCCCTTCCTCCGCAACGTGACGCGTGGTCGCGGCATCCCCGACGAGCGCCTGGAAGAGGTCGCCCACCACTACCGCCGGTTCGGCGGCGTGAGTCCGATCAACGACCAGAACCGCCTCCTGCGCCAGGCGCTGAAGTCCGCACTCGCGGATGCCGGCCTGGATCTGCCGGTCTACTGGGGCAACCGCAACTGGGCGCCGTACCTGGATGAGGCGCTCGAGAACGCGGCGAACGACGGCATCCGCCGGATGATCGCGATCCCGACCAGCGCGTACTCGTCGTACTCGTCGTGCCGGCAGTACCGCGAGGACTGGGCCGACGCGCTCGAGGCGAGCGGCACGCAGGGGATCATCCAGATCGACAAGGTCAGGCAGTTCTTCTCGCACCCCGGTTTCATCCAGCCGTTCATCGAGGGTGTGCGCGACGGCATCGCGGCCGCGGCGCGGGCCGGGCATGACGAGTCGAGCGTCGAGGTGCTGTTCTCCACGCACAGCATCCCCACCCAGGACGCCGAGTTGTCGGGTGCGGGCCTGTTCACCGACGTCGACGGCGGAGGCTACGCCGCGCAGCATCTGGCCGTCGCCGAAGAGGTCATGGCCGCCGCGGCACCGGGCGTCTCGTGGCAGCTCGTCTACCAGTCGCGGTCGGGCCCGCCTTCGCAGCCGTGGCTCGAGCCCGACATCAACGACGCGCTCGAGGCGCTCGAGCACCGCAGCGCCGTGCTGATCGTGCCGCTCGGGTTCGTGAGCGATCACATGGAGGTCATCTGGGATCTCGACACCGAGGCGACCGAGACCGCGGAGCGCCTGGGCCTGTGGAGCCTCCGAACCGCGACGCCGGGCACGCACCAGGCGTTCGTCGGCGCGCTCGTCGATCTCGTGCAGGAGCGCATCGTCGGACGGCCGGTCGGACAGCGGGCGAACGCGACCGCGCTGGGCCCGTGGTTCGATGTGTGCCGCCCCGGATGCTGCGCGAACAAGCGCCTCGGATTCTCGCCGGCGATCGCGGGTCTGCAGCCCTGACACCGCACGATGTATCAACGGGTGACGCCAGATGACCGATTGAGTAACATCATCCTCGAGATGGATGCGGACGCCGCGGAAGCTCCGTATCTTTGGATACACGGAGGCTGAACCGGGGGGTTTGGACATTATGTCGTCAATGAGTGCGTTACGTGAGCTGGCAGCGTTCTTCCTGCCTGTCGGACTCACCGGTGCGGGTATCGCGGTGGTCTGCGCGATCGTGGCCGGCGTCGCCCTCGCTCGTGGAGCGGTGGGCCTGTGCGGCGGAGCCACCGCTGTGTGGATCGGTGGCATGATGCTCAGCATCGCCGCGGGATTCTCGGGTCAGTGGATTCCGACTGCCGCCGCCGGCGGCGCGTTGGTCGCGGCGCTCGTGATCGGCGGGCTCGTGCAGGTGGTGCTGAACAGGCGGCCGGCCCGGCCCGAACGTCCGGAGCCGATCGGTGCCGCGACGGCTCCCGCCTCTCCTGCGCGCCCGCGTCGGCCGGAAGGCCTCGGGGGCGCAGGCCTCGGCACGGTTCTCGTTCAGCGGTAGCGCTCGTCAGCGGTAGTCGCGGTCGAGGTGCTGCCCCGTGGCATCTCCCGCTGTGACGCGCTCGGCTTCGCGTGCCCGCAGCTCGACCCGGCGGATCTTGCCGGAGATCGTCTTGGGCAGCTCGGGCATGAACTCGATGATCCGCACCCACAGGTGCGCCGACAGGCGCTCTCGCGCGAAGTCGTAGATCGCCCTCGCCGCCTCGGCTTCGGTCGGAGCATCCGCGCGCAGGCACACATACGCCTTCGGGACCGACAGGCGTGTCGGATCCGGGCTCGGGATCACCGCCGCCTCCACCACGAGGTCGTGCTCCAGCAGCACCGACTCGAGCTCGAACGGCGAGATCTTGTAGTCGGAGGCCTTGAAGACGTCATCCGCTCGACCGACATAGGTGAGGTAGCCGTCTTCGTCGCGCGCGGCGATGTCGCCGGTGTGGTGGAAGCCTCCGAGGCGTGATTCGGCGGTCTTCTCCGGGTCTTCGTAGTACCCGGCCATCAGCCCGAGCGGCGACTGTGCGAGATCCAGCGCGATCTCTCCTTCATGATCGGTGACCTCGCCGGTGACGGGGTCGAGCAGCACGACCGGGTAGCCGGGCAACGGCCGCCCCATCGAACCGTCCTTCACGACCTGCCCTGGGGAGTTGCCGACGCACGCGGTCATCTCGGTCTGGCCGAAGCCGTCGCGGATCGTGCCGCCCCAGGCATCCCGCACCCGCGCGATGACCTCGGGATTGAGCGGCTCACCGGCGCCGACGAGTTCGCGCGGAGGGTGCGCGAGCCGTGAAAGGTCGGCCTGGATCAGCATCCGCCACACGGTCGGGGGAGCGCAGAAGGTCGACACGTGATGAGTGTCCATGACCTGCATCAGGGTGTTCGCGTCGAAGCGGTCGTAGTTGTACACGAACACGGTCGCCTCGGCGAGGAACGGCGAGTAGAAGCTCGACCAGGCGTGCTTCGCCCAGCCGGGCGAGGAGATGTTCAGGTGCACGTCTCCGGGCTGCACGCCCAGCCACCACATGGTCGACAGATGCCCCACCGGGTAGGAGACGTGCGTGTGCTGCACGAGCTTCGGCCGGCTCGTCGTGCCGGAGGTGAAGTACAGCAGGCTGGTGTCGCCTGCCGGTGTCGGGCCGTCGGGCTCGAAGTCGGCCGGCGCACTCGCCGACTCCGCGAAGTCGTGCCATCCGGACGGGACGTCGCCCACGCCTATCCGCAGCACCGCGTCGTCGATCTCTGTCAGGCGATCGCCCAGCACGCCCATGGTGACGATCGCGCCGGCGTGGCTGTGCTCGACGCGGAATGCGAGATCGGATGCCGAGAGCAGAGTCGAGGTGGGAACGGCGACCGCACCGATCTTGGTTATGGCGAGCATGACCTCCCACAGCTCGATCGTGTTGTTCAGCATCACGATCAGATGATCGCCGCGGCCGACGCCCAGGGCGCGCAGCCAGTTCGCGACCTGGTCGGAGCGTGCCGAGAGGCCGCCGTAGCTCCAGCTCGCGAGGGTGAGGTCGGCGGAGACGATCTGCACGGCCGGACGATCCGGATTCTCGCCGGCGACGACGTCGAACCACTCCAGCGCGAAGTTGAACTCGCCCAGTTCGGGCCACCGGAATCCGTCGACGGCGGCGTCGTAGTCCGTGGCGTGGGCGAAGAGGTGCTCTCGCAGCTCTCGGATCGCGAGGGTGGCGGCGGTGGCAGTGCGACTCATCCACCCATCCTGCACCCGTCGGCGCATTCTTTCGCGAAGGTCTTCCGTTGCCGAATCGATTCGATAAACTGGTCGCTTCGTCGTTCCCGGCATCCGATCCCCCATCCTCCCCGCGTTCCGGAAGTTCTCCTCCGCATGGCCACCTCCCTCACCACGGGCCGCCCCTGGCGTGTCATCCTGTCGTTCTCCGTCCCTCTGCTCATCGGCAACGTCGTGCAGCAGCTCTACCAGGTCGTCGACACGATCGTGGTCGGACGGGAGCTCGGTGTGAACTCGCTCGCCGCCGTCGGGGCGACCGGAAGCCTGCTGTTCCTGCTGCTCGGCTTCGCCTGGGGCATGACGAGCGGTTTCGCGATCCCCACGGCGCAGGCGTACGGCGCGAAGGACGATGCGGCGGTTCGGCGTTCAGTCGCCACGGGTACCCTGCTGTCGGCGGCGGCCAGCATCCTCATCACGATCGGCGGGCCGCTGCTCGCCGAACCGGTGCTGGTGCTCATGCAGACGCCTCCCGAGCTGCTCGCCGAGGCCACGCTGTTCACACAGGTGAGCTTCCTCGGCGGTGGCGCGACGATGTTCTTCAACTACCTGTCCGCGATCATCCGTGCGATCGGCGATTCCAAGACGCCGCTGGTGTTCCTCACGATCGCGTGCGCGCTGAACGTCGTGCTCGTCATCGTGCTCGTCGGCCCGGTCGGCTGGGGTGTCGCGGGCGCCGCGCTGGCGACCGTCGTCTCGCAGGCGGTGTCGGTGCTGCTGTGCCTCGAGTTCGTCAGGCGACGGATGCCGATGCTGCACGTGTGGCGCGCGGACTGGAAGGTCACCCGCGACGACATCGCCGATCACCTGCGACTCGGCCTGCCCATGGGCTTCCAGGCGTCGATCATCGCGATCGGCACGCTGGTCGTGCAGGTGGCGCTGAACATGCTCGGGGCGGAAGCGGTCGCGGCGTACACGACGGCGAGCCGTGTCGACAGCCTCGCGACCGCGCTGCTCGCCTCGCTGGGCCTCGCCGTGTCGATGTACGTGGCGCAGAACTTCGGCGGACGCCGGCCCGACCGCATCCGTGCGGGAGTGAAGCAGGCGACCTGGATGGCGATCATCGCCTCTGTCGTCCTCGGCGTCGTCCTGATCGCGTTCGGAACCCACCTCGTGCGTCTGTTCGTCGGCGAGGGATCCGATGAGGTGGTCGAGCTCGCCCATCTCATGCTCATCATCAACGGTTCTTCGTACGCGCTGCTGGGCGTGCTTTTCGTCCTGCGCGGCGCCCTGCAGGGGCTCGGTCAGGCGATGATCCCGACGATCACCGGCGTCGTCGAACTGTTCATGCGGGTCGGGGCCGCTGTCCTACTCGGTGCGCTGCTCGGGTTCGGCGGAGTCGCGGCGAGCAACCCGCTCGCCTGGGTCGGCGCGGTCGTGATCCTCATCCCCGCCTACGTGAAGGCGCACCGCGCACTGGCGAAGATGCCCGTCGACCCCCTCGAGCCGACGCTCACCACGCCGATCGCGCTCGTCGGACCCGACAACAGCTCACTGACGGTGGATGCCGTCGTCACCCAGCCCGTGCCCGTCATCGTGCAGCGGCGATGGAAGAAGCTGCTGCGCCGCTAGCCGTCAGGAGAGCACGCCGCGGCCGTCGCGCAGTTCGAAGACCAGTTGGGTCTCCGGGCCCCGCACGACCGGATGCACCGTGATGTGCTCGAGCACGATGTCGCGCAGTGCCACGGCATCCTGAACGGCGACGTGCACGAGGAAGTCGTCGACACCCGCGACGTGGAACACCTGCAGCACCTGCGGGGTCGCGACGAGCGCGTCGAACAGCGCGTTCACCTTCTCGCCGGTGTGGTTCGCGAGGCGCACTTTGATGATGGCCTCGAGCGGATACCCGAGCGCGGATGCATCGAGTCGGATGCGGGTGTCACGGATGACCCCTCGATCACGGAGGCTCCGCACTCGGTGCGCGCAGGTCGATTCCGCGAGCCCCAGCTGCTGCGCGAGCGCCTTGTTCGTGAGATCGGAGCGGGTGCTGAGCGCGGCGAGGATCTCCAGATCGAGTTCGTCGAGTTGCGCTTTCGCCAATCCCGTCACCTTTCTTGCCGTCTCAGTTCGCTGGAAAGTGTGGATTCTGCCGATCCATCGGCGGATACTGTCGAATTCTCCCACCGTGATTGCGATTCGGGCAACGTGGAAGCATGACTGACCAGCATCTGCATCCCGACACGGTGGCCGTGCACAGCGGCAGGGCCGATCTCGCCGAACTCGGCGTGCACGCCCTGCCGATCGACCTGTCGACCACGAATCCGCTGCCGGACATCGAGCGCGGCGGCGACTCGTACGAGACGATGGCGACCGGCGGTCGTCCGATCGACGGCGGCAGCATGGTCTACGCGAGACTGTGGAACCCGACCGTCGCACGCTTCGAGGACGCGCTCGCCGAGATGGAGCACGCCGAGGCTGCGGTCGCATTCTCGTCGGGGATGGCAGCGATGACCGCGGTGATCCTCGCTCACACGAGTGCGACGGGCACGCATCACGTCGTGGCGGTGCGACCGCTCTACGGCGGAACCGATCACCTGCTCGGTTCGGGCCTGCTCGGCACCGAGACCACCTACTGCCACCCGTCCGAGGTGCGATCGGTGCTGCGGGCGGACACCGGGCTCGTCGTCGTGGAGACTCCGGCCAACCCCACTCTCGAGCTCGTGGACATCGCCGAGATCGTCGCGGCGGCGGGAGACGTACCAGTGGTCGTCGACAACACGTTCGCGACGCCGCTGCTGCAGAACCCGCTCGATCACGGCGCCGCGATGTCGCTGCACAGCGCGACCAAGTACCTCGGAGGTCACGGCGATGTGATCGCCGGCGTCGTGGCGTGCAGCGAGGGGACCGCAGAGGCGCTGCGCCGTGTGCGAGCGGTGACCGGGGGACTGCTGCACCCGCTCGGCGCGTATCTGCTGCACCGCGGTCTCACCACGCTTCCGGTCAGGATGCGCCAGCAGCAGGAGAATGCGCAGCAGATCGTGCAGTGGCTGATCGACCGGCCTGAGATCGACGAGGTGTTCTTCCCCGGACTCGACGGCGATCCGCGCGGCATGCTCGAGCGGCAGATGCGCGGAACTGGGGCGATGGTGGCGATGCGGATGAGCGGGGGATACGCCGCGGCGAGTGCAGTCGCCTCGTCGGTGAGACTGTTCACCCACGCGGTCTCGCTGGGCGGAGTGGACTCGCTCATCCAGCATCCGGCCGCCCTCACGCACCGTCCGGTGCCGGCCGATGCCCGGCCGGACGCCGACGTGCTGCGGCTGTCGATCGGGTTGGAGAACGCCGGTGACCTCATCGCCGATCTCGCCCAGGCTTTCGCCCGCCCGGCTGTTCACAACTCCTCACGCACGGCCGTATCTGCCGCGCAACCGGTGGATTCCTGGTCGATCTGACCGATCTTCGAGGGGTTGTGAACGACTGCGCCTCGGCATAACTCCGGAGGATCTGCGTGGTTCGGCAGCAATACGGCGGGTCTGCGCCGGATCTGGCGCGTTCCTCCGGAGTTATGCGGCGGCGCCGGTCGGCAGACGCCGCCGCAGCCGCTTCCCGATCACGCCCTGCCGCGGGCTGAACAGGTACACGAGTGCGAACACGCAGCCCTGCACCACGACCACCAGGCCGCCGGATGCCGCGTCGATCCAGTAGCTGAGGTAGATCCCGATCACGCTGCACAGCGCCGACATGACGGGGGCGATCACCAGCATCCGCCCGAAGCGGTCCGTCAGCAGGTAGGCCGTCGCACCGGGGATGATCAGCATCGCCACGACCAGCACGACGCCGACGACCTGCAGTGCGACGACCGAGGTCAGCGCGAGCACGCCGAGCAGCAGGGCGCCCAACAGGCGCGGCGAGAGCCCGATCGCGAAGGCGTGGGTGGGGTCGAAGGCGTACAGGGTGAGGTCGCGGCGCTTGATGATCAGTACGCCGAACGCGACCGCGGCGAGGATGCCGATCTGCAGCAGGTCGCCCTCGGAGACGCCGAGGATGTTGCCGAAGATGATGTGGTTGAGGTCGGTCTGGCTCGGGGTGACCGAGATCAGCACGAGGCCGAGCGCGAACAGGGTCGTGAACACGATGCCGATCGCGGCATCCTCCTTGACCCTGCTCGTGCCGCGGATGAGTCCGATGAGACCGACGGCGAGAAGCCCGAAGACCAGGGCGCCGAGCGCGAAGGGTGCTCCGAAGATGTACGCGAGCACGACCCCCGGCAGCACCGCGTGCGAGACCGCGTCGCCCATCAGCGACCAGCCGACCAGCACGAGCCAGCACGAGAGCGCTGCGCACACGATCGCGGCGATCGCGGTCGTGATGAGTGCCCGCACCATGAAGTCGTACTGCAGCGGCTCGAGGATCCAGTCCCAGATCACGGTGCCTCCTTCGAGTCGGGGTCGCTCTCGAGTCCGAACGCGCGCGCCAGGTTGCCGGTCTCGAGTGCCTCTGCGACCGGGCCTTGGAACAGCACGCGGCGCAGCAGCAGCACCGCCTCGTCCGCGAGGGAGGGGAGTGCATGCAGGTCGTGCGTCGAGACGAGTACCGTGCTGCCGGCTGCCGCGAGTTCTCGCAGGAGCCTGACGATCGTCGCCTCGCTGCGCTTGTCGACGCCGGCGAACGGTTCGTCGAGCAACAGGATGCCGGCCCCCTGTGCGATGCCGCGGGCGACGAACGCGCGCTTGCGCTGCCCGCCGGAGAGCTGTCCGATCTGCCGGTCGGCCAGGCCCGAGAGCTCTACCCGCTCCAGCGCCTCTTCGACGGCGCGCTTGTCGGCAGCGCGCGCTCGCCGCAGCGGACCCTGCTGTCCGTAACGGCCCATCATCACCACGTCGCGCACGGAGACCGGGAACGTCCAGTCGACGTCCTCGCTCTGCGGGACGTAGCCGATGAGCCCGCGGCGGCGAGCGGATGCCGGATCCGCTCCCTCCAGCCGCACCTGCCCTGCGGCCGGACGCACGAGGCCGATGACCGACTTGAACAGCGTCGACTTGCCCGATCCGTTCATGCCGATGAGTCCGGTGACGCGTCCCGGTTCAACCGTGAGCGAGACGTCGTCGAGGGCGAGCACGTCGCCGTATCGCACGGTCAGGCCACTGACGTCGATCGCGCTCATGATGCGCCGCCGGTGAGTCCTGCGACGATCAGGTCCGCGTCGTGGCGGATCAGATCGAGATACGTCGGAACCGGGCCGTCGGCCTCGGACAGCGAATCCACGTACAACGTGCCGCCGAAGGTCGCACCGGTCGCCTCGACCACCTGCTGCATCGCCTTGTCGGACACGGTCGATTCGCAGAACACGGCCGGCACGTCGTTGTCGTCCACGAACTCGATCGTCGCGGCGATCTGACGAGGCGTGGCCTGCTGCTCGGCGTTCACGGCCCAGAGGTACGCCTCGGTGAGTCCGGCATCCCGAGCGAGGTACGAGAACGCCCCCTCGCAGGTGACGAGGGCCCGTTCGTTCTCCGGCAGCACGGCGAGGTCTGCGGCGAGCTCATCCTGCACCTGCTGCAGCTCGGCCTTGTACGCATCGGCGTTCGCGGCGAACTCCTCGGCGTGCTCGGGGGCGAGATCACTGAACGCTGCCGCCATCGTGTCGACGTACAGCTGCACGTTGGCCGGGCTCATCCAGGCGTGCGGGTTGGGCTTGCCGGCGTACGCGTCCTCGGTGATGTCGATCGCCTCGACGTCTTCCGAGACCACCACGTGGGGCACATCGACGGAGTCGACGAACTGTGCGAACCAGACCTCGAGGTTCAGGCCGTTGTCGAGGATCAGGTCGGCATCCGCCGCCTTGCGCACGTCGCCGGGGGTCGGCTCGTACCCGTGGATCTCGGCGCCGGGCTTCGTGATCGACTCCACGCGCAGGTGGTCGCCCGCGACGTTCTGGGCGATGTCGGCGAGAACCGTGAAGGTGGTCAGCACGACGGGCCGGTCGTCGTCGGTCGTGCCATCCGGGCCCGCGCATCCGGTCGCGCGAGCGCGAGCCCGGCGGCGACCGCCGCAGCGCGCACGATCGATCCGGACCGCGGGGCGGCCACGACGGCACGACGAGATTTAGGCACACCGAAAATCTATCCTTTAGGGACGCCGAAAACAAGCATGGTGCAACGCTCTTATTGACTTCTGGTCAACGGAAACTGTCGACTCGCTACAGAAGACCGAGTGCCGCAACCCATGAAACTTGGTTTCAATGGGCAAAGGAATGAGGGAGGTGGGGAACGCATACATACACTCCGGGTGGCAACGACGCCACCGACCTTGGAGCCTCAATGACGAGTTCTACGACCCACGCGCACGGCCGCGGCATGCGCATCGCCGTCATCGTCCTCAGCCTGCTGCTGACAGCGATGGTGATCCTGTTCTTCGTGACGACAGCGAAGATCTCCGCCGGTGCGGCGGAACTGTCCGACGGCACGCTGACCGCGAAGGACGGCTCGTCCGAGCTCGCCACCGGTGCGGGCGAGCTCTCCACGGGTGCCGGCACGCTGGCCGACGGCACCGAGCAGCTCGCCGAAGGCGCCGCGAGCGCGCATGCCGGTTCGCAGAAGCTCGTGACAGGGGCGCGGAGTGCATCGACCGGGGCGGCGTCGCTGGCTGCGGGCGCCGACACGCTCGCGGCCGGAGCATCGGATGCCGCGGCAGGCGCCGAGAAGCTCAGCGGCGGCGCCCTGGCAGCGCTGCTCGGGGCGCAGAAGCTGAACGCGGGACTCGCCTCGGCTGATGCGGGCGCACAGTCCGCGCTGAACGGTACGCAGAGCCTCGCGGCGGGTGCCGCGCAGGTGGATTCCGGCGCGCAGTCGGTGCTCGACGGCGCGACCCGCCTCTCCGCGGGTACCCAGCAGGTGGATGCCGGTGCGCAGAAGGCATTGGACGGCGCGCAGCTTCTCTCTGCGGGGGCGCAGCAGACGGATGCCGGCGCGCAGGCAGTGCTCGACGGCATGACCGGCCTCGCCGCCGGTGTCGCCGGAGCGCACCAGGTCGCGGGGCAGGTGCTCGCAGGGGCCGACCAGCTCAACGCGGGGCTCTCGGCCGCGGTCACGCCCGAACTGCAGTTCCTGGCCAGCGACGAGACCGCCGCGGCGATCACGGCGGCAGCCGGCAGCGCTCCCGGCAACTCGCAGCAACTCGCCGACGCTCTTTCGCAGCTCGCCGCTGCCGACCCCGCCGATGCGCAGCTCCAGCAGCTGGCCGCACTCGCGGTGGGCGTCGACGCACAGGTCGACGGCATCGCCGGGGCTGCCGCGGCCGCTCCCGCACTGGCGGCAGGAGCGCTCAATGCCGCGACCGCGGCAGGACAGGTCGCGGCCGGGGCGAGCGCTCTCGTCAACGGCAATGCCGAGCAGGGATGGCCAGGCACGGTCGCGCTGGTCGACGCGGAGAACGGCGCGCCCGCCCTTCTCGCCGGCACGCAAGCGCTGAAAGCGGGCACCGCCCAGGTGTCCACCGGCGCCTCCGACCTCGCGACCGGGCTCGCTCCGCTGCGCGACGGCGCGACGCAGCTCGCCGACGGAGCTTCCCAGCTCGCGAGCGGCGCACAGCCTCTCAAGGCGGGAACCTCGCAGCTCTCCGCCGGCGCGCAGCAGCTCTCCGCGGGACTGCAGTCGTTGAAGGGCGGCACCGCAGAACTCTCCGCCGGTGCGGACAGCCTCACCGGCGGCCTCGACGCCCTCGCCGAGGGTGCGACGTCGCTGCACGCCGGCTCGATCAGGATCGACTCCGGTGCGACGAGCCTCGACGAGGGCGCGGCAGCTCTCGCGGCGGGTACCGCGACCCTCGCCACCGGCGCCTCGACCCTCGATTCCGGCGTCGGCGAGCTCTCGGAAGGCGCGGCCACGATCTCCGAGGGATCGGGCGAACTCGCCGACGGTGGAGAGACGCTCGCGGCCGGTGCGGCTGACCTCGCGGCGGGCAACGGACTCATCGCCGACGGCTCCGGCACGCTCGCCACCGCGACGGCGGGCGCTGCGCCCTCGATGCTGCCGTGGATGCTCGGCACGGTGCTGGTCGGCCTGATCGCGATCGGATTCTGGATCGGTCACCGCATTCAGCACCGACGCGCCCTCGCACTGGCGGCCTGAGACGCTCACGCACTGAACCGCCCCGGCAGGCACCGCACGTGCCGGGGCGGTTCGCCGTCTCCCGCCTCTGCTCACGGCAGAACCGCCGTGAGCGGATTCCCGCGCCGGCTCCGCTCCCGCCGCGCAGGCTGAACTCATGAGCGAAGAGAATCCCATCCCGCAGTTCGGCCCCGAGGCCAGACGCGCGCTGTTCCACGACCGCATCCTGGTGCTCGACGGCGCCCTCGACGATGACAACGGCACGCTGCTGATGACACAGCTGCTCACGCTGTCGGCCGAGGACCCGTCCGCAGACATCGCGCTGTGGATCCACTCGCCGGGCGGCTCGGTGCCGTCGATGCTGGCGATCCGCGACATCATGCGCCTCATCCCGAACGATGTGGCCACCCTCGCACTCGGGACCGCGGCCAGCGCGGGGCAGTTCCTGCTCTCGGCAGGCACGAGGGGCAAGCGTCGGGCGCTGCCGCACGCGCGGATCCTCATGCATCAGGGGTCGGCGGGCATCGGCGGCTCCGCGGTCGAGATCGAGGTGCAGGCTGACGACCTGCGGCAGATGCGCGACACCGTGCTGGGCCTCATCTCCGAAGACACCGGTCAGCCCGCCGATCGCATCTTCGAGGACTCGCTGCACGATCGCTGGTACACGACCGCGCAGGCGCAGGAGTACGGGTTCATCGACGCGATCGTCTCGTCGGTCGCGGAAGTCATGCCGCGGCGCCGCGCGCGGGTCGGTCTGGGAGCGGATGCCGTGGCATCCGCTGAGGAAGGGAAGCAGTCATGAGCAGTTACACGATCCCGAACGTCATCGCGCAGCATCCGCGGGGTGAGCGCGTCATGGACGTCTACTCGCACTTGCTCGCGGAGCGGGTGATCTACCTCGGCACGGGGATCGACGCCGGCGTCGCGAACGCGCTGATCGCGCAGCTGCTGCACCTGGACGCGGACAGCCCCGACGCCGGCATCCAGTTCTACATCAACAGCGAGGGCGGCGACCCGGGTGCGGCGTTGGCGATCTACGACACGATGCAGCACATCCGCCCCGCCATCGCCACGACGGTCGTCGGCCAGGCGATCGGTCCGGCCGCGCTTCTGTCCGCGGCCGGTGCTCCGGAGCAGCGCGCGGCGCTCGAGCACGCGCGCATCGTGCTGCATCAACCGGCTGGGCAGTCGCGCGGGGCCATCCCCGACCTCATCCTCGCCGCCGACGAGGTCGTGCGGGTGCGGGCAGACATGGAGGCGGTGCTCGCCCGCCACACCGGCCGCACCGTCGAGGCGCTGCGCGCCGACACCGACCGGGACCGGGTGTTCACCGCATCTGCCGCGCTCGACTACGGGCTGATCGACCGGGTGCTGGGCGAGCGGGTGGCCACCGCGTAGTTGCCACCACACTTGTCAGTTCAGATCACGCCTGTCTGTCGAAATAGCCCGTTCTCGACTGACATCTGTGATTTCGACTGACAAGTGTCGGTGGGTGTCAGGCGGCGAGGGTGAACGCGCCGCGCGCCCCGGCGGACACGAGGGCGGATGCCGGGGCCGAAGCCGTGCGCAGCTCATCGGCCACGCTGCTCGCGAGCTCGATCAGTGTCGTGTCGAGGGCTCCGGCGACCGCGGCGATCATCTCGCTGGACGGCTCCTTCAGCCCGCGTTCGATCTCGGAGAGGTACTGCGGTGAGACCCCGGCCTTGTCGGCTGTCTCGGTGAGGGTCTCCTCCCGCTCATGTCGGCGACGGCGCAGCTGGTCGCCGAGCAGATGGCGCCAGAGCGGCTCCGGTCCGTTCTGCGGGCGCGGGTCGCGGGGCGGATGCGGCGTGCGGGTGAAGGGGAGGATCTCAGCCATGGTTCACGGTAACGCCGCCGTACGCGGGTGTCACCGAAGTTCTGCTCAGAGCAGAACGCTGCAGCAGGCTGCTCAGGCGGACGGGAGCCTGATCGTCCCGGTGCCCGGGTGCTCGTGCGGCATGCGGTCCCGGTCATAGGTGATGTCCGAGTAGCCATGCGGCAGGGGGTGGCCGTCTTCATCGAGACTGACGAAGACGATCTTCTCAATGGTGAGGATGCGCTTGCGCGTGATCATGTTCCGGACGACCGCGCGCATCGTGAGCGACGTGCGCCCGAAGTGCGTCGCGGTGAGACCCATCTCGATGAGATCTCCCTGGAGGGCGGAGGCCTCGAAGTTGATTTCCGAGATCAGTTTGGTCACCACGCGGTAATTGCCGAGTTGCACGATCGCGTAGATCGCCGCCTCCTCGTCGATCCACTTCAGGAGGCTTCCGCCGAACAGCGACCCGTTCGCGTTCAGGTCCTCCGGACGCACCCATTTGCGGGTGTGGAAGTTGATGCCGTCGTCAGAGGGATTCCAACCGGATGTGTGCTTCGCCATTCCTCAACCGTAGAAGCTCGATGATTCCGGGATGTTTCGCGGTGACGGCGCGGGCGCGGACACTTGTCAGTCCAGATCGCACCTGTCAGTCCGTACCACCGGATATCGACCGACATCCGTGATTTCGACTGACAAGTGTCAGGCCGAACCCAAGCGGCGGCGACAGTTCTCAGCCGGCCAGTCGCTCGGCGAGGAACGCGGCCTGGTTCTGCCACTGCAGACCCTGCCCGCCCTCGTGCTCATTGAACGCGTACTCGGTGATGTCGGCGACTCCGCCCCAGCTGTTGCGTGCGGCGAAGACCGTCGAGGGCGGGCAGACCGGATCCATCAGGGCGACGGAGAACAGGGCGGGTGCCGTGGCTCTGCGAGCGAAGTTCACGCCGTCGAAGTACGACAGGGTCTCGAACACGCGCTCCTCGGTGCCGCGGTGGATCGAGAGGTACCGGACGATCTCGTTGTACGGGTCGCGTCCGGTCAGGCCGACTGCGCGCTCGAACTGGCAGAGGAACGGCACGTCGGGCATCGCGGCGATCAGGCCGGTGGAGAGTCCGGCGGCGGCGATCGCGATGCCTCCGCCCTGGCTTCCGCCGCACACGGCCACGCGCGCAGCGTCGACCCGGTCGAGGGAGCGGATGGCGTCGATCGCGAGCACGGCGTCGGTGTAGACGCGGCGGTAGTAGTAGCTGCTCGGATCCTCGATCCCTCGAGTCATGAAGCCCGGCGCCGCCGGGCCTGAGCCGTGCGGGTCTGCCGTGATCCCGCCGGTTCCCCACGCGCTGCCCTGGCCGCGGGTGTCCATGAAGAAGTGCGCATAACCGGATGACGCCCACCCCAGGCGCTCGTGCGGCAGGCCGCGGCCTCCGCCGTAGCCGTTGAACTCCACGACCGCTGGCAACGGCTCATCGGTGTCTGCGGGCAGCAGCAGCCATCCGCCCACCGGATCGCCGCCGAAGCCGCTGAAGGTCACGTCGTACACCTCCACCGACTGCAGTGGGGAGTCGATGCGGCGAAGCTGGATTGGCAGCGCAGCCGCGCGGGATTCCTCGAGGGTCTGCTCCCAGAAGTCGTCGAAGTCCGCGGGCTCCGCGACATCGGGTCGATAGGAGCGGAGCTCCTCCAGCGGCAGATCGAAACGCGGCATCGCGGCATCCTTCTTCTCGGGGTCGGCGGCAGTTTATCGGCGCGGATGGGGGAGGCGGCGACGCCGCACCCGCCTCAGCGCGCTCATACGGATCTCCCGGTTCCCTAGAGGTGGGGAACTCATTAGGCTGAGTACCGAGTTCGCAGCTCGATCCTCCCCCCATTTCTGCTAGCCGTCGCCTTCCCCCACTGACGCTGCGCGTCGCGAGGGTCGTTCGGTGAGCACCTCCAGAAAGGCACTCCCTGTGAGCAACTCCGCCGAGAACAACGTCGACGAGCACGGGGCCGATTTCTTCGACCAGCTGGCGCAGGGTCAGAGTCGCGAACAGGGCAGTTTCACGATCGGTTTTCGTGGATACGACCGCGGTGAGGTGGATGCCGCGCTGGCAGGCCTGCGGATGCAGGTGCAGCGGGCGGATGCCGACCTCGCTGAGGCCCGCGCGGGGGTGAGCCGCGACGTCGAGTCCGCTCGTTCGCAGCTCGAGTCGGAGCTCGCCGAACGTGAGGCACGCATCGCGGAGCTCGAGGCGCAGAACGACGACCGCATCGCGGCGCTGGAGGCAGATCTCGCCGCTGCCCGCGCGCAGGCCGATGACGCCGAGCAGCAGGTCGCCACGCTCACCAACGAGCTCGTGGATGCCCCGAAGACGGGTGCGGACACCGAGGGTTCACGCCTGCAGTTCGAGGCCGTGCTGCGCGTCGCCGAGGAGCAGGCATCCGTCCTGATCCAGAATGCCGCAGTGCAGGCCGAGCGTCTGCTCGAAGCCGCGCGGGAAGAGGCGGAGTCGCGCCGCGTCGAGCTCGCCGCAGAAGTGGACCGCATCACCGCGCAGGCGCAGCACGACGCAGATCAGGTGCGCCTTCGGATCGACACCGAGTACACCGCGCACGAGGCGACCATTCAGCGCGAGGCGGCGCACGCCGCCGAGAAGGTCATCCAGGCCGAGCAGGAGGCTGCGACCGTCCGCACCGAGGCCGAGAAGGGCTCGGCGGCGCTGCGCTCGATGGTCACGCGTGAGACCAGCCAGCAGCGGGCGGATGCCGAGCGCGAGGTGCGTGAGATGAACGCACGCGTGCTGGAGTTCGAGGAGACCCTGACCCGCCGGCAGGACGACGCGCAGCAGGAGTTCCTGCTGCTGCACAACCAGGCCGTCGCCCACGCCGAGCGCATCACGACCGACGCGAACGAGCAGGTCGCAGCATCCCTCGAGCACTCCAAGCGCATCTCGGCGAAGGCCGATGACTACGAGCGTCTGATGCGTTCGCAGGCCCAGGCCATCGAGGCGGACGCCCAGGTGCGCGCCCGCGAGACGCTGGAGCGTGCACGCGTGAAGGCGCAGAAGATCGTCAGCACGGTGACGGGTCACACGACCGAGGTGCTGCGCGACGCCGAGGACCGCACTCGCCAGCTCCGCTGGCAGCAGCAGCAGCTGAACAGCTTCATGGCCGAGGTGCGCGAGCTCATCCGCCCCGACGGCGTGCTCGGTTCGGATGCCGCGGATGACGACACCGAAGACGCCGACGACGTCGACGTGCTCGAGGAGGGCGACGAGGTCATCGAGCTCGCGCCCGAGGAAGACGACGCGGAGTCCGACGAAGACGCGGAGTCCGACGAGGATGCGGAGTCGGAGTCCGAGGACGCCAAGTCCTGACTCGCCCCTCGCGCCCTTTCACCGCACTATGCAGTGCCGCCGTACCCTGGAACCATGTCCCATCTGGTGAGTGTGAATGAACTGGCCGAGCTGGTGCGCGACGATGCCGTGCGTGTGCTCGACGTGCGCTGGCGTCTGAGCGTTCCGGGCGGGCGCGCGCAGCCGGACGGCCGGGAGGAGTATCTCCACGGTCACATCCCTGGGGCGGTGTTCGTCGATCTCGAGACGGAGCTCTCGCGCCATGGTCGGCCGGATGAAGGCCGGCATCCGATTCCGTCGACCGCGCACGTGCAGGATGCCGCCCGCCGATGGGGTCTGAACGACGGTGACGTGGTCGTCGCGTACGACGATGCCGGAGGCCTGCCGGCTGCACGCGCCTGGTGGCTGCTGCGCCAGGGCGGTGTGGACGTGCGCGTGCTCGACGGCGGCTGGCAGGCCTGGAAGGAAGCCGGCGGCGACATCGAGAGCGGATCCTCCGAGTACGCACCCGGTACGGTGACCCTCGCGGATGTCGCCGGGGGCAGCCTCACGATCGACGAGGCCGCTGAGTTCCCGGCATCCGGTGTCCTGCTCGACGTGCGAGCGCCGGAGCGCTTCCGCGGTGAGAGCGAGCCGCTCGATCCGATCGCCGGACACATTCCCGGCGCGGTCAATCTGCCCACAGGGAAGCACGTCGCCGAGGACGGCACCCTGCGCGACCTCGAATCGCTCAAGAAGAACTTCGCGGATGCCGGCATCGCAGAGGGCACGCCGGTCGCCGCCTACTGCGGCTCGGGAATCACAGCGGCGCACACCGCACTGGTGCTCGCCGAAGCGGGCGTCGACGCGAAGATCTTCCACGGCTCGTGGAGCCAGTGGTCGAACACGCCGGGGCGGCCGGTCGCGACCGGGGAGTAGCCGAATGGATTCCTATCGTCGCCCTGCCATCGAGTCCGTCGTGTTCCGCGACGCCGACGGTGCGGCGATCGAGTACGGCGACCGGTGGGGCGCGGGCTCACCTCCGGAGGAGAGCTACTCGGTGCTGTCGAACGTGGAGCGGTTCCGCCCGCTGCACAGGGTCGGCGAGGCATTGATCGACGCCCTCGCGACCGAGTACGCCGCGGTGATCGAGGACGATCTCGCCCTGGCATCCGAACTCATGCACGATCGCGGCGATGTGATCCGGGCCGTCAAGGTCACTCCACATGATCCCGCGGCGGCCTCCCTGACCTTCGTGTTCACCTCGTTCCCCTCCGTCATCGTGCACGCTGGGCTGCTGCACGACTTCCTCTACCCGGTGTGCGGCTGCGATGCGTGCGATGAGGGCTGGCAGCGAACGGCGCAAGAGATGGAGTGGTGCGTGCGGACTGTCGCGGCAGGCGGTTATCGAGAGAGCGCCGGCCCGCGAAGCATCGGATTCCGGCTCGCTGATGAGAGCGGTTCACGCAGCGGCTCCGCGCGTCGCCAGGACTTTCCACGATCCCGATCGGATGCTGCCGCGCGGACGCTCTCCGCGCTCGACGGGTGGAATGCCTGGCCGCGCACCGTGTGACGGCCTCCGTCTCCGGACGACACCGGGCTCGCAGAGACGCTCGGTCTCCGCGCGGGATCATCCGCGCTCGCCGTACCCCCAGCGCAGGACCAGCATCCCCGGGCCCCAGCCTTGCCGAACCTGGTGGATGGTGGTCGCGCCGTTGAGGAAGAGTGGTGTCACGACTGTCTCAGTCGGGGTCTCCTCGACCTCTTCGATCCAGTCCGGTAGTGCATCGGGATGGAACCTGGTCCACAGCACAAGCTCCCGTGCCCGACGGGCCACGCCGTGCCCGGTCTCGGCGTTGGGCGGATAATCAGGGGGAAACTTCAGCTTCCATTCCAGCATCGTCGTCTGCGCCGGGCCCAGAGGCCGCTCGAGCTCGAACATCGCCCCGTGCACTTCGCCACTGGGGTGCGAGTGAGTCCGTGAGATGCGACCTCCGGAAACTGCGCTGAAGATCGGAGCCGGCGTGCGGACCCCAGGCGTGAGGTCGAGGTAGGGCACATCGGTGATGGTGCCCGCGGTGCACTGCAGCAACGTGCGCGTGGTTCTGGAGATCACGAATCCATCGGCGCCGACCTCGGTGACGGCTGTGGTGGAAACATCGCGGCCAGGATCCATGACCGGTGCGCCCAGAGCTATGAACGTCTCTGCGGTGGCGGATTCCAACCGCGCGGATTCGAGCGGATACTGCGGAGCGCCGATGGGGCCCACGCGCTGGCTCGGCCCGACGATACGGCGCAGCGCACCGGCATCCAACTGTAGAAGCGACTCGATCTCATCGACGGCCGCGAGTGACTGCGGCCCTTCCGGACGTCTGGCGCCGGATCGCCAATAACTCAACGTCGCCGCCGAGACCGGATTGCCGCTATCCGTCAGCCGTTCGCGCAACCACGTGAGAGTGACGCCGCGCGCATCGATCGCTGCTCGCAGAGACGTCGCGAAATCGGCCGTTTGCTCAGCATTCGCTGAGTCTTCTTCGTACATCACAGACCTCCCCCAGGTATGTGAAGAAGCACTAGGTACTTTGAGCCTAGGCCAGTCGCAGACGTCCCGGGCCCGGAGCGTCAGGCGCAGGTCATGGGTCGGATCGTCGCAGGCGGAACCCGCAATTGCGTCGATGAACGGCCTGACGCAGTGCCCCCTGCGTGAACCGCGGGGCTCGGTGATCGTTCTGGGGACGCCGCCGAGCCCCGCGATCCCGCGGTGACCCGGCGTACGCGGGTGCCGTGCGCCCACGCGTAGACTGGATGCACCACCCCGGAAGACCGAGGAATCGTCATGTCTGCCCCAGCTCGCACCTTCACCGTGCGCAACATCCAACTGCTGCGCGCTCTCTTCGCGGCGGCGTCGGCGCTCATGATCACGTTCTCCTCCGACCACTCGGCGGCCGTCGGGTTCGCGGTGTTCGGCGGGTTCGTCGCCGCGAGCGGATTCATCCTCCTGCTCGGCGCATGGCTCGCGGTGCCCGCCGGGTCGCGCTGGCCCCTCATCCTGCTGGGCGTCATCGACGTGCTCACCGCGATCGTGAGCGGCGTGCCCACCTGGCGCACCGACGCCGTGTTCTTCGTCGTCGTCATCATCTGGGCCGCAGCGACCGGTCTTGTGGAGCTCATCGCAGGCCTGCGCGCACGTCGCACGGATCCGACCGCGAAGGACTCGATCACGGTCGGCGCCCTCGGACTGCTCCTCGCGGTCGTCCTGCTCATCATCCCCGCCGGATACTCGCTGCAGTACTCGGTCGACGGCGCTGGGGCATTGACGCTCACCGGCATCATCCTGGCCGTCGGTATGGTCGGCGGCTACACCGCCATCGTCGCGGTGTTCCTCGCGATCGCCGGCTTCTCGCCGAATCGCCCTGGCACGACGAGCGACGAGACGAAGGATGCCGACACCGACGGCGCCACGAGCGCCTCGGTCGAGACTGGAGGATCCGCGTGAGCGAGAAGAAGCCCAATCGTCGAGAACTGCTGCGCCCGCTGCACCTGCTCGGGATCGCGCTCGTGTGCGGAATCTTCGCGGCCGTGGTCACGCTGGTCTCGACCGGAGCCTTCACGTCCCGCGTCAACGTCGCGATCGCGAACGGCTCCTACGAGGGCCTCACACCGGTCACGCTCGGCCTGGTGATCGGCGGCGGCGCGTTCATCGTGACGCTTCTGATCATGTCCATGCTGATCCTCGCCGTCGACCCGCGCGAGTACCAGGACCAGACGCTCGACCGTCCGGTTCTCTACGACGAAGAGCCGGGCGACGACGACGCTGCCGGCAGCGGAGAATCGGGTCCGTCCACCTCTGAGCGCTGACGCCGTCCGCGAGTGCGCGTAGTGCGCAGTTTTCGCGTGCGCTGCACATCTCAGCAGGCGCTACATCGATCGATGCCGCGGATGCCGAGATGTGTAGCGCGTGCAGAGAGAAGCCCCGCGCGGGCTACTTCGCGAGGCGCTCGGCGATGCCGGTGTACGTCGCGGGTGTGAGCGCGAGCAGACGCTGCTTCGCGGCATCCCCGATCTCGAGACCCTCGACGAAGGATGCCAGTTCCGCTGCCCCGACGCGGTGACCACGGGTCAGTTCCTTGAGAAGTGCGTACGGGTCGCTGATCGTCGAGCGGCCGGCGACGACCTCGGCGCGGATGACCGTCTGGATGGCCTCGGCGAGGACTTCCCAGTTCACGTCGAGATCGGCGAGCAGCACGTCGCGGGCCAGCGAGATCTCGTTCAGACCGCGGCGCAGGTTGTCGAGGGCGAGCAGCGAGTGGCCGAACGCGACGCCGATGTTGCGCTGCGTCGTCGAGTCGGTGAGGTCGCGCTGCATCCGCGAGGTGACCAGGGTCTGCGACAGCGAACCCAGCAGGGCGGCGGAGAGCTCGAGGTTCGCCTCGGCGTTCTCGAAACGGATCGGGTTGATCTTGTGCGGCATCGTCGAGGAACCTGTGGCGCCGGCGACCGGGATCTGCGTGAAGTAGCCGATCGAGATGTAGGTCCAGATGTCGGTCGCGAGGTTGTGCAGGATGCCGCCGGCATGACGCATGCGGTCGTAGAGTTCGACCTGCCAGTCGTGCGACTCGATCTGCGTCGTCAGCACGTTGAAGCCGAGACCCAGGCCCTCGACGTACTCGCGGGCGATCGTCGGCCAGTCGGCATCGGGATCTGCCGCGAGGTGCGCCGACCAGGTGCCGGTCGCACCGGAGAACTTCGCGAGGAAGTCGGAGCCGGCGAGTTGGGTGCGCACGCGCTCGAGGCGCCACGCGAAGACCGCGAGTTCCTTGCCCATGGTCGACGGCGTCGCGGGCTGACCGTGCGTGCGGGAGAGCATCGCGGCATCCGCGTGCTCGACGGACAGCTCGCGGAGCCCCGCGATCAGGCCGGCGAAGGCCGGCAGCCACACATCCTCTACGGCGCGCTTGACGGTGAGCGCGTACGAGACGGAGTTGATGTCCTCGCTCGTGCAGGCGAAGTGGGTGAGCTCGGCGATCGAGTCGAGGCCCAGCGCGTGAAGGCGGTCGCGCACGAGGTACTCGACGGCCTTCACATCGTGGCGCGTGACCGCTTCCTTCTCGGCGAGCCAGTCGATCTCGTTCTGGCCGAAGTCGCGGTAGAGGCCGCGCAGACGCTCCTTGTCGGCATCCGTCAGCGGCGCGGTGCCGAACAGCGAACGGTCGGTCAGTGCGACCAGCCACTCCACCTCAGCCTCGACGCGGGCACGGTTCAGGCCCGCCTCGGAGAGGTAGTCGCCGAGAGCGGCGACGGCCGGGCGGTAGCGCCCGTCGAGGGGGCTCAGCGGCTGGACGGGGAAGGAGTTCGGGGAAGTCAGGGGAGTCCTCCTGATCGGGCCCCTCAGTTCTGGGGCAACGTGCGCGGCATCATGCGGCTGGAGCGCAGGGCGGGTTCGAGCTGGCGGAACAGGCCCCTGGTCGCGGTCTCAATCATAGCCAGCACCGAGTCGAACATCGGTGCCTCCGCGTAGTACGGATCGGGTACGTCGAGGTTCTCGGCATCGCGGTCGAACGACAGCAGCAGCGTCACCTTGCCCTCCTGGTCCTCATCGCGCGCCCACTCGCGCAGGATGCGCTCGTGCGTGCGATCCAGGGCGACGACGAGGTCGTTCTCGGCGAAGGATGCCGCGGTGAACGGTTTCGCGCGATGGCGCGACCCGTCGTACCCCCGTCGCTCGAGTGCCTCGATCGTCCTGGCATCGGCGCGCTCGCCCACATGCCACTCGCCGGTGCTGGCGCTGCTCGAGGCGATCCGAGCCCCGAATCCCTGTCGCTCGGCGAGATCACGGAACACCACCTCTGCCATGGGAGAGCGGCAGATGTTGCCCGTGCACACGAAGATCACGCGGAAGGGCTCGGGCGATGTCACGCGTCCCATTCTGCCCGTCGGTGCCGTTCCTGCACAGCCGCACTCGCTCTCTTTCTGCACCATCACCTCTCGAAGCGGGCTCTGCACGGTTCGCGCTCCTGCTCGGGGCACCGGACGGCGGAGCGCGCCATCCTTGGCGCATGCTGAACATCATCGCCTCGGACGGCTGGGCTTCGGATGCGCTCTGGACATGGTTCTCCGCACGGCGCGCGGTCGATGAAGCGATCAGCGCCCTCGATGACGCGGGAGTGGGGCTGCTTCCGCTCGTGGAGGCGAGCGAGTGGCAGGCCGAGGGCGGGCGGGCCCTGCACGCCCTCATCATCGACTTGAAGGACCGCACCACGACCGAGGTCGGCGTGCTGAGCAGCCGCCTGTGGGAGTTGGACACGGCTGGTCGAGCATGAGCGACGGCATCGACATCACCCACGGCGGCGCGATCGCCGTCGACCCCGACGCGCTGCGTGCCGTCGCGACGGCGTTGGGCGCGATCGCACCGACGATCGCCGATGCCGCGGCCGCGGTGCGCAGCGCACACGGTTTCATCGTCGCCACGCCGGAGCTCAGCGCTCAGGTCGACACGGTGGCGCTGTGGGCGAGCGGGCAGCGGATCGATGCGCTGCACGCGGAATGCCTGACCGCGTCGGCCAACACGCTGCTGATGGCCGACGTCTACGAACTCGTCGAACTGCGCGCGCAGCTGTCAGCGCTGGCGGCGCAGGACACGGCGCAGGCCTTCGCCATCGACGCGCGCATCGCGCAGCTCGAGAGGTCCGATCCGCGAGTGGTCGAGATGGAGAAGTGGTTGCTCGCGAACTGGCACGCGAAGCGATTCGAGGGGCTGGACGGACAGCTCGACATGGGACCGATGGGTACGGGCCCCGGCGTCGTGCCGGATCTGGGGACGCTGCTGGGTGTGGTCGCGGCGGCCGCAGCGACCGGCTCCGGCAGGCTCTCACCGAATGCGACGCTCTCCGGGAGCGGCGGCCCGGTGTCGGTGACGCCCGTGCGGACGGGCACGCAGATCGCTCCGCCGACGAGCCTGGCTGAGGCGCTGAGGCGCTTCCCCGACGCGACAGGCGCGCAGCTCAAGGTCGAGAAGTACACGATGCCCGACGGCACGAACAGGTTCGTGCTCTACGCGAAGGGAACGCAGCCCAGCCTCGACCCGAAGGAGCCCTTCGATCTGAAGTCGAACCTCGACCTGTACGCGGGGAAGGAGTCGGCGTCGTACGCCGCGACGGTCGAGGCTCTGGAAGCGGCGGGGGCGCAGCCGGGAGACGAGGTCCACGTGTACGCGCACTCGCAGTCGGCGATGAACGCCGCTTATCTCTCGACGCAGAGCGACTTCGACGTGACCGTGCAGGTGACAGCGGGCAGCCCGGTGCATCCGGTGGTGGCAGAGGACCAACTGCTCATCGAGTTGCGGCACACCGACGATTTCGTCAGCAGCCTCGCCGGCGGCGGAGCGCCGGGCGGCACCGGCTCAGCGGACAGCGTCGTCGTGACCAGGGACGGCGATCTCTTCGACGCGGTGTTCCCGGCGCACATGATGGAGAGCTACACCGAGACCGCGGAGATGGCGGACGAGTCGGGCGACGTGCGCTTGGAGGCGTGGCTCGCCAAGGCCCGAGAGCTGAACGAGGCCGTCGCGATCGAATCGACGGAGTACGTCGCGCGGAGGCGGTGACGCGTCCGATCCGGCCGTGGGCCGAGGATCAGTCCCGTGGGCCGAGGATCAGTCGCGACGCTGCTTGCGCTGCGGGCGGAGGATGCCGCCGAACACCGCGTTGATGATCGAGATGATGATCGCCGCGAGCACGCCCCACCAGAAGCTGCCGACCGTGAGACCCCAGCCGAAGCCGGACGTGATCCACGCGGTGAGCCACAGCAGGAAGCCGTTGATGATGAGGCCGATGAGTCCGAGCGTGAGGATGTAGAGCGGGAACGCCAGGATCTTCACGACCGTGCCGATGATCGTGTTGACCAGTGCGAAGATCGCGCCGACCGCGAGCAGTGTGAGCACGAGCTGCAGGGTCTCCCCTGGAGGGAATGCGACGATCGCGACCTGCAGCGCCGGGATCAGCGTGACGACCCACAGTGCGAACGCGTTGATGACGACTCGGATGATGAAACGCATGGTGGATTCAGTCTCGCACGACCGATGACGGTTGTCACCGGACGGTCACTCGTAGACTGACCTCGTGACCGAGCCGATCCTTCCCCGCATCCGTCCAGAGATCGCCGCCCTCGCGCCGTACCGGCAGGGCAAGCAGGCGGGGCCGGATGCCTTCAAGCTCTCCAGCAACGAGAACCCGTTCGATCCGCTGCCGTCCGTGCTCGAGGCTCTCGGTCGCACCACGCCGATCAACCGCTATCCCGACGCCTCGGCGACCCGCCTGCGAGAGCGTCTCGCGGCCCGCTACGGCGTCGAGGTCGACCAGGTGCACGTCGCCAGCGGCAGCGTCGCCATCCTCTACCAACTCGTGCAGGCCGCGGCATCCGTCGGCGACGAGGTCGTCTACGCGTGGCGCTCGTTCGAGGCCTACCCGGGTCTGCCCCTCGTCGCCGGGGCGACCGGCGTACCGGTGCCGCTGACCGCAGATGCACGGCACGATCTCGACGCGATGGCGTATGCCGTCACCGAGCGCACCCGCGCGATCCTGTTGTGCACCCCCAACAACCCCACTGGTCCGATCATCACGGGCGACGAGTTCACCGCGTTCATCGGCAAGGTTCCCTCCGACGTGCTGGTCATCCTCGATGAGGCGTACGCCGAGTTCGTCACCGCGGAGGGTGCGGTGGACGGGCTGGCCTCGCGCGTGTTCGAGCAGCATCCGAACGTAGTGGTGCTGCGCACCTTCTCGAAGGCGTACGGACTCGCCGGGCTCCGCGTCGGATACGCGATCGGTCAGGCCAAGGTGCTCGATGCGGCGAGGGCGACCAGTGTTCCGCTGTCGGTCACGGCCGCCGCGGAGGCCGCCGCGATCGCGAGCCTCGATGCCGCGACCGAACTGCTCGACCGGGTCGCGGTGATCGTCGAGCGGCGGGCGCGCCTGCTGGACGGACTGCGTGCACTGGGCTGGGACGTACCCGACGCGCAGGGCAACTTCGTGTGGCTGCCCACCGGCGATCGCACCGATGAGATCGCCGCGGCATTCGTGGCCGCCGACATCGTCGTCAGGCCGTTCGCCGGCGACGGCATCCGCATCTCCGTCGGCGAGGACGCCTCGATCGACCGGGTGCTCCACGTCGCCTCCACTGCGCGCTGATCAGCGGTTTCTCCGGACTCCGGGCAGATACGAGGGCGTCCTAGGTATACGTGACCGGGCATGTCGGCTCGGTTAGCGTAGAACCGTGACCTCGTCAGAGACCGATATCGTCCGCGTCCTCGAGGCGGATGGCCGCTTCGCGCCCAGCCCTGCCGCCGAGCAGTATCTGCCACTGATCGAAGCGATCAGCGATGCAGAGCTCGAGCAGTTCTACCGCGACATGGTCGTCATCCGCGCGATCGACAATCAAGCCACCAACCTGCAGCGCCAGGGGCAGCTGGCCCTGTGGCCGCCGAGCCGGGGCCAGGAGGCGGCGCAGGTGGGATCGGCCAGGGCAGCGCGCGCGCAGGACACCGTGTTCCCCTCGTACCGCGAGCACGCCGTCACCCGCATCCGGGGCGTCGATCCGATCGGCATCATCAAGCTGATGCGCGGCATCTCGCACGGTGGATGGGATCCGACCGATCCGGCCAACGGCAACACGCGGCTGTACACGCTGGTGCTCGGCTCGCAGGTGCTGCACGCCACGGGGTACGCCATGGGTCTGAACTTCGGCGACCGCAGCGGCACCGGAGACCCCGAGCGCGACGAAGCAGTGATCGTCTACTACGGCGACGGCGCCTCGAGCCAGGGCGACGTGCATGAGGCGATGGTCTTCGCCGCCAGCTACCAGACCCCGACCGTCTTCTTCCTGCAGAACAACCAGTGGGCGATCTCGGTGCCCGTCTCCACGCAGACCAGGGTGCCGTTCGCACGACGCAGTGAGGGCTACGGCATCGACAGCATCCGCGTCGACGGCAACGACGTGCTCGCGAGCTACGCCGTCTCGCGCGTCGCTCTCGACGAAGCCCGCGCCGGAAAAGGCCCCCGCGCGATCGAGGCGGAGACGTATCGCCTCGGCGCGCACACCACCAGCGACGACCCGACGAAGTACCGCACCAGCGACGAGGAGCAGTCGTGGCAGCTGCGGGATCCGATCCCGCGCATGCGCGCGTTCCTCGAGGGGCGGGGCGCCGCAGGGTCATTCTTCGAGGAGGTGGATGCCGACGCCGCCGACGCCGCGGAGGACCTCCGTGTCCGCTCCCTCGCACTCGAATCGCCACCTGCGAACAAGATCTTCGATCACGTGTACAGCGAGCCGCATCCGCTCATGGACGAGCAGCGCGCGTGGCGCGCCCAGTATGAGGCGTCCTTCGAACAGCCGGGAGCCCAGTCATGACGCTCGAGACGATGCCGCTCAGCAAGGCCCTCAACGCCGGCCTTCGCAAGGCGATGGAAGACGACCAGAGCGTGCTCCTCATGGGAGAGGACATCGGCAAGCTCGGCGGGGTGTTCCGCATCACCGAGCATCTGCAGCGCGACTTCGGTGAGAAGCGCGTGCTCGACACGCCGCTCGCGGAGTCCGGCATCGTCGGAACCGCGATCGGGCTCGCGATGGCCGGGTTCCGGCCGGTCTGCGAGATCCAGTTCGACGGCTTCGTGTTCCCCGCGTTCGATCAGATCACCTCGCAGCTGGCGAAGATCACCAACCGGCACGAGGGTGCGCTGTCTATGCCGATCGTGATCCGCATCCCGTACGGCGGCCACATCGGCGCGATCGAGCACCACCAGGAGAGCCCGGAGGCCTACTTCACGCACACGCCGGGGCTGAGGGTCGTCGCGCCGTCGACACCGAACGATGCGTACTGGATGATCCAGGAGGCGATCGCCTCGAATGATCCGGTCATCTTCCTCGAGCCGAAGAGCAAGTACTGGCAGAAGGGCGAGGTCGAGTTCGACCGGTCCGCCGCGCCGCTGCACTCGTCGCGCGTCGTGCGCACCGGTACCGACGTCACCCTGATCGGCCACGGCGCGATGGTCACGACGCTGCTGCAGGCTGCTGCGCTCGCCGAGGGCGAGGGCACGAGCTGCGAGGTCGTCGACGTGCGGTCGCTGTCACCGGTCGATTACGGTCCCATCCTCGACTCGGCCCGCAAGACCGGTCGTGTGGTCTACGCGCAGGAAGCGCCGGGGTTCAACAGCCTCGGCAGCGAGATCGCCGCGACCGTGATGGAGCGCGCGTTCTACGCGCTCGAAGCCCCAGTGCTGAGGGTGTCGGGCTACGACACCCCGTTCCCGCCCGCCAAGCTCGAGGGAACGTTCCTCCCGGATGCCGACCGCATCCTCGAGGCCGTCGACCGGTCATTGGCCTACTGACCAGTTCCGAAAGGACTCGCAATGAGCACGCAGAACTTCAACCTTCCCGACGTCGGCGAGGGCCTGACCGAGGCCGAGATCGTCACGTGGAAGGTCGCTCCTGGTGACGATGTCGCCGTCAACGACGTGATCTGCGAGATCGAGACGGCCAAATCGCTCGTCGAGCTGCCGTCGCCGTACGCCGGCGTCGTCGGCGATCTGCTGGTCGGCGAGGGCACCACAGTCGAGGTCGGCACCCCCATCATCAGTTTTGTGTCGGATGCCGGAGCAGCCGCGGTCACGCAGCCACCCGCCCCTGCGGAGGAACCCGGCGGCTCCGTTCTCGTCGGGTACGGCACCGGTGCGGGCGCGACCTCCCGTCGCACGCGCCCCGCGGTGCGTCCGGTGCGCTCGTCGGTCGGCGTGATCGCGAAGCCGCCGATCCGCAAGCTGGCCCGCGACCTCGGCGTCGATCTCTCCTCGATCACCCCGACCGGCGCCGACGGCGAGGTCACCCGCGATGACGTGGTGAAGCAGGCGTCGCAGGCGAGCGTGTTCCGCAACATCGAGACCCCGGAGTGGGGCGCGGTGCGCGAGGAGACGGTGGCGCCGAAGACCGCTCCGGCCGGCCTCGCCCGCGGCGTCGCCGCGTCCGCATCTCACGATTCCGATGCACGCACCGAATCGATCCCCGTCAAGGGGGTGCGCAAGGTCAGCGCCTCGGCGATGGTGCAGAGCGCGTACACCGCACCGCACGTCACGGTCTGGAAGGAGGTCGACGCGACGCGCACGATGGAGCTCGTCAAGCGCCTGAAGACCTCGCCCGACTACGCCGACATCAAGGTGTCGCCGCTGCTGATCGTGGCGCGCGCCGTGATCTGGGCGGTGCGCCGTAACCCGATGGTCAACGCGGCCTGGGTCGAGACCGACGGCGGCGCCGAGATCTCGGTACGCCACTACGTCAACCTCGGCATCGCCGCGGCGACCCCGCGCGGACTGCTCGTGCCCAACATCAAGGACGCGCAGGACCTCAACATGCGCGAGCTCGCGCGGGCGCTCAACCGCCTGACTCTGACCGCGCGCGAGGGCAAGACCCCGCCGGCCGACCAGCAGGGCGGCACGATCACGATCACCAACATCGGCGTGTTCGGGATGGATGCCGGCACCCCGATCATCAACCCCGGCGAGGCCGGCATCGTGGCGATGGGCACGATCAGCCAGAAGCCGTGGGTCGTCGACGGCGAGGTGCGTCCGCGGTACGTCACCACGGTGGCAGGGTCGTTCGACCACCGCGTGATCGACGGCGACGGCATGAGCCGCTTCATCGCCGACGTCGCCAGCATCCTGGAGGAGCCCGCGCTGCTCGTCGACTGATGTGAGACGTCGAGCTAGGTGATCCGCATGCCGGTTGAAGTTGATCTCCGTCAAACCATGCGCACCGGTTCAAGGGGTTGCTCCATGCAAGTACCGGGATCCCCTGGCTGTCGATCCAGTCTCGGTCCGCTCTGGCAGTGAACGTCCCCCTGCGCGCGTCCTTTCGTCTGCCAGGGGAACCGTTCCCTCAACCTCACAAAGCCGCTTACCGTCGATTCACCCGGTCTCGCCCCGGACGGGTGATCTCGTCGTTGCAGCACTGCACTCCCGGTGCGAACCTGAATTGACGATCCGCACTGACGCGGAAGCGACTTCAGGAGGCGACGATGGCGCAGAACGATGCTACGGCGGCAATCAAGCGGCAGCAGGAGGCGCTGCAGGATCAGCTCCCGTTCGATGACACCCGAGACTTCGCGGCCGCCGCGCGAGGGTTCCTCGGAACTCTCAGTCCGGGCGCCGTCCATGACGAGGACGGCAACGTCGTCTGGGACGCCGACAGCTACGATTTCATCACCGGCGACGCGCCCCACACCGTCAACCCGAGCCTGTGGCGCCAGTCGACCCTCGTCTCCAAACATGGACTGTTCGAAGTCGTCGAGGGTGTCTATCAGGTCCGTGGATTCGATCTGTCGAACGTGAGCTTCATCGAGTCCGACACCGGGGTCATCGTGATCGATCCGCTCATCTCGAAGGAGACCGCCGGAGCAGCCCTCAGCTTGTACCGGCAGCACCGCGGCGAGCGTCCGGTGGTCGCCGTCATCTTCACCCACAGCCACATCGACCATTTCGGCGGCATCTTCGGCATAGTCTCCAAAGGCGACGTCGAGTCCGGCCGCGTGCAGATCATCGCGCCGGAAGGCACCGTCGCAGAGGCCGTGGCTGAGAACGTCTACGCCGGGACGGCGATGGGACGCCGAGCCGGCTACATGTACGGTGCCGCTCGAGCGCAGTGCGAAAGGCGCGCTCGGTGCGGGACTCGGCATGACGACATCGACCGGTCACGCCGGCATCATTCCGCCGACGATCGAGGTCGCCGCGACTGGAGAAGCTCACACCATCGACGGCCTCGATATCGAGTTCCAAATGGCGCCGGGCACCGAGGCTCCGGCCGAGATGCACTTCCTGTTCCCGAAATACCGAGCGCTGTGCATGGCCGAGAACGCCACTCACACCCTCCACAACCTCCTGACCCTCCGCGGAGCTCTCGTGCGTGACCCGCACGTCTGGGCGCGCTACCTGACGGAGGCTATTGAACGGTATGGGGACCAGGCGGATGTCGTCTTCACTTCCCACCACTGGCCGACGTGGGGCAACGCAGAGATCCTCGAGTTCCTTGGTCTGCAACGTGACCTCTATTCCTATCTGCACGACCAGACGCTGCGGATGACGAACCAGGGTATGACGGGCACCGAGATTGCCGAGGAGATCCAGCTGCCTCCGATCCTGGAGAACTCGTGGCATGCGCGCGGCTATTACGGCAGCGTGAGCCACAACGTGAAGGCGATCTATCAGCGCTACATGGGCTGGTTCGACGGGAATCCCGCTCGTTTGTGGCCGCATCCCCCTAAGGCGCTCGGGGAACGCTACGTCGCACTCGCCGGCGGCATCGAGAGCATCGTCGATGCCGCGCAGGCTGCGTACGACGACGGCGACTTCCGGTGGGCGGCGACGCTCCTCGATCACGCCGTCTTCACGGAGCCGGAGAGCACCGCGGTGCGCGAGCTGTACGCGGCGACGCTCGAGCAGCTGGCGTATGGCGCCGAGAACGGCACCTGGCGGAATTTCTACATGTCGGGTGCGACCGAGTTGCGCACCGGCAACTTCGGCACGCCGACCACCACGAACGCCCCCGAGATCGTCGCGCAGCTCACCGTGGAGCAGCTGTTCGATTCCGTGGCGATCTCCGTCGACGGACCGCGCGCATGGGATCTCGACGTCGCCCTCGACTTCACGCTCACCGACGAGGGACGGAACTTCCGGGTCACGCTCCGCAATGGGGTGCTCGTATACGTCGAGAAGCCGGCCGATGCGGCCACCGCCCAGGCGTCGCTGTCTTTGACGAAGCCGCGGCTGCTCGCGCTGGTCGCGGGAGACTCCGACAGTCCTGGCGTGGCGATCACGGGTGACGCTTCGGTTTTCGGCACCCTGACGTCGGTACTGACCGGCGGCGATCCGGGGTTCAACATTGTCACACCCTGATGTTGCGCAGTGACTACGAAAATAGCGCTCGCTGATCCCGGGTGTGCGCACGAGCCTCATGTCGGCTTCGCGGCATCCGCACCGGGACAACTTGTATGACGCAAACCGGCGGAAACGGTGCGGTGCGTCCCGTGCGTTCCCATGGATCAACTGGCCCAGGTATCAAGGTGAGTCATAACCGACGGCCCGGTCGGATGCCGCGACTAGGCGGGCGCGCTCAGCCGCTGCTCCGCGAGTCGGGGCACGGCTCGCTCGCGCGCCGCACGGCGTGCGGTCGCGACGGCTCCGGCGGAGACGACTGCGGCACCGAGGGTCGAGGCGGCGATCTCGGGCGCGGGGAGGTGAAGCTCCTCCGGCAGGATGCGCCGCGCGGCGGCGAGCACTGGCTCGATGCTCTCGGCGATCGCCCCGCACACGATCACGCGCGAGGGGTCGTACATGCTGCCGAGCACTCCGACGATGCGTGCGACAGTCGCACCGACGCGGTCGGTGACGAGCACGGCATCCGCGTCTCCTGACGCCGCGAGAGTCAGTACGACCCGTGAATCGATGCGCTGCTCCGCCACGAGTCGTCCCACCGCGCTGTCCGCGGTGATCTCGCCGTTTTCCACCGCGGCCCTGGCCTGATTCTGCACGGCGTACCGGAGCCCGAAGGCCGAGCCGACACCGACGATGTGATCGAACACGATGCTCTCTCCGACACCGCCGTGCGCACCGTGCAGCACGTGCCCGTCGACGACCACTCCGCCGCCGAAGCGCTCACTGGCGAGCAGGGCGACGTAGTCGCGGCATCCGATCGCCGCCCCCACCGCACCCTCGGCAATGGCGGCGAGCTGGGCGTCGTTCTTGATCTCGACGACGGGAGCCCAGTCGCGCAGCGCCTCGGCGAGGCCGGGGTTCGTCCGCTCCCAGAAGCCGTCGGGATGAGGCGGTGAGATGCCGTCGCGGTTCACGGGCGCGGCGACACCGGCGCAGAGTGCGAGCACGCGGTCTCGGGGGATGCCGGCCTCGTCGAGAGCCGTACGCAGCTGCTCGATGATGGTCGCCCGCCGCTCGTCGGCGGACTGCGCCGAGGAGATCTCGACACGGTGATGCACGAGCGTGCGATCGAGCGGGTCGGCGACCGTGACGGCGAGATGCGTGTCGCCGGCGTCGATGCCCACGACGACGCCGAGGTCGTCGGAGAGGGCGAAGCGCCTGGCCGGGCGTCCGGAGCGATAGCTGCCTGCGGCACGAGCGTTGGGGAGCTCCCGCAGGACCTCGGCTCCGACGAGCGTGTCGATCGCATCGATGGCGGTGGAGCGCGTCAGCGACGTGGCGGCCATGACCTCGGTGGCGGTGAACTGCCCCGCCTCCCAGGCGAAGTCGAGGACGGCCCCGACGCTCGCGCGTCCGGTTCCGAGCCCTGCGGCGACTTCTGTCACAACGCTTGACCTTCCTCTCGTTCCAATGAGAGAGTACCTCCCGACAGTAAATTCGTTCATTAGATTTAATGTTCGGATCTATCGGATCGGAAGGACGACGGTGTCTGAGAAACGAACACGCGCGCTGCGGATGGTCGCCGGTGGCCTCGGCCTCGCGATGGTCGGTGCGGCTCTCACGAGTTGCGCGGCCGGGTCGTCTGCGGAGACGATCCGCTTCACCTTCAACAAGCGCGAGGCGATCCCGTTCATGACCGAGCTCGTCGCCGAGTACAACGCGTCTCAGGACGACGTGCGGGTGGAGATCGACACGTCGGGGCCGGACGTCATCTCCGCCAGCTTCGTGCGGGGCAACCCGCCCGACCTCATCCTCGGCAACTACAACTACGAGATCGCGCGTTTCGTGCAACGCTGCGCCCTGATCGATCTCTCCGATACGGATGCGGCCTCCGCCATCCGGGACGACCTGCAACCGCTCATGGAGCAGTACGGCTCGTGCGAGGGCCGCACGAGCGCCCTGCCGTACTCGGTGATGGCGGCCTCCGTGATCTACAACAAGGAGATCTTCCGGGCCGAGGGACTGGAGGTGCCGCAGACCTGGGACGAGCTGATCGCCGTGTGCGACCAGCTCAAGGATGCCGGGATCGACCCGTTCTACGGCACGTTCAAGGACGACTGGACCGTCGGTCAGGGTTGGTACGACTACACGATCGGCGGCTCCGTCGACACGATCGAGTTCTTCGACGCGATGGCCGTCGAAGGCGCAGCGGTGGGTCCCGACTCGGACGTCTCGTTCGAGAAGGACTTCGCCGAGCCCATGGAGCAGATGATGCAGCTCGCGATCGAGTACACGAATGAGGATGCCGAGAGTCGAGGCTACGGCGACGGCAACCTCGCGTTCGCCGAAGGCGCGGCGGCGATGTACATGCAGGGCCCGTGGGCATTCAGCGAGATCGCGAAGACCGCGCCCGACCTCGAGCTCGGCACCTTCCCCCTGCCCATGACCGACGATCCGGCCGACCTCGGCGTGCGCGTGAACATGGATCTCGGGGCGATGATCCCCGAGGGATCGCGGCACCAGGCCGCGGCACGCGACTTCCTCGAGTATCTGTACCTCCCCGAGAACATCGAGGCGTACAACGAATCCCAGCTCGGCTTCACGCCGACCAAGGACGCTCCTGCTCCGAACGACCCGAGGATCGAGGGGATGATCGACTACTACGAGAACGGGCAGATCTATCAGGGCGCGTCGGTGCTCGTCCCCAAGACGATCCCGGTGATGAACTACGCCCAGGCGATGGTGCTGGGCGCCTCGACGACATCGACGCTGCGCACGATGGACGCGGACTGGGCTCGCATCGCCTTCCGCGCTCCGATCCCCACCACAGAAGATGCGGCCGCAGGCGAGACAGAGGAGTCCGCACCGTGAGCACCACCGCATCCGCGAACATCACGCGGCCCAACAGTCCGACCACGGACACGACCTCCATCGTCACAGGACAGGGACGCAGGCTCCGTCGGCGCACCCGAAGGGTCGAGCCGATCTACTACCTGTTCCTGCTTCCGACGCTCGTGCTCTTCACCCTCGCGATCACGCTGCCGGCGGTGATGGGGATCTTCTTCAGCTTCACCGACTCGATCGGGATCGGTGAGTGGAGTTTCAACGGGGTGACCAACTACATCGCCATGTTCAGCGACCCGGCGATCCTGCAGAGCTACCTGTTCACGTTCGGGTTCTCGATCGCCACGGTGATCGTCGTCAACGTCATCGCGTTCCTGCTCGCCGTGGGCCTCACCTCCCGCATCCGGTTCAAGACGGGCCTGCGCACGATCTTCGTGATCCCGATGGTGATCTCGGGCATCATCATCGCGTACGTGTTCAACTTCCTGTTCTCGAACTCGATTCCTGCCGCTGGTGCGGCCACCGGCATCCCGTGGCTCGAGACCAGCCTGCTGGCCAATCCTGATCTGGCGTGGGTGGCGATCGTGATCGTGACCGCGTGGCAGGCCGTCCCCGGTGCGCTGCTGATCTACATCGCCGGCCTGCTCTCGGTGCCGAACGAGGTGTACGAGGCGGCGAGCATCGACGGCGCGAGCAAGCCGCAGCAGCTCACGCGCATCACGATCCCGCTCGTCGCGGGGTACGTCGTGATCAACGTGATCCTCGGCTTCAAGGGGTTCCTGAACGCCTACGACATCATCGTCGGCCTCACCAACGGCGGGCCGGGGACCGCCACCCGCAGCGTCGCGATGACGATCATCGCCGGTTTCAACAGCGGCGACTACGCCTACCAGATGGCCAACGCGACGATCTTCTTCATCGTCGCCGTACTGATCTCGCTCCTTCAGCTCTCGCTGACCCGCGGAAGGAATGCCCTCTGATGTCGACGCAGACGATCACCACCCAGACCGTGGGGAAGAAGCCGCGCGTGCGCATGGAGCGCGTGAACTGGTCAGGCACGATCATCCTGATCCTGTGCGCGGTCACCGTGCTCCTGCCCCTGTACGTCACGATCTCGATGGCGTTCAAGACCACGGGACAGGCGGTCGACGGCAACGCCTTCTCGATTCCCGCGCCGTTCAGCATCGACGGGTTCGTCGAGGCCTGGAACCTCACCAAGTTCCCCGTCGGTGCGGCGATCTCGCTGCTGGTGACCGCGGGCACCGTGATCGCGACGATACTGCTCGCCGCGTTCGCGTCGTACGCGATCGTGCGCAACTGGGATCGGCGGCTGTTCCGCTACTCGTTCTTCTACCTGCTCGCAGCGATGTTCATCCCGTTCCCCGTCGTGGCTCTGCCGCAGATCCAGCTGACGGGACGCGTGGGCCTGGACAACCCGCTCGGCGTCATCATCCTCGCGACCATGTTCCAGCTGAGCTTCAGCGTGCTGCTGTTCACCGCCTTCCTCCGGTCGATCCCGCTCGAGCTGGAGGAGAGCGCGCGCATCGACGGTGCCAGTACGTGGCAGACGTTCTGGCAGTTGATCTTCCCGCTGCTCGCCCCGATGAGCGCGACGGTCGGCATCTTCGCGTTCCTCTACGCGTGGAACGACTTCATGATGCCGTCGCTCATCATCTCGGATCCGGCGCTGCAGACCTTGCCGGTGCGTCAGAACCTGTTCCAGACGCAGTTCAGCAACAACTACAACGTGTCGTTCGCCTCGTACCTGATGGCGATGGCCCCGGCGATCCTGGCGTACCTGTTCACGCAGCGCTTCGTCATGGAGGGCGTCACGCAGGGCGCCGTCAAGGGCTGATCCTCACGACCTCAGACCATCGAAAGACAGAAGGAGCAACACCCCCTCATGACCGATGCGCCTCTCACCGAGACCCGCGACGACATCACCGCAGGCGACAGCACGGCGGCGTGGTGGCGGCAGGCAGCCGTCTACCAGATCTACCCGCGCAGCTTCGCGGATGCGAACGGGGACGGGCTCGGTGACATCCCCGGCATCGTCAGCCGCGCCGACTATCTCGCGCAGCTCGGCATAGACGCGGTGTGGCTGAGCCCGTTCTACCCCTCGGCGCTCGCGGACGGCGGCTACGACGTCGCCGACTACCGCGACGTCGATCCGAGGCTCGGCACACTGGAGGATTTCGACGCCATGGTCGCTGCGCTGCACGAGCGCGGCATCCACGTCGTCGTCGACATCGTCCCCAATCACACGTCCGACCTGCACGAGTGGTTCCAGGAGGCGCTCGCCGCCGGGCGCGGATCCGCGGCGCGCGAGCGGTACATCTTCCGCGAGGGCGCGGGCCCCGACGGGGCTGAGCCGCCCACCGACTGGGGGGCGGCGTTCGGCGGCCCGGCATGGGAGCGCGTGGAGGACGGGCAGTGGTACCTGCACAGTTTCGCCACCGAGCAGCCCGATCTGAACTGGGATCACCCCGAGGTCCGCGCGGACTTCCTGAAGACCCTGCGCTTCTGGTCCGACCGCGGAGTCGACGGGTTCCGCATCGATGTCGCGCACATGCTCACCAAAGACCTCACGGAGCCGCTGCCCTCACGTGCAGACCTCGAGCTGATCGACCGTTCGTCGGGCCGGCATCCTCTCAGCGACCGTGATGAGGTGCACGACATCTACGCCGAGTGGCGTCGCGTGTTCAACGAGTACGACCCGCCGCGCACGGCGGTCGCGGAGGCGTGGGTGGCGACACCGGAGCGCCGTGCGAAGTACGCGTCGGCGGAGGGGCTCGGCCAGGCATTCAACTTCGACCTCCTCGTCGCCGACTTCGATGCCGGTCAGTTCCGGAGCATCATCGCCGACAACCTCGAGCAGGCCCGGGTGACCGGGTCATCGAGCACGTGGGTGCTCTCCAACCACGACGTCACCCGGCATGCCACGCGGTACGGCCTCGCGCCCCTCGGAGGACGCCCGGTCAAGCAGGGCGTCGAGTGGGTGGCGGCCGGCGGTCCGGAGGACAAGCTCGACCGTGCACGAGGGGCCCGCCGGGCGAACGCGGCGACGTTGCTGCTGCTGGGGCTTCCCGGCAGCACCTACCTCTACCAGGGAGAGGAGCTGGGACTGCACGAGGTCGCGACGATCACGGCAGCGCAGCGTCAGGACCCGGCGTTCTTCCGCGGTGCCGAGTTCGACGGACTCGGGCGGGACGGATGCCGCGTGCCGCTGCCGTGGACGGCATCCGGATCCTCGTTCGGATTCGGCACCGACGGTGCACATCTGCCGCAGCCGGAGTGGTTCGCCGAGTACGCCGTCGACGTCGAGGCGGATGATCCGTCGTCCACCCTGTCGCTGTACCGCGAGGCGCTGCGCCTGCGGCATCTGCTGCAGACCGGCGAGACGCTGGTGTGGAACGACACCGGGCGCGCCGATGTGCTGCGCTTCACGAGGCCGAACGGCTGGCAGATCGTCGCGAACTTCGGCGAGGATCCGCTCGAACTCGGCGCAGATGCCGCCGGTGTCGTGCTCTCGAGCCGGGCACTCGACGGACAGTCGCTGCCGGGCGAGACCACGGCCTGGATCGCGCCGGGCGATCTTCTCGGCTGAGCACCGCGGGCGTCCGCGTCCGGGGCCTCGCGGCGCCATGCTCGGTTGCCTCGTCGGGAGTCTGGTGAGAATGGTTATCATTAGCGTGTAGAGTGGAGGGCATGAAGAAGTCCGTCGCCGCATTCGCCGTCGCATCAGTCTCCGCCCTCGTCCTGGCCGGATGCTCCACCACTCCCGCTCCGGAGAGCGGGGGAGACGGCGTGATCCAGGTCGTGGCCAGCACCAACGTCTACGGATCGCTCGCCGCGCAGATCGGCGGCGACCGCGTCCATGTGACCTCGATCATCACCTCGGCTTCGCAGGACCCGCACTCCTACGAGGCGTCAGCGCGCGACCGCCTGACCGTGCAGGATGCCGACCTCGTCATCGAGAACGGCGGAGGCTACGACTCGTTCGTCGACACCCTCATCGGTGAGTCCGACGTGCACGTCTTCACGGCGGCATCTTTCTCGCACGACTTCCCCGGCAACGAGGGGCATGAGGATGCCGCGACCGATGAGCACGCGGAAGAGGGCCACTCCGAGGAGGAGCACGCCGCCGAAGAAGAGGGCCACGACCACGCCGAAGAAGAGGGCCACGAGGGCCACGATCACATCGAGGGCTTCAACGAGCACGTCTGGTTCGACCCGCACACCATGATCCACGTGGTCGAGGGCATGGCAGAGGAGTTCACCGAGCTCGACCCCGACGGCGAGGCCGACTTCACCGCAGCGGCCGCCGAGATCATCAGCGACCTCGAGGGCTTCGAGGCCGAGCTCGAGACGCTCGGCGTCGACGCTGGCGGAGCGTCCGTGTTCATCACCGAGCCGCTGCCCGGTTACATCGCGGCGGCCGCCGGCCTCACCGACGTGACGCCCGAGGGCTTCGCGGAAGCGGTGGAAGAGGGCACCGATGTCTCTCCCGCTACGCTTCTCGCGGCACTCGATGTCATCGAGGGCGGCGAGGTCAAGGCGCTGCTCACCAACGCGCAGACCGGCGGCGCCGAGACCGAGCGCGTCGAGGAGGCGGCTGAGGCCGCCGGCATCCCCGTCGTCGCATTCACGGAGCTGCTCGAGGACGGATCGTCGTACTCTGAGTGGATGCGTGATGCGATCCAGGACCTCGCCGCCGCACTCGAGAAGTGAGTGGGGCCGACACCGGCGCGAGCGCGGGCCGATCGGCGCCCGTACTCGAGATCACCGGGGCGGCGCTTCACCGCGGGCACCGGGAACTGTGGTCCGGACTCGATCTGACCGTCCAGCCCGGAGAGTTCATCGCCGTGCTCGGGCCGTCGGGCTCGGGCAAGACCACGCTCATGCGCGCGATCCTCGGTCTGCAACCGCTGAGTTCGGGCAGCATCCGCGTCGCGGGGCATCCGGTTCGTCGAGGCAACCCGCGCATCGGATACATCCCTCAGCAGCGGCCCCTGCCTCCGGACACCAGCATGCGTGCCCGCGACGTGGTCGCCCTCGGCGTGAACGGCACGCGATTCGGACTGCCCATCCCTCGCCGCGGTGACAGGGCAAGAGTCGACGCACTGCTTGAGGGCGTCGGGGCCTCCCACTTCGCCGAACGCCGCGTGGGGCTCCTCTCCGGAGGGGAGCAGCAGCGGCTGCGAGTGGGACAGGCCCTCGCGGATGCGCCGACGCTGCTGCTCTGCGACGAACCGCTGTCGAACCTGGACCTCGCGAACCAGCTCGGCATCACCGACATCATCGACCGTCAGCGCCGCGAGCGCGATGCCGCCGTGCTGTTCGTGACGCACGACATCAACCCAATCCTGGGCAGGGTCGACCGCATCCTCTACATCGCGGGCGGCCGCTTCGTGCTCGGCACCCCGGACGAGGTGCTGCAGAGCCGCGTGCTCACCGACCTGTACGGAACCCCGGTCTTCGTGCTCCGTGCCGGCGACCGCCTGGTCGTCGTCGGCGTGCCGGATGCCGAGCCGCACCACGATCACGACGCGGGAGAAGTCGCATGATCGCGCCGATGATCGACTGGGGAGACGTCTTCTCGTTCCAGGACTACGGCGCACTCGTCGCCCTGCTCGCGAACTCGATCATCGCGGGTGCCGTGCTGGGCATCGTCGGCGGGCTGATCGGCGTCTTCGTGATGCAGCGCGACCTCGCCTTCGCCGTGCACGGCGTGAGCGAGTTGTCGTTCGCCGGTGCCGCCGCGGCCCTGCTGTTCGGTGGCAGCGTGGTGGCAGGATCGCTCGGAGGCGCCCTGGTCGCCGCGATCCTGATCGGCATCCTCGGTTCGAAGGCGCGCGACCGCAATTCGATCGTCGGTGTGCTGATGCCGTTCGGCCTCGGCCTCGGCATCCTGTTCCTGTCGCTCTACGACGGGCGCAGCGCCAACCGCTTCAGCCTGCTCACGGGCCAGATCGTCTCGGTGTCCAGCCCCGACCTCGGGTGGCTGATCGGCATCAGTGCTTTCGTGCTGATCGGGTTGCTGGTGATGTGGAACCCGCTGCGGTTCGACTCGCTCGACAACGTCGCCGCCAGCGCCCGCGGCATCCCCACCGGCGCGCTGAGTCTGGCGTTCATGGTGCTGCTCGGACTCATCGTCGCCGTCAGCGTGCACATCATCGGCGCGCTGCTGGTCATGGCGCTGCTGGTGACCCCCGCCGCGGCGGCCATGCGCGTGGCGGCCGGCCCCCTCACCGTGCCCCTGCTCGCGGCGCTGTTCGGGTTCGTCTCCGCCGTCGGCGGCATCCTGCTCGCGCTCGCAGGCACCCTGCCGGTGAGCCCGTACATCACGACCATCTCGTTCCTCATCTACGCGGGATGCTGGCTGGTGCAGCGCTCGCGCGCACGGGTGACACGACGCTCTCAGCCCGTGACAAGCGCCGCGGCCTAGACTCTCGGTATGGTTCAGCGCAATACCTGGCAGCGTGAGCGCGTGCGTGAGGCGCTCGCGGATGCGCGCGGTTTCGTGAGCGCGCAGACTCTTCACGCGACGCTGCGCGATGAGAACACCGGAATCGGTCTCGCCACGGTCTATCGCACGCTCTCGGGCCTCGCCACAGCGGGCGACGCCGATTCGCTGCAGAGCCCGGAGGGCGAGGCGCTCTACCGCGCCTGTTCGACCGAGGGCCACCACCACCACCTGATCTGCCGTTCGTGCGGTCTGACCGTCGAGATCGAGGCGAAGGACGTCGAGGCCTGGGCGCAGCGCACCGCGTCGCTGCACGGCTTCAGCGAGGCCGAGCACGTCGTCGACATCTTCGGACTGTGCACTCCGTGCGCGAACCGGCGCGCAGCCGCTGAGGGATCAGCGTCCGCGTGAGCACCGTCAGCCCGCCGCGCGCGTCGACTGCTGCTGGGCCGGGTCGCAACTCGCGCGCCCCTCGCTCGCCGTGGATCGGCGTCGGCATCGGTGTCGTCATCATCGCGGCGCTGTTCCTGATCGACAGGTTCGCACCGTCGCTGTTCCAGGCGTCGCTGCCCAACCGCGCGCAGGACGGACTGACCCTCGCACTGAGCGTGCTGATCGAGGCGCTGCCGTTCGTCGTGCTCGGCGTGGTGCTGTCGATCGTCGTGCAGGTGTGGCTGCCGCCGGATCTCATCCAGCGCTGGTTGCCTACGCGCGGCTGGGCGCGCCGTGCGGTGCTCTCGCTGCTCGGGATGCTGATCCCGGTGTGCGAGTGCGGCAACGTGCCCTTCGCCCGTGGTCTGATGATGCGCGGCCTCGCGCCGGCGGAGGCGATGACCTTCCTTATCGCCGCGCCCATCGTGAACCCGATCGTCATCATCACCACGCACGCCGCGTTCGGCTGGGACGGCGGCATCCTCGTCGCGCGGCTCGTCGGCGGATACCTGATCGCGAACCTGATCGGCTGGATCTACAGCCGTCACCCCTCGCCCGCCGCCCTGCTCACCCAGCAGTTCACCGCCACGTGCGAGCGGGTGCAGCACGAGCACGGCACCCCGACCCGTCGCAGTCTCACGCAGTTCCTGATCGAGCTGCGCGCCGTCATGCCGGCGCTCGTGATCGGCTCCGCACTCGCGGGTGCCGTGCAGGTGCTCGTGCCGCGCGACATGCTGCTCGCGATCGGCTCGAACCCGGTGCTCTCGATCGTCGCGATGATGGCGCTCGCGATGACGGTGGCGATCTGCTCGAACGTCGACGCCTTCTTCGCCCTGTCGTTCGCCTCGACGTTCTCATCCGGTGCGCTGATCGCCTTCCTCCTGGTGGGACCGCTGGTCGACATCAAGATGCTCGCGCTGCTGCGCACGACGTTCACCACCCGCACGCTCGTCGGCGTGGTCGCGGTCGTCGTGATGAGCGCGTTCGCGATCGGGATCGGGGTGAACGTCTTTGGCTGAGCAGTCCCGTCCCCGCTGGCGAGCCATCGCGACGCGCTGGCTCGGCCTCGGCCTCGCCGTCGTCATCTCGGTCGTGACCCTCGGTCTCGGCCTCACCGGCCGGCTCACCCTCTACATCAGCCCCGAATCGATCTGGTTCGCATGCGCAGGTGCCGTCGTCGTGCTCGCCGGAGCGATCTGGTCGTGCACGCTCCCGTTGGGAGCCGAGACGGATCACGGCCACGATCACGGACCCGCCCCATCGGATGCTGCGCCCGTCGCGCCCCCGAAACGCGTCCTCAAAGCGGCCGGTGTGGTCTCGGCCGGTGTCGTCGCGAGCGGCGTCGTCGTCGCCGCACTCGTTCTGCCGCCCGCATCGCTGTCTGTCGAACTCGCGATGTCGCGGGCGGATGCGACCGGCACCCTCTTCGCCGGTGCGGACACCCCGACGCTCGGCGTCGCGGACACCACGACCTTCGGGGTCGGGGAGTGGTCGAGCGTCTTCGCGACGGCCACGCGCCCTGAGGCCTACGACGGCTCGACGGTCACTCTGACCGGCTTCGTCACGCCCGGCGCCGATGCGGATGCCGTTAACCTCACCCGCATGATCATCACGCACTGCGTGATCGATGCGCAGCCGGCCGCGGTGCCGGTGGCGGTCGATGCCGGCGAGAGCGGCAAGGGCCAGTTCAGCACAGGGCAGTGGATCGAGGTCACCGGCACGGTCACCGCCGACAGCGACGGCTCGCTGCGCGTCGTCCCCACCTCGGTCGTCCAGATCGATGAGCCGGGGGATCCTTATGAGTACTGAGGATCATCCGGACGTACCGCGCACCCGAGCTGAAGCGCGTGCGGCGCGCGAGGCCGGTGCGCGCGAGGCCGCTGAGCACGAGGCCGCAGAGCGCGAATCCGCTGAGCGAGGCGTCGCGGAGCACGAGGCGGCGGAGGCACGGCATCCGACGACTGAGCCCGGCGACGCGCCCGCGATCCCACCCGCTCCGGCCGACGCGACATTCCTCCCTGCCGTCGTGCAGCCTGTCCCTGCCGCCGGCGTCGCTCTGACGACCATTGAGCCCGCCGGTGCAGGGTCCCCGGGCGCTGAACCTGCCGCCGAGCCGGCTCGTGGCTCCTCCAGCGCGGCCGCCCATCGCGTCGCCGCCCCCAAGGACCGCCGTTTCCTGTACACGATCCTCGCGGTGGTCACCGTGCTCGTGGTCGTCGTCGCTGGGCTCGGCGTCATCAGCCTGTTCCAGGGGCCGCGCGTCAGCGAGGTGCAGGTCGACGCGGCAGAGGCCATCGACGTCTCAGGAAGCCGCGTCATCCTCACGGCCAATCAGTCGCTGCAGCAGATCGACGAGTCGCAGGTGACGGTCGAGCCCGCTGTGCCGTTCACGGTGGATGCCGCGGGGCGCAGCATCGGCATCCGCTTCACCGTCCCTCTCGACGACGCGACCGAGTACACCGTCAGGGTCGCCGGTGCCACGGGCACGGGCGGGGGCCCGGCATCCGACCTCTCGACCAGCTTCACGACGCCGGCCGCCGAGATCTTCCTGCTCAACAGGTCTGACGATGATGACTCGATCTTCCGCACCGATCTCGGCGGCGAGAACGCGGTGCCCGTGTTCACGCATCCGCGCATCAACGACTTCCGCTCGACGTCGACACGCCTCGTCGTCGCGGTCGAGGAAGAGGAGGAATCGCGCATCCTCGTCATGGACCACAACGGCGCGAATGTGCGCGAGCTGACCCTGCCCGGCGACGGGTTCGTGAGCTCGGTGCAAGTCTCCGAACGCGGAGGGCTGGTCGGCTACACGTACTCCGATCGCGAGCTCACGGAGGACACCGGACGCGCGAGCGTGCTCGTCACGCAAGCGCTCAGCGGTGACGACGAGCCGCACATCGCGCAGGTCGGCGACGCCGAGGCCAGCATCGCCGAGTGGCAGTTCGTGCCCGACTCGGCCGCGGTGCTGTTCATCGACTTCGACGGCACGCTCTCACTCGATGACCGATCCGGCGATGAGGGCGCGCAGAACATGGGCATCGCCATGAGCCTGCTGGGCATCTCGCGGGGCACGTACACGGCGATCGTGCGGCGTGCGGACGGCGCGACAGTGGAGCTGAACCTCGCCGACGGCTCGGAGACGCCGCTCGCGGCATCCGACCCCGATTTCGGTCCGGCGACCACGATCACCCCGTACCCCGGCGGCACCCTGCGGCACATCGTGGCCCGCGACGCGAACGGCCTCCCCACCGGTCAGGCGATCATCAGGGTCGACGACGACGGTGCCGCGACCTCGCTGTTCGACGTCGCCTCCGGCAATGCGATCCTGCAGGCGTGCCCGTCCCCGAGCGGTCAGTACGCCGCGGTGACCGTCGCGCCCACGCTCGTCGAGAACCCGTACGACGACATGCTCGTGCCGCTTCCGAAGACCCTGCAGACCCATCTGATCGACCTTCGCTCCGGCGAGGAGATGGTCGTGCTCACCGGTTTCGACGCCTCGTGGTGCCAGATGGCGCCGCAGTTCTGAGCCGATGACGCTGCGCCGTGCCACCAGAGGCGACCTCGCCGCCCTCCCGCTCGAGGTCGCGCCCCGACTGCTCGGCGGCGAGCTTCGCACCGTCGTCGACGGAGCCGAGGTGCGCCTGCGGATCACCGAGGTCGAGGCCTATCACGGCCGCGGCACGGGGGAGCTCGCCGACCCCGGATCCCACGCGCGCATGGGCAGGACCGCGCGCAACGCCACGATGTGGGGCGAGCCGGGGCATCTCTACGTGTACCTCAGCCACGGCATCCACTCGTGCGTCAACGTCGTGTGCGCACCGGACGGGATCGCCGGTGGTGTGCTGCTGCGAGCCGGCTCGGTCGTCGAGGGCGTGGATGCCGCGACCGCACGATCGGGCAGGACAGGGCGCGACCTCGCCAGAGGCCCCGGACGATTCGGGCAGGTGTCGGGCCTGCGGCATCCGCTCCACGACGGGATCGACGCGATCACGGGGGCGGAACTGCACGGAGCCGGCGCCGAGCTGTGGCTGGCGGACGCTGAGGTCCCGATCGCGACAGGACCGCGCGTCGGCGTCGCCGGGCACGCCGGCACGCACGCCTTCCCATGGAGGTTCTGGATCGAGGGAGACCCGTCTGTCTCGGTGTTCCGCTGGGGGCGGGGCGCAGCCGACGCGCAGGCCATGCTAAACTGACTCCTTGTCTGCGCACACTCCTGTGCGTAGTTCGTGTGCTGTCTCCCTCCTGGTTCATCCGAGAGGTGCGGCGCGCAGACAAGGGATCTTGGGTGAGGCCGTCCGGTCTCACGGTAATGAAGGAGTAATCACATGGCAGCAGTGTGCCAGGTGACAGGAGCTGTTCCCGGCTTCGGTCACAACATCTCGCACTCGCACCGCCGGACGAAGCGCCGCTTCGACCCGAACGTGCAGAAGAAGACCTATTTCGTGCCGTCGCTCGGCCGTAAGGTCACCCTGAACGTGTCCGCCAAGGGCATCAAGGTGATCGACGTGCGTGGCATCGAGAACGTGGTCAAGGACCTCAAGGCGAAGGGTGTGAAGCTCTAATGGCCAAGAAGGCTCAGGACGTCCGTCCGATCATCAAGCTGCGTTCGACGGCAGGCACCGGGTTCACGTACGTGACCAAGAAGAACCGTCGCAACACCCCCGACCGCCTCGTGCTGAAGAAGTACGACCCGGTCGTCCGCAAGCACGTCGAATTCCGAGAGGAGCGCTAAACATGGCTAAGAAGAGCAAGATCGCTCGCAACGAGCAGCGCAAGGTCATCGTCGAGCGCTACGCCGCACGTCGTGCCGAGCTGAAGAAGACCCTGGTCGACCCGGCCGCGACCGACGAGGCCCGCGAGGCTGCTCGCGTCGGCCTGCAGAAGCTGCCGCGCAACGCATCGCCGGTGCGCGTGCGTTCGCGTGACGCCATCGACGGTCGCCCCCGTGGCATGCTGACGAAGTTCGGCATCTCGCGTGTGCGCTTCCGCGACATGGCACACCGTGGCGAGCTGCCCGGTATCACCAAGTCGAGCTGGTAAGCAACGCCTTCAAAGGGGGCGAGGATCTTCGGATCCTCGCCCCCTTTCGCGTACCCGGGGCGTCTGCACGCCCGCGGCGTCGGGCGGACTTCTCGCCGATGGGCGGACGATATGCCCAGGAAGCTCCGCCCGAGGCTGAGCTCTCCGCCCGAGGCTGAGCTCTCCGCCCGACACTGTGCGGCGGCACGGGGGCTGAGGCAGGCCCGATTCACCCTGCACGGGTTCGAGCTTCGGGCTCTCATCCACCGAAGGCGCGGATGCTGAGTCCTGACACTCATGCAAGACGGCATGATCGTGCCGTGGATCCGATCCCCGAGCTGCACGCACGCAACGGCGTCGCCCGTGTCGACGCCCTCCGGCGAGCTGGAGTCAGTGAGCACGCGCTGCGCCGCGCCCGTGAACGAGGACAACTGTTCTCGGTGTGCCGTGGATGGGTGGCTCTCAGAGGTGCGGATCCGATGCTCATCGCGGCAGCCCGTCGCGGTGTCGTCCTCAGCTGCGTCACTCTCGCCGCGCGGAAGGGGCTGTGGGTGCTCGACTCATCCGAGCCGCACCTCGCGGCGCCGGCGAGATCCGGTCACGCCCGAGTGGAGCGCGGGGTCATCCACTGGAACGTGCCACTGTTCCCCAGAGACCCCGAATCCTGCGAGGACTCCCTGGAGAACGCACTGGTCATCGTCGCTCGATGTCAGCCCTACGAGGCGGCACTTGCTGTGTGGGAGTCGGCCGCCAAGAAGGGGATGCTGGATGTCGAGGTGATGCGTGGGACACCACTGCCGCCGGCAGCGCGACGGATGGTCGAAGATGTGCGTCCCTTCGCCGATGCCGGCACCGAGACGATCTTCCTCACTCGCCTGAGGTGGTTGGACCTTCCGATCCTGCCGCAGGCGTGGGTGCTGGGGCATCGCGTCGACTGCCTCATCGGTGACCGGCTGATCGTGCAGATAGACGGCGGTCATCATGTCGGTGAGCAGCGCACGAGCGACATCAGGCACGACGCGGAACTGAAGCTGCGCGGGTATCACGTCATCCGTATCGGCTACGACCAGCTGTTCGACCAATGGCCACAGGTGCAGGCGCTGATCATGGCCGCTGTCGCGCAGCGCCTTCACATCGCGGCGTGAGTTGCGTCGGCATCCACCCCCGCGCCTCCTCTCACTGCGTAGGGCGGAGAACTCGCGGATGGGCGGAGGCTCGGCCCAGGATGCTCCGCCCACGGCTGAGTTCTCCGCCCAACCCTGCGGGGCGAGGGGCGAAAATCTGTGACTGGAGTGACCAATGTGACGCGACACGCCTAGGAAAACCCCAAAACCCGCGAAATGACGCGGAAATGCGGGCAGTGGTTGATACATTCGAGGCGGTCACTCGACCAGCGGGCGGCATCCGCCTCCCGAACCACAACGATGCGACACTTTGTCGCTGGAGGATGACATGGCTGACAAGTCCATCACCAAGACCGAGCTCGTCGCGAGCATCGCAAGCGCCACCGGCCAGAGCCAGGCCACCGTCTCCGGTGTCCTCGACGCACTCTTCGGCACCGTCTCCGACGCTGTCGCCAAGGGCAGCAAGGTCTCGATCCCGGGCTGGATCTCGTTCGAGCAGGTCGACACCGCGGCTCGCACCGGCCGCAACCCCCAGACCGGCGCCGAGATCAAGATCCCGGCAGGCAAGCGCGTCAAGGTGACCGCCGGCTCCAAGCTCAAGGCAGCTGTCAAGTAAGACCGCTCCTCTCGAAGGGGGCCCC
>NZ_JBLVOB010000004.1:324258-327282 GCF_053543555.1 Microbacterium xerophyticum | reverse complement strand
GCCCCCCTTCGCGCGTCTCACAGAGGGCGCGTCTCACAGAGGACGCGTCTCGCAGATCGCGCGTCTCACAGAGGGCGCGACGTGCATCCGGGGCGTCCGCGCCTGTTGTCATACGCGCTTAGGCTGGAAGGGTGACTTCTCCCGACCTGCGCACGACGCAGGCTTCGGTGTACCGTGCGGCCGGTCTCGGGATCCTCGTCATCGCCGCGGTCGTCGCGCTCGTGGTCTCGCTGCAGCTCGGCGGGGGAGCGGCACCGCTGCTGCTCAGCGACCCTGGGCCCTTCGTGCGATGGGGGCTGCCGACCGCGCGAATGGTGAACAACATCAGCGCCGCCGTCATGATCGGCTCGATGGTGCTCGCGCTGTTCGCCCTGAAGGCCGGCGAGAAGCCGTTCGAGACGGCACTGGACACGGCATCCATCGGCGCAGCCGTCTTCACGGTCTCCTCGGCTGCCACCGCGTTCCTCACGTTCCTCGGTGCGTTCAACGTGCAGCTCAGCCTCGAACAGCAGTTCGGCGAGCAACTGGGACGCTTCCTGCTCACGCTTCCCCTCGGCCAGGCCTGGCTGATCACCACCATCATGGGCGCGATCGTCACGATCCTCGCGTTCGCGTGGCGCAGCTGGACGCCCACGCTCATCACGGCCGGGATCGCCGTCGCAGCGCTGGTCCCGATGGCCAATCAGGGCCATTCCGGTGAGCTCGCCGGTCACGTCATCGCCGTCAACTCGATCCTGCTGCACACGGTGGGTGCGGCCGTCTGGCTGGGCGGCCTGTTCCTGCTGGTCATCCTGCGTCGCACCGCCGGTGTCGACCGTACAGCGCTGGTGCGCCGCTACTCATCGCTCGCGATCGCCGCCTTCTTCGTCGTCGCGGTGTCCGGCGTCATGCGCTCCACCGTCGGCCTCGGCGGATGGGGCGGGCTCTGGACGCCGTACGGCCTCATCATCATCGCCAAGGTCGTGCTGCTCGGCGGAATGGGGCTGCTCGGCGCCTGGTACCGCGCTCGTCTCATCCCGCGCCTGGGCGGCGAGAGCGCTTCGCGCTGGTTCTGGATGCTGGTGCTCTGCGAAGTCGCCCTGATGGGGCTGGCATCCGGCGCTGCCGCGGCGCTGGCGCGCACGCCTCCTCCCACCGGCGAGACCGCGGCGATCCTGAAGACGCCCGCCGAACTGCTCACGGACTCGCCGCTTCCACCCGAGTTCACGCTCGACATGTGGTTCACGGGCTGGGACGTCGACATCCTCTGGGCGGTGGCCGCCGCCCTCGGGCTGTTCTTCTACCTCGCCGGCGTCCTGCGCATGCGCAGCAGGGGAGACCGCTGGCCGATCCACCGCACGGTGTTCTGGGTGCTCGGCGTGCTCATGCTCGTCTGGGTCACCTGCGGCCCGATCAACCTGTACCAGGACTACCTCTTCAGCGTGCACATGCTCGGGCACATGATGCTCTCGATGGCCATTCCGCTGCTGCTCGTCTCCGGAGCGCCGGTCACCCTCGCCCTGCGCGCGATCCACAAGCGCGACGACGGCACCCGCGGCGGGCGGGAATGGATCATGTGGGCGGTGCACTCGCCCTTCTCCCGGATCATCACCCACCCGTTCGTCGCCGCCGGCATCTTCATCGGATCGCTGTGGGCGTTCTACTTCACCGACATCGTGCGGTGGGTGATGTACGAGCACCTCGGCCACGAGTGGATGATCATCCACTTCCTCCTGGCCGGTTACCTCTTCACCATGAGCCTGGTGGGCATCGACCCCGTGCCGTACCGGCTGCCGTACCCAGGGCGACTGATCACGCTGATCGCCATCATGGCCATGCACGCGTTCTTCGGGATAGCGATCATGATGCAGGAGGGCCTCATGGTCGCCGAGTGGTTCGGCTCCATGGCCCGACCGTGGGGTCCGACCCCGATGGAGGATCAGTACATCGGCGGCGGCATCGCCTGGTCGGTGGGTGAGATCCCCACCGTCATCGTGGCCATCACCGTGGCGATCCAGTGGAGCCGAGACGACACCAAGGTGCAGCGGCGCAACGACCGCCATGCCGATCGCACCGGAGACGCGGAGCTCGAGGAGTACAACGCCAAGCTCGCGGCGCTGGCCGACCGCGATGCGCGTCAGGAGGCCCGGAAGGGCTGACGGATCAGGCTCCCGCCGAGCCGACCCTGATCGACGCCGATCCATCGGGGAGGATCGAGATCGTGCCGCTCACGCGGAAGGGCACATCCTCCGACACGTGCTCGATGGAGCCGTCGAAGAGCGAGCGGATGTCGACCTCGATGTGCGCGACGGCTTCGCTCGCGGGGATCATCCACTGCGCGCCGTCCGGCTCCACGGTGACCTTCGGCTGCTGCGCGATCGTCCAGGTGGGCAGGTTCGCGATGCGATTCTGCACCTCGAGCCCGAAGGGACATGCCGTGGGCTGCAGCACCTGCTGCGTGGTGCACTCGGTGAGGAACTCCTCGACGCGGGTCTGCACGACGGCGAGGAACTCCTCGGTCGGTTCGGTCTGAAGGTCGACCGGGGTCTGGGTCAGAGGGGAATCGGCGAGGACGCCGACCCCTGGAGACCGGGAGATCGCCGTGTCCACCGTGACCGAGTAGACGCCGGGGGTGAACACCAGCATCGGCAGGGGGTCGAGCGCTTCGGCTTCCACTCCTGCGGATGACACCTGACGACGATCGATCTCGAATCCGTTGACGGCGAACTGATCGGAGCCGAGCACACGCAGCGAGATCGCCGCGAGGGGCGTGTGCGCGAAACGCCAGTTGGGCGTCACGCCGGCCCACCCGTCCTGCGTCACCTCGAAGGTGCTCTTGCCGGGGTGGGATCCCGCGACGTAGGAGACCGTCACCGATGTGACGCCGTCCACGGTGACCTCTTCGACGACGTCGATCTCCGTGAGAGGTGCGAGCGCCGCCTGGCGCAGCAGCGCCTCGGATGCCGTCGCCTCTATCCCGGCATCCTCAAGGGTCTCGCGATCGATGGCGACGCCCGGCACGCGCAGGGCGTCGGCGGGGCGGCC
>NZ_JBLVOB010000004.1:316658-324238 GCF_053543555.1 Microbacterium xerophyticum | reverse complement strand
CCCGGCCCGCGCCGGGCGGCGGCGGCGCGACCGGTCGCGAGCAGATCGAGGTATCTCGTGACGAAGGCGCCTGGGCCGTAGTACTCCTTGTACAGAGCCGCACCGCCGGCGGCGATCGCGCCGAGGAGCAGGACGCCGATGACCGCCAGGGTGGTGAGGTCGACCCAGAGGCGTCGGCGCCGCGGCGACGTCGGCTGAGGGCGATCCATGGCGTCAGTCTAGGAGAGGGGCCTGAGACAGTGCCGAGCGTCGGCAGACTGTGACGCCGCGCTCGACGTACGATGAGAATCGTGTCCTTTCCCGCCCTCTCCGCCGAGCAGCAGGAGCTGTTCCGTCTCATCGAGGACACCAGGGAGCACGTGTTCATCACCGGCCGCGCGGGAACCGGCAAGTCGACCCTGCTGCAGTACTTCGCCTGGAACACGCAGAAGCAGATCGCGATCTGCGCACCGACCGGCGTCGCGGCGCTGAACGTCGAGGGCCAGACGATCCATTCGCTCTTCCGTCTCCCGATCGGACTCATCGCCGAGAGCGAGATCGAGCAGAACGACGCCACCCGCCGCATCCTCAATGCCATCGACACGCTCGTGATCGATGAGATCTCGATGGTGAACGCCGATCTCATGGACGGCATGGATCGCGCCCTGCGCCAGGCGAGGGGACGGCGCGCTGAGCCCTTCGGCGGCGTGCAGATCGTGATGTTCGGCGATCCGTACCAGCTGGCGCCCGTGCCGCCGCGCGGAGATGAGCTGCGCTACGTGCAGGATCACTACCGTTCCTTCTGGTTCTTCGATGCGAAGGTCTGGGCTGGTGCGACGATGGGCGAGTCGGACGGGCTCATCGATCTGGGCAGGCACGGGGCCGAACTGCATGTTCGAGAGCTGGTGCAGATCCACCGGCAGTCGGACGACGGTTTCAAGGCGATGCTGAACGCCGTGCGCTACGGGCGCGTCACGGCCGAGATCGCCGGCGTCCTCAACTCGCAGGGCGCCCGCACTCCCCCGGAGCCGGAGCCCGGCGAGGTGCCGATGATCACGCTCGCGACCCGCAACGACATCGTCAACAACATCAACCGCCGCCACCTCGCCGCGCTCGCCGGCAAGGAGCAGACCGCGAGGGCGGAGATCAACGGCGACTTCGGGAGGGGCGACGCGTCCTACCCCGCCGATGCGGAACTGAAGCTCAAGGTCGGGGCGCAGGTCATGTTCCTGCGCAACGACGTCTCGATGACGGGCGAGCCCCCGCGCTGGGTGAACGGCACGATCGGTACGGTGAAGCGCATCATCGGCGGTTCGGTGCGAGTGGAGATCGACGGCGAGGACGTCGACGTCGAGCCAGCGGTCTGGGAGAGGTTCCGCTACTCCTACGACCAGAGCACCAAGACCCTCAGCCGTGACGTGATCGCGGAGTTCATGCAGTTCCCGCTGCGCCTCGCCTGGGCGGTCACGATCCACAAGTCGCAGGGCAAGACCTACGACCGGGCGATCATCGATCTGGGCGGAGGGGCGTTCGCCCCCGGCCAGACCTACGTCGCGCTGTCGCGGTTGACGTCACTGGACGGGTTGTACCTGTCCCGGCCGCTGCGTCCGAGCGACATCAGAGTCGACGAGGATGTGCGCCGCTTCATGCGCGAAGCGTGGGAGAGAGCGTCGACGCCCGAGGTCAACGCCTGACGGATCAGGCCGCGGATCGCACGCGATCGAGGTCGAGGAACAGCTCGGTGTTGAACTGGTACGCCAGCAGCACCTCATCGATCACCCGTTCGCGTTCCGCGTCGTCCCACGGCGCGGCATCCAGCTGCTCGCGGTAGACGTCCTTGAACGCGGCAGGGTCGGCGATGTCGTCGAACAGGTAGAAGCCGACGCCGTTCGTCTCGAAGCCGAACCGCCGCTGCATGACCCGCCCGATGAATATGCCGCCGGAGAGGTCGCCGAGGTAGCGGGTGTAGTGGTGTGCGACGAAGCCGCCCACCCAGGTCGCCCCGACCTCGTTGATGCGGTCGACGTAGCGCTGCGTCGTCGGCAGCGGCGTGATGGTGTCGCGCCAGTCGGGCCCGATGAGGAACTCCAGGTCCGCCTCGAGTGCGGGCAGCCGTGTCAGCCTGTCGCTGATGAAGACCGCGGCGACCGGGTCGTTGCGCATGCGATCGCCCGCGCCCTCGAGGGCTTCGTAGATGAAGTAGTGCTGCGCCACGAGTGCGATGTAGTCCTCGCGGGAGCCCTCGCCCTTGAGCAGGTCGGCCATGAATCCGGCGTGCTCGCTGCGCGAATGCGAACTCGAGGAGCGCTCACGCAGAGCGGCGGAGAAGGAGAGGATTTCGGCCATGCCCTCAGTGTAAGGGCAACCTAACCTCAGCAGAAGTGCGGATTCCTCACGCGTGCGGTCGCGGCTCGATGCCGAGTCTCTCGCATGCGGCGTCGTACAGCGCCACGACCTCGCGGCGCACTGCCGGTCGCTCGGAGATCTCACCGCTGGGCCACGGGACGCGAAGCTCTTCCGGGACGCCGGCGCGCGTGATCTGCCAGACGCCGCCCGAGCCGTCCAGATCCGTCATCACGGCGCTCGTGATCGGCACGTCGGATTCCGTAGAGAACGCGCGGACGATGAGGAGGTTGTCGTCGGTGTGATCGCCGTTCATGTGACGGAGGATGGCTGCGACGACGTCGGCTTCGAAGATATGGGTCACGTGATCACTGTACGTCTGCCTGGTGTCCACCCGATGGATGCCGTGTTTCGCGATGAGCGCTTTAGACTCGGGAGAATAAATCTTCCTGGAGCTTCCTTCATGCACCTTCTCTCGCCGCGCCGCTGGCGTGCCGCCGTCGCAGGCGCCGCTGCGCTCGCGCTCGTCCTGACCGGCTGCTCAGGGGAGGAGTCCTTCTCCTACACGCCTCCCGAGCAGGTCGATGCCGCACTCGCGGATGACACCGTCGCGCAGCTGCAGGCCGCCGTCGAGAATGCGATGGTCGCGACCGGTTCGACCGGCGCGATCGTCGGTGTGTGGGTGCCGTGGAGCGGCACCTGGGTCACCGGACTCGGCACGCAGTCGGTCGAGGACCAGACGGCGGTCTCGACCGACATGACATTCCGCGTCGCGGACGTCACGCGCATGATGACCTGCGATGTCCTCTACGGACTCGTGGACGACGGTGTGGTCGAACTCGACGCCTCCGTTCCGGAGTACGTCTCGGGGGTCGCGCAGATGGAGGACATCACCCTCCTCGATCTCTGCAACGGCACCAGCGGTGCCGGCTCCTCCGAAGCAGCCGTCAAGCCGATGTGGCTGAACACCCCTGAGCGCGAGTGGCCTGCGCTGGAGTTGGCGTCGTTCGGTCTCGGGCAGACGCCGGTTGCTCCGCACACGACGTACCGCGATTCGGATGCCGGTTACCTGCTGCTCGGCCTGGCGCTCGAGCGCGCATCGGGCAAGAGCGCATCGCAGCTCATCGCCGAGTACGTGACGAACCCGCTGGACCTCGCGGGAACGTCCCTTCCTGCGCCGAAGGCGGCGGCCCCTGGCGAAGTCTCGCTCAGCGGAACCCTTCTGCCGCCCATCGACGGCGGTTTCGACTGCGCGGCGCGTTCCGAGATCACGGTGCTCTCATCGAGCACGGGCTTCACCGATTCCGGTGTCGTCTCGACGATCGACGACCTGGGGCGCTACGCCCAGGCGACGGCACGCCAGGGACTGCGCGAAGAGGGCGCCGAGCCCGGACGGTTCTCGGCTCCGCTGCCCGCGTACAACGGTGCACCGTCGTGGTATCAGGCCACCGGCGGCGCATTCGTGGTCGGTCCGCTGATCGGTCAGCACGGATGGACCCCCGGCTATGCGACGGCGGCGTACTCCGACCCGACGACCGGGTTCACCGTCGCCGTCGTGCTGAACAACTCGACAGCCGGGGGCTCGTTCGCGGCCTACCTCGCGTGGGAACTCGCGGCGATCGCCTCGAAGGCGCCTGCGGCTGGCGGGGAGACGGCACCGGAGTTCGGGCTGCCCTTCACCGCCGAGCAGTACCACCAGACCATCGTCGACGGCGCCATCTGCGCCACGCCGCCGGCAGCGGAGTAGTCACCGCCGGGGCCCGTCTACTGTGGGGGCATGGCCCAGACGGAGAAGTCTGATCGCGTCCGCCGCCTCGTCGTCGCATTGACCGTCGCGGGGGCGGTGATCGCCGCGGTCTTCGGTTCGGGCCTGCTGGGCGGCACTCCGATGCCAGAGGCCGCGGGAGGCGCGTTCGCCGCCGACGCCACCGTGCTCGCACCGGCGGGCTTCGCGTTCGCGATCTGGTCGGTGATCTACCTCGGCCTCGTGGCGTACGCGCTGTGGCAACTGGTGCCTTCGCAGGCGGCGAAGCCGCTTCACCGTGCGGTCGGATACGGCGTCGCGGCATCCGCTCTGCTCAACGCCGTGTGGATCATGTGCGTGCAGGCGTGGCGCATCGCAGAGTCGTTCGTGATCATCGTGATCCTGCTCGGGGTGCTGCTGGTCACGTTCGTCAGGGTCAGCCGCAGACCGCGTCGCGGCACGATCGCCGAGATCGTGCTCGTGGACGGGACGATCGGTCTGTACCTCGGATGGGTGACGGTCGCCGCCGCTGCGAACCTCGCGGCCTGGCTCGGCGCGCTCGACATGACGGAGTGGACCGCGGCCCCTGGCGTGCCTGGGGTGATCACGCTCGTCGTCACCGGGCTCGTCGCCGTGTTCACCGCCTGGCGCGGTGGGAGGTGGGCTCCCGCTGTGGCGACGGCCTGGGGGCTCGTGTGGATCGCGGTGGGACGATGGTCCGGTGATCCGTCAGCGCCGACGGTCGCGGCGACCGCCGTCGTGCTCGCCGTCGTCGTGCTGGTCGTGACCGCATGGCGCTTCCGTGCGCGCGTGCGGCGTACCGGGGCGAAGGATGGACTTCCCCTGGTCCCGCACGGCACAGTTGGTCAGTGACCTCTTCGCCGCACGCCGCCCTCGTCCGCACTCCGCTCACCACCGGTTGGCAGGTGCATGCGGCGGCCGGTCCCGCCAAGGTCGGCGTTGATCCGATCCCCGCGATCGTGCCGGGCGTCGTCCACCTCGATCTGATGCGCGCCGGACTCATCCCTGACCCGTATCTCGACGACAACGAGTCGGCGCTCGCCTGGATCGGTCTGGTCGATTGGACCTACCGCACCACGATCTCGGTGTCGGATGCCGCACTCGAGGCCGCGGCACGGCACGACCTCGTCTTCGACGGCATCGACACGGTGGCGACGATCACGCTCAACGGCCAGGCGCTCGCCGACGTCGCGAACCAGCACCGCTCGTACCGCTTCGACGTCACGAGCACCCTCACGGCGGGAGACAACGAGCTCGTCGTGGCGCTGCGCAGCCCGGTGCGTCACGCGAACGCGCAGAGCGTCGCGCTCGGCGTGCGTCCCCGGCCCTATCCGCTCCCGTACGACGCGATCCGCAAGTCGGCGTGCAGCTTCGGCTGGGACTGGGGGATCGCCACGTGCACGAGCGGCATCTGGCGCGAGGCGCGACTGGAGTCGTGGTCCGACGCACGGCTCGCCCTGGTCGACGTGCGGGCCGAGACCGCGGGGAACGGCGGCAGCGTGCGGGTGCACGTGGAGCTCGCGCGCACCTCGCAGCGGCCGGCGACGCTCGCGGTGCAGGTCGGTGCTCGCGCGGCGGAGGGCGTCGAAGTGCCCGCCGGCGTGGACTCCGTGGATCTCGAGGTGCAGCTCGACCAGGTCGATCGGTGGTGGCCGGCCGGGTACGGCGAACCCGTGCTGTACGACGTGGATGTGACGCTTGCTGCAGACGGGGTCCTTCTTGATTCCGCATCGCGCAAAGTCGGCTTCCGTGATCTGCGGTGGGACACGACGCCGGATGCTGCCGGCACCCCGTTCACCCTGATCGTGAACGACCAGCCGATCTACGTGAAGGGCGTGAACTGGATTCCGGACGACGCGTTCCCGAGCCGCGTCGACCGCGACCGCTACCGCGGCCGGCTGCAGCAGGCGAAGGACGCGAACCTCAACCTGATCCGCGTCTGGGGCGGGGGCATCTACGAGTCGGAGGACTTCTACGATCTCGCCGACGAGCTCGGCCTGCTCGTGTGGCAGGACTTCCTGTTCGCGTGCGCCGCATACGCGGAGGAGGATCCGCTGCGCGCGGAGATCGAGGCAGAGGCGCGTGAGAACATCGCCCGTCTCGCGCATCGTGCATCGCTCGTGCTGCTCACGGGCAACAACGAGAACACCTGGGGCTACGAGGACTGGGGATGGAAGAGCGTCCTGGACGGCAGGACCTGGGGTGCGCACTACTACTACGAGCTGCTGCCCGCGTTGATCGCCGAACTGGCGCCGCACGTGCCCTATGCGCCGGGCAGCCCGTTCAGCCCCGGCGGCGGCTGGGACGGGAGCGCGCAGACCGGGCCGCATCCGAACGACGAGGAGCACGGCTCGATGCACCTGTGGGAGCAGTGGAATCGCCGCGACTGGCCCACGTACCGCGAGCACAGACCGCGTTTCGTCGCGGAGTTCGGATGGCAGGGGCCGCCGGCCTGGACCACGCTGACGCGCGCGATCAGCGACGATCCGCTCACGCCGGAATCGCCGGGCATGATCGTTCATCAGAAGGCCGCCGACGGCAACGCCAAGCTCACCGGCGGCCTCGTCTCGCACTACCGCGTTCCGGAGGACATCGAGACATGGCACTGGGCGATGCAGCTCAATCAGGCGAACGCCGTGTCGTGCGCGCTCGAATGGTTCCGCTCGCTCGCTCCGCACAACGCGGGGGCGATCGTGTGGCAGCTCAACGACTGCTGGCCGGTCACGTCATGGGCGGCGATCGACGGCGACGGGCGTGAGAAGCCGCTGTACTTCGCGCTGAAGAACGCATTCGCACCCCGGACGGTGTCGGTGCAACCGGCAGATCCCGCGCAGACGGCGGATGCCGGACTGAGCGCTGTGCTGTCGAACGACACGGCCGAACCCTGGCAGGGAACCGTCGTCATGCGCCGTCTCGCGTTCGACGGCACCGTGCTCGCGTCGGATGCCGTGGACGCCGAGGTCGCGGCGCGCGAGACGGTGCGGATCGACGTTCCCGTTTCGCTCGCGGTCGCCGGTGACGCGGCACGAGAGGTGCTGGTGGTCGAGGCGCTGGACGCGCGCGGGCTGTGGTGGTTCGCCGAGCCCCGCGACAGCGCGCTCGGTGCGCCGCGGCTGTCGTCCGAGATCGAAGCTGTGGACGATCAGGGCACGTACGACGTGACGATCACCGCCGAATCTCTCGTGCGCGATCTCGCGCTGCTGGTGGATCGGCTCGACCCTTCGGCCACGGTGGATCGAGGGCTCGTCACGCTGCTGCCCGGTGAGCGCGCACGATTCCGCATCACGGGCGCCGCCGCATGGACGCCGGATGCGGATGCGGTGATCGGCCCGCTGGTCGCCCGCTCCGGAAATCAGCTGCTGAGATGATGCGCTGCTTGTCAAGGCCCTGGGTCTGGTCGACCGACCGCGGATACCTTCGCTGTCATGATGGCAACGACGAAGGCATCCGAGAAACAGGCATCCACTGGCACGCGCCCCGCGGCGCGCGGCGG
>NZ_JBLVOB010000004.1:297837-316609 GCF_053543555.1 Microbacterium xerophyticum | reverse complement strand
GCGCGGCGCGCGGCGGCACAGGTGAGAAGAGCACGCGTCGGCAGAACGCCGAGAAGGGGTTCGTCGCGTCGAAGGAGTTGAGCGCGAGCCTGCAGGCAGTGCTGGTCGACCTGATCGAACTCGCCATGCAGGGCAAGCAGGCGCACTGGAACGTCGTCGGACGCAACTTCCGCGACACGCACCTCCAGCTCGACGAGATCATCGAAGCGACGCGCGAGTTCAGTGACACCGTCGCGGAACGGATGCGGGCACTGCATGCGGTTCCGGACGGTCGCAGCGACACCGTGGCGGCGACGACGACCCTGCCCGAGTACCCGCAGGGCGAGATCGACACGGCGGAGACCGTCGATCTGATCACGGTCCGGCTCGAGGCGGTCGTCGGCACGATGCGTGAGGTGCACGACGGCGTGGACGAGGAGGATCCCACCAGCGCCGACATCCTGCACGCGATCATCGAGAAGCTCGAGCAGTTCGCGTGGATGGCGAGCGCCGAGAACAGGAAGCCCGCAGCGCGGGCCTGATCGGCGTCCGCCGTGGCCTCCGGCGTCGTGCGGGTGGGCACGTCCGGCTGGCGGTACGCCTCGTGGCGCGGTGACTTCTATCCGGCGGGGCTCCCGCAGCGTCGCGAACTCGAGTACATCGGGGAGCACTTCACGACGCTCGAGCTCAACGGGTCGTTCTACTCGCTGCAACGGCCGGCGAGCTATCACCAGTGGCGTGCGTCGGTGCCGGAGGGGTTCGTCTTCGCCGTCAAGGGGTCGCGGTACGTGACCCACATGCTGCGTCTGCGTCATGTCGAGACCGCGCTCGCGAACTTCTTCGCCTCCGGCGTGCTCGCATTGGGGGCGTCGCTCGGACCGGTGCTGTGGCAACTGCCGGAGCGGCAGGAGTTCCAGCCGGAGCTGCTCGATGCGTTCCTCGGACTGCTGCCGCGTTCGACGGGCGAGGCGCTCGCGCTGGCCGGACGTCACGACGCCAGGCTCGCGGGGCGGACGTGGCTGGAGATCGACGAGGATCGCCCGATCCGTCATGCGCTCGAGCCGCGATCGGAGAGCTTTCGCGGCGCCGAGGACCTCCTCAGTGCCCACGGTGTCGCCATGGTCGTCGCCGACACCGCCGGCCGGTTCCCGCGCTTCGATGCGGTGACCGCCGACTACGCCTACATCCGCCTGCACGGGGCGCAGGAGCTCTATCGCAGCGGCTACACCCCGGAAGAGCTCGACGGATGGGCGCGGATCATCGGCGGACTGGCCGGTGGTGAGCCGCCGCGCGACGTCTACGTGTACTTCGACAACGACGCCCGCGGATATGCACCGCATGACGCGCGGGCACTCGCTGCGCGGACGACGCAGTGGGGCTTCAGGTGAGCGGCCAGCCCGTGTACGCCTCGGCGAGGAACGTGCGGCCGGCTTCGGATTCGACCACGGATCGCAGTTCGCCGGCCTGACGGTGCTGGTCGAAGTCGCTCGCGTCTGGTGCGGTGTGCAGCATGCTCGTCATCCACCACGAGAAGTGCTGCGCCTTCCAGATGCGGCGGGATGCCTGCTCCGCGTAGCCGTCGATGAGGCGCTCATCGTTCTCGTCGAGCAGCGCTCGCAGCGCGCCAGCGAGCAGCACGACGTCGGCGACCGCGAGGTTCATGCCCTTCGCGCCGGTCGGTGGCACCGTGTGGGCGGCGTCGCCGACGAGCGCGGCGCGCCCGTGGCGGAGCTCGTGCGCGACGAAGCTGCGGAACCGCAGCACGTCGCGCTGGAAGATCGGCCCCTCCTTCAGGGTGGTCCCCGGCACGCGGGACTGCAGCGTCTCCCAGATCTGCTCCTCGCTCAGTGCGTTCGGATCGGCGTCGGGGGCGCACTGGAAGTACATCCGCTGCACTTCGGGGCTGCGCTGGCTGATGAGGGCGAATCCGTTCGGCGAGTTGCTGTAGATCAGCTCCTCGGCCGACGGCGGCGCCTCGGTGAGGATGCCGAACCACGCGAACGGGTACTCGCGGAAGAACCCGCTGCGTGAGTCGCCGGTGATCGCGGGGCGGACGACTGAGCGCGAACCGTCGGCGCCGACGACGAAGTCGGCCTCGATCGTGAGCTCCTCTGCGTCCGCGGTCGTCGCGATCACGCGGGGGTGGACGGTGTCGGCGTCTTCCACGCGGGTCGCGGTCACGCCGAATCGCAGATCTTGGCCGGCGCCGAGACGCAACCGCAGCATGTCCCGCAGAACCTCGTGCTGCGGATAGAGCCAGACGCTGCGCCCCACCAGTCCGGGGAAGTCGATGCGATGCCCATCGCCCTGGAAGCGCAGCTCGATGCCATCGTGCCGGTGGCCTACCGTGTTCACGCGGGTGTTCGGATCGATCGCGGTGAGCAGGTCGACGGTGCCCTGTTCGAGGATTCCGGCCCGGATGGTCGACTCGATCTCTTCGCGCGGGCGCTGATCGATCACGACCGACTCGATCCCGGCATCCGCCAGCAGATGGGAGAGGATCAGCCCTGCGGGGCCCGCGCCGACGATCGCGACACGGGTACGGATCTTCTGCGGGTGCGGCGCGGCTGCGCTCATGGCGTCTCCTTCGACGGGTGTTCGGCACTGACGGGCGGATTCGGGCCCGTGCCGACCAGTGTGCCGCTCGCATGGGGCGACGGTGGGTCGAATCCCGTTGAACGGGAATCAGTGAGATCGACGGAGGTCGTTCTCGATGGCCTTCGCCGCATCGCGCAGCGCCGCGATCGCCGCATCCGTCCCGCTCTCGCGCGGCCGCACGACCGACAGTGCGGCGACCACCTCGCCGCGATCACGCACGGGCACCGCGACGCCGGTGGAGACCGCCTCGATCGAACCGGGAGCGATGACGTATCCGCGCCGCCGGATCGATGCGAGCACGGCGTGCAGCGTCTCAGCATCCGTCACCGTCTCCACGGCCACCGCACGCAGCGGCCCGGACAGCACCCGCTCGCGGATCGAAGGGTCGGAGTGGGCGAGAAGGACCAGTCCAGACGATGACGCATGCAGGGGCAGGCGCCCGGCGATGCGGGTGATGTTCGCGCCGGCATCCGGATGCGACAGCCGTTCGAGGAAGAGCGCCTCCTCGTGCTCGAGCACGGCGAGCTGGGTGTGCTCGCGGATCAGCGTCTGCACGTGCTCCATGTGCGGCAGGGCGGCCTGGCGCAGTCGCAACGCGCTCGAGCCCCGGAGCGCGAGCTCCCACAGACGCATGCCGAGGCGGATGCGATGGTCCTCATCGCGCTCCAGCAGGCCGGCCGCGACGAGGTCGCCGACCATGCGATGCGCCGTGGACGGCGGAAGCCCGGCGCGCTGGGCGATCTCGGTGGCGGTCTGCATCGTGCGCTCGGTGGTGAAGGTGTCGAGCACGCGGACGATCCGATCGGTCATCGAGTCGCCGGAGGGGGAGTTCGCCATGCGGCTAGCCTGCCACCTGTCGTGGCGGAGCGGATGACGAATGGTCGGAGCCGGGTAACCTCATCCCATGTCCTCTTCCACGCCCACCGCGGCGACGCCGTGGGAACCGCTCGACGCTGAGGCGGTCGCCCGGCTCCTCGCCGCGGCATCCGTTCGCTGGTGGCTGTCGGGTGGCGTCGCGCTCGACAGATGGCTCGGGCATCCGATCCGCGAGCGCGAGAACATCGATGTCAGTGTCGTCGCTGCAGATCTCCGAGGACTGGTCGGGAACCTTCCTGAGGGGTTCAGTGCATGGGTGCCGGGTGAGGATGAGATCGTGCCGTTCGCGGATGCTCCGGAGGGCGCCGATCTGCAGCCGGTGCTCATCCGAGACGATGCGCAGAATGCCTGGGTTGTTCAGGTCAACGCCGAAGATGGAGCCCCGCGGGCCTGGGTCTACAAGCGGGACCCTCGGCTCACGCTGCCGTGGGATCGCGCGGTGCTCGACGTCGACGGCATCCCCACCGGCGCCCCTGAGGTGCAGCTGGTCTGGAAGGCGCTTCGTCCTCGTGCGGAGGACACCGTGGACAAGGATGCTGTCCTGCCGACTCTTGCCGCAGACGCGGTGTCGTTCTATGAGACCGCGCTGCTGCGCATCCACCCGCATTCGACGTGGGCGATTCACGTGCGCAGTCCCTTCGCGCCCGCGAAGGCCAGCTGGAACCGCAAGAAGAACTAGCCTGCACGACGCCGTCGATACTCACCGGCGGCGACGGCATCCAGCACCACCGAGCGGAACCACCTCTGTGCCGGCGAAAGGCTCGCCTCGCGTCGCGTGTACAGCGACACCGGCGTACTCTGCCCCGACCACGGGAGCTCGGCGATCCGCAGGCCAGGAAACCAGCCGCTGAACACCTCGGCGACGTGTCGGGGCACCAGGACGATCAGATCCGTCTCCTCCAGTACCGCCGGCACGGTCGCATACTCCTCGACGGTGAGCGCGACCTGAGGCATGAGTCCGTGCTCCGTGAGCGCCTGCAGCGGGAACACATGGCCGCCGCGCGCGGAGACGCGCACGAAGTGGCGTCCGGCGAACATGTCCGGCCCCGTGTCGGGGAGCGGATGCTGACCTGACGACAGCGCGACGTACTCGACCGCGCGAACATGCGTGCGCCACAGGCGCGGACTGCCGATCATCGACACGGTCATCGCGAGGTCGATCGTGCCGCGGATCAGTCCGTCCTCGACCTGATCGGAGTCGAGGCGCGCCACCTGCAGATGCGGGCTGGACGCCGCGCGAGCGAGCGCAGCCATGATCGGCGGCAGGAACGTCTGCTCTCCGATCGAGGTGAGCCCCAGCGAGAGTTCGCCACTGAAACCGGCCGGTTCGAACGCCTCCGGGTCGCTCACCGTCTCGTCGATCTGGGCGAGAGCCTCGTGCAGGGGAGCGAAGAGGGCAGTGGCCTTCGCGGTCGGCACCATGTCGTGCCCCTCGCGGCGGAACAGCTCGTCGCCGAACTTCTCGCGCAGCCTGCGCAGCGTATAGCTGACGGTCGGCTGCGTGACATGCAGTCGCTCTGCGGCGGCCGTCACACTGCGCAGTTCGTAGAGCACCACGAAGGTGCGCAGCTGGTTCAGATCAGCCAGAGCCATCTATCGATCCTCTCTATGGGGAACGCACTTCACATCTATTGGACTATATACAGCACCCGACCTAGAGTCGGGATCAGCAGCACCATGCGACAGCATCCGAGTGACAAGGACGACACGCGTTGATCATCGACATCCACGGCCACTACACGACCGCCCCCGCACAGCTGGGCGCCTGGCGTGACCTGCAGATCGCCTTCACCAAGGGGCAGGGTGAGGCGCCGGATCCGGCATCCCTGCAAATCAGCGATGACGACATCCGCGAGACAATCGAGGCCAACCAGCTCAAGCTCATGAACGAGCGCGGCAGCGACATCACCGTCTTCAGCCCCCGCGCCTCGTTCATGGCTCACCACATCGGCGACCTCGCGGTCAGCGAGACCTGGGCGCGCATCTGCAACGACCTCGTCGCCCGGGTCAGCGAGCTGTTCCCCGATCGCTTCCTCATGGGGGCGATGCTGCCGCAGTCGCCTGGCGTCGATCCGAAGACCACCGTCGCCGAGTTGACGCGCGCCGTCGAAGAGCTCGGCGCCGTCACCGTCAACCTCAACCCCGATCCATCCGGCGGCAAATGGTCCGCTCCTGCACTCACCGACCGGTCCTGGTACCCGATCTACGAGAAGCTCGTCGAGTACGAGATCCCCGCGATGGTGCATGTCAGCACGACGTGCCGTCCCGACGTGTTCCACACCACGGGCGACCATTACCTGGGTGCCGATACGACCGCGTTCATGCAGCTGCTCAAGGGCGACCTGTTCACGGATTTCCCCGATCTCAAGCTCGTGATCCCGCACGGCGGCGGCGCCGTGCCGTACCACTGGGGTCGCTTCCGCGGGCTCGCGATGGCGCTGGGCAAGCCCGAGCTCGAAGAGCACCTGTTGAACAACGTGTTCTTCGACACGTGCGTCTACCACCAGCCGGGAATCGATCTGCTGACCGAGGTCATCCCGACCGACAACATCCTGTTCGCCAGCGAGATGATCGGTGCCGTCCGCGACATCGACGCGCGTACGGGCCACTACTTCGACGACACCAAGCGCTACGTCGACGCGACCACCAACCTCAGCGACTCCCAGCGTGAAGCGGTGTTCGAGGGCAACGCCCGCCGCGTCTACCCGCGCCTCGACCGCGCACTCTCCGCCCGCGGGCTGTGAAAGGAACACCAATGCGACTGAACGACCTCGGCATCGTCCGCACGAACATCGAGCGACCAGACCCCGACGACGTGGCCCGGCTCGCGCAGTTCGGCGTCGCCACGATCCACGAGGCCATGGGTCGCGTCGGTTTGATGCGCCCCTACATCCGCCCGGCATACAACGGTGCGAAGCTGTGCGGTCCGGCCGTCACCGTACTGCTGCAGCCCGGTGACAACTGGATGTTCCACGTGGCCGCCGAGCAGGTGCAGGAGGGGGACGTCATCGTCGCAGGCTGCACCACCGAGAGCGAGGACGGCTTCTTCGGAGAGCTGCTGGCCACCTCGCTCACCGCGCGTGGTTGCAAGGGCCTCGTGATCGACGGCGGGGTCCGCGATGTCGCCGACCTCGAGAAGATGGGCTTCCCGGTCTTCTCCCGCGCCATCAACTCCAAGGGCACTGTCAAAGCCACGCTCGGTTCCGTGAACGTCCCCGTCGTCGCAGCGAACGCGCTCGTCAACCCCGGAGACGTGGTCGTCGCCGATGTCGACGGCGTCGTCGTCGTACCGCGGGAGCTGGTCGGCGCAGTGGCGGATGCCAGCCAGAAGCGCGAGGACAACGAAGAGTCCAAGCGTCAGAAGTTCCGGGAGGGCGTGCTCGGGCTCGACCTCTACGGCATGCGCGAGCCGCTGGCTGCGGCCGGCCTGGAATACGTGGAGGAGTGACGATGGCACACGGCGAAACCACGGGCGACTTCACCAAGAGCAAAGGCTGGCTGGATTGGTATGACGGCCCGACGAAGCCGACGTTCACGCTGCCGGAAGGCGCAGTCGACGCGCACTGTCACGTCTTCGGCCCTGGCGAGCAGTTCCCCTACGCCCCGGAGCGCAAGTACACCCCGTGCGACGCATCTGCTGAGCAGCTGTTCGCCCTGCGCGACCACCTCGGCTTCGACCGCAACGTGATCGTGCAGGCGACCTGCCACGGCGCCGACAACAGCGCCCTGGTCGATGCCCTCAACCGTAGCGAAGGCCGCGCTCGAGGCGTCGCCACAGTGCGCCGCGACATCACCGACGATCAGCTCGCCGAGCTGCACGAGGCCGGTGTGCGCGGCGTGCGCTTCAACTTCGTCAAGCGCCTCGTCGACCGCGTGCCGACCGACTCTCTCGAGGAGATCGTCGCGAAGATCGCCCCCCTCGGATGGCATGTCGTCATCTACTTCGAGGCTGAGGACCTTCCCGAGCTCTTCGACTTCTTCTCCCGCATCCCGACTGACGTCGTCGTCGACCACATGGGCCGGCCCGACGTGACCAAGGACCCGAACGGCCCGGACTTCGAGCTGTTCCTGCGGTTCATGCGTGAGAACCCGAACGTGTGGACCAAGGTCTCGTGCCCCGAGCGCCTGAGCGCGACGGGGCCACGAGCTCTGGACGGCGAGCAGCATGCGTACACCGACGTCGTACCGTTCGCCCGTCGCGTGGTCGAGGAATTCCCCGACCGCGTGCTGTGGGGAACCGACTGGCCCCACCCCAACCTGAAAGACCACATGCCCGACGACGGGCTGCTGGTCGACTACATCCCTCAGATCGCGACGACCCCCGACCTGCAGCAGAAGCTGCTCGTACACAACCCGCGTCGCCTCTACTGGCAAGAAGGAGCATGACATGGCACTCGACAAGCCGTACAAGAACATTCCCGGTACCACCATCTACGATGCGGAGCAGGCCCGGAAGGGCTTCCATCTGAATCAGTTCGCGATGTCGATGATGAAGCCCGAGAACCGCGTGCGCTTCCTCGCGGATCAGGCAGCGTACCTGGACGAGTGGCCGCTCAATGCGCGGCAGCGACAGGCCGTGCTCGACATGGACATGAACACCATGATCGAAGAGGGCGGCAACATCTACTTCCTGGCGAAGATCGGCGCCACGCATGGGATGAGCTTCCAGCAGATGGCCGGATCGATGACCGGGATGAGCGAGGCCGCCTATCGCGACATGATGGTCAGCGGCGGACGTCGTCCGGAGGGCAACCGTCTCAAGGATCTCGACGGCTGGACGCCTCCCGAGCCCGGCGAGAAGGCCACCACGATGCGGCCCGATGCCCCCGCGAAGTTCACCTCGGCGGTGTTCACCTCGCACGTGCCCGCCATCGGCGCCGCGATGGATCTCGGCAAGACCGAGGAGCCGTACTGGAAGAAGGTCTTCGACGGGTACCAGTGGACCCGGAAGTGGGCCAAGGAGAACACTCCTGACGTCGTCATCCTCGTCTACAACGACCACGCGACAGCCTTCGACGCCTCCATCATCCCGACCTTCGTGCTCGGCACGGGCGCGGAGTACCCGGTCGCCGACGAGGGCTACGGTCCGCGCCCGGTGCCCGACGTGAAGGGATACCCCGAGTTCGCCGCGCACCTCGCGCAGTCGATCATCCAGGATGACTTCGACCTCACACTCGTCAACGAGATGGTGGTCGACCACGGGCTCACGGTTCCACTGTCGCTGGTCTACGGCGAGCTCGGCCCGGACGAGCAGTGGCCGACGCGCGTCATCCCGCTCGCCGTGAACGTCGTGCAGTATCCGGTCCCCTCCGGACGCCGCTGCTATGAGCTGGGCAAGGCTCTGCGCCGCGCGATCGACAAGTGGGACGGCGAGGAGCTCAACGTGCAGATCTGGGGCACCGGCGGTATGAGTCACCAGCTGCAGGGCCCTCGCGCGGGGCTGATCAACGAGGAGTGGGACAACGCGTTCCTCGATCACCTCATCCAAGACCCGCTGGGCCTGACCGAGTGGTCGCACATGGAGTACGTCGATGAGGCGGGCTCCGAAGGCATCGAACTCGTCGACTGGCTGATCGCGCGCGGTGCGATGGATGACCAGTTCGGCGGCGAGGCCCTCGACGTCGACCACCGGTTCTACCACGTTCCGGCATCCAACACCGCGGTCGGCCACCTCGTCATCAGCAACCCCGCCGGGCGCACCGACGTCGCCGACGAGGTGGCGGGCGAGGCCGGGTCCGCGGATCAGGCGAACGCCCCGGAGCCCGCGGAGACCGCAGCCGTGGCGAGCGCCTGACATCCTGATATCGAACCGCGAAAGGGAGAGCGAATGATCGACAAGATCCGCGTCGCCGTCGTCGGCGCCAGCGGTGCCTTCGGAATGAAGCACCTCGACGGCTTGAAGAACATCGAGGACGCCGAGGTCACGGTCGTCAGCGCCACCTCTCAGGAGAAGGCTGACGCTGTCGCCGAGCAGTACGGCGTCGCGAACGCTGTCGTCGGGCTCGACGCCGTGCTCGAACGGGAGGACGTGGATGCCGTCATCCTCGCGACACCGACGGGCCTGCACGCCGAGCAGACGCAGGCAGTGCTCGCCGCAGGCAAGCACGTGCAGGTCGAGATCCCGCTGGCGGATTCGCTGGCGGATGCTGAGGCGACGCTGGCCGCGGCGGAAGCGTCCGACCGTGTGGCCATGGTCGGGCACACGCGCCGCTTCAACCCGTCGCACCAGCTCGTGCACGACCGGATCGCCGCTGGCGAATTCAACGTGCAGCAGATGGATGTGCAGACGTACTTCTTCCGCCGCAGCAACACGAACGCCAAGGGCGAGGCGCGTTCGTGGACCGACCACCTGCTGTGGCATCACGCCGCGCACACGGTCGATCTGTTCGCCTACCAGGCGGGCAAGATCGTGCAGGCGAACGCGATCCAGGGACCGATCCACCCCGAACTCGGCATCGCGATGGACATGTCGATCCAGCTGAAGAGCGAATCCGGCGCGATCTGCACGCTGTCGCTGTCGTTCAACAACGACGGCCCGTTCGGCACGTTCTTCCGTTACATCGGCGACACCGACACGTACATCGCCCGTTACGACGACCTCTTCAACGGCAAGGAAGAGCAGATCGACGTGTCGCATGTCGCGGTCAGCATGAACGGCATAGAGCTGCAGGACCGTGAGTTCATCGCCGCGATCCGCGAGGGGCGCGAGCCCAACTCTTCGCTTCGTCAGGTGATCGACTGCTACCGCGTGCTCGGCCAGCTGGAGGAGCAGCTCGCGTGAAGCTTCCCCGCATCGGCCTCGGCTGCATGTCGCTCAGCCACGCGTATGGTGTGCCGCCGTCGGACGAGGACGGCCTCGCGCTGCTGCGCACGGCCCTCGACGAGGGCGTGCAGATGCTGGACACAGCGACCCTGTACGGGGGCGGCCGTAATGAGGAGCTCGTCGGCCGCGCCATCGCCGGGCGACGCGACGAGATCGTGCTCGCGAGCAAGGGTGGCCTGGCGATCGTCGACGGCGTGCGCAGGATCGATGGACGACCGTCGACGTTGCGCAGGCAGGTGGATGCCTCGCTCGGCCGACTCGGTGTCGACCATATCGACCTGTACTACCTGCACCGGTGGGACAAGACGGTGCCGATCGGCGAGAGCGTCGACGCGCTCGCCGATCTTGTCGAAGCGGGCAAGATCGGCGCTATCGGCCTTTCCGAGGTGTCGGTGGAACGGCTGCGCGAAGCGCAGGCCGTCGCCCCGATCGCGGCCGTGCAGAACGAGTACTCGCTGTGGAGTCGCAATCCGGAGCTCGGGATGCTGGAGGCGACGCGTGAGTCGGGTGTCGCCCTCGTGGCTTTCTCACCCGTGGCGCGTGGGTTCCTCAGCGACGGCGTCGCCGACCCCGCCGATTTCGTGGAGAGGGACATCCGCCGGACGATGCCGCGCTTCCTGCCGGAGAACTGGCCGGCCAACGCCGCGCTGCTGCCGGCCTGGCGTGCGCTCGCCGCCGAGGCCGGATGCACTCCGGCGCAGCTCGCGCTCGCCTGGCTGCTTTCGAGGGGCGAGCACGTCGTGCCGATCCCCGGCACGACGAGCATCGAGCATTGGCGTGAAGACTCCGCTGCCCGGTCGCTGAGCGTCGATGCCGCGCTGCTGGCGCGCGCCGGCGAGCTGATCGATACGACGACCGTGGCCGGGGCGCGCTACGCGCCCGGACCGGCCGCTGACGTCGATACTGAGAAGTTCGAGGATGCCGCGTGAAGGCGATCTCGTCGATGGCGACCAGGCACGTACTGGCCGACCTCACCGCCGCTGCGGTGTCCGCCGGGCTCGCACCGGTCGAGATCGAGTCGGTCGGCGGGGTGGATGCTGCGCAGCGGGTGGCCGCGGGGGAGCCTTTCGATCTGGTGTTCCTCGCTTCGGGGGCCCTGCGGAAGCTGGCCGAAGAGGGACATGTGGATGCCGCGACGGTGACTCCCATCGTGCTCTCTCAGGTGGCGGTGGCCGTGGCATCCGATTCGTCCGAGCCTGCCGCACGGCCCTCCGGCGCGGCGTTCGCCGATGCAGACGGACTGCGCGAGGCGCTGCGCGCCGCCACACGCATCGGGTACTCGACCGGCCCCAGCGGCACCGCACTGGTGAAGATGATCGACGACTGGGGCCTGACCGTCGAGCTGGGGGATCGGCTCGTGCAGGCGGAGCCCGGCGTCCCTGTCGCGAAGTCGCTCGCGGGCGGCGATGTCGACCTCGGCTTCCAGCAGCTCAGCGAACTGGTCGGGCAGGCGGGAGTCCGCATCCTCGGTGTCATGCCGCCTGACTGTGCGATCGACACGGTCTTCGCGGGGGCCGTGGCCACGGCATCTGCTGAGCCGGCATCCGCCGCCGAGGTCTTGGCGTTCCTCGCATCTCCGGCTGCGACGATGATCAAGACGGCTCACGCCTTCGACGTCGCCTGAGCCTCGTCATTACACACCCCATCAACTGATCGATTCGTAGAGAGCGCGCATCATGTCCGATTCACCGTCAACCCTGGTTCTCGTGCACGGTGCCTGGGGTGGTGCGTGGGTGTGGCGGCGCGTGCTCGATCCCCTTCGGCAGGCTGGGCACGAGGTCCATGCCGCAACGCTGACTGGCGACGGTGATCGTGCGCATCTTCGACGTCCGGACATCTCGCTTCAGACTCACATTGATGACGTGGTCGGGTTGGTCGAAGCGGAAGAGCTGGAGAATGTCGTGCTCGTGGGGCACAGCTATGGTGGCATGGTCATCACCGGTGCCGCTGCGGCGCTGCAGGCGGCTGCGCCCGGACGGGTGAGCGGTCTCATCTACGTCGACGCGATGGCACCGTACTCCGGCGAGGGATGGGGGGCAGGTCACACCCCAGAGGTTGCAGCTGCACGCCTTGCGATCGCGGCCGAGCACGGAAACGCTCTGCCGGCACCCGACCCGTCCGATGGCTTCAGATTGAGCGTCGAGGATGCGGATTGGCTGCGACGTCGCCACGTGCCGCATCCCTTCGGGATGTACCGTCAGCCGCTGATCTACGACGAGGCACTTCTGCGATCCGTCCCCCGACAGTTCATCGATTGCAATGACCCTGGGTATCCCAACATCGAGCCGATGCGCAAGCGCGCACGCGAGACACCGGGCTGGAGCATTGCGGAGATCGCCACCGGTCACTTCCCGATGGTGACGGAGCCGGACGCGCTCGTGAAGCACATCCTGTCTTTCGTCGACGGCCGTTGAGCACCCGACCCCGATGAGTGACCCTCCGTGCCTCAGTTGATCGGCGTCCCGTGCGTGTGGAACGACTCGATCGTCTTCATGCCCCAGGCCTGACCCTTCTTCCGCTCCTCCTGCGCCCATTCGACGACGGGCTGATCGGGGTCGAGCAGAAGCCGTGCCCCGGCCTGAGCGAACTCGATCCGGTTGCCGCCTGGCTCCCAGACATAGAGGAAGAACGTCTGGTTGATCGCGTGCTTGTGCGGGCCGGACTCGATGTGGATGCCGTTCTCGAGGAAGATGTCGGCGGCCTTCAGGATGTCTTCACGGGTGTCAGGGGCGAACGCGATGTGGTGCAGCCGGTTGCCGTGCTTGGTCCAGTCGTCGGAGTACACGACGTCGTACGACTTCTGCGCGAAATGGAACCACCAGGCCGCGAACTTGCCGTCGTCCTGACGGATCCGCTCGCTCTCCCGGCCGGCCAGAGCCGTCGCGATGAACTCCCCGTTGGCCTCGACGTCCTTCGCGAGGAAGTTGATGTGGTCGAGGCGGCGTGCGTTGACACCGCGTCCGGGGAATCGTGATGCCTGGTTCTTGAGCGCCGGCTTGTCATCGGTGGCGACATAGCGCTCGGTGTCGTAGTAGATGCCCATGTCGTGGCCATCCGGGTCGGTGAAAGTGAAAGTGCGGCCGGTGCCGACCTCGCCGTCGCCCCATCCTTTTCCGAGCCCGGTCGCTTCGATCGCGGCGACCCGTCGCTCCAGCGCCTCCTGCGAGGATGCGCGATACGACGTGCGGCCGACGCCGGCGGCATCCGAGGCGGTGAGCTTGATCGTGTACACCTCGTAGTCGTCCCACGTGCGCAGGTAGACCGAGTCTCCGTGCTCGGCGACGACACGCATCGCCAAGAGCTCCTCGAAGAACCACCGGCTCTCTGCGGGCGTGGGCGTGAGGAGTTCGACGTTGGCGAGATGGGCGACATCGAACGATGAGTGATGAGTCATTGCACTTCCTTTTCTGGGGGAGATTGCGCTGGGTTCGAGGAAACGCCCGACGTGCGGCTCGGGTTCACACTGACTCCTCTGTCTTGGTGCGTGGCGCCGACTCTGCCGACGACTCATGACGGCTGCATCACGCTTCACTATATACGTAGGGTCTGGACATAGGTAAAAATCTTCGCTAGCGTGACCTCGCGCCTACTCACGAGACAAGGAAGTCGAGATACCCCATGACCACGAACCTTCAGCAGCTCATCGATTCGAAGGGGAATGTCGTCGACATGCTGCGCGATTCGCAGCTGGGCACGTACATCTACCCCGTCGTTCCCGCAGAGTTCAGCAACTGGCGTCGCGAGCAGAAGGCCTGGCGCGAAACCGCTGTGCTCTACGACCAGTCCCACCACATGGTCAACTTCTTCCTGTCGGGTCCGGACGCATTGAAGCTGCTCAGCCGCACGGGCATCAACAGCTTCGCCAACTTTCCGCTCAACACGGCCAAGCAGTTCGTTCCGACGGCGTCCAACGGAGGGGTGATCGGTGACGGGATCCTGTTCCACGAAGCCGAGAACGACTACGTGTACGTCGGACGCGCGCCGGGGGCGAACTGGTTGCAGTTCCACGCCGAGACCGGCGGGTACGACGTCGAGTTCCGCTACGACGACCGCTCACCGTCGCGTCCGTACGGTGCTGCGGTCGGACGCGAGTACTTCCGATTCCAGATCCAGGGCCCCAGCGCGTGGGCGATCATCGAGAAGCTCAACGGTGGCACCCTCGAGAAGGTCAAGTTCTTCCACATGGGCGGCATGGTGATCGACGGCGTCGAGGTGCGCACGCTGCGCCACGGCATGGCCGGCGCGCCCGGTCTGGAGCTCTGGGGTCCGTACGAGCACCACGGCAGGATCCGGGACGCGATCCTCGCGGCCGGAGCCGAGTTCGGCATCGAGCCCTGCGGCTCGCGCGCCTACTCGTCGAACACTCTCGAGTCGGGCTGGATCCCTTCGCCGCTTCCGGCGATCTACTCCAGCGAAGGCGAGCGCGCATACCGCGAGTGGCTGCCGAGCAACAGCTACGAGGCCATCAACGCTCTTGCCGGGTCGTTCGTCTCGGACAGCATCGACGACTACTACCTGAACCCCTGGGAGCTCGGCTACGGGTCGTTCGTCAAGTTCGACCACGACTTCATCGGACGCGAAGCGCTGGAGGCCCTCGAGCCCGAACAGCAGCGGCAGAAGGTCACGCTCGCCTGGAACGACGAGGACCTCGCGAAGATCCTCACGTCGGTGATCGACCGCAGCGGTCCCGGCTACCAGTTCTTCGACCTGCCCAACGCCAACTACGGCTCGTCGAACTACGACTCGGTGATCGATGCCGACGGCAACAACGTGGGCCTCTCGCTGTTCACGGGTGTCACCGCGAACGAGCGGCGAGGGCTCTCGCTCGCGACGGTCGATCGTGATGTCCCGGTCGGCGCCGAGGTGCGCGTCGTCTGGGGCGAGCCGGACGGCGGTTCAGGGAAGACGACCGTCGAGCCGCACGAGCAGATCTCGGTGCGAGCCATCGTCAGCCCGGTGCCCTACGCCGAGACCGCGCGCAGCGAGTACCAGGGCGGGTGGCGCACCACCGGCAAGCTCTGACGCGGAGCTCCGAGCGTCAACGCTGTTCCGGCCCGCTGTCATGGTCGGGCCGGAACAGCATCGTCCGTACCCACCCTCGAATGACGGGACTTTCATGACGGCGCAGACACTGGACGGTGCGGCCACGGCCGCCGTCATCAAGAGCGAGCTGGCCGAACGTGTCAGCCGTCTCTCGGCGCACGGGATCGTTCCGGGGCTGGGAACCCTGCTCGTCGGAGACGATGCGGGGTCCCGCTCGTACGTGACGGGCAAGCATCGTGACTGCGCGGAAGTCGGCGTCGCATCGATCAGGATCGAGCTGCCTGCAGAGGCGACCCAGGAGGAGATCGAGGCGGCCGTCCGCGAGTTGAACGCCGATCCGCAGGTCACCGGTTTCATCGTTCAGCTGCCCTTGCCCGAGGGGATCGACGAGAACCGCATCATCGAACTGATCGATCCTGCGAAGGATGCCGACGGTCTGCACCCGACGAACCTCGGGCGTCTGGTTCTGGGAGTCGACCCTCGCACTGCGGTGGAGGCGCCTCTGCCGTGCACGCCCGCAGGAATCGTCGAGCTTCTCACGCGCTATGAGGTGCCGATCCGGGGCGCGCACGTCACTGTCATCGGAAGAGGGATCACCGTGGGCCGTCCTCTCGGCCTTCTGCTCACGCGCAAGGGCGCCGACGCCACCGTCACGCTGACCCACTCCCGTACAGCCGATCTCGCCGCAGAGGTGCGCCGCGCGGACATCGTCGTCGCCGCGGTCGGAGTCCCTCACCTCGTGAAGGCGGACTGGGTCAAGCCCGGCGCCGCTGTGCTCGACGTCGGTGTGACCAGAGTGGGAACGACGGAATCAGGCAAGGCGCGACTCGCGGGTGACATCGACCCCGCCGTGGCCGATGCGGCCGGCTGGATCTCGCCGAACCCGGGCGGGGTGGGGCCGATGACGCGCGCGATGCTGGTCGCCAACGTCGTGGAGACGGCGGAGCGCGGCATCCGCTGAGAAGTCGATGCCGATCCCGGCGATTCAGGGCCGGTGCGCGTCGCCGTGAATCGCGAAGAAGCGGCCGGACGAGCCGCGCACCGCGTCGGTGACCGTCGTGGACAGCCAATCGAGTGCGGCAGTGTGCACAGTCGTCGCACGGCGGTAGAGGTGCACTTCGACCGGGGGCATCGCGAACGGAAGAGCTCCGACGCGGATCGGCCACGTCTGCGCCCAGCCGTCGGCGATGCTGTCCGGCACCGTCGCGATCAGGCCGGGTTGTGCCGACAGCAACGGCGGCAATGTCGCCCAGTGGTCGATGGTCACCGACGCCTCGAAGCTCGCGCCGGCGCGTCGCTGAGCTGCCTCGAGCAGGTCTCGCCCCGAGTCGCTCGAGACGACGATGTGATCCGCATCCGAATACTCGCGCACGCTCAGCTCGTCCGGCAGAGTGCTGCTGCGCGACATCGCGACGCCGTACGACTGCGACTTCAGGAGTGTGCGCTCGAAGCCGGGGATCGACGCCGTACTGATCGCCAGGTCCACCGCCCCGCGGGCCAGCCACGACGGCAGTTCCGCCGGCTGGAGTGCAGTGACGGTGAGGCGGATGCGAGGTGCCGCTGCGCGCACGGCGGAAAGGATCGCGGGGAACCAGCCGATCTCTCCGAGCTCGGACAGGGCGATGCGGAAGAGTCTCGTGGAGTCGCTCGGATCGAATCGATGCACAGCATCCAGCGTTCGATCGATCCCCGCCATCGCCTGGCGAAAACCGGGGTAGACCGAGTCGGCCAGAGGGGTGGAATCCATCGATCGACCATTGCGACGGAACAGGGGATCATCCAGTTCGCGGCGCAGCCGGGTCAAGGACTGGCTCACTGCAGGTTGGGTGACGAACAGCCTGCGGGCGGCGGTCGTGAGGTTTCGTGCTTCGTAGATCGCGACGAAGACCTTGACCAGATTCAGATCCATCATCGGCCGTGCGTCGAGCCGTCGGAGTCTGCACCCCGAAGGCTAAGCAACTCTCTCGCAGTCATAAGTGAATCTTATCGGCAATCATGATTGGAAGAAGCATGACCTCAGTAGACTCGGCCGGACGTAACGAGGGAGTTCACATGTCACAGACAGTTGCCGATGTCATCGCACAGGCGGGCGGTGTGCTGCGGGCGCTGCGGAATGCGCCCGCCCGACCTACGGTGTTCCCGGTCACGCCGGAGTTCTCGAACTGGCGATCCGAGCAGCGAGCGTGGCGGGACTCCGTCGCCCTCCTGGATCAGTCGCATCACATGACCGATCTGTTCATCTCAGGTCCGGATGCTCAGCGGCTGCTGTCGGATGTGGCGGTGAACAGCTTCGCCAAGTTCCCCGCAGGTTCGGCGAAGCAGTTCATCGCCGTCAGCCACGAGGGCTACCTGATCGGCGACGCGATCCTCTTCCACCTCGAGGAGGGGGTCTACGACCTGGTCGGATGGCACATGGTCATCGACTGGCTGCAGTTCCACGGTGAGACCGGCGCGTACGACGTCACGTTCGAGCGCGACGGAAACTCCTTGGCGAGGGAAGGGGATCCGAAGCTCTACCGGTACGAGGTGCAGGGTCCTCATGCGATGGCGCTCATGGAGAAGGTCACCGGGGAGCCGGTGCCGGCCACCAGGTTCTTCGGCATGGCCGACTTCGAGATCGCCGGTGTCAAGGTGAGGTCGCTGCGGCACGGCATGGCGGGCCAGCCCGGGTTCGAACTGTTCGGACCGTGGGTGGATGCGGAGCGGATTCGTGAGGCGCTGATCGCGGCGGGCGAAGAGTTCGGCCTCGTTCTGGTCGGTTCGAAGGCGTACTCCTCAGCCAACCTCGAATCGGCATGGGTGCCATCGCCGATACCGGCGATCTTCACCGGGCGGGCGGCCTCCGACTATCTCGCCTGGCTCCCTGCTGCGCGACTGGGTTCGCTGGCGGGAAGCTTCGATTCGGACGATATCGAGGACTATTACCTGACGCCGTACGACCTGGGGTACGGCCGCAGTGTGGCGTTCGACCACGACTTCATCGGCCGCGAGGCGCTCGAGGAGATCGCCGTCGCGCCCGAACGGGTCAAGGTCACTCTCGTGTGGAACCCGGAGGATGTCGCGGCAGCGCAGCGTTCACTGCTCGAGGAGGGTGTGCCGGCGAAGTACATCGACTTCCCCAAGGCGCGCTACGGGCAGTACCAGATGGACCGCGTACTGCTCGGCGACCGTGCCGTGGGGATCTCGCATGATTGCGGGTACATCACCAACGAGCAGGTCTTCGCGTCGCTGGCGAGCGTGGATCAGGATGTGGCGGCGCCGGGAACGGAAGTGAGCGTCGTGTGGGGTGAAGAGCCCAACTCGGACAAGCCGGCGGTCGAACGCCACCGGCAGGTGTCGATCCGAGCGACGGTCGAACCCGCCCCGTACTCGAGGTTCGCTCGCGAGAACTATCGCTCGAATTGATCCGGATCCGCGGGACGCATCGCGAAACGGGCCCCCCCCCCCCCCCGG
>NZ_JBLVOB010000004.1:291358-297794 GCF_053543555.1 Microbacterium xerophyticum | reverse complement strand
GAGGGCCGTTCCGCTTCGCGACCGCATGTAGCCATCGCCGAATGTTTCAGGTAGCCTGATATCGGAGCGATGATGCTCGGCGCGCACGGCCGCCGACTCGACGAGAAGGATGCAATGCGATGACGCCAGCCATGACCCTGTCCACACCGGTCGAAGATCTCTCGCATGTCGAGGGGGCGTCGTTCGGTCCCTCCGATTGGCGCGAGGTGACTCAGGACGACGTCGACCTCTATGCGCGTGTCTCCGGCGATGACAATCCGATTCATCTCGACGCGGACTTCGCTGCGGCCACGCCCTTCGGCGGCACGATCGCTCACGGCATGCTCACGCTCGGCCTCGTCGTTCCGTTGATGCGCGAGGTCTTCGAGGTGACCGGGTTCAGCATGGGGGTGAACTACGGCATGAACAAGGTGCGCTTCCCCGCGCCTGTTCCCGTCGGTTCGCGCATCCGTGTTCGCGGCGACGTCCTCGCTGTCGAGCCGATCGCCGACGGATCGCAGATCGTCGTTCGCGTGGTGTTCGACGTCGAAGGCAGTGAGAAGCCTGCGTGCGTGGCGGAACTGGTTCTGAGGTACTACCGATGAGCGGCGCGATTCGCCTGGATGGCAGGTCGGCGATCGTCACCGGCGCCGGGCGCAGCCTCGGTCGCGCCTACGCGATCGCGCTCGCCGCAGCCGGGGCATCCGTCGTCGTCAACGATGTCGATGCCGAGAGCGCTGGGCAGACCGTGGAGGCGATCCGCGAGGCCGGTGGCCGCGCCGTGTCCGTCATCGCGCCGGTGGGTCCGAGCGCGACGGCGGAGGCCCTCGTGGCGGCTGCACAGGAGGCGTTCGGCCGCATCGACATCCTCGTCGCCAATGCCGGTGTGCTGAGGGACCGTGTGCTCTGGAAGATGGGGGACGACGATTTCGATCTCGTGACGGAGACGCACCTGCGCGGATCGTTCACCTGTGGTCGCGCCGCTGCGATCGCCATGCGAGAGCAGGGGGAGGGCGGTCGCATCGTGCTCATCGGCTCGCCGGCAGGGCAGTTCGGAAGTTTCGGGCAGACGAACTATGCGGCAGCCAAGGCCGGCCTCGTGGCGATGGCGCGCACCTGGTCGCTGGAACTCGCCAGGGCGGGGATCACTGCGAACGCCGTCATCCCGACCGCGCTCTCGCCCATGACCGCCACGATCCCGGCGTACACGAAGGTCTACGAGGACTATCTGGAGACCGGTGAGATCCCTGCTGAGTATCGTCGTGATCATGCCCTGGGGTCGGCGGAGGACGTGGCCTCGCTCATCGTGTGGCTGGCGTCCGATGAATCCGCCGCCGTCACGGGCCAGGCGATCGGCGTCGGCGGCGATCGCCTGACTCTCTACTCGCACCCCGCGGTGCTCAAGACTCTGGACCACGACGGTGGATGGTCGCCGGAGCAGATCGACGGCGCATGGCGCGACGATCTCGCCGGACTTGCGCAACGCTCCGGGCCGCAGGGGGCCTGACATGCGCGCGCACTACTCCGATGTGTGGCAGGCGATCTCCCGGGTGCTCCCTGAGCGTGTCGCGATCCGCACCGCCGATGAGGAATGGTCGTACGCGCGATTCACGCGCGAGGCAGGCGCATTCGCCGGTGCGCTGGCGCAGCGCGGGGTGGCGAGAGGGGATCGAGTCGCGCTGCTGTTGTACAACCGTCCCGAGTTCCTCATCGCGCTCTACGCATGCCTCGGGGCAGGGATCACCCCGGTGCCGCTCAACTTCCGATTCCGGTCGGGCGAGGTCGCGGCCCTGCTGGATGACTCCGGTGCCAAAGCGCTGGTCTACACGAGTTCGCTCACCGACGTCGCGACCGACGCCGTCGCACAGTCGACGGGGGACATCGCCCTGATACAGGTCGATGACGACGGGTCGTCCGCAGACGCTCCAGGGCTCACCTGGGCTGAGGCGATCGGCGTGGACGCGCAGCTCCCCGCCCACGCCCCCGACGATGCGGAGCTGTGGATCTACACAGGCGGTACGACCGGCAGACCCAAGGCGGTTCGCTGGGACGCTCAGGACATGTTCGAGGTCCAGATGTTCTCGACGTACACGCTCGCGGGACTCGCGTGGCCCGAGACGGTGACGGACGCGGCGAGCATCGCCTCCAACCCTGACACGCCGTTGACGGTGAACCTGCCGCTGGCGCCGTTCATGCACGGGACCGCGCTGACGACATCCATGAACACGTTCACGCTCGGGGGGACCGTGCTGGTGACGTCATCGCCGAAGCTGGATGCTGACGCGGCTGTGCGTTTCGCGAACGACGCCTCAGCGACCAGGATCATCGTGGCGGGCGACGCGGTGGCCGTGCCGCTGGTCGAGTCGATCGAGAGGCTTGGTCAGGGGCTGCCGACCGTCACTTCGGTGATCAGTTCCGGAATGCGATTCAGCCCCGAAGTGAAGGCGCGTCTGCACACGATCACCTCCCTCACTGTGATCGATCTGCTCGCCTCCTCCGAGGGCGGCGCATTCGCGGTCACCACGACGACCGGCGTGCAGGATCTGCCGGGCCGTCCGCGCCTGCAGCCCACGGCGACCGTGCTGGACGACGAGCAACGTGAGGTCCACGACCGTCCCGGTGCACTCGGCGTGCTGGCGCAACGAGGTGCCCTGCCGATCGGTTACCACGGTGACCCTGACAAGACCGCTGCCACCTTCCCCGTGATCAACGGAATCCGGCACGTGGTGCCAGGGGATCTCGTCCGCGTCCAGGAAGACGGCTACTTCGAGTTCCTCGGTCGAGGCAGCGGGGTGATCAACACAGGCGGGGAGAAGGTCTACCCGTTGGAGGTCGAGGAAGCGCTGCTGACGCATCCGGAAGTCGCTGACGTCGTCGTGGTCGGGGTGCCGGACGCTCGGTTCGGTGAGATCGTCACGGCGGTCGTCGAACGGACAGCGCAGAGCGAGGTCACATCTGATGATCTGATCGGCTTCATCGATCCGATCCTCGCCGGATACAAGCGCCCGAGACACATCCTGTTCCGCGCGAGCATGGACCGGACCCCCACGGGGAAGGTCGACCTCGCACGAATGCGCCGAGAGATCGCCCTCGAGCGCTAGCACGAGCACATGGAGCCACGAATGAATCTCGACGCCATCCGTGCGATCGACACCCACGTCCACATCCAGGTCGACGGTCACGGGCATTTCGGTGCGACGGACGAGCAGCGAGAGGGGATGGATCGATACTTCGGGACATCGGATCCTGCGCTCAGCGTCGACGAGACCGCTGCCTACTATCGCGAGCGCAAGATGATGGCCGTCGTCTTCACGGTCGACGCGACGACGAACACCGGGCGACGCCCGAACAGCATCGACGACATCGTCGCCGGCGCGCAGCGCAACCAGGATGCACTCATCGCGTTCGGTTCCGTCGACCCGCTGCAAGGGGAGGCTGCCATCGGGGAACTGCATCGACAGGCGCACGATCTCGGTGTGCGCGGATTCAAGTTCCACCCGACGGTTCAGGGATTCGACCCCTCGCGCGAGGAGTTCACGCCGCTCTTCGCCGCGATCGAGGAGCTCCGCCTCCCCATCGTGGTGCACACGGGCCAGACCGGTGTCGGCGCCGGTTCCCCTGGCGGTCTCGGGTTGCGGCTCGGATTGTCGAACCCGATTCTGCTGGACGACGTCGCGGCCCGGCACCCCGGCCTGCAGATCGTCATGGCGCACCCGAGTGTTCCGTGGCAGGACGAGGCGATCTCGATCGCCACCCACAAATCCAACGTCTGGATCGATCTCTCCGGGTGGTCCCCGAAATACTTCAGCCCCGCACTCGTGAAGGCGTCGAGAACGTTCTTGAAGAGGAAGGTGCTGTTCGGGTCGGACTTCCCCGCGATCACGCCGGACCGATGGCTGGCGGACTTCGAGAGGCTCGAGCTCCCCGAGGACGTGCGCGAACTGATCTTGAAGAAGAATGCCGTGCGCCTTCTCGAGTTGGATACGTTCACATCATGAGCGAAGCGACCGACCTGTATCCCGGCGACCTCCTGGGGTTCGCGAACGCGCTGACCCCCGCGGAGCTCGACAAGATCCGGCGGCTTCGGGACTTCCTCGACACCGAGATCCGACCCGTGCTCGCCGAGCGATGGGAGAAGGCTGCGAACCTCGGGGACTTCCGGGCCGGACTCGCCCGCTTGAGACTGCTCGACGATCCCGCTCTCGTCACCGAGGCCGGTGCTGTTCGGGAGCTCTATCGCGGCTTCGTCACACTGGAGCTCAGTCGTCTCGACCTCGCCGTCTCCATCCTGTACGGCGGACAGGCGAACATGTTCCGGACGTTGATCCACGCGGGCGGATCCCCAGAGCAGATCGCGGAATGGGATCGCGGGATCCTTGATTTCACCTTCACGGGATGCTTCGCTCTGAGCGAGCCGGATCACGGATCGGACATCGCAGGCGGGATGGAGACGGTCGCCCGCAGGCAGGGGGACGGCTGGATTCTCGATGGTGCGAAGCGGTGGATCGGCAATGCGACGATCTCTGACAACATCGTCGTGATCGCGCGCGAGCAGGGTGGCGACCGCATCCTCGCCTTCGTGGTGCCCACGGAGTCCGAGGGCGTCGAATGCCGAGTGATCGAGCACAAGGCGGCGGCGAGGATGGTGCACAACGCGGAGGTCACACTGCGTGACGTGCACGTCTCCGAGACGCGGCGGCTGCCGCGGATCGAGAGCTTTCGCGATGTGAACCGAGCGATGCGCGAGTTGCGTGCAGACGTCGCATGGACGGCGGCGGGAATGCAATTGGGTGCGTACGACGCCGTCCTCGCCTACGCCACGCGGCGGACGCAGTTCGGCCGCCCCATCGCGGGGTTCCAACTGGTTCAGGAGAAGTTGGTCCGTATCGTCGCGAACATCGCACAGACGCTGTCGTTGGCGTCTCGGATGGCAGAGTCGCCCGCTGACGATGTCGGGGCGAGTCTCGTGAAGATCGTCGTCGCAGATCGGTTGCGCGAGTCCGTCGCTCTCGCGCGCGAGACGCTCGGGGGCAACGGCATCCTGCTGGAGTACGACGTCGCCCGTTTCTTCGTCGATGCCGAGGCGGTCTACACCTTCGAAGGCACGAGAGAGATGAACACCCTCATCGTCGGGCGAGCGATCACAGGACTCAGCTCGTTCGTCGGCTGACCTCCTGAACCGGCTACGGCGCAGTCGAGACGCGCGCGTCTGCGGTGTCGAGCAGAAGACCGGGCACGACGCCGATCTTCGCGATCGTGACGGCACGCGCTTCCGAGGCGCGGGGCTCCATGTGCGAGACGCAGCCGTGCGTGGCCTCGATGCGCACGCAGACGCCATGCGGTCGAAGCACTGCCATGACGGCATTCGCGAGGTCGCTGCCCAGTCTTTCCTGCAGCTGCGGCCGGCGGGCGGCCACTTCGACGGCTGAAGCGAGGCGGCTCAGACCGGCGAGGTGCTCACGGGGCGCGTACCAGATGTCGACGGTCCCCTCGAAAGGGAGAAGATGGTGCTCGCAGAGCGAGGAGAATCTGATTCCCGTGAGTCCGACGACGTCTCCGATCGCGTCGACGTCGTCGAGAAGGACCGGCGCTCCCAGCGCCGACGCCGGATCGACTCCGACGCCCGAGAGCATGCTGATCAGCAGATCGGCGACACGCTCCGGCGTGCGCTGCAGGCCGCGCCGGCTGGTGTCCTCGCCCACCGCTGCCAGGAGCTCGCGGACGGCGCTCGCCGCCCGCTCGCGATCGATCTGCGGTGTGAGCAGCGGCGTGTTCTTCTCAATCAGGGACATCGTCGTCCACCTTCTCCTTCTCGAGGCGCAAGACGAGCTCCAGGCCGCGCCGCGCCCATTTGATCTCGACCTGCGCCCTGTCGACCAGCCCCTGGTACGCGAGTCGCTTGTACTCGATCGTGGCTTCCCGGTTTCCGTCAGGCATCTTCTCGAGCCGTCGGACGAGCATCGGATTGCTCATGTTTCGGATGTGGGTGAGCTCGCCTTCGAACTGCGCCAGCTCGCCCTCCCACACCTGGATGTGCCTCCGGAAGAACTCGCGGGCCGATTCAGGGGAGGCGGATTCGAGGTAGGCCGCTCGAAGATGGGCGGGGTCGCGTACACGCTGGTAGTCCAGCGGAGAGCCCATCCACTCCGTGAACGCCCTGTCGCCCTCGTCGGTCACGTGGTACACCCGGCGCGTACCGCGGGCGCCTCGGACCTGATCCTCGCCTTCCACGAGACCAGCGGCCTCCATCTTGCGCAGCTCCGGGTAGATCTGCGAATCGGGGGCGTGCCAGACATGTCCCACCGACTGTGAGAACTGCTTCTGCAGGTCGTATCCGGACAGGGGGCCGACGCGCAATATCGCGAGAAGTGCGTAGCGAAGACTCATGGATCTCCCTCGTTCGTATCGGGCCGACGGAGAACGTCTCGCCGGAACGCGGGAGGGTGGTGCTGAGACG
>NZ_JBLVOB010000004.1:276961-291301 GCF_053543555.1 Microbacterium xerophyticum | reverse complement strand
GACCTCGGCACCACCCTCCCCCATCACCGGATCGGTCAGGCCGTCTGGTAGTTGGTGCGCCAGCCGCCCTGGTAGGTCTGACGTGCCACGGTCGAGTATGGCACGGGGCTCACGACGACACGGACCTCTGTCTGCTCGTGCGGTTCGACGGACGCCTTCGTGGTGCCGCCGTCCGGCTCGCCCCAGACGACCTTCAGCTCGGTGCCCTCCGGCACGTCGTGGTCGACGAGGCCCAGGGACAGCCCGCGGCGCTCGTTGGCGCTGTATCCGGTGAACATCGACAGGCCGACGTTGTTGCCGTCGGCGTCCACGATCGAGTCGTAGTTGGCGGAACCGTAGTTCGCCAGCGGCAGGTCGAAGAACTTGTAGTTGGGCCCGTCGACGTTCAGCAGCGACGTCCACACCTTGCCGAGGTCTTCGGCATCCCATGCCAGCGTGACCTTGCGGCGCTGCGTGCTCGGGTCGATCTTCTCGAGCGCCGAGCGTCCGATGAAGTCGTGGTCGAACTTGATGAAGTTGCCGTACCCGAGCTCCCACGGGGTCAGGTAGTAGTCCTCGATGTCGTCGGAGACGAACGACCCCGCCAACGTGCCGGTGGCCTCATAGCTGTCGGCGCCGAGCCACTCGCGGTATCCGCGCTCGGCCTCGCCGGTGTAGATCGCCGGGAGCGGGGAGGGGATCCAGCCCGACTCCAGCGTGTTCGAAGGATAGGCCCGTGAGCCGACCGGCAGGAGTCCGAACTCTTCGCCGGCCTCGACGATGGCGTCGCGGATGGCGTCGTGGTCAGCGTAAGGACCCCAGATCTCCAGGCCGGGTGCTCCGGCCATGCCGTGGCGGAGCGTGCGAACGTCCTTGCCGGCGATCTTCATGGTCGACATGTTGAAGAAGCCGAGCTTCTCCAGCGGTCCGCCGTTCAGCTTCTCGATGACGGCCCAGGCGTTCGGCCCCTGGATCTGGAAGCGGTAGTAGTTGCGCGAGACGGCGTGGCCGTAGGGGCGCGAGGGCGAACGACGGTCGGCCGAGATCTCGAGGTTCGAGTATCCGCCGGTCTCACCGTGGTACAGCAGCCAGTTCGACGCCGGCGCGCGACCCACGTACACGTACTCGTCCTCGGCCTCGCGGAAGAGGATGCCGTCGCCGATCACGTGTCCGGCAGCGGTGGTGGGCACGTACTGCTTGGCCTTGTTCACCGCGAAGTTCGCGACCGAGTTGATCGCCGTGTCCGAGATGAGCTTGATGGCGTCTGAGCCCTTGAGGAAGACGTTGTCCATGTGGTGCGACTGGTCGTACAGCACGGCGGTGTCGCGCCATGCCTTCTGCTCCTTGATCCAGTTCTGGAAGTCCGCAGGGACGACCGGATAGATGTACGAGCCGATCTGGGAATTGCGAAGCAACTCGACCGGGTTGGTCTGGTCGAGAATCTGCTGAAGGTTGTCAGCCATGAGTAACCTCTGTTCGTTCGTGGTGCCCGGGCGGGCTCCGGTTGTTATGGGCGGTCGTTGAAGACGATGGTCTGGTTGCCGTCTCGGATGACGCGATCCTCGGCATGCCACTGCACGGCACGCGAGAGCACCGCACGTTCCACATAGGCTCCGCGTGACTGCAGCGCGGCAGCATCCATGCGGTGGTCGACGCGAGCGACGTCCTGCTCGATGATCGGACCCTCGTCGAGGTCCTTCGTGACGTAGTGGGAGGTCGCCCCGATCAGCTTCACCCCGCGTTCGCGCGCCTTGCGGTAGGGCGCGGCCCCGATGAATGCGGGCAGGAAGGAGTGGTGGATGTTGATCACCGGCACGGCGATCTCGTCGAGGAAGTCCTCGGAGATGATCTGCATATAGCGGGCGAGCACGACGAAATCGACGTTGCCCTTGAGCAGATCGAGGATCTGACGCTCCGCCCCTGACTTGTCCGGTCCCTGCGACGGGATGTGGACGAACGGGATGCCGAACGAGCGGACGTCCTCGGCCGTGTCGGGGTGGTTGGAGATCACCATCGGAATGGTCACCGGAAGCTCGCCCCGACGATGACGCCAGAGAAGCTCGAGCAGGCAGTGGTCGCTCTTGGAGACCAGGATCGCCATCCGTTTCGGCACCGACTGATCCGTGAGCCGCCACTGCATCCCGAACGGGGCCAGCGTCCTCTCGATGTCGGCCTCGAGCTCCGGCAGCGCGGCCCCGAGATCGGGCCTGCTGAAGACGACCCGCTGGAAGAACGCACCTTCGTCCACGTCTTCCGAGTACTGGTCGAGCGTGATGATGTTGGCGTCGTTCCGCGTGATCAGAGCGGTGATGGCCGATACGAGGCCGGGCTGGTCCGGGCCGTGCACGATCAGGCAGGCCTGAGGGTGCGCCGTGTGAGGTGATGTCGGCATGAGGTCTGTCCGTTCGACGTCAGGACTGGGCCTTGAGGTACTCATGGGTCCACTCAGCCGTGGCGAGCAGGCCGCCGAACGTGTAGAAGTGCAGCATCACCGGCGCGGTGCGCGGTTCTGCGGCGAGCAGCCCGGAGAGGTCCGAGACGAACTTGTCGGGGCCGGCGGTGCCCATCAGATTGGTGAGCGAGAAGCCGTACTTCTTGACGATCATCGCATTGGCGCCGACGCCGAAGCGGCGCGAGAACGCGATGAGTCGCTTGATTCCGGCGGGTCCTGGGGTGCCGATGCGGATCGGGCTCGTGATGCCGCGATCACGCACGGCCGTCACCCACTCCATCACCGGGTCCGTGTCGAAGGCGAACTGGGTGAGGATGACGGCATCCAGGCCCTGCTCCTTGAGTGCGGCAGACTTCTCCTCGAGGTGACGCCAGAGCACATCTGTGGGGATGTCGGGATGCCCTTCCGGATAACCGGCGATGGACACCTCCTTGACGCCGTACTTCTGAAGGATGCCGGAGCGGATGACGCTGAGCGAGTCCGGGTAGGGGCCCTCGGGCTCCGCCGGGTCGCCGCCCACCGCGAAGACATGCTCGGTCGCACCGACTTCCTGAAGTCGCGCGAGGAACTCTTCGAGCTGGGCCTGGCTCTGCAGGCGGCGCGCAGAGATGTGCGGGACCGGGACGAACCCGAGCTCTTTCACGGCCTTGGCGGCCGCGACGCGCATCTCGAGGTCCTCGTTGCCGAGGAAGGTGACGTTGATCTTGGTGCCCTGAGGGATGGCATGTGCGGCTTCGCGAAGGCCAGGAACGTCCTTGCCGGTCATTTCCAGAGAGAACTGATCCACCAGCTCTCGTGCAGCAGCCTTGGTCGTTGCTGGGGCGATGTTTCCCACGTGCTGATCCTCTCGGGTCCGAGATGCGCAGCTTTGCGCCTCTGTTGAAGGACAATACCTATTACGATAGGTAATCGCAAGAGGGAACGGTGTCGGACGATGGTGACGATGAAGGCGATGGCGCAGAGCGTGGATCCGTCGGCGCGGATCCTGATCATCGACAATTATGATTCCTACACCTACAACCTCGTCCAGGCAGTCGGTCAGCTGATAGATGTCGAGCCGGAGGTCGTGCAGGTCGACCGATTCGACCTGCACGGGGAATCGGACTACGCGGCGATCATCGTCTCTCCGGGGCCCGGCCATCCGACCACGGAACCCGCCTTCGACGTCTGCCTGCGTCTGTTCGCCACGCGCACGCTCCCGACACTCGGCGTCTGCCTCGGGCATCAGGGCATGATCGTCGCTCACGGCGGGGTCGTCGATCGCCTGCCTCCCGCGCACGGCCGACTCGACGAGATCGAGCACACGGGCACGGGGCTGTTCGAAGGGGTGACGCCCAACACCCGCGTCGTGCGGTACCACTCCCTGGGCGCCGTCGACGTTCCTGCGGCGCTCGAGGTGACCGCTCGCACCGTCGACGGAACGGTGATGGGAGTGGCGCACCGAATTCTGCCGCAGTACGGGCTGCAGTTTCACCCGGAATCGATCCTGACGGGCGAGGGCGCGAGAATGCTGCGGAACTTCCTCGTGCTGTCCGGCTTCGCCCTGCGTGAGGACGCGGCAGCAGGGGGCGCCGCGATCGCGCCGACAGCGGCCGAAGGCGAACGGACGGACAGCACGCACGGGCAGGCCTCCAGGCGGTATCCGCAATGGATGGCTCCAGAGATCGTGGCGACGCATCTGCTGCGGGGACGCAGAAGGGCCTTCTGGCTCGACTCCGCCGACACCCGCGAATGGAGCGGGCGCTTCTCACTCCTCGGCTACCTCGAGGACGAGGACGAGAGCGTGGTGGTCGGCGGGGCGGAGCACACCTCAGCCGGCGTCACGGCGATCCCTCGATCGCAGTTCCTCCGTCACCTCGGCCGGCTGTCCGCGGAGACGCCCGACCCGGCCGTCGCCGCGCCCCCCGGCGTCGGCGGCTGGGTGGGAGTCGCGGGATACGACACGCAGGAGATCCTGCCGTCGGCAGCGATCGGATCCCCGGCGGACGGGTTCTTCATGCGAGCGAATCGCACGGTCGTGTTCGACCACGAGTCTCACCTCATCACGTGCTTCGCCGATTCCGAGGCCCAGGTCGAGAGCCTCGTCGAGAGCCTCGATGAGCTGCGCTCGCTCCCGAACCGGGTCTCATCAGTGGGGCTGACGCCCAGATCGTCGGTCCCACGCGAACGGTACGCCTCCGCGTATCAGCGTGTCGACGAGGCACTCCGACGAGGTGACACGTACGAAGCGGTCCTCACCTTTCCCCTCGAGTTCGATCTCGACGGCGACCCGCTCGACCATTTTCTGGAGCTTCGCGCGAGGAGCCCTGCGCCGTACTCGGCGTATCTGCGCCATGGTGCTGAGGTCGTGCTGTCCGCCTCGCCCGAGCGGATGCTGTCGGTGACGCGATCAGGTGACGCCGAGATCCGTCCGATCAAGGGCACCCTGCCGCGATCGTTGAACGCTCAGGAAGACGCGATCGCGCGGTGGCGGCTTGCGTCCGAGGACAAGTTCCGTCGCGAGAATCTGATGATCACCGACCTCATCCGCAACGACCTGGGCACAGTGGCCGTGATGGGCTCGGTCGCCGTCACTCAGCTGATGGAGGTGGAGACGTACCGTGGAGTCCACCAGCTCGTCTCTGCGATCGGCGCGAGGCTCGAACCGGAGTGCGGACCCATCGACTGCTTGAGGGCGGTCTTCCCGGCCGGATCGATGACCGGTGCACCCAAACGGCGCACGATGGAGTTGATCCAGGAAGTGGAGTGGGCAGGGCGCGGGCTGTACTCGGGGTCGCTGGGCTGGTTCGATCGATCCCGCGCGGAGTTCTCGGTCGTCATCCGCACGCTTCACGGCTCGAACGGTCGGCTCAGGCTCCATGTCGGCGGAGGCATCATCATCGGATCCGATCCCGAGGACGAACTCGATGAGGCGATGGACAAGGCGCGTTCCGTGGCCACGGCGCCGGTCATCCCCTCCTGACGACGGGGTCGCGTGAGGGAGTATGGGGGAGTGAGTGAGAATCTGAACCTGATCTACGTGATCAAGCAGCTCGAGTCGGGGTTGAGGCGACCGTTCATGGCCACCGTCAAGTCGCACGGAATGTCGGCGGCCCAATACACGGCGCTCGCGGTCCTGGACCGGCTCCCCGGGATCACGTCGTCCGAACTCGCCCGCAGGTCGCTCGTGCGCGCGCAGTCGATGGCGCAGACGCTCGCGCCTCTGATCGAGGCGGGGCTGGTGCGCCGGGAGACGGATCCCGAGCATGCGCGGCAGATCCTCCTCTTCATCACACGAGACGGACGCGAGCGGATGCGCGAGGTGCGCGTGGACGTGCAGGCGATAGAGGACCGCCTCACCTCGGCGATGAGCGAGGACCAAGCGGCGCAGTTGGAAAAGCTCCTGCGGCTCGCACGTCACGGTCTGGGGTCAGGGGAGGACCAGCGACCGCGCACGTGACCTCTCGTGACGGCCGATCAGCGCGGAACAGGGGAGGACACTATCGTCGGAGTGTGACCACCGCACCGTTTCACGCCGACGTCGTCGGCAGCTTCCTCCGTCCCCCCGCTCTCGTCGAGGCTCGCGCACGTTTCGCGCGCGGCGACATCGATGCCGACGCGCTTCGCGCCGTTGAAGACGCGACGATCTCCGACCTCGTCTCGCGTGAGGCGGACAGTGGATTGAAGCTCGCCACCGACGGAGAGTTCCGTCGATCGTGGTGGCATTTCGATTTCTTCGACGGTCTGAGTGGTGTCGATATCGTCGAACTCGACCACGGCATCCAGTTCCAGGGCGTTCAGACCAAGCCGCGCGGCATCGAGCTGAACGGAAGGATCTCGTTCGACGCGTCGCACCCATTCCTTGAGCAGTTCCGCTCGCTCAGATCGATCGTCGAGCGCACCACCGGCGCGGTGCCGAAGTTCAGCATTCCCGCCCCGACCGTGCTCGACTTCCGACTCGAGCAGGAAGCCGTCGACGCGTCCGTATACGACGACCGCGATGACCTGGTCGACGATCTCGTGACGGCGTACCGGGATGCCGTCGCAGCACTCTACGACGCCGGCGCCCGCTACCTCCAGTTCGACGACACCGCGTGGGCGTACTTGTGCTCCGACGTCGAATTGGAGAAGGCCCGTCAGCGGGGCATCCGCGTCGACGGGATCGCCGAACGCTACGCGGATCTGCTCAACCGTGTCCTCGCAGACAAGCCCGATGATCTGGTGATCGCCACCCATGTGTGCCGTGGCAACTTCCGCTCCACCTGGATCTCGTCCGGAGGGTACGAGCCGGTCGCCGAGCAGTTGCTGGCAGGCACGTCGTACGACGCCTACTTCCTCGAGTACGACAACGAGAGGGCGGGCGGCTTCGAGCCGCTGCGCTTCCTCCCTCAGGGGCACAAGAGCGTCGTCCTCGGGCTGATCACCTCGAAGTCCGGGCAGTTGGAGGATCCGCAGCTCATCAAGAGCCGCATCGACCAGGCGGCGAGCTTCGTCCCTCTCGACCAGCTCCGGTTGAGCCCGCAATGCGGATTCGCGTCGACGGAGGAGGGCAATGTCCTCACCGAGGACGAGCAGTGGGCGAAGGTGCGCGAGGTCGTGGAGAGCGCCGCCGACGTCTGGAGCTGACGAACCGCCGCAGGAGCGCGCGCGGCGGACTCGACTCAGCCCGACGCCAGACCCTCGAGGTACTCGAGCGATCGTCGTGAGCGTCCGACGTGCGGTCGGAGGCCGTGGATGCGATGCTCCATGTCCGGACGGTACGCCTGAGCGAGGTCCCTGGTGATCCCCGCAGCAGCGCGGTGCAGCACGGCGATGTGCGGGTTGGGTGAGCTGTCGTCGTTGGCGACGACCACACCGATCGCGGCATGGACGCCGTCCGCGTCACGAACCGGCACGGCGATCCCTCGCGATTCAGGATGGATGTATCCGTTCGCCACGGCGTAACCGTCCTCGCGCACCTGACGCAGGCGTTGACGCAGCCCGGTGCCGGTGCGCATGAGGGGATCGGGGAAGTCGGGCGGGATGTGCGCGAGGACATCTGTGATCGTGGCGTCGTCGGCATGCGCGAGAAGCACGAGGCCGCTGGAGGACGCATGCAGCGGGGTGCGCCCGCCGATGAGTGTGGCATTGATGACCGACTCGCGCGTCGACATCCGTTCGATGAAGAGCACGCTGCGGCCGCTTCGCACTCCGAGCTGGGTGTGCTGCTTCACGCGATCGTGGACGGCTTCGAGCCACGGTCGAGCGACTTCGCGGAGCCCGAGTGCTCTCGGGGCGCGGCTCGCGAACTCCCAGAGCCGCACGCCCAGGCGGTATGAACGATCGGGGAGCCGCTCGAGCAGGCCCTCGCGCTCGAGCTCACCGACGAGCCGGTGCGTGGTCGAGACCGGCAGGCCCGACGCGACCGCGATCTCGCTGAGCGTCAGGAACGGGTGCCGCACGTCGAAGGTGTCAAGAACGCGCAGGTGCCGGTGAAGCACCGAATCGCTCTCAGGCATCCGCTCCACCTCTCCTCCTCGTCCACATCGTAGTTCGACGGGGAGGCGGAGCGGATGCCCGTGGATCATTCGTCGGAGCGATAGGTCGTGCGCGCGAAGGAATGGTAGGGAGCCGGTGCCACCGTCGCGCGTATCCGCACCTGCCGGTGGTTCGCGTCGACGGCCGCCTTCCGGGAGACGGGATCCTCTCCCCACACGACTTCGACGGTCTGGCCGTCGTCGATCGTGACGTCGAGGGTCGCGAGCGACATGTACAGCTGGTCGTAGGCGACGTAACCGGCATCCGTGGAGACGCCCACCGGTCGGCCCTCCAGGACGACCTCGTCCATCTGGTAGAAGCCGTATCGCGCCTTCGGGAAATCCAGGAACTTCGCCGGGGTGCCGGGTTCGAGCTGCGACTTGACGACGTCGGCGACGTCGCTCGGGTTCCACAGCAGGGTCACCTTGCGCCGCGGCGGATTCGCAGCGTGCGCCTCGAGTGCAGCGCGCCCGTGGAACTCGTGATCGAAGCGCACCGACTTCCCGAGCCCGATGTCGAACGGGGTCAGATAGAAGTCGCGGACGTCGGTGGAGTACAGCGAGCCGCCGACGGAGCCGGCGCGCGATGCCGGCAACCACTCCCGATACTCAGCGAGATCGTCCTCGAAGATCGCGGGGAACGGGGTGGGCACCCAGCCGGACTCGAGCGGTGAGGAGGAGTACGCCTTCGCCCCCACCCGGCGGATGTCGAACTCCTCGCCCGCCGCCATGATCGCCTCCGCGATGACCTCGTGGTCGGCCCACGGTCCGTAGAACTCGAATCCGGGTTGGCCGGCCATGCCGTGACGCAGAGCCCGGGCGGCGCGGCCGGCGATCGTGACCTCGCCGATGTGGAAGAACTTGATGTCGGGAGCCGGACCGCCGAAGAGCTTCTCCATGACGAAGTCGGCATTGGGCCCCTGCACCTCGTACCGGTAGAAGGTCGGCGGGCCCTGGCGCATGTTCGAGTTGCCCTCGAGGCGTGCGCGCACGTCCCGTCCTGCGGACTGGGCCTTCTCGACGTTGAACCGCACCCAGTCGATCAGGATGTGGTGCCCGATGAGCACGAGTCCTTCTGGCCCGTCCGCGTTGTAGAACAGGATGCCGTCGCCGATGAGGTAGCCGCCCTCGTTGACGGCGATGAGCTGCTTGGCGACCCCTGGTCTGAAAGTCGTGAACGTGTTGGGTGATATCGATTCGAGAAGCGGAATCAGATCGCGGCCGTCCAGGAACAGCTGGGTCATGTGGTGCGACTGATCCAGGAGCGCCACCGACTGCATCCACGCCCGCTGTTCGTCACGCCAGTTCGTGAACTCTGCAGCCACCGGGAACGTGAAGGCTGGCCAATCCTGGTCCCGCAGGAATTGCACCGGGCCGCCTGCGCGTTCGATCGCCTGGGCGAGTGTTTCAGCCATCTTCGACCTCCGTCTGTCGTGGAGCATCAGCGTATGAGCGCGTCCGACGTTCGCTTTCGACTTTTTCCGCTGACCGGGAACGCGGCCAGTTGCGGCTGATCCCGTGCTTGCGACTCCGCGATGACTATGGCTATATATCTATCTAAGTAGATCTATCTGGATGAGTATCACCCTATGCTGGCGGATAGATTGATCGGAAGATCGAGTGCAGGTACCTTCCGTGAAGACGTAGTGTTTCAGTCTCCCTATGCAACGAAGCGAAAGGTGGAGCGATGGGCGCGCAGCTCGTGGTCGAAGACGTCAACCTGCACTTCGGCGGCGTGAAGGTCCTCGAAGAGGTCTCGTTCGCTGCCGAAGCCGACCAGATCCTCGGCCTCGTCGGGCCGAACGGCGCAGGTAAGACCTCGCTCTTCAACTGCGTGAGCGGCCACTACCGGCCGAGCTCAGGGTCGATCGTGATCGCCGGCGCTGAAGTCGTCGGATCTCCGCCTGCGACACTCGCACGTCACGGCCTTGCCCGCACCTTCCAGCATCCAGCGCTGCAGTTGCACGCGACGGTGCTCGAGAACGTGCTGCTGGGGGCGCACAGCAGGCTTCCCGGGGGCCCAGTGCAATGGTCGCTGCGCTGGCCGCGCACCGTCCGTGCCGAGAAGGCGGTCCGCGACGAAGCGATGGAGCTCCTCGACAGTCTCGGGCTCGCGTGGGCGGCATCGACTCGGGCGGATGAGCTGTCGCACGGTCTGCACAAGAGTGTCGAACTGTGCCGCGCACTGCTCATGAAGCCCCAGCTCCTCCTCCTCGATGAGCCGGCCGCCGGGCTGCCGCACTCCGAGGTCGAGCAGTTGATCGAGACCGTGCGCCGCATCCGTGAACGAGACATCACGATCGTGATCGTCGAGCACAACATGGGCCTGATCTCGGCGCTGACCGACCGCGTCGTGGTGCTCGACCACGGTCGCAAGCTCATGGAGGGGTCGGCGTCAGAGGCGCAAGCGGATCCGCGAGTGATCGAGGCGTATCTGGGAAAGGATGCCGTCGATGACGCTGCTTGAGGTATCGGGGATGCAGGCCTTCTACGGCCGGGTCCAGGTGCTCGACGACATCTCGCTCTCGGTCCCTGACGGGGGAGCAGTCGGGATCCTCGGGGCGAACGGAGCGGGGAAGACGACGACGCTGCGCGCGATCTCCGGCTCGGTGCGTTCCAATGGCGACATCCGCTTCGACGGCAAGAGTCTTCGAGGGCTGCGTCCCGACCAGGTCGCCGCGCTCGGCATCGCACACGTGCCCGAGGGGCGCGGCACTTTCTCGGATCTGACGGTCCGGGAGAATCTGCGTGTCGGTGCGTATCTTCGCAGGGACGCCAAAAAGGTCCAAGAAGACATCGACTACTGTCTTGACCTCTTTCCGCAGTTGCAGAACCGGGTGCGCTCGAACGGCTCAGCGCTCTCCGGCGGCGAGCAGCAGATGCTGGCCGTCGGGCGGGCGATCATGGCGCGGCCGCGGGTGATGCTGCTGGACGAGGCGTCGCTGGGGCTCGCTCCCAGTACGGCGAAGACGGTCTACAAGGCGATCGGTCGCCTGCGGCAGGAGTCCGGAATCGCGATGGTCGTCGTCGAGCAGAACGCGAACCTCGCGTTCACCCTGGTCGACAGCGCGACCGTGCTCGAGGCAGGGCGCAATGTGCTGACCGGATCGACGGCCGAACTCAAGGGCATGGACGAGATCCGCCGCGCCTACCTGGGAGGGTGAACAATGAGCACATTCCTGCAGCTCATGATCGACGGTCTCTCCACCGGGTCGATCTACGCCGCGCTGGCGTTGAGCATCGTCCTCGTCCACCAGGCGACCGGCCTGATCAACTTCGCACAGGGCGGGATGGCGGTGCTGTCCGCATACATCGCGTGGGTGATCTACGGTCTCGGTGCTCCGCTGATCGTCGCGATCCTGGCCGCGGTCATCGTCTCGTTCTTCCTCGGTGCGCTGATCGAGCGGTACCTGGTGCGCAGATTCGAGCGCGGAGATCCGGACACGGCGGTTGTCGTGACCATCGGACTGCTCACCCTCATCACCGGAATCTGCGCATGGTTCTGGACGTACAACAATCAGCTCTTCCCTTCGCTGTTCCCTCTCGACACGGTGCAGATCGCCGGAGCGGTGATCAGCGTGCGCTCGCTCGGGACGATCGTCGTGATCGTGGCGATCATGGTCCTGCTCCAGGCGCTCTTCGTCGGCACGAAGCTCGGACTCGCCCTGCGTGCGGTGGCGATCGATCCGTCGTCGGCGGCGCTCTCCGGCGTACCGGTCGGACGGAACCTCATGATCGGATGGGGACTGGCTGCGTCGCTGGGCGCCATCGCGGGTGTGCTGGTCGCACCACAGCTCACCCTCACGCCGGGAATGATGGACTCCGCGCTCGTGTATGCGCTGGCAGCGGTGATCCTGGGCGGTCTGACGAGTCCGATCGGCGTCGTCGTCGCCGCGTGGCTCATCGGAATACTCGAGAACCTCGCGGCCGTGTATGTGCCCTTCATCGGTCACGATCTCAAGATCGCGGTGCCGTTCGTCCTCGTCTTCGTGGTGCTCTTGGTGAGACCTCAAGGTCTGTTCGGCCGGAAATCGGTGGTGCGCGTGTGATGACTGCAACGAATTCGTTCTCGACCGCACCCGCTTCGCCGTGGCGTGCGCGACTCGAGCGTCCGTGGGTACGGTGGGGCCTCGTCGCCCTGGTGGTGGTGCTGGCGATCGTGGTGCCCCTGCTCCTGCCGGAGTTCGCGAACCAGACGCTCGCACGGATCGGAGTGTTCTCCGTCGCCGTGCTCGGCCTCAACGTCGTCATGGGGTACGCGGGGCAGATCTCGCTCGGTCAGATCTTCTTCGTGGGACTCGGCGCCTACGTCACCGCCTATGGATACAACGCGGGCTGGAACATCGTCATCGTCTTCGTGCTCGCGTGCCTCATTCCTGGTGTCGTGGGAATGGTGGTGGCGCTCGCCGCTGCCCGGCTCGGCGGGCTGGCGATCGCGATGGTGACGATCGCGCTTCCGATCATCGGTGTCCCGCTGGCCAAACGATTCTCCGAGGTCACCGGTGGATCGCAGGGGACGTCCGCTCGATTCTCTGCGGCACCCGAGTGGTCGGGGCTCTACGACGACCAGTGGCAGCTGTATCTCGTCATCCTCATCGGCGGGGCCACGTTCATGCTCACCCGAAACCTGGTGCGCGGCAAGTACGGTCGTGCGTTCGCGATCGTCAAGGGCAACGAGTCCGTTGCGGCGTCGATGGGTGTATCGCCCTATCGCTACAAGGTCCTGGCCTTCACGATCGCCTCCCTCATCGGTGGAGTGAGTGGCTTCCTCTACATGGTCGTGATCCAGTACACCTCGCCGGAGACGCTCAACTTCGGGCACTCGATCGAACTGTTGGCGTCGATGGTGATCGGCGGAGCGGGAAGCATCATCGGCTCTCTCATCGGGGGCGCGTGGTACGTGCTCGTCCCGCAGGTCACGAACATCATCGATCCGAACCTGACGACGGTGCTGCAGGGCGCGATCCTGCTCATCGTGCTCTTCTTCCTGCCCAACGGGTTCGTGTCGTTGCCTCGCCTGTTGCGACGCATCGGCCGACGTGATGCTCCGCAGCGTTCAGCCGCTGAGGTTCCACAGCACATCGAAGAGTAAGAACACACAGAGAGGCACCAACCATGAGAATGAATCGCAGAAGAAGCCGGGTCGCGTCCGTGGTGGCAGGGGTCGGCATCGTCGCCGTCCTCGTCGCCGGTTGCTCCCGTGGCGGCGCAGAGCCCGACGGTGAAGGCGGGGCGGCCACGGCCAGCCCCGGCATCACCGACACCACCATCACCCTGGGGATGACCACGCCGTTGAGCGGCGGCACCGCGGGGCCGGGTACCTGCACCGTGGCAGGGCTCGAGGCCTACTTCGGGAGCGTCAACGCCGCGGGCGGGATCGAGTTCGGCGACGGCAAGACCCGTACGGTCGAGATCGAGGCGCTCGACGACGAGTACGACCCGCAGAAGGCGAAAGCGAACTACGACCAGCTCAAGGGCAGCGTCTTCGCGATGACCGCGGGACTCGGAACCCCGACGAACCGGGCCTGGCGCGAGGCGGCTATCGCCGACGAGGTGCCCCAGGTGCTGATCCAGACGGGTGATCCGCTGTTCAGCAACACGCAGGAGAGCCCGTGGCAGCTCGGGTTCGTTCCGGCGTATCAGAACGAGGGCGAGGCGTTCGGCGAGCTGCTGGCCGGTGCCGGCGGCGAGCACAAGGTCGCGATCCTCTCGCAGAATGACGACTACGGCGAGGGCTACGTCGAAGGGTTCAAGTCCGCGATCGAGGGTGCCGACAACATCGAGATCGTCAAGGAGCTCACGTACGAGGCGACCGACACGGCCGTCGACGCACAGCTCACCGAACTCGCGGCATCGGATGCGGATGTGCTGTTCAACGCCATGTCGATCACGCCGCTCGTGATCTCCTCGCTGCAGAAGATGCAGGAGATCGGATGGCTGCCGAGCCTGTTCCTCCCGTCGAACACGTCGAGCCCGGGTGCGATCCTCGAGCCGGGTGGCGCGGCGGCGCTGCCGGCCGTCTACACCGTGTCGTTCGCGAAGACGCCGCAGAGCCCGGCATACGCCGAGGACGAGGACGTCGTCACCTTCCTGTCAGACCTCGCCGAGTACGCGGACTATCCGGATGTCCCGGCGTTCCCGCACTGCATGTGGAGCTACATGATCGGCGCGACGCTCGAGCAGGTGTTCACCAAGATGACCGAGCCGACGCGTGAGGACTTCATGGCGCAGCTTCGCACCATCTCGGACTTCGAGGCGCCGCTCATGCTCCCCGGCACGTCTGTCGACACGACGGAAGACGACCAGCCGGCCGTCTCGACGGTTCAGGTCATCAAGTACAACGGCAAGGGCTACGAACCCGTCGACTCCTGGGACGAGTGACTTCGCACCACGGTGATGACTGAGCGCCCGGCC
>NZ_JBLVOB010000004.1:261277-276917 GCF_053543555.1 Microbacterium xerophyticum | reverse complement strand
CGCCGCCGCTCAGCGCGTTTCGAGGACGAAGCGGTCGCGTGCGGCGAAGATGCCGATCACGCCTTGCGTGATCATCGTGAGGAGCAGGATGACAAGCGAGGCCGTCCAGCCTCCGGTGAGCGCATGCACGCCGCCGAAGAGCACAGGTCCGACGGCCGCGACACCGTAGCCGACGGACTGCGACATCCCCGAAAGCGCGGACGAGGTGCGGTGATCACGGGCACGCTGCGCGATCAGCGTCAGCGCGACCCCGAGCGAGGAGCCGGAGAACAACCCGAGCGGCATGACCCAGAATCCGATCGCGTCAGGGGCGAGCAGCATCCCGATGCCGCCGATCAGCCCGACCACTGGCAGCAGCGCCGGCGTGATCCGCGCGCCGCGTCCACGCATCAGCACGGCGATCGTCAGCGATCCTGCGATGGAGAACGCCTGGTAGACCATGACGTCGAACCCGGCCGTCAGCGCGCTGCGGCCGGTGTCGGTCGACATGGTCGCAAGCCACGTCACGAGCACATAGAAACAGGTCGACTGCACTCCCATGTAGGCGGCGACCAGCCACGCCGTCGAGTCGCGCCAGACTCCGGTGCGGGGCTCGCGCACGAATGAGCTCGTTCGCATCGCCCGGATCTCGTGCCGGCGCACGTACCACCACGCTGCCAGGCCGAGGGGGATGACGAGCCCGCCCGTAGCGAGCAGCGACAGTCGCCAGCCCGCCGCGGAATCCGCTCCGCTCAGGTCGGCGATCGGAACGGCGAGGCCGGACGCCACGGCGCCCGCGCCGCCGAGGATCGCCGAGTACACGCTCATCATCAGCGGCACACGCAGCGGGAAGTCCCGCTTGATGACTGCGGGGAGCAGGACGTTGCCGACTGCCAGGGCGACTCCGATGAGCGCCGTGCCGATCCACAACCACGCCGTCGACCCGGGGATCGAGCGGACCACCGTGCCAAGTCCAAGGACGCCCAGAGCGGCGAGCACGGCACCGCCGAGCCCGAGCCGCCTCCCGATGCCATGCGCGAACGGAGAGGCCGCAGCCCACATGATCAGCACGATCGTCGACAGCGCGCCGAGAAGGGCGAGAGGTATGCCGGTGTCCGCACTCATCCGTCCGATCAGCGGCCCTACGGCGGTGATCGCTGGGCGCATCATCGCGGCGACCAGGCAGAGGGCGATCACGCTCGCGACGAGCGCCCTGCGTGTCTGGGGCGTCATGACAGCACCATCACCGAGACAGGGTCGCCGATGCTCACCCGCTCCACATCCGAGGGGATGATCGCCAACGCGGATGCCGCCGCGAGCGAGGTGACGAGGTGAGAACCGCTCCCGCGCCGCGACGCGGGGTGCACCGTGGTCTCGTCGAACGTCGCCGGGAGCACCTGCGTGCGTCCCTTCGGCGAGTTCCATCCGGTGCCGGCTGCTCGGACGACATGCGTCCGGTCGATGCCCGCGAATCCGGCCATCCGTCGGAGGGCGGGTCGCACGAAGACCTCGAATGACACCGCGACGCTGACGGGGTTCCCCGGTAGGCAGAACGCGAGCATCCCCGATTCCAGCACGCCGAAGCCCTGCGGCTTCCCCGGTTGCATCGCCACGTTGTCGAACTGCACTCCGTACTCGCCGCCCAGCACGGACCTGACCACGTCGAACGCGCCGACGCTCGCCCCGCCGGAGAAGATCACGGCGTCAGCGTCGACGGCCAGCGCTCGCCGCAGGGCCGCAGGATCGTCGGCGACGGTGCGCACCGATGTGAGGACCGCACCGCTGGCGCGGACGGCCGCCGCCAGAAGCACGGAGTTCGATTCGGGGATCTGACCCCGTCGTGGAGTCGCGGACGGTGCGATGAGCTCGCTGCCCGTCGAGATCACTGCCACTCGCGGGGGCCTGTGCGTCGGCACCTGTCCGAATCCGGCCGAGGCGATGGTCGACAGCTGCCAGGGTCCGAGTGCCGTCCCCGCTCGCACTGCGAGGGCACCGGCCGCAGAATCCTCGCCTTTCCGCCGAACGTGGGCGCCCGACGAGGGCTGTGTCAAGACGGTGATCCACTCCGGTGCGCGTTCGCGGACGGCCGTCCCGAGATCCGTCTGCTCGAGCGGGACGATCGCGTCCGCGTCTGAAGGCAGCGGTGCGCCGGTCATGATGCGCACGGCCTCGCCCGGTCCGATCGATGGGTCGTCGGCCGACCCCGCAGCGACATCGGCGACGACGCGCATTCTCGAGCCGGCGGTGGCGTCGGATCGCCGCACGGCGTACCCGTCCATCGCCGAGTTGTCGAAGAGCGGGATCGGCCAACGGCTGAGAACGTCGGCGGCGAGAACGCCCCCGAGTGCTTCGGCGAGCTCACTCGTCACCGCAGGAGTCGGCCGCGCGACCTCCAGGATGCGAGCGCGATGCTCTTCGATAGTGATCATCGAGAACTGTCCATATCGCTACGGTATCGCGCCCCCACGGCTCGCCGCAGAACACTATGCTCAGAGGTATGGGTCGGATCACGACGAGGCGATCGGTACTGAAGGTCACGGTGGGTGACGGCGCCCGCCGTCGCCCCGACACGCTCGCCGTGGAAGAGCCGCTCGAGATCCGTGTCGCTGGCACTGCGCTGGCCGTGACGATGCGCACGCCCGGTCACGATGTCGAACTCGCGGCCGGATTCCTAGTCTCAGAGGCCGTGATCGGCGAGGGGCCCGAGTTCCAGTCGGCGATCCACTGCGGTGGGCCGGGGACGGGTGGTGTCGAGAACACGTACAACGTCCTCGACGTCTCCTTGGCGCCAGGCGTGGCCCCGCCCGCGCCGGATCTGGCGCGTTCCTTCTACACGACCAGTTCGTGCGGGGTCTGCGGCAAGGCCAGCATCGACGCCGTCGAGACGGTCTCTCGTCACGACGTCGCAGTGGATCCCGTGGTCGCCGACGCAGCGGACATCGCCCGGTATCCGGACCAGTTGCGCGAGCAGCAGGATGCGTTCGACAAGACCGGTGGTCTGCATGCGGCCGCGCTCTTCGATGTCGCCACCGGAGAAATGCTCGTGCTGCGCGAAGACGTCGGGCGCCACAACGCCGTCGACAAGGTCGTCGGGTGGGCGGTGCTGCATGACCGGCTCCCGCTGCGCGGGACGGTGCTGCAGGTCTCAGGTCGGGCGAGTTTCGAACTCGTGCAGAAAGCGGTGATGGCCGGCATCCCCATCCTCTCGGCCGTCTCAGCACCGTCGTCCCTCGCGGCGGAACTGGCCGAGAAGTCCGGCCTCACGCTCGTGGGGTTCGTGCGCGGTCGGACGATGAATGTGTACTCACACCCTGAGCGGGTCCGGACGGATGCTGCGGCACCTGATCTGGCGCTCGTGTCGGAAGGAGCAGCTCATGACCACTCCCGATAACGGCGTCGCTTTCGGCCTGATGCCGTCGCGTCCCAGGCAGGGCGGATACGGTCCGGTGGCGACCAAGGCGTGGTCGCAGGAGGACTACGAGCACCCGGCGGCGGGGTGGGGTGCGGCGCTGTCGGTGGGTGAGGTGCTGCTGGAGTCGAAGCGTCCGGTGAGCGGCGCGTTGGCGATGTTCACGATGAATCATCCGATCAAGGGCTTCGACTGCCCAGGGTGCGCGTGGCCGGACGATCAGAAGGGCTTGAAGCTCGACATCTGCGAGAACGGTATGAAGCACGTCACGTGGGAGATGACGCACAAGCGCGTGGGCAGTGGTTTCTTCTTGAAGCACACCGTGAGCGAGCTTTCCACCTGGACCGACTTCGAGCTGGAGAACGCGGGACGGCTGACCGAGCCGATGGTCTACGACCCGGAGACCGACCGCTATGCGCCGATCAGCTGGGACGACGCGTTCGCGCTCATCGGTGAGGAGCTGCGGGCGCTGGACAGTCCGGATGAGGCGACGTTCTACACCTCTGGGCGGCTGAGCAACGAGGCATCCTTCCTCTATCAGCTGATGATCCGCGAGTACGGCACGAACAACATGCCGGACTGCTCGAACATGTGTCATGAGGCATCCGGCCGGGCGTTGACCGCGTCGATCGGATCCGGCAAGGGGACGACGACGGTCGAGGACTGGGAGCAGACCGATCTGCTCTTCCTGCTCGGGGTGAACGCGGCGTCGAATGCGCCGCGCATGCTGACGGCGCTGTCGGCTGCTGTGAAGAACGGCGCGCAGGTGGTGCACGTCAATCCGCTGATCGAGGCTGCATCCAGGCGCACCACTGTGCCGCACGATTTCGTCGACATGGCACTGTTCAAGACCCACGAGACCGGCACGCTCGACCTGCAGGTGCGCATCGGCGGGGACATGGCGCTGATGCGCGGCATCGCGAAGGTCGTCTTCGAGGCAGCCGAGACGGATCCCACTGCACTGGACACCGCGTTCATCGCCGAGCACACAGACGGCATCGATGAGTATCGTGCGGTCGTCGAGGCGACGCCGTGGCCGGAGCTGGTGCAGCAGTCCGGCCTCACCGAGGAGCAGATCCGCGCGGCGGGGGCGCTCTACCTGAAGGCCGGCAGGACGATCATCAGCTGGTGCCTCGGAGTGAGTCAGCAGGAGCACGCGGTCGACATGGTGCGGGAGTTCACGAACGTGCTGCTGCTCCGAGGCAACATCGGCCGGCTGGGTGCCGGTCCCGCACCGGTGCGCGGGCACAGCAACGTGCAGGGCAACCGCACGTGCGGCATCAACCACCATTCGCCGGCCTGGCTGCTGGACAAGCTGGACGAGGTCTGCGGGATCACCTCGCCGCGCGAGCCGGGGCTGGACACCGTCGCCAGCATCCACAAGATGCACGAGGGCGCCGTCAAGGTGTTCGTGAGTCTCGGCGGCAACTTCGTGCTGGCCGCGCCCGACACGACGTACACCGCGGAAGCGCTGAGCGGATGCCGACTGACGGTTCAGGTGAGCACGAAACTGAACCGCAGTCACATCGTGCACGGGAAGAAGGCGCTCATCCTCCCGTGCCTCGGGCGCACCGAACGCGACGAGCAGGCCGGCGGGCTCCAGGGGCAGTCGGTGGAGGACGCGATGAGCATGGTGCACCTGTCGGTGGGCAAGAAGAAGCCCGCCTCCGAGCACCTGCTGTCGGAGCCCGACATCATCGCGCGGATGGCGAGGGCGACGATGCCCGACAGCGCGACCGACTGGGAAGGGTTCGCGGGCGACTACGACCGCATCCGCGACGTGATGGCGAGGGTGCTGCCCGGATTCGAAGGATTCAACGAGCTCGTGCGTCAGACGAACGGGTTCCGCATCCCGCAGCCGGCCCGCGAGCGGGATTTCCGCACGGCCTCGGGCAAGGCGGACTTCTCCGCTGCCGTGCTCCACGACGTGCGTCCCGCCTCAGACGACATGCTGGTGCTGCAGACGATGCGCTCGCACGACCAGTGGAACACCACGATCTACAGCAACAACGACCGGTACCGCGGGGTGAAGAACCTGCGCGAGCTCATCTTCATGCACGAGGACGACATGCGCGATCGCGGCATCTGGCAGGGCGACCTCGTCGACATCGTCTCGACATCGAAGGACGGTTCACTGCGCAAGTTGCGCGAGTACCGCGCGGTGGCCTACGACACTCCTCGTGGAAGCGCAGCCGGCTACATGCCCGAGATGAACGTGCTGGTCGGAAACGCCGACTACAGCGCCCAGAGCGATCAGCCGCTCATGAAGAGCATCCACGTGCGCGTGATGCCGTCTGCGGTGGCTCGCTGACGGCTCGGGAACGCGTCGGAACGCGGTTCGCCGTGCGGCTTCAGGCGTGCGGGACGTGGCTCGGTGGCCACGACCCGCACGTCATCCGATTCTGGTTCAGTGCGCCATGGCGGCGAGCGCGTCGGGGTCGATGGTCGCGATGGAACGGGTGTCCTGGAACGCGCGCACGCCCTCGATGCCCTGCTCCCGACCGAAGCCGGAGCTCTTCATTCCACCGAACGGCGCGCGCAGGTCGAGGCGGGTCGCGCCGTGGTCGTTGACCCAGACGTAGCCGCACTCCAGCTGCGAGCCGACGCGGTTCGCAGCATCCGGCGACGACGTCCAGACCGACCCGCACAGGCCGGCCCACGTGTCGTTCGCCAGCGTCACCGCCTCCTCCTCGGTGTCGAAGGCGATGACCGGGATGACGGGCCCGAACTGCTCCTGCGTGACGACCCGCAGCGCGGGATCGGGATCGATCACGATGGCCGGGCGCAGGAAGTTGCCGTCGGCGAGATCTCCACTGGGAAGCTCACCGTACTCGCGGACGTCGGCGCCGGCATCCTTCGCCTCCTGGATGAGCTCCTCGACGAACGCCTTCTGGGCCGGCTGGTGCAGCGGACCCATCGTCGTGCCCTCGTCGAGTCCGTACCCGAGCTTCACCTGGCTCAGGCGCGCTTCGAGGCCTGCGACCAGCTCGTCCTGACGCGATCTGTGAACGAACACCCGCTTGGCATTCATGCAGATCTGTCCGGTGGTGTCGTAGATCGCCGCGAACAGCCGGTCCAGGTGAGCATCGTCGAGGATCGCGTCGTCGAGGAAGATCGCCGCGTCGTTGCCGCCCAGCTCGAGCGTCACCCTGGTCAGCGTCTTCGACGCCATCTCCATGATGCGCTTGCCGCCGGCCACCGACCCGGTGAAGCACACCTTCGCGACATCCGGGCTCTGGATCAGCCCCGCCATGTTCTCGTCCTTGCCGGTGATGACGTTGAGCACACCGGCCGGAAGCTTCTCGGCGACGCGCTGCACGAGCCGCGCGGTGGCCAGCGGTGTGGAGGGCGGTGCCTTGACGATGACGGTGTTGCCGGCGAGCAGGGCGTGCGGCAGTGCCGCGCCGAGGATCGCGATCGGCCAGTTGAACGGCACGATGATCGTGACCACACCCAGGGACTGGAACCGCACCTCGGTCGAGACGGGGATCGCGCCGGGGATCGCGGGCAGCGTCGTGCCGGTGTCGACGGAGTCGGTCAGCATGAGCGCGAGGTTCCACCGCAGCTCGAACACGAGCGCGTCGATCCAGGCCTCCATCCGCACCTTGCCGTTCTCCTGCGACAGGATCGCCGCATCGGTGTCGCGGTCATCGGCGATGCCTGCGATCGCGTCGGCCATCGCAGCGGATCGCTGCTCAGCCGACAGCGAAGCCCACGCCGGGTGCGCTGACTTCGCAGCCGCCACCGCGTCAGCCACATCCGCTTCGGATGCCGATGCCGCCTCTCCCACGACGATCCCTTTCTTGCCGGGGTCTGCGACCTGCAGCACTTCTTGCGTGAAGCGCTCCTCGCCGCCGATGAACAGTCCAGTACGCACTCCTGAGCGCGTGACAATCGTTTCCGACATCGTTTCCACCTCTCTGTGACTGAGTCGAAGCATCGCACGATGCCGTGCGCCGCCGATGAACAAGCTAATAGGCATTCCTCTTCACATCTGGAAGAGATTCTGTCAGCAGCGGCATCCCAGCGGTAGGACGTCGGCGACGCCTGACCCTCAGCGCGACTGGCCGCCGGGGAACGCCGTCTTGCGCAGCAGATCGGCGAGCGTGACGCGTTCGCTCTCGGTGAGTTCGCTGTGCAGTATGAGTGTGCTCGCGCGAACCTTCTGCCGCGCCTTCTCGAGAGTCTCGAGGCCGAGGGCGGTGGCGACGATCACGTTCGCGCGACGGTCGCGCTGGTCGGGTTCGCGTTCGACGAGCTTCGCCCGCTGCAGCTCGTCGACGAGAGCGACCACCTGACTCGGGTCGAGCCGGAGGAACTCCGCGATCTCGCGCTGCGACGGGCGCCGGCCGACCGCGGCCAGCTCGAGCACCGAGTAGGAACGCACCTTGAGGCCGAACTCGGCGAGGGCCGCATTGCCTGCGGCGTTGGAGAGCGCGCTCGCACGGGCGAGCAGGAAGCTCATGTCGTCGATCAGCGCGTGGCTGCCCTGGGGCTGCGCCGCGGGATTCGTCATGTGTTCATCCTACGGTACGGTGATGCTACCAATAATTGAAATTCTCAAGTAAACTGAGAACACACGAACGAAGGAGTGTCATGTCACTGGACGGCAAAGTCGCCATCGTCACGGGGTCCGGCCGCGGACTCGGGCTCGCCTATGCCCAGGAACTCGCGCGTCAGGGCGCCTCCGTCGTCATCAACGACGTCTCGGAGGATGCCGCGGCAGAAGCGGTGGCGGCGATCGAGGCCGAAGGCGGCAAGGCCGTCGCCGTCGTGGCGCCGGTCGGTCCGACCGAGACCGCGAAGACGCTCGTCCAGACCGCCGTCGACACATACGGGCGACTCGACATCCTCGTCACGAACGCCGGGGTGCTGCGCGACACGGTGCTCTGGAAGATGAGCGACGACGACTTCGACACCGTCATCAACGTTCACCTGCGGGGAACGTTCACCTGCGTGCGTGAGGCCGCCACATACATGCGCACCAACGAGATCGCCGGCCGCATCATCTGCATCGGCTCGCCGACGGGTCAGCGCGGCAACTTCGGTCAGACGAACTACGCGGCGGCCAAGGCCGGGATCGTCGGGATGGTGCGCACCTGGGCGATGGAACTCAAGAAGGCCGGCATCACGGCCAACGCCGTCATCCCCGTGGCGGCCACGGCCATGACCGCCACTGTGCCGTACTTCGCCGCCGCGGTCGAGGCTGACGAGAAGGGCGAGGCGATGCCGCCGTTCTTCCGGCACGACCTCGGCTTCGGCACCTCCGCCGATGTCGCCGGGCTCATCTCGTATCTGGCTTCGGATGCCGCGGCATCCGTCACCGGCCAGGCGATCGGCGTCGGCGGCGACCGCATCCAGTTGTGGTCGCACCCCGAGGCCGTCGTCACCGAGTACCAGGACGGCGGCTGGACGCACGACGCCCTGGTCGAGCGGTTCGACGATGTCATCGGAGCGCGGCAGCAGTCGGTCGGCGAACGTTTCCCCGCGCTGCCGGAAGAGCTGCAGCGCTGAGACGATGACCCGTTACGAGCCGAACCTCGACCTCGACACCCTCGGGGCCATCGACGTCCACGTGCACGTCGAGATCGACGGTCACGGGCATGCGTCGCTTCCCGACGACCTCGTGGCTGCGGCGTCGAAGTACTTCGCCGCCGATGCGACCAGGCCCGATCTCGACTCGATCGCCGCGTATTACAGAGAGCGGCGGATGGCGGCAGTGGTGTTCACCGTCGATGCCGAGACAGGACTCGGTCACGCACCGATCTCGAGCGCGGACATCGCCGAGGGTGCCGCGCGCCACAATGACGTGCTGATCCCGTTCGGGTCTGTGGACCCGAACCGGACGGATGCCGTGGATCGCGCCCGCCGACTCATCGAGGACAGCGGCGTGCGCGGTTTCAAGTTCCACCCCACCGTGCAGGGGTTCGACCCGAGTGATCCGGTGCACTTCCCGCTGTACGAGGTGCTGCAGGGTGCCGGCATGGTCGCGCTGTTCCACACCGGCCAGACCGGTATCGGCGCCGGGCTGCCCGGTGGACGCGGAATGCGCCTCGCGCTGTCGAACCCGATGCTGCTCGACGACGTCGCCGCCGAGCATCCTGAGCTGCAGATCATCATGGCGCACCCTTCGGTGCCCTGGCAGGACGAGGCGCTGTCGGTCGCGACGCACAAGCACAACACCTGGATAGACCTGTCCGGGTGGAGCCCGAAGTACTTCCCGGACTCCCTCGTGCGTGCGGCGAACTCCTACCTCAAGGACCGGGTGCTGTTCGGCTCCGACTATCCGTTGCTGACACCCGATCGCTGGATACGGGATGCCGAGGCCACCGACCGTTTCAAACCAGAGGTGCGCTCGCGCATCTACAAGGACAACGCCGTGCGGCTGCTCGGCCTCGATCGAACCACGAAAGGGACATCATCATGACCACCACCGTCGCCTATGCCGACCTCGCGAGCGCTGCCGGCACCGACCTCGGCTTCTCCGAGTGGCTCGAGGTCACCCAGGACCGCATCGACACCTTCGCCGATGCGGCCGATGATCACCAGTGGATCCACGTCGACCCCGAGCGCGCCGCGGGCGGACCCTTCGGCGCACCGATCGCGCACGGATTCCTGACCCTGTCGCTGGCGACGAAGTTCTGGAGCGAGCTGTTCGAGCCGGAGGGGGTCACCACCCGGGTCAACTACGGGCTCGACAAGGTGCGGTTCGTCTCACCGGTCGCCGTGGGGTCCCGCGTGCGCATGAACGCCGTCATCGCCGAGGTCACGGAGGTCAAGGGCGGCTATCAGCTCGCCGTCGACCAGACCATCGAGATCGAGGGTGCCGCGAAGCCCGCCGTCGTGGCTCGCGGGATCTACCGCTTCTACGCCTGATCCGAACTCGGACCGGCATCCAATCGCAAAGAGGCTGAGGATGAAGAATCAAGGGCTGGGCAGCTGGATCGCACGCCGTCGCGTGAAGTCCGAAGGCGATATCGCAGTGATCCAGGGCGATCGCGCGTACCGCTACGAGGAACTCGCCGACCGGATCGACCGGTTCGCGAGTGCGCTGGCGGAGCGCGGCGTCGCCAAGGGCGACCGGGTGGCATACCTGGGGAACAATCACCCGGATTTCCTCACCTCGTTCTTCGCCTGCGGTCTGCTCGGGGCGATCTTCGTCCCGTTGAACACCCGTCTCGCACCGCGCGAGCTCGAGTACATGATCGACGACTGCGGTGCGCGTCTGCTGATCACCCATGAGGAGCTCCGCGACGTCGCGCGCGCTGCCGCATGGTCGAGTGCGATCGAGCGACGCATCATCGTCGACGGTCCGGCCGAGGTGCCGGCGGTCGAGAGCTTCGAAGACGTCGTGGCCGCAGCATCCACCACGCCGCCCATCGCCGAGGTCGTCCTCGACGACCCGGCCATGATCCTCTACACCTCGGGGACCACCGGGCGCCCGAAGGGGGCCGTGCTCACGCACGGGAACTTCACCTGGAACTCGATGAACGTCCTCGTCGACTACGACCTCACGTCCGAGGAGCGCACCCTCCTCATCGCACCGATGTTCCATGTCGCCTCCTTGGGCATGGGCGCGCTGCCGACGCTGCTCAAAGGCGGCACGCTCGTGGTGCAGGAGAAGGTCGACCCAGGGGCCGTGCTCTCCGCCGTGCAGGAGCACGGGATCACGAGTCTGTCCGGGGTGCCGACGACATTCCAGATGCTCGCCGAGCATCCGGACTGGGACGCAGCCGACCTCTCGACGCTGCGGAGGCTCACCTGCGGTGGTTCCAGCGTTCCGCTGCGGGTCATCGAGGCCTACGAGAAGAGAGGACTGAGCTTCTCATCCGGTTACGGGATGACCGAGACGTCACCGGGTGCGACCTCGCTCCCGTACCGCAAGGCCAGGGAGCACGTCGGCTCGTCCGGCATCGCGCACTTCTTCACCGACGTGCGCATCGTCTCGCCGGAAGGGGAGGTGCTGCCGGCGGGGGACGCGGGAGAGATCGAGATCAGCGGTCCGAACGTCATGAAGGAGTACTGGCTGCGCCCGGATGCCACACGCGACGCGCACCACGGTGAATGGCTGCGCTCCGGTGACATCGGCTTCCTCGACGAGCAGGGCTATCTCACCATCAGCGACAGGGTGAAGGACATGATCATCTCGGGTGGTGAGAACATCTATCCCGCCGAGATCGAACAGCTCATCATGGAACGGACGGAGATCGAGTCCGTGGCAGTGATCGGCGTACCGGACGAGCGATGGGGCGAGGTACCGCTGGCGATCGCCGTCGCCCGCTCCGAGATCGCGGCAGATGACGTGCTCGCGCATCTCGCCGGGCGCATCGCCAAGTACAAGATCCCGCGTGGAGTGCGTTTCGTCGACGAACTGCCGCGCACGGCGAGCGGCAAGGTGCGAAAGGCCGATCTGCGAGGCAGGTTCACGCTGGAGTGACCATATGCGCGAACTCTCGCGAGGAGCGCTAGATGCCGACCGCCGCCGGTTGGGCGGTCAGCGCGGCGAACTCCGCCTCCGATCGGGGGGCGAGCTCGGCGCGAAGCCGACGGTACAGAGCGAACGACTCCGGTGCCGGCCACTGCGCATCCATGAACTCCGGAGGCAGCCGCGGGTCGGTGCGCAGCAGTTCGAGCCAGTCGGCGACGAGCATCGTGCGCATGACGATCGCGGATGACGAGTCGTCGACCCTGACATCGCGCCATGTCGCGATGAACGCGTGGTGCGCCTCGCGGATCCCGTCGATGTCCCAGGCGTCGCGCACGCTCGACGCGATCGGGAATCCGTCGAGTTCCTGAGCGTGGAACGCCATGACGGCGCCGTCGGGGAGTTCCTCCCGCAACGGCTCGATCGCGCTCGCCAGCGCCGGACGCCCGGATGCCAGCCACAGGCCGTCGCGCAGGGGCGCGAACCCGTGCCACGTGAGCGTGGAACGCAGGCGCCCGCGCAGGGTGCGCAGCTCTTCGGGCAATGAGAAGGTCACGAGAGTCCAGCCGTCGCCGTTCGGGTGGAAGGGCGACGGGCCGCGGACGCGATCCGTCGCCTCGCCGAGGATCTTGCGTCCGGCAGGTGTCAGGGAGAACTCGAGATGTCGGCCGTGGCGCTCTCGGGTCAGGACGCCACCGCGCACCAGGCGGTCCAGCGTCGCCCGCGCGGCCGGTGCTGCGACACCCGCCCCGTGCAGCACCTCGAGGAACACACCGGTGCGCACCGGCGCATCCTCTCTCTGCGCCATGAACTCGCCCAGGAACGACAGGACCAGTCGTTTCGGCTGCCGGCTGCGCGTCGGCTCGCTCTCGGCCGTGCCGTCGCCTGCGGCCCCTGCGGGCGCAGTCATGCGCTCGCGCGCACGGCTTCGCCGCGCTTGGCTCGCTGGATCTGCTCGTACACATGCGTGCGCAGCTCGGTGAAGCGGGGGAGCGCCCTGGTCGTGATCTGATCGCGTTCGGGTGCCAGATCGATCGTGAGATCCTCCTGCACCCAGGTCGGCGACTTCGACAGCACGATCACGCGCTCGCCGAGATACACCGACTCGTCGATGTCGTGCGTGACGAACAGGATCGACATCCCGCGCTCGGAGTGCAGCCTGCGCACCAGATCCTCGAGGTCGGCGCGGGTCTGGGCATCGACAGCGGCGAAGGGCTCGTCCATGATGAGCACCTCGGGCTGGTACGCGACTGCGCGCGCGATCGCGACGCGCTGCTGCATTCCGCCCGACAACTGCCAGGGGTAGCTCTTGGCGGCGTGGTCGAGCCCGACCGCCAGCAGGGCGTCATCCACCAGCTGGGCGCGCTCGTCCTTGGAGAGCTTCCTGTGCTTGAGCGGCAGCTCGACATTGCCGCGCACGGTCAGCCATGGGTAGAGGCTGCGGCCGTACTCCTGGAAGACGAGGGCCATCTTCTCCGGTGGAGAGGTGACGCGCCTGCCGTCCAGCTGGACGTCGCCCGCCGTGGGGCGCAGGAGACCGGCGATGCACTTCAGCAGCGTCGTCTTGCCGCACCCGGACGGGCCGACGATGCAGACGAGCTCGCCGCGATTCATCGCGAAGCTGATGTCGCCGATCGCCTCGACCCGGCCAGTGGCCGATTCGTAGACCTTGTTCAGGCTGTCCACCTGCAGAAGCGTCTCAGGCACGCTCGACCTCCTTGATTCCGTGGTACCAACGCAGCACCCGACGTTCGATGAAACCCACCACGACTGCGAGCAGTACGCCGATGAGCCCCAACAGCAGGATGCCACTCCACATCTCGGCGATGAGGTAGTTCTGCTGGAAGTACTTGATCTGATAGCCCAGCCCGGACGACGAGTAGAACAGCTCCGAGATCACCATCATGATCAGGGCGACCGACAGCGTCTGTCGCACGCCGGCCATGATCCGCGGGCTCGCCGCGGGCAGCACGAGCGCGAACAGCCGCTGGGAGCGGGTGAGCGAGTACGACCTGGCCGTCTCCGTCATCACCGAGTCGGTCGCGCGCACGCCCTCGATCGTGTTCAGCAGCACGGGCCAGATCGCACCGAACGCGATCACGAGGATCTGCATCGCATCGGTCACGCCGAGGAAGGCGACGAAGACGGGGATGAGCACCGGAGGCGGAATCGCACGGAAGAACTCCAGGAGCGGCTCGAGCAGTTCGCGCAGCCAGCGTGTGAGTCCGATGAGGGTTCCCGCGACGACGCCCGCGATCACGGCGATGACGATGGCCACCGCGAGCCTGGCGAGGCTCGGAAGCACGTCGTCGACGAATGCGGCCCCGATCCAGGTGTCGGAGAACGCCACGGCGATGGTCTGCGGAGCGGGGAAGAACTTGGCCGGCGCGATCGTCGCGGCCACGCCCCAGATGACGAGGAGAACGAGGGGGAGTGCGACGGCGTAGAACGTGTTCTCTCCCGCCTTCGCCCACAGACGCGACTTCGGCGCCGGCGTGCGGACCGTGCTGGTGTACAGCGTCATGATGCGTCATCTCCTCTCACGGACTGGTGCCACGACAGCGTGCGGCGCTCGATCGCCCGGAAGCCGATGTTGATCAGGAGGCCGAGCACGCCCGTCACGATCACGATGGCGTAGACGGTGGTGATGTTGCCGATCCCGGATGCCACGGTCAACTGCCGTCCGAGGCCGGGGTTGCCGATCGTCATCTCCGCAGTGACGGCGAGGATGAGGGCGACCGCGGCCGCGAGCCGCAGACCCGTCATCAGGTAGGGCAGAGCGGTCGGCAGGACGAGATTGCGCAGCTGCGACGCCCGGGTGAGGCCGAAGCTGCGCGCCGTGTCGCGCGCCACGGTGTCGATGTCCGCGACGCCGTAGAGCACCTGCACGAACACCTGCCAGAAGCTGGCGTACACGATGATGATCAGCGCGGCCGGGAGCTGGAGCCCGTAGACGAGGATCGCGAGCGGGATCAGCGCGACGGACGGGATCGGCCTGAGGAACTCCACCACGGTGTGGGTGGCGCGCCGCAGCACCGGGACCATCCCGATGGTCGCCCCCAGGGCTGTGCCGAGGATGGCGGCGATGACCAGGCCGATGGCCCATGCCGTCATGGTGCGGCCGATGTTGCGCCAGAACTCCAGGTCGCGCAGGAGGACGCCGAGCTGGGCGAAGGTGTCCGTCGCGGAGGGCAGCTGCTCGGGGTTGAGGATCCTCAACGTCGAGAGCAGCTGCCACACCGCGAGGAACACGACGACCCCGAGTGCGCCGAGCAGCACGCGGCGGAGCGCTCCGATGCGCTGGCGCCGTCGGTGGCCGGAGAGCCGCCGTGAAGAAGTCGCCGTCGTCATGCCGGGATCACTGCTGCTGGATCAGGCGATCGAAGTCCGGCAGCTTCTCGATGTACTCGTACTTCACGGCGAGATCGGCGAGCGTCTTGATGCTGTCGACGTTCATCTCGAATGTGAAGGTGGGAAGGGTGATCCCCTGCGCGGCCTCGAGCGGGATGTCGAGCCCCTCTGCGATCGCCGCGTAGACCGCGTCCTCGTTGGCCGAGGCGAAGTCCAGTGCTTCCGTCATCGCCGCAGAGTAGGCCGCGACGAGATCGGGATCGTTGTCGATGAGGTCCTGAGTGGTGATGTTCGTCAGCACGGAGAGGCCGGGGATCGTCGCCTGGTACGGGGCGACGACCGACACCCCGCCCTCGCCGACGATCATGCCGCGGAACGGGTCGGGCGCCCAGCCGGCGTCGATGGTGCCGGCGTCGAGCTGCGCCTTGACATCGGGGAACGCGACCTCGATGAACTCGACGGTGGACGAGTCGCCG
>NZ_JBLVOB010000004.1:207717-261257 GCF_053543555.1 Microbacterium xerophyticum | reverse complement strand
CGCCGGGGGCCGAGGCGCCGCCAGCGGCGTCGAGGGCGGCGCGGATGGTGAGGTCACCGGCGGCGCCGAGGCTGTTCACCGACACCTTCTTGCCGCTGAGGTCCTTCGGGCTCGCGATGCCGGAGTCGCCGAGGGCGACGACCGCGTTCACATCGTCGCCTTCGGCGCGGCTGTCGGCGTAGTCGCCGATGATCGCGACACCGAGGTCCTGCAGGTCGGCGCGGATGGGTCCGAACGGCTGTCCGATCGCGAACTGGATGTCGCCGCTGAGCAGTGCGGGGATCGCCTGTGCGCCGCCCTGAGCCGGCACCACCTCGACCTCGAGTCCGTGGTCGGCGAAGATTCCCTCATCGATGGCGGCCCACAGCGCTCCGGTCTCGGCGATCGGCAGTGCGGCGACGCGGATCTTCGTCACCTCCTCGGGCGCACCCGAGTCGCTCGGCTCCGCGGCCGGGTCAGCGGCGGAGTCGGTGCAGCCGGAAAGTGCCAGGGCGGCCACGGCCAGAAGGCCGATCGTGGCAAGACTCTTCTTCATGGTGGGCCTCTCGTGGGTGGGCGTCGACGCCCGCAGCCCGCATGCCCTCTTCGGGGAGAGCGCACTCCCCGGAGGGGGAGCGCCACGGTACGCACATCGACGTGCTAACAATGCCCATCGTGTGCGAGTTCGGTCGAACTGTCAAGAGTTTTATGACGCCCGTCAGAGATTCATGAAATAAATGCTGCCCGTGCGCGGCTCATCGGCCTCGCCGCGTCACCTCTCCTTCGAAGCATAAAGTCAATCAGGATGACATTCTGCCCCGAAAGCTAACAGCTTCGCCACGCGGTCGTCAACCGTCGCTCCGCCCGAAGGGTGCGGGAGAGGCGGGTGCGAGGTCAGGACTCGGAATCGGAATGCGACGCGCGGTCGGCGCGGAGGCGTGCGGCTGCGAGTCGCGAGGGGATGTGCCGGGGACGGATGTCGTTCGTCCTCCTGCCGATGGCCTCGGCTTCGGCCTCGTCGTCACCGAAGTAGCCTCCGGCGAGTACCTGCGCGGAGTGGTCGAGCACCTCGGCGAGAGATCCGCCGAGCTCATCTCCGAGTTCCGCAGTGAGCCGGTCCTCGTGCGTGCGCAGCTCCGCGTGGCACGCCTCCAGAACCTCCCAGCCGTGTTCGGTCAGCCGGACCAGCCGCACGCGCCGATTGGTCGGGTGGTCGCCGCGCTCCACCAGCCCCATCTCGATGAGTTCGTTGGAGACCGTGTGCGCAGCCTGCGAACTGACGAAGACGCGGCGCGCGAGCTGGGCGTTGGACAGTGGCAGACCCTCGCCGAGGACCTGCAGCACGAACAGCTGCGAAAGTGTCACACCGTGGGAGAGCGCGCAGTTCTCGGCGAAGCGGTTGAACGCGCGACCGAGGCGATATGCGCTGTAGTTCAGGCGTGCCGTCGCGGGTTCGCCGCGCGGGTCCCGTGTGATCTCGTCCACATCGTCCGACACTACATGCTCCTCGGAGCCGGGCGATCGAGAGCTCGCGACTGGTTGAGGAATATCATTCGGCATGATACTTTTCATCTCGCACCAACGACCTGTCTGTTCACAACGATGTGGAGATCATCATGAAACTCAACCGCTTGGGCGCAGCCCTGATCGCGGGAGTCGCGGTGTTCGCGCTCGCCTCCTGCAGCACCGGCTCGACTGACGACGACGCCGGCGGGGACTCCGGCAGCGGCGGAGGGGTCAACACCGACGCCCCTCTGTACGACCAGCTCCCGCAGAAGATCAAGGATGCCGGTGTGATCAGCATCGCCGGCGACACGCACCCGCCGTACCGCACCGTCGAGGAGGGCGGCGAGATCACCGGGATCGACCCAGAGCTTCAGGCGGCGCTGTCCGAGCAGCTCGGAGTCCCGTTCGAGATCAAGTCCGTCTCGGGCATGGAAGCGATCCTGACCGGGATGCTCTCCGGCCGGTACGACGGATTCAACGGTCCGCTGCGCACCACGCCAGAGCGCGAGAAGGACTTCGACGCCGTCGTCTGGATGACGACCATCACCTCGTACGTGTACCTGTCCGAGCGCGAGGACGAACTGGCCGACCCCGAGGCCCTCTGCGGCGCTCGCGTGGCCGGCGTGGGCGGTTCCGTCACCGAGAGCCAGCTGGAGCGCTACGGAGAGTGGTGCGTCGCAGAGGGGCTCGAACTGCCCGAGTTCATCGGGCTCGATGACACCAACGCGACCTTCCTCGCGGTCAACTCCGATCGTGCGGACTACGCGGGTACGACGCAGACGGCGGCGATCGATCTGCAGGCGACCGATCCCGGCCGGTACGAGTACCTCGTGCAGTCCGCAGACCAGGGCGCCGGCGTCGATCAGCTCGCCTTCTTCGTGCCGAAGGGGAGCGACATGGCCGGGCCCCTGCTCGCCGCGTTCGAGGCGATCTTCGACAACGGCGAGTACGAGCGGATCATGACCGAGTGGAACCTCACCGACGTCGCCGTCGAGGAACCAGTGCTCAACCCGATGACCGCCGAATGATGACGACGGAGGCAATCATGACGACCCACTCTGCAGAGCCCACGGCGGTGATCGACGTCGAGCATGCGCGCCCGCGCGTCCGACCGCTGCGGATCATCGGCGGCCTTCTGCTTGCCTCCGTCGTGCTCGCACTGCTGTGGTTCCTCATCAGCAACGAGCGCTTCGAGTGGCCGGTCGTCGCCGAGTACCTCTTCAACGGCAGCGTTCTGGTCGGGCTCGGGATGAGCCTGATGCTGACCGCGATCGGGATGGTGCTGGGCTCGGTGCTCGGCACCTTCCTGGCCGCCGGCCAGCTCAGCGACTTCTGGCCGGTACGGATGGCATCGATGGGCTTCGTCGGTCTGTTCCGCGGCATCCCCCCGCTCGTGCAGCTCATCTTCTGGTACAACCTCGCCTACCTGCTCCCGCGCATCTCGGTCGGGGTCCCGTTCGGTCCCGAGCTGTTCAGCTGGTCGACGAACGACCTCATCACGCCGATCACGGCGGCGATCATCGGGCTCTCCCTGCACGAGGCCGCGTACATGGCGGAGATCATCCGTGCCGGCATCCTGTCCGTGGATCAAGGGCAGCGGGACGCGGCATCCGCCATGGGATTCAGCCGATGGCACACGTTCACGCGCATCATCCTCCCGCAGGCGATGCGCGTGATCATCCCGCCGACCGGATCGCAGGTCATCGCTCTCCTGAAGGGCACATCCCTGGTGAGCGTGATCGCCATGGGCGACCTGCTGCACGCGGTCCAGGTCATCTACAACCGCACCTACGAGGTGGTCCCGATGCTCATCGTCGCGGTGATCTGGTACCTCGTCGTCGTCACCGTGCTCACGGTGATCCAGCGCCGTGTCGAGGATCACTTCGGCCGCGGCACCACGCGCATCGCCGTCAAACGCACCGCCCGAGCGAAGGAGCGTCAATCGTGACCATGGAATCCTCCGGTCTGATCGTTCAGCCGAGAATGGCAGACGGATCACCGCTGATGCGGGTCTCCCAGGTGCGCAAGCGCTTCGGCGACCAGGTGGCCCTGGACGGCGCGAGCCTGGACGTCTACGAGGGGGAGGTCGTCGCGATCCTCGGTCCCTCCGGCTCGGGGAAGTCGACACTCGTGCGCTGCATCGACCAGTTGGAGTCGATCGACGGCGGCTCGATGTCGTTCGAAGGCGACCTGCTGGGCTTCGAGGAGCTCCGTGGGCACCTGCGTCCGCTCACCGACGCAGGGCGCAGGCGTCAGCGCCGTCGGATGAGCATGGTCTTCCAGCAGTTCAACCTGTTTCCGCACTGGACGGTGCTCCGCAACATCACGGAGGCTCCGATGCGGGTGCACGGGGTCTCCGCGGGCGAAGCCAGACGGCGTGCGCTCGAACTGCTCGAGCGCATCGGTCTCGCCGACAAGGCGCACGCCTATCCGCGGCACCTGTCCGGCGGTCAGCAGCAGCGTGTCGCCATCGCGCGCGCCGTCGCGGTCAGGCCACGGATCCTGCTCTTCGACGAGCCGACGAGCGCGCTCGATCCGGAACTCGTCGACGAGGTGCTGCAGACCATGAAGACGCTCGCCGCGGCCGGTCACACGATGGTGGTCGTCACGCATGAGATCGCCTTCGCACGCGAGGTCGCTGACCGGTGCGTCTTCATGGCGGACGGGCGGGTCGTCGAAGACCGCCCGTCAGAGGACTTCTTCACAGACCCGCGATCCGAGCGGTTGCGGACGTTCCTCACCCGGTCGGGGAGATCGCAGAACGAAGTCGCGGACTGATGTCTGCGAGTGACAACCCCATTCACATCAACGAGGAGCAGCTATGAGCACCGGACCACTTGCGGGTAAGACCGTCATCGATCTCACGACGGCCCTCGCGGGGCCCTATGCCACCCTTCTGCTCGCCGGACTGGGCGCTCGGGTCATCAAGGTCGAGAACCCCACTCGCGGGGGTGACTCCTCGCGCAACAACTCTCCGTACGTCACCGCCGACGGCCTGAGCCTGAAGCGCAAGTCGTCCGACGACATGTCCGTGTCGATGATGCTCCGCGGGCGCGGCAAGGAGTCGATCACGCTCGATCTGAAGCAGCCCGACAGCCGCGAGGTGCTGTTCGATCTGATCCGTGACGCGGATGTCGTGGTGGAGAACTACAGCTCCGGTGTCACCAAACGGCTGGGAATCGACTACGGCGCGATCCGTGATCTCAACCCGCGTCTGGTCTACACGTCGATCAGCGGCTTCGGCGCCACCGGCGACCACGGTGACCGCAAGGCGATGGACACGATCATCCAGGCGCTCAGCGGCGTGATGATGACCGCCGGAGAACCGGGTGACCCGCCCGTGCGGTTCGGCCTTCCGGTGGGAGACCTCGTGGCGCCGCTGTTCAGCGTGATCGGCACGCTGAGCGCCCTCATGCACGCCGAGCACACCGGCGAGGGCCAGCACGTCGACGTCTCGATGCTCGGTGCGCTGACTTCGCTCGTCGCCTGCGAGCCCTTCGACGCGTTGGAGTCGGTGGGATTCCCGCTGCGCACCGGCGCTTATGTGCCCCGGCTCGCGCCGTTCGGCAACTTCCGTGCGTCCGACGGATGGTTCGCCATCTGCGCCCCGACCGACCAGTTCGCCGCGGGAGTGCTTCGAGCGATCGGCCGCGAGAGCCTGCTCTCCGGGGAGGACTTCGGCTCTCGCGACGCACGAGTGGCCAACGCCGACCGGCTGCACGGACTCATCGCGGGCTGGGCCGCTGAGCACACGGTCGCAGAGGCTCTGGCAGCGCTGGAGAGCAACGGCGCTCCCGCCGCTGAGGTGCGCACGACCGCTGAGGCGGTGCGCGATCCCCAGGTGACGAGTCGCGGCGAGGTGGTACCGCTCGTCCATCCGAAGTTCGGGCACTTCGACGGACTGTTCGGATCCGGCATCCCCGTGCTCTTCTCCCAGAGTCGTACGGATCTGACGACGCCGGCGCCCGGACTCGGCGAGCACACCGACGCGATCCTGCGACAGCTCGGCTACGACGCCGAGCGCATCGCGCAACTGCGCCAGAACGGGGTGCTGTGACGGAGGCTGTGCGGGACCGCCGCCGGATCGGTGTGGTCGGAGCGGATCTGCCACGGCAGATCGTGCTCGCCGCCGGCGCGTCGCCCGAGCGCCTGTTCGGTGCATGGTCGGGTGCGGTGTCGCCGCGCGCGTCCGAGCTTCTCGGCGCGGTCGATGCGGTGGCGGGCAGGATCCTCGACAGCATCCTCGCCGGAGAGCACGATGATCTCGCCGGGCTCGTGATCTGCAATGATTCGCAGGCGAATCTTCGGATGTTCTACGTGCTGAGGGTGCTCGCCGAGAGGGGAGAGGTCCCGATCCCCGTGCAGCTGCTCGATGCCCCTCGTGGGCAGGGCGCAGCGAAGCAGGCGTTCGTCGTCGCCCAGTACACCCGGCTCGTCGACTTCTGCAGACGGGTGACCGGCGCCGACATCGGGGTCGACGAACTTCGTCGTGCGGGCGACATCGAGCAGAGCGTGGCTGATGCCCTCGAACGCATGCGTGAGCGACGTGCACAGGGACGCTGTGCCGGCACGTCTGCACTGAACGCCTATCGCGCTGCGGCGTCGGTCGCACCGGAGGCCGCCGTCGAGGTCATAGATGCCGCGAGCACGCCGGTCGGGCAGGGCGATCGTCTCTTCGTCACTGGTAGCGGTCACCCCGACTCCAGCGTCTATCAGGAGTTGGAACGCGCCGGGGCGACCGTCGTCGCCGAGGATCACGATGCGGGAGACGGCGGCTGGTTCGCGGGCTGCAGCACGGGCGAGTCGGAGGCGGATGTTCTCGTCGGGCTCGCCTCACTGCACGCGTCCCGCCCGCCCTCGGCTGCCCGAGGCTCCACAGCCGAACGCGTCGGAGCGCTGCGTAGACGGGTGGCGGACACGGGGAGCACTGCGGTGATCACGCTCGCACGGGACCTGGATGATGCGCCCGCATGGGAGCTGCCCGCCATGCGGGATGCTCTCGCTGAGCTGCGGGTGCCGTTCGCGGCGCGCGTGCAGATCTCGGCGGATGGAGCTCTCTCGGCCTCGCGGGATGCTGTGACCGCACTCCAGGAGAAGGACGGATCGCGCCGATGACTGAGGACAGACTCGCTGCCGCGGCGGCAGCCACGCGACACCAGAAGGCGTGGTTCGCCGATACGGTGCGGCGCGCGCAGGAGGGCGAGCCGATCGCGCTCGTGAACGCGGATGCACCGCACGAGGTGCTGCGGGCGATGGGCATCCCCTACGTCGTCAACCAATGGTGGGCGTCGATCATCTCCGCCAAGCGTCTCGGCCCCACCAGCCTGGAGCACCTTGCGGAACGGGGTCTTCCGGATTTCAGCCAGCAGTACGACGCGATACCGCTCGGTGCGCAGGACCTGCCTGCGGAGCGGAGAGCATGGGGCGGACTGCCGGATCCGGCCTTCGCGATCGCGGAGCGCAGCGGCGACGTCACGCAGAAGATCTTCGAGCTGTGGGGGGAGCGCGAAGGCACCGAGACCTTCCTGCTCTCACGCACCGGTGCCGATCCGGTGCCGTCCTCCTGGTGGGAGAAGGTCCCCCGCGATTGGGAGGACGCTTTCGGAGCCGATCGGCTCGACCTGCTGCAGGCGGAGATCGAGGAGCTCATCGCCTGGCTGAGCGAGCGCACGGGTCGCAGCCTCGACCGCGATCGGCTCGCGAGGATCATGGATCTCGGAAACGAGCAGGCCGAGTGGAATCGGCGCACGCGCGACCTGATCGCCGCTGCGCGGCCGACGCCGGTGCTGGTGAACGACACGATGCCCGCCGTGATGGTGCCGCAGTGGCACCGGGGCACGCAGTGGGCCGTTGACACTGCGCGGGCGCTGCACGACGAGGTCGCACGCCGCATCGACGACGGCGTCGCGGTGTGCGCGGACGAGAAGCGCCGCCTCATGTGGGTCGGTCGCGGCCTGTGGTCCGACCTCGACATGTATCGCCGTTTCCATGAGGAATTCGGCGCCGTGTTCGTCTGGTCGATGTATCTGGCGATCGCGGCGGACGGCTACCCGCGTTACGGGGAAGACGCTGTGCGCGCCCTTGCCGCCAGATTCGTCGGTTTCACGGACCAGCTCTATGTACCGCCGTGGTCGGCCGAATGGTATGTGAAAGAGGCGCTCGCACACGGGGTCGACGGCGTCGTGCACCTGGTCGCGGACGATACGCCGGGTGCGGGGTTCATCTCCGAGGCTCTCGAGGCCGAGGGCATACCGGTCCTCGAGATCCGGGCGAACAACGCGGACTCCCGTTCGAGCGGCAGCGCCCGCATCCCGGAGCGCATCGAGGAGTTCCTCCGCGAACGCGTGCCGGCGCGGGACTGACAGGTGGGCCTCAGCGGAGTCCTCGAACCGTTTCGTGAACGGAACTACTCGCTGTACTTCGCCGGCCAGACCCTGTCGCTGACTGGCACCTGGTTCCAGAACCTCGCGCTCTCGCTCGTCGTGCTCGACCTCACCGGGAGCGCGCGGGCGCTGAGCGGCGTCACGATCGCGCAGTTCCTGCCGATGCTCCTGCTGAGCCTGCCCGCCGGTCGGATAGCCGACCGGTTCCGACCGCGCACCGTCCTGATGGCGGCGTCATTGATCTCCGCCATCCTCGTGGGTGTTCTCGCGGTGATCGTGGCGTCGCCCGATCCGTCGCTTCCCGCTCTGTACGGGATCGTCGCGGCGCTGGGAAGCGCTCAGGCATTCGAACGGGTGGCCGCTCAGACCATCATCTTCGAACTGCTGGGGCCTCGTGTCTTCTCGAGGGGAGTCGCGCTGAGCACGGTGGCAGTGGCCGTGTCGCGCTCGATCGGTCCCGGCCTCGCCGGAATCCTCTTCCAGGCGTTCGGAGCCGTTCCGGGAATGATCGTCAACGCGGGCTCATTTCTGCTCGTGTTCGGAATGCTCGCGTTGATCCGGACCGAACGGTTCCACCCCCGGCGGGTGGGCGGAGCGACACAGCCGTTGCCGATGATGCGGCTCCTGCGCAACCGTGCGATCGTCACGCTCCTGCTCACGAATGTCTTCATCGCCGTGCTCGCGATGAACTTCATGGTGACGTTGACCTCAGTCGTGACCATCGATTTCGGCGGCGACGGCACCGCGCCCGGCATGGCGCACGCGCTCAACGCCGTCGGGGGCATCGTCGGTGGAGTCGCTGCAGCCTCGATCGTCCGACTGCGGCCGATCATGGTCGCGGTGGCGCTCGTGGGCTTCGGCGCCACCGTGCTCATCAACGCCGCGGCGCCCTCGCTGATGTGGTTCCTGATCGCGGCGCCGGTGCTGGGTCTCGGTCTCGGCTTCTACAGCAGCGTGCTCAATGCCACCGCGCAGATGTCGGTGCCGCCCTCGGACATCGGCCGGATGATGTCGCTCATGAACCTCGGCAACTACGGTGTCGTGCCGTTCGGCGCGCTGCTGCTCGGCTGGATCATCGACATCAGCTCCGGGCGCATCGCCCTCGCGATCGGAGGACTGGCAGCTCTCCTCGCCGCGGGATGGGTGTGGTGGAGAGTGCGAGGAGAGCGTCCGGAACGCGCGGTATGACCGCGGAGACGGCGTCCTCAGGACAGCCGAACGACGTCCCCGTCCCACGTGAAGCGGGTGTCCAGGCCCGCGCGGCGTGAGATGTCCTCGATGTACGCGAGCACCGAATCACGATCGCCTTCGCCCAGCGGCACCGGAGCGGCGCTGTCATCGATCCAGCACGGGATGACCCCGGCGCGGACCTCGCCGCCGTCGACGTCGAGCACGGCGATCGCGGTGTTGCGGCTCTCGGGATGGAACGGGTATCCGGGCATCTTCGGGTCCGGGGCGAATCCGTACAGTTCCACGCGACGCTTGGCCCAGGCCTTCAGCTCTTCGGAGTCATTGTCCTCGGCAGGGGTGAGCGCGTCGGTGACGGTGACGAAGTTCCCGAGACCGTGGAAGATCGGTCTGCCGCGGTACATCTCGATGCCGCGCATGATGTGCGAATGATGTCCGACGACGGCATCAGCGCCCGCGTCGATCGCAGCGTGAGCGATCTCGTACTCGTAGTCGTCGATGCGCGCCGGAGTGTGACCGTAGCCCTTGTGCAGGGCGACGACCACGACATCGACGTCCGCCGCGAGCGCGGTGACGGCATCCGTCATCTGGCGCAGCGATGTGCGGTCGGCGAAGGTGTAGATCTGCGGCGGATTTCCCGGGTTGAGGTCGTCGAGGTCGTAGTGGGTGAGCACCTTGACGAACGCCGCCCCGGCCTTCCTGCTGGTGGCCCACGATTCGCGGGGGCCGACGCAGTTGAAGCTCAGCACGCCGATGCGGATGCCGTCCCGCTCGACGATCGCGGGTTCCATGGCGGCCGCGAGGTTCGCGCCCGTCCCGGTCGTGCCCATGCCGTACGACTGCGCGGCGGCGATCGTGTCGAGCACGCCGCGCTCACCGAGATCGAAAGCGTGGTTTCCTGCGATGGTCGCGATGTCGTAACCGGCGCGGGACATCGCCTCGAGGTCTTCCGGTCTGGCCGGAGGCGCTGGAACGGTCAGCGCCGTCACCGCCTGCTCCGTGGTGTGCGGCACCTCGATCTGCCCGATCGCGACGTGCGCGTTCCGGGTGACGGGCGCGCTGGCGGTGAAGTACGAGTCGGGGTCGTCGAACTGAAGGACGATGTCGCCGACTGCGACGATGCGTGTGCTCATGTGGATCCTTAAATCAAGTTACTTGATATTAGGGGGTGAGAGTCGCCGGCACAAGGAGGAGTGGTGGGCGCGGCTGTGCTTTGATCGCTGTATGTCCCGTCGGCTGCTCGCGTCCCCTTCTGTCAGTCCTGATCCGACACTCAGGCACGTCTTGCGCCATGTCGCCCGGACCTATCAGGCGCAACTGACCGAGCAGTTCCAGCAGTACGGCATCAGCGACGCCGAGTACACCGTGCTGTTCGTCCTCAAGAGGATGCCGGGCCTGTCCAGTGCCGAGATCTCGCGCTGGACGGCCGTCACGGCGCAGGGCGGGAACCAGATCGTGAAGAGCCTCCTCGCGCAGGATCTCGTCTCGCGCCGGCCGTCGGACGATCACGGGCGCGTGCTGCTCGTCGAGCTCACGTCAGAGGGCCGACGGATCGTCGACGCCTGCGAGGAGCACGCCAACGCGCTGGAGGATCAGATGTGCAGCGCGATGGCGCCGGATGAGCGCGCGGACTTCATGCGACTTCTGCGTCTTGCCGCGGACGGCCTCGGGAGCCCGATCTCCACGGTGGCACGACGCAGCTGACCTGCCCGGCGCTGTCCGTCCGCACGAATCTTCTCGTGATGTCTTGACTCAGCGCGCTCAATAGTATCTAGTTACTTGATACATGTGCTCGAAGCGGTGAGCACGGCAACTCGGCAAGGAGGCTGATTCGTGATCCCGATGCTGGTACGGCGTCTCGTGCTCGTGATCCCGATGATCATCGTCGTCTCGGTGATCATGTTCATGCTCGCCTCCCTGGTGCCAGGCGATCAGGCCAGAGCGATCCTCGGGGAGACGGCGACGCCGGAGGCGATCGCCGCACTGCGGGAGCAGCTCGGTCTGAACCTGCCGTGGTACCAGCAGTACCTGAACTGGGCGCTGAGCGCCGTGCGCGGAGACCTGGGGACCTCGATCTACAGCGGAGAATCGGTGGTGAGCATCCTTGCGGGACGGTTCCCGGTGACGGCTTCGCTCGCGCTGCTGTCGACGCTCGTGATCGCTGCGATCGGGATCTGCCTCGGACTGCTCAGCGCGCTTCGAGGCGGTGTGGTGGGCCGAATCCTGGACTCCGTCTCGCTGTTCGGGCTGGCGGTGCCGAGCTTCGCCATCGCGATCCTTCTCGTCTCGGTCTTCGCGGTCACCGTGCGGATCTTCCCTGCGACGGGATACGCGCCCATCGAGCAGGGGTTCGGGCCCTGGTTGTGGGCGCTGGTTCTCCCCGTCGTGGCGCTCAGCCTGGGTGGAACCACCCTGGTCGCCAAGCAGATGCGCGACTCGGCCAAAGAGGCACTGGGCAAGGACTACGTGCGCTTCCTGCGAGCCAACGGAGTCGGCGAGACCTCGATCGTTCTTCGGCATGTTCTGAAGAACGCGGCGATCCCGGCCGTGACGATACTCGGCATCGGCGCCATCTCCGCGTTGACCGGAACGGTGTTCATCGAGAACGTGTTCGTGCTCCCAGGGCTCGGAACCCTCGCGACTCAGGTCACCCTCAACCATGACCTTCCCGTCCTCCTCGGCGTCGGTGTGCTGTTCACACTCGTCGCCGTGGTCATCAGCCTCGTCGTCGACGTGCTCTACGGCGTGCTCAACCCGAAGGTGAGGACTTCATGATGACTCGTCAAGGGTCACCCCGTGTCATTGAGAGCAGTCGCCGTAGTCTTCTCCTGGACGTGCTGCGCAAGCCCTTGGGCGCAGCATCCATCCTGTTCCTGTTGATGGTCATCGCCGCATCAGTGCTGGCGCCGGTGCTCGCGACGCACGACCCGCTCTACCAGGATCTGGGTGCGGTGCGGCTGATGCCTTCGGCCGAGCACTGGCTCGGTACGGACGCGCTGGGGCGCGACATCTACAGTCGCCTGCTCTACGGAGGGCAGGAGTCTCTGCTGGGAGTCGCGCAGGCGCTGGTCGTCGCGCTCGCACTGGCCGTGCCGATCGGCATCGCGGCCGGCTACTTCGGCGGATGGCTCGACTGGGTCGTGATGCGGAGCATCGACATCAGCCTCGCGATCCCGGGGATCATCGTGACGCTGGCGGTACTCGCCATCTTCGAGAACAGCATGTTCGCGGCCATGGTCGTCTACGGCGTGCTCGTCTCCGCGGGCGCAGCGCGCGTGATTCGCAGCGTCGTGCTCGGCGTGCGCGAAGAGCTCTACATCGACGCCGGACGAGCGACCGGGCTGACCAGCGCACAAATCCTCGTGCGCCATGTGCTGCCCCGAACGCTCGGCGTCGTCATCGTGCAGGCCGCGATGCTCAGCGCGATCGCGCTCGGCGTTCAGACCGGTCTCGCATTCCTCGGATTCGGCCCGCAGCCGCCCGCGCCGACCTGGGGCGGGATGGTGGGCGAGGCCTCATCGATGCTCCAGTACTTCACGTGGATGATCGTGCCCGCGTCGGGAATCATCGTTCTGACGACGCTCGCGTTCGGCCTTCTCGGTGACGCGGTCCGTGATGCGAACGCCGAGCGGATCGAGCGTCCGGTTCGTACGGCAGGCCGGCGCTCCTCGACAGAATCCGCTGCGATCGCGCCGGTGACGGCTGTTCGGACGAACGAGGACAGCAGTCTGCCCGTTGATGAGGACGCGCTGCTGTCTGTGCGCGATCTCACGGTGGCATTCGGTACGGGCGACGGTGAGACCGTCGTGCTCGACCGGGTCAGTTTCGACATCCAGCGCGGCGAGACGGTCGGGCTGGTGGGCGAGTCCGGGTCGGGCAAGACCGTGACGGCGATGGCCGTGCTCGGTCTGCTCGCAGAGGGTGGCCGGGTGCTCTCCGGTCAGATCCGGTTCGACGGCGCTGATATCTCCGGGTACTCGCGTCGGCAGTATGCGGCGCTTCGAGGCACCAAGATGGCGATGATCTCGCAGGAGCCGATGGTCGCTCTCGATCCGGCCTTCCGCATCGGCTTCCAGATCGCCGAGGTCGTGCGTGCGCAGCATCGGGTCAGCTGGCGGGCCGCGCGACGCCGCGCTCAGGAGCTTCTCGAGGCAGTGCGCCTGCCGAGCCCCGGCGAGGTCGCGAAGCTGTATCCGCACCAGGTGTCCGGAGGGATGGCGCAGCGGATAGCGATCGCCATCGCGCTCGCCGGACGCCCGCAGCTGCTCGTCGCCGACGAGCCCACGACAGCTCTCGACGTCACGGTGCAGGCGGAGATCCTCGATCTGCTGCGTGCGCTGCAGGAGCGACTCGGCATGGCCGTTCTGTTCGTGACCCATGATTGGGGAGTGGTCGCCGACATCTGTGATCGCGCGGTGGTGATGTACGCGGGGCAGGTCGTCGAGAGCAGCACTGTCGAGCGCGCCTTCGAAGATGCGTTGCACCCGTACAGTCAGGCGCTTCAGCGCTCGAACCCGCATGATGCGCCCAAGGGTGCGCCCCTTCCCACGATCGGCGGCGCGGTGCCGCCCGCCGGTCGGTGGCCCACTGGCTGCCACTTCGCTCCGCGCTGTCCATTGGCGACCGAAGCCTGCCGTGACGGTCGCATCCCGATGATCGCCGCGCACGAGGATCACCTGGCACGCTGCATCCGGATCGACGAGGCTCGCGCAGCGCGCGAGGAGACCCAGGAATCGATGGAGGTGACGAAGTGACCGACGCGCAGGAGCGTCCTCTGCTCGAGGTGGACAACCTCGCCGTGGAGTACCGCCGCGGGCGGCGGCGCACTCGCGCGGTCGAGAACATCAGCTTCGACATCGCGCCCGGCGAGACTCTGGGACTCGTGGGCGAGTCGGGGTCGGGGAAGTCGACGATCGGCAAGGCGATCATCGGGCTCGCGCCGGTGACCGAGGGCAGCATCCGGTATCGCGGCACTGAGATCGGCACGATGACAAGGGCGAAGCGGCGTGCTCTGGCGAGAGACGTGCAGGTGATCTTCCAGGACCCGCACAGCTCTCTCGATCCCACCAAGCCGATCGGGTACTCCATCGCCGAACCGGTGCAGGTCCACGAGCCCGGGCCCAAGGCTGCCGTGCGAGAGCGCGTGCTCGAGATGCTGCGTCGGGTCGGGTTGTCAGAAGACGCCGCCCATCGCTTCCCCTCGCAGTTCTCCGGTGGGCAGAAGCAGCGCATCGCGATCGCTCGCGCGCTCATCCTCGCTCCGAAGCTCGTCGTGTGCGACGAACCCACCAGTGCGCTCGATCTCTCGATCCAGGCAGAGGTGATCAACCTCATGGCCGACCTTCAACGCGAGACCGGGGCGAGCTTCCTCTTCATCTCGCATGACCTGTCGATCGTCCACTACCTCTCTGACCGCATCATCGTGCTCAAGCAGGGACATGTGGTCGAGAGGGGGAGCGCTGAGGAGATCTATCGCGACCCGCAGCAGGATTACACGCGTCTGCTGCTGGATGCGGCTCCCGTTCCGGATCCGGTCGCACAGGCCCGACGAACGGCTGCCAGGCAGAAGGAAGGACTCTCTGCCCGCACTGACGCGATCGCCAGCAGTATCCGATGACCACGGGCCCGACGCCCGCAAGGAGGTTCCATGCCCATTCAGAAACTCGCTGACGCCGAACTCTGGTTCGACGAGTACGGCCCCGAAGATGCTTCCGAGGTGTTCCTGTCCATGGCGATGGGGTTCTCGGGGCTCGACGCCTACCCCGAGCGGCTCTCCGAGTCGCCGACCGACTACAGGGTCTACACGATCCAGGCCCGCGGATTCGGCCGTTCCACGCGTCCGGACAGCGTGCCCGAAGAGGGCTGGCTGGCGCAGTGGGCAGACGATGTCGTCGCTTTCGCCGACGCGAAGGGCATCGAGCGATTCGTCTACACCGGAGCATCCCATGGAGCAGGAATCGGCTGGTACATCGCCGTCCGCCATCCCGAGCGTCTCAAGGCTTTCGTGTCAGTCGTGGGCACGCCCCACGACCGGTTCGGCGTGACGGATTCGTCGGAGGGCCGGCGCGAATCGATCCGCGCTCGCATGGCAGGCGACGTCGACGCCATGCGGGTGCAGTTCGAGAAGCTCGGCGGCTGGCTGCACGAAGACGAGATCGAGCGGCGACGTCAGCGCGACCTGCTGATCGACGGTGCCATCGCCGGCGCGATGGCACGCGACGACGGTGAGTCGCAGATCAATCAGGGCATGCCGTTCCCCGAGTCGAAGACCAACGACGAGCTCGCCTCGGTGCTGCGCACGATCAGCGTTCCCACCCTCATGCTCGCCGGCATGCGCGACGGCATCGTCTCTCCCGAATCGTCGCTCCGCGGCGTAATGAACGTCCGCGACTCGAAGGCCGTCTTCTTCGAGAGCGAGGGCCACTACATGACCAGGGAGATCCCCGAACGTCTCATCCGGGAAGTCCGTCTGTACATGGATGAGATCAACGGCACCGCCCGACCCGAGCGGCGCCCGATTCACGATCACACGAAAGTAGACACAGTATGAGAAAGCTGACCTGGGATCAGCGCCGCGGATTGCGGTGGGGTGCGGTCGCCGCATCCTTCGCCCTGATCGCCGGCCTCACCGCGTGCGGGCCGAGTACGAGTGCCGACAGCGACGCCGGCAATGACAAGCCCGTGGCAGAGCGGGGCGAGGAGCTCACCCTGCAGTTCCGTGGAGCGCCCATCAGCCTCGACCCTGCGCTGCAGGGCACGGCGAGCGGATCGATCTTCACGGTGCTCGCGTACGACCCGATCATCTATCAGGCGCCGGACGGCAGCCTGCAGCCGTCGCTCGCCACCGAGTGGGAGTTCGTCGACGACGACTACCGCCAATTCGAGTTCACGCTGCGGGAAGGCCTCGAGTTCGCCCGCGGCGAGCCGCGGGACGCCAACGCGGTGAAGGCCTCGATGGAGTACTTCCTGGGCAAGGGCGGCGGCCAGATTCCGCGTGTGGGAACGATCTCGAGCATCGAGGCCGTCGATGACCTGACCGTGCGCATCAACTACGAGCAGCCTTGGGCCGATGCGCCGTTCTCGTTGACGCAGACCGTGATGTTCGGCAACATCATCGGGCCAGACGGGCTCGCTGATCCGGATTCACTGCTGCAGGAGATGGACGGTGCCGGGCAGTACATCTACGACGCCGAGGCATCGGTGCCGGATTCGCAGTACGTCTACACGCACAACCCCAACTACTGGAACCCCGATGCGCAGATGTGGGACAAGGTGGTCGTCGAGATCATCTCGGATCCCAACGCGGTGCTCAACGCGGCATCCACCGGGCAGATCGACTTCGGACTGGGGTCGCCGCTGTTCGCCGACGCCGCTGAGGGCGCCGGCCTCGAAGTGGCCGCCGCGCCGTTCTACAACTGGGAGCTGCGTCTGCACGACATCGCCGGCGAGGTGAACCCGGCGTTGGCCGACCCTCGCGTGCGAGAAGCCATCGGCCTCGCAATCGACCGCGAGTCGATCGTTGCGGCTCTGGGTGGCCAGTACATGGCGCCCAGCAACCAGTTCGTCGTCGAGGGACTCGAGGGGTACAACCCCGACATCGGTTTCGAGTTCGATCTGGATCGCGCCAAGAAGCTGATGGAGGAGGCGGGGTACGAGGACGGATTCGCGTTGACGGTCGTCGACAGCAGTCTGCAGGACAACCAGTCGCAGATCGCGCAGGCGGTGGCGAGCGCTCTCGCCGAGATCGACATCGACGTGAACCTCGTGGTGGACTCCGTGAGCATTCCGTCATTCGCCGAGAAGCTCGAGTCGAAGGAATACGAGGCGAGCATCTGGGCCTCGAACGGCGACGTCGCCAACTCCTATCGACCGTTCCGGGGCGCGGGATCCATGAACAATCCGTTCGGCGCCGTCGACGATGAGATGGAGGCGCTGTACGCCGAGAGCCTTGCTCTCGGCGGCGAGGAGCGCGAGAAGGTCTACCAGCAGATGAGTGAGCGCTGGCAGGAGGCGGCGTTCGCCGTTCCGATCGTCACCGGATACTTCGTGAACTACATCGGGCCGAAGGTCACGAACGTGAACTCCTCGGCCAAGAACCCGGTGATGCTGCCGGTCGGCCCTGAGCCCGAGTACAACTGGCAACCCGTGCAGTGAACCGGAGGGGACCGCGGCGGAGCTGCGGTCCCCTCTCGTATACGGCTCGCTTCTGTCGCTCCGCGGACGGTGGGGATACGCTGGGCGTAGAGCGAACCCACGTTCGCAGAGCGAACATCGCGAGGACGGGCGAGTCGATATGACCACCACTCATATCTACGACGCCGTGCGCACTCCCTTCGGCCGTGCGGGCGGTGCGCTCGCCGGCGTCCGACCCGATGATCTCGCTGCGACCGTCATGCGTGCGAGCGTGAAGCGTTCGGGCCTGGATTCCGCGCGTATCGACGACGTGATCTTCGGTGATGCGAATCAGGCAGGAGAGGACAACCGCAACGTCGCTCGCATGGGGGCGCTGCTGGCGGGGTTCCCGACGACGGTGCCCGGCGTGACAGTCAACCGACTGTGCGCGTCGAGCGTGGAAGCGGTGATCCAAGGATCGCGGGCCATCGAATCAGGCGATGCCGAGATCATCCTCGCCGGCGGTGTGGAGTCGATGAGCCGTGCACCGTTCGTGGTGGAGAAGTCGGCGAAACCGTATCCGGCGACTGGCAATCAGACGATGTGGAACACCGCGATCGGCTGGCGCATGACGAACAAGGCGCTGCCGACGCACTGGACCGTCTCCAACGGCGAGGCTGCCGAGAAGACTGCGAAGACCTGGGGCATCAGCCGGGCGGACCAGGATGCCTTCGCGGTTCGCTCGCACGACCTGGCCGCCAAGGCGTGGGCCGAAGGCGTGTACGACGGTGAGATCGTGCAGGTCGAAGGTGCCGAGCTCGCCCGTGACGAGGGCATCCGCGACGGATCGACCGTGGAGAAGCTCGCCGGCCTGCGCGCGTTGTTCGCCGCCGACGGCACGGTGACCGCCGCGAACTCGTCGTCGATCAACGATGGTGCTTCGGCGGTGCTGCTGGGTGCGGAGGGAGCGCTCGACGTCGAGCCGTTGGCGCGCATCACCGGGCGCGGTGCGCACGGCGTGGATCCTGACGATTTCCCGACGGCACCGATCGAAGCCGCGAACAAGGCGCTCGCGCGCGCCGGGCGTACCTGGGCGGACGTCGACTTCGTCGAGTTGAATGAGGCCTTCGCGTCTCAGTCCCTCGCCTGCCTGCGCGGCTGGCCGGGCCTCGACCCCGAGAAGCTCAACATCCACGGCGGTGCGCTGGCGATCGGGCACCCTCTCGGCGCGTCCGGAGGGCGCATCATCGGCCATGCCGCGCACGAGCTGCGCCGTCGCGGGCGCGGCGTCGCCGTCGTCGCGATCTGCATCGGCGTGGGGCAGGGGCTCGCCGTCGTGCTGGAGCGCTAGGTTGGTCGAGCGACTGATTCGGATGCTGCGGACGCGACGCCGTCCGCCGAATTCGTGCAGTCGCTCGCCCGAGGCCTCGCCGTCATCCGCGCGTTCGACGGTGAACCTGCCGAGCTGTCGCTCGCCGAAGTTGCTCGACGCACCGATATCCCGCGGGCTGCTGCCCGGCGGTTCCTGCGCACACTCGAGCAGCTCGGCGACGTGCGAGCGACGGCGGATGCGCGATTCGGGTTGACCTCACGCGTCCTCGAACTGGGTTACGGGTATCTGTCGTCGCTGTCGTTGCCCGACGTCGTGCAGCCGCACCTCGATGAGCTCTCGCACCGCATCGGAGAATCAGTGTCCGTCGCCGTCCTCGATGGCGCGGACATCGTCTACGTCGCACGCGCCGCGGCCCGGCGGATCATGAGCGAGCGCATCACCATCGGCACACGACTACCCGCCGCAGCCACGGGCTTGGGCCGGGTTCTGTTGGCGGCGCTTCCCGGAACGGACGCCGAGGCCGTGCTCGACGCGTCGGAACTCATCGCCTACACGCCGCGCACCCGCGCCGACCGCGTCGAGCTCACCGCCGAGATCGATCGGGTCCGTGCACCGGGATGGTCCATGGTCGACGGTGAGCTCGAAGAGGGGCTGCGTTCGATCTCGATCCCGTTGCACGCGCGCGCGGGCGTCGTGGCAGCGCTCAATGCCTCGACCAGCACCGCGCGCGGCGCGGCTGACGAGGTCAGGGTCGAGCTGCTGCCGGCGCTGCAACGGACCGCAGTCGATATCGATGCGGAGCTGCGCACCGCCCGCATCTGATTCCGATGAGTGAATGAGACGCGAGCTCGAGTGGAGTCGGTCTCGTTCGAGCTGCGTTGCCGTCGTCGCGATCTGCGTCGGAGTCGGCCGAGGTTGATCCAGGGAGTGTCTGCTCTGTTGCAGGACGTGGGCCGGAACCAGCTCAGAAGTGCTGCAGATCCTCACCGGCGACCACCGCGCCGTCGAACTCGCGGCCGATGGCGGCCAGGTCGTCGGGTGAGGCATCCGTGTAGTGCGACAGCACCACCGTGCCCACGCCGGCTCCGGCCGCCAGGCGCCCCACCTGCGCCGGTGAAAGATGCTCCGCCCGCATGTGCGACTGCACGGGCGGCGGCACGCTCGCGATGTCGACATCGGTCACCATCTCCGAGACCAGGAGATCGGCGCCTCGCGCCAGCACTTCCACATCCGCGCTCTCACCGGTGTCACCGGTGAAGACGATCGATCGGGATGCCGTGTCGAATCGGAGCGCGTACGACCGCTGATCGTCAGGGAACGCCGTGAGGACGTAGTGGCTGTTCTCCGCCGCGGTGACCGTCAGCCCGGCATCCGAGTAGACGACCCCCGGCTCGACCTCGCGCGCCTCGAACAGCGTGCCGGGGTCGACCAGACGCCCCTCCTCACCGCGGATGGCGGTGTTCGCCGCCATGTACGCGAGCACCCCGTCCCGCAGCGCCCGGGTCCCCGGCGGGCCGATCAGGGTCAGCGGTCCCTGGCGCATGGTGTGCCGGAACGTCATGAGCGCGGGCAGGCCGGCGGTGTGATCGTCATGCAGATGCGTGAGGAACACGGCATCCACGTCCGCCACGCTCAGACCGACGAGCGCGAGTCGGCGCACGACGCCCACACCGGCGTCGATCAGGAATCTCGCGCCGTCCACCTCCACCAGGCTGGAGATCCCCGCCCGATCGCGATGGCCGCCCGGCCCGCCGGCCGTGCCCAGCAGGGTGAGCGACATCATGGACGCGCGACGGCCCGACCTCCGTGCCGAGCACGGCGAACGAGCTCCGCGTACACGCCGGAGCTCGGCTTCGCCGTGCGCTCGAACGTCTCGCGGTCGACGCTGTACAGACCGAGCTGGGGCTCGTAGCCGAAGATCCACTCGAAGTTGTCCATCAGTGTCCAGTGGCAGTAGCCCAGCACCGGGACGCCGTTGCGCATCGCCTCCGCGAGACCCGCGAGCGACGGCTCGATGAAGGCGGCGCGGATCTCGTCGTCCGGCGTGCCCACGCCGTGCTCGCTGACGAGGATCGGAACCCGGGCGACCGAGAACGCGTACTCGACCGCTCCGCGCAGGGAGTCAGGGTCCACGGTGGTCCCCATCCCGTTGACGGTGCTGTCGGGATCCGTCGGCAGCTGCCCGTCGGGTCCGTAGACGATCCGCTCGTAGTTCTGCACGCCGACGAAGTCGTCGTCCCTCGCGAGCTCGAGCCAGTGGTCGTACACCTCTGCACGCTTGCGGTCGCGGGTGGCCTCGCCGCCGGGGCCAGCGATGTCGTCGACCATCGCCAGCGACAGACCGACTCGCAGATCCGGACGCCGCGCCTTGATCGCGGCCTTCGCGGCACGGTGCCCCGCCGTCATCCCGGCGCGCATGCCGGCGAAGTCCTCACGCAGCATGACGTTGCCCGCACGGTAGCGCTCGACGCCGGCCGCACGGCCCGCCGCCTCGAGGGTCTGCCGCTCCAGCTCGACGACGAACTCGGGCAGATGCGCCCAGGTCAACATCTCCGGCAGGTCGGGCTCGTTGAACGTGACCGCCAGCGCGATCCGGTCGCCGAACCGCGCCATCACGACGTCGCAGAACCGGGCGAACAGGGCCGGCGCCTCGGCGTCGAGCCAGGCGCCGCGGCTGGCGAACCAGTGCGGCGAGGTGAAGTGGTTGAAGGTCACGATCGGGGCCAGGCCGCGGGCCAGGCATCCGTCGACCAGAGCTTCGTAGTGCGCCAGCGCCTCGTCGGAGAATTCACCCTCGACCGGCTCGATGCGCGCCCACTCGACCGAGAACCGGTACGCGTTCAGGTTCATGCCGGCCACGAGGTCGAGGTCGGACTCCCACAGCTCCCAGCCGTTGGTCGCCTTGCCCGAGCGGTCCTTGAACACACTCGGCTGCACGTTCTCGAGGAACCAGGTGTCGCTGTGGACGTTGTCGCCCTCGTTCTGGTGGCCGGCGGTGGCGACGCCCCAGTAGAAGTCGGCGGGGAAGTCAGTGGTCATCATGAATCCTTCTGTTCGGTCAGTTTCGTACGCAGGTAATCGACGGCGAGCCGGATCGGCGGCAGCGGATCGGCTCCCTCGAAGACGTGATCGGCGCCGGCGATGCGCACCAGCTCCACGTCGACTCCGACAGCATCGAGTGCGGCACGGAGCTCCTCGCTCTGCGAGATCGGCACGACAGCGTCCTGCTCGCCGTGGACGAGGAGGAACGGCGGCGCATCGCCGCTCGCGTGGGTCACCGGTGACAGCAGCCTCCGCGCTTCGGTGGATGGAAGCGGGGTGCGAGAGAGGATCACGGACGTGGGATCCGCGTCGCTGACGGCATCGTGCGCCTTCAACTGCGCGACCCAATCCGCCGGCATCGAATCGAGGAACGACGGCATCGTGTCCACATCCGAGACGCCGTAGTAGTCGACGACCGCCGACACCGCACTGCTGCCTTCGCTCACGCCTTCGACGCCTTCCAGGGCGGGATCGCGTACGAGTCCGAGGAGGGCGGCGAGATGGCCGCCGGCGGATTCGCCCCAGGCGCCGATGCGTGTGGGATCGATGTCGAGCTCGTCGGCGAAGCGGCGGAGATAGCGCACCGCCGCCTTCGCATCGTGCAGCTGGGCAGGGAACGAGGCCTCTCGCGAGTGCCGGTAGTCGATCGTCGCCACCGCGAGGCCGGCGTCGATCAGCGACTGGAACACGTGGGCGTCCGGCCAGTACTCCGGCGGCGTCTGCCTGCTGCCGAAGAGCCAGGCTCCGCCATGGATCCAGACCACGCACGCCACGGGTGACTCGCGGTCGATCGGCACATGGACATCCATCTGCAGCGGGCGATAGCCGTCCGGCACCGAGTACGTCAGTGCGGCGTGGGTCACGGCGCGCGTCGGATGCTGTCGCTCGGCCGTCCCCGGAGCGAGAAAGGCGGGAGGGCCGAACCGGATCGGCTCCTCGGTCGCCACTGAGCCCATGGTCTCATCGGTCATATTGCCGCCTCCTTGCGAATGTGTTCACTCTATGAAAGCATGTTTCATTAGGTTGCGCCTCAGAAATCGAGTTAGGCGTTGACTAACGCACCGAGGCGCGAATCCGAATGGCCAAGAGCGGCTGCACAGGTCAACCTGGACCCAGGATCGCATCCCGACTGCGATCACGACACCGAAGTCTCACCAGCACACCGATCACAGGAGATCAGGATGACTCGCACCACCACAGCCCGCGGAGCCGCCGTCATTGCGGCCTTCGCAGCCTCAGCGCTGATGCTCAGCGCGTGCTCCGCCCCCGGCCCGGACGGCGGTGGAGACGGAGCAGCAGACACGGCGAAGCTCGTCGTCAGCCTCGATGGCGATTCGGCGGCGTTCGGTTACGACCCGATCCGGTACGGCACCGGCCAGCGGATGTTTTTCGAGGGCATCTACGACTCGCTCTTCGTGCTCGACCAGTCGGGCACGATCGTGCCGCAGCTGGTCACCGCGTTCGAGTACAACGAGGATCAGACCCAGCTCACCATGGATCTGGACACCGATGCGACGTTCGACGACGGCACGGCTCTCAGTGCGGAACTGGTGAAGCAGAACTTCGACTTCCGCGGCGACCCCGACCTGTCCGGATACAGCTCCTTCGCGGCGGGCGGCGAGAACGAGATCACCGAGGTGACCGTGGTCGACGATGACACCGTGACGTTCGCCTTCGCCGCACCCAAGCCCGGGTTCGAGTCGAACCTGGTGTCCCCCGCTGGAATGATCGTCGGTCCCACCGGTGTCGCCGACCGCGCGAGCCTGGATGCGACCGCCGACGGCTCCGGCCCGCTCAAGGTCGACTCCGACGCGACGGTCAAGGGGAACTCATACCTGCTGGTGAAGGATGAGGAGAACCCGAACGCCGGCGACTACCCGTTCGACTCCTACGAGTTCCGCCCGATCCTCGACCCGCAGGCCCGCGTGAACGCGGCCATCTCGGGTGAGGTCGATCTGGCCTACGTCACGTCCGAGACGAAGACGCAGGTCGAATCCGCCGGCGTCGGCCTCGTCGCCAACGGTGGCACCGTGATGAACATGATCGCCTTCGACAAGGCGGGAGCGACCGCACCGCAGTGGGGCGACCCTCGGGTCTTCCAGGCCCTGTCCATGGCGATCGACCGCGAGGCCTACGTCAACGCCGTGCACCCGGGCGAGATCCCGACCGCCAACGCGCTGCCCGCTGACAGCCCCGGGTTCCTCGCCGAGTTGGATGAGCAGTACGCCTACGACCCCGAGGGTGCGAAGGACCTGCTCGCCGAGGCCGGCTATCCTGACGGCTTCACCTTCGATTTCACGATCTCGCAGACCTCCCAGCGCGACCTCGAGGCGCTGCAGCCGTACTGGGCCGCCATCGGCGTCACGGTCAATCTGAAGAACGCCGCATCGACGGAGGAATCCTTCCTCTCGGTGCAGACCGAGCCGCTGGGTGGGCCGATCCCGTTCCAGTGGACGAACCCGGCCGGCAACGTGTTCGGCGCTCTGTTCGGTTTCGCGAACTTCCATGGTGCTGAGAACGCCGAGTTGCAGGCCGCAGCAGGTGCATACGGCGCGGCCACCGGTGACGAGGAACTGCAGGCCGAGGCCCTCACGGACATCAACCGCAGCATCGTGGACTCCGGATGGCTGATCCCGTTGTTCGAGCAGCTCGCACCGTGGGCGTACAACACCTCGAAGATCCAGGAGCCGACGTTCCCGGGGGCCGAGGCCTACCCGCTCCTCGCGTCGATCCAGCCCGCATCCTGATCGCGACGCCGGCGCCGGCCGTATGGTCGGCGCCGGCGCCACAAGGGGAGTAACGATGCTCGTATTCATGCTGAAGCGGGTCGCCTTCGCGATCCTGACACTGCTGGTGGCGACCTGGATCGCCTTCATGCTCATGCACCTGTCCGGCTCCACGCCCGGTGGGGTGTCGCTCGGCCAATCCGCGACGCCAGAGCAGATCCGAGAGTACAACCAGGCGATCGGCTGGTTCGATCCCTGGATCATGCAGTACGCGAACTGGGTCGGCCAGGTGCTGCGGGGCGACCTCGGCGTCTCACTGATCGACGGCCGCGACATCGCCGCCGACATCAGCAGACGGCTGCCGGTGACCGCCGCCCTCGCGGTGCTCGGAACGCTGACGAGCGCCGTCATCGGCATCGTCATGGGCGTCGTCGCCGCCGTCCGCGGCGGGCTGGTCGACCGGGGGATCACCGCTCTGTCCGGCATCCTGCTGTCCCTGCCCGCCTTCTGGGTCGGCGTCCTGCTCGTGTATCTGCTCGCTGTACAGCTCCGGCTGCTGCCCGCGACCGGTTTCGTCCCGTTCGCCACCGACCCTGCGGGGTGGGCTCGTTCGCTTGCCCTGCCGGTGATCACGATCGCGATCACGTCCGCCGCGGGGCTTGCCAGGCAGACGCGAGCGTCGATGGGGGAGTCACTCACCCAGGAGCACATGCGTACACTCCGTGCGATCGGCACTCCTACTTGGCGCATCATTTACGTGCACGCACTGCGCGGGGCGAGCCTGCCCATCCTCGCCAGCGTCGCAGTCCAGTTCATCATCCTGTTCGGCGGCTCGGTCATCATCGAGGTGCTCTTCGCACTGCCCGGGATCGGACAGGCCATGAACTCGGCGGTCGGCTCCGCCGATCTGCCCTTCGTCCAGGCGCTCGTCCTGGTGGCCACGCTCGTCGTGGTGATGGTCAACCTCGGCCTCGAACTCCTCAACCGCGTCCTCGACCCGAAGCTGCGTGCATCATGACAATCGACACCACCTCCATCCTGCGCATCCGCAGACCGCAGCGCCGATTGAGCGGCAGGATCTTCCGGTCCCCGGCCGCCGTGCTGTCCATCATCTGGCTCGCGGGACTCGTGCTCGCCTCCTTCGCCGGGCCGCTGTGGCTGCCGTACGGACCGCTCGAGCAGGACCTCACCGCCGTGCTGCAGGGGCCCAGTGCGGCGCATCTGCTCGGAACCGACGAACTCGGCCGCGACCTGCTCTCGCGCATCGTGACCGCCGCCGCACCCACCCTGCTGATCGCGGTGATCGTGCCGATCGTGGCGGTCGTGGTCACGGTGCCGGTCACCCTGTGGGCGGCACGCCGCCCCCGGGCGGAGGGCGTCGTCAACCGGATCAGCGAGATCGTGCTCTCGCTGCCGGGCACCGTGATCATCCTCGCCTTCATCGCCGCCGTCGGCACGAACATGCCCCTGGTCATGATGGCCTTCGGCCTGCTGCTGTTCGGTGCGATGTACCGGATCTTCTTCGGCCAGGCGAAGTCGCTGCACCAGCAGCTGTACGTCGAGGCCGCAGCCGTCGACGGCGTCAAGCCGATGCTCGCCAGCCTCCGGCACGTGCTGCCGAACATGTCCACCACGGTCATCGTGCAGTTCGTGCTGCTGTTCGGAGCGGGCATCGGCCTGCAGGCCGGCCTGGCGTTCATCGGTCTGGGACCCCAGCCGCCGGAGCCGACCTGGGGCGGGATGGTGCAGACCGCGTCGCGGTTCATCTTCCAGCAGCCGTGGATGATGGTGCCCACCGGCGGCGTGCTCGCGCTGACGATCATCGCCGCGAACTCGCTGGCGGACGTCCTCGCCGGCGGCACGGCGATGCCGCCGGCGCTCGTCTCGCTGAAGCGCCGCAAGCTGCCAGCCGACACCCGTGAACCAGACTCGGACGTCCCCGTCGGACCCGCCGCAGACGCCCTCATCGTGCAGGACCTCGTGATCGGGGTGGACGACGGACCGGAGCTCGTCTCGGGGCTCTCGCTCAGCGTCGGCACCGGCCGGGTCCTCGGCCTGGTCGGCGAATCCGGCTGCGGCAAGAGCGTCACGTCGTACGCGATGCTCGGCCTGCTCGCCCCCGGCCTCTCGGTGCGTTCGGGCCGCATCCTCTGGGACGGCGCCGACCTGGCCCGTGCGGACGAGCGGACGCTCCAGAAGGTCCGCGGCCACGAGATCGCATTCATCTCGCAGGAGCCGACCAGGGCGCTCGATCCGATGTTCACGGTCGGCTGGCAGATCGCGGCATCCGTCAAGCGCCTGCGCGGCGTGAGCGCACGCGAAGCCAAGCAGATCGCGCTGAAGCTGTTGACGGATGTCGGCATCGTCGACCCCGCCCGCGTGCTGGGCAGCTACCCGCATCAGATCTCCGGTGGCATGGCGCAGCGCGTGTCGATCGCCCTGGCGCTGTCCGGACGGCCGAAGCTGCTCATCGCGGACGAACCGACGACCGCACTCGATGTGACCGTCCAGGCCGAGATCCTGGCGCTGCTTCGGGGGCTGATCGCCGAACGCGACATGTCGATCATCCTGGTGACCCACGACCTCGGCGTCGTCGCCGACCTGTGCGACGACGTCGCGGTGATGTACGCGGGGCAGATCGTCGAATCGGGCACCGTGCGCGACGTGCTGGTGCGGCCGGAGCATCCGTACACGATGGCCCTGCTGGCCGCGGATCCGCACGCGATCATCGACGCCGAGGGGTCGCCGCGGCTCGCGTCCATCCCCGGTCAGGTGCCCCTGCCGGGGTCGTGGACCAGCGGATGCCGGTTCGCACAGCGCTGCCGGTTCGCGCAGGACGAGTGCTCTGCGGCGATACCGCTGCTGCCACGGATCGAGCAGGCGGAGGGCGGCGTGCGCTGCATCCGGCGTGACGAGGTGCAGGGACGCCAGGAGGAATGGCGCAGTCCTGTCCTGATCGGAGGAGAACTGTGAGCATCGACGTAACGGAGCAGACGCCGCTCCTGGAGGTGCGCGACCTCTCGATCCGCTACGGCAAGAAGGGCCCGCTCGCCGTCGAAGACGTGTCCTTCACGATCGGCCGCGGCGAGACACTGGGCCTGATCGGCGAATCGGGATCGGGCAAGACCACGATCGGCCGCGCCATCCTGGGACTCGTTCCGGTCACCAGCGGCCAGATCCTCTTCGAGGGGCGCGACATCACGCGGTTGAGCGCGGCGGAGCGCCGCACTCTGCAGGGTGATCTGCGTGCCGTGTTCCAGGATCCGTTCAGTTCGCTGAACCCGCGTCGCCCGATCGGAGACGCGCTGGCCGAACCCCTGCGCGTGGCCGGCGTGCCGAGTCAGGATCGGATGCCCCGGGTGCAGGCCGCGCTGGACTCGGTGGGCCTGGCGCCAGGGTCGGAGGATCGCTACCCCCGAGAGTTCTCCGGCGGACAGCGTCAGCGCGTCGCCATCGCCAGGGCGCTGGTCACCGATCCGCGGCTCGTGGTCTGCGACGAGGCCGTCAGTGCCCTCGACCTGTCGACCCAGGCGCAGGTGCTCAATCTCCTTGCCGACCTCCGCTCCGGCACGGATCTGGGCTACCTCTTCATCGCGCACGACATGGCGGTCGTCGAGTTCCTCGCGCAGCGCGTCGTCGTCCTCAACCGGGGCAGGGTCGTCGAGGAGGGCGTCACCTCGGAGGTCATCCACGACCCGCAGCAGCACTACACGAAGGTGCTGATGGCGGCGTCCCCCGTGCCCGATCCCGATGAGCAGGCGCGTCGCCGCGAAGCGTGGCACGCGCTGAAGAACGATGTCTCAGCAGCCTGAGCTGCGCGGGCACTCTCATCACGATGCGCGCGTTCGTCAGGCGCTGAACTCCGCCGAGTGGATCGGTCCGGGCGAGCAGGCCGCGCCATCGGCGGGGCGGCGTCCTGCCTACCTCCTACGGACGGAGTTTCTGCTCGACTCCGTCACCCCGAGTTTGCTCACCGCGACGGCGGAGGGGGTCTACGAGGTGTTCCTCAACGGGGTGCGCACCGACGACGCCGAGCTCAAGCCGGGATTCTCGTCCTACCGCTCTCGCCTCGCCGTCCAGCAGGCAGACGTCACGACGCTTTTGAAGCCGGGTCGTAACGTCCTCGGCGTAATTCTCAGTGACGGCTGGTTCCGCGGCCGTCACGGCTTCGAGAGGCGAGCAGACGGCTTCGGTGCCGATACCTCGGTGCTGCTCGCCCTGTGTGACCAGACCGGGGTGATCGTTTCGTCCGGGTCGGGTTGGCTGTGGCGCGAGAGCGCAATATATCGGGCGGACCTCATGGACGGCCAGGGGGAGGATCGGCGACGGCACGACCCGTTATGGGCGACGACTGACGGTGACACGGCGGCCTATGCTCCGGTGGCTGTGCGACCTGTGTCCGAAGATGGCAGCGCGCGTCTGTTCGCGGATGACCGTCCGCCCATCCGTCGCATCGAAGTTCTGCAGCCTCAGAATGTGCGGTGGCTCGGCGAGGAAAGCGTCGTGATCGATTTCGGTCAGAACATCAACGGTTGGGTGCGGCTCGGCGCATTAGGTCCGCGCGGGACCAGGCTGACCCTGACGCACGGCGAGCACCTCGCGGATACTGGACGCCTCGACACGGAGCATCTTCGCGCGTTCCGATTCAGCGATCACACCCTCCTCGAGGCTGGCCAGGTCGACGAGGTCATCAGCGCCGGTACGGCGGATGATGTGTTCGAGCCGCGTCACACGACACACGGGTTCCGCTACGTGCAGATCGACGGGTATCCGCGCTCTCAGGACGTGGAGATCGAGGCGGTGGTTGTGCACTCCGACCTCACCGTGAGCGGAGGATTCATCGCTGCCGACCCCGAACTGGTCCGCTTGCACGAGGCCGTCCGGTGGAGCTTCCGGGGCAACGCCTGCGGTCTACCGACCGACTGTCCGCAGCGTGAACGCTCTGGATTCACGGGCGACTGGCAGTTGTTCGTGGAGACCGCATCGCGGATGTACGACGTCGACGACTTCAGCCGCAGTTGGCTCCGTGACCTGGCAGCCGATCAGTGGCCGGACGGGCGTGTTCCGACGATCATCCCGAATCCGGCCGGCGCCGCGCCGTCCGGGATTGCTTTCGAGGACATGAGCGCGGGCTCGGCCGGCTGGGGGGATGCCGCCGTCACCGTACCGTGGGAGTTATGGCGGTATACGGGGGACCGGAGCGTGCTTGCCGAGTTCTTCCCGGCCGCGGCGCGGTGGGTCGACTACGCGGCGCGCTCGGCTGCAGGCAACCGGCATCCTGACCGGGTCGCAGAACGGGCGGTTTCCGCAGACCATGAGGTATTCCTCTGGGATACCGGCTTCCATTTCGGCGAGTGGCTCGAACCTGGGATCGCGCCGAACCCCGATCCGAGCGTCGATCACGGCATCGTCGCCACCGCATACCTGCACCGGTCAGCGCACTTGTTGTCTCAGATGGCCGTGGTGCTGGAAGACCTTGCTGCGCACGAACGGTATGCGGCTATCGCAGCGGGGGCGCTCGCCGCATGGCGGACCGAGTACCTTTTGGGCGATGGCGAAGCGGCGCTGAACAGTCAGGCGACCTACGCAAGGGGGCTCGTATTCGGACTGATCCCCGAGGCTCAGCGCCGACGAGCGGCGTCACGACTGGCGGTTCTGGTGGAGGACGCCAGGGTCGGCACCGGCTTCCTCAGCACCGGCCTGTTACTCACCGCCTTGGCGGACAACGGGCAGGCGCACGCCGCAATGAGACTGCTGTGCACCCATGAGTCCCCCTCGTGGTTCGCGATGATCGACCGGGGAGCCACCACTATGTGGGAGTGGTGGGACGGGATCGATGAAGCCGGACACGCTCGTGGGTCGCTGAACCACTACGCGAAGGGTGCGGTGGCGTCGTTCCTGCACACCCATGTCGCCGGTCTGCGTCTGCCGCTGGAACCGCAGCCCGATGAGGCCGGTGGGCGGCTGATCATCGTTGAGCCGATCTTCGCTGGCGGCCTGGAGTCCGCGTCCGCGTACCTCGACCTGCCGGCGGGTCGCGCCGCTGTCGACTGGACTGTCGACGCGGGCGTGGTGACGATCGTCGTCACCGTCCCGGCGCGGGCGATTGTCAGGTTGCCGGACGGTGCGCAGCAGTTGCTGCCTGCGGGCACGCACATCGTTCGCGCTGCAGCGCCCTAGGAACCGGACTCGCCGCGGGTTGGATCGCCGCTCAGCGGTGACAGATGTCTGGCGATCTCACGGAACGTGCGCACCATCGGGTTCGGTGAACCTGTGAGCGAGCACAGGACCAGCGTCGCGGGTTCTATGTCGATGATCGGAACGAAGGCGAGCTCGTCGCGGCGGTAGTGCTGGCTCGCCGATTGACTGGCGATATTGACGCCGGCGCCGGCGGCGACCAGCTCCAGCAGCCCCTCGACACCGTCCGCCGTCGGCCCGCGCCGCGGATGCGTTCCGTCGGGCCTGGGATCGACGACCCACCAGTCCACGCTCGAGGCCGCACCGCCGTTGGCGGTCACGAACACCTCGTCGGCGGTCTCCGCGATCGAGACGGTCTCGTGCTGCGCTAGTGGATGGTCGGCGCGGGTCACGAGCACCCGTGGCTCGCGCCAGATCTCCTCGACGAGTACACGCGGCGGAAGCTCCATCGGCCACGGTGCGAACGCCACATCGACGCGGCCTGCCTCCAGGTCCTCCGCGACCTCGAAGAAACCGAGCCTGCGCATCTCGATCCTCGCCGTCGGAACCCGTTGCAGCGTCGTCGCGATCGCCGTGGTGGTCAGCGAACCGGCGCCAGCCGCCACCACGCCCACGCGCAGCGTCGGCGCCTCGCTGGTGCGCTGCATCGACCGGCCCCACGCCAGTAGCAAGTCGTGATCGTCTTGCACCCGCAGGGCGAGTGGGAGCAGCTCCTGTCCGTGCACTGTGATCTCGACCTTGCGCGGGCTGCGATCGAAGAGCCTCACACCGAGCTGCCGCTCGAGTCTGCTGATCTGCTGGCTGAGCGACGGCGGCGTGATCCTGAGGCGTTCCGCGGCGCGGCCGAAATGCAGCTCTTCGGCGAGAACGCAGAAGTAGCGGATGACTTGAATGGGCACGTCCATGCCGCGATCTTAGTCTGAGACTAACGTCGAGTAGCCATCTCGAACTTCCTTCTCTCCAGCATCTTCAACAGAATCGAGATGTCTGGAACGGGTTATCGCCCGGTCCCTGTGCCTAACGGCGCGCACAGACTTACGAGGAGGTAAGCATGACCGTTTTCCCTGTTGACGATTGCGACAAGTCGCCTTTCGCCGGCATCCTTCCCGGAGCTCCGAGGCCGTTCGTCCTCGGCAACGGCGAGGGCGAGAAGTCCTTGGTCTTTGACCAGTTGTTCACGATCCTTCTGTCGGCGGATGAGACGGACGACCAGTACGGAGCGTTTACCATGCAGGGTCGCGCCGGCGCCCGCATCCCCGCCCACCTGCACCTGAAGACTAACGAGATCTTCTACGTCGTCGATGGTGAGATCACGGTGTGGATGGATGACCGCGCCGAGCATCAGAGCAGGACCACGCTTGTGACCGGAGACTTCGCTTACGTCCCGGCGAACACTGTGCACGCTTTCCAGGTTCACAACTCCACCAAGGTGTTCGGCGTCGGGACCGCCGGCTTCGAGCGCTTCTTCCACGCCATGGGTCAGAAGACGGACGTCACCGAGGCTCAAGGTGTGTACGTGCCGCCGTTCGAGGTGATGCGGGCGGCCGGCGAGAAGTACTCGACGGTGTTCATGCCCGAGTTCCAGTTCCAGGACTGACCGCGAGTGCCAGCCGCATTCGAGATCGACTTCGCCGCGTTCGACGGATTCCGCCCACTCTCGATGGACCTGCGGACGCCGGACGTGACCGGAGCGCCCCTCGTGCTTTTCCTGCACGGCGGCGGCTGGGCGCGCGGAAGCCGCGGCGTCTTCACCCCCGGGATCAGGGACGAGGACTCCTTCGACCGGATCGTCGAGGCGGGCCTAGCCATCGCATCATGCGAGTACCGGCTGAGCGGGGAGGCGCGATTCCCCGCTCAACTCGACGATGTCGATGCGGCGATTAGCTGGCTCCACTCTCACGCCGGCGAGTGCGGGGTGGATGCCTCGCGTCTGGTGCTCTGGGGGGTGTCCGCCGGTGCCACGCTGGCGGCGCTCACAGGACTCCGCCGCTCCGATATCCGCGGCGTCGTCGACTGGTACGGCCCGGCGGACCTCTTCGCGATGGTCGGCCATGGCACGGACGCCCCGGAGGACACAAGGGAAGCGAGATGGCTCGGCGGAACCGCCCTCGACCTGCCCGATCGAGCCAGAGCCGCAAGCCCCGTGCTCCAGGTCCATGCCGGGGCTCCGCCCTTTCACATCTCCCACGGAACCGATGACGAGCATGTCCCGTTCGCGCAGAGCGACGCGCTCGCCGCGGCCCTTCGCGCAGCCGGCGTCGACGCGGAGCTTCACCCCGTCGCCGGAGGACGCCACTTCTGGCAGGGACTCGGCGACACGGGGCCGTTGTTCGACCTGGCCATCGACTTCATTCGCCGCGTGACGGCGCACGACCAGGACAGATAGATGACTACGACGACGATGGCGGACGCAACGAACGGGATCACCGCGAGGATGATCGTGCCTGTGGTACGGGGCGAGGCCGCTCCCTTGCTGAGGCGGGAGTTCGCTCTCGACGAGGGCCACGGTCCCGTCGTGCAGGCGACGCTCCGGCTGACCGCGCTCGGGGTCGTCGAGGCGTGGATCAACGGAGTGCCGACCTCGGACGAACTGTTGATGCCGGGGTGGACCAGTTACGAGTGGCGGGTGCGTGTGATCGAGCACGACGTCACCGCGCTGATCGCTGGGCGCAACGCCGTCGGGCTGCGTCTGGGCAACGGGTGGTACCGAGGCTCGCTCGGCTTCACCGGCCAGCGCGCTGTGTACGGCGACGAACGAGCCGGCTTCGCTGAGCTCGGCATCCGCTTCGCCGACGGGCATCTGCAGACCGTCGCCACCGATGAGACCTGGCGCGCCGGCACCGGGGACGTCTTGACCGACGATCTCTACAACGGCCAGACGATCGATGCCGGACTCGCGGATCCCGGGATGGCTGGACTCGGATGGCATCGCGCCGGCTTCGACGATTCCGGGTGGACGGCCACCAGGATCGTGGAGTTCGACCAGGGCAGGCTCGTGCCGCGCACATCTCCACCCGTCCGCCGCCTCGCTGAGCTTCCCGTCCAGCGGACCTGGACCAGTCCGGCAGGGAACACGATCGTCGACTTCGGGCAGAATCTCGTCGGATTCGTCAGAGTACGGGTGGCCGGACCCGCCGGCACCGAGGTGGTCCTGCGTCACGCGGAGGTGCTCGAGGACGACGAGCTCGGCACGCGGCCCTTGCGTCTCGCCGAAGCGACCGACCGATTCATTCTCAGCGGCGGGAGCGACGTCTTCGAGCCGACCTTGACGTTCCACGGGTTCCGCTATGCGGAGGTGACCGGATGGCCGGGCGACTTCGATCCGGCGGCTCTGACGGCCGTTGTGGTCGGTTCCGACATCCGCCCAGTCGGCAGCTTCGAGTGCTCCGATCCGCTCTTGAACCGATTGCACAGCAACGTCGTGTGGGGGATGAAAGGCAACTTCCTGAGCATCCCGACAGACTGCCCACAGCGCGACGAACGGCTCGGCTGGACGGGCGACCTCGCTGTCTTCGCGCCGACGGCCGCGTTCCTCGGCGACGTCGAGGACTTCCTCGCCGACTGGCTCGTGGACGTCGAACTCGAACGTCGGGCGACGCCTCAGCAGACGGTGCCGGTCGTCGTGCCGAACGTCATGAAGCACCTCGATACCGGTTTCCCCGAGCCTGGTGCGACCGCCGTCTGGGGCGACGCGGCGGTGTGGGTTCCCTGGGCCCTCTGGTGCGCATACGGCAATGAGGGCACGCTCAGGTCCACGTACCCTCTGATGACGGCCCACATGCGCTCCGTCGCCGAAGTGCTCTCGGCAAACGGGCTGTGGGACACCGGCTTCCAGTTCGGGGACTGGCTCGATCCGGATGCGCCAGCCGATGATCCTGGCAAGTCGAAGACCCCTGCCGAGGTGGTCGCCACCGCGAGCGCCTATCGTACGGCGACGATCATGACCGAGGCGGCGCTCCTCCTCGGCGAGGACGCCGACGCGGACGAGTTCACCCGGTTGCGGGACCACATCGGTGACGCGTTTCGGGCGCACTACATCGACGACGGCCGCGTGCGCGGCGACAGCGCCACGGGCTACGCGCTCGCCATCGTCTTCGAGCTGCTCGACGGGCAGGATCGGCAGGCAGCCGGCGACCGTCTCGCTGCACTGGTGCGCACGGCGGGGCACCGCATCAGCACCGGCTTCGCCGGCACCCCGTTCGTCTGCGATGCGCTGACGTTGACAGGCCACCTCGATGACGCCTACGCCCTACTGCTGCAGACGGAGTCGCCGTCGTGGCTCTACGCAGTCACGATGGGCGCGACGACCGTCTGGGAGCGCTGGGACTCAATGCTGCCCGACGGATCGGTCAACCCGGGGGAGATGACGAGCTTCAACCACTACGCATTCGGCGCCGTGGCCGACTGGATGCACCGCACAGTCGGAGGGCTCGCACCCCTGGATGCCGGCTACCGGACCATACTCGTCGCTCCACGCCCCGGCGGGGGGCTGGACTGGGCCCGCACCACACTGGACACCCCGCGAGGCAGGGTCGTGGTCTCCTGGCAGCTCGACGACGACACGCTGCACGTCGAGGTTGAAGTGCCGCGAGGAGCGACGGCTGTCCTGCGACTCCCGGGCCAGGACGACAGGGTGCTCGAAACCGGATTCCACATAGCGGAGGCGACAGTATGACGAATCAGATCCGATCCAGCGTCACGGAGATCCACGATGTGACTCTGGAAGGAGGTGGCCACGCTTTCAGGGTGCGGATCTATCCGGCGGCAGCGCCGAACGGCGCGATGCTGGTCTGGCTGCACGGCGGCGCGTTCATGTTCGGCACCCTGGAGATGCCGGAAGCCGATCAGGTGGCACGTCGGCTCAGCGCCGCGGGGACCACCGTGATCTCGGTCGACTACACGCTCGCGCCGCTGGACGCGCTCGAGACGCTCGCTCCGCCGTCGGAGGACGCAGGGTTCGCGTCTGCGGAACAACTGCGCGCAGAGGCGCAGGCTACGGGTTCGCGAGCGCGGTTTCCCGTGGCTTCATTGCAGATCGTCGAGGCGTTCGACTGGGCGGTCGCCAACGCCGACCGCTTCGGGGCACTGCCCTCGCTGGTCTCGCTGGGTGGCGCGAGTGCCGGCGCGAACCTCTCGGCAGGCGCGGCGATGCGTCTGCGCGACCGCGGCACGACGTCGCCTGCGGTCCTCGCGCTGATCTATCCGTCTCTTCACGACGGGGTCCTGACACCGAACGACGAGCTCGAAAGTCTCCTGCGTGACGTTCCGTCTGAGCGCATCTTCACGTCCGAGAGTCGGGACGCGATCAATCGGAACTACCTGCCCGACGGCCACGATCCCGAAGGCTACGCGTTCCCCGGCGAACATGACTTGACGGGTCTCCCCCCGGTGCTCATGGTCAATGCCGAGCTGGACAGCCTGCGCGCCTCGGGCGAGGCGTTCGCCGCTGAGCTGGCCGTCGCCAGCGTCGATGTGCACGCGGTGCGGATGCGCGGCGCGATGCACGGCTTCCTGAACGAGATCGGCGATCCGGCGGCCGAGCGCACGCTCACCCTGCTGTCGGACGCCGTCGCTCCGGAACCCCGCCGGGCGGGGCCTCCCGCATGAGCGCGGCTGCACACGGCGGCGTCCGATCCCGCGTGATCGTGGACAACGACTTCGGCGGCGACCCGGACGGACTCTTCCAGCTCGCGCACCACGTGCTGTGCACTTCCGTCGACGTCGTGCAGGTGGTCGTGTCCCGGGTGTCCGATGAGATGACGACACCCGATCTCGACATCATCGCCGAGGGCGTCGAGGCCGCCGACGAGGTGCTGGCGCTCGCCGGGAGCGCGCTGAGGGCGCAGCGCGGATCGAGAGCGGCGCTCACCGCACAGACGCCGGTGCGGTCGGATGTCACGGACGCGATCATCCGCGAAGCCCTGCGCGACGACACCGATCTGCCTCTGTTCTACGCGGCCGGCGGAGCGCTCACCGAGCTCGCGACCGCGCTCCTGCTCGAGCCGCGCATCGCGGAGCGCTTGACGCTGGTGTGGATCGGCGGCAACGGGTACGAGACCGCGGACGAAGGGCTCGAGTTCAACGTGAGCTCGGATCTCGCCGCCGCCCAGGTCGTGTTCCGATCCGCCGTGCCGATCTGGCAGGTCCCGGAGCCCACGTACCGTCAGTGCCTGGCGTCGTGGAGCGAACTCGACCGCGACATCGCTCCGGCCGGGCCGCTCGGTGCGCACCTGGTGGACCGCTGGCGCACCTTCACCCACCGCATCGAGGAGCTCTTCGGCGCGAGCCTCGGCGAGTGCGCGGTGCTGGGAGACAGTCCACTCGTGCTGCTGACGGCGCTGCAAGGAGCATTCCGCGCGGAGCCGTCCTCATCGCCTTCCCGCCTCGTGGCGCGCAGGCCGATCGAGGATGACGGGACGTACGGGGACCCGCTGGACGGGCGTCTGCCGGTGCGCGTGTTCACCGGTATCGACATGCGGCTCATGTACGCGGATCTCGTCGCGAAGCTGCATGCCCACGCCGGGGGAGCGGCGAGTGACTAGATCAGGCCGCGCGCAGCAGCCGGGAGATGTTCTCGGCCGTCGCGCGGATGCGCTCGAGCAGCGGGCCGCGCAGCGATTCGATGTCGTACCGGGACGAGGCCACCGCGATGTTGATCGCCGCCGCAGGTCTGGCACTCCGTCCGAACACCGGCACCGACACCGAGCGGAGGCCGGCTGCGACCTCCTGGTCTTGGAGCGCATAGCCGGCCGCGCGGATCTCGGCGAGCCGCCGACGCAGATCGTCCGGGGACGTGGCGGCGTTGGGTCCGGCGTGCCCGGTGAAGTCGTGCCGTGCCAGCGTCGTCGTGAGCTCGTCGTCATCGAGGTACGACAGCAGGAGCTTGCCCATCGAGGTGTACGCGGCGGGAAGCGTGGATCCGACCTGGATGTTGGCGGTCACCAGATCCGAGTTGCGGAGCCTGGCCAGATACAGCACCTGATCGCCGACGAGCACGCCGAGATTAACCGTCTCGCCGGACTCCTCGGCCAGATGCCGCAGCGGCTGCTCGCTGAGCTGGACGATGCTGGAGCCGCGGAGCGCGGCGGATCCCAGCGTGAGCACAGCGACGCCCGGCCGGATCGCCCCGTCGGGGAGCCGCTCGAGGAAGCCGCCCTCTTCGAGAGTCGCGACGACGCGGAAGGCGGTCGGCATGGGGATGCCGGTGCGATCGCAGATCTCGCGGAGCTTCAGCGAGGTCACCGACTCGTCGAAGAGCCGGAGGACGTCGAGCCCTTTCGCGAGGGCCTCGATGCGGTAGCGGCTGCCGCTCTTCGCCGCGTCGGATTCGTGGACTTTCATAGAGTGGAAACGTATCTCAGGACGCGTGCCGGGTCAATTGTCGATCCGGAAGGCGCGCAGCTGCAGGGCCAGCGTGCCGTAGTAGCCGGCGAGCGCCGTGAGCTCGAACACTCCGCCGGCGCCGAAAGCGGCAGCGGCGGCATCCCACGTACGGTCGGCGAGGTCGCCGTCCAACAGCTCGATTACGACCTGGGCGACGATGGCCTCGTCGCCCGTGAACGGGGATCGATCGAGCATCCGAAGAGCGGACAGCTCGGCGTCCGAGAGCCCGACGGCGCGCGCGACGGCCTCGTGGGACTCGCGCTCGAATGCGCTGTCCCACCGTGCGGCGACGAGCAGGATGGCGAGTTCGCGCATCCGATCGGACAGCGCGGTGCGGTACCGGATCGCGGCGCCCAGTGCCTGCTGGGCCGACCCGACCGCCGGCGAGAGCAGCATCGCATCGAAAGGACCGCGCAGCGAGCCGTCGGCAGCGGTGAGCGCGAAATGCTGCGGCCCCGCTGCGCGAGGGCCATTGGTGATCGCCTCGTACAACTCGGACTCGGCGCCGTTCAGCTCCGACGGGGTGCGAGGGGTGATGCGAGGCGACATGTCTCTCCTGACGGTGGGTGCGAAGGTGCGGCGACGCGATTGACGGATTCGTCCGCTCGCGATACATTCATACAACGAAAGTCATTTTCACTCAATAAATGAGTTGAACAGAACGAGGAATCACCGATGTCGACTGACACGATCGCCGGAGCTCGCGTGGACGCCGGCTGGCTGGGTCTCGACGGCACCCGCGTGCTCGTCGCCGGTGCGGGCGGGATCGGCGGGGCCTGCGCACTCGCGTACGCCGCGGCGGGAGCATCCGTCGCGGTCGTCGATCGGGACCGCTCCGTCCTGGATCAGCTGGGGGCGGCGCTTCAGGCCGGGGAGGTCCGCTACGAGCTAATCGAAGCCGATCTGACCGAACGCGGCTCCGGTGCGGGTGTCGTCGCGGAGGCGATTGCGCGGCTGGGCGGCCTCGACGTGCTGCTGCACGCGGTCGGCATCAACGACCGTCGCCCCATCCTCGAGTTCACGGAGCAGGAGTGGGAGCGCATCCTCGCGGTCAACCTCTCCACGCTCTTCGGCATCGCCCAGGCCGCCGGTCGTCACATGGTCACCCAGGGCTCCGGCCGCATCCTCGCCCTCTCCAGCGTGTCGGGACTGCTCGCCCATCACTCGCACGGTCCGTACGCGGCATCCAAGGGCGGCGTCAACCAGCTGCTGCGCGTGATGGCGCGCGAGTGGGCGTCGTCCGGCGTCACGGTCAACGCGCTGGCCCCCGGCTACATCGAGACGCCGCTGACGGCGGTCGAGCTGTCCAAGCCGGGAAAGCGGGCCGACCTCGAGAGCCTGGTGCCGGCCGGGCGTCTGGGTACGCCGGACGAGCTCACCGGCCCCGCGCTGTTCCTGTCCTCCCGTCACGCCGGATTCATCACGGGACACGTGATGTACATCGACGGCGGACGCACCCTCGTCTGACACGACCCAAGAACGGATACATCATGTCGCAGTCCTCATCGCAGATCTTCCCTCGATTCGCGGGCAAGACCGTCCTCGTCACCGGCGCCGGCACCGGTTTCGGCGCCGAGATCGCCGTGCGCGCCGCCCAGGAGGGCGCCAGGATCGCCGTGCACTACCGGTCGTCGAAGGCGGGCGCGCAGGCCACCCTCGAGCGCATCCGCGAAGCAGGCAGCGACGGCATCCTGGTGCAGGCCGACATCGGATCCTGGGATGCCATCAGGAAGATGGCCGATGAGGTGTTCGAGGCGTTCGGCACGCTGGACGTGCTCGTCAACAACGTCGGCGACGTGTCCAGCGAGCAGATGAACTGGAACGAGCTGACCCAGGAGGCGCTCGACGCGGTGATCGACATCGACGTCAAGGGCACGCTGCTGATGACCCACGAGTTCGGCGAGCGGATGCTGGCGCAGGGGCACGGCAACATCGTCCAGGTCGGATCGACCGTGATCGTGCGCGGCTCGGCGCGTGCGCCGCAGTATGCGGCCGCGAAGTACGCGATCCTCGGCATCACGAAGTCGTACGCCAAGGCGTTCGCACCCGCCGTGCGCGTGAACACCTTCGCACCGGGGTTCATGGAGACCGAGCGGCTGCTGAATCGCGAGGACTGGAAGAGCGGCCGCCGCGAGGTGCTGCTCTCGCAGACGCCGATGGGGGTCATCCCGCCGCCTGAGTTCGTCGCCGGTGCGTGCCTCTGGCTCGCGACCGACGAGGCCGCGCATCTGACCGGCGGGTACATGCTCGCCGACGGCGGATTCAACATGGTCGGCGCCTGAGCGCCGCCCGAGACAGACAACGACAGGGAGAAAAGACCGATGAAGCTCATCACCTTCGACGGCGGCCGGGTGGGCCGTCTGGAACTCGAGGAGGGCACGGTCATCGAACTCGATGTGCCCTCCACGCGCGAGTACTTCGAGCGCGGCGGCGATGTGCGCGAGACGGGAGAGCGGCTGGCCTACGCCGACGTGAAGCTCGAGGCGCCGATCCGCCCGAAGAAGTTCTTCCACACGGCGGGGAACTTCGCCGATCACCACAACGAGCTCACCGCGGTGGACTGGTCGCACCCCGTGCACAAGGGCATCGTGTTCTTCCAGAACGTCGATGCGATCATCGGCCCGGACGATGAGATCGTGTACCCCGAGGGGCTGACGAAGGAACTGGACTACGAGCTCGAGCTCGGCATCATCATCGGCAAGTCCGGCAAGTTCTTCGGCCCGGACGAAGCCGACGACTACATCGCCGGATTCACCGTGTTCAACGACATCTCGGCGCGCGACATCCAGCGCAAGGAGATGGAATCAGGGGTCTTCTCGTTCAGTAAGGCGATCGACACGTTCTGCCCGATCGGGCCGTGGATCGTCACCCGCGACGAGGTGCCCGACATGCATGAGCTCCCGATGCAGCTGCGCGTCAACGGCGAGGTCCGCCAGCAGGGCAACACGAACCAGACGCGGATCAAATTCCCGCATCTGGTCGCGTACCACTCGCCGCAGATCTACAGTGCCGGCGACATCATCACCACCGGCACAATCTCGGGCGTCGCGGCCGTGCAGCCGAACCCGTTCGACTTCTACCTGAAGCCCGGCGACGAGATCGAGGCCGAGATCACCGGCATCGGCACGCTGCGCAACAACGTCGTCAGCTGGCAGGACCGGTACGGTGTCCCCGCACCGCAGCGGGTCGACTGGTGAAGATCGCCAATCTCGCCGGTCGCGCCGTCCTCGTGCGAGGCGATGGCGGCGCGACCGACGTCCACACCGCATCCGACGGGCGGTTCGGTCCCGATCCGCAGGCGCTGTTCGATGACTGGGACTCCTTCGCCGGGTGGGCGTCGAGCGCTCGGACGGATGCTGCGGCATCCGTCGCCTTCGATGTCGCTGCCCTCGGCGCGCCGGTTCCGCGCCCACGCCAGGTGTTCGCAATCGGCCTGAACTACGCCGAGCACGCCGCCGAAGCCGGATACCCGCCGGACTCGATGCCGGTGACGTTCACGAAGTTCCCGTCCTCGATCGTCGGCCAGGATGCTGTCGTCGAGCTGCCCGACGGGCATGTCGACTGGGAGGTGGAGCTCGTCGTCGTGATCGGCAGGCGGGGGCACCGCCTCACGCGGGACAACGCCTGGGACCACGTCGCAGGACTCACGATCGGCCAGGATATCTCCGAGCGGATCACCCAGCTGCAGGGGGCTCCCCCGCAGTTCAGCCTGGGCAAGTCGTACCCCGGCTTCGGGCCGACCGGACCATGGCTGGTGACGCCGGACGAGTTCGCCGACCGCGATGATCTGGCGATCTCGTGCACGCTGTCCGGCGAGGGGATGCAGGCGTCTCGCACCTCGATGATGCTCTACGACGTGCCGGAGTTGCTGGTGCGCCTCTCGGCCGTCTGCCCGCTGCTGCCGGGGGACATCATCTTCTCGGGCACCCCGTCCGGCATCGGCAACCGTCGCACGCCGCAACGATTCATCGGACCGGACGACGTGCTGGTCAGCAAAGTCGATGGGATCGGTGTTCTGACGACTCGGTTCGCGCCGGCGCCACCCGTCTCCGGCACCGCCGAATGAACAGGCGTCGGCGTTCGCGTTCTGGGGACTATGCGTCTTCGCTCATCCCGTAACGGTGCGCGAGGATCACGGCGTGGATCCGGTCCCTCGCCTCGAGCTTCATCAGCACGCGGCCGACGTGCGTCTTGACGGTCGACTCGCTCAGGTACAGCTCCTGAGCGATCTCCGCGTTCGTGAGCCCGCGGGCGATCGCACGGAACACGTCGCGTTCGCGGTCGGTGAGCGCAGCGGTGGGATCCGATGCCGCCTCTGCCGCAGGCAGGCGAGGGCCGAGGTGCTCCAGCAGCCGACGCGTCACCCTCGGCGACAATGCGGCATCCCCGCGGTGCACCGCACGCACGGCCGAGGTCATCTCGTGCCGCTGAGCGTCCTTGAGCAGGAAACCGCTCGCCCCCGCGCGGATCGCACCGAAGGCGTACTCGTCGAGGTCGAATGTGGTGAGCACGAGCACCCGGGTGTCGGGGGCCTCGACGATGGCCTCCGTCGCGGCGATGCCGTCGAGCCCTGGCATCCGGATGTCCATCAGCACGACGTCGGGTCGCAGCTCCCGCGCACGACTGATCGCCGCCTCGCCGTCGCCGGCCTCACCGACGACGACCATGTCGGATTCGGCCTCGAGGACGAGCCGGAACCCGACGCGGATGAGGTCCTGGTCGTCGACGAGGAGAATGCGGATCGGATCGGTCACTTGACGTCCTCTGCTCGGTCGGGGGTGGTCGATCCGGATGCCGCCGGCAGCTCTGCGCGCAGCATCCAGTGCCGGTCGTCGACCGGTCCGGAGTGGATCGTGCCGTTCACATGCGTGGCGCGCTCGCTGAGACCGCGGAGTCCGAACCCGGTCGTGCCGACCGGACCGGTGACGCCGTCGTTCTCGATCTCGATGAGCACGGGGTCGCGGGAGTAGTCGATGAGCACGGCGATCCTCGTCGCGCCGCGAGCGTGACGCATGGCGTTGGTGATCCCCTCCTGCACGATCCGGCCGATCGCGAAGTCCACCGTGGCGGACACGTTCGCCTCGCCGACGGTCGTGAGGGTGACGGGGTATCCGGCGTTCTGCGCCGTGGCGACGGTGGCGTGCGGAGCGGCGGATTCCATCGGGGCCAGGGGGATGTCGCCCGCCCCGTCGCGCAGCACTCCGAGCATCGAGCGCATCTCGGTCAGCGCACCGCGGGCGGTCGCCGCCGCCGCGGTGGCAGCATCCCTCGCCCGTGCCTGGTCCTCGGTCGCGGCGGCGCCCTCCGAGAGGGCGACGATCACGGTCAACGAGTGCGAGACGATGTCGTGCATCTCGCGCGCGATCCTGGCGCGCTCCGCGGATGCCGCCAGCTGAGCCTGCTGATCGCGTTCGACGAGAAGCTGTCGCGATCTGTCGATCACGGCTTCGAGGTAGCGTTTGCGACCCCCGACGTTCACGCCGATGAGCGTGCCGATCAGAGCCAGCGTGAGCTGCCCGAAGATGGCGTTCAACGCCGTCTGGAGGGAGATCACACCGGTGAGCTGCAGGGCGATGGAGATCAGGCTCAGCGAGCCCATGCCGATCGCCAGCCCGTTCCACGCCGCACGCGAGGAGCGGTACACGGCAAGGGAGTAGCTCGTGACGAGCAGCAGCGGGCCACCCGCCGGCTCCAGGAGGAAGAGGTACGCGACCGCTGTGACGTACGCGACGATGAAGGCCGTGCGCGGCCACTGCCGTCGTCGCAGCAGGAGTGCGCACGCGCACAGGATGAGCGTCCCGATGATGATGCTGGCGACCACAGGCGGAGGGTCGATGAGCACCATGTCGCCATCAGGCGTCGAACGATATGTGGCGAAGTTCGATGCCGGGACGATCGAGAGCAGCAGGCAGATGAGTGCGACGAGCACGTCGGCGAAGACCGGATGCCGCGCCCAGAAGCGACGGATGATCCCCGGCGGACGCGGAAGCGGGGGGGCCTCCTCCTCACGGAGGGAGGCGCTGCGGCTACTCGAGGTCGACACGGCCTCGACTCTACGCGTCGGTGAGTGCGGGAGTCGTGTTCTCACGTGCGTGCCGATGGACGTCGCGCTCTCACGCGTCGCGGGTCCTGAGGACCGCCCATGCCGACGCCATCCCGGCCGCGACCCATGCGCCGAGCGTCAGGTAGGCCTCGCCGGTGGACAGACCCACGCCGTCCTGGGGGAGGATGGCGCTCTGAGCGGCGGTCATCGGCAGGTGGTTGCTCACATCCGTGATCCATTCCCAGCCCTCGACCGGCATCGCGAAGATGCTCGCGATGATGGGGAGGACGAACAGGAGTCCGACGGTGGCTGCGATCGCACCGGCGCCGGAGCGCAGCAGGAACCCGAAGGCCACGCCGATCAGCGCGAACACGGCCATCGAGAACGACGCGGCCAGGATCGGCACGATCGCACCGGCAAGGTCGTCTCCAGGGAACGCGATGTCCCTCGACGCGAAGATCGGCATCACCGCGATCGCGGCGAGGATGAAGATCGCGAGCGAGGAGATGAAGAGGAACACGCCCACGACGATCGCCTTGGCGGCGAGCACCGAGCCGCGGACGGGATCGGCGGCCAATGTGGACCGGATCATCCCGGTGGAGTACTCACCGGTCACGGCGATGGCTCCGAGGATGCCGGCGAGCAGCATCGTGAACTGGAAAGGTGTCACGACGGCTTGGATCGGTTCGAACCCTGGGACGTTCACTGCGCCCGCGACGAGCACGGCGATGCCGATCGTGAACAGCGCGGCGATGCTGATCGACCACCAGGTGGAGCGGAGGGTCGAGAGCTTGATCCATTCGCTGCGCAGCACACGCGCGAACGTGAGGCGGTGCGTCGAGGCCACGCGCGGGCGTGCGGCGGGGGCGGCTGTGGTGGTCATGCGAGTTCCTTCACGGAGTAGTCGGCGGAACGGTACTCGACCGATTCGCCGGTGAGTGCGAGATACGCGTCCTCGAGCGAGCCGTTCGCCGGGGTGAGCTCATGCAACGGGATGCCGCGATCGGCGGCGATGTCGCCGATGCGCGAGGCGGGGAGTCCGACGATGTCCAGCGAATCGGGGCTCGTGCTGACGATCTCGACGTCGCTGGAAGCGACGGCGGATGCCAGATCCGCGATCCGCGGGCTGCGGACCCTGACCGTCGTCGCGGTCCAGGCGCGGCCGAGCTCGTCCAGCGGAGCATCCGCCAGCACTCGACCGCGGCCCATGACGATCACGTGATCCGCGGTCTGCGCCATCTCGCTCATGAGGTGGCTGGACAGCAGCACGGTTCGTCCTTCGGACGCGGCGAAGCGCACGAACTGACGCACCCAGCGCACGCCCTCGGGGTCGAGGCCGTTGACGGGCTCGTCGAGGATCAGCGTGTGGGGATCGCCGAGCAGCGCCGAGGCGATGCCGAGGCGCTGGCCCATGCCGAGCGAGAACTTGCCGGCGCGCTTGCGGGCCACCGACCCGATACCGGCGAGATCGATGACCTCGTCGACGCGCGATGAGGGGATGCCGTGGGTCGCCGCCATCGCGCGCAGGTGGTTCCTGGCGGTGCGGCCGGTGTGCACGGCCTTGGCGTCGAGGAGCACGCCGACCTCTGTGAGAGGGGCGCGCAGGCGCCGGTACTCCTTGCCGTTGACGGACGTCCTGCCGGCGGTGGGTCTGTCGAGGCCCACGATCATGCGCATCGTGGTGGATTTGCCGGCGCCGTTCGGTCCGAGGAAGCCGGTGACGGTACCCGGCTTCACGGTGAACGAGACGTCCTGCACTGCGGTCTTGTCTCCGAACCTCTTCGTGAGGCCTTCTGCTGTGATCATGTCTCCACGCTACGAAGACGCGCCAGATGCGCGCGTCCTCCCCAGGTGCCGACTGCGTGGATCCGGGTGGCACTGCGGACCCACCGCGACGATTCGGCAATAGGTGACAACGCCGCGCACACTGGCTGCACGGATGCGCCCGGTGGGTATCGTGAGACCCATCGAGATCCGTTCCAGGGGTGCGAGCCCGTGATCCGGACCGGATCGGACCGAAGGGATCATCCCATGTCCAATGACAATCCTGTCTCCGATCCTCAGGCTGCGGCATCCGATGGCGGTGCGCGCTCACGGCGCCTCAGGAAGCCGATCGTCCGCCGCAGAAGGCTCGAAGTCGACGACGTGCTCGTGGTCAAGAGGTCGCGGCTGCGCATCGCGATCTCCGGCACGGTGGTCGGCAACTTCATGGAGTGGTTCGACTTCGGAATCTACGGCTACCTCGCTGTCACGCTGACCGCGGTGTTCGCATCCGACGCCCCGGGCGGCTTCGGCCTGCTGCTGACCCTGCTCGGGTTCGCGATCTCGTTCCTCGTGCGTCCCCTCGGTGGGCTGGTGCTCGGGCCGCTCGGTGACAGGATCGGCCGGCAGAAGGTGCTGTTCTTCACGATGACGATGATGGCGATCGCCACCGGGCTCATCGGACTGCTGCCGACGTCCGAGCAACTGGGGCTGTGGGCCATCGTTCCGCTGTACCTGCTGAAGATGGTGCAGGGCTTCTCCACCGGCGGTGAGTACGCGGGCGCGACCACCTACGTGTCCGAGTTCTCCCCCGACCGTTCGCGGGGGTACTGGTCATCGTTCCTCGATGTCGGCTCGTACATCGGCTTCGCCGCCGGTGCCTCGACCGTCGCGATCGTCACGTGGATCACCGAGGGCATCTCGGGCACCGGGGCGATGATCGAGTACGGCTGGCGCATCCCCTTCCTCATCGCCATCCCGCTCGGCGTCGTGGCGATCTGGTTCCGGCTGAAGATCCCGGAGACCCCCGCGTTCGAAGCCGAACCGGAGGAGGAGCGCGAGGGGAACCCGAACGATCCGCTGGCGCGCCAGGGCGTCATCGGCATCTTCCGGCACCACTGGCGCGAGGTGCTGATCGGCATCGCGCTGGTGTCTGCGACCAACACCGCCGGCTACGCGCTGACCAGTTACATGCCGACCTATCTCGAGACCGAGGTCGGCGTGTCCAATCTGATGGCGGCGATCGCCACGGTGCCGGTGCTGATCGTGATGAGCGCGTGCCTGCCGCTGATCGGCAAGCTGTCCGACCGCATCGGGCGCAAGCCCGTGTACGGCATCGCGGTGATCTCGACGATCGTGCTGATGGTGCCCGCGTTCGCGGTGATGCAGATCGGTCAGGAATGGGCGGTCATCATCGCGCTGGCGATGGTGGCGATCCCGGTCGCGTTCTACGTCGCGATCTCGGCATCCGCTCTTCCCGCACTGTTCCCGACCGCGTCCCGATTCGGGGCGATGGCGATCGCGTACAACGTCGCGGTGTCGTTGTTCGGCGGCACGACGCCGCTGTTCAGCCAGGCGCTGATCGACCTCACCGGCAACACGTACATGCCGGCGTTCTACATCATGTTCTTCGCCGCGCTCGGCGGCGTGGCGATGCTCTCGATGAAGGAGACGGCGAAGCGGCCGCTGAAGGGATCGTTCCCGACGGTGGAGACGCGTGCCGAGGCGAAGGAACTGGTCGCCGAGCAGGACGATAATGAACTGCTCGACACCAGCACCATGCCCCTGCCCATCATCCAGAACTGAGGTCTCCCGATGGCCATCATCGACAACGCGATATACGTGAGCGGTGTCCGAACGGAGAACCCGCACACCTTGAGCGAGACCTTCGAGACCATGCGCGAGCGCGGTGGAATGGGCTGGATCGGGCTGTACCGTCCCAGCGAGCACGAGGTGCGCGAGGTGGCGGACGAACTGGGGCTGCACGCCCTCGTGGTGGAGGACGCTCTCGCCGGCCACCAGCGTCCGAAGATCGAGCGTTACGGGGACGTGCTGTTCCTGGTGCTGCGCCCCGCCCGGTATCTGGACGATGTGGAGGAGGTCGAGTTCGGGGAGGTGCACGTCGTCGCGGGTCCCGACTTCGTCGTGACGATCCGCCATGCCGAGTCTCCCGACCTCGGACGCGTGCGCGCCAGGCTCGAGCACGATCAGCAGCTGCTCGCGCGCGGTCCTGAAGCGGTGCTGTACGCGATCCTCGACGAAGTGGTCGACGAGTACGCTCCCGTTCTGGCCGGCCTCGAGAACGACATCGACGAGATCGAGAACCAGCTGTTCGTCGAGGATGCCGACGCCACCGAGCGCATCTACAAACTCGCCCGTGAGGTGATCGACTTCCAGCGGGCGACGCAGCCGCTTCCCGGCATGCTCGAGGCGCTGCAGCGCGGATCCGAGAAGTATCAGGTCGAGCTCGAGCTGCAGCAGTATCTGCGCGACGTGCTCGATCACACGTTGCGCATCGCGGATCGCGCCACGACGTTCCGGACGGTGCTCGACAACGCTCTCACCGTGGAGTCGACGATCGTCGCGCGACGTCAGAACGAGGAGATGCGAAGGATGACGGAGTTGAGCATCCGTCAGAACGAAGAGGTCAAGAAGATCTCGGGGTGGGCGGCGATCCTGTTCGCACCGACGCTGATCGGCACGATCTACGGGATGAACTTCACCGTCATGCCGGAGCTCCATTGGACGTACGGCTACCCGATGGCCGTCGGGGCGATGCTCGTGATGGGTCTCGGCCTCTACGCCGTCTTCAAGAAGAAGGGCTGGCTGTAACGCCTCAGTCGACGACGACCTCGAGGATCCGGTCGTCGTCCGGCCGTGGGCTTCCCCGTCCGTCGGTGTTGTTCGTCATCGCCCAGACGGATCCGTCGGGGGCGAGCGCGACGTCGCGGAGGCGCCCGTGTTCGCCGACCAGATGCTCGGTCGACGCGGCGAGGTCGGACAGGGGAACCTCGCGGAGGCGCTCGCCGCGGAGGTTCGCGATGAGGATGACGTCTCCGGCGACGACGATGCCGCTGGGACTGGCGTCCTGCGGCGCCCACTGCTGCACCGGATCGATGAAGCCGTCCTGTTCGGCGATGCCTTCGACCTCGGGCCAGCCGTAGTTGCCGCCGGGTTCGATCACGTTGAGTTCGTCCCAGGTGTCCTGCCCGAACTCGCTGGCGTACATGGTGCCGTCGGCATCCCAGGCGATGCCCTGGGGATTGCGGTGCCCGAGGCTGTAGACGGCCGACCCCGGGAAAGGGTTGTCCTGCGGGATGCGCCCGTCAGGGGTGAGGCGGAGGATCTTGCCACCCGGGCTGTCGAGGCTCTGCGCGCTCTGTTCATCCCCGGCGTCGCCGGTCGTGGCGTAGAGCATGCCGTCCGGACCGAACGCGATGCGGCCGCCGTTGTGATTGCGCGCTGCGGGGATGCCGTCGAACACGCGCTCGGGAGCGTCGAGGCCGAGCGCGCCCGGCTCTCCGGTCAGTGCGAAGCGGTCGATGCGGTTCTCGTCACCCGCTGTGTAGTACGCGTACAGATGATCATCGTGGACGGCGATGCCGAGGAGTCCACCTTCTCCGGCCGGCGCGACGCCGTCGATGACGGCGACCTCGCGGGCGGCGCCCGCGCCGTCGAGTTCGAGGATGCGCGCGGAATCGCGCTCGCTCACCAGCGCGGTCGTGCCGTGGAAGGCCACTGACCATGGGGCGTCGAGGCCCGAGACAGCGAGCGAGGATGACGGCGTCTCCGACGCGGTCGGGGTCGCGGATGCCGTCGCGGTCTCGGACGGCGCGACGTCCGCGGGAGCGGTGCAGGCCGTGAGTGCGGAGACGACGAGGATCAGGGGGATCAGACTCAGGAAGCGCTTCGTCGCCATGGGATCGCTCTCCGTCAGCTCTGTCCGTCCGGTCAGCGTGTCGAACCGGCTGGCAGCGGCGCTGTCCGGTCTGCCAGAGCCGCTGCGATCCGCCTCACGGCCTCTTCCATCAGGGGCCGGGGCATCGCGAACACGAAACGCGTGAAGCCGACCGCGGCGACTCCGCAGGCCGCCCCGTCGGTCATCGCGACGCCGGCGTTCTCTCGGAACCACGTGCCGAGATCGCCCGTGAGTCCGGTGGCTCGGAAGTCCAGCACCGCGATGTAGGTGCCCTCCGGCGTCGTCATCCTGACGCCGGGGAGGTGCTCGGCGACGAGATCGGCGAGCAGGCGGCGGTTGCCGTCGAGATACTCGACGACCTCCCTCAGCCAGCCGGCGCCACCGGTGTAGGCGCCGATGTTCGCGACAGCGCCGATCGTCGATGTGCCGTGACCGACCCAGGCGCCGGCCGTCTCCCAGAGCTGAGCGTCCTCTTCATTGGAGAGGATGATCTGCGCGCACTTGAGGCCCGCGAGGTTCCAGGCCTTGGAGGCGGACGCGGCAGTGATCGTGTGGCCGGCCGCCGTCTCCGAGATCGAGGCGTACGGGATGTGCCGTGCGGGGGAGTAGACGAGCGGGGCGTGGATCTCGTCGGAGAAGACCCGCCCTCCCGCTGCCGCGACGGTCTCGGCGACGCACTCGAGCTCTTCGCGCGTGGAGACGGTGCCGAGGGGGTTGTGCGGGTTGCACAGCACGAACAGCTCGCCGCCGTCGGCGAACGCGGCGGTCACGGCATCGTGGTCGATCTGCCAGCGGCCGTCGATCTCCACACTCGGTACTTCGATGACCCGACGGCCGTGCATCTGCGGGACCATCAGGAACGGCATGTAGGCGGGCGTCGGGACGATGACGGCGGCACCGGGGCTGGTGAACTGCTCGATCGCGAACTCGAACGCCGCGATCACGTCCGGAACGTGGTGCACGCGCTCGGCCGGCACGGTCCAGCCGTATGAGCCCGCATACCAGTCGGCTGTCGCCCGGGAGAGGTCGTCGGCGAGTTGCTGCGGGAGATAGCCGGTGAGTCCGCGTTCCATCGCGCCGCTCACAGCATCCTTGACCGCCGGTGCGACACCGAAGTCCATCTCGGCGACGAACGCCCCGATCATGTCGGGGAACATCGTCCACTTCAAGCTGCCGGCCGCGCGAAGGTCGGCTTCCGTGGTCGCGTCGAAGTCCTGGGGTGACATCCGCGCCGTCCTCTCGATCGGAGACTGGAGAACGCACTCTTGGCCGCTCCACTTTCCAGCGTAACGAGGATCTGAGACATGGGGTCGGTCGTCGGAGGGATCCGTTTCCGCTCCGGCTCCGAACAACGGGGGAGCACCTTCGCGGGTGAAGTTGGAGGAGATCGTGACAAAACGCAGCAATGGCCGACGATTCATCGCGTGGGCGGCGCTCGCGGGAGTGATCGCAGGGGCGGTCTTCCTCGCCACCGCAGAGCTGTTCGCACTGCTCTTCGCGCGCACGGCGAGCCCGATCCTGGCCGTCGGCGGGTTCGTGATCGACATCGTGCCGCAACCCTTCAAGGAGTTCGCGATCGCGACCTTCGGCGAGTACGACAAGATCGCGCTGCTGGCGGGTCTCGGCCTTGCCGTGGTCATCGCCTCGGCGATCGCCGGCATCCTGCAGTTGGTGCGCCCACCGCTCGGAGTGATCGCGTTGGTGATCGCCGGGGTGCTGTCGACCGCCGCGATCGTCACCCGCGCCGGCGTGACGCCCCTTGCATTCCTTCCGCCGGTGCTCGGAACCGTGGTCGGATCTTTCCTGCTGATCCTTCTCGTGCGGCGGTTGCAGGCATGGCGCGCGTCCTTCATCGCGCGTGATGAGGACGTGGTCGACCCCGCCGTCGATGCGCCGTCGGCTCCGAAGGAGCTCAACCGGCGACGCTTCTTCGTGCTGGCCGCTCTCGCCGGAGCATCCGCCGTCGTCGTCGGGATCACGGCCCGCACCGTGAGCATGGCGGTCTCATCCGTCGAGACGATCCGCAAGGCGCTGAAGCTGCCGGCCCCGCGCACGACCGTGACGGTGCCGGCCGGCGCAGAACTCGATGTTCCTGGCCTCAGCAAGCTGTTCACTCCGAATGCCGACTTCTACCGGGTCGACACGGCGCTGACCGTGCCGACGATCGATCCGGAGACCTGGCGACTGGTCATCGACGGCATGGTCGATCAGCGCGTCGAGCTGAGCTTCCAGGACATCCTCGACATGGGGGTGGACGAGTACGCGATCACCCTGACATGCGTCTCGAACGAGGTCGGCGGTGAGCTCGTGGGCAACGCGATGTGGCTCGGGGTGCCGCTGCGGGATGTGCTGCGCAAGGCCGGCGTCCAGTCCGGAGCGGACATGGTGCTCTCCCGCAGCGTCGACGGCTACACCGCGAGCACTCCGCTCGCCGCGCTCGTCGACGACGAGCTCGACGCGATCCTCGCTGTCGGCATGAACGGAGAGCCTCTCCCGCTCGAGCACGGCTTCCCCGTGCGGATGGTCGTGCCGGGGCTCTACGGGTACGTGTCGGCGACGAAGTGGCTGACCGAGCTCAAGGTCACCACCTTCGCCGCGGACGAGGCGTACTGGACTCCTCGCGGCTACAGCGCGGAGGCGCCGATCAAGTTCTCGTCGCGCCTCGACACCCCGAGCATCGGCGAGGCAGTGCCGGCCGGACGCATCCCGATCGCGGGTGTCGCCTGGGCGCAGTCGGTCGGGATCGAGCGCGTGGAGGTGCGCATCGATGAGGGCGACTGGATGCCGGCGACGCTGTCGACCCCCATCAACGACGACACCTGGGTGCAGTGGTTCATGGAATGGGATGCGACGCCCGGCACGCACTACGTCGCCGTTCGTGCCGTCAACAAGGACGGCGACCTCCAGATCGAGGAGCGCGCACCCATCGCACCCAACGGCTCGTCGGGGTGGCAGCGCTCGCTCATCCGCGTGACGTGATGGACGTCGTTCCACGGGAGTCCCTGCGCACCCTGAGTCGTCAGAACTGCGCAGCCCTCGTCACGGTGTGGACGCGGTAGAGGCTGGTGGTCGCCGTGATGAAGAGATCGCGGCCGTCCGGACCGCCGAAGCAGACGTTCGCGACCACCTCGGGGACGGGGATGAAGGCCAGCTTCGTCCCGTCCGGAGAGAAGACGTGCACGCCGTCACCGGCGGACGACCAGACGCGGCCCTCGACATCCACCGTGATGCCGTCGGGCAGACCGACCTCGATCGCGGCGAACTTCCGGCCGTTGGTCGCGCGGGCTCCGTCCACGTCGTACGCGCGGATGCGGTGGTCGCGCCGCGCGCCCAGCTCCGGCCCGGTGTCGGTGACGTAGACGACGCCGCCGTCGGGCGAGAACGCGATCCCGTTCGGGCGGTCCATGTCATCGATCATGGATGTGAGCCCGTCGGCATCTGACCAGCGGAACACATGACACGCGCCGTACTCGCGGATGCCGGGATGACCCTCGCGCGGCTGAGTGATGCCGTAATCGGGGTCGGTGAACCAATACGAGCCGTCCGGTGCGAGTGCCACGTCATTCGGCGAGTTCAGCCGGTGCACGCCCCAGCGTCCGACGATCTCGGTGACGGTCCCGTCGGGCAGTTCCCGTTCCAGCCGTCGCCGGCCGTGCGAGCACTGCACGACGCTGCCGTCGCGGTCCAGCATCCGGCCGTTCGTGAACTCCACGTCGCTGCGATGAACGCTCACCTCGGAGGTCGCCGCGTCCCAACGCATGATGCGGTTACCCGGGATGTCACTCCACCGCAGGACCCCTTCGTCGGGGATCCAGAGCGGCCCCTCCGACCAGGTCGCGCCGGTGGCGAGTCGTTCGACGGCTGAGCCGTGGGGGAGCAGGCCCGTTTCAGTCGTCATCGACGCCCTTCCGTTCCTGCTTCAGCGTAGGCGGGTCAACGCCAGGCAGGGCGACGCGGGCGCATCAGC
>NZ_JBLVOB010000004.1:203906-207669 GCF_053543555.1 Microbacterium xerophyticum | reverse complement strand
CGCCCGCGTCGTCACTCTACTTTGCGGCGAGCTGCGGGTAGAGCGCCTCGAGCGGAGCCGAGAGACCCGCTTTGACGTTCACCGATGTGTCGTCGGCGAGCACCTCGTACTCGCCGGCCTCGGTGGCGTCGAGCACCTTGGCGACGAGCACGGCGGGGTCGAGCTTCGGGTCGGTGGTGTGCGCGGCCATCGCGGTGTCGACCCAACCGACGTGAACTCCCACGACCTGGACACCTGCAGGCTGGAGCTCGAGTCGGAGCGAGTTCGTCGCCGACCACAGTGCCGCCTTGGTCGCCGAGTAGATGCCCGCGACGGCGTACCAGCTCAGAGCCGAGTGGATGTCGATGATCGCCGTCTCGCCGCCGTGCGCCGCGAGCACGGGAGCGAACGCGCGCGCAAGGAAAAGCGGACCGAGGAAGTTGGTCTCGACGTTCCGGCGGATCTCCTCGTCGGTGTGGGTGAGGATGCCGGGGGACGATGTGGATGCGCCGGCATTGTTGACCAGCACGGTCACGTCGGGTGCGGCTTCGACGGCCGCGCGAATGGACTCGGCATCCGTGACGTCGAGGGCGAGAGGGACGATCCGCTCGTCATCCCATTCGCGAGGGCTGCGGGCGGTGGCGTAGACCTTCGCCGCGCCGCGGGCGAGTGCTTCGCGGACGAAGTGGGTTCCGATGCCGCCGTTCGCGCCGGTGACGAGGACGATGGCGCCGTTCAATGAAGTCATGATGTGTGTTCTTCTTCCTGGTCGGATCGGCGTGGTCAGGCGTTCGTGAGGACGGGGTAGTCGGTGTAGCCGGTCGCACCGCCTGTGTAGAGGGTGGCCGGATCGACGTCGTTGAACGGCAGATCGCCCCGCAGGCGCTCCACGACGTCGGGGTTCGCGAGGGCGAACCGGCCGAGGGGCTCGACGTCGGCAAGGCCCGCCTCGATGTCGGCGGCGATGCCTTCGCGTTCCCGGCCGTAGCGGACGACGAGCACGACGGTCGGCCAGACATCGCGGAACGACCGCAGCAGTTCATCGTCACCCAGGTGGTGCACGTGCAGGTACGCGAGATTCAACGGCGCGAGTTCGCCGACCAAGTGACGATACTGCGCACGCACCGCCTCGGTGTCGCCTTCGACGAGTCCGCCGAGCGGGAAAGCGGGGGAGATGCGGATGCCGGTGCGGTCGGCGCCGATCTCGTCGGCGACAGCCGCCGCGACCTCGACGACGAACCGGGCCCGATTCTCGATCGACCCGCCGTACTGGTCCGTGCGCTCATTGGCGTTCGGGGAGAGGAACTGGTGCAGGAGGTACCCATTGGCGGCGTGGATCTCGACGCCGTCGGCGCCGGCTGCGATCGCGGATGCCGCAGCATGACGGAACTCGCCGATGACGTTCTGGATCTCCTCCGTGCGGAGCGCGCGCGGGACGGGTGTCGTCTTGGGGCCTTCGGCGGTGTACATCGTCTGCTCGGCCGAGATCGCCGACGGGGCGACGGGCTGGCGGTGATGAGATGTGTTGTCGGGGTGCGAGATGCGGCCGGCGTGCATCAGCTGGATGAACAGGTGCCCGCCGTTCGTGTGCACCTCATCGGCGACCTCGCGCCATCCCTCGACGTGCCCCGGCGTGTAGATGCCGGGGGTGTTGAAGTATCCCTGTCCGTCGGCAGACGGCTGGACGCCCTCGGTGATCAGGAGTCCCAGTGAAGCGCGTTGCGCGTAGTAGGTCGCGGTGTGCGCGCCAGGAGTGCCGTCGGCATTCGCACGATTGCGTGTCATCGGCGCCAGCGCGAGTCGATGCGCGAGTTCGATGCGGCCGAGAGTGAGCGGCTGCCAGAGGGACGAAGTCATAACAGGTGGGATTCCTTTGCAACGGACGGACCGCCACTGTCCCAGAAGCTCAGCCGGGTGGCCGGGCAACGGCGTGGGAGAATGATCGGAGCCACCCCACCCGACAGTGACTATACTCATAACTGAGGCAAGTCATAGTTTATTCCAGGAGGATCAATGCCAGTGGCTCCACAGCCGCTCGGGCGGCGCGAGCGGAACAAGCAGGCCAAACTCGAGCGCATCACTGCTGCCGCCGGTGCATTGTTCGCGAAGCACGGTGTCGATGAGGTCACCACGCAGCAGATCGCGGAAGCGGCCGACATCGGCACCGGCACGCTGTTCCTCTACGCGAAGACCAAGGGCGAGCTGCTGCTGCTCGTGCAGAACGCCCACTACACCGAGGCTCTGGAACGCGGGCGCGCTGCGGCGGCCGACGCGGCGAGCGCCTTGGACGGCGTCATGGCGTTGGTCTCCGCGATCGTCGATTGCAATCGCACGCAGGTGGAGAACGGTCGCACCTACCTGCGTGAGATGGTCTTCGGTGATCCTGCCGAGCCTCGTCACGCCGAAGCGCTGATGATCGTGGCACAGACCGAGCAGGTGTACTCCGACATCCTGATCGACCGAGCGAAGGTGGCACCCGCGGAGGGGCCGTCGTTGGCCCGGGCGATCTCGGCCATCATGTTCCTCGAGATGGGGTCGAGTCTGAACGTCGACGCAAGCCGTGCAGAGATCCTGGCGAGCATCCGCACGCAGGTCGCCGCCATCTTGCCCGGGGAGCACTCATGACCGACTCCGACGCCGCGTCCTCGACCGAACGAACGCGCACGCTCAACTACCGGGTACCGGGGCGTGACAAGCGCGCCCTCTTCTCCCGCACAGGTCTCGAGCAGCTGCGGGCGGTCGCATCGGGCGAGGTCCCGCCGCCGCCCATCAGCAGTCACATCGGGCTCGACTTCGTCACAATCGATGACGGAGACGTCGTGATGACGGCGGTGCCGGACGAATCGCACTACAACCCGATCGGCTCGGTGCACGGCGGGTTCTTCGCCACCGTGCTCGATTCGGTGTGCGGATGCGCCGTCCATTCGACGCTGCCCGCCGGCGTCGGATACACGAGCCTCGAGATCAAGGTGTCGTTCCTTCGCCCGATCACGGCAGACACCGGACAGGTGACCGCGCACGGATGGGTGACCCGCCGCGGGCGCAGCGCCTCGTTCGCCGAGGCGGACATCCGCGACAGCGAAGGTCGTGTGCTTGCGACAGCATCCAGCACCTGCCTGATTATCCAGCCAGGCCCGCTCCCGAGCCCGGTCGCGTAAGCCGATTCAGTCCTCGTAGCGGGGCAGGATCTCGCTGTCCCTGACGTAGGTGAGCGCAGCCTCCACGTCGTAGGCGTGAATGGCCGAGACATGCGGCGCGAGCATCTCCGTGAGTGCTGCCGTGTGGGTCGTGTAGAACGCGTCGCGGGCGGCGTCGTCGGCGAAACCGAGCACGACGGATGCGTGCAGGTGCTGATCGTCGGGGTTGTCGTGGGCGACGTTCGGGGTGTCCCAGGTGGCCTTGGTCCACGGCAGGAAGATCTGCGTGCGCAGTTCCTTCAGTCCGCCCGTTGCGATGAGCGCCGGGGTGAGTTCCTTCTTGAAGAACCTGTGGAACCCGATCGTGCCCTCATCGTCACCGCGGCGCAGGTAGATGATCGCACGCGAGCCCGGCTTCTCACCGGGGGCGACGTCGAACCAGCGTGAGGTTCCGGGAGGGCCCGCGTGCAGCAGCGTGCGGCGGAAGATGTTGACCTCATCCTCATACGCGAGCGCAGTCTGCGCGCGACCGGCGAGAGGCGATAGCGCATTCTCGAAGGTGACCTCCGCGATGCCGTCGATCTTGCGATCTGCGGGGATGCTCGTCTCGATACCGGCGGTGGGCGGCCCCCGCCCCGGATTCTGTT
>NZ_JBLVOB010000004.1:198450-203878 GCF_053543555.1 Microbacterium xerophyticum | reverse complement strand
CCGGGGGGGGCCGCCCCCCGCCCCGGATTCTGTTCGGCGAGATGGATCTGCCGGTACTCGAGCAGCCCAGGAGTCGCGGAGATGATGCCGGAATGAGGGCCCTTCCACCGGTCCATGCCCTCCTGGCGTGGCTTGTCGGTGCGCATCCACAGCAGGATCGACGAGGTGAAGTGCTTGGACGCATCAGGCTTGGTCGTGGTCTCGCTCATTCTGACTCCTTCAGATTCTGACGACGGTGGTGGACTACGGGGCGAGGAACTTCGCTGCGACCGGAGCGAACTTCTCCCAGTACTGGAAGATGCCACCGTGGCCCGCGTTCGGGTAGATGATCAGCTCGGAGTCCCTGATGCGCTGGTGCAGGTCGGCCGAGAGGATCGAGGGAACCATGCGGTCGTTGTCGCCGTTGGCGATCAGTGTCGGCTGGGTGATGATCGACAGGTCTGACGGCGCGGAGCGTCCGTAGCGCTGGATGGCCTTGAGCTGAGTACTGAACGCCTTGTTGCTGATCGGCGCATCGCGGTCGGTGGTGCGCTCCTTCAGCCTCTCGACGAACGCCTTGCCCGCCTTCTTCCCAGCCTGGTCGCGGTTGAAGAAGAGGAATTCCTTCGGGTCGGAGCGGGTGATCACCGAGCGGAAGATGTCCCAGTAGGTGACACCCACGACCTCGTCCATGTCCTTCCCTCCGCGCGGTCCGGTGCCGGTCAGGACGAGCCTGCGGACCAGATCTGGATGCTTGACGACGAGGTCCTGTGCGATCATGCCGCCCATCGAGAAGGCGAAGATGTCGACCTTGTCGTATCCGAGAGCGGTGATGAAGGAGTACGCGTCGTCGGCAGCCTCTTCCATGGTGCCCGGCGTCGTGCCGGATGATGCGCCGACGCCGCGCTGGTCGAACGTGATCACGTGGCGGGAGCTCGCGATCGCGTCGATGATGCGCGGATCCCAGTTGTCGAGGGTTGCGGCGAGGTGCACGAAGAAGATGACGGGGATGCCGCCCTTCGGGCCGAGTTCGCGGTAGGCGAAGGTGATGCCCGCAGCGGTGACCGTCTTGGCCGGAGCCTTCGCGTACGAGGTGATGACGGGTTCGTCGATGGTGCTCATGGTGTTGTCTCCTTCGTTGTTCGTGTCCGGCGTCATTCGTGTCCGGCGCCGGTGATGACGGTCTTGCCGTTCACGCCGCCCTTGGCGATCGACTCGAGTGCATCCGGGGTCTCGTCGAACGAGAATGTCTTGCCGACGAGGGGCCGCAGGGTGCCGTCGTCGATGAGCTCGGCGATCTCGCGGAGCTGCTCGCCGCTGGCGCTCATGAAGAGGAACTCGTATGTCACGCCGAGCTTCTTCGCCTGGCGGCGGATCTTGCCGCTCAACGCCGTGATCGCCAGCCGGAGCAACGGATTCAGGCCGATCCGCTTCGCGAATGCGGGGTCGGGCGGGCCCGAGATGCCGATCGCCTTGCCGCCGGGGCGCAGGATGCGAAGCGACTTCTCGAGGTTCTCGCCGCCGACGCTGTCGAGTACGAAGTCGTAGCCGGAGAGCACCTTCTCGAAGTCCTGGGTGCGGTAGTCGATCACTTCGTCGGCGCCGAGGCTGCGGACGAAGTCGGCGTTCTTCGCCGAGGCGGTCGTGGCGACGTGGGCGCCGAGGTGCTTGGCGAGCTGGATCGTGATCGATCCGGCGCCACCTGCACCGCCGTGGATGAGCACCTTCTGGCCCGGCCGCACGTTGCCGTGGACGACGAGCGCCTGCCAGGCGGTCAAGGCGACCAACGGGAACGATGCCGCCTCGACCAGGCTGATCGTGGTCGGCGCGAGAGCGAGGTCGGATGCGTCGACCGAGACCCGCTCGGCGAAGGTGCCGATCCGACCGTCGCGCGGGCGGCCGAACACCTTGTCGCCCGGCCTGAATCCTCGCACCTTCGAGCCGGCGCGAATGACGGTGCCGGCGACGTCGTGCCCGAGCACGAGGGGGGCCCGGTACGGCAGGATCGCCTTGAACTCGCCGGCTCGTATCTTCTCGTCCAACTGGTTCACGCCGGCGGCTTCCACTCGCACCAGGACATCGCGGTCGCCCACGACGGGTTCGGGCACGTCCGCCTCGTGGACGGCATCCTTGTACTTGTCGAAAAGAAACGCTCGCATGCTCTCTATCTCCTTGGAATGTCTGTGGGACGTCGCGTCAACGGCCCAGGAATCGATCGACGGTGTCGGCGACCGTCTGTCGGTTCTGAGACACGACGCCGTGCCCCGAATCGGCGAAGATCTGCACCTCTGCGTCAGGGAATCGTGCCAGCAGCGCTGCGGAGTTCCCGACCGGAACCATCCGGTCGCTGTCGCCATGCAGGATGAGCACCGGGTCGTTGTGGGGGACAGCGGCAGGGCGCTGCCCACCCCACCGCTTTACTGCACCGAGCTGCGCGCGCAGTACGCCGAGGCCGACCGGCTTGTCACGCCCGATACGACGCCGCTTCAACCGCGTCTGGTAGTCGGATGCTGCGCGCTTGCCATCCTGAGTGCGGGTGAAGAAGAGCAGCGAGGTGGTGGGGGTGAACGTCGCCGCTCCGCGCAGGATACCCCGCACCATGACGCCGGTCATCTCGGTCAGCCCTGGTCCACCCTGCGGTCCGGTGCCGGCGAAGACGACGCGATCGACGAGTTCGGGTTCCTGCTCGAGGATCGACTGAGCGACCATGCCGCCCATCGACAGGCCGAACAGGTCGACTCGAGAGAGGCCGAGTGCGTGGATCACGGAGATCGCGTCGGCCGCCATGTCTTCGAAGCGGTCTCGGACGGTGCCGGTCGATCCGCCCACGCCTCGGTAACCGAGCAGGATCACTCGGCGCCCGTCGGCAAGCGGATCGACGAGCTCTGGGTCCCAACTGTCGAGGTTCGCGCCGAGGTGCGTCAGCGCGATCAGCGGCGTTCCATCGCCTGCACCCAGCTCCCGATAGGCGAACTGTGTCCCGACAGTCGTCACGGTTCTCGTCGGCGCGTCGATGAACGCCGTGCTCTGAGAAGAATGCGTCATGGGTGCCGCCTTCCGTGTCTGGACCTTCGTGCAGGCCACTGTTGCGACCACACTCAATTATGAGTGGACTCAGAAACGATGTCAAGAGCGACGCTCTTCTGTAGGATCGTCGATCCCTCGACTCGGGCACCTTGACGTGCTCGCGGCGCAGGTGTTGCCTTGAGCGATGAACCACGTCACGTCTGCAGACCGAACCCCCATCGCCATGCACGAGTCCGGCGCGGGCCCCACCGTCATCATCGTCAACGGCGCTCTGTCTACTGCGCGGGATGCCGCTGAGATCGCCCGTGCCTTCGCCGAAGCCGGGCTGCGTGCGATCACCTACGACCGACGCGCCAGGGGCGACAGCGGAGACGGCGCGATCGCCGCGCCGGAGCGCGAGGTGGAAGACCTCGCGGCGGTCATCTCGGCATCCGGCGCTGACGCAGCCGTGATCGGTCATTCATCCGGAGCCGTCCTCGCGCTGTACGCGGCAGGGCAGGGCGTGCCGATGTCGAGGCTGTTCCTCTCCGAGCCGCCGTTCCGGTTCGGTGAGGATATGCCCGCGGCAGATCTTGAGGATCGTCTTCAGACAGCGGTCGACGATGGCCGTCCCGAAGAGGCCGTCGTGCTCTTCCAGCGAGAGGCCGTCGGTCTGCCCGAGCCGTTCATCGAGCAGTTCCGCGCCTCGCCGGCCTTCGCCCAGATCTCCCCCCTCGGCAGGTCGACGATCTACGACGCGCTAGTCACCCGACGCGCGTCGACACCGTCCGCAGAGATGCTCGGAGTACGGATGCCGGTCACCATTCTGTGCGGGGTCGAGACGATGCCGATCCTCGTGACCGCAGCATCCCGACTCGCGGAGATGATGCCGGATGCCGAGTACCTGCAGGTGCCGGAGTCGATCGGTCACCGCATGGATCCTGAGGCGAGTGCCCGGATCGTGGCTGCGCGCCTGGTCGGATGACGAACTCGTCGTGGCAAGTGGAGGGACTGACGGGAATCGAACCCGCGCTATCTGCTTGGGAAGCAGAAGTTCTACCATTGAACTACAGTCCCGAACCCGCTCATGAAGAACAGGTGAAGGCAAGCCTACCTGCACTCGCGGCGATGGCCAAAGCATGACAGCGCCGCGCCAGTAGGCTGTACCCGTGCTTCTCAGCGACCGCGACATCAGAGCAGAACTCGCCTCCGGCCGGATCGGTCTGGCGCCTCACGAGCCGGAGATGATCCAGCCCTCGAGCATCGACGTGCGTCTCGACAGGTACTTCCGCCTGTTCGACAACCACAAGTACCCGTTCATCGACCCGGCCGAGGATCAGCCGGAGCTCACGCGCCTCATCGAGGTCAAGCCGGACGAGCCGTTCATCCTGCACCCCGGCGAGTTCGCGCTGGGCGCGACGTTCGAGCAGGTCACGCTCTCGGATGACATCGCCGCACGCCTCGAGGGCAAGAGCTCGCTCGGACGACTCGGGCTCATCACTCATTCCACGGCGGGCTTCATCGACCCCGGCTTCACCGGCCATGTCACGCTCGAACTCGCGAACGTCGCCACTTTGCCGATCAAACTGTGGCCCGGCATGAAGATCGGGCAGCTGTGCTTCTTCCGCCTGACCTCTCCGGCCGAGAACCCCTACGGCTCCGGTCCCTACGGCAACCGCTACCAGGGACAGCGCGGACCGACGGCATCCCGCTCGTTCCAGAACTTCCACCGCACCGACGTCGGCAACACCGATGTGGGGTCGGTCGGCGGCTGAGTCCCGCAGATCGCCGGGAGACCGGATGCGGATCGCGCGGTCGCACGTAGTATCGAGAGCGTGAGCGGCGAAAACACGGAAGAACCGCAAGATCCCCGACGGGATGCCACAACCGATGCGCCCGTTCCGGGTGGTGAACAGGGCCTTCCTCCCGCGGCGCCAGGGGTGGAGCGTTTCGACGTCCCGGCTCCGGAGACGGTCGCGATCCCCGACGCGGAGGCCGCGATCGAGGGTTTCGAGATGCCGCCGCCGCCCACGTTCAGTGCCGCGCCGCCTGCTCCCCGCCCGGAGCCGGTCATCCCTCCTGCGCCGCCCGAGAAGACGGATGCCGCGGCGACAGAGCCCGCGACGCGCACGCGCAGCACGTGGGCGCCCAATGACACCTGGACCTCGGCATCGGCCCACAAGCAGGAAGTCGTGCCGCCGACCGCCGCGCAGAAGGCCGAATCGCGGGCGGCCGCCTCCCGCGCCGCCACCGCCCGCGACGAAGCGAGTCGCACGTATGTCAGTCCGGCTGCGGGTGGCACAGAGGGCAACAGCTACCGTGGCTGGACCGTCGCGATCTTCGCCGGACTCGCGGTGCTGCTCATCGGAGCCATCGTCCTGATGGCGTACCTCGTGAACAACGCACCGCTGGCGCTGCCGTCCGCCGACGAGACGACCGTCGC
>NZ_JBLVOB010000004.1:67404-198403 GCF_053543555.1 Microbacterium xerophyticum | reverse complement strand
GACCGTCGCATCGTCGGAGACGAATCCGAACCGGTCGACACCACGACCGTCACCTCCACGAGCACCGAAGCGCCCGCACCCGAAACTCCCACCATCGGCACCGAATGCGCTGCGCTGTGCGACGATGTCGCGGCGCTCGTCGGTGACGAGGTGACCGGGCAGGACGGTGTGACCTGGACCCTGTCTGGATCATGGGCCACCGTCGAGGTCGCAGACGTCGCCGCCACCGAGACCGTCGTCGGGCGGTACGCGTCGAGTGCCGGCGATCTCACGTTCACGATCTGGGCGTTCGACGACGACGGTGCTGCGGACGACGCGTTCACGACACTGTCGGCGGAGCGCGGCTCGCCGGATCATTCGGACAGCGTGTACGAGGACGGTTCCGGCAACCGCGACTCGTTCCTCACGGATGCGAGCGAGACCGTGCTCTGGTCGGTGACCGGCGACAACGGCCGGCCCTGGGTGATGGAGCTCGCAGGCCCCGACGCCGACGGCACGGTCTTCGACTTCTATCTCGCGCTGCCGATCTGAGCCCGCGCCGCATCCAGCGCGTCGAACGCATCCACTCCGCCGGTCGAGATCGCCACCACCGCGTCGAGCACGCCATCGTCGGAGATCAGGCGGGTGTGCCCGAGCCCGCTCGTGCGAATGAGCCGTGACCGCTCGTGGTGCGCATCATGGAGGCAAGCGATCCGGCATCGGGCATCCGCCGGTCGTCCTGGTCGTGGACGACGAGAAGGTCCGTCGTGGTCGGTAGAGGCTGGGCGACGGCGTCATAACGCGCGATCGCCGCGGCCTGCGTCTCGCCCAGCCGCGCGTAGAAGAGCCGATCGAACTCGGTTCGCGTCGCCTCATCGAGCTCGAGCATGGCGGCGAACTCGTGCAGAAAAGCCGCGGGGCTCGCCGCCGAGGCGATCACGGACACCGATCGGATCGTCGGGTCGGTTCGTGCGAACACCAGCGCGGCGAGGCCGCCGAAGCAGTGTCCGACCACGGCCTCGAAACCGCCGTGGCGGCGCGCCAGTTCGGCGCTCGCCTCGAGCCAGTCCGTGATGTCGGCACGCCGCCCGTCCGAGGACCCGTGGGCCGGTGCATCGAACGACACCACGGTGCGCCCCGCAGCGACGAGCTCGCGCACGACGGGTGCGAGCTGCGAGGCCCGGCCCTGCCATCCGTGCAGCACGAGCACCGTGCGTTCGCCCGTGCCCCATCGGTACGTGGCGACGTCGCGTCCGTGCAGGCGCAGGTGCTCGCGGTGCCCGGCGAGATCGGTGGCCGCGTCGCGCTCGTGCACGGCCATCTTCCGACCAGGGCGGAAGAACGCGGAGAGGGCCAATCGGGCCGCGAGGGACGGCGAGATGGCGGCCGCGATGCGGATGCTGCGACGAAGGGCGGTGACGGGACCGGACATGAATTCCTCGTTCCTGGGTCGATGATTCCTCTGCCGATAAATACGTACGATCGTATGTAGACTATACGAACGATCGTGCGTACACTAGGGGTGTGGCGGAGAATCTCACTCAGGACGGGCGGCGCGCGCGCGGTGACGCGACCAGGCGCGTCGTGCTTTCCAGCGCCACTGACCTCGCCTCCATCGAGGGGCTCGACGGCCTGACGATCGGGCGGCTGGCAGGATCGTCCGGTCACAGCAAGAGCAGCATCGCGACGCTGTTCGGCAGCAAGCAACGGCTTCAACTCGCCACGATCGCCGCCGCGAGAGAGATCTTCATCGATCGCATCATCACTCCTGCGCGCGAACAGCCGCGCGGACTGCCGCGCCTCGTCGCCTTGCTGCGGAATGCGCTGATCTATTCGCGCGATCGGGTCTTCGCCGGTGGCTGCTTCTTCGCAGCGACGGCGGCGGATGTCGATTCCAAGCCGGGCGACGTCAGCGACGCCATCCGCTCAGCGACCGCAGCCTGGTATGCGTACATCGACGCCCAGATCGCGCACGCCGTCGAAGCCCACGAGCTGGCGGTCGACGCGGAGGGAGCCGAGCTCCTCGCGTTTCACCTGATCGCGTTGTACGAGGAGGCGAATTCGCGTTCGCTGCTCATGCGCGATCACCGTCCGTACGCGCTCGCCGCCGCGGCCATGACGGAGCGGCTCATCGCAGCCGGTGCTCCGCCGTCCGTGCGCGTCGCACTGGACGAATGACGAATGGCGGATGCCGAAGCATCCGCCATTCGTGAATGTGGCGTGGTCGCAACCACAGTGTTCACTGCGCGTTGCGGCCGCGGGCGAATCCGGCGTCGAATCCGCGCTCGTACGAGCCCTGCACGAAGCGGGCGAAATGTGCGCGCGGCCCACCGCGGTGTCCGTGCTCGGCGTCGTGCGCGAACCGCTGATCGCTGTGATCGCCGTGCCCGCGTCCGCCGTGCTCGGGGGCGCCGTGGCCTTCGTGATCGAAGTCCTGGGGGCCGAATCCTGGCCTGCCGAACCCGTGAGGACCGAAGCCGCGCCCGAACCCGCGAGGACCGAAGCCTCCGCGCCCGAGGCCGCGAGGACCGAAGTCGCGACGTCCGCGTCCGCGGGGGAGCGGCGTCTCCTCGTCCCAGCCGAACGCGCGGGCGAGCCGCTCGAGCGTGGCCATGGTGGTGGCGAGGTCTTCGGCGGGGACCGCATCGGTGACCTTGGCGCGGATGCCTTCGACGATGGTGTCGAGGCGTTCCTTGGCCGCACGGCCTTCGTCGGTCAGGGTCCAGGTGCCCTCAGCATCCGCGACCCAGCCGAGTTCGATCAGTCGCGTGAGCTTGTGCGCCGGCAGCGGTCGATCGTTCTTCGGGTGCCGGGCAGGAGCCGTGCCGTCGACGACGTTCAGGATGCGCCATTCGCGGCGCGTGATGCCCTCGGACTCGAAGGCGGAGGCGAACTCGGCAGCCATGAGGCGGTCGACGGCCTTGAGCCAGAATCCGAACGGGCGGGAAGTCTCTTCAGAGGTGATGGTGTTCATGAGTGGAGTCCTTTGCTTGTAACTGTGCATGTATATGTAGTGTGACATGCAATCTGAATACATGTCAAGTCGCATGTAAAATCAGATGCGTGAGCACAGACAATCCGGACCCGGCCGAGATCATCGCGCAGGCACTCGCGCGTATGCGGAGCCGGCGACCGCACGGTCCTGGTCGTGGTGGCCCGCACGGCAAGCGCGGCGACTTCATGGCTGATCACCACGGCCACGCTCACGGCGAGCACCCGCCCCTCGGTCGCCGTGGGATCGTCCCGCCGCCCGGGGCGGGCGGACCGGGCGGGCGCCTGGGGGGTCCGGCGTGGATGCGGATGCTGGAGGTGCTCGCCGCGGCATCCGAACCGCTCAGCGTCAGCGCGCTCGGCGAGGCCGTCGGCGTCGATCAGCCGCGCGCCTCACGCCTCGTGCAGCAGGGTGTTCAGCGCGGCCTCGTGCAGCGGGAGGCCGACCCCGACGACGCGCGACGCACCCGCATCGCCCTCACGGAAACCGGTCAGAAGATCGCTCGGAGCATGCGCGGCGAACGGCGGGAGGTGCTGTCGAAGGCGCTCGAGTCGTTCACCGACCAGGAAGCGCGCGAACTCGCGCGTCTGCTGTCGAAGCTCGCCGACAACTGGGGGAGTTGAGCATCCAGCGCCCTACTCGATGACCGCCTGCTTGGCCTTCACCGGGAGCATCAGCAGCAGCCCGACGAGCAGCACGATCACGATGCCGAGGATGCCGAGGCGCGTGTCGCCGCTGAGGCCGACGAACAGGGCGAACAGAGTCGGGGCGAGGAAGGAGACGGCGCGACCCGTGGTCGCGTAGAGGCCGAAGATCTCGCCCTCACGACCCTCCGGCGTGATGCGAGCGAGCATCGACCGGCTCGCCGACTGCACGGGGCCGACGAACATGCACAGGATGAGCCCGGCGATCCAGAAGCCGATCTGCGCATCGCCGATGAACAGCACAGCGGTGCCGGCGACGACGAGTCCGATGAGAGAGGTGATGATCACGCGCTTGGGCCCGAAAGCGTCGTCGAGGCGGCCGGCGAGGATCGTGCTGATCCCCGCGACCACGTTGGCGGCCACCGCGAAGTAGAGAACCTGCGAGCTGGAGAACCCGAAGACCTGCGCGGCGATGATCGCGCCGAAGGTGAAGACACCGGCCAGTCCGTCGCGGAACACCGCGCTCGCGACCAGGAACATCAGCACCTGGCGGTTGCCGTGCCAGAGCTTCTTGATCGTGCCGGCGAGCACGACGTAGGAGCGGAAGAACCCGACCCGGTTCTGCGCTTCGCGGGCCGGGATCTCCGGCACCCGCAGCAGCACGGGGATCGCGAAGACGCCGAACCAGATCGCGGAGGCGAGCACGGCGAGCCGGATGTGCAGACCGCCATCGGTCGTGATCCCGAGCGGCCCGGGGCTTGCGACGAGGCCTATGAAACCGACGAGCAGGATGACCAGCAGCACGATGCCGCCGACGTATCCCATGCCCCAGCCGAAGCCCGACACGCGACCCATGTTCTCCTTCGTGGAGACCTGCACGAGCATCGCGTTGTAATTGACGCCGGCGAACTCGAAGAAGATGTTGCCGACGGCGAGCAGCGTCGCGCCGAGGATCAGGTACTCGGGAGCTCCGACGACGAAGACCATCGCGGCCATGGCGAGCACGACGATGCCGGTGTTGATGGCGAGCCAGAGCTTGCGGCGCCCCGTCCCGTCGGAGCGCTGGCCGAGCACCGGTGCGAGCACGGCGATGAGCACGCCGGCGATCGCGAGGGCCCAGCCGACCAGGCTGGCGTTGCCGGCGAGCGCGGCGACGAGTGCGGGGTTCTTCGCGTCGCCGGCTGCGGCGTCCACGATCTCGGGGTCGACGAACAGCTGGCTCGCGAGGAACGTGCTGAAGACGAAGGTCGTGACGACCGCGTTGAAGGCGGCGGATCCCCAGTCCCACAGCGCCCAGGCGAGAACGCCGCGGCTGCGGGCGGGGCGTTCGATGTCGTCGGCCTTCGGTGCGGAAGCGCTCATGGTCGAAGTCTGGCGGGAACCGGTGAACGCGAGGTAGCGGCGCGCCGCTCGGGAAACCCGCGAGTAGTGTCGACGCATGCCGAAGATCATTCCGCGGCCGCGCACCGTCGTGCTGTTCGAGGGCGCGAGCGACCTGCTCGCCTTCGAAGCCGCCGCCCGCCGACTCGACACGGTGCTCGAGCGCGAATCGATCACGCTCGTCGACATGGGCGGCATCACGAACCTGCGTCGCCGGCTCGCCGAGCTGCGATCCGAGGCGCATCCTGCGCGCGTGCTCGGCCTCTACGACGGTGCCGAGCGGCACCACGTGGTCCGCGTCCTCGTCGACGCGGGCATGCTCGCCGCAGACGGCGAACCGGAACCCCTCGGCTTCTTCGCGTGCGAGCGCGACCTCGAAGCGGAGGTGATCGCGGCGGCCGGGCCGGAGCTCGTGCTGCACACGCTCGCAGCACGGGGCGAGCTCACGCGGTTCCAGATGTTCCAGACGCAACCCGCACAGCGCGCCCGCAGCATCGAGGCGCAACTGCACCGGTTCGCGGGCACGGCTGCAGGGCGCAAGGCGAGGTTCGCTGCCGACATCGTCGACGCCCTGCCTGTCGAGCGGATGCCGCGCCCGATCGTCGCCCTGCTCGACGCGGTGACGCGGTTCGAAGAGGCGGGCCGTCCAAGGCCGCTGTGAGGTCGGTGGCGCCTTCGGGTGCCCCCGTCACTTCCCGTCAGCGGTGAGGATGACGCAGCATCGGTGGGCCTGCGGATCGAGGACGGCGCTCGGGCGGTAGGGCTCGAGCGTCTCATCGAGACCCTCGATGAGCTCATGGTTCATGGTGCAGACCAGGTCGCGGTTCTCCTGCGCGAGGGAGTGGAACGGGCAGTTGAGCATGGTCACGCGCCCGTCATCGTTCTGGGGCGCATAGCCGTGTGCCCGGAGGATGCCGGTGGCGCGATCGAGCGCGTCTGCCGGAGAACCAGGCGGAGAAGCGTCCGGGTCGGCAAGAGCGCGGCCCTGCTCCCTGGCCACGACGCGGACGGCGTCGTCTATCGAGGCGCCTTCGGTCCGCGCGCGGGTGATCGCGTTGGCGAGTATGCGACCGGCGAGGTCGTACTCGCGGGGTGGTGCGCTGACTGACATCTCGCCATCGGCGGGTCTGTAGCGCTTGGCGGGGCGGCCGGCGCCAGGGCCCGAGCGCCCGCTGAGGCGCACGTAGTCGCTGGTCAGCAGTCCGGCGCGCTCCAGGCGATCAAGGTGGAATTTCACCTGGTGCACCGGAAGATCCATCGCCTCCGCGGCCTGTTCCCGGCTCACCGGTTCTGCCGACTCGGCGACGTGCTCGTACAGCGCTCGTCGCGTCGGATCGGCGAGCTGGCTCATCGCCTCAGCATCCTGATACGGCATCGGCGCCCTTCTATCGAACATGGATCTTGACGTTAGTGTAGCGCGGGTCTAACGTTCGAGTATCTATCCGTTAGAAAGGACTCCGAAATGTCTGTTCACAGTCGAGCCGACCGCACGAGCGTCATCACCTCGAGGTCACTGCGCTCCCCGCAGCATCAGGCCTTCCTGCTGCTGCGCACCGTCTTCACGATCGCTCCGATCCTCTTCGGGATCGACAAGTTCACGAACCTCCTCACCGACTGGACGATCTACCTCGCTCCGTTCGCCGACAGTGTGATCCCCGGTGACGCGGTGCTCGCGATGCGGATCGTCGGCGTCGTCGAGATCGCCGCCGGCATCCTCGTCGCCATCGCCCCACGCATCGGCGCATGGGTGGTGGCAGCCTGGCTCGCCGGCATCATCGTCAACCTGCTGATCCTGCCCGGATACTTCGATGTCGCGCTGCGCGACTTCGGCCTGCTGGTGGGCGCGGTCGCACTCGCCCGACTGGCGCAGGCCGATCACGACGAACGCCGCTGACATCGAGAGCATCCCCTGTCCTCAGCTGTACGACGAGGCCATCAGCTCGGCGAACAGCTCCTCGGCATCGCACTCCACCCGGTGCCGTGCGAACCAGTCGCACACGTTCACGCAGTCCCGATGCAGCAGGTCGAGCCCCTGCGGATTCGCGATGATGTCGACGATCTGCGGCAGATCGATCACCCGCACGCGTCCCTCGTGGACGAGGAGGTTGTACGGCGAGAGGTCGCCATGCGCGAAGCCCGCTGCCGCGAAGATGCGCATGAGGTCGACGATCTGGGCGAAGTAGTCCGCGAGTGCACGACGATCGCCGCGCTCCTGCGCCAGCCGAGGTGCGGCGGTGGCGCCTGTGCCGATGAACTCCATGAGCACTTCGGTGCCGTTGACCTGCACGGGATACGGCACCGGAGCGCCGAGTTCCCACATCCGGCAGAGCGCGGTGAACTCCGCGAACGACCATTCCGCGGCGGCGACCTCGCGTCCGAATGACGACTTCTTCGCCAGGGCGCGCGCATCGCGCGAGTTCTGCACCCGTCGGCCCTCGGTGTACGCCGTCGACCGGTGGAAGGATCGGTGCTCCTCGCTGCGGTACCGCTTCGCCGCGAGCAGCGTGCGCCGGGCCGGATCGTCGGGCACAGCGCGCTCGATCAGGAACACATCCGCCTCCTTGCCGGTCTTGAGGATGCCGAGCTCGGTGTCGAGTGCGCCGGCCGAGGTCACGACCCACGAAGGCCATGGCTGCGGCCCGCGCTCGGTCGGGGTGATCGCCGGCCAGGTCGACCAGCGCTGGCCGTCGCCGGGCTCGACGTCGGCGAACGAGAGCGAGGAGTCGAGGGAGAAGGAAGAGGATGCGTCGAACGACGCGAAGGGATCAGTCACTGTGGTTGCTCCGGAAGGGAGGCCACACGCGGATCAGGAGCGGGCGGCCTCGAGGGGAAGGATGTCGGCGAGAGGCGCGACAAAGACGTTGGACATCTCGGCTCCTTCCGCTCGGTTCTTCCCGGGGCGATCCCGGTGCCCTCCGAGAGTACCGCGAGGGTGCGGCGCTGTCACGTGCTGCGCCTGACCTCCGACCGCGGACGAATGGTCGGATGCCGCGGACGCGCAGTCGGGTGCGCCATCCGCGCGCCTGTCAGCATGGAGACATGACAACGACCGCACCCATACCCGTGAACGTCTCCGCCCCCGTAGAGCGGATCCGTTACGGCGCCCTGGTCGTCATGATGCTGCTCAGCTTCCTGCTCGTCACAGCGGAGTTCCTGCCCAACGGCATGCTCACGGAGATGGCGGACGCGCTCGGCGTCACGCCAGGGCAGGCCGGGCAGACCGTCACGGTCACCGCGCTCGTCGGATTCATCGTCGCGCCCACCGTCGGAATGGTGTTCCCCCGTGTCGATCGCCGCACCCTGCTGGTGTGGATGGCTGTCGCCGCTGCGGCGTCGAACCTCATCGTCGCGATCTCGCCGAACCTGATCATCATCCTTCTCGCGCGCTTCCTGCTCGGCGCTGCCCTGAGCACCTTCTGGTCGATGTCGATCACCGTCGCCGTGCGGATCGCAGGACCGGAACGACTCGGACGCGCGGTGATGTTCACCTCGGCGGGCACGTCGCTCGCGACCGTCGCCGGTGTTCCGGTCGGCGTGATGCTGAGCCAGATCATGGACTGGCGCGGGGTGTTCGCTCTGGCCGGCGTCGTCACCGGCCTGCTGGCTGTGGCGCTGCGCACCATGCTGCCGCGGGTGCCCGCCGCTCAGACATCGAGCTTCTCACTGCTCGCCGACACGATCCGTCGCCCGGGGATCGGGCTGGGGCTGACCGGGCACGTGCTCGTCGTGCTCGGCCACTTCCTCGCATACACGTACGTCCGCCTCGCGCTCGAGCGGATCCCGGAGGTCGATGCCGGCACGATCGTCATGCTGCTGGCGGTGTTCGGTGTCGGCGGTCTGGTCGGAAACCTCACGATCGGACTGATCATCGACCGCTCGTTCCGCTTGTTCGCCGTGCTCGCACCTGCCGTGATCGCCGTCGCGGTGGCCGGCACCATCCTGCTCTCCGGGTCGGTGCTCGGCGTCGGGATCGCGGTGTTCGTGTGGGGCTTCTTCTTCGCATCGTGGCTGATCGTTGTCAACACCTGGGTCGGACACCGGATGCCCGACCGCCTCGAAGCCGGCGGCAGCCTGGTCGTGGTCGGATTCCAGGGCGCGATCATGATCGCCGCCGGTGTCGGCGGAGTGCTCGTCGACAGCATCGGCGTGGAGCCCTCGTACGGTCTCGGCGCCGCCGCGCTCGTGGTGGGAGCGCTGCTGTTCGGGCTCTCGAACCGCGTGCGCAGCTGACCCGGGGGAGCCCTACGCGGGAATGGGTTCGCGCTGCATCCGCTGCCACGCCGACGGGGTCATCCCGGCGTGGCGGCGGAAGGCGCGGCTGAAGCCCTCGTCGGAGGAGTAGCCGAGCGTCCTCGCCGTCTCCGCGACGGTGCGCCCTTCCGCCAGCATCGACTTCGCGGTGTCCATGCGCACCTCCGTGACGTAGCTCGCGGGGGAGCGGCCGACCACGGCGCGGAACCGTTCGGCGAACACCGAGCGCGACATCGCGCCGACTCCGGCCAGGGACTCGACGGTCCAATCCCGCCCCGGCGCCTGATGGATCGCGGCGATCACGCGCTCGAGGTACGGATCGCGCGAGCGCGCGGCCCACGACTCGGGGGCGCAGCCGTTCTCCGCCCATGCGCGCAGCACCGAGAGCAGAACCGTGGTCACCATCATCCGGCAGATCACGGGATCGCCCGAACGGGCGTCTGCGGGTGCGTACGGATCGAGTCCCAATTGCGAGGCGAGTGCGGCCGCGGCGGGTTCGAGGGCTGCGAAGTCGCTGACGACGACGAAACCGGGCACCATGTGCAGCGCGGTCGGATCCGACAGCTGCACCTCACCCACGACCAGGGTGGCGCCGTCGGGTGCATCGAGGATCACGGAGCGGTCTCCGAGTGTCAGCAGTGCACCGCCTGCGGCGAGAACGTCGGGGGCGGTCGGCCGGCTGACTCTGATCCGCTGGGTGGCCCGGTCGATGCCCAGGCTGCAGCCGGCGGCGAGCGGCGGGTGGCCGCGCACCTCTCCCGAGACGACGTGCACGAGGGTCACGACGCCGTCGGCGAGGGGGAGCGCACCGGACGCCGGAAGCTCGACGCGCCGCGTGCCGCCGGAGATCACCTTCACTCCGGAGAGCAAGCGCTCCAGTGTCGTCTGATCGATCGTCGCCATGATGATCGCAACGACAGGGCATCGGATGCTATTCCGCAGACGGGGCCGCCCGTCCGAGTGCGTACGCTGGAAGGACCCCGATCACTAGGAGCGCGATGTTCCGCACGCCTGCCCGTCTCTTCCGTGTCCTCGCGATAGCCGAGGCGATCACCTGGACGATCCTGATCGGCGCGCTCATCGCGCGCGCCGTCGGCGTCCCGCCGATCGTGGTCACGATCGGCGGTGGTGTCCACGGGTTCGTCTTCCTCTCCTACGCCGCGACGGCGATCCTCGTGGCGTTCAACCAGCGCTGGTCGATCGGGGTCGGGGTGCTCGCCGTGGCGAGTGCGATCGTGCCCTATGCGACCATCCCGATGGAGATCTGGTTGCATCGATCGGGGCGCCTGACGGGCGAATGGCGTCTCGAGGAGAGCGACCATCCGCAGGACCGCACCTGGTACGACCGCACGATGCGCTGGTTCCTGCGCCGGGCCTGGGTGCTCGTGGTGCTCATCGCCGTCGCCGTGGTCGCGCTGTACATCGCGCTGCTGCTGATCGGCCCGCCCGGCGGCAAATGACCTCTCCGGTCAGTACGCGACGATGGCGTTCTTGTCGAGGACCTCTGACAGGATCGCATTCGCGTCGCCTCCCGTGCAGTCGACGATGACGTAGAAGCCGAGGCCGGGCGTCGCGAACGCGCGTGCGGCCATGATCCAGGTGCGATCGCCGTCCTGGCCGGTGATCTGCCGATTGGCGACGTCCGTGTTGCCGGTCGACTGGTACGAGAAGGCGCCGTCGACGGCGTGCGGGGTGATGCTCGCGGCATCCGTCTGCAGAAGCGTCCCGAGGATCGCGTCGGAGGAGGCGCTGTCGTCGCCCGGTGTCACAGGGATGTCCGGAGTGAACCCCTGCCAGAACTGCGCCGTGCAGGTTCCGTCGATCGTGCCGTAGGCCCAACCGCCGTTCCCGTCGTCCGGGGAGGTGACCTCCCACCCGTCGTCTGCCAGCAGGCCGTCGCTCCCCTCGACGTACACGGAGTCCGTCAGCAGGTCGCCGTCTTCGAACGAGAGCGTGGCGGGTGCGCCTCCCTCGGTCTCGTCCGACTGCTCGGGCGTCGGCGAAGGGGCGTTCGACGGCTCATCGGTCGCGGCGGTCTCGGACGGGATCGCGCTGAAGAGGCATCCGCTGAGCGGCAGCGTCGCGAACGCCAGGACGGCGATCGCAGCGAGGCGGGAGGGACGGATTCTCGTGCGCATGCTGCTCATGCCGGTCAGCCTAGTCCGCCGCCAAAGTTGAGTGAGGTCATATCAAGTTTGTTTGACAACATTTCGACCGAGGAGTACAGTTGAGCCATCGCGACTCAGGTTTCGACCTGGTCGTCCCAGACTTCAACCCAAAGGAGAATCACATGGCACGTGCTGTCGGAATCGACCTCGGTACGACGAACTCCGTCGTCAGCGTCCTCGAAGGTGGCGAGCCGAAGGTCATCGCCAACGCCGAGGGCTTCCGCACCACCCCCTCGGTGGTCGCATACACGAAGGACGGCGAGGTGCTCGTCGGTGAGACCGCGAAGCGCCAGGCCGTCACGAACGTCGACCGCACCGTCGCATCCGTCAAGCGCCACATGGGCACCGACTGGAGCTTCGACATCGACGGCAAGAAGTGGACGCCGCAGGAGATCTCGGCGCGCATCCTCATGAAGCTCAAGCGCGACGCCGAGTCCTACCTCGGTGACACCGTGACGGATGCTGTCATCACCGTCCCCGCGTACTTCAACGACGCCGAGCGTCAGGCCACGAAGGAAGCCGGCGAGATCGCGGGCCTCAACGTGCTGCGCATCATCAACGAGCCGACCGCCGCCGCTCTGGCCTACGGCCTCGACCGCGGCAAGGAGGACGAGCTCATCCTCGTCTTCGACCTCGGTGGCGGAACGTTCGACGTGTCGCTGCTCGAAGTGGGCAAGGACGACGACTTCTCCACGATCCAGGTGCGCTCGACCGCGGGTGACAACCGCCTCGGCGGTGACGACTGGGACCAGCGCCTGGTCGACCACCTCATCAAGCAGTTCAAGGAGACCAGCGGCGTCGACGTCTCCGGTGACAAGATCGCCCTGCAGCGTCTGAAGGAGGCTGCGGAGCAGGCGAAGAAGGAGCTCTCCTCCTCGACCAGCACCTCGATCAACCTCCCGTACCTGTCGCTGACCGAGTCGGGCCCCGTCTCGCTCTCCGAGACGATCACGCGCGCGAAGTTCGAGGACCTCACCAAGGACCTGCTCGACCGCACGAAGAAGCCCTTCGAGGACGTCATCCGCGAGGCGAACGTCAAGGTCGCCGACATCGACCACGTCGTGCTCGTCGGTGGATCGACGCGTATGCCCGCCGTCGCCGAGCTCGTCAAGCGCGAGACCGGCAAGGAAGCGAACAAGGGCGTCAACCCTGACGAGGTCGTCGCCGTCGGCGCGGCCCTGCAGGCCGGTGTCCTCAAGGGCGAGCGCAAGGACGTCCTGCTCATCGACGTCACTCCGCTGAGCCTCGGCATCGAGACCAAGGGCGGCCGGATGACCAAGCTCATCGAGCGCAACACGGCCATCCCGACCAAGCGCAGCGAGACCTTCACCACGGCAGACGACAACCAGCCGTCCGTCGCGATCCAGGTCTTCCAGGGCGAGCGCGAGTTCACCCGCGACAACAAGCCGCTCGGCACGTTCGAGCTCACCGGCATCGCGCCGGCGCCCCGTGGCATCCCGCAGGTCGAGGTCACGTTCGACATCGACGCGAACGGCATCGTGCACGTGTCCGCCAAGGACAAGGGCACGGGCAAGGAGCAGTCGATGACCATCACCGGCGGCTCGTCGCTGTCGAAGGAGGACATCGAGCGCATGGTGCGCGAGGCCGAGGAGAACGCGGCTGAGGACAAGAAGCGTGCAGACGCTCTCGAGCAGCGCAACCAGGCAGAGACCCTGTCGTACTCGATCGAGAAGCTCATCAAGGAGAACGAGGACAAGCTCCCCGCCGACGTCAAGGACTCCGTCCAGGCTGACGTCGACGCTCTGAAGGCGGCTCTGGCCGGCGATGACGACGACGCCGTCAAGACGGCTCTCGACAAGCTGAACGAGTCGCAGGGCAAGCTCGGCGAGGCGATCTACGCGCAGTCGCAGGCGGATGCCGCATCCGAAGCCGGCCCCGCAGACGGCGAGGCCCCGGCCGGTGACACCTCGGACGACGAGGATGTCATCGACGCCGAGGTCGTCGACGACGAGGACGAGAAGAAGTAACCATGACGGACAAGAACTTCAACGAGAACGGTGAAGTTCCTGAGGACGAGGGGTCGGATGCTGCGGCATCCGGCCCATCGCCGCAGGAAGGCGCAGCGTCGCAGGAGAATCCGGATGCCGCTGAGGCGGCTGCCGCCGAAGGATCCGACGACGATCTGACGATCGACGACCTCACGGTCGACGACATCCTCGGTGCCGAGCAGACCGGCGAGGCCGCGGCGGAGGACGCCGTGCTCGCCGATCTCGAGAGCACCTTGCTCAACGACCTCAAGCGCCTGCAGGCGGAGTACGCCAACTACCGTCGGCGCACCGAGGAGCAGCGTCAGGTCGAGATCGACCGCGCGAAGGGCGAGGCGGCCAAGGGGCTGATCCCCGTGCTCGATGACCTCGACCGTGCGACCCAGCACGGCGATCTCGTCGAGGGCACGCCGTTCTTCGTGATCGGCGAGAAGATCCGCGCGGTCGTCGAGCGTCTCGGCGTCGTCGCCTACGGTGAGAAGGGCGAGGAATTCGACCCCCAGCACCACGAGGCCATCTTCCAGCAGCCGACTCCAGGCGCAGAGTCCTCGACGATCCTCGAGGTCGTGGAGGTGGGCTATCGCCTCGGCGATGTTGAGCTGCGCCCGGCGAAGGTCGTCGTCGCGGTGCCCGCTGAGTAGGCGGGTGATCGATGGCAAGCCAGGACTGGTTCGACAAGGACTTCTACAAGACGCTCGGCGTCGAGAAGAACGTCAGTGATGCGGATCTGAAGAAGACGTACCGCAAGCTCGCGCGCAAGTACCACCCCGATTCCAATCAGGGTGATGCCAAGGCCGAGGCGATGTTCAAGGAGATCAGCGAGGCGTACTCGGTGCTCTCCGATCCCGAGCAGCGCAAGGAGTACGACGAGATCCGGGCCATGGGCTCGGGTGCGCGGTTCACTGCGAGCGGCGGCGGTGCCGGCGGCTTCGAAGACGTGTTCAGCCGGTTCGGTCAGGGCGGGCGGGGCCAGAGCAATGCCGACTTCGAGGACATCTTCGCGATGTTCAACCAGAGTCAGGGCGGCGGCTTCGGCTCCGGCCGCTTCGGCCAGACGAGCGGCGGATACCGCGGCTTCGGCGGACCGCAGAAGGGTGCCGACGTCACGGCGCGCACCACGCTCGATTTCGTCACCGCCGTGCAGGGCGAGACCATCACGCTGCAGGGCGAGGACGGCAAGCCGTTCAAGGTGAAGATCCCCGCGGGTGTCGCAGACGGGCAGAAGATCCGTCTGCGCGGGCGCGGGCGTCCTTCGCCCGACGGCGGCGAGAGCGGTGACATCGTCGTGCAGATCAAGGTGCGCCCGCATCCGGTGTTCACCCGTGACGGTCTGAACCTGCGCCTCACGGTGCCGGTCACCTTCACCGAGGCGACACTCGGCGCGACGATCGAGGTCCCGACGCTCGCCGGCGACATCGTGAAGCTGCGCGTCGCGCCCGGCACCCCGTCCGGACGCGTCCTGCGGGTCAAGGGCCGCGGCGTCGCGACGTCGAAGGGCACAGGCGATCTCCTCGCCGAGCTGCAGGTCGCGGTGCCGACGCACCTGGACGATGCCGCGCGCGAAGCGCTGCAGAAGTTCCATGACCTGGAGCCGAAGGAGAACCCGCGGTCCGACTTGATGTCGAAGGCGCAGGGCTGATGAACACTGCAGGCGGAGGTGATCGCGATGGTCGAGGATGAAGATGCCCCGATCTTCGCGATCGCCGTCGCCGCAGAGCTCGCGGGCATGCATCCGCAGACTCTGCGTCAGTACGACCGGATCGGGCTCGTCGTCCCCGGGCGTACACGCGGCGGATCGCGCCGTTACTCTGCGCGCAACATCGCTCAGCTGCGCGAGGTCGCCCGCCTCTCCGCCGACGGGATGAGCCTGCCGGCGATCGCCCGTCTGCTCGACCTCGAGGACGAAGTGCGGATGCTGCGCCGACGCGTCGTCGATCTCGAGGGCGCGCTGCGTGCCGAACGCGAGAACCGCCCGGGCGTGCGCGTCTTCGCCGCCGGTGCGAGCGGCGTCGTGCCCGTGCCGAGCGGACGCCGCATCCGCCGCTCGACCGACATCGTGCTGTGGCGGCCGGGCGGACGCGGAGAGGGCTGACGCCGCGCATCAGTAGAAGTCCACTCGAAGGACCGCCCACTCATCAAAGGGGCGGTCCTTCTCTGTTTGACTTTTGAAATCGATTACAGTTGACTGTCTTTCGTTAACGGTACACAAAGAGGTGAGTTCATGGTTTCGATGCGCCCGACCCGAGCGCCCGCACTCGGCGAACAACTGGCCGCTGTCCTGCGCGACCAGATCGTGCGACAGCATTTGGAACCTGGCACGCATCTCGTCGAGGATGCGCTCGCCGCCGAATATGACGTCAGTAGGGGGCCTGTGCGCGACGCCCTGCGTCAACTCGAGTCGCAGGGACTGGTCGAATCCCGCAGGCGCGGATTCTTCGTCGTGGGCCTCAGTCAAGATGACATCAACGACCTGTATGAGTTGCGCGAATCGATTGAGCTGGTCGCCGTTGCCCGGGCGATCGGACACGTCACGGACGAGCATGTGCGAACCGGCCGTGCGATCGTCAGCGAGATGGTGTCGTGTGCAGATCGTTCGGAGGCAGACGGCTTCGCAGATGCTGACATGCGTTTCCATGCGCTCCTCTACGAGATCGGCGGCAATCGTCGCCTCATCGATGTATGGGAGGCATACGAGCCGGTCTTTGCCAGCCTCATGCAGTTGACCGTTGAGGAGGACGTCGACTTGCACCCGTCTGCGCATGACCACGGCCGTCTTCTCGACCTCATCGAGGAGGGCGACGTCGCGAAGATCCAGAATGAGCTTCGAGAGCATCTCGACGGCGCTCGCACCCGCATGGCGCATGCCGTCGACGCGCTGACCGCTGGCTCCGATGAAGCGAGGGCTTCATGACGATGGTCGACCTCGAACGCTCGGCCGATGCCGCCGAAGCGACGGGACCCACCGCGCTGCAGGGCAGACAGCGACGGCGTTTCGTCGGCGTCGCACAGTCGCGTTCACTTCTGATCCTCGCGATACCGGCGCTGATCTTCTACGGGTTCGCCGTACTGGTTCCGTCGATCAGAGGAGCCGTGCTTGCGTTCACGAACTGGGACGGCCTGTCTCAGAACTACGACTTCATCGGGTTCGATAACTTCGTCCGCATCTTCACATCGCAGAGTTCGCTCGACGCGCTACGGATGACGCTGATCTTCGCCATCGCTGTCACTATTCTGCAGAACGGGATCGGTCTGCTTCTCGCCCTCGGTGTCAACAGCGGGCTCAAGTCTCAGAACTTCCTGCGTGTGCTGTTCTTCGCGCCAGTCGTCATCACCCCGGTGGTCGTCGCCTATCTCTGGAAGTTCCTGCTCACGCCGAACGGCGCGGTCAATACGGTGCTCGGTGCCATAGGTCTCGGAGATCTGGCGCCGAGCTGGCTCGGCGATCCTTTCTGGGCAGCGGCGTCAGTCGTGATGATGATCGTGTGGCAGCACGCTGGCTACTCGATGGTGATCTACATCGCGGGTCTCCAGTCGATCCCGCAGGAGATCAACGAAGCCGCGGCTGTGGACGGCGCGGGTTCGTGGCGTCGCTTCTGGTCCGTGACATGGCCGCTTCTCGCGCCGGCGACCGCGATCAACATCATGCTGACCATCATCGGCGGACTGAAGATGTTCACCGAGGTGTTCGTCCTCACAGCCGGCGGACCAGGCGGCTCCACCGAGACCATGTCGACGTTGCTCTACAAGTCGGCGTTCCAATTCAATGAGTTCGGTTACGGCATCGCGTTGGCGCTCGTTCTCGCGATCGTCGTGGTGTTCTTCTCCGTCGCGCAGCAGCGCATGTCGCGAAAGGGACGCTGATGTTCCGTTACACCAAGAGCACGTTCGCGCGGGAACTGGGGATGCTCCTGGTCGCACTCTTGTTCATCTTCCCGGTCTATGTGCTCGTGAACATGGCTCTGAGGCCGGCCAACGATGCGACCTCGCCGCTGGTGCCGTCACTCCAGCCGACCTTCGACAACTTCGCCCAGGCCTGGAATCAGGCGGGCCTGGCGCAGGCGCTGCTCAACAGTGCGATCGTGACCATCACGAGTGTCGTGCTCATCGTGGCGATCTCATCGATGGCGGCCTATCCATTGGCGCGCGTCATGTCGAAACTGTCGACGACGGTGTTCTGGATCGTGCTGGTCGGGATGATGATCCCGTTCCAGGTGGCGCTCATCCCGCTCTACCAGACCATGCGCGACCTGGGACTTCTCGGCTCGCTCGCATCGTTGATTCTGTTCTACACGGGCAGTCAGGTGCCATTCTCGGTCTTCCTCTACACGGGGTTCCTCCGCACCCTGGAGCGAGACTACGAAGAGGCGGCCGCACTTGACGGCGCCGGCACGTTCCGCACGTTCCTGAGCATCGTCTTCCCTCTGCTGCGCCCGATCACCGGAACCGTGATCATCCTGAACGCGATCACCGTCTGGAACGATTTCCTCGTGCCGTTGCTGTACCTCAGCGGCACGCCGCAGCAGACGGTGACCGTTGCGCTTTACGCGTTCGTCGGACAGTTCGTGTCGAACTGGCCAGTCGTGTTCGCCGGGCTGGTCATCAGTGTGGCACCGGTACTGCTGGTGTATTTCCTGATGCAACGGCAGATCATCAAGGGTTTCGCCGGAGGGCTGAAGGGATGACGCTCACCCCATATGCGCTGCGTGCGGACGGTCAATCGTCGCCGCAGGGAGTCATCCGCGCTCCTTCTTTCTCTTGGCGGCTGCGCGCAACAACGCGAGGCGCTCGGCAGAAGGCCTTTCAGATCTCCGTGTCGCAGCAGCTCCCCACCGGCGCCACTGCGCTCGTGTGGGACTCGGGGCGCGTCGAAACGGATTCGACGATCGGAGCCCACTACGCCGGCGCGCCACTGGGTTCCTCTGCCGACTACACCTGGACGCTGGACGTCGAAGACGAGAACGGCATGGTCGAGAGGGCGTACGGGGCGTTCGCGACGGGCATCGTCCATCGTGACGAGTGGCATGCTGCGTGGATCGGCCGCAATCCGGCGTATCGCCAGGTGGCCCTGCCGCCGCAGGACACGGACATCAGCTTCACCGTCAATAAGCTGCAGCCGGTGCGTCGCTTCGTGCGCCACTTCGACCTCGACGAGGTGCCTGCTGTCGCCAAGGTGCACGTATCAGCCAAGGGCTCGTACCGGCTCTACGTAAACGGGAAGAAAGTCGGAGACGACGAGCTCGCCCCGGGATGGACGGAGTACCGCGACCGCATCACATACCAGTCCTGGGACATCACCGCGCTGCTGAGCCCGGGCCGCAACAGCGTGGCAGCTCTCCTCGGCGATGGATGGTACGTCGGATTCATCGGCACCGACCGCCGTCACCAGGCGCAGCATTACGGGAAGGAGCCGGCACTCTTGGCGCAGCTCGTCCTTGATTCGTCGGACGGGGGGCGCAGCATCTTCGCCACCGACGTGGGCTGGAAGGAGCAGGCCTCCGACATCCTCTACGCCGATATGCTCATGGGCCAATACGAGGACTCGCGCCGGGCTGAACCATCCTGGTTCCTGTCCACGCACGACATCACGGACTGGTCGGACGCGGTCGTCACCGACCGGTCGGTCGATCTGCTTACTCCGGAGGTCGACCCCGGCGTGCGCGCCACCCTGCGGCTCCCCGCCCATTCGGTCGAGTCGCGTGGTGGTGGACGCTTCATCGTCGACTTCGGTCAGAATTTGGTCGGTCGGGTGCGCCTGCGTTTGCGCGACCAGCCAGCAGACCGACGAATTCAGCTCAATCATGCTGAGGTCCTGGATGGCGGCGAGCTCTACACCGCGAACTTGCGTACTGCGGAACCCGTCGACGTCTTCTGGACGAACGGGGATCGTGACCAGGTGTTCGAGCCGCGGTTCACGCTGCACGGCTTTCGGTACGCCGAAGTGCAGGGGATCCAGGGCGATCTGCTCGTGGACGACATCGAGGCCGTCGTACTGCACAACGACGTCGAATTCATCGGCGACTTCAGCTCATCCGACACGGCCCTGGATCGGCTGTTCGCGAACATCCAGTGGGGTCTCCGCGGCAACTTCGTTTCGATCCCGACAGACTGTCCGCAACGCGACGAGCGTTTGGGCTGGCTTGCTGACGCGCAGGTCTTCGCACCCACCGCCCTCGTTCTCGCCGACCTTGGACCGCTGCTTAAGCGCTGGATGCGGGACGTGCGCAGTGCGCAGAGCGCTGACGGCGCATTCCCGGATATCGCACCGCACCTGATCCACCTGCGGGAGGGGGCTCCGGCATGGGGCGACGGCGGAGTCACCATCCCCTGGAGCGTGTATCGCGCGACAGGCGATGAACGGGTACTGGCTGAGGCTGCCGACTCGATGGTCGCCTGGGTGCGCCATATCGAACGTCACAACCCGGCACTGATCTGGCGGCAGCAGGTAGGCAACAATTACGGCGACTGGCTCCAGATCAGTGAGGAAACCCGCAAGGATGTGCTCGCGACGGCGTACTTCGCCTACAGCGCTGATCTGACGGCGCGCGCTCTCGACGTGCTCGGACGCGCAGCCGATGCCGACAGCATCCGCCAACTGCGGGATCGGATACGCGAGGCGTACCGCACCGCATTCCTGTCCGGTGACGGCACGGTGGCGGGTGACACCCAAGGCGCCTACCTGCTGACGCTCGCCTTCGGATTGTTTGACGACGACGCTGAGCGCGACCGGATCGCTCAGAAGCTCGTCCGCGCCGTCGAGCGCCGCGACGTCGCCCTCACCACGGGGTTCGTTACTGTCGGTCTACTCTGCCCGGTGCTCGCAGCCGTCGGGCGAGAGGACCTCGCGTTCCGTCTGCTGCACAACGACCGCTACCCGTCCTGGCTATTCTCCGTTCATAACGGCGCGACTACGATCTGGGAGCGTTGGGACGGCTGGACAGCGGAGAACGGTTTTCAATCCGCGCGGATGAACAGCTTCAACCACTACTCACTCGGCTCGGTCGGGGAGTGGTTCCTCTCCGGGATCCTCGGAATCCGGCAGGCAGAGAACTCGGCAGGCTACCGGAGCATCGAGCTCGCACCTCGATTCGATACTTTCCTCGATCACGCATCCGGGGCATTGGAGAGTCCGCGCGGACGGATCGAAAGCGCCTGGCAGCGCCAAGGGGAACAGATCGACTGGACCGTGCACGTCCCGCCGGGGCCGGCTGCCACAGCAGACCTTCCCACAGCATCCGAGATCACGGAAGGAGGCGAGAACGCGACGCACTCGCAAGGCGTCACCCTGATGGAGAACGGTCAGAACACCACCCGTCTTCGGCTGGAGCCCGGAATCTACCAATTCCGGTTCTCCGCCGGGTAGCAACTGACACATTCTCACCCGTTACCGGGGGCTCACGCCCCCTTCCTGCATTGGAGTCTAGTCACCATGAAATCGCGTTACATCGCCGTCGTCGCCGGTGTGGCCGTCGCAGGCCTTGGCCTGTCGGCGTGCTCATCGTCAGAGCAGACGCCGTCCAACGAGCCGACCGATTCACTCACGATCGCCACGACCTCGAACAACCAGGGCCCGATGGAGGCGGTGGTCGAGGCGTACAAGGAGAAGACCGGCATCGACGTCAATCTGACGGTCGCCGACACCTCGCAGTTCCAGACGACGATCCGCACGCAGCTTTCCAGCGGCACTGCCCCGGACGTTTTCACGGTCTGGGCGGGTGGAGGCAACCCCGGCGCCATCGACGTGCTCCAGGGAGCAGGCTACCTCGCCGACCTCTCCGATCGGGAATGGGTCGGCGATGTCGACCCGGGCACCGCCGAGACGCTTCAGATCGACGGCAAGACGTACGGACTGCCATCCAAACTCGACGCTGTCGGAACGATCTACAACACCGCCACACTCGCCGAACTGGGGCTCGAGGTTCCGACGACCTACAGCGATCTGCTCAGTTATTGCGCGGACGTCAAGGATGCAGGAAAGGTCGCCTTCGCCCTCGGAATCCAGACCGACTGGGTGACCCAGCTCATCCCGTACGCATTGGTCGCCTCGACCGTCTACGGCGACGACCCCGACTTCGACGAGCAATTGACCGATGGCTCCGACACCTTCGACGGCTCGGGGTGGGGAGATGCGCTCGACAAGTATCTCGAGATGAGTGAGGGCGGCTGCTTCAACGACGACCCGCTCGGCACCGACGTGACGGCGTCCTATGACCTCGTCAACTCCGGTGAGGCCGTCGGCGTCGTCCAGGTGCTCGCGTCCTACCCCCAGATCGCTTCCACCGCGCCCGAGGGAACCGAGTTCGGTTTCTTCGCGTTGCCCGGTGACGACTCCGGTGAGCCGTCGATCCCGCGGGGTATCGGCGTGAGCTTCGCCGTGAACGAGGGCGCGAAGAACAGCGTCAACGCCCTCGACTTCGTGGACTGGCTCGCGAGCCCCGAGGCTACCGCCGTCTGGTTCGAAGCGGCGCCCGGCATCCCGGCTCTGACCACCGCCGAGGTCGAGCTCGACTCCGTCATGCAGTCCGCCGCCGATGTGATCGCCGACGGCCGAACAGCCCCGATGCCTGATCAGGGGTGGCCGAACGCCAAGGCGCAGTCGGCGTTGTTCATCGGGGTGCAGCAACTCTTCTCGGACCAGGCCGGCCGTGACGATGTGCTGCGGTCGATGGACGAGGCCTTCACGGGCTGATCCAGCCTGCTCTGGGGCGGCTGCCATGCCGCCCCAGAGCTTCCACTTGCCGCTTCTCGAAAAGAAACACTCACGCATGCCATCGCACGACATCATCACCGCCGTCCCCCTCGCCTTCGACGAGAGCGGCGCGCTCGACCTCGCCGGCAGTCGGGCGATACTCGAGTACGTCGCAGGATCGGGGGTGCAGGGGGCGCTCGTCCTCGGCACCACCGGAGAGTTCCCGGCGCTTTCGATACAGGAGCGCAATGATGTAGCGGCGCTGTCTGTCGAAATACTGCGAGGCATGCGCGTGATTGTGCACGTCGGGGCTGCGAGCCGGTACGAGGTGTCGCAGTTGGTCAGCGGTGCACGCGATGCGGGGGCGACGGAGATTGCGGTGCTCACGCCGTACTACCTCCCCGCGCCGCCTGAAGAGGTCTTCGACTTCTTCAGCGAAGTGGTTGACGAAGCGGCAGGACTCGATGTCTACGTCTACATGTTCGAAGCGCGAACCGGCATCCCGGTCGATGAGGAGCTCATCGTCCGGCTTGCCGAGCTGACCGGTGTCGTCGGGGTAAAGGTCAGCGGGGAATCGCTCGACCTCATCTCATCGTTCCGCAATCGGCTTCCTGAGGGGTTTCGCATCTACACCGGCTCTGACGGCGACTTTGCCCGGGCCGGCCATGCGGGCGCCGACGGTGTGATCTCTGGCGTGGCGTCAGCATTCGCGCGTCCGTTCACCGAGATGCGCGAAGCGCTGATCGTCAGTGACGAGAGACGCGTGACCGAACTTCAGGCGGACATCAACGAAGTCGTCGAGGCGGTGAACGGATCCCCCGCGCGGATGCGCTCCGTCCACCGACTCGCCGGGCGTCCGGTCGGCGGGCGGCGCATGCCGATCCCCGAACCGGATGCTGCGGTACTCGCGCGGTTGGAACGCGCGATACCGCGATTCCACTGAAAAGCGGTGTCCGCTCAACGCGGCGCCGCGAGACGAAGGAGAAGCAATGTTGCACTCAGTAGTCCCATTCCGGCGGCGATCCATCGCTGCCGGCGCTCTATTCGGCGCGGCCGTGCTGGTCGCTGCATTTGCGGCGGGTCCGGCCATGGCCGATGTGGAGGAACCTCCCGTCGCGGTCATCGACGGTCTCATCGACACGAGCGACCTCAATGCCCTCGGGCTGCCGCAGGCCGAGAATGCCGAGACCATCACCGTCTTCTCGCCCGGCGATGACGATCTGAAGTTCAACCACGGTACTGTGCTGATGCCTTTCAAGGGCAGGCTGTATGCGCAGTGGCAGAGTTCCGAGCGCGACGAGGACGCGCCAGAGACCATCGTCCGGTACAGCGTCAGCGACCACAATGGAGAGAAGTGGTCGGATCCGATCGATCTGACTGCGCCGAGGACGGACGGGTACACCTCGAACGGCGGCTGGTGGACCGACGGCGAGACACTCGTCGCCTACCTCAACGTGTGGCCAGCCGACCTGTCGCCTCGCGGCGGGTACACGCTGTACGTGTCGAGCACGGACGGCGTCAATTGGACAGAGCCGGCACACGTCACCGACCAGAACGGCGACCCGGTTCTTGGGATCATCGAGCAGGATGTGAAATCGCTGCCGAGCGGTCGCGTCCTCACCGCGTTCCACGTCCAGCCAGGGCTGCAGGTCAAGCCCTACTACACGGACGACCCGCTCGGTGTGACGGGATGGACACAGGGTGAATTCGAGAATCAGGAGTACCTCCCTGACGAGATGTCCCGAGAGCTCGAACCGAGCTGGCATGTTCGGGAAGACGGCGACGTCGTGATGACGTTTCGCGATCAGGGTGGAAGCAGCATGTTCAAGCTGGCAGCGGTCAGCGCGGACGACGGCGAAACGTGGTCGCAGTCGGTCGTGACGGACATTCCTGATTCCCGCACCAAGCAGAGCGCGGGGAACCTTCCGGACGGCACGGCATATCTGGTGGGAAGCCTGACCGGCACGAAGACACGTCACCCGCTGGTGATAGTGCTGAGCGCTGATGGAGAGACCTTCACCGATGGCTTCGTGCTGCGGGACTCGAACGACCTCCAGCCGTTGCGGTACGAGGGGAAGTCCAAGAACCTCGGATACAGCTATCAGAAGAGCGTCGTCTGGGGTGAGTTCCTCTACGTTTCGTATGGCACGAACAAGGAGGACGTCGAGTACACGCGCGTGCCGATCGAGGACCTCTCGATGCGTGATGTGCCGGGTGCACCGGAACGACCCTCAGCCGATGCGAGTGCGCGATCGCTCACCGTCAACTGGGCAGCACCGTCAGACTCCGGGGATGCGGGAGTCATCGGCTACGTGATCGAGGCGACCGCTCGATCCGGGCAGACGGCGACGGTCGAAGTCGCCGGTGAGGCGATGTCCACGACACTTTCAGGGGTGCGTCCGGGGCGTTACAGCGTGACGGTGACCGCCGTCAATGCGTACGGCTCCGGTGAGAGATCCGCACCCTCGGACTGGGTGACGGTGACTGGCAAGCAGCGCTGACCACGACGTGCGGCCCGGCTCCCTGCTGAGGACGCCGGGCTGCGCAGTGCTCGCGACTGACCGTACTGCCGATGGCCGCGGAGTATGTGGTAACGTTGCCACAATCCACCCGGTCGCACCTGCAGTTCGATGTGCGTGCGAGCGGCGCAGACACACGAAGGAGTGCAGGTTTGACTGACACCATCGGCGTCGGAGTCGCCGGCTTCTGGCATGTTCACGCCAAAGACTACGCGCGCGAGGTCAGCGAGCATCCCGGTACGAGACTCGTCGCCACGTGGGACGAGGACCGTGACCGGGGCGGTGACGGCGCGAAGCACTGGGGGATGGAGCAGGCGGACAGCCTCGATGTGCTTCTGGCCCATCCGGATGTCGACGCCATCACCGTGACGACCGCGACCAACGAACACACCGACGTGATCGGGCGGGCCATCGCTGCGGGCAAGCACGTCTTCACGGAGAAGATGCTCGCCCCGACCGTAGCCGAGTCGGAGGAGCTCGTCGCCGCCGCCCGCGCAAACGGTGTCGCACTCGTCGTCTCGTTACCGAGGCTCTCCGAACCGCTGATCACGACAGCATCCGCTCTGATCGATGACGGCGCACTCGGCGACGTGACGTACGCGCGCGTGCGCATGGCGCATGACGGCTGGCTCGGCGGCTGGCTGCCCGAACGCTTCGCCGACCCGATCGCTGCGATCGGCGGCGCATTCGCCGACCTCGGATGCCACCCCGCCTACCTCGTGCAGCGCTTTCTCGGTGCGCGCCCCAGCACGATCGTCGCTTCGTACGGGAACGTCACCGATCGCGCCGTCGAAGACAACGCCGTGGTCGTCGCCCGCTATGCCGACGGCGCTCTGGGCGTCGCCGAGGCGAGTTTCGTCACGACCCCCGGTGCCTTCGCGCTGGAACTTCGCGGAACAGAAGCCTCGCTGCTGTTCGGCTTCGGGCGTGAAGAGCTGCTCGGGAAGGGCGGAAGGCTCGGCGACGACTGGAGGCCTGTACCGCTCGACTCCGGTGCGGCGACTCCGTTCGATCTCTGGGTGAATGCGATCCGCGGTGGGGACGACCCCTCCGACAACCATCAGGCCGCGATCGATCTCACGCGTTTCGTGGTGGCGGCCAACACCGCGGCGGCGTCCGGCACGGCCGCCATCGAACAGAAAGGGCACGCATGACGAACCTCGCTGAGGACAGAATCCGGATCGGGCTCATCGGGGCGGGAGGCATCGCCGGCGCGCACGTCGCCGGGTACCGGCTCAACGCCGAGACCGTCGTGTTCGCGGCCATCGCCGACCCCGTGCCGGAGAACGCCGAGAAGCGCCGAGGCGACGACCCGGATGTGCGCGTGTACGCGGACTATCGCGACATGATCGCGGCTGGCGGGCTGGATGCCGTCGACATCTGCCTTCCGCATCACCTGCATGCCGAGGCCGTGATCGCGGCGGCGGATGCCGGGCTGCATGTGCTCTGCGAGAAGCCGCTGTGCCTGACGCTCGACGAAGCAGCAGCCATCGCAGCGGCGGTCGAGCGCAACGGGGTGACTGTCATGTGCGCGCACAACCAGTTGTTCCTGCCGGCGGTCGCCGCGGCGAAGGAGCTCGTGGACAGCGGGGCGCTCGGCCGCGTGTACGAGGTGCGCACGACCGACAGCTTCTACAACGACTTCACGATCGAGAGCATGGGCTGGCGTGCTCATGCCGCAACGGCGGGAGGCGGTGAGCTCATCGACACCGGCTATCACCCGCTCTACCTGCTGCAGTACCTCGCGGACGGCACCCCTGTCGAGGTCGGTGCGATGCTCTCGCGTCATCGCCTGGACTTCATGGAAGGTGAGGACTCGGCCCAGGTGCTCGTGCGCTATGACAACGGCGTGGTCGGCCATGTGACCACGAGCTGGGCCTACCAGCCCGCTGTCGGCACCGAGAAGTTCTCGCTTGTCGGTGAGAAGGGTTCGCTCAGCTCCGACGGCACGACGCTCGTATCTCGAGTGCGTGGTGAGGAGCCGGTGACCGTGGCTTTCGAGCCGGTGCACGAGTTCGCCGCCGAGGTGGCGCACTTCGCCGAATGCTTGCGCGAGGGACGCCGTCCGATCCAGACACACGTCGAGGGGATCGATGTGCTCGGCGTCATCCTCGCCGCCTACGAGTCGGCCCAGAGCAGGGCGATCACCGCCGTGCACAACGCGGCACGCGTGCGCACCGCCTGAAGCCACGCCTATGGGTGCCGCCGCTCAGGCGGCTGAGCGCGCGTCAACCGCCAAGGTGTCGACGATGATGCGGGTGAGATCCGCGCTGCACTCGAACTGCGGCCAGTGGCCCGCAGGCAGATCGACCAGCGTCACATCGCGGATGCGCGTCAGCTCAGTGGCCGGATCGCCGGCCTCCGCCATCCACCGACGCACATCATCAGAGGTGTACTCCGAGGCGATCACGGTCGCCGGTACGTCGAAGCGCCGTTCATCCGTCAGCCGCTGCGGGGTGTCGATGCCCTGCCCGTCGCCCGTGCGCTGGCGCTCGCGCAGCGCCGCGAGCGCGTCGTCGACCGCGCAACGCCGAGCGATCTCGGCTGTGTCATGGTGGGAGTCGGCGGTGAAGCCGGTGAGGACGTAGGTGCCGTCGGCGCTGGGCAGGCCACCGACGTGGAACGCGCGCGCGACCCGATCGGGGCGTCGATTGACGGCAGCATGAACCAGGCCACACGCCGCGGCGTGGCCGACCAGCGCCGCGGATCCGCCCATCTGGTCGATCGTGTTCACGATGAGCGCGACGTGGTCGGCGAGCATCACGCCGGAACGGTCGGCGGTGCGAGAGGTCAGACCGCGCAGCGTCAGAGGGTGGGGCACATGACCCGCTTTTCTGAGTCGGTCGGACACCTCCTGCCATGACGAGCTGTCGAGCCACAGGCCGGGCACCAGAATGACGTCCATCACGCCTCCTTCGGGGTCGATCATCATCCTGCGCAGGAGAAGGAAGCGCGCCGAGGGGCTTGACAGCGAAGCGTTCCCGTCAGTCCGGTTCGCCGGCTGCGATCGCGTCCTCGCAGCCGAGCAGCAGCACGCCTGCGCTCCAGGCATGAGACAGGGTCAGCAGCATGCCCTTCGGCTGGAAGCACTCGGTCTGGTAGTAGCGCTCGGTGACCATGCCGCGGTACGCGTTGAAGTCGCCGTCGAAGCGTGCGACGAACTGCCGGAAGCACGCAAGGGACTCCAGCGCCCGCTCGCGAAAGTGCGCGTCACTCGTCACCTCAGCCAGCCGCAGCATCTCGCGCGTCATCACGAGCCCGTACGCATGCAGGTGCTGGTTGGAGGGCGACGCCTGATCGGCACCTCGAGTCCCGAAGTCGAAGATCCCGAGCATCGACGTCGCAGGAAAGACGACGTCGTACGTGTAGCGGAACGACAGCGCGAATTCGGCCGCGCGCCGGGCGAGATCGAGCCAGCGGGATTCGCCGGTCGCGTCGTAGAGCGCCACATACGCCATCACGGCGACGTAGCCGTCTTCGCTGGTGCCGGCCAGATCGACGTCCTCCGGAGCACCGTGCAGGTCCTCGTCGAGCACCAGCCGCGCGTACCAGTCGCCTGCGCGCACGGCCGCGGGAAGATACCGCTCGTCCCACTCTGCGGCCTCGGCCAGCGCTCCGACCCAGGCGAGGCCCGCCGAACCGTCCCACACCAGGACCTCGCCTGTCTCCGCATGGTGGATGCTGCCGAGATTGCCGTCTGCGCGCTGACGCGTCACGACGGCGTCGAGGTTGGATGCTGCGGCGTGCCGCCAATCGTCACGCTCGGTCAGCGCCACCGCACGCACGAGAAACTGCGTCGCCTCGCCGAGTGAGCGCCCGTGCAGGCCGCGACGGTGCGAAGTCCAGCTCTGCGTCCAGCCGCTCCCGCGATACCAGACGCCCCAGAACGTACCGCTCGGCGACAGCTCGGCCGTGCAGAAGTCGATCACGCGCTCCGCGGCCTGCCGCAGTGCCGTGTCCTCCGTGCGGGCCGCGTGGCGCAGCATCGCATAGGCCCAGGGGATACCGGAGACCCACCCGACGTGCATCGCCTGCCGATCGACGGACTTGCCGTCGCGGCCGGACACCTCACGGTCAAAGCCCACCGTCTCCAACAGCACCCCGGGATCCGGGTCGTAGTGCCATCGGTGCAGACCTTCCGCACTCAATGCGGCGGCGCTCGGAACGTCCATCCACGGGCGAAGCGGAGCGGACGGCGCGGATGCCGCATGCAACTCGCGCAGGACGCGCGCGTAGTCGTGACGGTCGTCCGAGAGTTCATGCACGCGCACGACGATCTCGACGGTCTCGCCGGCCTCGAAGACGTGATGCAGTACCTCGGGCTCGCGCGGCGCCGCATCGCCGTAGTACGTGACGGGGAACTCGCGGGCCGGGAAGGTCACGCTGAGAACGGCGTCGCCGCCATGCAGGGCGAAGCCGAGACCGGTGAGACCGAGAGCGGTCACGGGCGGTGCAGACAGTGCGACGCCGTGGCGTGCAGGATCCGGCCAGACGAACGCCACAGGGGTCGCCGCGCGGTCGGAGCGGAAGTGCCATTCGTCGCTGACGAACGCGTCGGCATCCGAGGCGGGGTGCGCTTCGAACCGCGGATACGGCCGGTCGTTCCCGGCCGGCCGGTTGTCGCCGTAGAACAGTCCGGGGATCAGCCACCACGGCTCCACAGCATCCGCGATCCTGACCGACAGGCGCACTGCCGCCGCCATGGGGCTCGTGCCCAGGTATCGTACGCAGACGCGGCGGACCTCGCCGTCGGCGTGCACGTCGATCCGGAACAGCGCCGCATCGGCGTCCAGGATCTCGGGCTCGAGGATTCCGGCGGCCAGCGGGCGACCCGGATCGGGAGCGCTCACGCCGGTTGCTCGCCCAACGGCCACTCCAGCAGGTCGACCTCGACGATATCGGCATCCGGATCGAGCGGAACGCGGAATGTGCGCACCTGGTGCGGCCGGAACTCGCCCTCGATCGTGCGGTCGACGAACGGCAGCTCCAGCCGGGCGTTCACAGCCCGCCCCGTGGTCTCGACAGCACGCACGACGATGTCGGCCGGGCCGGCATCCGGGACGTCTTCACTGCCCTTGACTGCCGTGATCATCACGGCTTCCGATCCGTCGTCGGCGAAACTGTTGCGCGCCGGAAGGTCGCCGGAATGGAACGACTCCTGCTGTGCGCGCACCGGTGCACCGAGCACCGCCGCGCGCCGAGTGGGTTGCGCGGTGCGCCAGTCGCCCGCGTGCGGGATGAGTTCGAGGCTGAAGCGCTGGATGCCCTGGTCCTGGAAGGAGTAGATCCCCTCGGGGTCGAGCAGGCGCGGGTCGTGCCACGAGTACACCGGGCTGCGCACGGCGGTGATGCCGATGCTCGAAGTCTCGAGTCCGGCGGATCCGGCCGGTGAGACGTCCCAGCCGTGCTTGGTGGTGGCCACCACGGTCAGACCGGCCGGGGCGCCGTCGACCGTTCCGGTGAGGTCGACCCACGACTGGGCCGGCTCCTCAGCGCCGTCGACCGGCCGTTCGATCGTGCCGTAGGGGATCTCGTAGGTGGCGGACGGGTTGTCGAGCCCGACCGGGAAGCGGAGCTTGAGCAGATGAGCCTTCTCGCGCCAGTCGATCGTGACCTCGACCCTGACTTCGCGCGCATCGTGGTCGAGGAGATACTCCTCGATGAGCGTGCTCGCACCCCACGATCGCTCGACGCGCACTCGCGAACGGAGCGGACCGGTCTCGCGCACCACGATGCGGTCGAGCGTCATCGCAGCACCTGGCCACGCGTACGAGATCACACGGTGGCCCCACGTGTCGGTCGGGTCGTCGCAGACTGCCGTGCGCGGCTGTCCTTTCGTGCCGTGCAGCGGGTCGAGTCCGGTCGCCTTGTCGCGCAACGAGATGACATCGCCGGTGCGGGGGTCGAGTTCGACCCGTAGGTGCGCGTTCTCGATGACGGTGCCGTCGGCTGAGACGGACAGCGAAGAAGGCTGCGGGATCGCGGGCCCGGGGAGCAGCCGGTACAGCGCATAACCGAACGCCGGCACGTCGGCGCGGAACGTGACAGCGCCGCGACCGCGGTCGCCGGTGGTCGCGGTCGACTGCGTCGCCTGCGAGAACACCTCGACACCGTCGTGATCCACCACCCTGACGCCGTGCGGCTGCACGCCGAACTGAAAATCGACGTCGGTGGAGACTGGCCACGGATGCGGGTTGAACACGACGATCGGCTGCGTCGCGGCATCCATCGGGATGTCGATCCGGCGCGCGATCCGGTTGTGCGCGCGGGTGATGATGCGCTTCGAGATCGCGACGGCCTCGCCGAGCTGGTCGCGCGCATCGTCGTATGAGGGCTCGATCGCGGAGCCGGGGAGGACGTCGTGGAACTGGTTGAAGAGGATCTGCTTCCACGCGCGCTCGAGGTCCTCGCGCGGGTAGTCCTCGGCACCGAGGACCACATCGACCGCAGCCCAGCGCTCGGCGGAGAGCACAGCGTGCTGCGCCCTGCGCTGCCACGCCTTGATGCCCGAGTGCGCCGAGTAGCAGCCCGGCGCGTGGTGCTGCAGGTCGTCGCGGCGGACAACCAGGTTGTCGAGGAAGCCCTCGCCGCGGCTGAGCATCTCGTCGAAGTACACGCGCGGTGACGACATCGCCATCCTCCCGAAGGTTCCCATCCGGTCATAACGGTGGATCGAGTCGATGTTGGCCTTCGTCGGCCCGCCGCCGTGGTTGCCGACACCGTAGAAGACCATCATCTCTCCGAGAGTGCGGTCCAGCTGGCCGAGAGCTTTCTCGGTCTGACCGGAGACGTCTCCGGGCGGGCTGCAGTATTCGAAGGGGATTCGGTAGGCGAGCACCCGGGAGCCGTCGGCGGACTCCCAGTGGAAGAGCGTCTCCTCGAGATCGCCTTCGTGCGGGCCGGGGCGCATGAAGCAGTACGAGTCCATCCGGTGCCCCTGCAGGATCTGCGGGATACTCGCGCTGTGACCGAACGGGTCGACGTTCATGCCGACCGTCGAGATTTTCCCGAACCGGGAATGGAGATAGCGCTGACCGTAGAGGCCCTGGCGCGCGAACGACTCGCCCATGGGCATGTTGCAGTCCGGTTCGACCCACCAGCCGCCGACGTTGACCCAGCGACCCTCGGCGACGCGCAGGGCGATGCGTGCGAACATCTGCGGATCCTGCTCTTCGACCCATGACAGCAGCACGATCTGATCGCAGGTGAAGATGAAGTCGGGGTACTCGTCCATCCGGTCGAGTGCGCTCGCGAAGGTGGCGCGCGCCTCCTGATAGCCCTCCTGCCACGGCCACAGCCACACCGGGTCGAGGTGCGCGTTGCCGATCATATGCAGCGTGCGATCCGGCGTCGCGACAGGGCGAGCCGCCGGGATGAGGTCGCCGGGCTGCGCGCCGGAGGGGGCGTTCGCGATCGGTGCGCGTTTGGCTGGCGTGCTCACGAAAGGTCCTCTCCGGCTGCCCAGGCATCCAGGATCTCGGAAAGCGCGTGCAGAAGGAAGGTGTGCAGCTCCTGGATCCGCGGGGTCTCATCGGAGGGCGCGAGGAGCGCATGATCTGCCAGGTCCAGCGACGGACCGCCGTCGCCGCCGGCGAAGAGCAGCGTGGTGGCGCCGTTGGCCCGGGCGGCGGTGAGCCCGCGGACGATGTTCTCCGAACGCCCCGAGGTGGTGAACGCGGCGACGACGTCGGCCGGATGAGCGAGAGCCTCCACCTGACGAGAGAAGATCTCCTCGAAGGCGTAGTCGTTGGCGATGCAGGTCGACACCGTGGCGTCGGTCGTCAGGGTCACGGCGGGCAGCGGTCGCCGGTCTCGCCGGTAGTGCCCGATGACCTCGCCGGTGAAGTGCTGAGCGTCGGCGGCGCTGCCGCCGTTGCCGAACGTGTAGAGGGTGCCGCCGCGCTCGAACGCATCGATGAGCATGTCGCCCACCTCGCGAACTCTCGGGAGCAGTGCTTCTGCGCCTTCAGCGGTGCGGATGTGCGCGGTGAGCTGGTTGTCGAGCCAATCAGACACGGGTGGTCTCCATGAGGTCGAGGGCGAGGACTCCGGCGCCGACGACGCAGACCTCATCGCCGAGGGCGGCGAGGGTCACTGTCGCGCGTGCTGCCGGCGCCATGGCGGTCGTGCGTACGATGTGGCGCACAGGATCCAGCAGCTGCGCACCGGAGCGGGTCACGCCACCGCCGAGGACGACGACGTGCGGTTCGAAGAGATTCACGAGGTCGGTGACCGCCTGCCCGAGCAGGTCGGTGGTCTCGTTCCACAGGTCACCGGCGAGCGGATCGCCGGCGGCGGCCGCGGCGGAGACATGCTCGGCACGCATCACCGGCAGCTTGCGCAGCGATGAGTCGCGATCGGATGCCGCGAGCAGGGCAGCGGCGCGTGCAGCGATGGAGCTGCCGGAGGCGTAGGCCTCGAGGCAGCCGCGGCGGCCGCACAGGCAGTCGCGACCGCCGGGCCGAACGGTGATGTGGCCGAACTCGCCGCCGTTGCCCGCGGCGCCGCGATGCAACCGGCCGTCGATGATCGATCCGCCTCCGACGCCGGTCGAGAGCGTGAGGTACAGGGCGATGTCGGCGCCTTGCGCCGCGCCGAAGCGGTGTTCGCCGAGCACAGCGGCCGTCGCGTCGTTCTCCACGACGGTCGGCACTCCGAACTCGTGCTGGGCCATCGCGACGATCGGGATGTCGATCCAGCCGGGCAGGTGCAGCGGGTGGGTGAGCACTCCGGCGGCCGCATCGAGCGGACCGCCGCAGCTGATGCCGACGGCGAGCGGCTCTCCAAGGCCGGCATCCGCGATGCTGCGCCTTCCCATGTCGAACAGGTGCGTTATGACTGCATCCGGTCCTCGGTGCTTCTCAGTCGGCTCTGAGAGGAAGGCGTGGGTGCGACCGTCAGGAGTCACCATCGCCACGGCGAGCTTGGTCCCGCCGATATCGAGCGCGAGCACGCCCCGCCTGGTTGCCATTCATTCCTCCGGCCTGTGCGACATGTTCTGCGCACAATGTGACATCGTTCCCACATCATAGCAACGCGACGAATCGTCGCAACAGCCGATCAGGGGTTTTCGTGCGGGAGAGGCCAGTTCTTCAGGTCTGCCGTGAGTTGCTCGAGGTACTCGGGTGGTCCGGCCTCCGCGAACCAAAGCCAGAGTTCGGCCGCATGGATCGGCACCCAAGCCGCCGCGGTCGCGAGCTCGATCCCGTACGCATCGACGATGATCTCGAACGAGCGCGGGTCCTTACGCGCCGCACCCCACGCCGCGCGCGACACTTCTCGGATCGGATCGCCGAAGTGCGCGGCCTCCCAGTCGATCACGGCCGTGATCGTGCGATCGATCGCGAGGACATTGCCGTCTGTCCAGTCTCCGTGACAGAAGACGGGTTCGTGAGCTTCGGGGATCGCCAGCGGCAGCGGCGGGCCACCGGCATCCCGGTAGTGACGAACGATCGCTTCGTCATCGGGTGCGGGCGGCAATCCGTGCGGAGGCAGCACCTCGTGCAGGCGGCGCAGCAGCGTCACAGAGGCACGCAGCCTGTCGAGCCGGGTGTCGGCATCCATGCTGTCCAGCCGCTCACCGGGCATCAACGTCATGAGAATCGAGCCGGGTTCGACCTTCACCAGCTCGGGAACCGGAAGATCAGTGCCTGCGAGAGAAGTCATGGCCAGCACCTCGGCGTCGTGACGCACCGGGTCAGATATCCGCTTCTCGACGAGGCTGCGTCCGCCGTGCTTCACCAGACGGACGTGACCGCCCGCTCCCTGCAACATCCGTCCAGTCTGCACGGGCGCCGCCGGGTCAGTCCAGGGGAGCCGCGATCGAACCGCGATCGACGAACACGGTGGGCATCACGATCGTGCGCACCGGGGCGTGCGGCGACTCGATGCGTTCGAGCAGCGCACGAAGTGCGGCGGCGCCGAGCGCGCCTGGATCCTGCACCCTGGTGGAGACGCCGGGATGGACCATGCTCATCCACGGGGCCTCGTCGAAGCCCGCGATACTCACGTCTTCGGGGATGCGAAGTCCGAGTTCGGATGCCGCGCGCCAGGATCCCTCGGCGAGCACGTTGTTCGCGGCGAAGACCGCCGTGGGTCGGTCGGGTCGGGAGAGGATCCGCAGTGCGGCATCCTTGGCCTCGTCGGCATCCCATCCGGCCTGCACGATGAGCGACTCGTCGAGACGTACCTTCCGCGCCTCGAAGGCGTCGATGTAGCCGCGCTGGCGCTCTTCACCGGTCGTCCACTCGGTCTCGTCGATCAACAGCGCGATGCGCTGGTGGCCTGCCTTGAGCAGTCTCGTGGTCGTGTCGCGCGCCGCGGCGCGGTTGTCGACGACGACCGCGTCGGTCGCCTCGGCGTCGAAGCGCCGGTCGACCTCGATCAGCGGCACGCCGATCCTGCCGAGGTATTCGCTGAGCTGAGCGGTGACGGGAGTGGCGATGACACCTGAGACTCGCGAGCCGACGAGCGTCTCGGCGGCGGCGAGCTCATCCTTCTCGTCTCCCCGGAGATCGACGAGCACCACGGTGCGCCCGTGCGCCCGCGCTTCCTCACCGATGCCTGAGGCGAGCTCCGCGTAGAAGACGTTGCGCAGGTCCGAGACGAGCAGCCCGACCGAGCGGCTGGTGCGCTGTTTGAGGCTGCGCGCGGTCACATCGACGACGTAGCCGATCTCCTTCGCGACGGCTTGCACGCGCTCGCGCACCTCAGGCGCCGCGTAGCCGTTGCCGGAGAGCGCACGTGACGCGGTGGACCGCGAGACGCCGGCCGCAGAGGCGACCTCTCTGATGGTCGGGCGCACCACCGGCTGACGTCGCTGCTCGCTCATGCGTGGGCGTCCCGAACGTCGAGCAGGGCTTCCGCGTGCTGGCCGAGACGCAGCGATCCGATCGTGACGTCGATCGCGACGCGCTGCCGCCTGCCCGCCGAGGACGGTGTCACGGTAAGTTGCACGGATGCCTCCTCGCTGGGTCCGAGGTCGAGATCGATCTCGGACCGGGACGAGCGCCAGCCTACCGGCAACACCATCCGGACCCTGGTCGCTGCGCGCTCGCCGAGCGGGTTGCGCACACGCACCGAGTATTCCGTCTCGGTGCCGACCACAGCTTCTCCGCGGTAGGGCGTGATGCGCGCCGCCTGTCCGTCCGGGCCTATCGAGACCTCCTCGAGCGGCAGCAGTCGCTCGTGCAGATCATCGACGAGTCGCCCCGACTCGTCGAGATAGTCGAGGTACGCCGCGTCCGCCCAACGCGGCTCCCAGTGGCCACTCGCCATCAGGCCCGGCCCGAGGCGGCGGTACAGCGCGGCGCTTCGGGAGTAGTCGCCCAGGCGGAACAGGTTGCGGTACTGATAGTTCATGATGTCCCGACGGCCGTCGCGACCCCCCAGGCCCTCCTGCTGGTCGCCGGTGAAGACGACGACGAGGTCGTCGATCTCCAGCGAGTACGCCACGGCGTAGAGCGTGTGCCCCGGCTGCGCATGGGCGGTGAACGTGTACTCGTTCCAGGTGAAGGGTTCATCGAGCGGCAGCACCCGGTCGGCGGAGATCGGGTCGTACCACTGGCACGGCAGATCTTCGAGCCACGGGTCGGCCATGGTCGGCGCCACGTTCTCGGGGATCCACAGCTCGGTGCCCTCGACGTCGCGCAGCAGCGGCATGCCGGCGATGTGGTCGTCGTGATAGTGGGTCGGAAGGGCGACGGTGATGCGCGTCACGCCGTGGTTGCGACGAAGGGCGGGCAGTGAGGCGAGCCAGGGCCGGCGGGCTGCGCGCTCCTGGCTGGGGACGAGGCCGGTCGTCATGTCGTATCCGTAGTCGATGATCAGGGCCTCACCCGTCTCGGACAGCACGACGTAGGAGCACGACATCGACGTGCGATTCATGAGCAGGTGGGGCGAGAGTGCGACGTACGGGTCGTCCAGACGTGCGAGTAGATCCCAAGGGTAGGAGCGCCGGGAGTCGACGTACTCCTGCATCGTGTCGGCAAGCTGCTCGAGCGCTGCCGGTGCGTCTTCCATCACGTCGCCGTGCGAAGGGGCGAGTCGGGTGACGCCTTCACGTGCCAGCATCCGCGCACTGAGCACGGTCATCCCCGGCCCTCGTTCTGCGTGTACGCCACTGCGTCGCCGCGAGCGACCACACCTTGCCTGGGGCGTAGATGAGGTCTCCGGTGAACGCGATGACATCGCCGTCGCGTGCGAGTAGATAACTCACGGAGCCGATCGTGTGACCGGGAGTGGGGAGGACATGCACGCTGACGGCGGCGACGCTGAGCTCGCGGTACTCGGGTACGACGGCGTGCACGGGCACCGAGCTGAGCAGTGAGAAGCGGTCCTGGCGCAGGTTGTAGTCGTTGTCGAGCGGGCGCCCCTCCCACATCGTCTCGACGTGGTCGAACAGTTCGCGCTCCACCGGTGGGACGTGGATGCGCGCTCCGTGCTCGACTGCCAGGGGGAGCCCCTGGCCCTGGTCGCGATGATGGTGCGTCATGAGCACATCGGTGATGCGGCGGATGCGGAGATCGTCGAGGTGCTCGAGCGCGAGGCCGGAACCGAAGTCGATGGCCACGGCGTCGCGCTCGTCTCCCGGGTCGTCTGGATCGACGATGAGATACACCTGACAGGTGTCGGCGATCCGCCACACACCCCGTGCGATCTCCGTCGCCGTCATCTCAGCGTCTCCCGATACCGATCCCACAGCCGCCCCACTTCGGCGAGATGCTCGATGTCGATCGGCTCGTCGCCTTCGCCGACGCGCTCCAGGTAGTAGAGCGCAGGAACACCGTACTGCCCCTGCGACCTGGCGTAATCGAGCCACTCTTCACGGTTCGGCATCGGCCACTGGTCCGTGTCGACCGGATGCTCCGGAAGCGTCGCCGCGACGATCTCGTGCCGCGCGCGCAGCTGGGCGGCGACCGACACCGGCTCACCGGCGGTGTCGTGCTCGAGCACGTCGTTGGTGCGGATCATGTCGGAGATGCCGCCGAACGCCGGATGCACGGTGTGCGTGATGATGAGTGCGTCATCCTTGATGCCGGTCGCCGTCGCATGTAGACGCCCGACGAGCCGGTGCAGTGCGGCGATGCCCCAGACGCCGTCGCTGTCGGGAGCGGAGTGCAGCATTGTGCCGCTCGGGGTGCGCTGCGTGAAGTCGACCTTGAAACCGTCGGCGTCGAGCCCGTCGGCCGACAGCAGTCGTTCGACGACCGCGTCGAGCCGCGCCAGGTAGGCGGGGCTCCCTGGGTCGACCGCGACAGGCCGGCCGGCGGCATCCGTCACGCATTCATCGACGGGAAGACCGGCCGGATCCCACGCCTTCCACCACAGCAGCACGCGGCGTCCCTCTGCATGCTGCTTGGCGATCCAGCCGCGCATGTCCGGCCAGGCGTCGGTGTCCGGCTCCGCCGTGCCGTAGTGCTTCTGCCAGCGGTCATCGATGACGATGGTCCCTGGATCGAGTGATGCGGCCTGGAGGGTGCCGAGGAACTCGTCGTAGATCTCCTGCCGGCACAGGTCCGGTGCCGGCGCACCACCGCGGGCGACCTGCGCACCCCAACCGCAGAAGATCGGTTCGAGCCACCACGGTCGCACCTGCTTCGTCGAGGCGGGTGCGCATCCGGTGTCGACGAGGTCGGCGCGGTAGTCGGCCAACGCGGCGGCGGGTGCATCGACCGGCCGCAGCACGACGGTCGGCGAGCGCCATGTGCCGCTGACGGGGGTGTGGCCCTCGAACGCCAGGCGCAGCAGTGCGCCGTCGTCGACCGGATCGAAGCGCATGGTGGTGAATCGCAGCTGTTCCACTGGCGCGCGCAGCCACGCAGCGAGCCAGGGGCCTTCGCCGGGGGCGAACGCATCGGTGGCGGGTGCGCGGCCGAACGCCAGCAGAAGGGGCGGCGGGGAGAAGATGCCGTTCAGCCGGCCGGGGTCGGCGTCGCCCACCACCCCGAGCGATGCGGCCGACCAGATCGGGCGCACGAAGGCGACGGGTTCGGTCGGGCTCGGCACATAGAGGGAGCGCGCATCGAAACCGGATCGGAAGGTGCCGCTCGCGCCGGTCGGCAGTATGCCGTCGCCGCCGAGGATCGTGACGTCGGTGAGTTCGCCGCTACCCGTGACGATCATGGTGATCTCGACCGAGTCTGCCGTGCAGCGCAGTTCGAGAGCATGCTCCTGCCAGACCGGTGATTCCGTGTGCACACTGACGACGATCGCATTCGGCTCGGTGCGCACCTGCGGCTCAGCGATCTGCATGGCCTCGTCGTGCGCGGTACGCGTGTGTGCGCTCGACAGCGCGCTCAACCGCATCCACCGGTCGCCGTCGGCGCCGGCGAATTCGAAGTAGGGGGAGCGGGTGATCCCGTTCGGTCCGGTTCGCCAGGAGAGGGAGTAGGTCGCCCCCTTGATCGTGGGTCGATCAGGATCGCTCGTCAGCGAGGGAGCAGAACTCATGTCTCCAGGTTATATGACAACGTTCCCAGGATCGAGTAGCGTGCCACTGTGCGCGATGATGACACCGACTTCTTCGACCTGCAATTGGTCCCCCGCCCGCAGCGCGGCGAACTCCGCGGCGGCGGTCGTCCTGTGACGGAGGTGATCTCCGACATCGTCGAAGTTCGGCAGCCGGGCGTCGCGCCCGAGGGATATAGCGTCGAAGTGCGGGGCGGTCGTGCCACCGTGCGCGCCGCTGACGCGCGTGGATTCCGGTACGCCAGAGTCACGTTGGATGAACTCGCGCGACTTCACGATGGGCAGGTGCCGGACATCTCGATCGATGATGCGCCGGTGCTCGCGCGACGAGGGATCATCGAGGGGTTCTACGGCGAGCCGTGGTCGCACGCCGAGCGTCTCGCCGCGCTGGCTTTCGCGGGGCGGTTGAAGCTCAACTCCTATGTGTACGCACCGAAGGATGATCCGCTCCACCGCGAGCGGTGGCGCGAGCCGTACCCTCCGGATGACCTGACGAGGCTCGTCGAGCTCGCCGAAGAAGGGGCGGAGCATGGCGTCGACGTCGTGGTGGGGTTGCATCCGGCGGGATCGATGGTTTTCGCGGACGATGCCGAGCATGAGCGTCTCGCGGCCAAGGCACGGCAACTGCTCGATGCCGGCATTCCCGACGTAGCCCTGCTCTTCGATGACGTGCCGCCGACGCCAGTGCACGAGCGGGACACGGAGCGGTTCGGCGAAGGCGGCGCTGCGTTGGGTGATGCGCACGCCCTCACGATCAGACGGTCTCAGGATGCTGTGGGTTCGCGCCTCTCCGGGGAGCACCTTCTGGTGGTGCCGATGGACTATGCCGGGACGGCGGCGTCGGAGTATCGCACCGCGTTCGCGGCCGGACTGCCCGATAATGCGCTGGTCTGGTGGACGGGTGCCGACACCGTCGTGGGCGAGATCACCCGGCTGGACATCGACGCCGCGGCTGAGGTATTCGGGGATCGGCTGCTTCTGTGGGACAACTTCCCGGTGAACGACTTCGATCGACGGCGCGCGTTCCTCGGACCGCTGCTCGGACGCACGACGGACCTCGCCGGGTCAGCCCTGCACGGCGCGTGGTCGAACCCGATGGTCGAGTATGCGCCGGGTGGGTTCGGCATCGCCTCGTTCGCCGACTGGGCGTGGAACCCCGCAGGCTATGTCTCCTCCAGATCTGCGCGGGCTTCGCTGCGGGTCGTGGCGGGTTCGCAGGCGCAGGCACTGGCGCCGCTGGTGCGGACGCTGTCTTCGTGGCCGCCGTCGGCGCCGATGGACCAGTCGCTCGCTGATGCGGCGGATCGGGCGCTCGAATCGGCTTCGAACGCGGCCGAACTGCGGATGCGTCTGGAGCAGTGGCAGGTGCTCGCTGACGTCGACACATCGGCGGAGCCGGCTCGCTCATTGGAGCCGTGGCTGCGTGCTGCGGCGGACATGGCGGCGGCGGGCCTGATCGCGCTGGACCTGGACGAGGGACGGCCGGGAACGACAGCGGCGGATGCTGAGGCTGCGCTGACCCGCGCAGAGGCGCACAAGGCCACGGTCGGCGTCGATGTGATGCCGAAGTTCGTGCGTCAGGTGCTTGAGCGCTCCCGCTCCTGATCAATGGAACGGGCACCGCGACGGTGCCCCGGCTGCTCGCACCCGGCCACCGGAGGCGGGCTTCGTGGGCAGGCGCCGACGGTTCACACCGAGGCCCTTGCCGGAGATCGTCACCCGGGGATCGCTCATGGCGGCTATGGCGGCGGCGAGTCCGGCGATCGCGAGCTTCTCGCCGGGGCAGCGATGGCCGCTCGCGACATCTGCGCCACCGTGGGGGACGAACACCCCGAGCGCTTCATAATCCTCGACGCCCACGAAACGGTCGGGGTTGAACTCTTCCGGTGACGCCCACGAACGGGCATCCGTGTTCGTGCCGAGGATGTCGAGCACCACTCGACCGCCCGCCGGGACGCGCTCGCCGTCGAGCTCGACATCTTGGAGGGCCCATCCCGGCAGCATCGGTACGAACGGGGCGGAGCGTCGGATCTCCTGGGCGAACGCCGTGGCGAGAACGCCGCCGACCAGCACGCCACGTTCTTCGGTCTCGGAGGCGATGCGCGCGCGCAATTCGGGACCATCGTGCAGCTCCTTCGCGGCGAAGGCGACGAAGCGCGCGACAGCGATCATCGGGCGGATGCTGTTCTGCAGCTCGATGCCCGCGAGGCGGGCCGGCAGCAGTGCGCCATCGCGGTCCCGGTGCCACGACCACTCGTACAACGCCGTGCCGGCCTCGGCCGAGAGCGTGCTCGCACGAACGGCCTCGACAAGCCTCTCGGCGTGCCGGTCCGACCAGCCCCTGTTCAGCCAGGCGAGCACGAATCCGGGGGAGTAGGGCGCTCCGAAACCGTCGACGATCTGCGCGAGCCTCGCTGCCCACCTCGTCTTCGCGGCGGGAGTGCCTGGCAGCCCCGCCCATCTCATGATCGACCTTCCGAACGCGCTGACCGCCGCATCGTAGGCGGAGCGTCCGCTGGTGCCGTCTGCCCAGGCGTCGAGCTCCGCGTGCCACTCGCGCTCCAGAAGCGGCACCAGCCGTTCGACCTCCGCGTCCTCATAGGCGACATCGACGAACGTCGCCTTGCGATGGTGGTGTTCTTCACCGTCCAGGCTGTGCACCGACCCGTGTCCGAAGAGCGTCTCCTGCACGATCGCGGGCATGGCGCCGTGGCGCGCGATGAGACGTTCGTCGTAGAAGAGCTCTACGCCTTCCGCGCCGCGCACGAGGATCGCTTCGTCTCCGAGCAGTCGCATGGGCGCCGACCTCGCACCTGCCCGCACCCTGCGCCAGATATGCGCACCGAAGTCGTAGCCGCGGGTGAGGATGGAGACCGAGTCATCGCGAAGAAGATTGCTCATGCCGCAACGGTGCAGGAAGCAGAACCGAAGTTCCAGGGGGAGGCGCGGTTCGATCCTTTGTGCTAGACGAGTGAGTCCGATCGGGTCGGGTGGTGCGCGCCCCGCCAGTCCACCGGGCTGCTGGTCGCCGTGATCACGGAACTCGCCCGCGATACTCCGATATCCATGGGAACCCACAGAGCATCGGAGTAGAAATGAGGTCTCAACTCCACAACTATGAACGAATGTCTGAGGCCAGTAGTTCAATGTATTTATGAACATTTCGACGATGACTTCACCGGTGCTGAACGCACTGCTTGAAGATGTCGTCACGACGCTCTCATCCGTGGACCAGACGATCAATCAGTTGATGGCAACGAAGTCGGCGCTGTTGGCGACGGCCTCCCGCATCGCCGATGATGAGCCGTTCGACTCCGTCGATTCGCGGGAGATGTCGCAGCGCGCGATCGCGACCGAGATCGGCGCCGCGCTGCGGTTGAGCGATCGCACGATCGAGTCGCATATGGGCACCGCCGCGATGCTTCAGGAGCGCTTCCCTGCGACGGCGGCATCGTTCGGCGCGGGTCACATCTCGCAGGCGCATGTGCGGGTCATCATGGATGCCGGCGAGCAGATCGAGGATGCTGAGAACAGGGCGCGTTACGAAGCGATTGTGGTCGCGCGCGCCGAGGCTGAGTCCCCGAACAGGCTGCGTCCGTTCGCCGCGCAGACGGCCGAACTCTTCCGGGAGACCTCGTTCACCGAGCGGCATCGCGAAGCGCGCGAGAAGCGCGGAGCGTGGGTGCGCGGGCGCGACGACGGCATGAGCGAACTCACCCTGTTCGGACCGAGCGCGATCGTCAACGGCATGCACGACAGGGCGACGCAGATGGGCCTGAAGGTCAAGGCCGAGAACGCGCGGCTCGCGAAGGAATGCGGTGGTGCTGCGGCGGATGCTGGGGCAGACGATTTCGCAGACGAGAGGTCGATGAATCAACTGCGGTTCGATCTGCTCGCCGACCTGATCCTCACGGGCACCCCGACCGGCCATGAGACCGAAGACGGACTGCTCGGAGAGATCCGCGCGCACATCGACATCACGGTCCCGGCGCTGAGCCTGACCGACCCCGACGCGATCGCTTCTCCCGCGCATCTGGAGGGCGTCGGCCCGGTCGATCCTGCGACCGCGCGGATCCTGGTCGGCAACGCTCCCGGTTTCGATCGAGTCTTCACGCATCCGGCGTCGGGGATGGTGCTCGGAGTCGACAGGTATCGCCCCTCGTCCGAGATGCGTCGGTATCTGCGAGCCAGAGATCGGCGCTGCAGGTTCCCCGGATGCCGACTGGTGGCAAGGCTGTGCGACGACGATCACACGATCGATCACGCGCACGGTGGTGCGACGACCGTCGCCAATCTGGCCGATTTCTGCCGCCGACATCACGTGACGAAGCATCAGACGCCCTGGAAAGTCCGACAACTCGGCGGTGGCGTGCTGGAATGGACCAGCCCCACCGGCAGGATCTACGTCGATCGCCCACCCGGCGTCGCCACCTACGTCACCCTCGCCGACGTCGCCGACCGCATGCCATCCGAAGCGCCGTTCTGAGCAGTGATCTCGCACACGACGCCGCGCCGCTCGCGCTCGGCCAGGGACGACGTGCGCGCGGGGTGCGCGAGCACCGGATGCAGTGCCTGCTGCACCTCGCGCAGCATCCGCCACAGCCGAGGAGACGTGAGAGACGTGTGCCTGGTCGTCACCAGGAACAACTCTGATCCGACCACCTCGACGCTCCAGCGGCGCGGCAGCATCGACCAGACTCCCGCCGCCGTGGCGTCGGCGAAGCGTCCGGATTGACGCAGGGTGAACACCGCCCAGGTCCAGCGGGTCTTCATCTCCTTGTTGTCCGCTCCGCCGATGTCGACCCGTTCGATGTGCTGCGCGACCTCGAACCCCTTCGTCCCGGGAACGCCGAACCATGCGACGGCATCCTGATGATCCGATCGCACGAAGAAGCTCGCTGCGCGGCGCTCTCCCGCGGGCTCGACCGCGAACTGCATCCCGTATGCGAACGCGAACCGCTCCAGTCGTCGCATCCGCCGACCGCTCACCATGAGAACCCGAACCAGCCGTGCTTCGCGAGCACGACTTCCCGGGTGCTGCCGTCGCTCGCGACGATGACGACTGTCGCGGTGATCGGCACGTTGAGGCTCGGCAACGGACCCCGGATGAATCTCTGCACGACCACCACCGCTCCACCGTCGGGCGCGTTGCGCGCCTGCGTCACACCCCAGTCGGCGGGATTCGTCCCGAGCACCTCACCCGATGCCGTGTCGACCACCGAGATCGCCCTGTCGTCGTCTCGCGCACTCGCATCGTGCTCGACGACGGCGAAGCCGGGCGCCTCGCCGAGAGGCGCCGGGGTGCTCTCGCCACCCGGGAACACATCATCATGCCACTGCGCGGTCGGACACGCCCCGACCTGTGGCTCGTTCATGACTGACTCCGCCACGAATCCGCCCGCGACGAAAGTCTGGGAGCCCACCGCGACAGACGTTCCCTCCTCGTCTCCGCGCGACAGCAGCTTCCCTGGTGTGCCGGGGGCCGCTCCAGCCGGCAGCCCGAATCCGAGCGAGCCATCGTCGGTCGGCACCCGGTCTATCAGCACCGGCTCAGGCACCGCGGTGAAGTACGCCTGCCCACCACGTTCGAGCACGCATCCCCACGTGGCATCCGTGCGGGAGTCGACCTCCACGGCGACGAGTGTGTCGAGCATGATCGCGCGCACCCGACCACTTTCCGGGCGCAGCATGATCGCGTTCTCCCTGGGGCTGTGGATGATCTCGGCCTGGAACGCTTCGAAGTCGCCCAGCCCGGCGATATCCGCAGCGCGCGCGACGACCGATCCATCAGTGAGATCGATCACGATCAGGTCGATGGCGTCCCGCAGATACGCGTATTCATCGCCGGCGGCGAGCACGGCTGGGACGTCTGCTGTATCGCTGACGCCGCGATCCCAGACGCTCTCGCCCGTGGCGAGGTCGATGGCGACCACCCTGGCGTGCTGTTGCCAGGGGAGGAAGAAAGAAAAGCCGCCGTACCCGTGATCCGCGTAGGAGACGATCGCGACATCCCTCCCGTCGACCTCGGCGAACGCGATCCCCTGGCCGACCTCAGCGGCTGTGCTGATCAGCGGCCCGGGGATCACGAAGAACACCGCGAGGAACGCGATCACGCCGATCGTCGCGGCGACTCTGCCGATCGATGCCACGACGGACCTTATGCGTGAGCGCGTCGTGCGTGTCATCTCCTTCATCTCGCGCCCTCACTGCCCGAAGAAGCCGCGCTCGCCGATGATGCTGGAGCGGATGCCGTCGGCCGTGGCGATCACGAGACGACCGCGATTGTCGTCGCCTCCGGCCAGCATCACGACGTGTCCACGCCCGTCGTCGACGACGAACGAGACCCCGGTCTGCACCTCCACGGAGCCCAACAGCTCCTGCGATGACAAGTCACCGGCCTCGATCGCGTACGGTGCATCACCCCGCGAGGCTGGTTGATAGGTCTGCGTCACGGCGAACCCGTACGGCCATCCGGCAGCGAAGCCTGTGTCGGCGTCGAGGAGCACGTCCACGTCCCATCCGGCCGCAGCCCATGTCGGATCGATCCGACCTCCTCCTGGCACAGGAGCCCGCGACTCCACCTGTTCCCAATACGAAGGATCGAAGGCCGACGGATAGTCATCGTCGATGTTCAGCACGCGGACCCAGCGCTCCACGACGGATGCGTCGGCTGGCTCCGCCTCCAGAGCACCGGCGGGGATGCTGAGCACCGCGCCGTTCGCATCGAGCAGCACCACGCCATTCGCGAGCGCATCCCACGCGTACGCGTCGAACGACGCGATGTAGTCGTCACCGAGCCCGCCGATCTCCGCCTCCCGAGCGACGATCTCGCCGGTTGCAGCATCCAGGATCAGCAGACCCTTCGCGCTGCGGACGTACACGTAGTCCGAGCCCATGCCGAGGACCTCGGCGTCTGTGCCGCCGAACTCGGTCATCAGCATCGTGTCCCAGATGCGATCGCCGGTGACGAGATCGAACGCCTCGGCCTGGGTGCTGAATCCCGCAGCCTCGAGGCGGAAGATGTCGAGATGCCCCATTGTGTCGGCCTTGTAGACGACGACGGCCACGCTGCGCCCGTCGACCTCCCCGGTGGCGATCGTGCCCGCCGGTTCGCTGCGCGCGGGGCCCGAGGCCTGCGCCACCACGACGAACATGCCGGTGACGAGGACGAGGAGCACGGCGACGTAGATCAGCGGAGTGCTCAGTCTCCGCCAGATGCTGCTCGTGTCGCCCGACATGGCATCCTCCTCCGCCTGATCTCAACCTACGAGCGGCCTGCGCTACCGATCACGGGTCGTCGTGCGAGCGAGCTCGTGACCGGCAAGCCGCGCGACGTGCGAGGAGCAATGCGACTCTCTCTTCCACACCGCGGCGGGGCGCCCGGCAGTGCGCCCTTCTCGCGTTCCATTCCGTGATACTGGCGGCTCGCCCCGTCCTCCCGATCACGGAGTCCGCCCCTATCGCGCGCCTACGTTCGCGGGCTTAGGCGCCCATGCCGTCGCCAGCGTCCCCCAGATGATCGGGGAGTGCCGCGGGTCGCCGGTCTGCGTCCAAAGGCGACGCTTCTCCCTCTGCCAGCGCCCCATCGCGGCGACAGGATCAGGGGCCTCGTGCGCCGAGTTCACCGCGATGACGGCCTCGGCTAGCATCCCCTCGGCGCTATCGCCGAGGGTCGAGACGAAGCGCCGCAAGCCCGCTTCGGTAGGAAGCGTCCACCGAGTCGCCGTCACGTACTCGGCACCGCGCGAAGTGAACGCCGCCACGAGCCCGGTCGGCTCGGCGAAGCGCATATCGCTCCCGGAGTCGCACGCGATCAGTGCGACCCTGTTCGGTGCACGCAGCGGCTCGAGACCGGGCGCTCCCAGAGCGATGTCCGCCGCAGAATACGGGCGATGCGGCCCGGTCGGAGGCGTCGACCCTGGCGCATCCGCCCGATCCGACAGATGCATGCGCGCATCCAGCGCATGCGTGGACGACGTGACGTGCCCCACATACATCAGACGCCCCGCATCCCGCACCGCCTCGCCGAGCTCCACCCGGCCCACATCACGCCGCCGGAACGCGGACTCGGGGGCATCCACCGACGGGAGCACGCGACCTCCGAGATCGCGCACCATCTCGGCCAGCGGTGAGCCGGCGTCGACGGGCCCGAGCACGCTGCCCAGCTCGCTCGCCGCCGAGAAGCCGGGAACGACGGGATCCAGCACCGCGACGACGGCAGAGCCCGCGCTCCACGGCGAGACCACCCGCGCTGGATCGTTGCGCAGTGACGCCGGCAACAGCACCGACGCATCGACCATGTCGATGCCGCGCTCGCCGTTCGAGGTGCTCATCAGCTCCCACGGCAACTGAGCCGTCGACGGGGACAGTTGGATGCGCAAGTGCGGGCGCCTCCCCGCGATCTCGAGGGCATTCAGCTCGACGCCGAGCCAGCCAGGGATCAGCGCTGAGGTGAGCAACTCGGCGAGACGCTGCTCGCGTTCGAGATCGAGCAGGACGCCGTCGGTCAGCGCCCGCTTCAGCGCCTGCTCTCCGGTCTCTCCTGGCAACGGCGTGGGCAACGCTCGTGCCAGCTCCTCGAGCGCCGGTGCGACCAGATGCCTTTCGATCGCCGTCATACGCGGCGAATCGAGCTGGTGATCCCAGATCCAGTTGACGAACAGATCCTCGCCGTCCACGTAGCGCAGCCGGGCGACGGGCTGCACGTCGTCCGGCAAGTCGGCCAGCACCGCGGATCCGTCGACCTGCACTCTCTGGGCGGCGGGCCCGAGATGCCTCGCCTCGCGCCAGTTCTTCGGAGTCAGACCTCTCACCACGCCGCGACGACCGTCTCAGAGCGCACGGCGACGCCGTACTCGGCCTCGGCGATGCGGATCCACTTCTCAAGCGCGGGCTCGGCCCCGGGCTGGGCCACCACCCGTGGCGGAGGGGCGAAGCGCAGCGGCGGTGACGAGGCCGAGGCTCCGGCGAAACCGGATGCGGCTGCGGGGAGCTCGACGTCCGAGTCGATCGCCTCATCGGCGAACAGATCGACGATGGGAGCCACCGCAGCGTCGTCCGACCCCTCGCTCGTCAGCTGAGCTTCTATCGCCTCTGCCTGCAGGGTCGCCGACGCTGCGGCATTCTCGATCAACTCGAACAGCACCTGTCCATCGCCCAGCGTCATCGCCAGCCGGAACGCGAGCTCTCGTGCGGGCGCCGCGACCTGAAGGCTCCAGCGCTCGCGGATCGCTCCGGGCCCGAAGTCACCGCGCAACGCCTCGGTCGCCAGCAGTACGGGGATCGCCATGTCGAGCCCCGCGCGCAGCCGCGCCATGCGCTTGCCCGGCAGCGGGGTGAAGCTCGCCCACTCCGCCTGCATCTCCGCCCGACGAAGGTCGACGCGGCAGCGTTCGTACGCGGAGCGCGTCAGTTCGCGGGCCGCGAGATACGCATCCTCGGCCCGAACGAACTTGCCGCGCTTCGACTCCGCATCACCGAGGTGACTGTACGCCTCGAACCGATCGTGCACCGCGCCATCGGTTCCGAGCGCAGTGATGAGCGTGCGCAGAACCTTCGCCGCCAGCGCCGGATTCCCGGTCTGCAGATAGGCCGCCGCGACACCCATGCGACTGGCGGTCTCGCGTGTGACGAGTCCGGCATCGTGGGCGAGCGCGGTCGCCTGCCGGAACAGCTCACCGGCATCGTCGTACCGCCCCTGCTGCATCGCGGCTCTCGCGCGGTTCTCCAGGGTGATCTGCCGGGTGACGGCGTCGCTGTCCTCGCCCTGCACCTCGTGTGCGAGCTCGATGTACTCGTTCGCGGCGACCAGGTCGCCGGTGCGCTGCGAGACGGCCGCAAGGGTGAGGTAAGCGTGCGAGGCGAGGCGCGGATCCACACGAACGGCGAGATCCAGTGCGCGCCGAGCCTCGGACGCTGCCTCCTCCAATCGACCGACGAACAGCAGCAGCGAGGACCGGAGATGGTGGGACTGGAAGCGCATGAGGTCTCCCTGGACGACGTCATGCGCGTCGAGCGTCGCCAGCGCCTCGTCGATCTGGGCGAGCGCCTCGGGCAGATGGTCGCTCTGAGCGAGGATCTGTGTGCGCGAGACCATGGCGTTCACGAGCACGGTGCGTGTGCCGTGTTCATCACCGATCTGTTCCATGAGCGCGGTGCCGACAGCCATCGACTCATCCACCAGGCGCAGCGCCTCGTCGAGTTCGGCACGGTGGTCGTAGACCCCGGAGAGATTGAGCAGCGCCCGTGAACGCAGATCCCGAGCATCGATCTCGTCGCTGCCCTCCGTGCGTGCAACCGCCTCACCCAGCTTCTGCGCAGCTTCGTCGAGCAGGCCCCGACTGAGCAGATTCGCGCCGTCGTTGTTGAGATCGCGCACCGGGATCCATGGCTCGCTGGTCGGCACCCGCCCCCGGATGGCGCGCGGATCGTCGCGGTCGGTCATTCCGCCGCCGCCCGCTCCGCGAGGCTCGACTGCGGATCATCCAGCCGTGCGACGGCGTGCTCGCGCACCGCATCGCGGTCGTCTTCGGCCTCGGGCGGGCCCGGCACCGGCGCAAGGATCGGGTCGCGCACCCAGAGCGTGCGGTCATCGAGAGGCAGGAGGGCGACGGATGCGGCGACCTGGGCGTGGCCGGTGAACAGGTTGCCGTCGCCGTGCAGCGGGACATCGATATCGAGCGATTCCGGGCCGAAGCGGGCCCAGAGGTCGGCCGACGAACCAGGGACGGCGGCGACCGATATGTGCAGGTGCGGGACGCCATCGACGTGTCGCAGCGACCACTGCGCGTCGCTGTCCGCCGCGACGGTCCGGGCGGGGACGTCGGCCCAGCGCACCGGAGACGTGCCGTGGCTGATCTCGATGCCGTCGTCCGGCTGCGTGCGCGCACCGGCGGCGAGCGCCCAGCCCTCGGGCTGGGAGATCACGGCGGGATCCAGCACGACGCCATGGTCGTCGGCGAGGGACGTGAGGGCGTCCGCGAGGGACGCGGCGTCGGCTCGCAATCGCGGCGGCACCATGGCGAGGGCGGATGGAGCCCCCGCCGCTTCGTGCAGTGCGCGTTCGACGGCATCCTCATCATCGAGCAGGTGCTCCACAGCATGGGCGGCGAGCACCGTCTCGGCAGCGAGGATCGCACCGTTCAACGCCGGGGTGTAGATCCCCGCCGGCCACCAGTGGCGTGCCCAGCTCAGAGCCGCCAGACGATGCGCGGCATCGACGAGCTCGGCGTCCTGCGGCAGGGGCAGCGAAGCGTCGACGGCGGCGCGGACAGCGGCGGCGATGTCGACGCCGTAGATCTCGGCGAGCCACGCCAGAGCCTGCACGGGGCCGTGGATCTCCGCATCCGGAAAACGCTCGTCAGAGGCGGCATCCCATGAGAGAAGCGCCCCGCGCGCTTCGACCAACGCAGTGCGGATGGCTGCGCGCTCGACGGCCGGTGCCGAGTGCGAGATGAGCGCCGAGCCGTCGGAGATGCGGATCCAGATGCTCATGCGACGCCCTCCACATCACGGCCGATCGCGAGTTTCAGCCGCTGTCGCTGATCCATCACGACAGAGCGGAGCACGCCGTCGAGGGTGTCCCACAGCTCGGCGCCCGTCGTCTGCTGGTCGCGCAGTTCGCGTCCGTGCAGGCGCACCCACAGCCTGCGCAGATAGCCCTGACGAACGGTGCGGATGTCATCGCGCACAGCTTCAGGGACCCCGCTCAACTCACCGGGCAGACGCAGCGCACGGCGCACGTAGGCCTCGCGCTCCCACCGCCCGCTGAGAAGCCGATGGGCGTTCGTCGGATGCAGCAGCTCGGTGGGCTCCAGCGCGTGACTGGCCTCCACCCCCAGCAGCATGACGACGCGGCTCTGCTCGTTCGCGAGTTCCCATGCGCTCGCCGTGCGTGCGATCTCGTCCTCCACGACCTCGTCCGCTCCGATGGCCGTGTCGAGCGGAGCGCCGCCCGAGAGCGCGGCGAACAGACGCTCGAACACCGATCGATCGAACGGACGGGGCAGCGCGCGCTTGGACGCCGTTGCACCGAGCGCCGGAGCCGCCGGGCGCTCGAGTTCAGTGAGGCCGAGCCGGCGCGCGACGTCGGCGGATTCCAGTTGCGCCGCCGCCGCACTGCCGGCGCGTGCGTCCATCAGCTCATCGAGCTCGGGAGTGCGCGCACCGCCGCAGTCGTCGAGCACAGCGGTGAGCATCTCTCGCGCGTCCGGTCCAGGCGCGTGCCGCTGGCGCGTCCTCCACGCCTCTTCGAGCGCGCCCTCGAGACGTCCGACCTCGTCGGCATCCTGCAGCAGCGCGCGGATGCGACTCATGAGAGCGTCGCCGCCGGCGTGCGCGATCTCCGACACGATCTCGGACGCGGTCTCGTCGGCGGTAGCGGGCGCGGGACGGCCCTGGGTGCGCGCCAGCTCGAAGCACCGTTGGAAGTACTTCTCCTGCGGGTTGCCCTCGGTGATGCGCAGAACGCGCCTGGCCCTCTTCAGCACGAGGAACCACTCCGCCGTCGCCAGAAGATCGTCGCCGGCGGATGCGATGCGCGCGGCCAGCTCGGTCGCGGCATCCGGCGCGAGAGAGAATCCCGCGAGCTGCGGATTCTGCACGGGGCGGATGATCAGCGGCTCGAGGATGAGCTTCACCGTGCGTGCGAGCGGACGTCCGGAGCCGTTGCTGAGTGGTGCGACCCCGTCGCCGAGGGCGAGCCACGCCTCCGAGATCACCAGGGCGCGCGGGCGCGGCGCACCCGGTTCAGCGGGTGCTGCATTCGCTGGAGTGAGCTTCGTGGACGGGCTCATATGCGTCAACCTTAGCCAGGCGCGGCGACGCCGGCACAACCCGTGATCGGGAGCGGAGCCGTCGTGCGATCCTGACAGTGAAAGGAGGAGCAGCCCATGGACATCACGGTGCAATCGCTTCCGGATCGCTCGTCGAAGAAGCATCGATGGATCTTCGCCCTGATCATCCTGTCACCGTTCATCGTCGTCGGTGCGATCCTCATCGCTGTCCTCGTCTCGACCCCCTCGTCACGGGACGTCGAGGTCACCGCGACATCCGCCGTCATCGCGATGGGCGAAGAAGAGGTCGCGGTCGTCACGTACCTGGACACGTCGCGGCCCGGGTTCTTCGAGCCGGCGTTCCAGATGCGGGCCGCGGCCATCCGCCTGAGCGACGGTGAGCAGCTGTGGGACACGCATCTCAACGACGATCTCGCCGGCGACGCGGTCGTGCTCGCCGGTGACGCCGACTGGGTCTACGTCGGCACGGATCATGGGCTCGTCATCCTCGATTCCTCATCCGGAGAAGTGCACGCCGAAGGCGCGGACGTCGACGGACTCGGGTCAGGCGCCGTCTTCGAGGCGAGTGCGTACGGTTACGACGAAGGTGCGGACGTCGTGACGGTGCTGAGCGGCACGGGCGAGATCCTGCAGATCCCGGTCGGGCGGACGCAGGCGGAGCAGGCGGACCTGATGACCGTGCGCGCCTGGCGGGACGTGCTGAGCACGTCATCGCACTTCGACGACAGCGCCCTGACGCAGACCGTCGACGTCGCAGAGGGATCTGACGGAACGGTCTACGCGATCGAATCCATTTCGGAAGCGGTGCAGCGGAGCATCCTGGAGATCACGCCGCCGGGAGGACCGCCGTCGAGGTCCACGGAGTTCGTGGACGCCGCGATCCTCCCCGGCGACCTCTCGGAGGTACCGGTACCCGCCGGCATCGAGCAGGGCTTCCTGCTCGTGCAGCATCGGGAATCGATCAACGCCGAGCAGATACTGCTGAGCGCAGTGGATGCCGTGACCGGCGAGATCGTCTCATCCAGCGAGATGCCCTATGAAGCGGTTCGTGCGATCACCGGCGGCGGTTCGACCGCGGTCATCTCCACCCCGCCGGGAGCCTGGTACGCGAACCAGCTCCTCATCCTCGGCGAAGACGGTGCCTTCACGGCCGTGCCCATCGGCGAGATGCCGTGGTGGATGACGATCCTCTGACGCCGCCGGCGCCCAGGCGTCGAGCCCCACGGCGTCTCACATCGGCACCTCCTGCATCCGCCCGTCCTCGACGATCTCGAGCGTCAGATCCAGGTCGAGCCGATCCAGGAACACGTCGTCGTGACTGACGATCAGTACAGTGCCGCCGTACGCGCGCAGCGCCTCGACGAGCTGGTCGACGGTGTCGAGGTCGAGGTTGTTCGTCGGCTCGTCCAGCACCACGAGGTGCGGTGCCGGGTCGGCGAGCAGGACCTTCGCGAGCGCGACGCGGAAGCGCTCGCCGCCCGACAGCGTGCCGACGGGCCTGTCCGTCGTGTCACCGCGGATGAGGAACCGCGCGAGCCTGTTGCGCAACTCCTTCTCCGGGATCGTGGGCGCGGCCGCCGCGACGTTTTCGAGCACCGAGCGCGCATCGTCGAGCCCGTCGATGCGCTGCGGCAGGTAGCCGATGCGATCGGTGTGGGCGGGCGCGGCGGGCGAGCCGTCCGCGATGCCGTCGACCAGCCGCTCCAGCAGCGTCGTCTTGCCGACGCCGTTGCGACCGATCAGCGCCACCCGCTCCGGTCCCTGGATGATCCAGGACCGTTCGCCGTCGCCGAGGGTGGCGATGCGCCGTGCGCTCGACACTTCCGGATCCGGCAGCTCGATCTTCATCGAGGCGTCACCGCGCACCCGCCGCCCGGCCTCATCGAGCGCGGCCCTCGCCTCGCTCTCCTTCTCGGCGACCTCGGTGCGCAGTCGTCCGGCCGACACCTGAGCGGCCATCTTCCTGCCGTTCGCGATGATCTTCGGGACGCGCTTCTCGACGAACGCCTTGTTCGCCATGCGGGCCCTGCCCGCCAGCTTGGTCTCGGCCTCGATGCGCTGGCGCTTCTCCTTCTTGAGCGACTGCTTCGCATCGCGTTCGGCCTGGCGTGCGGCATCCTGCTCGCCGTCCAGCCACGCACGCCATTCGGAGTACGGGCCGCCGAACGTGCTGAGCGCGTGCGCATAGAGCTCAGCCGTGTCGTCCATCAACTCGAGCAGCGACACGTCATGACTGACGACCACGAGCGTCCCCTTCCACGAGCGCACCATGTCGCCCAGACGAGCCCTGGCGTCGCGGTCGAGATTGTTGGTCGGCTCGTCGAGCAGCGTGATCGGCGCGCGCCGCAGACGGATGCCGGAGATCGCGACGAGTACGGCCTCCCCGCCGGAGAGCTCACCGACGCGGCGATCGAGGAACGACGGATCGAGCCCGGCCTCGGCCAGCGACGCCTCGGCTCGGGCCTCGATGTCCCAGTCGTCGCCGACCGCGTCGAACTGCGCAGGGTCGACGTCGCCCGCGGAGATGGCGCGCACGGCATCCAGCGGTTCCGCGACGCCGAGCAGTTCGGCGACGCGGCGATCGACGTCGAGCGTCAGTCTCTGGGGAAGGTAGGCGACGTCGCCGGTGGTGTGGATCGCGCCCGCCGTCGGAGGCAGCTCTCCGGCGATCAGGCGCAGCAGCGTCGACTTGCCTGAGCCGTTGCGGCCGACGAGGCCGGTGCGGCCCGTGCCGAACGAGCCGGTGACGCCGTCGAGGGCCGCATGGCCATCCGGCCAGGTGAAAGCGAGGCGGTCGAGGGTGACCGATGCGTGGGTGTTCTGCAATGACATGGGGTGTCTCCCGGGATGTGCGGATGCACCGACACGGGTCGCTGGTCCCTGAGCCCGTCGAAGGGTGTCGCCGAGAGAGGCGGAGATGAACCGGAGGAAGGATCCGTGTCAGCGCGCGGAAAGAAGAGCGCGGAGGCGACGGATCAGATCAATGAACTTCCAAACACGGCGGACAGGACGTGACGACGATACCCGGGCGTGTCGCTCCATGCAACCCCCGGGCGTGTCGCGGTCGTCATCCGTTCATCGATCGGTCTTCTCGGCGTCATCGTGGCGGGCTAGCGTTGCTCGCATGAACACGCATCGTCGCGCCCGAGCCGCAGCTCTCGCCGCATTACTGGTCGTCGGGGCCGCCGTCTCGACCGCAGCGCCGGCCGTCGCCGCGCCTCCGCACGAAGCAGGCGACCGATCGGATCTGCGCTTCGCCACCTTCAACGCCTCCCTCAACCGCGGCACCGAGGGCGCGCTCGTCGCGGACCTCTCCGCCCCCGGCAACCCGCAGGCCGACGTCATCGCCGAGATCATCCAGCGCGCGAACCCCGACGTGCTGCTGATCAACGAGTTCGACTACGACGCGGCAGGCGAGGCGTTGCGACTGTTCCAGGAGAACTATCTGTCGGTGGCGCACGGCGACGCCGAGCCCGTCGAGTACGCCTACCGCTACTCCGCACCCGTCAACACCGGTGTGCCGAGCGGTTTCGACTTGAACAACGACGGCGCGATCTCCGGCGGCGACGATGCCTGGGGCTTCGGCCTGTTCCCCGGGCAGTACGGCATGGCCGTGTACTCGAAGCATCCGATCGGCCAGGACGCCGTCCGCACGTTCCAGAACCTCCTCTGGGCGGACATGCCGGGCGCGCTCCTGCCCGACGACTCCGCGACCGCGGAACCCGCGGACTTCTACTCGCCGGAGGAGCTCGCGCAGTTCCCGCTCTCGAGCAAGTCGCACTGGGACGTGCCGATCCAGGTGTCGAAGAACAAGACCGTGCACTTCCTCGTGTCGCACCCGACCCCGCCCACCTTCGACGGCGCGGAGGACCGCAACGGCCGCCGCAATCACGACGAGATCCGCCTCTGGGCCGACTACGTCGCCGGGGGCCGCGCCGGGTCGTACATCACCGACGATCAGGGGCGCAGCGGAGGCCTCGGACGAGGCGAGCTGTTCGTGATCGCCGGAGACCAGAACGCCGACCCCAACGACGGGGACTCCACCGGTGGCGCCATCCAGCAGCTGCTCGAGAGCCCCCGTGTCAACACGGCATCCGTGCCGGAGAGCGAAGGGGCCGCTGAGGCGGCCGACCTGCAGGGCGGCATCAACCTCGAGCACGTGGGCGACCCGGCGCAGGACACCGCCGACTTCGCCGAGCCGCCGGGGAACATCCGCGTCGACTACGTGCTGCCGAGCCGTCAGATCCGCGTCATCGACTCCGGCGTGTTCTGGCCGGCGTCGGACGACCCGCTCTCGCGCCTGACCGGCGTCTATCCGTTCCCCTCCAGCGACCACCGGCTCGTCTGGGCGGACGTCGACGTCCCCGGCGGCGGCAAGAAGCACTGAGGCGCGGGCAGGGCGCGGAATCCGTCTCACGGGGGATGCCGCGAGGTTCGGCACTGGCTAGCGTGGAGCCATGCCTGACGAGCGGATGAGTGGCCACGAAGCGCGTCAGCGGATGACCTGGGGCGCGGGGATCGCGATCGGCATGGGAGTCGGCGTGGCCTTGGGCGCTGCACTGGATGACATGGGCCGCGGCATCACGCTCGGCATCGCCATCGGAGTCGCGTTCGCGGTGGTGATGGCAATGGTCGGACGCCGTGCGGATGCTGCGCGCGAGCACGCCGTGGACGACGGAGCGCAACCGGACGTCGAAGGCGATGCGCCCGACGAGGAACCAGGTTCAGCCCGCTGAGGCGTCGCGCCACTTCTCGAGGAAGATGCGCACATCCGCCAGCTCGTCCTCGGAGATGCTGTGCGTCAGCCCGGGGTAGACACGACCGGTGAGTTCGGAATGCTCGGGGAGCCACTGCGACGTGTGGGCGATGAGGGCGCCGGGGATGACGTCGTCGTGCGTACCGCGACCCCAGAAGACCTTGGGGCGCCGTTCGCGCAGCGCCTCGTCATCGGGCAGATCTCCCGGCGACGCGTAACCGCTGAGGGCGACCACGGCATCGAAGCGGGCGGCGTCGAGGCGCAGCGCCTGCAGCGCCACGGCGGCACCCTGCGAGAACCCGAGCAGCGCCACCGACGGCGCGTCGCCTGCCGCGTCATCGAGCCAGCGCAGGAACGCGTGCGCCGCGGTGGTCACGCCGTCCGGGCTGCGGCCGTCCAGACCGTCGATCGCGTACCACGACCTGCCCGGCATGGGCCAGGGCGGAGCCAGGGGCGCGGCGACGGACGCGACGGCGATGCCATCCGGCAGGAAGGGTGCGAGGCCGAACAGGTCGTGCTCGTCAGCGCCGTACCCGTGCAGCAGCACGACCAGCGGCAGCCCTGCGCGCTCGCCGGGTGACCATCTGGTGGCGTCGACGTCGATCCGGAGTTCATCGCTCACACGTCCATCCTGCCAGCAGGCGAAGACACTGATAGAAATGAGGCATGTCGGTGCGCACACCTGATCCTGACCCCGAGGGGGGCGACGACGACCTCTCCCGGTTCAGCGAGCTGCCCGCAGACGCGAACAACCCGGCGTGGCTGAGCGAGTTCGAACTCGCCGAAGCGCGCCGTCGCCTGCCGATGCTGTACGTCGAGGCGATCCCCGTGCGCGCCGACGGTTCCGGGCTGGTGACCGAGCTCGGCATCCTGCTGCGTTCCACACCCCTCGGCGAGATGACGCGGACGATCGTCTCCGGCCGAGTGCGCTACGGCGAGACCGTGCGCGACGCATTGTTCCGCCACATCGAGAACGATCTCGGACCCATGGCCTTCCCGCTGCTGCCGTTGCAGCCGTTGCCGTTCACAGTGGCCGAGTACTTCCCGCTGCCCGGCGTCAGCGCGTATCACGACGACCGGCAGCACGCGGTGTCGCTCGCCTTCGTGGTCCCCGTCACCGGCACCTGCGAACCCCGCCAGGACGCGTTGGAGATCACCTGGTTCACACCGGAGGACGCGGCATCCGACGCGGTGTCCGCCGAGATGGAGGGCGGCCGCGGCACCCTCGTGAGGATGGCGCTGGCGAGTCTCGGACTGCTGCGCTGATCTCGTCGAGCGGCGGATCGACTGGTTCCATTTGATCCAATTTCCTATAGGATCGAGAGTGTGGGTGCGTACGCGCCCCCTTTCGCCTAGAGGAGACCGCAATGACGCGCTTGTTCAACGATCCGGATGACTTCGCCTCCGAGTCAGCGGCGGGCTTCGCCGCGGCGTCAGCTCGCTGGGTGCGTCCGGTCACGGGCGGAGTCGTGCGTTCGACGCGAGGCGCAGAGCCGACCGTCTCGGTCGTGATCGGCGGCGGGAGCGGCCACTACCCGGCCTTCGCTGGACTGGTGGGCCCCGGGCTCGCACACGGCGCCGCCATGGGCAACCTCTTCGCGTCTCCGTCCGCCCACCAGGTGCACAGCGTCGCCACGGCGGCGCACGAGGGTCGCGGCGTCCTGCTGAGCTACGGGAACTACGCCGGTGACGTGCTGCACTTCACCCAGGCGCAGGAGCGCATGCGTGCGGCGGGGATCGACTGCCGCACGGTCGTGGTGACCGATGACATCTCCAGTGCACCGGCGACCGAGATCGACAAGCGCCGCGGTATCGCCGGCGACCTCGTCGTCTTCAAGATCGCGGGTGCCGCCGCAGAGTCCGGTCTCGATCTCGACGAGGTCGAGAGGTTGGCTGCGCTGTCCAATGCACGCACCAGGACGCTCGGCGTGGCCTTCGGCGGCTGCACGCTCCCCGGTGCCGACGAGCCGCTGTTCACCGTTCCCGAAGGCCGGATGGCCGTCGGTCTCGGCATCCACGGGGAGCCGGGCATCGACGAGGTCGACGTGCCGACGGCGGCCGGTCTGGCTGAGCTGTTCGTGTCGTCGCTCCTGGCCGAGATCCCGGATGGCATCGCCCAGGAGGGCGCGCGCGTCGTGCCGATCCTCAACGGCCTCGGCAGCGTCAAGTACGAAGAGCTCTACGTCGTGTACGCCGAGGTGGACCGCCTGCTCACAGAGGCAGGAGTCGTCGTCGTGTCACCCGAGGTGGGGGAGTTCTGCACGAGCTTCGACATGGCTGGCGCCTCCCTCACGCTGCTGTGGCTCGATGACGAGCTTGAGCCGCTCTGGCACGCATCGTGCGACACCGCGGCCTTCCGGCGCGGCGCTGTCGAAGGACGCGTGACCGTCGACGCGGTCGAGGTCGTCGAGGAGGAGGTCGTGATCGGGCCTGCGAGCGATGGCTCTCGCCGTGCGGCCGCGACGATCGATCGCGCGCTGACGGCGATCGCGACCATGCTGGATGCCGAAGCCGATGAACTCGGCCGGATCGACCGCATCGCCGGAGACGGCGATCACGGGATAGGGATGCAGCGCGGAAGCCGTGCGGCCGCTGCCGCGGCATCCGCCGTCGTGGCCGAAGGCGCCGGTGCCCGCACCGCACTGCAGCACGCCGGCGACGCGTGGGCTGACAAGGGCGGCGGAACCTCCGGCGCCATCTGGGGCGAGATGCTCGTCGCGCTCGGCGCCACGCTGGGTGACGACGCCGACGTCGACCCCGTGCGCGCGGCCGCCGGCGTCACGGCCATGAAGGACGCCGTGATGTCATTCGGTAAGGCCAAGGTCGGCGACAAGACCATGATCGACGCGATCGTCCCGTTCGCCGATCGTCTCGATGAGCTCGTCGGCTCCGGCACCGAGCTCATCGCCGCCTGGTCCGACGCCGCCGCGGCCGCTGACCGAGCCGCCAAGGACACCGCAGACCTCACCGCCAAGCTCGGACGTGCCCGCTCGCACGGCGACAAGAGTCTCGGTACCCCCGATCCCGGCGCGGTCTCGTTCGCGCTCATCGCACACACGGTTCTCGACATCCTGAAGGGGAATGACTGACATGGCACTTCGACTGGTGATCGGCTCGGACGACGCGGGCTTCGACTACAAGGAACGCATCAAGGCGGATCTGCTCGCCAACCCCCTCGTCGAATCCGTCGTGGACGTCGGCGTCGATGCGGACGGGCACACGAACTATCCGCGGATCGCGACGAACGCGGCGGAGAAGGTCGCAGCCGGCGACGCCGACCGCGCGATCCTGATCTGCGGCACCGGCCTCGGCGTCGCGATCGCCGCGAACAAGGTCACGGGCATCCGCGCTGTCACGGCGCACGACTCGTTCAGCGTCGAGCGCTCAGTGCTCTCCAATGACGCGCAGGTGCTCTGCATGGGTCAGCGGGTCATCGGTGTCGAGCTGGCCAGGCGCCTCGCCGGCGAGTGGCTCACGTACACCTTCGACCCGAGCAGCGCCTCGGCCGAGAAGGTGCAGGAGATCTGCGCCTACGAAGGCGCCTGAGAATCGACGCGTCCATGCTCATCGGCGTGAGCCTGAAGATGTACTTCACGCACGCACGCACCGTCGAGTGGGTCACCGCGGTAGCCGAGATCATGCGTTCGCATCCGGCCGCACCCTCGGTCACCGCGTTCGTGATGCCGCAGCACCCCTCGATCCCCGCGGCGCTCGCCGTCGCCGGTCCGCTCGAGGTCGGTGCGCAGGATCTCGCGGCGGCGGACGCGGGTGCCTTCACCGGCGAAGTGTCGGGAGCGGTGCTCGCGGAGCTGGGCTGCCGCTTCGTCGAGGTGGGGCACGCCGAGCGCCGGCGCCTGTTCGGCGAGACGGACGAGGCCGTGGCCGACAAGGTGCACGCCGCGTTGCGCAACGCACTGACTCCGGTGCTGTGCGTCGGCGAATCGGAGGGGATCGACCAGGCGGCCGCCGCCGAGGTCTGCATCGAGCAGATCCGATCCGGCCTCAGCGCCGCGGAAGCCGCGGGCGCCATCGGGCCGATCATCGTCGCCTACGAGCCGCTGTGGGCGATCGGTGCAGCGGAGCCCGCGTCGTCCGCGCACATCAGGGGCGTGTGCTCGCGGTTGCGCGAGCATCTGCGCAGCGGTCCGGACGGCGCCAGGGTGATCTACGGCGGAAGCGCGGGCCCCGGACTGCTCGCGACCATCGCCGACAGCGTCGACGGGGTGTTCCTCGGGAGGTTCGCGCACGATCCGACGGCCATCCGTGACATTCTCGATGAAGTCGCACTGTTGAGCGCCTGAGAAGCCGACGGCGAGGGAGAAGCACACATGACGATCGAATTCGAGGGCCGCCTGTCGGGCCTGGACGCGACGATCGAGCGCCGTGGCCTGCGCGATCACGTATACGACCGCATCCTGCAACTGTTGCTGAGCGGCGACGCTTCGCCCGGTGCGCGGCTGTCGATCGACACGATCGCCCGTCAACTCGATGTCTCACCGACACCCGTGCGCGAGGCGATGGTGCTGCTGGAGCGCACGGGCCTCGTCACCCGCGAGGCTCTCAAGGGGTACCGTGTCGCCCCGCCGCTCGACGCAGGCCAGCTCGCCGAACTCTTCGAGGCGCGCATCATGCTCGAGTCGACTGCTGCTCGGCTCGCCACGCCGGCCGCACCGCTGATGCTCGAGGAGCTGCGCGCAGCGGAGGAGGCGCATCGCGCCGCGGGGGAGCGCGTGATCACCTCGATGCGCTCGGGTGCTCCGGCCGTCGAGCTCACCACTGCCTACTTCACCGCGGATGCCGATTTCCATCGTGTCGTCTTCCAGCACTGCGGCAACAGCTATCTCGACGCCATGTCCGAGTCGCTCGGCGCGCAGCTGCACCGCATGCGGCAGTCGGTGCTGCACGGCGTCACGGATGTGCGAGAGGCGATCGCGGAGCACGAGGCCATCGTGGACGCGTTCGCGAGCGGTGACCACGATGCGCCTGAGCGTCAGATGCGCCGGCACATCGAGCAGGTGCGATCGCGTTCGCTCGATCTCGAACGCGGCTGATCCCGCCGGCGGGCCACGCTCATGGCGGCGCCGGATTCGCATGCCTTGACGCGTGGCCTATTTCCTATAGGATCTAGGAAGCTTAGATCTTCTTTCGGAATGAACACGTCAATGGAGTCGTCATGACCGCAACGCCGCACCCTCTCAACAGCGACAACTGGCCGATCGCGGTCTGCATGCACGGGTTTTCTCCCGTCACCGCCGACGGCACACGTCTGCACGATGCACCGGCTGAGGTCTGGGACGGCGTCTTCCGCCGCGTGGCCGGACTCGGCTTCACTGCGATCGAGATCGCGGACAGCCACATCCGCCCGTCCGACCTCACCCCGGAGCGGCGCGACGAGCTCAAGTCGATCGCTGCATCTCACGCTGTGCAGCTCGTCTCGGTGCACGTGCAGCGCCAGAGCGTGATCGAGCCGGGCAAGGGCGAGCAGAACCTCGCGTATGCGCACCAGGCCATCGACGCCGCCGCCGAGCTCGGCATGCAGGTGTTCTCTACTGGTCTGCACCAGCCGTTCAGCGCCGCGCAGCGCAAGGCGCTGTGGTTCTGGACCGCGCAGGGCCCTGTCGACCCCGACGACGCGGAGACCCGCGCGCTCGCCGTGAAGCGACTGCGCGAGCTCGGTGAGCACGCGGCATCCGTCGGGCTGCCCATGGCGCTGGAGATGTACGAGGACACCTACCTCGGCACCGCGGACAGCGCGGTCCGGCTGATCGAGGAGATCGGTCTGGACAACGTCGGCCTCAACCCCGACATCGGCAACCTCGTGCGCCTGCACCGTCCGATCGAGGACTGGCGCGAGATGCACGAGAAGACCCTCCCCTACGCGAACTACTGGCACGTCAAGAACTACATCCGCGATGAGGCCGGCGACGGCAGCTGGCAGACCGCCGTGCCCACCAGCATGGAACTCGGCCTGATCAACTACCGCGACATGGTGGCGCGCGCCGTGGAACTCGGCTTCACGGGACCGTTCCTCATGGAGCAGTACGGCGGCGACAGCCTCGGCGTCTGCGCTACCAACCGCGACTACCTGCGCACGCTTCTGCCAGAGCCCGCTCGCGCCTGAGTCGCACCCGCTACTCGACGCATCCGAAATTCGATCCAGGAGAAGACCATGACCGATCAGGAACGCCCCGTCTACGCCGTCATCGGCAGCGGATACATGGGCGGCGGCATCGCCCAGTGCCTCGCGATGTCCGGCGCCGATGTGCGCATCGCGGACGTCGACATCGAGATCGCGACGCAGAACCGCGCCCGCCTCATCGCCGAGGCCGAACAGTTCGTCGCCGACGATCTGTTCCCCGCTGGCGCCGCCGAGATCATCGCGGAGCGCGTGACGGCCGCCACGATCGAGGATGCCGTCGCCGGCGCCTCGTTCATCGAGGAGGCCGTGCCGGAGAAGATCGAGATCAAGCACGCGACACTGCGGCGCATCTCGGAGGCGGCGGCACCGGATGCGATCATCGGCAGCAACACCTCGACCATCCTGATCGGCAAGCTCGCCGAAGCGGTCGTGAACCCCGAGCGCTTCCTCGGTGTGCACTTCTCCAACCCCGCACCGTTCATCCCGGGTGTGGAGCTGATCCCGCACGCCGCGACCGATGAGGCGATCCTCCCAGTGGTCGAGGCGATCGTGGCGGCGACAGGCAAGGAGACGGCGCGGGTCAAGGACGCCACAGGCTTCGTGCTGAACCGTCTGCAGTACGCGCTCTTCCACGAGGCGACCCAGTTGGTCGAGGAGGGCGTCGCGACCGCGGAGGACATCGACACGATCGTGCGCACGACGTTCGGTTTCCGCCTGCCGGTGTTCGGCCCGTTCGCGATCGCCGACATGGCAGGACTCGACGTCTACTCGTTCTGCTACGCCTCGCTGCAGACCGAGTTCCCCGAGCGCTTCGCCACGCCGAAGGTGCTCTCCGACCTCGTCTCGGCGGGGAAGCTCGGCACCAAGTCCGGGGCCGGATTCCTCGACGTCCCGGCGGAGCGGACGCCGGAGCTCATCGCGTACCGCAACAAGGCGTACGTCGCGATCAAGAAGCTCATGGACGAGCTCGGCCCCGCGCCCATCCACCCCTCGAACTGAGAGCACCATCGATGTCCACGACATTCCCCGCTGAACGAACCGTCATCCTGACCGGCGCCGCGAGCCCCCGAGGGATCGGCCGCGCCACGGCGTTCCACCTCGCCGAGCTCGGCTGGAGCATCGGGATCATCGACGTCGACGCCGCGGCGGCGGCGCAGACGGCCGCCGAGGTCGCCGAGGCGCACGGCGTGCGCGCGGTGGGCGTCGGCGCGAACGTCGCCGATCGCGAGCAGGCGGTCGCAGCCGTCGATGCTCTCGAGGCGCAGCTTCCGCAGATCGTGGCCGTGGTGAACTTCGCCGGTGTGTCATCGCCCGTGCCGTACCTCGAGGTCACCCCTGAGGAATGGCACCGCGTGGAGTCGATCAATCTCGACGGCGTGCACTGGATCACCCAGCGCGTCGCCCGCACCCTCGCCGAGAACGGCCTCGGCCGCATCGTCGGCATCTCATCCGTGTCCGCGCAGCGCGGTGGCGGCACGTTCTCCAAGACGCCCTACTCGGCGTCGAAGGCCGGCGTCATCGGCCTCATGCGCTCGATCGCCCGCGAGCTCGGCCCGCTCGGCGTGACAGCCAACGTCATCTCGCCCGGTCCGATCGACACCGACATCATGGGCGGCACCCTCACGGAGGAGCGCAAGACGGCGATGGCGGCAGACGGTGTGCTGCCGCGCATCGGCACACCGACGGACATCGCCGCAGCGGTGGCCTTCCTGATCAGCGAGAACGCCGGCTTCGTGACGGGTCAGACCCTGAACGTCGACGGCGGTCTCTACATGCACTGAAGGGTTTCATCATGACTCGACCATGGTCCAAGAGCCGTATCGCCTTCCTGGTGCTCGGAGTGATCTGCGTGGCCGCCGGCTTCTTCATGATCATCCCCGCACTGGGCAGCTGACGCCGTACAACCGAACCCCGCTCAAAGGAGAGTTCTTCGTGTCCGAATCCACTCCCGGCGCCACCGCGCCGTCCCTGCTGTCGAGTCCTCATCTCGCCAGCGGCATCAAGAAGGCGACCTTCCGCCTGATGCCGATGCTCATCATCCTGTACTTCGTCGCCTTCCTCGACCGCACGAACGTCGGCTTCGCCGAAGCGGCGCTGGAGACCGACCGGGGGATCTCCGCCGGTGCGTACGCACTCGGCGCCGGTATCTTCTTCATCGGCTATGCGCTCTTCGAGATCCCCTCGAACCTGTTGCTGAACAGGTTCGGCGCCCGGTTCTGGCTCGCCCGCATCGCCATCACGTGGGGCATCGTCGCGGCGGCGTTCGCGTTCGTCAACGGCGAGACGATGTTCATCATCCTGCGCTTCCTGCTGGGTGTGACCGAGGCCGGGCTCTTCCCCGGCGTGATCATGTTCCTCTCGCAGTGGTTCCCCAACAAGCGGCGCGTGCAGATGTTCGCCCTGTTCTACCTCGCGCAGCCCTTCTCGCAGATGCTTGGCGCTCCGCTCTCCGGCGGACTGATCAGCTTCGGCGAGCAGGTCACGCCATGGGCCGGATGGCAGGTGATGTTCTTCGTGGAGGGCATGCTGGCCGTGGTGGCAGGAATCGCGGCGTTCTTCTTCCTGGTCGACTCGCCGCAGAAGGCGAAGTTCCTCACCGACGACGAGAAGCACGCGCTGCGGGTCGTGATGGAGCACGAGGACGCCGTCAAGGAGACCGACGGCCCGCGTGGCATCGGTGCCGCGATGGTGAACTGGAAGGTCTGGTACTTCACCATCATCTACTTCTGCCTGCAGATCGCCGTCTACGGCACGACGTTCTACCTGCCGCAGCAGGTGTCGGGCCTGATCGGGCAGGATGTCGGCTGGCAGGTGGGCCTCGTCTCCGCCATCCCGTGGGCGGTGGGCCTGTTCGCCTGCTACTACGCAGGCAAGCATGCCGACACGATCAAGCGCCGCCGGGAATGGGGAGCCTGGTTCTTCGTCATCACGGGCGTCGCGATCCTCGTCTCGGCGTGGGCGGGTGCGAACGGTCAGGGACTGATCGGTCTGCTCGCGATCACGATCGCCGTGTCCGCGTTCCTCGCCGCAGGACCCATCACGTGGTCGTTCCCGACCTCGTTCCTCACCGGTGCGGCCGCGGCGACCGGAATCGGCCTGATCAACTCGCTGGGCAACCTCGGCGGCTTCGTGGCGCCCATCATGCGCACGGGCTTCAACGAGGCCGTTCCCACCGAGAGCGGTGCATGGGGCGTGGTCTCGCTCGGCGTGTTCGCGTTCCTCGCCGCCGCCATGATGTGGGCGACGCGCTTCTTCAGCGCGAAGGCGGACGCCCTGCTCGACGACAAGGCGTCGACACCGGGACACTGACCTCCGACAATCCGTACCGACGCCCCCTCCTGTTCGCCGACGCCCTCTCGGGCAGACGCCGACAGTAGGGGGCGTCGGCGTTCAGAGGGGGCCTCGGCGAGGAGGATCGGGTCACAAAGCGGTGAGGCGTCCGAGCTCCGCGATGAACGCGTCCACATCCGCTTCCTGCGTGTCGAAGCTGCACATCCAGCGCACCTCGTTGCGCGCGGCATCCCAGTCGTAGAAGCGGAACGACTCGCGCAGCCGGTCGGCGACGCCGTCGGGCAGCGTCGCGAACACGCCGTTCGACTGGGTCGGCTGCGTGAACCCGACACCCCGGATGGAGCCGTTCGCGAGACCTGCCTCGATGCCCGCGCGCAGTCGCGCCGCCATCGCGTTCGAGTGCCGAGCGTTACGCAGCCAGAGGTCGCCCTCGAGCAGCGCGATGAGCTGCGCGGAGACGAAACGCATCTTGGACGACAGCTGCATGTTGTACTTGCGGCCGAAGATCAGCCCGGTCGATGCCTCCGGGTTGAGCACCACGATCGCCTCGCCGAGCATCGCGCCGTTCTTGGTGCCGCCGAAGCTCAGCACGTCGACGCCGGCGTCGCGGGTGAATGCGCGCAGCGGAGCGTCGAGTGCGGCAGCGGCGTTGGAGATGCGCGCGCCGTCCATGTGCAGGTGCATGCCGTGGCCGTGCGCGTGGTCCGCGAGCGCGCGGATCTCGTCGGCCGTGTAGAGGGTTCCGAGTTCGGTGGACTGGGTGATCGAGACGACCAGCGGCTGCGCGCGGTGCTCATCGCCCCATCCCCATGCCTCGCGGTCGACGAGCTCAGGGGTGAGCTTGCCGTCGTCCGTCGGCACCGTGAGCAGCTTCATGCCGCCGATCCGCTCGGGAGCCCCGCCTTCATCGACATGGATGTGGGCGGTGGATGCCGCGATCACGGCGCCCCAGCGCGGAAGCATCGACTGCAGCCCGACCACGTTCGCCCCTGTGCCGTTGAAGACAGGGAAGGCCTCCACGCCGTCGCCGAGGTGGCCGCGGAAGACCTCCTGCAGGCGCTCGCTGTACTCGTCCTCGCCGTAGGCGATCTGATGGCCGTCGTTCGCCGCGGCGATCGCCGCGAGGACCTCGGGGTGGATGCCGGAGTAGTTGTCCGACGCGAATCCCCGGATCGCGGGGTCATGCAGTGTGCTCACCGCACCAGCCTATGTCGGATGTCGGCGGTGGCGAATACGCTGTGTCCCATGAAGCGCACCGCCGCAGGAACGGCTTTCGCGAACGTCCTCATCAACACGCTCATCGCCAACGTGACGACGAGCTTCCTCTGGTTCGCCCTGACCTTCTGGGTGTACATCGAGACGCAGTCCGTGCTGGCCACCGGCATCATCGGCGGCGCGTACATGCTGTTCGTGGCCTTCTTCGCGATGGTGTTCGGCACGATCGTCGACCGTCACCGCAAGCACTCGGTCATGCTGCTGTCCAGTGTCGTCTCCGCGGTCGCATTCGCGATCGCCGGCGGACTGTACCTCTCCTTCCCCGAGAGCGACCTGTTGAATCTGGGCGGACCCTGGTTCTGGCTCTTCTCCGGCATCATCCTCTTCGGCGGCGTGATCGAGCAGCTGCGCAACATCGCGCTCTCCACGACCGTGACGCTCCTTGTCGAGGAGGACAAGCGGGCGAACGCGAACGGCCTCGTCGGCACGGTGCAGGGCATCGCCTTCATGGTCACGAGCGTGTTCTCGGGGCTCTCGATCGGGTTCCTCGGCATGGGCGGCACCCTCGTGATCGCGATCGTGGCGATGGGCGTCAGCTTCGTGCATCTGCTGTTCGTCCGCATCCCGGAGGGCACTCCCGAACCCGATCCCGATTCTCCGAGCGCTCTCGATTTCCGCGGCAGCGTGAAGGCGATCCGCCTCGCACCCGGACTGTTCGCCCTCATCATCTTCTCGACGTTCAACAACCTCATCGGCGGCGTGTACATGGCGCTGATGGACCCGTACGGCCTGACGCTGTTCTCGGTCGAGATGTGGGGCATCGTGCTGGGCGTCACGTCCACCGGGTTCCTCATCGGCGGGGCGCTCATCGCGAAGTTCGGCCTGGGGAAGCGGCCGATGCGCACGCTGCTGCTCGCGGTCATCGTGATGGGGCTGCTCGGCGCGGTGTTCATGATCAGGGAGTGGTGGCCCTTGTACGCGGCCGGAATCTGGCTCTACATGATGCTGATACCGCTGGTCGAGGCGTCGGAGCAGACCATCATCCAGAAGGTCGTGCCCTTCCAGCGTCAGGGGCGCGTGTTCGGCGTCGCGGCGGCCATGGAGGCCGCGGCCGCCCCTGTCACGGCGTTCCTCATCGCGCCGATCGCCGAGTTCGCGATCATCCCGTACATGGATTCGAAAGCCGGGCAGCAGCAGTGGGGCTGGCTGCTGGGCGAGGGCGAGGCGCGCGGCATCGCGCTGGTCTGCCTGTTCGCGGGCCTCATCATGGTCGTCGCGGCGCTGCTGGCATTCCTCACCCGCTCGTACCGCAAGCTCACCGAGCTCTACGCGCACGCGCCGGCTCAGCCGGTCGGCGGGGCAGAAAGCGATGCCGCGGCGGGGGAGGGCGGTGCGACTGCCGACGCCGTGCCGCCCGTGCGCGGCATACCGCCGACCCTTCCGGAACCGCCTCGGTGACCGCAGGTCAGCGCGCGAATCGTTCCTGCGCGTCCGGGCTCACGGGCGTGAAGAAGTTGATCAGATTTCCGTCGGGGTCGCGGAAGAGCAGCGCGCGGTTGCCCCACGGCATCGTCACCGGGCCGTTGACGAAAGTGCCGACCTTGTCGGCCAGCGCCGTGGCGGTCGCGTCGACATCGTCCACGAGGAAGTCGAGAGTCACGGATCGGTTCGCGCCGGCCTCTGCCGCGTCGTCGCCGAGCAGCGGCACGGTGGCCGAGCTCGCGATGGCGAGCGTGCCCGCGTCGGTTCGCAGCTCGGCGAAGAGCGGATGAAGGCGCACGGCGCTCAGACCGGTGATGCTCTCGTAGAAAGCGACGAGACGGTCGACGTCGTCGGTGATGATGCGGGTGGCTGCGAACTGCATGAGAGGTTCCCTTCGGTCGGTGAGCTCCGGAGTCCCGGGCATCAATGAAAGTACTTCCAATACCGGGCGGTCATTGCCCGGTATCGCGCGAGGATGGAGACATGACCGGGTCCACGTCGCGCGTGCTGCGTCTGCTCGAACTGCTGCAGTCCGCCGAGACGCGCACCGTCTCCGAGCTCGCTGAGCGGCTCGAGGTGAACGAGCGGACGGTGCGCCGCTACGTCCAGCAGCTGATCGACTTGGATATCCCCGTGGACTCGCTGCGCGGCAGGTACGGCGGGTACCGCATCGCTGCGGGCTTCCGGGTACCGCCGCTCATGCTCGACGATGACGAGGCCGTGGCTGTCGTGCGCGCTCTCATCCAGGCGCGGTCCTCGGCGGAGGGCGCGACGGCCTCATCGCAGACGGCCCTCGCGAAGATCCGGCGTTCGCTCCCCGCGGCGACGTCCCGTCGGCTCGATGCCCTGCTGGCGAGCAGCGTCGAGGCGACGTCCGAGGCAGCGGAGGCGCCGGACGCCGGGATCCTGCTCACCGTGGCCGAGGCGGTGAAAGAGCACGCACCGCTCGATCTGCGCTATCGGAACGCGGAGGATGCTCCTTCGCGGCGCACCGCGCATCCCTTCGACCTGATCGCCCGCTCCGGGCGGTGGTATCTGGTCGCACTCGATGTCGAGCTGGCGGAAGAGCGCACCTTCCGCATCGATCGCATCCGAACCGCGCGCAGGTTGCCTGGCACGTTCACCGTTCCTTCCCGGTCACCGGACGCGGTGGCACGTCTGGTCGACGGCTTCGCTCAGGCGGAACGACGCTGGCGGGTCGTATTGCGAATGGATGCGGAGCGGGCGCGAATCCGCGCGCATCTGCCGGAATCGGTGGCGACGCTGCAGCCGCTGGACGACGGTCAGGGGTTCCGTGTGGAGATCAACGCGGAACGACTCGACTGGGTCCCCGGAGTGATTGCGGCGATCGATGCCGACACGATCATCGAACAGCCCGAAGAGCTTCGCGCGCAGGTGCGCCGCCTCGCAGAGCGCCTGCTGCGCGATCTCTAGGCGAGTTCGATCGTCTGGTCGTTGAGGTCTGCGGCATCCGCGGCCCAGAATCCCACGACCGCTCTCGAGAGGGATTCGGCGTCGAGCACCTTCGCCCGGAGGATGACGGATGCCGCGCGCAGAGTCTCCCCGGCATCCCGAGCGGCCTTCGCGTATCCGTGCGCCACGGCGCGCGCCCACGCCTCCGCCGCCGCCTTCACTGCAGCGTAGTTCGCCCCGCCCGCGAGGGGGCGCGCGACGGCGGTGGACGACACGATTGCGAAGCGTCCGGCATCAGACGCCTGCAACGACCGGTCGAAGGCGCGGCTCGTCGCGCGTGCGGCCTGCAACGCGGGCAGCAGCGCGTCGAAATCCTCGTCGGACTGGCCCGCGAGACCGCCGCCGCCGCGCCACCCTCCGACCAGGGGGATGACGCCATCGACCTGGCCGAGCTGGGCGGCCAGATCCGTCATGTCCGCGAGCGAGGTCGCGTCCGCCACGACGGACTCAGCCCCGGCATCCGCCAGTGGCGCGAGCCGCTCGATGGAACGCCCGGTCGCGACCACCCGCGCACCCGCCTCGACGAGAGCCCGCGCCACGTTCAGTCCCGCCGCACTGGTCGCGCCGGCGAGCACCACTGTCCGCCCCGCCGCGCTCAAAGCCTGTTCCCCGTGCACGCCGTGGCTACGCATCCGACGCCCTGATCCCCGCCGTCGACTCGATCACCGGCCGCATCTTCTTCTCCAGCGCCTCGAAGAACATCGACAGGGGGAACTCGTCGTCCAGCACCTGGTCGGTGTACCCCTTGGGTGCTCCGGCGAGCACCTCGTCGGACAGCCCGCGCGCCCACACGGATGCCGGATGCGGGGTCAGCACCGAGCGCACCAGGTCGTATGCGGCGAGCCAGTGCGCCGACTTCGGTCGATCGATCGAACGCCAGTACAGCTCGTTGACCGCGTCGCTGAGCGCGATCACGGCATCCGGCACCTCAGCCCAGTCGAACGCGAGCTGCGTGTCGGTCCAGTGCAGCACCCCGCGCTGATGCAGCCACGCGAACAGCAGCTGCCCGCCGAGACCGTCGTAGTTGCGCACGCGCGAGCCCGTGATCGCGAACCGGAAGATCCGGTCGAAGATCACCGCGTACTGCACGAGCCCGGCGTGCTCCAGCGTCTCCCGTTCGGTCGCGGTCAGATCGTCGCGCACGGCGAGCCGCTTCTCGATCGCGACGGACTCGCGGAAAGCGGTCAGATCGCAGCGCAGCTCTTCCAGCGAGTACAGGAAGTACGGCATCCGCTGCTTGATCATGAACGGGTCGAACGGCAGATCGCCGCGCATGTGCGTGCGGTCGTGGATGATGTCCCACATCACGAACGTCTTCTCCGTGAGATCGTGGTCATCCAGCATCCGCGCCGCCGGCTCCGGAAGGTCCAGCTTGGTGATCTCGGATGCCGCACGCACCACCCGCCGATAGCGGGCGGCCTCGCGGTCCTGGAAGATGGCGCCCCAGGTGAACGTGGGGATCTCCCGCATCGCGACGGTCTCAGGGAAGAGCACCGCGGAGTTCGTGTCGTACCCGGGCGTGAAATCGACCAGACGAAGCGAGACGAACAGCTTGTTGCCGTAGTCGCCGGCCTCGAGCTCGGCGATGAACTCGGGCCAGATCGCCTCGACGATCAGCGCCTCGATGAGCCTGTCGGGCGAGCCGTTCTGCGTGTACATCGGGAAGACGACGAGGTGGCGGATGCCGTCGACGCGATGCTGCTGCGGCTGGAAGGCGACCAGCGAATCGAGGAAGTCCGGCACGCCGAATCCCTCGGATGCCCAGCGCTCGAAGTCGAGGACGGATGCTGCGAGGTACTCCGCGTCGTGCGGGAACGCCGGCGCGAGGGCCCGGATCCCGGCGACGATCGCCGCCACGTGCGCGCGGGCGTCTGCATGATGGTCGGCGACGGGGATCGAACCGTCCTTGATCTGCAGTTCGCGCAGCGCGAGCGCGGCGCTCTTCACGCTCAGCCAGGCATCGCTCGTCTCGGCGCGAGTGGCGTCCTCGACGACCTCGGGCTCGCCGATGATGGCAGTGGTGTGAAGAGGAGTGGACATCGGGACCTCCGATCGATGACTCAGCGGAAAATATCCGGCGAAATAGTGAGTATGCCGATATTATTCCACTATGGAGGATGCTGTCGACCGTCAGATCATCACAGAGATCTCTCGCGATGCCCGCGCGACTCTCGCCCAGCTCTCGGAGGCCGTCGGGCTCTCGAGCTCGGCGGTGCAATCGCGGCTGCGCCGGCTGGAATCCCGCGGCGTGATCAGCGGCTACCGTCCGATCCTCGACGCCGAGGCGCTGGGCAGACCACTGTCGGCGTTCATCGAGATCACGCCGCTCGATCCGGGCCAGCCCGACAATGCCCCTGAGCTGCTCGAACCGTTCACCGAGATCGAGGCGTGCCACTCGATAGCGGGAGACGCCAGCTACATGCTGTTCGTCCGGGTGGCATCGCCCCGCGCGCTCGAGCAGCTCGTGAACGAGGTGCGCCTGGCGGCGAACGTGCGCACCCACACCACCGTCGTGCTGCAGACGTACTACGAGAATCGCCCGATCGCGGTCGACGGCGGTCCCTGAACCTGCCGATCCTGAGCCCGTCGATCGGCTCATAGTCCCGCTCATAGTCCCGCCCCGACCATCGCCTCCCCGAGCGGAGTGCGCAGATGCATCATCCGTGCGCCGTCGCGCTCGCTGGCGATCAGTCCGGCGGCACGCAGGACCGTCAGATGGTGGGACGCCGTGGAGACGGCTATGCCGGCATCCCGCGCGACCTGCGACGTCGTGCGTGCGTCGCAGGCCGCGAGCAGGATCTCTGCGCGAGCGGGTCCGAGCAGTGCACCGAGCGCGTCGGCGGTCTCGGTCGCGCTGCGCGCCCAGCCCGCCGTGACGCCGCGCGCCGGGTAGAACAGGGTCGGCTGCGCGGGCGGTTCTGTGAGCACCATGCATCCCGATGACGACATGACCGAGGGCACGAGCACGAGTCCGCTGCCCCGGCAGTCCACATGCTCGCTGTGCCTGCGCAGTCTCACTCGCACGGCTCCCGCGCCCCAGCTGACATCGGGGTGCAGGCCGTCGGCCATCGCGGAGATGCCGGATGCGGCGATGGTGCGCGACCGGACGGCGATGTCGGCGCGCAGCAGTCGTTCGAGCTGCGGCCACACCGGTGCGATCACGGCGTCCCAGACGTCCCGCCATGCCTCGGTGATCATCGCTCGCGCTCGCGCCGGTCGCTCCTGCATCTCCCGCAGGGCGCGCTGGCGGGATCCGGTCGATCGACGCACCATCTTCTCGAAGTCGACGCGCATCGGATCGAGGGGTGCCGACCGCAACGCGTCGAGCTCGGCCTCGGGGGTCATGTCCCAGCGCGGTGCAGCGGTGAGGAAGTCCGGCAGATAGCCGTCGCGGCCGATGACCGCCGCGAGCAGTGCGAAGCTCTCGCGGGGGAGTCGATCTCGCACGTCGCGCAGCCAACCCCATTGCAACGGATGCTGCTCCGGCCGCAGCAGCACGCGCACGGCATGCGCGAGTTCGTGACCGGGCGATACGCCGAAGCGCACCGACTGGATGTCGCCAGGACTGAGTTCGAACTCGACTCGATGCGCGGGAGACTCGACGCCCTCGATCGGACGATCGAGCGAGATGTTTCGATCCACATCGAAACTCTAGGGCGACGCCGTGGTGCTGTCGAGACTGGACGCATGAACACCGCATCAGTCGCACAAGGACCCGTCGCCGCGGGCGACATCCGCATCGGAACCGGTCGCTCGCGCCGGTTCGAGGGTGCGGAACACGGAGCAGACGTCTCATACTTCTACCTGGAGAATCAGCCCGGCGAGGGCCCCGGCCTGCACTGGCATCCCTACTCTGAGACCTGGGTCGTGCTGGAGGGCCTCGCGCGCATCACCGTCGGCGACAAGAGCTTCGTCGCCCGTGCGGGTGACACGGCCACGGGTCCTGCGCGCGTGCCGCACTGCTTCACCAACATCGGCGAGGGCGCACTCCGCATCCTCGGCATCCACTCATCGCCCACCATCATCCAGACGTTCCTCGACTGATCTAGACCAGGAGAACACGACATGTCATTTCAGGCCTACCTCGACGCCGTCGAGACCAAGACCGGGCTCACTCCCCGCCAGCTCGTCGACATCGCACGAGAGAAGGGCTTCGACGCGTCCACCAAGGCGACGCCCATCCTCGAATGGCTGAAAGCCGATTACGACCTCGGCCGCGGTCACGGCATGGCGCTCGTGCATGTGATCACGAAGGGCCCGCAGATCAGCGCCAAGCACGTCGGAAGCGGTGGCACTCACGCGGATGCCGTGGACACCCTGTGGCTGGACGGCAAGGACAGCAACCCCAACCAGTAGGCGCATCGGCGCGCCGACTAAGATCTCGAGAGTGGCAGCATCCTCGAAGCGCAAGAGATCGGCACCGAGGCGGAAGCCGGTGCGCACCAGTGGCAACCCGGCCCGCCGGCCCATCGTCGAAGCTCCGCCGATCACGGCCCGCGACTGGATCGGAGCTGCGCGACTGCGCACCCTGCCGCTCGCCGTCGCTCCAGTAGTGATCGGTACCGGCGCTGCACAGCTCGCCGACCGTGAACTGCACTGGGTCATAGCCCTCGCGTGCCTCGCCGTCGCAGTGCTCATCCAGATCGGCGTCAACTTCACGAACGACTACAGCGACGGCATCCGCGGCACCGACGACCACCGCGTCGGGCCTGCGCGACTCACCGCCTCGGGTCGTGTGCGTCCGCGCACCGTACTGATCATCGGCCTGGCGTTCTTCGCGCTCGCGGCCCTCGTGGGCCTCGCGATCGTCATCCGCACCGGTCAGTGGTGGATGCTGGCGGTCGGCGCTGTGTGCCTCGTCGCGGCCTGGTTCTACACCGGCGGCAAGCGGCCGTACGGATACTTCGGCCTCGGCGAGGTCTTCGTGTTCGTGTTCTTCGGGCTCGTGGCGACGCTCGGCACCACATGGGTGCAGGCGTTCCAGCTGCCGCAGGAGGCATGGCTCGGAGCCGTCGCCGCGGGGCTCTTCGCATGCGCGGTGCTGCTGGCCAACAACCTGCGCGACATCGACCAGGATCGTGCGGTCGGAAAGCGCACGCTCACCGTGCTCATCGGCCGCCGTGCGACGAAGATCGTCTACACGCTGTTCATGGTCGTGCCGTTCCTGATCGCCGCGTTCATCGCGCTGCTGTACCCGATCGCGTGGCTGTCGCTGATGGCCCTGCTCGCCGGCATCCCCGCGATCATCATCGTGTGGACGTATCGGCAGTCGCGCGAGCTCGTCGTCGCGCTCGGGCTCACATCGCTCACCGCGCTCGCATACGCCGGTGCGCTCTACTGGGCGTTCGTGGGCTGAGCGGTCACTCGTTCTTCGCGGCGTTGCTCGATGCAGTGCCGGATGAGTCGCCCGCAGCGTCGTCGAGCGCAGCATCCTCGGCGTCGGCATCCTGCGTGGCAGAACTCTGCCTGCCGGGCGTCGAGCGGGCTTCGCGACGGTGGTAGATCTCGGACGATGCCCCTGAGAGGGGCTTGCGGAGGAACAGGATCGAGATGCTCATGCCGATCAATGCGGCGAAGATCGCCGTGAGCCACCAGAGCTCGCGCATGATCGGGAAGAAGAGCCACATCACCGCGAGCGGCACGAGGAACGCCAGTAGCCGCAGCACGGAGTAGACGAGGAGGGGTGGCAACTTCATCCCTCCAGTCTAGATCGCACCGAAATGCGCCGACATCCGGTGACTCATACGGTTATCTCAGGTTGGGACCCTGGTCAGAAAAGTCACGGCCGGGTAACGTCGATGACATCGCGGCGATCCGGGTGGTCCCGGGCTCCAGTTCATACCTGAGGGCGTTGCGGGTTCGACTCCCGCCGTCGCGTCTGATTCCGCGCGTGACGGTAGTGTCTGCGAGAGCGACAGTGCGCGCTCGGGAGGAACCATGAGACGCGGATCCAACATGCCCGCCGTCGGGACGTACAACCAGACCCTCGTGCTCGACATGATCCGTCGGTCGCCGTCCGGCGTGAGCAGGATCGAGCTCGCGGAGCTCACCGGCCTGTCGGCGCAGACACTCAGCAACGTCGCCCGCAGGCTCACCGACGCAGAGCTGATCGTCGAAGGCGAGCGGGTCGTCGCCGGCCCCGGCAAACCGCGGACCCTGCTCCGGTTGAACAGCAGCGCACGGTTCGCCGTCGGCATCCATCTCGACCCGTCGATGGACACGTACGTCGTGCTCGATCTCTCGGGGACCGTCGTCGCGCACATGGAGGTTCCGCCAGAGGACACGGACTCGACTCCGGACCTGATCGCCGCCCTCGCTTCGAACACGGATGCGCTCCTGAGATCAGCCGACGTGCCGCCTGAGCGGGTTCTCGGCATAGGCACCGCAGTGCCCGGCCCGATCGACGATGCGACGGGGATGCTGCTGACTCCGCCCTTGCTCCCGAACTGGCACCACACCCGTGTGCGCGATCTCCTGATCGAGGCGACGGGGTTGCCGGTCGTCGTGGAGAAGGACGTGGTCGCTGCCATGGTCGGCGAACTCTGGGCGGATGCGGACCACGCGCTCACGGATGCCGCGCTGCTGTACTACGGAGCAGGCATCGGCCTCGGAGTGGCCATCGACGGCGACGCCGTGCGAGGCCGGACGGGCAACGCGGGTGACATCGCGCATCTCGTCGTCGACCCGGACGGTCCCCTCTGCCACTGCGGCCGGCACGGCTGCCTCGGGGTCACCGTGGCCCCGGAGCGACTCCTCCTCGAAGCAGGGATGACCACCTCGCTCGATGTCCCCTGGGGAGCGAGGCGCGAAGCCATCGACGATCTCCGCTCCCGCGCACAGGGCGGGGATTCCCGCGCGCTCGCGGTCTGCGCCCATGCGGCCGAGGTGCTGGCGCGAGCGATCGTGTTGATGAACAACGTGCTCGATGCCGGCACGTTCGTGATCGGCGGCCCTGTATGGAGCCGGCTCGGCGAACAGCTGGAACCGGTGCTGCGCGCTGTTCTGCCCACGATCCCGCAGATCACGACGACGCGTCCCCTTCGCCTCGTCGAGGCGCGATTGGGCACGGATCTGGCCGCAGCGGGAGCGGCCTGCCTCGTACTGGACGGTGCGTTCACGGCCCGCGCATCGGGTCTGATGATCAGCGCGCGCTGACACCGGGCTGCGCACGCATGATGAGGCTTGACAGAATATATAAATATGTTTGAATAATGCAGGCGCGATGTTGCGTTCCAAGAGTGAGCAAAGGAGCTCCGATGAAGAAATCACTGACCGGACTGAGCATCCTCGCCGTCGGCGGCCTGACCATCGCCCTGGGCGGCTGCTCGGGCGGCGCGTCGAGCGGCGACGACACCCTGCGCATCGCGTACCAGAAGACCTCATCCTTCACGGCTATGGACGACCTCATGAAGACAGTCAAGGCCGAGTACGAGAAGGAGTATCCCGACCGCAAGGTGGAGCTCGTGCCGATCGAAGCCGAGCAGGATCAGTACTTCACCAAACTCGCACTCATGAACGGCTCGCCCGACACCGCACCCGACGTCATCTACGAGGACACGTTCCAGATCCGCTCCGATGCCGCGGCCGGTTACCTCCTTCCGATCGACGACTACCTGGCCGAGTGGGACGGCTGGAGTCTGTACGACGACGGCGCCAAGCAGGCCGGTGTGGGCGATGACGGCAAGACGTACGGGGTCTCTCTCGGCACCGACACCCGCGGCATCTACTTCAACAAAGATCTCTTCGAGTCCGCCGATCTCCCCACCGACTGGAAGCCCACATCCTGGGAGGACATCCTCGACGCGGCTCGCGCGATCAAGGAGAGCAATCCGGATGTCACACCGCTGAACATCTATGCGTCGAAGACCCTCGGGGAAGCCACGTCGATGCAGGGGTTCGAGATGCTGATGTACGGCACCGGCGACGAACTCATGGACTCGTCGTCGAACAAGTGGGTGACCGGATCGGCCGGATTCCTCGACGCTCTCGGCTTCTACCAGACCGCCTTCGACGAGGGGCTGGCTCCTGATCCCGCGGAGGCACTCGATCCCGGATGGGGATCCAAGGTCCAGAACGAGCTCATCCCGCAGGGCGAGCTGGCGATCGCGATCGACGGCTCCTGGCTTCCGAGCGGATGGATCGCAGGCGACAACGCATGGCCGGAGTGGGAGGACACCATGGGGCTCGCCGCCATGCCGACCCAGGACGGCGGTGGCGACGGCTTCACCTCCATGTCGGGTGGATGGACGCTCGCCGTGGGAGCCAACGCCGACGACCCGCAGGCGGCATTCGACTTCATCGCCCAGGCGATGACGCCGGAGAACGCGCTCACCTACCACCAGGAGGCAGGACAGATCGCCGTGCGCTCCGACGTGGCCTCGAGCCAGGAGTACCTCGACTACAACCCTTCTTTCGAGTTCTTCTCGTCGCTTGTCGAGTACACGCACTTCCGGCCGGCCACGCCCGACTACTCGCAGATCTCATCGAACATCCCGGTGGCGACCGAGTCGGTCATCACGGGGCAGTCCTCACCGGAGGATGCGCAGCGCGCGTACGACGAGGCGCTCATCGGGATCGTCGGCGAAGAGAACACGCAGGCGGGCTGATCGCCTCATGACCGCCGTCGCCGCTGCGCGGCCCGGGCGCAGCCCGAGCCGCGCGCTCTTCCGCCTTCTGCCGCTCGTCCCTGCGGTGCTGCTGCTGGCCGCCTTCATGCTCGGTCCGATCGTGTACTCGCTGTACGGATCGCTCACCGATCGGGCGCTCACCGGACCGCGTGCGGCGAACCCGCAGTTCGTCGGACTCGACAACTACATCGAGCTGCTGGGCTCCGCCGAGTTCTGGAACTCCGTCGTCCTCACTGTCGTCTTCGTCCTGGCGTCAGCGGTCATCGGACAGAACGTGCTCGGAATGCTCCTGGCCGTGCTCATGCGCAACTCGGCGCGGCCCGTGCGATCCTTCGTCAGCGGGATCGTCGTCCTGGCCTGGGTGCTCCCCGAGATCGTGGCGGCCTTCGCGCTCTACGCCTTCTTCGCGAAGGACGGCACGCTCAACTCGGTGCTCGGCTGGTTCGGCATGGAGCAGACCGCGTGGCTCTACTACCTTCCGATGCTGTCGGTCATCGTCGCGAACATCTGGCGCGGCACGGCCTTCTCGATGCTCGTGTACAACGCGGCGCTCGCCGAGGTGCCGCCCGACCTCATCGAGGCGGCGACGATCGACGGGGCGTCCGCCTGGCAGCGGTTCATCCAGGTGACGCTGCCCGTGATCCGACGGTCGATCTCCACGAACCTGCTGCTGACGACCCTCCAGACCCTCGGTGTGTTCACGCTCATCTGGGTGATGACCGGCGGTGGGCCCGGCACGGCATCCGCGACGCTGCCCGTGCTCGCGTACCAGGAGGCCTTCAAGTTCGCCCAGGTGGGCTACGGCACGGCGATCGCCACCGTGACCCTCCTGATCGGTGCGGTCTTCTCCATCATCTACATTCGTGTGCTCAAGCCGGAGGTCGACTGAGATGGCCGTTCAGACCATGACCGAGACGCGCACGCTCGTCGCCCCCGGGCGGAAGTCGCTGAGTGTGGCGGCCCCGCGCAGACGAGCCCACACTGTGACGGCATCCATCATTCTGAGCATCATCGGCGTGCTCTTCCTCGTTCCGCTCCTATGGGTCGTGTTCGCGTCGTTCGATGCGAATGCCACGGTGTCGATGCGGGTGCCCGAGTCGTGGACGCTCGACAACTACACGGGTGTCATGACGTGGGAGCTCACCTGGCTGCCGCTGCTCAACTCGGTGCTGATATCCCTCGGGACCGCCGTCATCACCGTGCTCGTCTCGCTGTTGGCGGCCTACCCGCTGTCGCGGTACGCGGCCAGGTACCAGAAGCCGTTCATGTACGCGATCCTCTTCGGCACCGGTCTGCCGATCACGGCCATGATGGTTCCGGTGTACTCCCTGTTCGTGTCGTTCGGCCTGCTCGATTCCACGTGGGGCGTCATCGTGTTCATGTCGGCGACGTCGCTGCCGATGGCGATCTGGATGCTGAAGAACTTCATGGACTCCGTGCCGATCTCGCTCGAAGAGGCAGCCTGGGTCGACGGCGCGAGTTCGATGCAGGCGCTGGCGCGCATCGTCGTACCGCTCATGCGGCCGGGCATCGGTGTGGTGTTCATCTTCGTCTTCACCGGCGCGTGGGGGAACTTCTTCGTCCCGTTCGTGCTCCTGTTCACGTCCGACCGCTTTCCCGCCGCCGTGTCCATCTTCAACTTCTTCGGACAGTACGGCTCGATCGCCTACGGCCAGCTCGCAGCGTACTCGGTGCTCTACGCGGCACCGATGGTCGTCCTGTATGTCATCGTCCAGAAGCTCTCCGGCTCGTCGTTCGCGCTCGCCGGTTCTGTCAAGGGCTGACCCCGACCCCTCACCTCCTTAAGGAGCCTCCATGCACGACCGTTCCCGACTCGCCCTCCTCCGCGTCGATCGCTTCATCCGCGAGCGCCTGCGCACTCGCATCCACCGTGCATCCGCGCCGATCGCAACCGCACGCTGGGACGCCGCCGGCGAGCCGGTGCCGTTCGCGGAGGCCGCGGCCGGCGAGTACACGCCGATCGCTCCCGGCGATCTGTGGGGACGCCCGTGGGGGACGACGTGGTTCCGCCTGCAGGGCGTCGTCCCCGCGTCGTGGCGGGATGCCGAGGGGTCTCTGCCGCCGCGCACGCGCGCCGAGCTCGTGGTCGATCTCGGTTTCACCGAGGGGCAGCCGGGATTCCAGTGCGAGGCGATGGTGTGGGATGCGGCAGGCAGGCCCGTTCGAGGGATCGCCCCGCTCAACAACGCCGTCGCCGAAGCGGTGGACCACGACGGCGACGTGGACGTCTACATCGAGGCGGCGTCCAATCCGGACGTCGGAAGCCTCTTCTCATTCGACCCGACGCCCGTCGGCGATCTCGCGACGGCGGGCGGCGACCCGATCTACACGCTGCGCCATGTCGACGTGCGCCTCCGCGACCTCGAGGTCGCGGATCTGCTGGCCGACACGCTCGCACTGCGCGGCCTCGCCGAGGAGCTCGACGAGGGATCTCCGCGCCGCGCCGAGATACTCGTCGCCCTGGAGCGGATGATCGACGTCGTCGACCCCGATGACGTCGCCGGGACCGCACGCGCAGGGCGCGACGTCCTCGCTCCCGTGCTCGCGAAGCCGGCCTCCGCGTCCGCCCACGCTCTGCACGCGGTCGGGCATGCGCACATCGATTCCGCGTGGCTGTGGCCCGTGCGAGAGACGGTCCGCAAGGTGGCGCGGACCTTCTCGAACGTCCTGTCCCTCATGGATGAGGACCCTGAGTTCGTCTTCGTCGCCTCCAGCGCGCAGCAGTACGCGTGGGTGAAGGAGTACTACCCCGACCTGTTCGAGCGCATCCGCGCGCGTGTGGCGGAGGGCAGGTTCATCCCGGTCGGGAGCATGTGGGTCGAATCCGACACGAACATGCCGGGGTCGGAGGCGATGGCCAGGCAGTTCGTCGCCGGCAAGTCGTTCTTCCTGCGTGAATTCGGGATCGACACCCCCGAAGCGTGGCTTCCGGACTCGTTCGGCTATTCGGGAGCACTGCCGCAGATCGCCAGAGCGGCCGGCACGCGCTGGTTCCTGACGCAGAAGATCTCCTGGAACGAGACGAACAAGTTCCCGCACCACACGTTCCAATGGGAGGGAATCGACGGCACGCGGCTGTTCACGCACTTCCCGCCCGTCGACACCTACAACTCCCGTGTCACAGCGGACGAGCTCGCCCACGCGGAGCGCAACTTCGCCGACAAGGGCCGCGCCACGGTCTCGCTCCTTCCCTACGGCTACGGCGACGGCGGCGGCGGCCCGACGCGCGAGATGACGGCAGCGGTTGCGCGCACCGCATCGCTCGAAGGGTCGCCTCGCGTCGTGCACAGCACGCCACGGCAGTTCTTCGAGACCGCTGAGGCGGAGTACCCCCACCCCGAGGTGTGGTCGGGAGAGCTGTACCTCGAGTTCCACCGCGGCACGTACACGAGCCAGCTCGCCACCAAACGGGGCAATCGGCGCAGCGAGCACCTGCTGCGCGAGGCGGAGCTCTGGGCCACGACGGCGAGCGTCCGACTCGGCATCCCCTATCCCGCCGAGCGCCTCCAGCGGGTCTGGGAGACCGTCCTGCTGCAGCAGTTCCACGACATCCTCCCCGGGTCGTCGATCGCATGGGTCTATCAGGACGCCGAACGCAACTACGCCTTCGTGGCGCGCGAGCTCGAGGAGATCATCTCCGACAGCCTGCGGGCGCTCGCCGGCGAAGGCGCGATGACACTCGTCGCGAACGCATCTCCGCACGCCAGGGAGGGCGTCGCAGCGCTCGGCGCCGGCGCCGACGGCGACACCGAGGAGGTCGCTCCTCGCCGCGAGGGAACCGCGGGATGGGTGCTCGACAACGGCATCGTCCGTGCGACGGTGGACGACCGCGGCCTGGTCGTCTCTGCTGTCGACATCGCCACGGGCCGGGACCTCGTGATGCCCGGCCGACCCGCGGGTCTTCTGCAACTGCACCGGGACACCCCGACGCAGTGGGATGCCTGGGACGTGGACGTGCACTACCGCAACACCGTCACCGATCTGACCGAAACGGTCTCGATCGACGTCGACGGGACGGCCCTCGTCGTCGAGCGCCGGTTCGGGGCGTCCGCAGTCATCGAACGCATCAGCCTGCGCGAGGGCTCGCGGGTGCTGTCGTTCGCCCTCGAACTGGACTGGCACGAGAAGCAGAAGATGCTCAAGTTCGCCTTCCCCCTCGACCTGCACACCGATCGCGCCGCGTCGGAGATCCAGTTCGGGCACATCGAACGCGCGACGCACACGAACACGTCCTGGGATGCCGCACGGTTCGAGACGGTCGCACACCGATGGATCCGGGTCGCCGAGCCGGACTTCGGCGCCGCGATCGTGAACGACTCGACGTACGGCCACGACATCACCCGCGAACGGCGTGATGAGCGCGGCGGCACCATCACGATCGCACGGCTGTCGCTCATCCGCTCTGCCCTGTTCCCCGATCCCACGCAGGACCAGGGGCATCACGAGCTGCGGGTCGGGCTGGTGATCGGCGCGGATGTCGCCGAGACGATCGCCGAGGGATATCACATCAACCTCCCCCCTCGCCGCCTCCAGAACACCGCGGTCGACGCGATCGAGCCGCTCGTGAGCGTCGATCATCACGGCGTGGTCGTCGAAGCGGTCAAGTTCGCCGAGGACGGCACCGGCGACGTCGTGGTGCGCGCATACGAAGCTCTGGGGACCAGGGCGAAGGCGACGCTCACCACCGGATTCCCGTTCACCGCGGCGCGTCAGACCGACCTGCTCGAACGCGAGGTCGCCGACGACGGAGTCTCATTCGACGGTGACGGCGACGGTGACGGTGACGGTGACGGTGTACGGCTCGAGCTGCGCCCGTTCCAGATCGTCACGGTGCGCTTCGCCCGCGGATGAGCGCCGTCAGGAGAAGCGGGCGAACGCGAGCGAGAGGGCGGCCAGCCCCACGGCGATGAGGGCCATCGCCGAATAGGAGCCGGTCGCGACGGCGAGAAGCGGACCGAGCGCGGGGCCGAGGGCGCCGACAAGTGTGATGGGGGCGGCGAACACGCCGTTGATGGCCCCGTAGTTCCGCGTGCCCCATCGGTCTGCCACAGCCGAGCCCTGCACGAGCGTCTGCGCACCGCGGACGGCGCCGGCGGCGATGCCGATCGAGATGAGCAACCAGGGCGGTCCGGGGACCAGAGCGAGGAGGGCGAGGAACGCCGCGCTGAGACCGGCAGTGGCGGCGAGCGGGATCCAGGGCGCTGCGGTGTGCGGGATGGCGACGTAGAGCAGCCGCCCGATCACCTGCCCCGCCCCGAGGAGGCCGAGCGCCCATGCGGCGAGCTCGTAGCTCATGCCCTTCTCGGTGAACAGCGGGATCAGCGCCAGCGTCACGCTGAACAGGGCCGCTGAGAGGGTGAGCATGGATGCCTCCAGCATCCAGAATCGTCTCGTGCGGATGACCGAGCTCACGGAGTGCGTGTTCTCATCGCCGTCGTGGACGACCGGGTTCCACCTGCGCTCGAGGCTGAACCAGTGCAGCGGCACCGTGGTGATCAGCAACGCTGCGGCGAGGATCAGGAAGGTCGTGCGCCAGTCGGTGATCGTGAGGAGACCGGCGACGACGGGCGCGAAGATCGTGGATGCGAGCCCGCCGGCCAGGGTCAGGATCGTCATCGCGCCGCGTCGGCGGTCCCCGTACCGGCGCGCGATCACGGTGAAGGCCGCCTGATAGAGCACCGCTGACTGGGCGATGCCGGCGATCACCCATCCGCCGGTGAACACCGCGAGATCCGGTGCGAGTGCGACGACGGCGACCCCGATCGGGCCGACGACGCTGCCGATGGTCATGATGAGGCGAGGGCCGTACGCATCGAGCCATCGTCCGACGAAGACGCCGGCGAGGGCCGAGGCGATGAGTCCGGAGGAGAACGACAGGGTGACGAGCGCGACCGGCCAGCCCGTGTCCTGCGCGATCTCCGGCGAAGCGACGATGAGCGCATAGAACAGGATGCCCCAGCTGATGACCTGCCCGACGGAGAGCGCGGTCAGTCGGCCCCCCAGACGGGAGGGGGACTGCACAGCGGTCATGCCGGGCGGAGCGCGGCGGCGGCGGCATCCAGCGCGCCGTCGTTGAGGGCGAAGTACGCCCACTTGCCCCGCTGCTCCCGTGTGACCAGCCCCGCATCCGTGAGCAGCTTCATATGATGCGAGACCGTGCCCTGGGAGAGTCCGACCGGCTCTGTGAGGTCGCAGATGCATGCCTCGCCGCCGTCGCCGGCTGCGATGAGCGAGAGCAGTCTGACGCGGGTGGGATCGCCGAGGGCCTTGAACACACGCGACACCCGCTCCGCGTCCTCGGTCGTCAATGACGACGTGACGCGGGGCACGCAGCAGGTGCTCGCGTCGATGGTGGTCGGAAGGCTCACACCCGTATTCTTGCACGTATTGACATTCATCGATAGATGGGTGACAGTCTTCATATCGAAGAACTTCAATCTGAGGAGCTGTGATGTCAGAGCATCCCGTCGTCGTCATCGGAGCGGGCCCGCAGGGCCTTGCCGCAGCGGCGCACCTCGTCGACCGCGGTGTCGAGGTCATCGTCATCGAGAGCGGCGACGGGCCGGCGGCCGCGGTGACCGAGTGGGGTCACGTGCGTCTGTTCTCCGCGTGGCCGGAGTTGACGGATGCGGCGGCACGACGCCTTCTCGAGCCCACCGGATGGTCCGCTCCCGTCTCGGGGTATCCGACCGGAGACGAGTGGGTGCGCGACTATCTCGCTCCTCTCGCAGAGATCCTCGGGGAGCGCGTGCGATACGCCGCGACGGTGACGGGCATCGCTCGCCAGGGGCGGGACAAGGTCGTCGACGGCGGGCGCAGGGATCAGCCGTTCGTCGTGCACGTGATCGATCGGGACGGCAATGAGACCCGGCTGATCGCCAGGTCGGTGATCGATGCGAGCGGCACCTGGGCTCTGCCCAACCCGGCGGGCGCAGACGGGTTCCCCGCTCCGGGTGAGGCGCAGGCGTCGGTGTCGTACCGGATTCCGGATGACGTCTCCGCACTCGCCGGATCGCACGTCGTGGTCGTCGGTGCAGGGCATTCGGCAACCCATGCGGTCCTGCGGTTGAGCGAACTGGCACGGCGATCGCCCGGTACGAGGGTGACGTGGATGCTGCGCCGGGGGAGCGCTGCGAACGTCTTCGGCGGCGGACTCGGCGACGAGCTCCCAGAGCGCGCGGCGCTCGGATCGCGCGCCCGCGATGCGATCGATGACGCTCTTGTCGACCTCATGACAGGCTTCCGGGTGGCGGAGTTCCGGCGCGACGACGGAGTGCTCACGGTCGTGGCCGAAGACGGACGCGAGGTCTCCGGCGTCGCGCACGTGTTCGCGTTGACCGGGTTCCGTCCTGACGTGCAACTGCTGCGTGAACTGCGCATCGACCTCGATCCGACCCTCGACGCCGTCGCAGGGATCGCCTCCGAGATCGATCCGAACATCCACTCGTGCGGTTCGGTGGGGGCGACCGGAGCCAGGGAGCTCGTGCAGCCGGAGCCGGACTTCTTCATCGTCGGGGCGAAGTCCTACGGACGCGCCCCGACCTTCCTCGCACTGACGGGGTACGAGCAGGTTCGCAGCGTCACTGCGCACCTCGCGGGCGACCACGAGGCTGCCGCACGCAACGAACTCGTCCTGCCGGACACCGGAGTCTGCGGCGGGTCCGGCGACTTCGGTGACGACGCGGGAAGCTGTTGCGCCACACCCGCCGTCCTGCAGATCGGCTTGCGTCCGGTTGTGTCTTGATTCGATGGATGTCAATATAGACACATGTCGAATCAACTGCCCGTAACGGCCCGCGTGTGAGCGCGCCGACCGTTCTCGCACCGGCCGCGACGCGCCGCCTGTCGGCGTTGGATCGGTGGCTGCCGCTGTGGATCGGGCTCGCGATGCTCGTCGGCATCCTGCTCGGGCGTTTCGTCCCCGGCGTGTCGACGCTTCTCGCCCGGCTCGAGGTCGGAGGGATCTCGATCCCGATCGCGCTCGGCCTGCTGGTGATGATGTATCCGGTCCTCGCCAAGGTCCGCTACGACAAGATCGCAGCCGTCACGGGTGACAAGAAGCTGCTCGTCTCGTCCCTCGTGCTGAACTGGCTGATCGGCCCGGCGCTGATGTTCGCCCTGGCCTGGATGTTCCTGCCCGATCTGCCGGAGTACCGGACCGGCCTCATCATCGTCGGGCTCGCCCGATGCATCGCGATGGTCGTCATCTGGAACGACCTCGCCTGCGGTGACAGGGAGGCCGCTGCAGTACTCGTCGCGATCAACTCGGTTTTCCAGGTCGTGGCGTTCTCGCTGCTCGGTTGGTTCTACCTCACCGTCCTCCCCGGATGGCTGGGGCTGGACACGCAGGGGCTGGACTTCTCGGTAGGGGCGATCGCCCTGAACGTGCTCATCTTCCTCGGCATCCCGTTGCTGGCCGGGTTCGCGTCCCGCTTCGTGGGGGAGCGTCGCAAGGGCCGCGGCTGGTACGAGGAGAAGTTCCTGCCGAAGATCGGTCCGTGGGCACTCTACGGATTGCTGTTCACCATCGTGCTGCTGTTCGCCCTGCAGGGGGAGCAGGTCACCTCCCGCCCGCTCGACGTGGCGCGGATCGCTCTGCCGCTGCTGGTGTACTTCGCGGTGATGTGGTTCGTGGGGCTGCTGGCGGGCAAGGCCCTCGGCCTCGGCTATGCACGTTCATCGACGCTGGCTTTCACTGCGGCGGGCAACAACTTCGAACTCGCGATCGCGGTCGCCATCGGCACGTTCGGTGCCACGTCCGGCCAGGCGCTCGCAGGCGTCGTCGGCCCGCTGATCGAAGTGCCCGTGCTCGTCGGTCTCGTCTACGTCTCGCTCTGGGCGGCCAGACGCTGGTTCCACACCGATCCGTACACCGATGTGAGGACACCATCATGAGCGTCGCCGTGACCGCTGACGAGAACTGCAGCCCCGTGAGCACGCACGCGATCGGTCAGGATGCCGCGTCCTCGGTCGCCGCGACATTGAAGGCGCTGTCCGACCCCCTACGGCTGCGCATGCTGTCCGCGATCGCTTCCGACCCCCGCGGCGAGTCCTGCGTCTGCGACCTCGCCGAGCTCGCCGAGGTGTCGCAGCCGACCGTGTCGCATCACCTCAAGGTCCTCAAGGACGTCGATGTGCTGACATCTGAGCGCCGCGGCACCTGGGTCTGGTACCGGATCAATCCGAACCGGCGCCGCGCTGTCACGACTTTGCTGGACTCGTTCGCGCCGGCCACCGTCGAAGTCTCGGACGTGGATGGAGCATCCGAGTCGTCGCTGAGACCGGACTTCGATGCCCGTGTGACCCGCCTCGCTCAGGAATTGTCGGCCGAGGTTCCGGAGGTGGGCGAAGCGGTCGTCCTCACCGTCGTTCGGGAGTCGTACACCGCCCTGGCCCGCACCGCGCGGGTGACGTCAGCCCTGATCCCGCTCGCAGAGCGTTTCGCCAGGCAGCGACTGAGCGATCTCACCCGCGACCGCGACACGGCAGTGCCGCAGGTGCTGTTCGTCTGCGTCGCCAACGCCGGCCGCTCGCAGCTCGCCGCCGCACTCGTCAATCAGCTCGCCGGTGGCGGGGTCGTCGCGCGCTCGGCCGGATCCAGCCCCGCCGACGTCATCCACCCGCACGTGCGCTCGCTGCTCGCCGAGATCGAGGGCGACGCGGCCGCCGAGCGATTCCCGAAGCCGCTGACCGACGACGCCGTCAGGGCAGCGGATGTCGTCATCACGATGGGCTGCGGGGATGTGTGCCCGATCATCCGCGGCGTCCGCTATGACGACTGGGCTGTCGGCGACCCGGCCCTCGCCTCGCGCGAAGGCGTCGAAGCCATCCGCGATGACATCACCGCCCGCGTGCGCGACCTCGTCCAGGAACTACTCGAGGAGACCTCATGACCGACACCGCCACCAAGCCCTCCGTCCTGTTCGTCTGCGTCCACAATGCCGGTCGCTCTCAGATGGCCGCCGGGTTCCTCCGCGACATCGCCGGCGACCGCATCGAGGTGCGCTCCGCAGGATCCGTGCCGGCTGATCGGATCAACCCCGTCGCGGTCGACGCGATGGCCGAGCTCGGCATCGACATCACCGCCGAACAGCCCAAGGTGCTCACCACCGAAGCGGTGCAGGCCTCTGATGTCGTCATCACGATGGGCTGCGGTGACGCCTGCCCGTTCTTCCCGGGCAAGCGCTACGAGGACTGGAAGCTCGACGACCCGGCAGGCCAGGGCATCGACTCGGTGCGCCCGATCCGCGACGAGATCAGGGCGCGCATCGAGACGCTCGTGGGTGAACTGGTCCCTTCCGATCGGAACTGACAGCAGACAGGGCGCGAGGCCCGGAGTGAGGGGCGCAAACTGATGCGCAGTGGCGTGCTTTAATCGCGGATGTGAAGGAACTCTTCGTCGTGACTCATCCCGAAGCAACTCATCACGTGGAACATCGCGTCGGAGGATGGTTCGACTCGGAACTGACAGAGCGCGGAATCGAACAGGCTCAACGGATTGCATCGGCCCTTGCAACGAGCATGCAGTCGGACGCAGCGCTCTATAGCTCCGACCTTCGCCGGACCGCCCAAACGGCGGCTGCTATCGGGGAGCAACTAGATCTTCAGCCGATATGGCTAGCCGAGCTACGCGAGAAGTCTTACGGCGCCGGCGAGGGCGAGCCCGATGCCTGGTTCCGTGAGAGATTCGTGCCGCCACCGCTGGACGGCGAACGAATGGACCATGACGAAGGACTCGAAGGTGCAGAAACGAAACGTCAATGGGCGCGTCGCGTTTACGCAGGTATGGAGATGATCCTGTCCGACTCCCCGCGACAGAAGATCATCGTCACCCACGGAGGATCCGCGACCCTAGTCATCGCTCGCTGGATCGGCATGCCGCTCGATGCTCTGACCCACGCGAGTTTCAAGGTGGACTCCGGCAGCATCACCCGACTGGTTGAAGACGACTACTTCCACAATCGCACGGTCGCTCGCCTGAACGACACCTTCCACCTCAGGTCTCACAACTGAGTCGGAGTCTCTGAGATGCTGCCGCTATCGGCGCGCAGATCGGGCGGCGTAGTCCGCGTACGACGCGTCGCAGAACTGTTCCCGAATCGATGTCCAGTCCGCGTCGCCTGTGAAGCGTGCCGAATCGGGCGAGAGTAGCGCGGAACCGTCCTTCGAGTGAATTCGGAGCGCGCCGTCATCGTCGAGCTCCCAGGTCGCGGTGCCGGTGAATGAGCCGCCTCCTGTGATGACGCAGGGAGGCTCGACATCATCAACATCGACCTGGATCTCACCAATGACTACGTCGACGAGCTTGGCCGACCCGTCCTCTGCTAGCTCAATGAATGAGCTGTGTGAAGCGCCGGGCTCATTCGCACGACCCCATGTGATCGGATAACGCAGCTGATCTCCCGGAACGTCTCTCTGGAGAAACAAGCTGAGGGCGATCTGGCCGCCAATAAATGCGAAAACCAGCAGCACGGCGAAGCCCGCCAGCGTGTAGCCGAAGACCGTCTTAGCGCGCACACCCCCCACCTTGTCGTTGTTCTTCACACTCGTTCCCCGAGATAGACGGTCGCGAAAACGTCGACACCGAGAGCGGCAATGCGTGTGACAACCTCGATGGGCAGCACGAATCCTCCTTGATCGGAGTCAGAATCTGCTGACCACCAGATTCTGACGTCACAGTCCGGAGGAAGCGCAGCCACTTTTCCGACCGCACGCTCCATGCGCGCGAGCAGTTCGACGAGTGCGCCAACTCCCGCGTCCTCAATCAATCGAGTTGCTACGCGTTCAACGTCGACGCTCCACATATTTTTCTCGTGCGTGCGGCCTGACTTTGTCATAGTTCCGCGGAGCGTGACATCAGTAGGAATGGTGTCAAGCGCCGTGGAGATGTCCGACGGCGTCGTGGCGTCTGAGTGAACGACGAAAGACGCGCGCCCAGATTTGATCATGACGTGAGCATAGTTGTTGCCAAGTCTCGCAATCGGTCGACCTGTCTCATAACCCATGCGTCGCATAACCCATGCGTTGTGAGACACCGAGGTTGCGAGACACATTCGGCTTCACCGACGTTCCGTTCAATCGCTGATTGGCGCCTGCTCGGTGGTCGTACCCGAGTCTGTAATCCGGTCGCGGCCATCTGCGTAGACAAGGTTGGCCTCCGCATCGACGGGCAGAATTGCCTGAATCGCTTGGCGAACTTCCACCCGCACGGGATCGTCAGGAGTCAAATCTTGTTGTGTCAGGACGTCGAAGCTGCACTCGGCATCTCCAGGAGAGGTCGCAGGAGCCCGTACCTGGAAGAGGTAGGCATCGTCACCGTAGCGTTCTACCACCAGCTCCTCAATCTGCTCCGAGACCGTTTTGCACTCCGCCCGGACGACACTCTCGCGAGTATCCAACAGGATGAAGTCTTGGTCGTCTCCATAGACGAGCGTGACTTCAACGCCGCTGTCGAATGTCTCCTCAAGGAGCACCTGGATTGCGCTTCGCAGTTCGGCTCGGGACCGTTCATCAAATGTGGTGTCCTTGCCTGTGAGCACATCGAAGCTGCACCAGACAGCGGCTTCACCCGCCCACAAGTTGTCGATCTGAGGCTTGTCCCCGTAGGCGTCGTGAACAGCTTCCGCAACTTCTTGCGAGAAGCTCTCGCATTCCGTGCCCATCGCATATTCGCCTAGTTGCATGCAACCAGTGGTACCGAAAGCTGCAAGCACGATCGCCAATGCTAAAGGAACGCGAGATCGGCGCATGCTCATAATGTAACCCCAGTCCGCAGGGCGAGCGGGCATCGCATTGGTCAACCCGCGCGGCTGCCAGCGGCGACCGTCGCGTATCCCATGGGTTTTGAGACAGGTGAGGTTATGAGACGCCGGCCTGCCTGACAGGATCGGGAGATGCCAGGTTTCCATCACGTCGAATTGTGGGTTGCGGATCTTGCGGAGGCGCAAGCGGAGTGGGGCTGGCTGCTGAGCAGATTAGGTTTCGCGCTCGATCGCTCCTGGGCCGAAGGGCAGTCTTGGAGGGCCGGCGCTGAATATCTCACCATCACGACTTCGCCCAACCTGTCGACGCCCGTGCACGACCGTCGTCGGGCCGGAGTGAATCACTTGGCGTTCAAGGCGGAGTCTGCGGCGGAGGTCGACGCAATCATCGAGGACGCGCCCGCACACGGTTGGCATCCGCTCTATCAGGATCGCTATCCGCATGCGGGTGGCGAGGACCACTATGCAGGCTGGATCGAAAACTCTGCTGGGTTCAAAGCCGAGGTCGTCGCCACCGCCTCTCCGGAGTGAACCAGAGCGCGTGCACAGCCGAAGGGCCGAGCCTCCGGCGCGCATTGTCGCGTATCCGATGGGTTACGAGACAGATGAGTGACGAGACAACCCACATGTGCAGATGTACTTTCTGCTGACGTGCGCGGAAGTTGCTTGGGTGCCGATAGCATCGCGGAAATACTGTCCACCGCCCTGAGAGGTCTAGGTGTATTTCCTCGGGAGGTTGTGAACGCGTGACATGGCGAAGGCCTCCGGCCAGGCTGGTCGCTTCGGCGTGCGGCTGAACGGTTCCAGTGCTCGCCGGGGACCGCGAAACGATGGGTCGATCGCTAACGATCTGGACAGCCGTTAACCGATCGCAGTTCCAGGCCGCGGTGCTGTCCGAACCAGCTTCCGCGACGCATCGAGCGTCGTGTCATCGCGTTGCGTTCACCCGTCGCTGGGGCCCGCACCGCATCGCGTATCACTTGGGGCTGCACCGTTCGACGGTCGGCCGCGTGCTCTCCCGATACTCGATGCCATTGCTGGCCCACGTTGACCAGTCCACCGGTCTGCGCGTGCTCACAGAGATCCGAATCGGTTTCAGCAGCGCCTGGATGACCCTAGGGCTGCTCGGCAAGGGGCCCTATGAATGCGAAGATCTGCTGTGCAGCTCGGTGAAAGAAAAGCGGCACGTGTCATGACCTGACGCGTGCCGCTTTTCCTGCCTGCTGCTTAGCAGACCAGGGCGTGCGTGTAAGTGGCGATGGGGAGGGTTCCTCCGTACAGGTGCACGGAGGCGCTGGTGACCGCACTATCCAGGACGATCGGTGCACCCGTCCCCGCGTTGTAATACACCAGGTCTCCGTTCGGCGCCAGGTACGTGGCATGACCGACCACGGTGGTGCCCGCGGGAACGCCGGTGGCGGTCGTGTAGGTGCCATTGGTGACGTCGTAGATGGCCGGGATGCCCGTGGTGACGAGCGTGATGTACGGCTGAGTTCCGCTGTGGAGCGCGGTGGGCGCGCTGGTGATCCCAGAACCGACGGTGACCGCAGTGTTGGTGGCCGCACGGAAGTAGTACAGGATGCCGTCGGCGGCCAGATAGGTGGCGTGTCCTACAGCTGTCGCACCGGCCGGGACACCCGTTGCAGTCACGTAGCTTGCAGTCGCCGCGTTGTAGGCCATCGCTACGCCGCCAGCAACATACGTGACGACAGGCTCAGTTCCGCCGACGAGCTCCACTTTGGCACTCGAGACCGCGGATGCGATGAGAACAGAAGTGTTCGTCGAGCCGTTGAAGTAGTACAGATCACCGTTCGGGGCGAGGAACGTGGCATGTCCGACAGTGGTGGAACCCGAGGGGACGCCGGCCGCGGTGACCGTGGTGCCCGTCGCGACGTCCTGCACCGTAGCGACGCCGCCGGTCACGTATGTCGAGTACGACTGAGTGCCACCAAGAAGCACCGTGGTGCCGCTGGTCACGTCCGTCGCAAGCGGCATCGCCGTACCGTTACCAGTGTTGAAGAACATCAGTTCGCCCGCAGGCGACAGGTAGGTGCCGTGACCGACCGCGACGGACCCCAGTGGAACTCCGGACGCCGTGTGGATCTCGTCGGGAGCTATGTTGTAGATCTTCGCTCCGACCTGAGCGGCGACCGTCACGGGCGCCGATGCATTCGCGCCGGGTGTAGACGCGGCCAGTGTCGGCGTGCCGCTCACGTTCGTGGCTCGAATGGCCGGAAGCACGACGTTCCCGTTCGGATCACTGACGAAAGCGCGGGGCCCCGTCGCTCCATCGGCCCAGCTCAACCCGTCCGGCAAGACGACGGTGACTGCGGCCCCAGCAGCAGGGGTCGTACCGTCGGTCGTGACGGCGATCGTGACGTCCGTCAGATCCGAACAGCCGTTCACGCTGTAGGGGCCGTTGGTGAACTCCAATGTGACCCCGCCCACTGAGGCGGCTGCCAACGGCGTGGCGATAGCGACCGCGATGACTGGCACGCTCCATGCTGCGCCCTTGACGATCGTTCGGCGGGGGATACCGCCCGACTGCTTCTCTGAACCCAGTTGTGCGCCCCCCGACGCCTGAGCGGACGACACTGTGTGATCCTTTGACATTCCGGTCAACTTCCCTCTCCCAATGAACATTCGACACTCGACGGTCCACGGGAAGGGCAAGAGCACACTCTGGAGAGAGACCCACACGCCGCCCCGGTCGCGATCCGCTCCGAATCGCTCCTGACCTACTTAGTACGTTCCTATCGCGGTCGTGGTGATGATTCGAGCGATTTCACCCCGCTCTCACCCTGAGACTGTGTCGCGGCGAGATTGTCAGAAGCCGGCGACTGAAAGACTCGCCTGCGCTTTCCGGGAGGTGAAGCGAGGCGTCAGGTTGAGGGGGGCGGGTGCCATGAGAGTGCCGTGGAAGCGGGCCGAGCGTTCCACGGCACTCCTTGCCCGCTCATAAGGAGCGGGACTAGTTCGTCAGCAGCTCCACTGGGAGTAGGTGACGTGGGGATCGTTCTTGTTTGCCCCGATGAGTGCAGTAGTGGCGGAAGTTACCCCAGCTGCGAGGAGGTCATTGCCGTAGTAGAGATCCCCACCAGCCGTCAGGTACGTGGCGTGTCCCACAGGAGCCGCTCCAGCAGGGACAGCACCGTACGTGTTTGTGGTGCCCGTCTCAAGGCTCCAGGACTTCGCTTCCCCGTTCTGGACGAATGTCACGTGGGGCAGGTTTGCCTCCGCACCCAGGAGCCCTGTTGTGGCGCTGCTAACGCCAGATGCGATGAGGTCATTGCCGTAGTAGAGATCCCCACCAGCCGTCAGGAAGGTGGCGTGTCCGACACTCACTGCCCCCGCCGGGACAGCGGCATATGTGTTCGTGGTGCCCGTCTGCAGACTCCACGACTTCGCTTCCCCGTTCTGGACGAATGTCACGTGGGGCAGGTTTGCCTCCCCACCCAGGAGCCCTGTTGTGGCGCTGCTAACGCCAGATGCGATGAGGTCATTGCCGTAGTAGAGATCCCCACCAGCCGTCAGGAAGGTAGCGTGTCCGAGGGCAGACGCTCCAGCAGGGACAGCACCGAACGTACTGGTAGCACCACTGGCGGCGCTCCACGAGCTCGCCACCCCGTTCTGGACGAATGTCAGATGAGGATCGTTCGCTTCCACACCCACGAGTCCGGTTGCAGCGCTGCTCACGTCCGATGCGACGAGCTGATCGCCGAAGTATAGGTCGCCGCCCGCCGTCAGGTAGGTGTCATGTCCGATAGCAACCGCTCCGGCGGCGACGCTCGTGAAGTTCCACATGAAGCCGTCAGAGCTACGCCACACCCTCGCGGTGGTGGCATCGGTGGTGGTGACGGTGCCAGTCGCGGTGGTTCCGTTGCCTGCTGCTGTGAGGGTGTAGGTGCCACCGACCGCTGAGGTGTTGATGTCGGGCAATACCGCCTGCCCGCTCGCGTCGGTGGTCACCGTCTTGTTACCCACGGTGCCGTCTGCCCAGTTCAGCCCTGCCGGAAGCGACACAACGATTGGCGTTCCTGCAACCGGGGTGGTGCCGTCGGAAGTGGCCGTCACCGTGACTCCCTGCGAGACGGCGCAACCAGACAATGCATAGGGCCCGCCGAACTCCAGGGTGGGTGTGCCAGTCGACGCTGCTGCCAACGGGGTGGCGACCGCTACGGCAATGACGGGCACGGACCACGCAGTCGACTTGATGAGCGTGCGCCGAGCAATACCTCTTCTCGCTGGGGTTTCCGTCGTCACGTCCGCGACGTCACTGGTGAACTGTGTGTTGTCCTTCTCGGCCACGGAGAACGGCACCTTCCCTTTAACGGAACGCGATCACGCCCCTGACTTACCTATGACTGTTCCTATCGACATCTTGAGAGGTACTCGAGTAATTTCACCCCGCTTTCACCCTGGAGTGGTGGCGCGGTGAGATTGTCAGGAGCGCGGAACATGTCTCTGACTACGTGGTCGAGGGTCGTCGCTGGGGTGAATCGAGGATGAAAACCCTGCAGATTGGTCACGGATGCCCGCTAGGGATGGGTGAGGAGGCAACGCAGACACTCACATCGCGCTCACACCGAAGAACGGGTTTCGATCATCGAGACCGATGCAGAACGCCAGCACAAGTTGATCCCGGCACAGTAGGTGCTGTTGTACCTCGTCGTCGGTACGAAGCTTGTGGCCGCCGCCCCAGCGACGGCCACAAGCGCCATTCCCCCAGGTGAATCCCGATCCCCGCCCCACGGGGCCCCAGCTTGTAACTCGTTGTCGCAACACTCCCCACGAGTGCAACAACTCGCTCTATCCATGAGACGTCCGATGCTGCGATTTGTCACGCAGGGAGTTGGGTGAATCGGGGGTGAAGGACGTCGTGAGGGCATCCGCTCCGATTGTCGTGAGAGGTGCAAAGGCCTTATCGAGCGATCACGCCCGCGCGAGTGAGTGCTCTTCGGAGCACCAGGACCGCACCGGCGACGACCGCTTCCCCCATTAGACGCGCTACCAGAGTCATAGCGAGAACGGGCATGACCAGGTGCTCCGGAGAGAACACGGGTAGCGAAACGAAGAACAAGCATGCTCCGGCGGTGATCGCACCAAGAAGTACCCGCCCAGCTGAAACCGGGACCGTCCGTTTCCATAGCAGAACCACATCGAAAGCAATTGCCGCAGCGAGCATCGGGATTGCCGACAAAGGTCCTAGTGGAGAGACCGCAGAAATCAGCAGCCCGGTCACGAATGCGGTAACCGTCGCCATGCCGGGCACTCCGGTAACGAGCCTGGCGAGGAAGGGGAAAATGTTGTGGACACCCGCGACCGCAGCGTACGCGGGCGGTGCGGAGATGGCCAGTGCAGTCGTTACAGGCACAACGGCAACGAACAGTAGTGCTTGGAGTGCACCGAAGGCCGCACTCACAAGGAGCGAGTTAGTAGGAACTCTTCTGGCATTCGAAAGCTCTTTCCGCACCGTTTGAGCCTAGCTACGGTTGACCGGCGTTCCGGCATCGAAGATCGGCTACTCAGCCACGATGACTTGTCGTGTGCGGGTGGGACAGATCTCATTCATAGAAGACGAATGCATAAATCATGAGCGCGGCACCCGCAGCGAGGACGACTGCGAGAGCGATCTGCTTGAGCCGTGTCACAAAGAGGCTTTCCATCCGGTAGTGCCGTTCCATGCGACGCCGTCTCCGGCGCTGCCGTCGCCGATGCGCTGATGACAGTTGAGTCGGAGGTGAGCCGTGCGATTCTCGACTAGGGATGTCGGTCAGCATTCGAGTTCCCTTCTGCGGTAGCGGCCAGTCTTCTCTGGTCTTCTCGGGGTGGCACTAGCCGGTGGGCGCCTTCGAGCGTCTTGAGCTCGGGTGCGTTACGAGGATGGAGTCGAGACGGCGGAAGCAATCACAGGCAGGGCCCACGCCGCATTGATGACCGGCCGTTGATAGATCCCCGCCCGCGGAGCCGTGGCCGAGTCGGGACTGATGGAGTATGGGCGTTCTGCATCGGTCACGATGATCGAACCCCTTCTTCGGTGTGAGCGAAATGTGAGTGCCTGCGTTGGCTCATCACCATTCCTAGCGGGCATCGGCCACCGACCCGCAGGGTTTTCATCCTCGATTCACCCTGTCGACGACCCTCGACCAACTCGTCGGAGACCCAGGGTGACAGCGGGGTGAAATCGCTCGTACTGCCTCCAAGACCACGATAGGAACGTCATAAGTAAGTAAGGAGCGTGACCGCGCTCCCAGAGGGAAGGTGCCGTTCTCCGTGTCCACGAAGAAACCTGCAACGATGACCGACGGATTCCAGGCCGTTCCCCTGACCGATGAGACCGTGACCACATCGGGAATCAAGCGGCGCACGGTGGTGAAGGCAAGTGCATGGGCCGTTCCCGTAATCGCCGTAGCCGTGGCCACACCGCTTGCGGCCGCATCAACCACCACGCAGACACTCGAGTTCACGCAGCCTTCGTACCCAGGTGATCGCTGCGGGGTGCTTACCGGCGTCCAGGTGCGGGTTGCCGACGACGGTACGGCAGCGGCAGGGGTCACCGTGACGGTCACGCTCGACGACGGGTATACATTCGCCGATGGGTCCACCAGTCACACTGGTGTCACCGGGGCATCCGGCCTGCTCACATTGCCGGATATCAACGTGCCGGCGGCGGGCGGGAACACCGTACTCACCGCAACATCGGGCGCCAACTCTGTTTCCGCACCGGTCACTGCCCCCGTCGCAGGCGGGGCCATCTTGAACGGCGCCACGGGCACGACTCCGACCCCTGACGGGCTCCCGATCGTCGACGTCGCCTTTTTCCTCGACCCTGCCGGCAACCGCATCGGACGTGTTCTCACCACCGATGGCAGCATCTGGCAGTACAACTTTGAAACAGGCGCGTGGCGCACGGCCGCTGTTGGCACCTACCCGGGTGCGGCCTTCTATGACACCAAAGCCTCAGGCCCGGTCGGCGGAACCATCGTCGCCGGTGGCTCCAGCATCTTGAATGGTCTCACCGGTGCAGTGCCGACACCCAACGGGCTTCCCATCCTTGACGCCACGTTCTTCGTGGATGTCGACGGCAACCGCATCGGACGCGTCCTCACATCCGACAACAGCGTGTGGCAGTACAGCTACGAAACAGGCGCGTGGAGCGAGATCACAAGTCACCGTATGGCGGGCGCGGCCTTCTACGATTACGACGTGGTGAATGGCTCTGCCGGTGGGATCATTGCGAGTGATTCCGCCATCCTGAACGGCGTCACCGGAGCGACCCCGCCGCCCAACGGGCTTCCCATCCTTGACGCCACGTTCTTCGTGGATGTCGACGGCAACCGCATCGGACGCGTCCTCACATCCGACAACAGCGTGTGGCAGTACAACTATGAGACAGGCGCATGGAGCGAGATCGCCAACCACCGCATGCCTGGCGCTGAATTCTACGACTACAAGTCGGCGAACGGCACATTCGGTGGCATCATCGCCGGTCTGGAGCCATGCTGAGTTCACTCTTCGCGCAAGGGAGCGCGCGGGCGAGTTCGTCGTCCACATGTGGGCGGAGCTAGGGCATGACATCGTTGGCACTTGCACTGCTGCCGGTAGTGCTCGCTGCGGTCTTTGTCACCGCTGGGGTGTTGAAGCTTCGCAGACCGCAAACGGTGGTGACTGCGCTGACAAACTTCGGGGTCCCTGCCGTGTTCCGCACGCGGTCTACAGCGCTGGCACTAGCAGTGGGAGAGATTCTCCTCGGGGTAGCCCTGGTGACCACTCGAGGATGGGTGTTCTTCGTTGCTGGCCTCGTCACAGTCGCTGCGACCGCGGTGTTCGTCGCCATCACCGCACGTGCGGTGATGCGAGGAGAAAACTTCGACTGCGGCTGCTTCGGTGCAACGCAATCGCCCCTGGGTCCCGCCGTGGTGTGGCGGAACGCTCTCTTGTTATCGGCCGCACTCGGGACCGCCTTCTTAGGCATTGGGAGCTTCCCGGGCGTGGCGGCAGCGATCGGAGTGTTGGACCAGGGTGATCTTGCGTGGCTTGTCGTTGTCTTGTTGCTCGCGTCTCTCACCGCTACATTCACGCTCTCGGTTCGACGGCCTCTCACCGGTGGGGCGTCACCTAGTCAGCCGGGAGACTTAACGGGAACGACGTTGCCTGATCTCTACTTCGCCACAAGCGCGGATGAACCAGTGCGGCTGATGGATATGCTCGATCGACCGAAACTCATCACGATCGTCCGACCTGGCTGCCATTCTTGCTCTGCCTTGCTCGACAGCAGTGACGACGTTCGCAAACAGCTCCCGTCATCCACCGACATGCTTCTCATCGTCGCCGGGGACAAGGACAGCTTCGTTAAGGAGCATCCGGATCTCGCGCCTTTCAGCCTTTTTGGCGGGTGGACACTCGCCGGCTATGTACGGGTGTCTGCCTATCCCGCAGCAGTTCTTGTGGGTGCTGGAGGGGAGATTCTGGCGGATCCCGTCGCGGGTACGGATGCCGTTCAGGAGCTCGTCGAACGCTCCACTTTACTTCTCCATCCTTCCGTGTAGGGGTGCGAAGTCGCCGTCTGATTCCCCGCTAGGATCGAGCTACCGCTTGGAACGCTGGGGAAGTCCGTTAGTGGCGATTCCCGGCAACTGCCACCGCAGTTGCTCATCATCTTTACGTTCCGTTCCGGAGTAAAACAGTGGTCGTCCCAGATCGTCAGTATCAGTCCCTCTCGCCGTCCACTGTCTCGGGTGGTCAAGCTCCGCCCCAACCGAACGACCATCCAGACGTCATCATCGCGCTTTCCGATGCGATGGAACGCGGAGATTTCGATCAGGCGACAGAGATCGTGCGTGACAACTGGGCTCCACTTCTGCGCTCGGACTACAGCGAAGTGCAGACCGCGCTGGAACGTCTGCCAGCCGCAGAACTGCGCAGTCACCCGCTGCTTACGATGCTGTTGGCAACCACGTATAACGGGATCCCCCGCTACCGGGTGAAGGGTCTTCGATACTTCGCTATCGCCAGTCACGCTGCAAATGCGTCGGCAACAAGGCTGAACCCGCTCGACCACGCCTTCATCCTTTCCACCCAGGCTGCTGCTTTTCGGTTAGTCGGTCGGCCCGCACTGGGGATCAAACCAGCCAGGAAAGCGATCAGAATTCTGGATCACCTCCGTGAGCCCGAACGTCGTAGCATCCTTGAGCTCCCCCGCTTGTACTCGCAGTTGGGTATTTCGCTCTACTACGCGGGGCAGACAGACGCTGCTCTCGATGCGTTCGAGAAGGGTCTCGCTGAGGCACCCCCGGTCGGACCATCGTCTGCCTTCGGCAACCTGTCCATGCTGGCGGGGATTCATGCCATACGAGGAGATCTCCAGGAGACTGATCACGTTCTTGCGATAGCCCAAGAAGATCGTTGGACCGACCAACAGCGCTCCTGGTATGTCGGCACCTTCTACCGTCTTGGCGAAGCGCTATCTGCACTGGAACGCTTTGACGCTGCCGCAGCACGGGAACACCTATCTGCGATGGTGCACGATCGTAGAACGATCGAGCACTGGGTGAGCATCGGAATCACAGAGGCTCTGACGGATGCGGTGGAAGGCTATCCGGGGCGAGCTCTCTCTGCTCTCGAGGCACTCGCGGTGCTACGCGGAGGAGAGGGACGATCCTCGAGAACCAGAGCTAATCTGGCCACCACTCGGGCGCTGCTCCAGCTTGCGGCAGGCAAGGCGGACGCAGCGAACGTGATACTGAAACGCGATGCTCCGAGTGGGCCGTACAGGAGCATCGGTCGCGCACGGGTCGAGTTGGCGTTAGGCCGACACGGCACAGCGCTGAGGGAGCTGCAGCGGATCGCGGGGGCCACCCTCACCTCGCGCCAACTGGCCGAAGCGCTCGCCATCGAGTGCGCAGCCCTGATGAAGATTCCCGGCAGTCCCCGCATGCCGGGGCTTATCGATCAGCTCGGCTCACTGCTAGAACGTACCGGTCAGCGTCTCGCGATCGCAATGCTGCCCTCGGCAGACATGGCGCACGTGGTCGCAGGCCTTTGTAGCAGCGGCTACAGCAGGCTGTTCGACGGCATCCCCATCCGCGCGATCGTTCCCACAATCAAGCCGGATGCTTTGCTGAGCGAACGCGAGATCGCAGTTCTCCGCGTTCTTGTCACCACCAGTTCCGCGTCACAGATCGCTGCTGAACTCACCGTGTCCAAGAACACTGTGAAAACCCAGCTCAAAAGCCTCTATCGAAAGCTTGGAGCCTCCAGCCGGGATGAAGCCCTCGCTATAGCCGTGGATCGCCACCTGATCGTCGAGAATGACGAGTAGAGGATACGAGAGGCTCTCAGCTCATAACTCGCTATCCCTTGCCCTCCAATCGTTGTGACGAGCGTTTGCAGCGGACCGTCTTCTGCTGTTGGGAGTCACCAGTCGGCTGCAAGGCGACGAAGGGCGAACCCGTGTGACGACAGTTTCCGTACCGTTCTTCTTGCCCCTGTACGATGTGCGCCGCATGCAGTACGCCGTCATCCCGCGGCGGACATGCGGATTGAGGGAGTGAAGATGGCGAAGATCACCAAGGCCGTGAAGTCGGCGAACGCTGCATTGGATGCCGCGGCTGAGGCCGCGAAGGACGCCAAGCGGCTGAGCAAGACGCTCCCGAAGAAGGACGCGAAGAAGCTCCGCGCCCTCGCAGACGACGCCAAGGACGTCTCGAAGGCGAAGAAGAAGAAGGTCGAGAGCAGCCCCCGCAAGGTCGAGAAGAAGGCGGTCGCCGCGATCGATCGCATCGAGAAGACCGCGGACAAGATCGAGAGCAAGCTGGCCGCGAAGGCCGACGCCGCCAAGAAGCTGCAAGCCGAGGCTGCGAACAAGGCGGCGAAGGCAAAGAAGGCTGAAAAGTCGGCGAAGGCCGAGACGGTCGTGAAGCCCGTTTCCAAGCCTGCTGCGGAGAAGCCTGCGACTAAGCCGGCCGCGGCGAAGCCCACTGCCGCGACAAAGCCCGCTGCTGCAACCAAGCCCGCCGCCAAGCCTGCTGCGGCGCGCACCGCGGCACCGAAGGCCACTGCACCCGCAGCATCCGATCTGTCGACTCTCACCGTCGTGCAGCTGCGCGCACGCGCCGCCGCCGAGGGCCGCACCGGATTCTCCCGGCTCAACAAGGCGCAGCTGATCACCCTTCTGTCGGCTTGAACCCGCCGATGCAGGAGTATCTCGACCACTCCGGCGACGCGACCGCCTCGCGTACGTTGATCGACATCCTCCGAGCATCCGCCGAGCAGCATCCGCAGGCATCGGCACTGGAAGACGCCGACGGCGCCCTGAGCTACGCCGAGCTGCTGGCGCTCGTCTGGCAGACCGCCGCACGCCTTCGCGAGAACGGCGTGGACAAGGGCGACCGCGTCGGCGTGCGAATGCCGTCTGGCGACCGCGAGCTCTACATCGCGATCCTCGGGATCATGGCCGCCGGTGCCGCCTACGTGCCCGTCGACGCCGACGACCCTCAGGAGCGGGCGGAACTCGTCTTCGGAGAGGCCGGCGTCGCCGGCGTGATCACCGGAGCAGGAGTCTACGAACCGCGGGCGTCCGCGGCATCTGAGACGACGAGAGCTCTCTTCGACGGCGACGCGCCCCACCCGAGCTCGAGCGCGATCATCACCGCGCCCATGCCCACGGTCGACGACGACGCCTGGATCATCTTCACGTCCGGCTCGACCGGTGTGCCAAAGGGCGTCGCCGTCACGCATCGCTCCGCGGCGGCCTTCGTCGACGCAGAGGCGCGCCTCTTCCTGCAGAATGCACCGCTCGGTCCGGGTGACCGGGTGCTCGCGGGCCTCTCCGTCGCGTTCGACGCGTCGTGCGAGGAGATGTGGCTCGCGTGGCGCTACGGTGCCTGTCTCGTCCCCGCGCCCCGCGCGCTCGTTCGTTCGGGAGAAGACCTCGGGCCTTGGCTCCTCGGCCACGGGATCACCGTGGTCTCCACTGTTCCGACGCTGGCCGCACTGTGGCCTCAGGACGCCATTGAGAACGTCCGCCTCCTGATCTTCGGGGGAGAGGCCTGCCCGCCCGAACTTGTCGCTCGCCTCGTCTCCGAGGGCCGCGAGGTGTGGAACACCTATGGTCCGACCGAGGCGACGGTCGTGGCATGCGCTGCACTGCTCGACGGCGAAGGTCCCGTGCGCATCGGACTGCCGCTGGACGGATGGAACCTCGCCGTCGTGGATGCGGACGGCAACCGCGTCGCAGACGGCGAGGTCGGCGAGCTGATCATCGGAGGTGTCGGTCTCGCCCGGTACCTCGACCCCGCCAAGGATGCCGAGAAGTACGCGCCTATGCCGTCGCTCGGCTGGGAGCGCGCCTATCGGTCGGGCGACCTCGTGCGCGCCGATCCCGCAGGTCTGCTGTTCCAGGGCCGTGCCGACGACCAGGTGAAGGTCGGCGGACGCCGCATCGAACTCGGCGAGGTCGAATCGGCTCTGCAGGCGCTGTCTGCCGTCTCCGCCGCCACCGTGGTCGTGCAGCGTTCGGAAGGCGGCGTGCCGCTGCTCGTCGGCTACGTCGTCCCTGCCGAGGGCTTCGACCGCCAGACCGCCCGCGCCGAGCTCGCCGAGACGCTGCCGGCGCCGCTGATCCCGCTGCTCGCCGTGATGGACGACCTCCCGGTGCGCACGTCAGGCAAGGTCGACAAGGCCGCGCTGCCCTGGCCGCTCGAAGACACAACCGGCTCGGACTCCTCGCTGTCGGGCACCGCGGCGTGGCTCGCCGAGCAATGGCTGGCCGTGCTCGGCATCCGACCCGCCGATGAGAAGGCCGATTTCTTCCAGCTCGGCGGCGGCTCCCTCGCCGCCGCGCAGCTCGTCTCCCGCATCCGTGTCCGCGCTCCCGAGTTCACCATGGCCGACGTCTACGATCTGCCGAAGCTCAGGCAGATGGCGGATGCCGTCGAAGAGGAGGCCTCCGACGAGGACGACGCGGCCGCGACCTTCAGCACGGCGCATCCCACGCCGAGGATCATGCAGTGGGTGCAGAGCGTCGCGGGTGTGCCGCTGTTCATCCTCACCGGCATCCGCTGGACGCTGTGGCTGCTCACCGGCAGCTGGCTCCTGCAGCTCGTGCCGGGATTCGAGTTCCTGCCGGACGCCCCATGGTGGGTCATCGTCTTCGGTCTGCTGATCTTCGTGATCCCGTTCGGACGGATGGCGGTGTCGGCCGGCCTGTCCAGGCTGCTGCTCGCGGGAGTGCGACCGGGCGACTACCCGCGTGGGGGAGGGGTGCATCTGCGCCTCTGGCTGGCCGAGCAGATCGCCCACCAGATCGATCCGGTGGGCCTTGCCGGAGCGCCGTGGGTCACCTACTACGCACGCGCTCTCGGTGCCAAGATCGGACCGAACGTCGATCTACACGCGCTGCCGCCGGTGACGGGCATGCTCGTCGTCGCCGAGGGCGCGGCGATCGAGCCAGAGGTCGATCTCTCCGGGTACTGGATCGACGGCGACACCGTGCGCATCGGCGGCATCCGCATCGGTGCCGGTGCCACGATCGGCGCGCGGAGCACCCTTGCCCCCGGTACGAAGATCGGCCGCGATGCCGAGATCGCCCCTGGTTCGGCGGTGTTCGGCCGCGTCAGGGCCGGCCAGCGATGGGCGGGCTCTCCCGCGGTGCGCGTGGGGGGAACATCCAGCCCGCTGGCGCCGGAGCGTCCGCTCGCTCCCCGCAGATGGCTCTGGGTCTACGGCCTCTCCTCCGTAGGCCTCGCCCTGCTTCCCTTCATCGCCTACGGCGTCGGCGTGCTCGTGATCGCACAGGCGATCCGGGGATCCGAATCCCTTCTCGCCGCCCTCCCTGTCGTCGCCGCATGGCTGGTTCCTGCGACGCTCGCAGCCGGTCTCACTCTCGCCGCGCTGGTGGTGCTGCTCACCCGGCTGCTGTCGATCGGCCTGAACGAGGGCATCCACGCCGTCCGCAGCCGCGTCGCATGGCAGGCGTGGTCGACCGAGAGGCTCCTCGACTCCGCCCGCACGATCCTGTTCCCGATCTACTCGAGCCTGTTCACGCCGATCTGGCTGAGGATGCTGGGCGCCAAGGTCGGCCGCGAGGTCGAGGCGTCCACGGTGCTGCTGATCCCGTCCATGACGACCATCGACGACGGCGCGTTCCTCGCCGACGACACGATGGTCGCGGCTTACGAGCTCAAGGGCGGATGGATGCGCATCGATCGTGCGCGCATCGGCAAGCGCGCCTTCCTGGGCAACTCCGGCATGGCCGGTCCCGGTCACAGGGTGCCGCGCGACGGTCTGGTCGCGGTGCTCTCGGTGGCGCCCGAGAAATCGAAGCCGGGGTCATCGTGGCTCGGCTCGCCGGCGATGAGGCTGCGCCGCGTTGTCAACGACGCCGACCTCGAGCGCACGTACCGGCCGCGCGGCGCACTTCGCGTCGCCCGCGCCCTGTGGGAGCTGTGCCGCATCGTTCCCGTGGTCGTCAGCTGCGCTCTCGGCGTCGCCGTCCTGTTCGCGCTCGCCGCGATGATCGGGACATGGGGGCTGGTGGCGACCGTGGTGCTCTCCGGCGCCGTCATCATGCTCGCGGGCCTGCTCGCGGCGTTGATCAGCACGATCGCGAAGTGGGTCATCGTCGGGCGCATCCGTCCCGGTGAGCACCCGCTCTGGTCGAGTTTCGTCTGGCGCACCGAGGTCTCCGACACCTTCACGGAGATGCTCGCCGCACCCTGGTTCGCGAATGCGGCAGCGGGCACGCCGATCCTCGCGATGTGGCTGCGTTCACTCGGTGCCAAGGTCGGCCGCGGCGTCTGGACCGACAGCTACTGGCTTCCGGAGCCCGACCTCGTCACACTCGGCGACGGGGCGACCGTGAACCGAGGATGTGTGGTTCAGACGCATCTGTTCCATGATCGAGTGATGAGCACCGACACAGTGACACTCGAAGCGGGCGCGACCCTCGGACCGCACAGCGTGATCCTGCCGGCTGCCTCGATCGGCGCCGACGCGACCGTCGGACCCGCGTCCCTGGTGATGCGCGGTGAGACGGTTCCGGTCGGCAGCCGCTGGAGCGGGAACCCGATCGGACCGTGGCGAGCGGTCAAGGTCCGCGCATACCAGGCTGCCGACCTGTGAGCGGCGACCCGTACGTCGCGCAGAGCGGCGACGCGAACATCAGCGTCGACCACTACGAGCTCGAGCTCGACTACAAGGTGACGACCAACCGCCTCAGCGGCACAGCGGTCGTGCGCGGGCACGTCCGCGCCGCGACCAGCGCGCTGTCCTTCGATCTCGTCGGGTTGCGCGCCTCTCGTGTGCGGCTCGATTCCGGCAAATCGGTGCCGTTCCGCCAGAGCGATCGGAAGCTCCGGGTCTCCCTCGGCACTCCGCTCGCCGCCGGAGACGCATTCGCGGTGACCATCGCCTATGCGGGTGCTCCGCGACCGCGCCGGTCCCGGTGGGGGACGATCGGCTGGGAAGAGCTGGAGGACGGCGTGATCATCGCCTCGCAGCCGACGGGGGCGCCGACCTGGTTCCCGTGCAACGATCTCCCGTCCGACAAGGCGACCTACCGGCTGACGTTCACCACCGATTCCGCGTACACGGTGGTCGCGGGCGGTACCACCTCGCGCTCGACCCGCGGCGGCAGGACGACGTGGATCTTCGATCGCGACATCCCCACGGCCACATATCTGGCGACCGTGCAGATCGGCCGATACGTCGCCACGCCGCTCGAATTCGCGGGTGTCGTGGGGGAACTCCATTACCCGCGGGCGCTGGAGAGCCGGGTCCTGGCGGATTTCGCCGACCTGCCGGAGATGATGAGGGTGTTCGAGGAGACGTTCGGCGCCTATCCGCTCCCCGACTACCGTGTCGTCGTCACCGAGGACGAACTGGAGATCCCGCTCGAAGCACAGGGTGTCGGCATCTTCGGGGCGAACCACGCCGACGGCGAAGGCGGTTCGGAGCGACTGGTCGCCCACGAGCTCGCGCACCAGTGGTTCGGCAACAGCGTCGGCCTCGCGCAGTGGCGCGACATCTGGCTGAACGAGGGGTTCGCCTGCTACGCGGAATGGATCTGGTCCGAGCGTTCCGGCGGTGCCAGCACGCACGACGAGGCCGTGGCGCATCACCGGCGCCTCGCGAGCCTCGACCAGGACATCATCCTCGGCGAGCCCGGTCCCGATCTGATGTTCGACGACCGGATCTACAAGCGCGGCGCGCTCACCCTCCACGCCGTGCGGCTGACCGTCGGAGACGAGTCGTTCTTCCGGTTGCTGCGCACGTGGGCCGAGCGCTTCCGGTGGGCGACCGCGACGACGGGCGACTTCATCGCGCTTGCGGAGGAGATCACCGGGGCGCCGCTCGCGGAGCTGTTCCATGCGTGGCTGGATGCCGCGCCGCTCCCGGCGCTGCCTCGTTCGCAGCAGCTACGACCGCGACGCTGACGATGTGATCCGGAGGGCCCGGCGCAGGAGCGACCTCCATGCGCTCGAGGCGACCGGGAACGTGGACGACCCGACCGCCAGGGAGCATCGGGGAGCGCTCGCCGAATGCGACGTCCGCAGGCGGTACGCGCAGCCCCCGCCCATCTGCCTTGACGGAGGCCTCGATCTCGGTCCACTCGCGCAGCCCTGGCGGCTCGTGCGGTGCGAACAGGTGCGTGAGTTCGCGCATCGGCGAGTCGACATCCGACGTGCGGCGCTCGATGTCGATGCCGACGGCCGATGCCGCATCCAGACCCACGACGGCAGCGACGACCATGTCGCCGGCGTAGCTGAGGCTCACAGCGAACGGCGCTCCCTCGACTCGGGGGCGGCCATGGTCGCCTCCGCATCGGTCGCACACGCTCTCGATTCGAACGGCCCCGGCCGACGGCCCGTGCACGAGCGCGGAGAGGAGTCGTCGTCCGGTGGCGAATCGGCGCGCCCGCACGGCATCCATGCTGTCGTGGCGGATCCTCTGCGACGGCCCCAGCACACGCACGGCGCCGAGAAGGTCGGCGTCGTCCACCGCGACGGTCCAGGCGATCCGCACCGGACCCAGAGCGGCCTCCTCGATCTTCACGCCTTCAGCGTAGGCCGCCCCGAGCGCCCCGAGTCAGGAATCCACCAACGGTTAACCCGCCTAGACTGGACCTGTGGCGAGACTATTGATCGTCGGGGGTTTTCTGGCCCTCGTCTTCTGGGTGTTCAGCATCGTCGATTGCGCAGTGCAGCCGGCGACGCGGCACCGTGGCGCGTCGAAGGCCGCCTGGATCGCCATCGTGGTGCTCATCCCCGTGCTCGGCGGAATCCTCTGGTTCGCCCTCGGGCGTCGGCGCCGCCGCGACCAGGAGAGCATCCACCAGACCGCGCCGGACGATGACCCGGAGTTCCTGCGCAGCCTCGGCAAGACAGAGCAGGACGAGCGCATCCGCCGCCTCGAAGAGGAACTCGCCCGCCTGGACGACGAGACAGACCCTCCGGCGGCTGAGCCGCGATCGTGACGGCGTCGCCGGCGTCGGATGCCGCGGCATCCCTTCTGGCTGAACTCATCGCGCACGGGGTGCGAGACATCGTCATCTCGCCAGGGTCGCGTTCCCAGGCGCTCGCTCTCGCCGCCACCCGCCTGGCCGGTCAGGGCGCAGTGCGCGTGCATGTGCGCATCGACGAGCGGGTCGCCGGATTCACCGCGCTGGGCCTGTCTCGCGAGACGCGGGTTCCGGCCGCGGTCATCTGCACGTCGGGAACGGCGACGGCGAACCTGCTTCCCGCCGCCATGGAGGCCTTCCACTCCGGCGTGCCGCTGCTGCTGCTCACCGCGGACCGTCCTCCGGAACTGCGCGGCGTCGGCGCGAATCAGGCGACGATCCAGCCGGGACTGTTCGACCCGTTCGTGAGACTCTCGCTCGATGCCCCTGTACCCGGCGACGGCACGTGGGACGGCCTCGCCGAGCGCGCGGTCATCGCGGCGATGGGAGCGGATGCCGCCCCCACGGCCCTGCCGGGAGTCGCCGGTCCCGTGCACCTGAACCTTCCGTCGCGTGAGCCGCTGTCCGCCGCAGCGGTGGGGGAAGCCGCGGTCGCTCCCGGCCCGGCTCCGACGGCGACGCCGGGGGAGCCGTTCGTTCTCACCCGCGGCCTCCGCACCGTCGTGATCGCGGGGGCGGATGCCGGAGCAGAGGCCGAGGAGATCGCCCACGCCGGCACGTGGCCGCTGATCGCCGAGATCGTCAGCGGCGCGCGATACGGCCGCTACATCGTGCACGGCTACCGCGAGATGCTCCGCGACGACGTCCTCGGCGGTCGGATCCAGCGCGCCGTGGTGCTCGGCCATCCCACTCTCAGTCGCGAGGTCACCGCGCTGCTGCGCCGCGACGACGTCCAGGTCGTCGCAGTGCGCTCGGGCGGCGAGGCGCTCGATCTCAACGGACGAACAGTGTCCGCGGCATCCGTCTCCGTCGCGCCGGGCGAGGCCGACCGATCCTGGATGGGTGCGTGGATGGAGGCGTCGGCGGCCTCCGTCGTCGACCTCAGCGAGAGCGCCCCGGATCACGAGGGACTCTCCTCCACCGACTTCGCCGCCCGTCGCGACGCGGTGCGCACCGAGCTCGAGGCCGTGCGGCGTCCGCTCGATCGTGAGCTGCTCGTCGACGCGGTGTGGCGGGCGACTTGGCCGCACGATCGTCTGATGTTCGGATCCTCGCGGCTGGTGCGCGTCGCCGACGCCGTGCTCGGCGGCAAGAAGGTGCCGGTGCACTCCAACCGTGGGCTCGCCGGCATCGACGGCACGATCTCGACAGCCATGGGCATCGCACTCGCCAGCCAGGCCGAGGGCGCTGCGGGCGTCACGAGGGTGCTGCTGGGCGATCTCGCGTTCCTGCACGACGTCGGTGCGCTTCTGCTGCCGCCTGACGAGAACGAGCCGCGCATCCAGGTGATCGTCGGCAACGACGGCGGCGGCACGATCTTCGACTCGCTGGAGGTCGCGTCATCCGCGCCGAGGGAAGACCTCGACCGCGCCTTCTACACTCCGCACACCGTGCAGCTCGAGCAGATCGCTCTCGCGTACGGGTGGGCGTATCAGCGCGTCACGACGCGCGCCGCGCTGGATCAGGTGCTCACGACACCCGTCGGGGGCCGACAGCTCATCGAGGTGCCGCTGCCCCGTGACTGAGGCCGAGACGAGCAGGTTCACCGCGTGGAGCGCTGAGCTCAGGCGGGTGCACGCCGCACTGCGCGACGCACTGCGCGTCACGAGGCAGGCCGTCGCCGACGGTGAACCGGGGGCGACAGCCGCGCGCGATCTGCTGCTCTACTGCCACGGCTTCTGCATCGCGCTGGACGGTCACCATCGCAGCGAGGATCACGTGCTGTTCCCCGCGATCGAGGCAGCGCACCCAGAGCTGGCACCCGTGCTGCGCAAGCTCGAGCAGGATCACTCGATGATCGCGCACCTGCTGGGCGGGCTGCAGTCGGCGGTCGACACCCGTGCCGCTCCGGAAGAGCTCGATCGGCATCTCGAGGGAGTGGCCGCGATCATGGAGAGCCATTTCCGTTACGAGGAGCGGCAACTGCTGATCGTGCTGGACGCGCTCGAGCTCGAAGCCGAGCCGACCGAGGCGCTGGGTTCGTTCTGAATCCTCGCGCTCGTCGGCGGTCTACGGGCAGGATGTACGCATGAGCACACGAGGCTGGTCGGCTGCAGCACCCGAGATCCTGCGAGTGGACGAGGGGTTCCGCCTCGCCGACGCCGACCCGGCGAGCCATCCCGGTTACGACGGCGACAAGAAGAGCGGCCAGAAGGATCTCGCCGTCGGCATCGAGTCGTTGGGGCAGTTGCAGGAGCGGCTGTACGCCGCGAGCCGGACGGGCGACACGACGGATGCCGTGCTGCTGGTGCTGCAGGCGATGGACTCCGCAGGCAAGGGCGGCATCGTCAGGCACGTCGTCGGCGGCGTCGACCCGCAAGGCATCGCGCTCACGGCGTTCAAGGCGCCGACCGAGGAGGAGCGCTCTCGTGATTTCCTGTGGCGCATCGAGCAGCGGCTGCCAGAACCGGGCTTCATCGGGGTCTTCGACCGATCGCACTACGAGGACGTGCTGATCGGCAAGGTGCGCGAGCTCGCGCCGCCGGACGAGATCGAGCGCCGTTTCGGCGCGATCAACGATTTCGAGGCTCAGGTCGCGGCATCCGGCACCCGCATCGTGAAGGTGATGCTGCACATCTCGCCGCACGAGCAGAAGGAGCGCCTGATGGAGCGCCTCGAACGCCCGGACAAGCACTGGAAGTACAACCCCGGCGACGTCGACGAACGGATGCTGTGGCCGCAGTACATGGACGCGTATCAGACGGTGTTCGACCGCACCTCGACGCAGGTCGCCCCCTGGTACGTCGTTCCGGCGAACAGCAAATGGTATGCGCGGCTCGCCGTTCAGGAGCTGCTGCTGGCGGCGCTGGAGGAGATCGACCCGCAGTGGCCGGCCGCGGACTTCGACATCGAGGCGGAGAAGAAGCGCCTGGCTGCGAGCTGAATCAGGCCAGGGCGTCGACCAGCGGCCGGAACTTCACCCTGGTCTCGAGCAGCTCCTTCTCGGGATCGCTCGCGGCCACGATGCCGGCACCGGCGTAGGCGGTCACATCGAGCGTGGCGGCATCATCCGCGCCGCGCAGGGACCCGACCTCGAACTGCGCGCAGCGCAGCGCGATCGCCCATTCGCCGTTGCCGTCGCCGTCGACCCAGCCCACAGGGCCCGCGTAGCGGCCACGGTCGAAAGGCTCGAGTTCGCGGATCGCGGCGATCGCGGCCTTCGTCGGGGTTCCGGCGACGGCCGCCGTCGGGTGCAGGGCGCCGACGAGATCGAGCGCGGACGCGCCATCGGACAACTCGCCCTCGACATCTGTGGCGAGATGGAACAGGTTGGGCAGCTTGAGCAGGAACGGCTGCTCGCTCGAGGCCAGCGCCCTGGTGTGCGGACGCAGCGAGATCAGCACGCTCTGCACCGCGTACTCGTGCTCGTCGATGTCCTTCACGCTCGACGACAGCGATGCAGATGCGGCCGTGTCCTCATCGGCATCCGCCCCGCGGCCGATCGTCCCCGCGAGCACCCGCGCGGTCACCGCCCCGTCCTGCACAGTGACCAGCGTCTCCGGACTCGCACCGATCAGGCCGTCCATGGCGAAGGTCCAGGTGTCGGGATACCCCGTCGAGAGTTCGCGCACGAGTCTGCGCAGGTCGCTCCCACCCGGCACGGTTCCGGCGAGATCGCGTGCGAGCACGACCTTGCTGATCTCACCGGAGCCGATACGCGCGAGCGCGGCGCGGATGGAGGCCTGATAGCCGTCGGGGGTCTGCTGCCCGGGGCCGAGGGTGCCGGCCCAGTGCGGCCCGTAGGCACGCCGTTCGAGCGTGGCGTCCGGCCGGTCCTGCGGAAGCTCATCGCCCGCCAGCGCGATGCGCGTGATCCAGCCCCGACCCTTGCGCTTGCCGAGGATGACCGACGGCACGATGAGCACGCTGTCGGAGGCGGAATCCTCGTCGAACGTCAGGGCGCCGAAGCCGACCAGCCCGGTGCCCGGCAGGTTGATCGGGTCATCGACCTCTGCCGCGGACGCGAGCTCGCGCCAGGCATCCGCCATCATCGCGGACCGAACGGATGCCGTGCCGGCCGGGATGCGGATGGACGCGGGCATCGCCTCGCCGACAGCGACGATCCCGTCGCCCCGACGCAGCCAGGCCAGCGGGGCGGAGGGGTGTGCGTAGGCCAGAAGGTCTTCGACCGGATCGATCTCACGGGTCTGCACGATCAGGCTTCTGCTCACCTCCCCAGAATAGTTGTCCGATCCGGTGCATAGAGTGAACGCATGAGCGCGCGACCCGACCCCGGTGCCGAGATGATCTTCCAGTGGCGCAAGTGGGACGGATCCACGCACTGGCGGCATGACTGCGTCTACCTCGGCAGTGATCGCTGGGGCGACTGGATCGGGCAGCCGAGCGGATGGCACAGCATCCGACCCGGCGCCGAGTTCCACGCCGCAGCGCCGAACGTCACGCTCGTTCCGGCGTCGGGCGACTTCGCTCTCACGGTGAATCGCGATCACCCGATCGGCATGCGCATCTACATCGATCTCGGCTGGGACATCCACTGGTCAGACGATCCGTCGCTCGCCACCGGCATCGACATGGACCTCGACGTCATCCGTCTCGAGCGCGATCGCGATCCCGCGGAGGGGCCGAGCGGAACGTGGGTCGATGACCGAGACGAGTGGGCCGAGCACAGCATCCGATTCGGTTATCCCGCGGATGTCATGGCTCACCTCGAGGCGCTCACCCTCGACCTCGAGACGCGCGTGCGCGCGCAGCACGCACCGTTCGACGATGCGACGGCCGATGTCTGGCTCGATCGTCTGGAGGCGCTGAAGCTCGACCGCCCTAGACTGGAAGCGTGACTGAGTCCAAACGCGCCGACCTCGGCAAGGATCCCCAGCGCGTCAGCGGCATGTTCGATCAGGTCGCCGCAGGCTACGACCGCACCAACACCGCGATGACGTTCGGCAACGACGCGCTCTGGCGTGCCGCCACCACCCGCGCGGTCGCTCCCAAGCGCGGCGAGCGGATCCTCGATCTCGCCGCCGGCACGGCATCCTCGTCTGCGTCCCTCGCGATGAGCGGGGCCGACGTCGTCGCCGCCGATTTCTCGCCAGGCATGCTCGCGGAGGGCCGTCGTCGTCACGGGCACCTCCCGAACCTGTCGTTCGTCGAGGCCGACGCCATGAACCTGCCGTTCGCGGACGACGAGTTCGACGCCGTGACGATGTCGTACGGACTGCGCAACGTGCAGCAGCCGAAGAAGGCGATCGCCGAACTGCTGCGCGTCACCAGACCGGGTGGACGAATCGTCATCAACGAGTTCTCCACGCCTCCTGGGAAGGTGTTCCGCGGGCTGTACCGCTTCTACAACGCGCAGGTGCTGCCCCGTGTCGCACGGGTCGCGGGCACGAACGGCGACGCCTACGACTATCTGAACGAGTCGATCAAGGATTGGCCCGATCAGCGGACGCTGTCCGCGTGGCTCCGTGAGGCGGGGTGGAAGGACGTCGCCTACCGCAATCTCTCGTTCGGCATCGTCGCGCTGCACCGCGGGATCAAGCCGGCAAGGCCCGCCCGGTCTGCCAAGCCCGCGAAGGCGGCTGGGAGCACGCGACCGAAGAAGGCGTGAGCCCCAGGTAGGGTGGAACCGTGACTTCGAGCCCTGCCGCCCCGGGTTCGCGCCTCGCGAGCCGTCTCGGCTTCAGCGACCGCGTATTCATCGGCCGCGCCGCGCGCCGGGTGGCAGACCAGATCGAAGAGGGCCTCGAGCTCGTCGAAAACGGGCTCGCCGAAGACCTCCGCGTCGCCGACTCCGTCGCGGATGCCGCGAGCCGCTACCTCTACGAGGCCGGCGGAAAGCGCATCCGCCCCGTGCTGACGCTGCTGACCGCACAACTCGGCGAGGGCAACATCCCTGCCGTGATCGACATCGCCAAGGCGCTGGAGATGACGCACCTCGGATCCCTGTACCACGACGACGTCATGGACGGCGCCGACCGCCGCCGGGGAGTCCCTGCGGCGCACGCCGTGTGGGGCAACAGCGTCGCGATCCTCACCGGCGACATCCTGTTCTCCCGTGCGAGCCAGCTCATGTCGCGCTACGGCGACCGCGCCATCCGCCTGCAGGCCGACACCTTCGAGCGCCTCGTGATGGGACAACTGCACGAGACCGTCGGCGCGCAGCCGGGCGATGACCCGATCGAGTTCTACATCCAGGTGCTGGCGGACAAGACCGGATCGCTGATCGCCGCCGCGACACAGGGCGGTGCGATCTTCTCGAACGCGCCGGCCGAGTTCGAAGAGCCGCTGCGCGTGTACGGCGAGAAGGTCGGCGTCGCCTTCCAGCTGCTGGACGACGTGATCGACCTGTCGGCGAAGCCGGAGGAGACCGGCAAGGTCCCTGGCACCGACCTCCGCGCCGGCGTGCCGACCATGCCGTACCTGCTGCTGAAGGCCGAGACGGATGCCGCGTCCGCCGCCCTCGCGGCGCAGATCGACGACGGCGTGGCGAGGATCGCCGACGGCGCCGACCCCGCGATCCTCGATCAGCCGTTGGCGCGACTGCGCGACCACATCGTGACGCAGAACACGCTCGAGCTCGCGCGCACCTGGACGCGCGACGCCATCGAAGCCCTGGCACCGCTGCCCAAGGGCACCGTGCGCGAAGCGCTGACCCGCTTCGCAGAATCACTCGCTGAACGCAGCAGCTGATCGTGGATCGATCGCCGCAGCATCCGAAAGGACACTCATGACCAAGCTCCGCCTGGCCATCGTCGGGGCGGGCCCCGCCGGCATCTACGCCGCCGACATCCTGCTGAAGACCGAGCGGTCGTTCGAGGTGTCGATCGACCTGTTCGAGCAGCTCCCCGCGCCCTACGGCCTCGTCCGCTACGGCGTCGCGCCCGATCACCCGCGTATCAAGGGCGTCATCAACGCGCTCCGCGACGTGCTCGATCGTGGTGACATCCGCATCTTCGGAAACGTGCGCTTCGGCGAGGACATCGCTCTCGCCGACCTCAAGAAGCACTACAACGCCGTGATCTTCGCGACCGGCGCCATCCGCGACACGAAGCTGGACATCCCCGGGATCGACGCAGAGGGATCGTACGGAGCCGCCGACTTCGTCAGCTGGTTCGACGGGCACCCCGACGTGCCGCGCGAGTGGACGCTGGATGCGGAGTCCGTCGCCGTGCTCGGCAACGGCAACGTCGCGCTCGACGTGGCCCGCATCCTCGCCAAGCACGCCGAGGACCTGCTGCCGACCGAGATCCCCGACAACGTGCACGCCGGTCTCGAGGCGTCGAAGGTCACCGATGTGCACGTGTTCGGCCGCCGCGGCCCCGCGCAGGTGAAGTTCACGCCGCTCGAACTGCGTGAACTAGGAGAACTGCGCGACGTCGACATGGTCGTCTACGACGAGGACTTCGACTACGACGACGCGTCGCTCGCCGCGATCGCGAGCAACAAGCAGGTCAAGGTCATCGACAGGGTGCTGCAGCAGTGGCGCACGCGTCCTTCGGTGAACAATGCCGGGGGAGAGGCGAGTCGTCGCCTGCATCTGCACTTCTGGGCCAAGCCCGTCGAGATCAGAACGGATGCCGACGGCAAGGTCGCAGCGATCGTCTACGAGCGCACCGAGCCGGACGGCTCAGGCGGGCTTCGCGGCACGGGGGAGATGCGCGAGATCGCGATCGGGCAGATGTACCGTGCGGTGGGCTACTTCGGTTCGCCTCTCAGCGAGGTGCCGTTCGACAAGAAGCACGGCGTCATCCCCAACCACGAGGGCCAGGTGCTCGCCAAGGACTCCAACCAGCGCGTGCCGGGCGTGTACGCCACCGGGTGGATCAAGCGCGGACCCGTCGGGCTCATCGGTCACACCAAATCCGACGCCATGGAGACCGTCCAGCACCTGGTCAACGATCAGGGGTCGTGGTGGCAGCCGGAGGACCCGTCCGAGGCGGCCATCCCCGCGCTGCTCGAATCGCGCGGAGTCAAGTGGACGGATCTCGAAGGCTGGCACCGGCTCGACCAGCACGAGGTCGCCCTCGGTGCGCCGCATGAACGCGCGCGTGTGAAGGTCGTCCCCCGCGATGAGATGGTGCGGATCTCGCGCGGCGAGTGAGCGCTACTCCGCAGGTGCGGTGACCTCGACCGTGAATGTGACGGTGTCGCCGCTGGTCGAGTTCTCGAGGGTGACTTCGGAATCACCGACTCCGACGGCGTCCAGCCCGGGGTTGAACTGCGCGCTGCCGTCGTCCTTGCCAGGGACGAAGGCGACGACCTCCGGGTCATCGATCTCGGCGGTCCAATCCAGATAGGTCTCGTCGTCGCCGGTCAGATCGATCGCGTTTCCTTCTGCGACTTCGACCGTCGTGCCGTCGATCTCGTTGATGTCGACGATGACCGGTGGCAGCGTCTCTCCGTCCGGGGTGGCCGACGCGCATCCGCTGACTGCCACGGCGGTGACGAGTGCGAACATGGCAGCTGCGGTGCGCAGCACGGATGAACGATGCAGACGTGACATGGGACCCTCCGAGGTGGTGCGCCTTCTGCGGCATCTGCCCTGGGCGCGCGATGTTGCGCTCAGCCTAGGGGACGGGGCGTACGGCGCGAGGTGGCGAGAGTGCACTGAGTAGGGTGGCTTGCATGACCGAATGGGTGCCGGACGTACTGGGCGACGAGTTCACGCAGCGCACCCTCCCGCTCGGCGAAGACGACGAGGGGCCTGTCGTCGCGACGCTCGTGCGGGCACTGCCGGAGGCGGTCGACCCGCGACGACCGAGCGGCTGGGAGCGATTCATCCGCCGCATGAGCGGGCGGCCGGAGACCGACGCGGTCGCGCCGCCGCTCGACGGCGTGGACGTGCTGTACGTCCACGGGTGGTCGGACTACTTCTTCCAGAAGCGGCTGGCACGTTTCTGGACCTCGCGCGGTGCGCGCTTCCACGCTCTCGACCTGCGCAAGTACGGTCGTAGCCTTCGCGAGGGTCAGACGCCGGGTTACATCGCCGATCTCACGACGTATGACGAGGACATCGGTGCCGCGCTCGATGCGATCGCGGACGACACCGCGGAATCGACCGGCCCTCGTCGCCTCGTGCTCATGGGGCATTCGACCGGAGGACTCGTGCTGAGCCTGTGGGCGTCCCGGCATCAGGGCGTCGCGGATGCCGTCATCCTGAACTCGCCCTGGCTCGAGTTCCAGCTCGCACCGTTGCGCGCCGCGATCGCCCCGGTCGTCGAACTGCAGGCGCGGCTGCGGCCGCTCGATGTCGCACCGCAGATCGACCTCGGCTTCTACGCGAGGGCGCAGGCGGAGGCCGCCGACCCTGATGATGTCGTCGAGACGAATCCGTCGTGGCGGCCGGTGCCGTCGATGCCGGTGCACGCCGGATGGCTGCACGCGATCCTCCGCGGTCACCGAGCGGTCGCCGAAGGGCTCTCGATAACCTCTCCGGTGTGCGTGCTGCTCTCGGCCCGTTCAGCAGTGCCGAGCCGCTGGTCGGAAGAGCTCACCACGGCAGACACGGTGCTCGTCGTCGACGACATCGCGCGGCGTGCGCTCAAGCTCGGTGCGTCGGTGACGATCGAACGCGTCGACGGCGCTCTTCACGACGTGTTCCTGTCGCGGAAAGCGGCGCGAGACGATGCCTACGCCCGGCTGGAACGATGGGTCACCGGATGGGCGCGCTCTAGCGGAAGTTGATGAACTGCAGGTCGACGTCGAGGTCGGACCCCTTGAGCAGTGCGATCACTGCCTGCAGATCATCGCGGCTCTTGGACTGCACGCGCAGCTCGTCGCCCTGGATCTGGCTCTTCACGCTCTTCGGGCCTTCGTCGCGGATGATCTTGCTGATCTTCTTCGCGTTCTCCGAGGAGATCCCGTCCTTGAGCGTGGAGACGATGCGGTACTCCTTGCCGCTCGCGAACGGGTCGCCCGACTCGAGGCTCTTCAGCGAGATGCCCCGCTTGATGAGCTTGGACTGGAACACGTCGAGAACGGCCTTCGCCCGCTCCTCGGTGTTCGCCTTGATCAGGATGGACTCGCCGCTCCACTCGACCGATGAGCCGGTGCCCTTGAAGTCGTAGCGCTGCTCGATCTCCTTGCGCGCCTGGTTGAGGGCGTTCTCCGCCTCTTGGTGGTCGACCTTGCTGACGATGTCGAAGGATGAGTCTGCCATGCGCTCAGTCTATCGACCCACCCTTGGTATGACAGATCTGGAAGCGCTTCCACGTCCGCGGCGCCGAGTGGTTGCACTATTACAGCTTGGTATCGAGGCTGTCAGGCATTGCGTGTGCGGTCGAGTTCGTTGCATACTGTAAGCGCTTGCAGTATTGCAGGCGCGAACGGCCTGCACCGATGCATCCATCGGCAGTGCCGGTCGGTCACGCACTGAGAGAGGCACACACCAATGAAGGTGAACATGAGGGGCATCGCCGCATTCGGCGCGATCGCCGTCGTTTCGACGCTGACGCTGGCAGGTTGCGCCACCGGCGCCACGGACGACTCCGCAGAGGCCGAAGGCGACGCGGGTTCGCTCGTCGTCTGGGTGGACGCCGAGCGCGTCGACGCTCTCAAGGGAGCGGCTGACGCCTACCAGGACAAGACCGGAGTCGAGGTCGAGGTCGTCGCGAAGGACGTCGACACGATCAAGGACGACTTCATCCAGCAGGTTCCGACCGGCAAGGGCCCCGACATCACCATGGGCGCGCACGACTGGCTGGGCGAGCTCTCCACCAACGGTGTCGTCGCGCCGCTCGAACTCGGCGACAGCGCCGAGGACTACCTGCCCGTCGCTCTGCAGGCGGCGACCTATGACGGCACCGTCTACATGCTTCCGTACGCCGTCGAGAACATCGCCGTGCTGCGCAACGCCGATCTGGTCCCGGAGGCCCCCACCGGCTTCGATGACATGATCGCCAAGGGGAAGGCCGCCGGCCTCGCCCAGCCGTTCGTGGTGGAGCAGGGCGTCGAGGGCAATCCGTACCACCTCTACCCGTTCCAGACCGCGTTCGGTGCACCCGTGTTCGGGACGGACGACAGCGGATCCTACGACGCAACCGATCTGCAGCTCGGCAGCGAAGGCGGAGCCGCGTTCTCGACCTGGCTCGGAGCGCAGGGCGCCGCCGGCACGCTGAACACCGACGTCGACGGTGAGATCGCCAAGCAGCAGTTCATCGACGGTCAGGCCGCATTCTGGCTGACCGGCCCGTGGAACGTCGGCGCAGCCGTCGACGCGGGTGTCAACGTCGCGATCGACCCGATCCCGAGCCCCACGGGCGAAGCGGCCTCGCCGTTCGCCGGGGTCAAGGGCTTCTTCGTCAGCAGCGAGTCCGAGAACAAGGTCGCCGCGAACGACTTCCTGGTGAACTACCTCGGCACCGAAGAGGTGCAGCTCGCACTGTTCGAGTCGGGCAACATCCTTCCCGCTCTCACCGCCGCGGCGGACACGGCGGCGTCCGACCCGATCATCGCCGGGTTCAAGACCGTCGGTGCAGACGCTGTGCCGATGCCGGCCATCCCGGCGATGGGCTCCGTCTGGGAGTTCTGGGGCGTCGCAGAGGCGGCTGTCATCAACGGTGCGGATCCCGCAGCGACATGGCAGAAGCTCGTCGAAGACGTGACGGCAGCGATCAAGTAACACTGTTCCTTCTGCCGGGGTGGGGTCGGCCCCACCCCGGCAGAACGACGACGGGCGAGAGATGACGGACACCAACACGACCACAGAGCCTCAGAAGCCGCCGACGAGACGTCAGCGCCAGGCGGCGGACATCGCGGAGGCCGCATCCGGCCGGATCGGATGGATGCTGCTGAAGATCCTGCTGCTCGCAGTGGTCGACGCCGTCGCACTGTATGCGGCCTTCGTGCTGTTCACCCACCAGGAGTGGCTCGTCCTCGCCCTCGTGGTCGTGGTCGCGGTCCTGGTCAACTACATCTACTTCTCGCGCAGGCGCGTCGCGGCGAAGTACCTCACGCCGGGGATCATCTTCCTGATCCTCTTCCAGGTGTTCACGCTGCTGTACACCGGCTACATCGGCTTCACCAACTACGGCACCGGTCACAACGGCAGCAAGGACCAGGCGGTGGCAGCTCTCATGGCATCCGCCCAGGAGCGCGTCGAGGACTCGCCGACCTACCCGGTCACCGTGGTCGAGCAGTTCGGCGCCCTCGGACTCCTCGTCACCGACCCCGAAGACGGTGACGTCTCCGTCGGTACGAACGAGCAGCCTCTGCAGGAGGTCGACGGCGCCACGATGGAGGGCGACAGGGCTGTCGCTGCGGACGGCTGGGAGTCGCTGACCTTCGCTCAGGTGCTCGCGCGGTCGAGCGAGGTCGAGCAGCTCTCGGTCGACTTCAGCGACGACCCCAACGACGGCGCGATCCGCACGCCGGACGGCCAGAGCGGCTTCCTCTACGTCTCGTCGCTCGAGTACGACGAGGACGCAGGCACCATGACCGACGTGCGCTCCGGCACGGTCTACGACGACAACGGCACTGGAGCCTTCACCGCCGATGACGGAGAGCAGCTGCTGCCCGGCTGGCAGATCACGGTCGGCTTCGACAACTTCGTGCGCGCGGTCACCGACGCATCGATCCGCGGACCGCTCATCTCGGTGACGATCTGGACGTTCGCGTTCGCCCTGATCTCGGTCGCCACGACCTTCTTCCTCGGTCTGCTGCTGGCGATCGTGTTCAACAACACGCGGATGCGGTTCCGCAACGGCTACCGCATCCTGCTCATCCTCCCGTACGCGTTCCCCGCCTTCCTCTCGGCGCTCGTCTGGGCCGGAATGATGAACGAGAGCTTCGGCTTCCTCAATCAGGTCGTGTTCGGAGGGGCATCCATCCCGTGGCTCACCGATCCCGTGCTGGCGAAGGTCTCGGTGCTGATCGTGAACCTGTGGCTCGGGTTCCCCTACATGTTCCTGGTCTGCATGGGGGCGCTGCAGGGCATCCCCGAGGACGTGAACGAGGCTGCGGTCATGGACGGCGCCAATCCGTGGCAGGTGTTCCGGCGCATCAAGCTGCCGCTGCTCCTCGTGACCACGACACCTCTGCTGATCTCGTCGTTCGCATTCAATTTCAACAACTTCAACCTCATCTACATGCTGACCAAGGGCGGGCCTCGTTTCGAGGACGTGTCGATCCCCGTCGGGCACACCGACATCCTGATCTCGATGGTCTACAAGGTCGCGTTCACCGGGCAGACCCGCGACTACGGTCTGGCCTCGGCGTTCACGATCCTGATCTTCATCGTGGTCGCGGCGATCTCCATCATCAGTTTCCGAAAGACCAAGGCCCTCGAGGAGTTGAACTGAGATGACCGTCGCTTCCGCTCCAACCACCCGTCGTCGGCGCCGCTCGTTCGGTGCATGGTTCGCCGACACCGGCTGGCGCCACCTGGTCGCGGTCGTCGCGAGCCTGTTCGCGATCTTCCCGCTGCTGTACGTGCTCTCGGCCTCGCTGAACCCGCGCGGCACGCTGACCGGCTCCAACCAGCTGTTCTCCGCGGTCGGCATCGACAGCTATGTCCGCATCCTCACCGATCCGCAGAACCCGTACGGACTGTGGTTCCTGAACACTCTCGTGATCGCGCTCGTCACCGGCTTCACCACCGTGTTCATCGGCGCGTGCGCGGCATATGCCTTCTCGCGCATGCGCTTCGCGGGGCGCCGCGTGGGGCTCGTCACGATCGTCGTCGTGCAGATGTTCCCGCAGCTGCTGGCGGTGGTGGCGATCTTCCTGCTGATGACGACGCTGGGGGACTGGTTCCCGGCGATCGGCCTCAACACGCACACGGGTCTGATCCTCGTCTACCTCGGTGGCGCGCTCGGCGTGAACACGTACCTGATGTACGGCTTCTTCAACACCATCCCGAAGGAGCTCGACGAGGCGGCCCGCATCGACGGGGCCGGCCATGCGCGCATCTTCTTCACGATCATCCTGCGACTCGTCGCGCCGATCCTCGCAGTGGTCGGGTTGCTGTCGTTCATCGGCACGGTCAACGAATACGTGGTCGCGAGCGTCATCCTGATCGATCCCGAACAGCAGACGCTCGTCGTCGGACTCACCAAGCTCGTGTCCAATCCGCGCTACGCGGACTGGTCGGCGTTCTCGGCCGGCGCCGGGATGGCGGCGCTCCCGGTGATGATCCTGTTCCTCTTCCTGCAGAAGTACATCGTCGGGGGCCTCACGGCGGGAGCGACGAAGGGCTGAGCCGCCGACTAGCTTGCCAGGCATGCTACCTTGTGATGCATGACAGCGGACGTCGGTGCGCAGATGCGCAAGGGCGTGGTCGAGTACTGCGTCCTCGGGCTGCTCTCGCGTGAGCCGATGTACGGGTGGCAGCTCGCGGAGGCTCTGTCCGACGCCGGTCTGATCGCCAGCATCGGCACGCTGTACCCATTGCTGGGGCGTCTGCGCGACAACGGCTGGGTAAGCACGTTCGACCTGCCGTCCGAGAGCGGCCCGGTGCGCAAGTACTACCGGCTCACGGATTCCGGCACCGCTCAGCTCGTCCGGTTCCGCGTGCAATGGATGCCTTTCGCTCGTGTCGTCACGGGCCTCGTCGGGGAGGAACGACCATGACCGATACCGATGCAGACGCCGACCGCCTGCGCCGCGAGTTCCTGGGCCGACTGGACGCGGCGATGAGCGATCTCCCGCACGGAGTCGCCACCGAGATCCATGACGGCATCGCGGAGGAGCTGGGTGGGCTGGATGCCGAATCCACGGCAGCACGCATCGCACAGCTCGGCGACCCTCGCACGATCGCACGGGAGGCGCGAGCCGAGGTGCCCGTCGGCGCACCGATCGCTCACGCGCCGTCCGAGCCGGCCGCGCGACCGAGCGCGAAGGCGCCACTGGCCGACTCCCGCGGCTTCGCGATCGCAGCCGCGCTCGTGCTCGCCTTCGGCGGGTTCGTCGTGCCGGTGGTCGGATGGTTCGTCGGAGCGGTGATGGTCGCGACGAGCAGCCTCTGGCGTCGTTGGGAGAAGGCCCTCGCGATCCTGCTGCCGTTCGCAACGGGTGCCCTGATCGCCGTCATCACGTGGATCGGATCTCTCATCGCATCTGCGAGTGCGACGGGCGAGCCGGAGCGCAACCCGCTCATCCCCTCCGCCCTCGACCTCTGGCACTCCGGCATCCTGCTCGTGTTCATCCTGATCCCGGCCATCGGGGGCTGGCTCCTCTGGCGGCTTCGTCGGCGCTGAGACAGCCGCGACGGCGGCGGTTCCGAGCGTGTCATCTGAGCGGACGCATCCGCCGGCCATACCGTGGAGCCATGGCACGAGTGGACGGGCGCAATCCGGTGATGAGCTGGATCGCCGGAGTGTTCTGCGCAGGCGTCATCGTTGCGCTCCTCTGGCTGGCGCTGCCGATGGGGCCGATGCTCGTCGACTACGTCGGAGACACGCTGCGCGCGGTCGCACCGGCAGGGGAGTGACGGCGCGCCTCACCGCGGGTCACGCGACACGTCGGCACGCCTCCGGGGCCGTCGCCCCGCACGGCGATAACCTCGCACTGCACATATCCGACGAGAGGCGCCCCCATGAGTGACCCCGAGGTTCCCCAGCCCGAGCGGCCGAAAGACGTCGACGACGTCGTCGACAGCGCGAACGCGGGACTTGCTGACGCCGCTGCGGCGGGCGCCGAGGTCCCTGGCGATCGTGATTCCGTCAACGAGCCGGCCGAGTCGACCTCCGCCGATCAGCCGGTCGTGGATCCCGACCTCGCTGCATTCGAAGAGGCAGAGAAGTCCCATCCCGGAACCTTCGCGACGCCCGAGCTCAACGAGCGCTCGGATACGAGCGTCGACGACCGCGCGAACGCGGACGACGGTGACAGGGGCACCGCCGCCACGACCGGACTCTTCGCCGCAGACCGGGCGTCGACCGCTGACACGGATGCACGACGGGAGGATTCGATCGCCGACACGGCCTATCTGCCTCCCGTGACGGACGATGCCGAGACGCGTGTCGTCCCGTCGGAACCGGCCATCGTGGCCGCGCCGGTCACACAGCAGCAGCAGCCGATCTTCGTGCAGGCTCCGGAGCCTCCGCGCGACCGCGGCAACCGTGGCGCCGCTGCCGGCATCGGGCTCCTCGCGACGATCGTGTTCGCGATCCTCTACCTCGGCACCGCCCTGGGCCTCGGCGCCCTCGAAGGCGACGTCACGGGGGAGAACATCGGCGAAGCCGCACTCGCCCCGCTCACGACCTGGGGCTTCTGGGTTCCCGTCGTCGTGTTCTTCATCGGGTTCTGGCTGCTCGGTGCCGTCATCAACCGCGGCCGTTGGGGCCTGTGGGTCGTCTTCGGCATCATCGTCGGCCTGTTCGCCTACGCCGGGCACATCCTGGGTCAGCTCTTCGAGGCGCCGTTCTGGCTGATCTCCACCTCCGAGGGCAATGAGCTCGTCGGCAGCCAACTGCTCGCCCCTCTCGCGATCGCGGCCTTCGTGTTCGGACGCGAGCTCACCATCTGGTTCGGTGCCTGGGTCGCCCGCAGCGGCGCCCGCAAGACCGAACTGAACCTCGAGGCTCAGCGCGAGTACGAGCGCACCCTCGAGGCCGGACCCACGCTTCCGAGGTAATCACGGACACCACCACGCCTGACCCCCGCGGCCCGCGGCCGGCGGGGGTTTCGGCCATCCAGGCGACGGCGATGACGACGATCGGGTTCTTCGCCGTCGCCGTCTTCGGTCTGGGGGCGCTCAGCGTCGTGCGGGATGCCGAGATCATCGATGTACCGGCTGCCGGGCAGGCGCCGGGGATCATCGGCATGACCATCGCCGTGCTGGTGTTCGGCGGCATCCTCTACCTCGCGGTGCGGATCGCGCATCCGAAGTTCCGTTCCGTCTGGGCCATCTCGATCGGGACGGCATTCGCTCACCTGCTCGCGGCGGGGATCGGCGCCCTGGTGGTGACCGGCGATTTCGTGAGCGCCATGGCGGTCATGGGGGAGCTCATCACGGGCGGCGCGAGCCTCGTGATCCTCGCGACGGCGGCGATCGCCGGCTGGGCCGGTGTGGCGTTGCGGCGCACGCGCGCGGCGCGTCCGCGATGGCCGTGGGAGCGCGACGATCTCAGCGAGAACTGATCGACTCACGCGATATCCGTGCGGATGACCCTATTCTGGAGATCGTGGAGCGGTCGTTAGAGACGCAGGTCGACCAGGCCGTCGAGGCCTGGCTGCGCTGGGTGCCGCGTTGGGAGCCCGCCACTCATCGGGGCCGTGTGGCCCCATGCCGCCGCTGTCTCGGCTCGCCCATCCTTTCGGCCGCCGGCATCGGCGCCAATGTCCCGCACGGCGTGCAGCACGGCCTGTCCACTCGTATCAAGACGATCGTGGATCATGCGGTCGCCGAGTACACCGCGCGCAACCTTCCGATGCTGCAGAAGGAGCTCGATCAGCAGGCCGCGCGCAATCGGGCCCGCAGCTATCGGCCGTCTGAAGACCTCGAGCCGGAGTTCGAGGGGCTGCCGCTCGACCCCGACCCGGTGCCGGGTGCGCCGTTCCTCTTCACGATCGCCGGGCTCGCGGATGCGGAGAGCGTCGAGCTGCCGCCGCTTCCGCCGCTGACGGAGGAGGCCAAGGCCGCGCTCCGGCAGGAGGTCGCCCTCGCCGACGAGTACGCCAACATGGTCGGCCGTGAGATCTGCGGCATCCTGCTGCGGCACCGTCTCAACGTGCAGGCCGCCATCTCCCAGCACGTCGAGCCGCAGATCGAGGCGCTGCTGGAAGAGCTGACCTCGTCGCTCGACTCGCCCTTCGACCCCGAGACCCCGTAGCGACGGGAGCCGTGCGTTCGCTGTGAGACGCGCGGCCGGCTTGATCGGCGAACGGTATGCCGACTATCGTTTTTCGATAGATACCGGACGCTTATCGATAGGCAGAGTGATGCAACCCCGTGTGACCGCAGTGCTGAAGACCCTGATCGCCGTGATGCTGCTCCTGCTGCTCGCGAGCCAGACCCTCGTGATACCCGAGGTCGCCCGCGTCACGGCGATCCGCAATCCCGATGTCGCTCAGCTCGAGATCCCTGGCATCATCGGCGCGGTCCTCTTCCTCGCGCTGGTGCAGGTGACGCTCCTGTGCGTGTGGCGGCTGCTGTCCCTGGTGCGCGCAGAGCGCATCTTCAGCGCCGCCGCCTTCCGCTACGTCGACATCATCCTCTGGGCGCTCGCGGCAGCAGGGATGCTGATCGCCGCCTCGTACATCGTGATCATCGCGAGCCGCGCGGTCTCGCTCTCGCTCACCCTGCTCGCAGTGCTCGGCATCGTCGTCAGCGCAGCACTCGCGCTGCTGGTCGTGGTGCTGCGCGGGCTGCTGCACAAGGCGCTCCAGCTCGAGCAGGACATGTCCGAGGTCGTCTGATGCCCATCGTCATCGATCTCGATGTGCAGCTCGCGCGCAAGAAGATGAGCGTGCAGGAGTTCGCGGATGCCATCGGCATCACGCCGGCGAACGTCGCAGTGCTCAAGAACGGACGCGCCAAGGCCGTGCGCTTCACGACGCTCGACGCCATCTGCCAGGTGCTGGAATGCCAGCCGGGCGACATCCTGCGCTGGGTTCCCGGCGAGGATGCCGGCACCACGAACGGAACGGGGCAGCGATGAGCACCGCGACCGAGACGACCACCTGGGGGGAGAACGTCGCCAGGCATCTCCTCGATCCCGGCACCTGCCCCGTGTGCGCCGCCGACCGTCTCGTCGACGGATGCTGCCGCAGCTGCGGGGCAGATCTTCGCGGCGCCTACGGGATCGAGCTGTGGGAGGCGTCGCGCGCTGCTGCGAGCGCGCTGCGCGCACGGGAGGCGGTGCTGAGCCGCGTACCGCGCGTGCCGACGCCTCCGAGCGTCCCGGCCATCGCCCCGACGCCGACAGGGATCGCCTCCACGACGATCGCCGCATCGGCTCCGCCTCCGGCCCCGCCAGGGATGCACGCGGTGGCACCGCAGTCGCAGCCGCGCTCGAGCGCCACGATCCAGTCTGTGCTCGCGATCGCCGGAGCGGGGCTCTTCGCGATCGCCGCGCTCATCTTCACGTTCCTCAATCCCGAGCTCTCCGATCGCGGTGTCCGCAGCGTGATCGTCGGGCTGGTGACACTCGTCTTCCTCGGCGGCGCATGGCTGCTCGCCCGTCGCGGACTGCAGTTCTCCGCAGAGGCCGTCGGCGGACTCGGGCTCGTGTTCGTCGGCCTCGACGTCTACGCCTTCGCGCAGCTCGGCGGCACCGAGGCCGTGACATGGCTGCTCGCCGGTGGCGCCACGGCCGTCGGCGGCGCGGTGATGCTCGGCGCCGGCCGTCTCTTCCGGATCCGCGCATGGCAGTGGGCAGCCATGCTGGCCATCGCGACCGTGCCGGCGATGCTCGGCTATGCGGCCGGCGCGAGCCATGTCGCGGCTCTCGGGCACCTCGGATCCGCCTTCCTCGCCACCTTCCTCATCGCGGTATCGCCGCGGATCGCGACCCGCTCGCTCGTCGTGCTCCAGGTGGGCGCCGTCGTCAGCGCCGTGCCGCTCGCAGTGCTCGGCGCCGTGTCCCTCGGCGTCACGGTGCTGGCGATGCTCCTTCTCAGCGCGGTGTTCGCTCTCATCGCGATGCACGCCGTTCTGGCGGCGCGGCAGCTGCTGCGGCAGTGGTGGAGCTTCGTCGCCGGCGGTTCGGCGACGGTGGCGCTCGTGTTCGCGATCACCGCTCCTGTGGCGCAGTCCGCCGGCGAGTGGTTGCCGGCGGCGCTGCCGACCGCCGCTGCCTTCTCGTTCGCGCTCGTCGCGGTCGTGCCGGGGCTGCGGACGGTCGCGCGGTCGACGCTCGCGGCCGGCGGAGTCGTCGTGGTCGCGCTGATCGGGCTGATGCCGTTGCTGTACTCCGCGACAACGCTCATCGACCTGCTCGACGCGGTCGCGCGTGGAGAGGGCTGGGCGTTGCTCACGGCCCCCTCGGACTGGGCGGCGCTCATCGGGATGGCCGGCGTCGCCTGCGGGCTCGCCCTGTTCGGCGGCCTCGCGCGCGATCGCGACGCCCGAACGGACAGCGATGCGGGGGAGGGCCACCAGTCGCTGCGCGGGTTCTCCTCCGTCACCGACGTCGTCGCGATCGCCGGCGCCGTGCTCACGGTGCTCACCCTCGCCTGCAGCGATCTGCTTCCGCTCGCGGCGCGCCTGGTCATCGTGCTGGGCTCGGCGGCCGTGGCGGCCATCGCACTGCGCAGAACGGAGGGCACGGCGGACCGCGCCGTGTCGGCGCACCGCGTGGTCCTTCTCATCGGCGTCCACGCCGCAGCGGCCGTCGGCATCCTCGTCTCCTGGACCGACCCGCAGACGGCGCCGATCGCCGGGGTTGGCGTGCTGGGCGTGCTGGCGCTCGCGAGCAGGACGCTGCCGCACGGCATCCGCTTCCTGCACGTCGGCGCCGGCTTCGCCTACGGACTCGTCTGTCTCGCCCAGGCGCTCGCGCGGACGGACCTCGGCAGCATAGCCGTGCTGTGCCTGGTGACGTCCGCCGGTCTCATCGGCGCGATCGTCGTGACGTTCCTGCCCCGCGTAGGCGCCCGCGACTGGTATGCCGTCCTCGTGATCACGTCGGTGCCGTTCGCGGCAGGGATCGTCCAGGTCGTGTTCGAGCGCAGCGGCTGGACCGCGATGTCGACCGCCCTGATGTTCGCGCTCGTTCTGTCGCTGGTGCTGACGCGGCGACCCGGTCTCAACATCGTGCTGCGCACGGTGGCGAGCGGGATGCTGGTTCCGACCGTCGCGGTCGTCGTGGTGTGCCTCGGCGCCCAGCTGCTGGCCGTCAGCGCGTCGCCGGTCACGCTTCCCGTCATCGCTGCGATCGTGGCGCTCGTGCTTCCGTGCACGACGCTGATCAGGGACGCCCTGCGCGGCAACGGACTGGCGGCGGATGCGGCGTCCGCCGCCCGCGTGGCGATCGAGGCCTCGGCACTGCTGACAGGTGCCATCGCGACCGTTCTGGCGATCGCGAGGGAGGCCGCAGGACTCGGCACGACATTCCTCGTGCTCGTGATCCTCGGCATCGGTGCGTCCGCGAGCGCCGTGTTCACGCGGCGCCGCTACGGATGGTGGGTGGCGGGTGCCGCGTTCACCGGTGCGCTGTGGTGCGTGTGGAGCATGAACGGCGTCGACCTTCTCGAGGCGTATCTGCTTCCGCCGGCGCTCGCGTCGGTGGTGATCGCCGCGGTCCTCAGCGCACGGGGGATCGACGTGCGCGGACTCTACGCCGCAGGACTCGGCGTCGCCATGCTGCCGAGCCTCGCGCTGCTCGTCCTCGTCGAGCCGGATGCGCGCACCGCGGGGGAGCTGCCATGGCGAGCGCTCGCGCTGCTCGCGGCCGGCGCGGTGCTGCTGGGTGTCGGCGCGTGGTTCGCGCGAATCGGTCGACGCACCGGTGCAGCGCGGATGCGGACGCTCGTCCGGCCGACGCTCGTCGCAGCCGGCGTCGCCGCGCTGGCCGGACCGCTGGAGGGCGTGAGGATGGGCCTCGGCGCCGATCTGGTCCTCCTGCACGGCGCGGCGCTCTTCGCCGCGTGCCTCGCCGCATCCACGGCCGCGGCGATCATCCTCGTGTGCGCGGGGCGGGGCATCCGCGCCGCCGCCCGCGCGGACTCACCGCTGCGCGACTCCCGCTGGCTGTTCGCCCCAGCGGTTCTCGCGCTCGCCGGCGGCACGTGGTGCGCGATCGAACGGGACTGGGGATCGATCTGGCTGATGTGGGCGTTGATGATCGGGGTCCTCGCGGTCATGCTCGTCGCGGGGGGGGCGGC
>NZ_JBLVOB010000004.1:63488-67367 GCF_053543555.1 Microbacterium xerophyticum | reverse complement strand
GCGCCCCCCCCTGCCGCCGGTGTGGTTCCTGTTCGCGATCGCGTTCGTGACCGGCGTCGTCGCATGGAGCCCGAGGGACCTGAGAGTGGAGTGGTTCTCGCTGCCGCTCGGCGCGTTCCTCCTGCTCGCCGGCATCCATCGCCTGAGGCTGCGCACGACGGAGAGCGGCGGCGGTCTGCACGCGTGGCCGTCCGGGCACCACGGCTCCTGGCGCCTTCTCGCGCCAGGGATCATCACGATGATGAGTGCCTCCATCGTCGCCACGTTCACCGACCCGTTGACCTGGCGCGCGATCCTCGTCATGGTCCTCGCGCTCGCGGCGATCATGGTCGGAGCCGGCAGGCGTCTGGCGGCACCCTTCATCCTCGGCATGATCGTGCTCCCGATCGAGAACGTGTTCGTGTTCTCGGTGCAGATCGGCCGGGGAATAGAATCGATGCCGTGGTGGATCACGCTCGCCGTGATCGGGGCCGTGCTGCTCACCATCGCCGTCACCTATGAGCGGCGCAGCGGTGATGCGGACACGGTGGTCGCGCGGATACGCGATCTGCGTTGAGAACCGGCCCGCTCAGAGCGGGGACACGCCGACGAACCGCCGGATCCGCCGTCATTTGACCGCATACGTTACGCGGCATTACACTTGATCAGGTGTGTGCACGTCTCGGCGTGCCTGCACACGGGCGCCGGTCCATACCGGTCTGCCCCCACGGCATACCCATCACACCAAAAGCGCGCCTGATCAGGCGTGCCGGTGGGTCATGATGTGAAACCCATCACGCTGTCACCGTGCAGCATTATGAGGAGAGAACGTGCCAACCATTCAGCAGTTGGTTCGCAAGGGTCGCTCGCCCAAGGTCACCAAGACCAAGGCGCCGGCGCTCAAGTCGAACCCGCAGCAGGCCGGGGTATGCACCCGCGTCTACACCACCACCCCGAAGAAGCCGAACTCGGCGATGCGCAAGGTCGCTCGTGTGAAGCTGCGCAACGGGGCCGAGGTCACCGCCTACATCCCCGGCGAGGGCCACAACCTGCAGGAGCACTCCCTGGTGCTCGTCCGCGGCGGTCGTGTCAAGGACCTCCCCGGTGTGCGTTACAAGATCGTCCGTGGCGCCCTGGACACCCAGGCAGTCAAGAACCGTAAGCAGGCTCGTTCCCGCTACGGCGCGAAGAAGGGTTGAGTTAGATGCCTCGTAAGGGTCCCGCCCCCAAGCGCCCCGTCGTCAACGACCCGGTATACGGCGCTCCGATCGTCACCTCGCTGGTGAACAAGATCCTCGTCGACGGCAAGAAGTCGCTGGCAGAATCGATCGTCTACGGCGCCCTCCGCGGCGTCGAGGCGAAGAACAGCCAGGATGCCGTCGCCACCCTCAAGAAGGCGCTCGACAACGTGCGCCCCACCCTTGAGGTCCGCAGCCGCCGCGTCGGTGGCTCGACCTACCAGGTCCCGGTCGAGGTCAAGCCTCACCGTGCGAACACCCTCGCGCTGCGCTGGCTCGTCAGCTACGCCAAGGGTCGTCGTGAGAAGACCATGACCGAGCGCCTCCAGAACGAGATCCTGGATGCGTCGAACGGCCTGGGCGCAGCGGTCAAGCGTCGTGAGGACACTCACAAGATGGCCGAGTCGAACCGCGCGTTCGCTCACTACCGCTGGTAAACAGCTTCGCTCGGTCAGGGGCGCTCCCGCCCCTGACCGAGCATCCTTCACCTCGTCGTTCAGCGACATCTCGAAGATAAGGACACTCCTGTGGCACAAGACGTGCTCACCGACCTGAGCAAGGTCCGCAACATCGGCATCATGGCGCACATCGATGCCGGCAAGACCACCACCACCGAGCGCATCCTGTTCTACACGGGCGTCAACCACAAGCTCGGCGAGACGCACGATGGCGCCTCGACCACCGACTGGATGGAGCAGGAGAAGGAGCGCGGCATCACGATCACGTCTGCCGCCGTGACCTGCTTCTGGGACAAGAACCAGATCAACATCATCGACACCCCCGGTCACGTGGACTTCACGGTCGAGGTGGAGCGCTCGCTCCGCGTCCTCGATGGTGCTGTCGCCGTCTTCGACGGCAAGGAGGGCGTGGAGCCCCAGTCCGAGACCGTGTGGCGTCAGGCCGACAAGTACAACGTCCCGCGCATCTGCTTCGTCAACAAGATGGACAAGCTCGGCGCCGACTTCTACTTCACGGTCGACACGATCATCAGCCGTCTCGGCGCCAAGCCGCTCGTGATCCAGCTGCCGATCGGCGCGGAGAACGACTTCATCGGCGTCGTCGACCTCGTCGAGATGCGTGCACTCGTCTGGGCGGGTGACTCCAAGGGTGACGTGACCATGGGCGCCTCCTACGAGATCCGCGAGATCCCCGAGGACCTCAAGGAGAAGGCGGCCGACTACCGTCAGCAGCTCCTCGAGACCGTCGCCGAGACCGACGACGCGCTGCTCGAGAAGTTCTTCGGTGGCGAGGAGCTCACGACCGCCGAGATCAAGGGCGCGATCCGCAAGCTCACCGTCGCTTCGGAGATCTACCCGGTCCTGTGCGGTTCGGCGTTCAAGAACCGCGGCGTGCAGCCCATGCTCGACGCGGTCGTGGACTACCTGCCGAACCCCCTCGACGTCGGTGCCATCCAGGCGCACGACCCGAAGGACTACGACACGATCATCGAGCGCCACCCCGACTCGAACGACCCGTTCGCGGCACTCGCGTTCAAGGTCGCTGTGCACCCGTTCTTCGGTCGCCTCACCTACGTTCGCGTCTACTCGGGCCACCTCGACTCCGGCTCCGCGGTCATCAACTCGACCAAGGGTAAGAAGGAGCGCATCGGCAAGATCTTCCAGATGCACGCCAACAAGGAGAACCCGGTCCCCTCGGTCACCGCCGGAAACATCTACGCGGTCATCGGTCTGAAGGACACCACCACCGGTGACACCCTCACCGACCCGGCATCCCCGGTCGTCCTCGAGTCGATGACGTTCCCTGAGCCGGTCATCGAGGTCGCCATCGAGCCGAAGACCAAGGCCGACCAGGAGAAGCTGGGTGTCGCCATCCAGAAGCTCGCCGAAGAGGACCCGACCTTCCGCACCGAGCTCAACCCCGAGACCGGTCAGACGACCATCAAGGGCATGGGCGAGCTGCACCTCGACATCCTCGTGGATCGCATGAAGCGCGAGTTCAACGTCGAGGCGAACGTCGGCAAGCCCCAGGTGGCGTACCGCGAGACGATCCGCAAGACCGTCGAGAAGTACGACTACACCCACAAGAAGCAGACGGGTGGATCGGGTCAGTTCGCGAAGATCCAGTTCAACATCGAGCCGCTCGACCTGGACGCCGAGAAGACGTACGAGTTCGTGAACGCCGTCACCGGTGGTCGCATCCCGCGCGAGTACATCGGCTCCATCGATGCTGGTTTCCAGGATGCGATGAACGTCGGCGTCCTCGCCGGCTACCCGATCGTGGGCGTCAAGGCGACCATCGTCGATGGTGCGGCGCACGACGTCGACTCCTCGGAGATGGCGTTCAAGATCGCCGGGTCCATGGGCTTCAAGGAAGCTCTCCGTCGCGCCAACCCCGTGCTCCTCGAGCCGCTGATGGCCGTCGAAGTGCGTACTCCTGAGGAGTACATGGGCGACGTCATCGGCGACCTGAACTCGCGTCGTGGTCAGATCCAGTCGATGGAGGACGCCGCAGGCGTCAAGGTCGTCCGTGCACAGGTCCCGCTGTCCGAGATGTTCGGATACATCGGCGACCTGCGCTCGAAGACCTCCGGTCGCGCGGTCTACTCGATGGAGTTCCACTCCTATGCCGAGGTCCCCAAGGCTGTCGCCGAGGAGATCGTCCAGAAGACCAAGGGCGAGTAAGCCCTTCCGTCCGGGGGGGG
>NZ_JBLVOB010000004.1:61617-63423 GCF_053543555.1 Microbacterium xerophyticum | reverse complement strand
CCCCCCCGGACAACACACAACTTCACAAAGCTCTCTCTACTAAACTGAGAATCAAACCCCGTAGGGAACCGGTCACAATCCAGTGCTCGGCAATCTCTACACGAACGTCCTGAGGAGGACCAAGTGGCCAAGGCCAAGTTCGAGCGCACCAAGCCGCACGTGAACATCGGAACGATCGGTCACGTCGACCACGGCAAGACGACGCTGTCGGCAGCCATCTCCAAGGTGCTCGCTGACAAGTACCCGTCCGACACCAACGTGCAGCGTGACTTCGCTTCCATCGACTCGGCGCCGGAAGAGCGCCAGCGTGGTATCACGATCAACATCTCGCACATCGAGTACGAGACCCCGAAGCGCCACTACGCGCACGTTGACGCTCCCGGCCACGCCGACTACGTCAAGAACATGATCACCGGTGCCGCGCAGATGGACGGCGCGATCCTCGTGGTCGCCGCCACCGACGGTCCGATGGCTCAGACCCGTGAGCACGTCCTGCTCGCCAAGCAGGTCGGCGTGCCGTACCTGCTCGTCGCCCTGAACAAGAGCGACATGGTCGACGACGAGGAGATCCTGGAGCTCGTCGAGCTCGAGGTCCGCGAGCTGCTCGCCGGCCAGGGCTTCGACGAGGACGCTCCTGTCGTCCAGGTCTCGGCTCTCAAGGCTCTCGAGGGCGAAGAGAAGTGGGTCAACGCGATCCTCGAGCTCATGCAGGCCGTCGACGACAGCGTTCCGGACCCGGAGCGCGACCGTGACAAGCCCTTCCTCATGCCGATCGAGGACGTCTTCACGATCACCGGTCGTGGAACGGTCGTCACCGGCCGCGCCGAGCGTGGCACCCTCAAGATCAACTCCGAGGTCGAGATCGTCGGCATCCGCAACACGCAGAAGACCACGGTCACCGGTATCGAGATGTTCCACAAGCAGCTCGACGAGGCATGGGCCGGCGAGAACTGCGGTCTGCTGCTGCGTGGCCTCAAGCGTGAGGACGTCGAGCGCGGCCAGGTCGTCGTTCAGCCGGGCTCGGTCACCCCTCACACGAACTTCGAGGGCACCGCGTACATCCTGTCGAAGGACGAGGGTGGCCGTCACAACCCGTTCTACACGAACTACCGCCCGCAGTTCTACTTCCGCACCACCGACGTCACCGGCGTCATCTCGCTGCCCGAGGGCACCGAGATGGTCATGCCCGGTGACACCACCGACATGACGGTCGAGCTGATCCAGCCGATCGCCATGGAGGAGGGCCTCGGCTTCGCCATCCGTGAGGGTGGACGCACCGTGGGCGCCGGTACGGTCACGAGCATCATCAAGTAAGTACTTCTTACTCCGCAAAGGGGTCGGGCCTTCTGGTCCGGCCCCTTTGTCGTCGTCATGGGGCGGTGTCGGGGTCAAAGGGTTTCCTTCGAAGCGGATGCCGTGCACAATGAGATTGGTCGGCAGACTCGTCCGACGAAACAACCTCAAGGGGGACCCGCAATGGGCATCGACGACATCGTCAACAAGGGCAAGGACCTTTACGAGCAGAACAAGGACAAGATCGCCGATGCGGTCAAGAGCGAGCAGGCCGAGGACGTGAGCGACAAGGTGCTCGACGGCGTCGCCGACTTCGCGAAGAAGATCGCGCCCGGTGCTGCCGACAAGATCGACGAGATCCGCGACGGCGCAGACAAGTCCATCGGCAACGAGTAGACGAACTCTCTTGAAGGGGCGGCGCACTTCGGTGCGTCGTCCCTTCCGTGTACTATGAGCACAACCGCCTGGGGATCTTGCGGTCGGGGGGGCGAAGGGGTTCGACGAACTGAAGAT
>NZ_JBLVOB010000004.1:48483-61528 GCF_053543555.1 Microbacterium xerophyticum | reverse complement strand
ATGCCCCACCGCGCTGCCGGGGCTCCGCGCACGCCGGCCGAGGGGCCTCCGCGGAGGCGCGACACGCCCGGGTTTGCGTAAGTGAAATCCGGCTGGCAGAATAGACAGGTTCCACATTCCGGCGGTGCGCTTTTGCGCCCATCGGATCACCACCAGGGCAGTGCATAGGCGGCGTCATCTCCTCGGAGATCGCGCGCAGGGACCTAGGCCGCGGGTGGCAGAACAGCAACCACCTCCTCACGGAGGTTCTGCCGTGCGTCGAAAGTCGTGCGGGTTGACAGAAGAACAGTGGTGCCCTTCATCGGGTCCGAGCCGGAGACGGCGCGGCTTCGACGAGGACAAGTGCCGAGGCGCGAACAGCGTCGACGTGCGTCCAATGCCCCTGGGTCACCCGGCCCAGGACGGTAAGACGCCTTATAGAGAGTGAACAGACAAATGGCGGGACAGAAAATCCGCATTCGCCTGAAGTCGTATGACCACGAGGTCATCGACTCATCGGCGCGCAAGATCGTAGACACCGTGACCCGTGCGGGCGCGACTGTCGTCGGCCCGGTGCCGCTTCCGACCGAGAAGAACGTCGTGTGCGTCATCCGGTCGCCCCACAAGTACAAGGACAGCCGCGAGCACTTCGAGATGCGCACCCACAAGCGTCTGATCGACATCGTCGACCCGACGCCCAAGGCAGTCGACTCGCTGATGCGTCTCGACCTTCCGGCTGACGTCAACATCGAGATCAAGCTCTGAGGATCGACATGGCTGACATCAACGCAAAGATTTCAAAGGGAATGCTGGGCACCAAGCTCGGCATGACCCAGGTGTGGAACGCGGACGGCAAGCTCGTCCCCGTCACCGTCATCGAGCTGGCACCGAACGTGGTCACCCAGATCCGCACGCCCGAGAAGGACGGCTACAACGCTGTTCAGATCGCGGCTGGCCAGATCGACCCGCGCAAGGTCAACAAGCCCCTCACGGCCCACTTCGAGGCTGCCGGCGTCACGCCGCGCCGCCACGTCACCGAGATCCGCACTGCGGATGCTGCTGATTACTCACTCGGTCAGGAGCTCACGGTCGACGGTCTCTTCGAAGCCGGCCAGCTCGTCGATGTCGTCGGCACCAGCAAGGGCAAGGGCACCGCGGGTGTCATGAAGCGCCACAACTTCAAGGGCGTCTCGGCATCGCACGGTTCGCACCGCAACCACCGCAAGCCCGGCTCGATCGGCGCATCGTCGACCCCGAGCCGCGTCTTCAAGGGAATGCGCATGGCCGGCCGTATGGGCGGCGAGCGCGTTACCGTTCTCAACCTGACGGTGCACGCCGTCGACACCGACAAGGGACTGCTGCTCGTCAAGGGCGCCGTTCCCGGTGCTCGTGGTCGCATCGTCTACGTCCGCAACGCAGTGAAGGGGGCCTAGTCCATGGCTGACTCGTCTCTCGCGCTCGACGTCCTCAAGGCCGACGGCAAGAAGGCTGGCTCGATCGAGCTGCCCGCCGCGCTCTTCGACGTCAAGACGAACATTCCGCTCATCCACCAGGTCGTCGTCGCACAGCTCGCTGCGGCTCGCCAGGGCACCCACTCGACCAAGCGTCGCGGTGAGGTATCCGGTGCCGGCCGCAAGCCCTTCAAGCAGAAGGGCACGGGTAACGCCCGTCAGGGATCGATCCGCGCGCCGCACATGACCGGCGGTGGCATCGTCCACGGACCCAAGCCGCGCGACTACTCGCAGCGCACACCCAAGAAGATGATCGCGGCCGCCCTGCTGGGTGCGCTCAGCGACCGCTTCCGCGGCGAGCGTCTGCACGCCATCGAGTCCTTCGGCATCGACGGTGCGCCTTCGACGAAGACCGCCGTGAGCTTCCTCACGACCGTCGTCTCGTCGAAGAACGTCCTGCTCGTGATCGAGCGCGGCGATGACATCACCACGAAGAGCATTCGCAACCTCGCGAACATCCACGTGCTGACGTACGACCAGCTCAACGCCTACGACGTGCTCGTCTCCGACGACATCGTCTTCACCAAGGCCGCGCTCGAGGGCTTCATCGCCTCGAAGACCGGCGCAACCGAGGAGGTCTCGGCATGACCGAGCAGGTAAGCGCCCTCCAGTCGGCGTTCAACAAGGACCCCCGCGACATCATCCTGAAGCCGGTCGTCTCTGAGAAGAGCTACTCGCTGATCGACGAAGGCAAGTACACCTTCCTCGTCGACCCGCGTGCTACGAAGACCGAGATCAAGCTCGCCATCGAGAAGATCTTCGGCGTCAAGGTCGCGTCGGTCAACACGATCAACCGCGTCGGCAAGGCCCGTCGCACCCGCTTCGGCACGGGAAAGCGCAAGGACACCAAGCGCGCCATCGTGAGTCTGAAGTCGGGCACCATCGACATCTTCACGGCAATCGGCTGATCCGGGGGATAAAGGACAATCATGGCTATTCGCAAGTACAAGCCCACGACCCCGGGTCGCCGCGGCTCGTCGGTGGCTGACTTCGCCGAGATCACTCGATCGACGCCGGAGAAGTCGCTGCTGCGCCCGCTCTCGAAGACCGGTGGTCGCAACAACCAGGGCCGCATCACGACCCGTCACATCGGTGGTGGCCACAAGCGCCAGTACCGTGTCATCGACTTCCGTCGCAATGACAAGGACGGCGTCAACGCCAAGGTCGCTCACATCGAGTACGACCCCAACCGCACCGCACGCATCGCACTGCTGCACTACTTCGACGGCGAGAAGCGCTACATCATCGCGCCGAACAAGCTGAACCAGGGCGACATCGTCGAGTCGGGTGCATCGGCTGACATCAAGCCGGGCAACAACCTGCCGCTGAAGAACATCCCGACCGGTACCGTGATCCACGCGATCGAGCTCCGTCCGGGTGGCGGCGCGAAGCTGGCTCGTTCGGCCGGCGCGTCCGTCCGACTGGTCGCCAAGGACGGCATCTACGCCCAGCTGCGTCTCCCCTCGGGTGAGATCCGCAACGTGGATGCACGCTGCCGCGCCACGATCGGCGAGGTCGGCAACGCCGAGCAGTCGAACATCAACTGGGGCAAGGCCGGCCGTAACCGCTGGAAGGGCATCCGCCCGACCGTGCGCGGCGTGGCCATGAACCCCGTCGATCACCCGCACGGTGGTGGTGAGGGTAAGACCTCCGGTGGTCGTCACCCTGTCACCCCCTGGGGCCAGGCAGAGGGTCGTACCCGTCACGCCAACAAGGAAAGCGACAAGTACATCGTGCGTCGTCGCACCGCCGGCAAGAAGCGTAAGTAGGAGTAGAAGAAGATGCCACGGAGTCTCAAGAAGGGCCCCTTCGTCGACGAGCACCTGCTTCGCAAGGTCGTCGTGCAGAACGAAGCCGGTTCCAAGAACGTCATCAAGACCTGGTCTCGCCGGTCCATGATCATCCCGGCCATGCTGGGTCACACGATCGCGGTCCACGACGGTCGCAAGCACATCCCTGTGTTTGTCACCGAGAGCATGGTCGGACACAAGCTGGGCGAGTTCGCGCCCACCCGCACCTTCCGCGGCCACGAGAAGGACGACAAGAAGGGCCGTCGCCGCTGACGCGGGGACGATAGAGGAGAGAGAAATGGTGGAGTCCATCGCACGCGTGCGACACATCCGCGTGACCCCTCAGAAGGCTCGTCGTGTCGTCGCGCTCATCAAGGGCAAGCAGGCCCAGGAAGCTCTTGCGATCCTGAAGTTCGCAGCACAGAGCGCCAGTGAGCCGATCTACAAGCTTGTCGCGTCGGCCATGGCCAACGCGCAGGTCAAGGCGGATCGCGACGGCGAGTACCTCGACGAGCAGGACCTGTACGTGGTCAACGCGTACGTCGACGAGGGCACGACGCTCAAGCGTTTCCGCCCCCGCGCACAGGGTCGCGCTTTCCAGATCAAGAAGCGCACGAGCCACATCACGGTCGTGCTCTCGACGCCGGAGGCTGCTGTCGCAGCCGACGGCGAAAGCAAGAAGAAGGCGAGCAAGTAATGGGACAGAAGGTAAACCCGTACGGCTTCCGCCTCGGAATCACCACGGATCACGTCTCGCGCTGGTTCTCGGACTCGACCAAGGCCGGTCAGCGCTACGCCGACTACGTGGCTGAGGACATCAAGATCCGCAACCTGCTCAAGACGCAGCTCGACCGCGCCGGTGTCTCGAACATCGAGATCGAGCGCACTCGTGACCGCGTCCGCGTCGACATCCACACCGCCCGTCCGGGCATCGTGATCGGTCGCCGTGGTGCAGAGGCCGAGCGGATCCGTGGCGACCTCGAGAAGCTCTCGGGCAAGCAGATCCAGCTGAACATCCTCGAGGTCAAGAACCCCGAGGCAGACGCTCAGCTCGTCGCGCAGGGCATCGCCGAGCAGCTCTCTGCTCGAGTGGCGTTCCGTCGCGCGATGCGCAAGGGCCTCCAGGGCGCGCAGCGCGCTGGTGCCAAGGGCATCCGCATCCAGGTCTCCGGCCGCCTCGGCGGCGCCGAGATGAGCCGTTCGGAGTTCTACCGCGAAGGCCGTGTGCCGCTGCACACGCTGCGCGCGAACATCGACTACGGCTTCTACGAGGCACGCACCACCTTCGGCCGCATCGGCGTGAAGGTCTGGATCTACAAGGGTGATCTCACCGCCAAGGAGCTTGCTCGCGAGCAGGCCAACCAGAAGCCTTCGCGTGACCGTGGCGGCGACCGTCGTCGTGGCCCGCGCAACGAGGCACCTGTTGCAGAAGGAGCGTCGGCATAATGCTCATCCCCCGTAAGGTCAAGTTCCGCAAGCAGCACCACCCGGGTCGCTCGGGTCACGCTACCGGCGGCACGAAGGTCTCCTTCGGCGAGTTCGGCATCCAGGCACTCACGCCCGCTTACGTGACCAACCGTCAGATCGAGGCAGCTCGTATCGCGATGACGCGTCACATCAAGCGCGGTGGCAAGGTGTGGATCAACATCTACCCGGACCGTCCGCTCACCAAGAAGCCTGCTGAGACCCGCATGGGTTCCGGTAAGGGTTCGCCTGAGTGGTGGGTCTCCAACGTCAAGCCGGGTCGCGTCCTCTTCGAGGTCGCAGGCGTCAGCGAGGAACTTGCTCGCGAAGCACTGACCCGAGCCATTCACAAGCTGCCTCTCAAGGCACGCATCATCAAGCGCGAGGAGGGCGACGCGTAATGGCGATCGGCACCAAGGAGCTCGCTCCGGCAGAGCTCGACACGTTCGAAGACCAGCGCCTCGTCGAGGAGCTGCGTAAGGCCAAGGAGGAGCTTTTCAACCTCCGTTTCCAGTCGGCCACCGGCCAGCTGGAGAGCCACGGCCGCATCCGCGCCGTCAAGCGCGACATCGCGCGCCTGTACACCGTGATCCGCGAACGCGAGCTGGGCATCCGTGCGACGCCTGCTCCCGTCGAGGCTCCGGCCAAGAAGGCGTCCAAGTCGAAGGCGAAGAAGTCCGAGGATGCCTCGGCTGACGCCGAAGGGAAGGCTGAGTAATGGCCACCAAGAAGGAAGCGGAAGCTCCCGTCTCGCACGACGTGCGCGACGAGAACGCTCGCGGTTACCGCAAGACGCAGCGTGGTTACGTCGTCAGCGACAAGATGGACAAGACCATCGTCGTCGAGGTCGAGGACCGCGTGAAGCACCCGCTCTACGGCAAGGTCATCCGCCGTACCGAGAAGCGCAAGGTGCACGACGAGACCAACTCGGCGGGCATCGGCGACCTCGTTGTCATCAGTGAGACCCGTCCGCTCAGCGCCACCAAGCGCTGGCGTCTGGTCGAGATCGTCGAGAAGGCCAAGTAAGCCTCCGGCTTACTGAAGGAGTAATAGTGATTCAGCAGGAATCCCGCCTCAAGGTCGCCGACAACACCGGCGCGAAGGAGCTGCTCACGATCCGCGTCCTCGGTGGCTCACGCCGTCGTTACGCAGGTCTGGGTGACACCATCGTCGCCACGGTGAAGGACGCGATCCCGGGCGGCAACGTCAAGAAGGGCGACGTCGTCAAGGCGGTCATCGTCCGCACCAAGAAGGAAGTCCGTCGTCCGGACGGCTCCTACATCAAGTTCGACGAGAACGCCGCCGTCATCCTGAAGACCGACGGGGAGCCCCGTGGCACCCGTATCTTCGGACCGGTCGGTCGTGAGCTTCGCGACAAGAAGTTCATGAAGATCGTCTCGCTCGCGCCGGAGGTTATCTGATCATGGCGAAAATCAAGAAGGGCGACCTGGTTCAGGTCATCTCGGGCGCCAAGCCCGAGCGCGGCGGCGACCGCGGCAAGCAGGGCAAGGTCCTCGAGGTCCTCGCTGAGCGCAACCGCGTCATCGTCGAGGGCGTGAACTACGTCACCAAGCACACCCGCGTCGGCCAGACCCAGCGTGGCACCAAGACGGGCGGCATCGAGACCATCGAAGCCCCCATCCACATCTCGAACGTCGCAGTCGTCGACCCCGAGACCAAGAAGCCGACCCGTGTCGGTCACCGGGTCGAGGAGCAGACCAAGGACGGCGTCAAGCGCACCGTCCGCGTGCGTTACGCGAAGAAGAGCGGTAAGGACCTCTGATGAGCACCGACACTGCCGCGCAGGCTGGCAAGATCCAGCCGCGCCTGAAGCAGAAGTACAAGGCCGAGATCCAGCAGAAGCTGCAGGACGAGTTCGGCTACAAGAACGTGATGCAGATCCCCGGCCTCGTCAAGGTCGTCGTCAACACCGGTGTCGGTGAGGCGGCTCGCGACAGCAAGGTGATCGATGGCGCGGTCGAGGACCTCACCAAGATCACCGGCCAGAAGCCGATCGTCACGAAGGCCCGCAAGTCCATCGCGCAGTTCAAGCTGCGTGAGGGTCAGGCCATCGGCGCGCACGTCACCCTCCGTGGTGACCGCGCGTGGGAGTTCGTCGACCGCCTCGTGTCGCTCGCACTGCCCCGCATCCGCGACTTCCGCGGTCTGTCGGGCAAGCAGTTCGACGGCAACGGCAACTACACGTTCGGTCTCCAGGAGCAGAGCGTGTTCCACGAGATCGACCAGGACAAGATCGACCGCGTCCGTGGATTCGACATCACTGTCGTGACCACGGCGAAGACGGACGACGAGGGTCGCGCTCTGCTGCGTCACCTCGGATTCCCCTTCACGGCCGACGACGCCAAGGCGTGATGCTCGGAACCCCCGTCCGGTCGGGCGGGGGTTCCGCATGCGCTTACAATTGAAGATTGCGAATCATAGAAGGTCGTCTGTCGTGTAACGGCAGCCGAAACCTCATGAACAAAGGAAAACACCCATGACAATGACAGACCCGGTCGCAGACATGCTGACCCGTCTGCGCAACGCGAACTCGGCACACCACGATTCCGTGTCCCTGCCGTCGAGCAAGCTCAAGACGCACATCGCCGACATCCTCCAGCAGGAGGGCTACATCTCCGGCTGGGAGGTCACCGACGCGCGCGTCGGCCAGAACCTCACTCTCACGCTGAAGTACGGCCCCAACCGGGAGCGTTCGATCGCGGGCATCAAGCGCGTGTCGAAGCCCGGTCTTCGTGTCTACGCGAAGTCCACCGAGCTGCCCACGGTCCTCGGCGGCCTCGGCGTGGCCATCCTGTCCACTTCCTCCGGTCTTCTCACCGACCGTCAGGCTGAGCAGAAGGGCGTGGGCGGAGAAGTTCTCGCCTACGTGTGGTAATTCGAAATGTCGCGTATTGGACGACTTCCCATCTCGATCCCCTCGGACGTGACCATCTCGGTCGACGGCCGTGCGGTCGCGGTGAAGGGCCCCAAGGGTGAACTCACCCTGAACGTGGCCAGCCCCATCGACGTCGCGATCGAGGACAACCAGGTGGTTGTCACCCGTCCCGACGACGAGCGCGAGTCCCGGTCGCTTCACGGCCTGACCCGCACGCTCATCAACAACAACATCATCGGCGTGACCCAGGGCTACACCAAGGGTCTTGAGGTCGTCGGCACCGGTTACCGCGTGCAGCAGAAGGGCAGCTCGGTCGAGTTCGCCCTCGGCTTCTCGCACCCCGTGCTGGTCGACCCGCCGGCCGGTATCACTTTCACGGTCGAGGGCAACAACAAGCTCACCGTGAGTGGCATCGACAAGCAGGCTGTCGGCGAGGCAGCTGCCAACATCCGCAAGATCCGCAAGCCCGAGCCGTACAAGGGCAAGGGCGTGCGCTACGCCGGCGAGAACGTGCGTCGCAAGGCCGGAAAGAGTGGTAAGTAACCATGGCTCTCAAGTCAAAGTCTGACGCCCGCGCGCGTCGTCACGCACGCCTTCGCAAGAAGGTCATCGGCACCGAGGCGCGTCCGCGTCTGGTCGTCAACCGTTCGGCCCGCCACGTCTTCGTCCAGCTGGTCGACGACAGCAAGGGCCACACCGTCGCCTCGGCGTCCACGCTCGAGACCGAGCTGCGCTCGTTCGACGGTGACAAGACCGCCAAGGCACGCAAGGTCGGCGAGCTCGTCGCCGAGCGTGCGAAGGCAGTCGGCGTCACCGAGGTCGTCTTCGACCGCGGTGGCAACCGCTACGCAGGCCGCGTCGCGGCCATCGCCGACGGCGCCCGTGAAGGGGGGCTGGCACTGTGAGTGACAACAAGGAGAACGAAGTGACCGAAACGGCTGCTGCTGCTCCCGAGACGGCCGCTGCCTCGACCACTGAGGCAGCTGAGCCCGCTCGCGATCAGCGCGAAGGCCGCCGCGGCGGCCGTGACCGAGGCCAGGGTGGCCGTGACCGCAACTCGCGCGATCGTGGCGACAACCAGTTCCTGGAGCGCGTCGTCACCATCAACCGCGTGTCGAAGGTCGTGAAGGGTGGACGTCGGTTCAGCTTCACCGCCCTCGTGGTCGTCGGTGACGGCAACGGACTCGTCGGTGTCGGCTACGGCAAGGCCCGCGAAGTGCCCCTGGCGATCTCCAAGGGCGTCGAAGAGGCCAAGCGCAACTTCTTCCGCGTGCCGCGCGTCGGAACCACGGTTCCGCACCCGGTGCAGGGCGAAGCTGCCGCCGGTGTCGTGCTTCTGCGTCCGGCTGCCGCCGGTACCGGTGTCATCGCCGGTGGACCAGTGCGCGCCGTCCTCGAGTGCGCCGGCATCCACGATGTCCTCTCGAAGTCGCTCGGCTCGTCGAACACGATCAACATCGTGCACGCGACCGTCGCGGCGCTCAAGAGCCTCGAAGAGCCTCGTGCAGTCGCGGCTCGTCGCGGCCTCGAGTACGACGCCGTCGTTCCGGACATCATCATCCGCAACGAGGCAAAGGCCGCCGCTGCGGCCGCAGCGAAGGTAGGTGCCTGATGGCTGCCCGTCTGAAGGTGACCCAGATCAAGTCCAAGGTGAGCGAGAAGCAGTATCAGCGTGACACGCTGCGCAGCCTCGGTCTGAAGCGGATCGGCGACAGCACCGTCCGCCCCGACGACGCGCAGACGCGCGGTTACGTCAAGACCGTCGCACACCTCGTCAAGGTTGAGGAGATCGACTAATGGCTGAGAAGAACGACGCCGTCGAGGCCGAGAAGGCCCCGAAGAAGGCCGCCGCTCCCAAGGCTGCTGCCGCGAAGAAGGCTCCGGCCAAGGCCGCCGCCGACAAGGCTCCGGCGAAGGCCGCAGCCTCGAAGGCAGCGGACAAGCCGGCTGCGAAGAAGCCGGCTGCCAAGAAGGCAGCGCCGAAGGCGGATGCTCCGGCATCCCGCCCCGGTGTGCTCAAGGTGCACCACCTGCGTCCGGTTCCCGGCGCCAACACCGCGAAGACCCGTGTCGGTCGTGGTGAGGGCTCCAAGGGTAAGACCGCGGGTCGTGGCACCAAGGGCACCAAGGCCCGCAACACCGTTCGCGTCGGCTTCGAGGGTGGGCAGATGCCTCTGCACATGCGCACCCCGAAGCTGCGCGGGTTCAAGAACCCGTTCCGCGTCGAGTACCAGGTCGTGAACCTGGAGAAGCTCGCGGAGCTGTACCCGTCCGGTGGCGACGTCACCGTGAGCGACCTGGTCGCCAAGGGTGCTGTTCGCAAGAACGAGAAGGTCAAGGTTCTCGGAAACGGCGACATCGCCGTGAAGCTCACCGTCTCGGTCGACAAGGTCTCGGGTTCTGCCGAGCAGAAGATCGTGGCTGCGGGCGGATCCGTCAAGTAACCACTGCGCAAGCGGGGCCGGAGATTCTCCGGCCCCTCTCGTGCGTTACCCTGGTCTTTCAGCCTTTCCTCCGCGGAACGGCAACCTTTCAGGAGGAACGCCCTTGTTTAGCGCTATCGCGCGGATCTTCCGCACGCCCGACCTGCGTCGGAAGATCGGTTTCACTTTGGCGATCATCGCCATCTACCGGCTCGGATCGCATGTGCCGGCCCCGTTCGTGCATTTCCCGAACGTCGAGGAGTGCCTGCGACTGAACGCCGGCACAGAGGGCCTGCTGAGCCTCGTCAACCTGTTCTCCGGCGGCGCGCTGCTGCAGCTGTCGATCTTCGCGCTGGGCGTCATGCCGTACATCACCGCGACGATCATCACGCAGCTCCTTCGCGTGGTCATCCCGCACTTCGAGGCGCTGCACAAGGAAGGCCAGGCCGGCCAGGCGCGCCTGACCCAGTACACGCGTTACCTCACGATCGCTCTCGCACTGCTGCAGTCGACGACTCTAGTCACCGTGGCACGCAGCGGTCAGCTGTTCGGCACCACCGACATCGCCGCATGTCAGCAGCTGCTGACCAATGACGTCTGGTGGGCGCAGCTGCTCATCATCATCGCGATGACCGCCGGCACCGGCCTCATCATGTGGTTCGCCGAGCTCGTCACCGAGCGCGGCATCGGCAACGGCATGTCGCTGCTCATCTTCACCTCGATCGCTGCGACCTTCCCCGCGGCCATGTGGGCGATCTTCGAGTCCAACGGCCTGGAAGTGTTCCTGCTGGTGCTCGCCGTCGGCGTCGTCGTCACCGGCCTCGTCGTCTTCGTCGAGCAGTCGCAGCGGCGCATCCCCGTGCAGTACGCCAAGCGCATGGTCGGACGACGCACGTACGGCGGCACGAACACGTACATCCCGATCAAGGTCAACATGGCCGGCGTGATCCCGATCATCTTCGCGTCGTCGCTGCTGTACATCCCGATGCTCATCGCGCAGTTCAACACCCCGCAGGACGGCTCGGAGCCGGCCGCGTGGGTCGTGTGGATCTCGCAGAACTTCACGACAGGGGACCAGCCGCTCTACATGGCTGCGTACTTCCTGCTGATCATCGGCTTCACGTACTTCTACGTCGCGATCACGTTCAACCCGGTCGAGGTCGCCGACAACATGAAGAAGTACGGCGGATTCATCCCCGGCATCCGTGCCGGTCGTCCGACCGCCGAGTACCTGGACTTCGTGCTCACCCGCATCACGTTCCCCGGGTCGATCTACCTCGGCCTGATCGCACTCATCCCGTTGATCGCTCTGGCCACCGTCGGCGCCAACCAGAACTTCCCGTTCGGCGGCGCCTCGATCCTCATCATCGTGGGTGTGGGGCTGGAGACCGTCAAGCAGATCGACGCTCAGCTCCAGCAGCGCCATTACGAAGGGCTTCTCCGTTGACAGCATCCGCTCGAATTCTCATCGTCGGTCCCCAGGGCTCAGGCAAGGGCACGCAGGGCGTGCGCATCGCAGAGGCGTTCGATGTCCCGGTGGTCTCCACCGGTGACATCTTCCGTGCGAACATCAAGGGCGGCACCGCCCTCGGAGCGCAGGTCAGCGAGATCACCGCTCGCGGCGACCTCGTGCCGGATGAGCTGACGAGCGAGATCGTGCGCGATCGGCTTTCCCAGGACGACGCGGCGTCGGGCTTCGTGCTCGACGGCTACCCGCGCAACGCCGTGCAGGTCGGTCACCTCGACACGTTCCTCGGCGACCGCGGCGAGTCGCTGGATGCGGTCATCCTGCTGGATGTCCCCCGCGAGGAGAGCATCGGACGCCTGCAGCTGCGCGCGCACGAGCAGGGCCGGGCGGATGACACCGTCGAAGGCATCGCGCACCGCCTGGACATCTACGAGAAGGAGACGGCTCCGATCCTCGACGTGTACGGCGAGCGAGGCATCGTCGACCGGATCGACGGTGTCGGATCGCTCGACGAGATCACGGAGCGCATCTTCGCTGCACTGGCCGCCCGCGGCCTCGCCGTCGCTGTCTGATCGCCTGACCGCCATGTTCCGCCGATCGATCTACAAGACGCCTGCGCAGCTGCAGGCCATGGTCGAGCCGGGGCTCATCACCGCTGCGGCGCTCGACGCTGTACGACCGTTGATCCGTGCCGGTGTCACGACGCTCGAGCTCGACACGATCGCGAACCGCACCATCCGTGCGCGCGGGGCGGAGTCGAACTTCCAGCTGGTGCGCGGGTACCACCACACGGTCTGCGTGTCGGTGAATCACGAGGTGGTGCACGGCATCCCCGGTGATCGCGTGCTGCAGGCCGGCGACATCGTGTCGGTCGACTGCGGAGCGCAGTTCCAGGGCTGGAACGGCGACAGCGCCATCACGGTGGTCGTTCCGGACGAGACCCGTCCCTCCCTGGTCGCGATGCGCGAAGAGCTGTCGCGCGTGACCGAGGGGTCGATGTGGGCGGGAATCGCCGCCATGGCGACCGCCGGGAACATCGGCGAGATCGGCGCGGCCATCCAGGGGTACATCGAGGCGCAGGGCGACTCGGAGGTCTCGGGGGAGACCTACGGCATCCTGCGCGAGTACGTCGGCCACGGCATCGGACGCAAGATGCACGAGGCGCCGAGCGTCTTCAACTACCGCACGCCCGACCCCGGACCGGACGTCAAGCCCGGACTGGTGCTGGCGATCGAGCCCATGGTCACGGCCGGCGGCGAGGCGACGTACATCGAGGACGACGACTGGACCGTCTCGACCGTCGACGGCAGTGACGGCTCGCACTGGGAGCACAGCGTCGCCCGCCACGCGGACGGCATCTGGGTGCTGACGGCGCCCGACGGTGGCGCTGCGGGCCTCGCCCCCTTCGGCGTGACCCCCACGCCCCTGGCGTAGCCCCCGGCCCGCCCCCGCCCGACCTCGCCCGCCCCTTCGAGATTCCGCCGAGACCGAGTTGGCGGCGTGAGACCGAGTCG
>NZ_JBLVOB010000004.1:44921-48463 GCF_053543555.1 Microbacterium xerophyticum | reverse complement strand
ACGCCGGAGACTCGGTCTCGAAGGCGGACTCGGCCCGAGCCACTCTGCCCGCACGCATTTGCAGGCGGGAGGAGTTGTACACAGTTGGTGGATTTCCGGACGGTGGCAGGGATGCTGCGCATTCAGGATGTGCGCATGGCATACACGCTGTCCGGTCGTGCACAACTACTCTCCCCGCTGCCGCTCTACACCCGTGAAGACGCGAGGATGCTCGGTCTTCGACTGGAGGCGCCGCGGTGGCATCGCGTACGCAAGGGCGTTCACGTCGACAAGAAGCAGTACCTGGCGCTCAACGACTGGCAGAAGTACGCGGTCTGCGTGCACGCGTACCTTCGCCTCCATCCGGATGCCATCCTCTGCCTGGAGTCGGCGGGAGTGATCCACGGTCTTCCGCAGTTCGGCGAGGGCAGGTTCATCCATGTCTATGACCCGCGGGCCATGGCATCGCAGCGTTACGGCGATATCAGGGTGCACACCAGCCGAGACCCACGCCGGGTGGTTCGGATCGGTGCCACCCTTGTCACATCGCTGCTCGACACCGTGGTCGACCTGGCGCGGGTGATGAACCCCGCGGATGCTCTGGCCGTCGCCGATGCGTCGATCTCGGCGGTTCAGGGCGGATCGCTGCGTCTGGATGCTCTGATCGAACGTGGCCGCGAGCTCGAGGATCGGCGTGGCCGCGCAAGGATGCGGTGGGTCTGGGGCCACGCGAATGCATTGTCCGAGTCGCCCGCGGAGAGCATCAGCCGCGCTGTCATCATGTGGAGCGGGTATGAGATGCCCGAACTGCAGCGCGAATTCCGCTATGAGGGTCATGTCGACCGCTGCGACTTCTACTTCCGGTCGAACGGTGCGATCGGCGAAGCTGACGGATGGGGCAAGTACGAACTTGACGACCCGGCCGAGGCCGCCCGGCGTCTCAGGGACGAGAAGCGTCGGGAAGACAGGCTGCGTCGCCATCAGCATCCAATGGGCCGCTGGGATCTTGGCGACGCCTGGAAGGTGAGTCCGCTCCGTGCCGCGCTGGACGGCGCAGGCGTGCGCATGGTTCGGCCGCCGGTGCCAGCGATGCTCGCCACGTTCAGGGTTCGGGCGAGGGCAAAGCCATGGCGGCCTACGCCGGGCGAGACCGACCCAGCGGCATGAGACCGATGTGGGCCGGCTCGGTCTCATGCCGTGAACTCGGTCTCGGCGAGCGGTAGGGGAGCGGAGGTGCGGGGCAAGGCGGGGGAGGCGCGCTCACAACGGGTGCATAGACTTTGCAGGGACGATAGAAGCGTCCCCCACAGCATTTTTCCGCGCCCGTGGCATCCAGCACCAGGAGAACGAACAGCAATGGCAGCAGCAAAGAGCAACACCAACTGGTTCGCGATCGGCATCTCGATCGCGGTCGTCGTCGTTCTCGTGGCGCTCGGCGCACTCGTGGTCTTCCTCAACAATCAGGCCAGCGACCCCGGCACCGCTCCGCAGAGCGCGATCATCAACGACGAGACCGGCGCGATCGTGTTCGGCGACGGCGAGACGGAGATCGACACCTACGTCGACTTCATGTGCCCGATCTGCGGCGACTTCGAAGATGCCTACGGTGAGCAGTTGCAGTCCGCCGCGGCGAACGGCGACATCACCCTGAACATCCACCCGATCTCGATCCTCAACCGCTACTCCACTACGAACGAGTACTCGTCCCTCGCCGCCGGCTCGATGTACTGCGTCGCCGCCGAGGCTCCTGACTCCGCGCTCGACTACTTCAACTCGCTCTTCACGAACCAGCCTGCCGAGAACACTGCGGGCCTCACGGCCGATGAGCTCGCGGGGCTCGCGGAGGAGGCCGGCGCGGGAGCCGCAGCCGACTGCATCGCGGACGGCAGCTACATGAAGTTCACCGAGTCGCAGGCCGACGAGCACGAGATCAGCGGCACCCCGACTGTCGAGATCGACGGCGAGCGGATCGAGAACAGCGAGATCTCCGCGCGGTTCGCTGAGATCCTCGGCTGATCACCTGCGAAGCGGGCTGCAACTTCCGTCGCGAGTCGCCCCCACGCAGCTCAAGTTGCCGGATCGCATCCGGATCGATAAGATAGACCGTTGGTGCCTTGCGCCGTGCCTCGGCATGTCCGTCCGGTGCGTCACCACATCACTCATCCACCGCAGATCGACCGGTCTGCAGAAGCGTCAGCGAGGCTATGGCTAAGAAAGACGGTGTCATCGAGATCGAGGGCGTGATCTCCGAGGCTCTGCCCAACGCGATGTTCCGCGTTGAGCTCAGCAACGGGCACAAGGTCCTTGCAACGATCTCCGGAAAGATGCGGCAGAACTACATCCGCATCATCCCCGAAGACCGCGTGGTCGTGGAGCTCAGCCCCTACGACCTGACCCGCGGCCGTATCGTCTACCGCTACCGCTGATCGGTCGAGAAGTAACGGCGCGCCACCGGGCGTGCACGAAGACAGCGAACAGGAACACAATGAAGGTCAACCCCAGCGTCAAGCCCATGTGCGATCACTGCAAGGTGATCCGCCGTCACGGCCGCGTCATGGTCATCTGCAAGAGCAACCCGCGCCACAAGCAGCGCCAGGGCTGAGTCGAGCAGACCCGCAGGAACTCACAACTGAACACACTGGCAGGATCAAGAACTCACGCGAGTGAGGGACACCTCGGGACAGAGGCCCGGGTCCACATCCTGCTCCACACCTCTACACATCCCAGGAGAACCGCATGGCACGTCTTGCCGGCGTTGACATCCCGCGCGACAAGCGCGTGGTGATCGCCCTTACCTACATCTACGGCATCGGCCGTACCCGCTCCGTCGAGATCCTCAAGGCGACCGAGATCGACGAGTCGATCCGCGTCAAGGACCTCAGCGACGAGCAGCTGATCACGCTTCGCGATCACATCGAAGGCAACTACAAGGTGGAGGGTGACCTGCGCCGCGAGGTCACCGCCGACATCCGCCGCAAGGTCGAGATCGGCTCGTACGAGGGCATCCGCCACCGTCGTGGCCTGCCGGTGCGCGGTCAGCGCACCAAGACCAACGCCCGTACCCGCAAGGGCCCGAAGCGCACCGTCGCCGGCAAGAAGAAGGCCCGCTAAGCAGCGGCCAGGGAATAGGAGAACACTTTCATGGCTGCACCCAAGGCCGCCGCGCGCAAGCCGCGCCGCAAGGAAAAGAAGAACATCGCGCTGGGCCAGGCCCACATCAAGTCGACGTTCAACAACACGATCGTCTCGATCACCGACCCGTCCGGCGCTGTCATCAGCTGGGCATCGTCCGGTGGAGTGGGCTTCAAGGGCTCGCGCAAGTCGACCCCGTACGCCGCAGGCATGGCCGCAGAGTCGGCCGCCCGCCAGGCGCAGGAGCACGGCGTCAAGAAGGTCGACGTCTTCGTGAAGGGTCCGGGCTCCGGCCGCGAGACCGCGATCCGCTCGCTCACGGCCGCAGGCCTCGAGGTCGGTTCGATCCAGGACGTCACCCCGCAGGCGCACAACGGTTGCCGCCCGCCGAAGCGCCGTCGCGTCTGATCCGGTTGCTGGGAGGGATGCTT
>NZ_JBLVOB010000004.1:43010-44893 GCF_053543555.1 Microbacterium xerophyticum | reverse complement strand
ACCCCCCCACAGCCCGTTCGCGGGCACCTGACTTCAAAAACTCAACACCTCACCCCACCACATGTCATATAGCGGGCATGTGATCGAAAGGAACACAGAGTGCTCATTGCACAGCGTCCCACACTGACCGAGGAAAAGATCGCCGAGGACCGCAGCCGATTCATCATCGAGCCGCTCGAGCCCGGCTTCGGCTACACCATCGGAAACGCACTGCGTCGCAGCCTTCTCTCGTCGATCCCCGGCGCAGCCGTGACCAGCATCCGCCTCGACGGCGTGCTGCACGAGTTCAGCACCATCCCCGGCGTGAAGGAGGATGTCACCGAGATCATCCTCAACATCAAGCAGCTCGTCGTCTCGTCGGAGCGCGACGAGCCGATCACGGCGTACCTGCGCAAGACCGGTGCCGGTGAAGTGACCGCCGCTGACATCTCGGCTCCGGCCGGTGTCGAGGTCCACAACCCCGAGCTCGTCATCGCCACGCTCAACGACACCGCGAAGTTCGAGCTCGAGCTCACGATCGAGCGTGGCCGCGGCTACGTGTCGGCGCCCCAGAACCGCAACGAGTACGCCGAGGCCGGGCAGATCCCCGTCGACTCGATCTACTCGCCGGTCCTCAAGGTCAGCTACCGCGTCGAGGCGACTCGCGCCGGTGAGCGCACCGACTTCGACAAGCTGATCCTCGACGTCGAGACGAAGAACAGCATGCTCCCGCGCGACGCCGGCGCGTCGGCCGCGAAGACCCTGACCGAGCTGTTCGGTCTGGCCCGCGAGCTGAACGTCGAGGCCGAGGGCATCGAGATCGGCCCGGCACCTGTGGAGCCTGTGCTCTCCAGCGAGCTGTCGATGCCGATCGAGGACCTCGACCTTTCGGTCCGTTCGTACAACTGCCTCAAGCGCGAGGGCATCAACACGGTGTCCGAGCTCGTGGCACTGTCCGAGACGCAGCTCATGAACATCCGCAACTTCGGCCAGAAGTCGGTCGACGAGGTGCGCGACAAGCTCATCTCGCTCGGTCTGTCGCTCAAGGATTCGGTGCCCGGTTTCGACGGCGCCCACTTCTACGGCGCAGGCGAAGACGAGTCCTTCTGACCTTCCCGAAATTCTGACCAGGAGTTAGATCAATATGCCTAAGCCCACCAAGGGTCCCCGCCTCGGAGGCGGCCCCGCCCACGAGCGTCTGCTGCTTGCCAACCTCGCCGCTGCGCTCTACACCCACAAGTCGATCAAGACGACCGAGACCAAGGCCAAGCGTCTTCGTCCGCTCGCTGAGCGCCTGATCACGTTCGCCAAGCGCGGCGACCTGCACGCCCGTCGCCGGGTGCTGTCGATCATCGGTGACAAGGAAGTCGTGCACATCCTGTTCTCCGAGATCGCGCCGCAGGTGGCCGACCGCGAGGGTGGCTACACCCGCATCACGAAGGTCGGAAACCGCAAGGGCGACAACGCCCCCATGGCCGTGATCGAGCTCGTCCTCGAGCCCGTCACCCCGAAGAAGAAGGCGACGGCCAAGGCTGCGCCGAAGGCCGAGAAGGCGCCCAAGGCTGAGGAGGCCCCCAAGGCCGATGCAGCTGCCGACGCCGGTGCAGAGTCGCAGGAAGAGGGCGAAGCCGCTGAGTCGGCTGCCGCTGCTGCGCTCGTCGACGGCGGCTTCGGTGCCGACTCCGCCGCTCCGAACGAGGACGGCTCCGCACCTGAGGGCTTCGACATCAAGGGCAACAAGGACTCGATGAAGTTCCACCGTCCCGACGGACAGTGGTACGACGCGACCGTCGCCGAGGTCTGGTTCCGCACCGCCGAGGCCGCTGAGGCCGCTGGATTCGTCGAGGCCGGCAAGTAATACGCCGCCTCGGAGTTCTTCCGCACAGAAGGGCCCCCCTCCCGAA
>NZ_JBLVOB010000004.1:17220-42978 GCF_053543555.1 Microbacterium xerophyticum | reverse complement strand
GGGCGGGGGGCCCTTCTCGCGTTGCAGTCGGCGCTGGGTCGGATTCCGGATGCTGCCGGTGCACGCGATAGTCTGACGTGGTGCCCGGAACCTCTGACGAAATCGCCCCGAGGATCCGCGGCCCCCGCGCCTACGCGACGTTCATCCTGATCGGACTGATCGCCGGTCTGCTCTCCGGCCTGTTCGGCGTCGGCGGCGGAACCGTGATCGTCCCGTTGCTCGTGCTGCTGCTCAGCTTCGACCAGCGACTGGCGGCCGGCACCTCGCTCGCCGCGATCGTGCCCACCGCGAGCGTCGGCGTGATCTCGTACGCCACATCAGGATCGGTGGCGTGGGTCCCCGCCCTCATCCTCGCCGCCGGCGCCGTGATCGGTGCGCAGATCGGAACCCGTCTGCTGCCACGGATCTCGCAGAACGCGCTGCGCTGGGGCTTCGTCGGCTTCCTCCTGCTGGTGATCGTCAGCCTGTTCCTCGTCATCCCCTCCCGCGCAGCCGTGTTCGAACTCGGCTGGCTCAACGGCGCAGGTCTCGCCGTCGTCGGCGTGCTCACCGGGGTCATCGCCGGTCTGATCGGCGTGGGCGGCGGCGTGATCGTCGTACCCGTGCTCATGCTGGTGTTCGGCACGAGCGACCTCGAGGCGAAGGGGACCTCGCTGCTGATGATGATCCCCACCGCGATCTCGGGCACTATCGGCAACCTGCGCCACCGCAACGTCGACCTCCTCGCGGCCGGCCTCATCGGCGTCGCAGCCTGCACGACGACCGCGCTCGGCGCCTGGCTCGCTACTCTGATCGACCCGTTCCTCGGCAACATGCTGTTCGCGGCATACCTCCTGGTGATCGCCGTGCAGATGGCCGTCAAGGCGCTCCGGTCGCGAGGCCGCCGCGGGTAGACACGGCCGATCGTCGAACCGCACGCGGTGCAGATGAGGGAATCTTCATCCCCGTCTCATGTCTGCATCACAAACTGACGGCACGATGGAACCATGACGTTCTCACGCCGCATCCTCCTCCCCGGTGCACTGATCGCGCTTCCGGTGATCTTCGCCGTAGGCACCGTCGCCTTCGCGCAGTCACCGGGGACCCCTCAGCTGCCCCAGGGGCCGGTCGTCGTGGAGATGGGGACGCCGAGTCCGACCCCGGCGCCCGTGCAGACCGCGGATCCCGTGATACCTCCCGTGCCGGCCCCTCCGGCCCCTCCGGCCCCCGCCCCGCCCGCCCCGGCTCCACCGGCACCCGCCCCGCCGGCCGACGATGACCATGACGACGACGATGGAGATGACGATGGCGACGACGATGACTGATGCCATCACCGCTCCGATCCCGGTCATCGACGACGAAGCGACGCGGGACGAGGAAGCCCCGACCGAGCGCCGGCCGCGCCGCCTTCGTGCGATGCCAGCGCGCTGGCGCATCACCGCGTGGATCATCGCGAGCACGGTGTTCACGCTGCTGGCCGTCGGCCTGATGGGACGCAGCATCTTCCTCTCCAGCGTCGACCAGGACGCGAACGTCGACATCGAACAGGAGGCCCAGGAGTTCCTGCGCTTCCTGGAGGATTCCTCGACCGACTTCGCCTCCGCGGATGCGCTGCTCCAGGAGTACCTCGATCGTCAATCGGTCCACACGAACGAGATCATCCTCGGAGCGGTCGACGGCGTACCGGTCGCGACCGCCAACGGGCTGGTCGAGGGAAGCGACGCGACGCTCGGATTCGCCGGCGGTCAGACCCTCGTGCTCCGGATGCTGGGTCTCGAGGAGAACGCCGGCGAGATCACGTCGACCGAGGCCGGCCCGCTGCGATGGGGACGCGTCGACTTCACCGCCGGTGACACGCAGGGCGCACTGCTGGTGCTGCAGTTCACCGAGGCGCCGCGCGCCGCGGTGGATCAGTCGGTCGTCACGCTCGCATGGGTCGCTCTCGCCGGTATCCTGCTCAGCTCCGGCGTCGCGTGGCTGGTCGCCGGCCAGATCCTCGCACCCATCCGTGCGGTGCACCGCGTCGCGCGGGAGATCAACGAGGACGACCTCACCGCCAGGGTGCCGGTGAACGGCACCGACGATATCGCGGCGGTCGCCATCACGTTCAACCAGATGCTCGACCGGCTGGAAGAGGTCTACGCCACTCAGCAGCGCTTCGTCGACGACGCCGGCCACGAGCTGCGCACGCCCATCACGATCGTCAGAGGCCATCTCGAGCTGCTCAGTGACGACCCGGAGGAGCGCCGCGAGACGCTTCGCCTGGTCAGCGGCGAACTCGACCGCATGACCCGCATCGTCACCGACCTGCTCGTGCTGGCTCGCGCCCAGCAGCCGGACTTCGTCCGCATCGCCGGATGCGACGCGGCCACCCTGACTCTCGACATCGAGGCGAAGGCGCAGGCACTGGGCGACCGGCGCTGGCAGCTGATGGAGGTCGCCGAGGGGCAGGCCGAATGCGACCCGCAGCGCATCACCCAGGCGGTCCTGCAGCTGTCCGCCAATGCCGTGCAGGTCACCGAGCCCGGTGATCGCATCCGCATCGGGTCCCGCTTCGAGGGCGAGGGCGCCCGACGCGTGCTGCGGCTGTGGGTGCAGGACGAGGGCCCCGGCGTCGCCGCGGCGGATGCCGCACGCATCTTCGAGCGCTTCGTCCGCGGCGGTGCCCCCGGCGACACGACAGGACCACGACGCGGTTCCGGGCTCGGCCTCGCCATCGTCCGCGCGATCACCGATGCGCACGGCGGCTCGGCCTGGGTCGACAGCGTGCTCGGCGAGGGCGCCACCTTCGGGGTCGACATCCCGGCGCCGGAATCCGCGGATGCCGCAGCAGACACCGACCTCCTCTCCGGAAAGGACGCCTGAGATGCGACACATCCTGATCGCCGAAGACGATCCCCACATCACATCCTTCGTGCGCCGTGGGCTGCACGCCGCCGGTTACGAGACCTCGGAGGCCGCGGACGGCGAGACCGCCCTGATCCTCGCCCGTGGCGGTCTGTTCGACCTCGTACTGCTCGACATCGGGCTGCAGGGCATGGACGGCTTCTCCGTCCTCTCGCACCTGCGCGGCGAGGGGATGAACACGCCGGTCATCATCCTCACCGCCCGCGACTCCGTGATCGACACCGTGCGCGGCCTCGAGAGCGGCGCGAACGACTACGTCACCAAGCCCTTCCAGTTCGCCGAACTGCTCGCACGGGTGAAGCTGCGCATCGGTGACGGCGATCAGAAGAGCACCGGTCCCGTGCTCTCGCACGGCGAGGTCACTGTCGACGTCCGATCGCGCCGTGTCACGGTCGGCGACAGCATCGCCGACCTGACTTCTCGCGAGTTCGCGCTGCTGGAGGTCTTCGTGCAGAACGCCGGCCAGGTGCTCTCGCGCGATCAGCTCATCGGCCATGTGTGGGGGATGGACTTCGATCCGGCATCCAATGTCGTCGATGTCTACGTGCGGGCGCTGCGCAACAAGATCGGCGCCGCCCACATCGAGACGGTCCGCGGGGCGGGATACCGATTCCAGTGAACACCGCGCCGATACGCGTCGTCTACGCGACCAGCCCGCCGGAGACCACCGCCCCTGTGCGATCGCCTCGCCGTCCACGTCCACCGCGGACCGTGTGGACCCGCCAGCGGTTCCTGCGATTCGCGGGTCTCGCCGCCGTGATCGCCGTCGCAGCCGCCCTCATGCTCTCGGCGATCCTGCGCCCTGCGGCCGGAGAGGGAGCGCCGACGCTTCCCGCCGCGGTGACGATCTCGGTGTTCCTCCTCGCGGTGTGGGCGTGGACGAGCACGACGCTCGATGACACCCTCGTGGCATTCCTCGCGGCGGTCGCCCTCATCGTCACCGGCGTCCTTCCCAGCGCGGCCTTCTTCGCCTCGCTCGGCGACGAGACGATCTGGCTGCTGATCTGCGCGTTCATCATCGCGACCGGCGTCAGCTCGTCAGGACTCGCACTTCGCGGCGCCGCACAGCTGCTGCGTCACGCGCGCTCGCCACGTGCTCTGTTCCACCTCACCACCCTCGCCCTCACGATCACGACGTTCGCGGTGCCCGCGACGTCTGGGCGCGCGGCACTGGCCATCCCGGTGTTCACCGCGCTCGCAACAGCACTGGTCGGCAGGAGCACGCTCACCCGCGCGCTGTCGCTGCTGTTCCCGACCGTCATCCTGCTCTCGGCCGTCGGCTCACTGCTGGGCGCGGGTGCGCACGTGATCACCTCCCAGCTGCTCGAGTCGGCCACCGGCGAGGGCATCGGTTTCCTCGCATGGCTGTGGTTCGGGCTGCCGCTGGCCGTCGTCAGCTCCCACGTGGCGTGCGAGATCGTGCTGCTGCGCTTCACGACCCGTGCCGACCGGAGCGTCGGGATCAGCATCACCGTCGCGGATCTGGCCCGGACGGCGCCGACGCCCGTCTCCGGCCCGCTCAGCGCGATCGAGCGCCGCGCGGCGGTGCTGCTGGGCGGAGTGGTGGTGATGTGGTGCACCGAATCGCTGCATCACGTGCCGCCCGCGCTGGTCGCGCTCCTCGGCGCCGTGGTCGCGGTGTCCCCGGCGACCGGATGCACCACGCTGCCGGTCGCCGTCAAGAAGGTGCCGTGGAGCCTGCTGCTGTTCCTCGCCGCGACCCTCGCGCTGGCATCCGCCCTCACCGGCACCGGTGCCGCCGCCTGGCTCGGACAGCTGGCGCTCGCTCCGATGGCAGCGCTGGGTCCGGCCGCAGCCGTCGCCTTCGTGCTCGTCGTGATCGCCCTGTCGCTGCTCGCGCACCTGATGATCCCCTCGCGCTCGGCGCGCTCCGCCGCGATCATCCCGCTGGTGGTCGTGCTCGCACCTGGCCTGGGCGTCGACCCCGCCGCAGCGGCGTTCGCGTCCACTGCGGCGGCGGGCTTCTGCCACACTCTGCCGAGCTCCGCCAAGCCCGTCGCGATGTTCTCCGACCCTGATCTCGTGCCAGGGGGATTCCACTCGAGAGATCTCAGGTCGCTCTCGGCGATCCTGGCGCCGGCGATGTTCGCGCTCGTCGCCGTGTTCGCCTTCTGGGTCTGGCCCGCGATGGGTATGCCTCTGCTGCTCTGAGCCCCCGCGCGTCCGCATCCATCCCCTTCATCTCTTTCGCCACCACCGACGTTCGTCGTACCCGAAACGCGGGTGCGCATCTCGAGGAGGAACCATGTCCATCCACATCCCACAGCGCATTCTCGTCGCCCCCAGCGGGTTCAAGGAGAGCCTCGACGCCGAGGCCGTCGCCCGTGCGATCGCCGCCGGCGTGCGCAGGGTCATCCCCGGAGTGCAGGTCGACGAGTTCCCGATCCCGGACGGCGGGGAGGGTACGGCAGCGGCTCTGGCGGCCGCCACCGGCGGTGAGCTCGTACCGGTCGTCGTCACCGGTCCGGTCGGCGACCCCGTCACCGCGCACTTCGCTCTCCTGGGCGGGGCCTCACGCGGTACGGCCGTCGTCGAGATGGCCGCGGCCGGTGGGCTGCGCCTCGTGCCGCGCGATCGCAGAGACCCTGGCGCGACCAGCACGTTCGGCGTCGGCGAACTGATCGCCGCGGCGTTGGACGGCGGCGCCGAACGCATCATCGTCGGATGCGGCGACTCAGGCACCAGCGACGGCGGCGCGGGAGCGCTCGAGGCACTCGGTGTGCGGATCCTCGACGCCGCAGGCGCTGCCCTGCCGCGCGGCGGGAGGCACCTCATCGACGCGGCATCGCTGGACATCACGGGGTTGCATCCTCGAGCAGGTGAGGTCGAGATCGTCCTCGCCTGCAACATCCACAACGTGCTGTGCGGGCCGCGCGGCGTCGCCAGGGTGTTCGGGCCGCAGAAGGGCGCGTCGCCCGACGAGGTCGAGCAGCTCTCCGCGGCGCTTGACGCCTGGGCGGATGTGCTCGAGCGGTGCAGCCCCCACGGAGGTGCGATGGATGTGCGCACCGGGCCAGGCTCCGGTGCGTCAGGCGGTCTGGGAGCCGGTCTGGCCGCCGTTCTCGGGGCGCGTCTCGCTCCTCGATTCGAAGTGCTCCTCGACGGTGACCTGCTGCCGTGCTCGCTGGACGATCTGATGGCCAAAGCCGACATGGTCATCACCGCTGAGGGGGCGATCGACTTCCAGACTCCCCGCGGCAAGGTGCCGGCAGAGGTCGCGATGCGTGCGCGGATCGCAGGAGTGCCTGTGCTCGGTATCGCCGGCTCGCTGGGCGAGGGAGCCCCGGCCGTGCACGACATCGGGATCGGTGCGATCGCCTCGATCCTCACCGTGCCGATGCAGCTGGAGCAGGCGGTCGAGCAGGGGGAGGAGCTGCTGCGCGACGCCGCAGAGCGCAGCATGCGGCTCGTGCTGCTCGGCTCGGCGCTCGCGGCCAGGGGCGCCTGAGCTGCGGCCGGTAGGATCGAGGGGTGGCTGTGAACAATGAACTGCTGGGGCGCGAGTTCCCCGCGACCCCGCCCTATCTGGTCGGCCGCGAGAAGGTGCGCGAGTTCGCGCGTGCCGTCTTCGCCGATGCTCCGCTGCACACCGACGTCGACGCCGCGCGCGCACTCGGCTACGCCGACGTGGTGGCTCCGCCGACCTTCGCGATGGTCATCCAGGATCAGACCCTGCAGCAGCTGCTCGCAGAGCCGGACTCCGGAATCGAGCTGGCGCGCACCATCCACGCCGAGCAGCGCTTCGCGTACACGCGGCCGATCGTCGCGGGCGATGAGCTTTCCGGGCGCCTCAAGGTCACCGGCATCCGAATGATGGCCGGCAACGCCATGATCACCAGCGAAGCGGAGATCACGGATGCCGCGGGCGCTCACGTCGTCACGGCGACGAGTGTGCTGCTGGTCGGTTCGGACGAGAGCGAGGACGCAGCGTGAGCTACACCGTCGGAGACGTCATCGCCGAGCGCACCGTCCACCTCACCCGCGAGTCGCTGGTCCGTTACGCCGGGGCCTCAGGAGACTTCAACCCGATCCACTACCGAGACGACGTCGCGGCGTCCGTCGGCCTGCCCGGCGTGCTCGCGCACGGCATGCTGACGATGGGCCTCGCGTCATCCGTGGTGGTGGCGGCACTGGGCGACTCGTCGAAGATCACCGACTACGGCGTCCGGTTCACCCGCCCGGTCGTGGTCGACCCGCAGGACGGCGCCGACGTGTCGGTGCTCGCCAAGGTCGGGGCGGTCGACGAGCAGTCGATGCGCATCGACCTCACCGTGAAGCACGCCGACACGACCGTGCTCGTCAAGGCGCAGCTGCGCGTCGCGCTCTGAGTCGTCGACGATGCCCGAGATCACACCGATACCGCTCGCGCAGCTGACGACCCTGCGCACCGGCGCCGCGCCGGAGCGGATGCTGGATGCCGCGACCACGCCCGAGCTCATCGAGACGCTGCGGGACACGTGGGCACGCGGCGAGGAATGGTTCGTGCTGGGCGGAGGCTCCAACCTGTTCGCGGGGGACGATCCGTTCTACGGCGTGGTCATCCGGGTGCTGACCTCCGGCATCGAACTGCTCCCGTCTCCCCATCAGGGCAGAGCGCGTGTGCGCGTGCAGGCCGGGCACGACTGGGACGCCCTCGTCGCGTACACGGTCGAGCAGGGGCTCGCCGGCATCGAGGCGATGAGCGGCATACCGGGCACGGTCGGCGCCGCGCCGGTGCAGAACGTCGGGGCGTACGGGCAGGAGATCCAATCGACGCTCGTCGAGGTCGAGCTGATCGACGAGTCCACCGGAGACGTGTCGACGGTGCCGGCGTCCGAGCTGGGTCTCGGCTTCCGCACCTCGGTGCTCAAGCACCACCACGGCAGCGTCCCCCTTCGCCGTGCGGTGATCCTCTCCGTCACGCTCGACCTCGCAGAGGTCGGCTCCGCCGGGCGGGTCGTGCGCGGCGAGCAGTTGCGGCGCGCGCTCGGACTGATCGGGGCAGCCGCGGAAGAAGAAGTGCCGCTGTCATGGGTGCGCGAGCAGATCCTGCGGATCCGCGCCGAGAAGGGGATGCTGCTGAACCCCGACGATCCGGACACGGCGAGCGCCGGTTCGTTCTTCCAGAACGCCATCGTGCCGGAGTCGGTCGCACTGCAGCTGCCGGCGGAATGCCCCAGATGGCCCGTCGCGCCGGACATGGACGTCGTCACGGTGATCCCACTGGGCGCATACGACGGCTTCATCGCTCCGACCCCGATCGTCCGCAGCGACGTCAAGGTGAGCGCGGCCTGGTTGATCGAGAACGCCGGCATCTCGAAGGGGTTCTCGCTGCCGCGTTCGCGCGCGGGAGTGTCGACCAAGCACGCCCTCGCACTGACGAACAGGGGAGGGGCGACGGCGGAAGAGGTCGCCGAGCTCGCCCGGTTCATCCAGTCGCGGGTGCAATCCGAGTTCGGTCTGCTGCTGCAGCCGGAGCCGGTGCTGATCGACGTCGAGCTCTAAGAGCGCCGAGCGCCGAGCGCCGCGCCCGTCGGACCGTCGCGCTACACTCGCCCGCATGAGTGGACTCGTCCCGTACCTGTTCTTCCCCGGCAACGCGCGTGAGGCGCTGAGTTTCTATCACGACGTGTTCGGCGGTGACCTGTCGCTGTTCACCTACGAGCAGTTCAGCCGCACCGACGGACCAGGGGATGCGATCGCGCACGGGATGCTCTCGGGCGTGGTGGAGCTGTTCGGCTCGGACGCCGGCCCCGATCAGGATGCCGTGCACATCGTCGGCGCGACGTTCTCGCTCCTCGGCACCGCAGAGCCGGCCGTGCTGCAGCAATGGTTCGCGCAGCTGTCAGAGGGCGGCGCGAACATCGACGCGCTGCAGAAGCGGCCGTGGGGCGACTTCGACGGTCAGGTGACCGATCGTTACGGCATCCGCTGGCTCATCGGCTACCAGGAGGAGTGAGCGCGTCGCGTCACGCGAACAGGCGCTGCAGGCGCTGGATGCCCTCCAGCAACTGGTCATCGCCCAGCGCGTACGACAGACGCAGGTATCCGGACGGGCCGAACGCCTCACCGGGGACGACGGCGACCTCGGCCTGATCCAGGATCATGTCGGCGAGCTCGAGCGACGTCGTCGGGGTCACGCCGCCCCACGTCCGGTTCAACAGCCCCTGCACGTCGGGGTACACGTAGAACGCGCCGAGCGGGTTCGGCACACGCACGCCGTCGATCTTCGAGAGCTCTGCGACGATCAGGCGGCGGCGGCGGTCGAACGCCTCGCGGAAGCGCTCCGACTCGTCCTGCGGGCCGCTGAGCGCGGCGATGGCCCCACGCTGTGCGACGTTGTTCACGTTGCTCGTCAGGTGCGACTGCAGGTTGCCGGCGACCTTGATGGCATCGGACGGTCCCACCATCCAGCCCACTCGCCAACCGGTCATCGCATAGGTCTTGGCGACGCCGTTCACGAGGATCGTCTGCGCCGCGGCATCCGGAACCGCCTCCACGATCGAGGTGGCCTTGATGCCCTCGTAGGTGAGGTTCTGGTAGATCTCATCGGAGATGATCCAGATGCCGTGCTCGACGGCCCACTCGCCGATCGCCTTCGTCTCCTCGGCGGTGTAGACCGCACCGGTCGGGTTCGAGGGCGATACGAACACGAGTGCTGTGGTGCGCGCGGTGCGGGCGGCCTCGAGCTGCTCGACGCTGACCTTGTAGTCCTGGTCCGCACCCGCGAAGACCTCGACCGGGGTGCCGTCGGCCAGAGCGATCGCCTCGGGGTACGTCGTCCAGTACGGCGCGGGCAGCAGCACCTCGTCGCCAGGGTTGAGCACGGTCTGGAATGCCTGGTAGACGGACTGCTTGCCGCCGTTCGTGACGATCACCTGGCTCGGTGACACCTCGAGGCCGGAGTCGCGCAGCGTCTTGGCGGCGATGGCCTCGCGCAGTGCCGGCAGCCCGGGGGCAGGCGTGTAACGGTAGTTCGCCGGGTCGGCGAGAGCTTCCGCCGCGGCATCGACGACGAACTGGGGGGTGGCGAAATCGGGCTCACCAGCGGCGTACGAGATGACGGGCTTGCCCTCCGCCTTCAGTGCCTTGGCCTTGGCATCGACCTTGAGGGTCGCGGACTCGGCGATGGCGGACAGCTTGCGGGAGAGAGGTGCGCGTTCGGTCACACCTCAGATGCTACTCGGATGCATCAGTCGGTGCAGGGCAGCGATCACAGCAGAGCGGCGAAGAGGACGGTCACGACCGAGGCGACGAACACGACGACGGGGACGGCGATGCACGCGGCGGCCACGCACAGCGCGACCACGGCGGCCATCATGGGCAGTCGCTCCGGGAGCCGGTCGACGGATGGCGACCCCTTCGCCGCCTCGGGCATCGTGCCGACGACGAGCACGGCGACGGCAGCGGCCACGGGCGTCCACCAGAGCGCGTGCACGAGCAGGGCGGGAAACGGTTCGAGTCCGAACGCCCCGTCGGTGAAGAACGTCGAGGGTCGCTCCAGGAAGAGCACGACGTTCGCGATGATGACCACTGCGCAGCCGACGGTGATCACGAGGGAGGCGACGCGCCGGATCCGCGCTTCGAGGCGGCGCCGCGGGGTGAGGGTCGACATGACGGCGAGCGTAGCGAGCATCGCCGCGGTGTCGTCGCCGTTGTCCACAGGCGGCGACGGGCTCGCTCTAGAGGTGGGACTCAGTCTCAGCTAAGATGAATCGGAGTCTCTCACTGTCAGGAGTCGTCGATGACCGCCAACACCCCTTACATCCCGCCCGTCGCGGACTACGCCTTCCTCTACGGTGAGGCGTTCGGCCGCGACATCGTCGCCGCCGCGTCCGGCGGCGCGCTCACCGCCGCGGATGCCGTCGAGGTCATCGCCGGAGCCGGCGAGTTCGCCGCGGAGGTCCTCGCTCCGCTCGATGCGCCGGGCGACAGGATCGGGGCCCAGCTCCGTGACGGCGGCGTGCACCTGCCCGACGGCTTCGCGGAGGCGTATCAGGCGCTCGTCGAGGCCGGCTGGGTCACGGCGACAGCACCGGAGTCGGCCGGCGGCGACGGGCTCCCCGCCTCCGTGGGTGCAGGGCTCGGCGAGATCTGGAACGCCTCGAACGCGGCCTTCGCGCTGTGCTGGATGCTGGGCTCCGGCGCCATCCACGCCCTCGATGCCGCGGCATCCGACGAGCTTCGCGAGACCTACCTGACCAGACTCGTCAGCGGCGAGTGGACGGGCACCATGAACCTCACCGAACCGGATGCCGGCACCGACCTCGGCGCGATCCGCACGACCGCCACCGCGCGCGACGACGGATCATGGTCGATCAGCGGACAGAAGATCTTCATCACCTGGGGCGACCACGACGTCGCCGACAACATCGTGCATCTCGTACTCGCGCGCACCCCCGGAGCCCCGGAGGGCGCGAAGGGGCTCTCGCTTTTCGTGGCCCCGCGCACCCTCGTGAACGCCGACGGATCGCTCGGCGAACGCAACCGCATCGAGACCGTCGCGATCGAGCACAAGCTCGGCATCCACGCGAGCCCGACGTGCGTGCTCTCGTACGAGGACGCCACCGGGTATCTCGTCGGCGAGCTGCACGGCGGCCTCGCGGGGATGTTCGTGATGATGAACTCGGCACGCATCGGGATGGGGCACCAGGCCACCGGGATCTCCGACCGCTCGTTCCAAGGGGCCGCCTCGTACGCCGCAGGACGGCTGCAGGGGCGCGTGCTCGACCGCTCAGCCGGGGCGACGATCGCCGAGCACCCCGACGTGCGTCGCATCCTCCGTTCGATGTCCAGCCAGGTGTCCGCCATGCGCGCGCTGTCGGTGTTCGTCGGCGACCTGTTCGATCGCTCCGAAGACGACGATGACGTCCTGCGCACGGCAGAGCTGTTCGTCCCCATCCTCAAGGGGTGGGCGAGCGAGGAGGCACTGCGGGTGACCTCGGACGGCATCCAGGTCTACGGCGGCATGGGGTTCATCGAGGAGACCGGCGCTGCGCAGCACTACCGTGACGCGCGTATCGTGCCGATCTACGAGGGCACGACCGCGATCCAGGCGAACGATCTCATCGGGCGCAAGGTGCTGCGCGATCAGGGCGCGACGGTCGCCGAGCTCTTCGCCGAGATCGAGCAGACCGTCGCTGCGCTGCAGGGGTCGCCGCTCGCCGAGCGCCTCAGTCGTGCGCTGGACTCCGCTCGCCGCGCGACCGATGCCGTGCTCGGATTCGCGGATTCCCCGCGCGATGCCTATGCCGTGGGAGTTCCGTATCTCATGCTGCTCGGCACGCTCGCCGGCGGGTGGATGCACGCGCTCGCCGTGGTCGCGGTCGCCGGGCACGAGACGCCGGCGGAGACGGATGCCGCACGTCTGACGGATGCCGACTTCTACGCCGCCCACCACCTGCCGCGCGTGCACGCGCTCGCGGAGACGGTGATCGCGGGCGAGATCGCCTGATCGCTGCGCCGTCGTGCACGCCGACGACGAAGGGCCGGATGCCGCAGCATCCGACCCTTCGTGCGTTCGCGCTCAGTCCGTCTCGACCAGGAACTTCGAGTACGCCGAGGTCGTCAGGAACGCGGGGAACTCCGCGCCCAGCGACACCTCGCGGAACAGCGCGGCGGCGTCGTCGAAGCGGTCGCCGGCGGAACGCGTGGCCTGGGCCAGTACCTCGGTGATCAGCCCCTCGATGTACTCCGGAGTGATGCGGGTGCCGTCCTCGGTGGAGCGATCCTGGTGGATCCACTGCCACACCTGCGAACGCGAGATCTCCGCCGTCGCGGCATCCTCCATCAGGTTGTCGATCGCGACGGCCCCGAGCCCGCGCAGCCACGCCTCGATGTAGCGGATCGCCACCGAGACGTTCTCCCGCACGCCCTTGCCCGTGATCGGACGGCCGATGCGCAGATCCAGCAGATCCTCCGCGCGCACGCTCACGTCGTCGCGCTGACGCTCGAGCTGGTTCGGGCGGCCGTCGAGCACCGCATCGAACTCCGCCTGAGCCGTCGGGATCAGGTCGGGATGCGCGACCCACGTGCCGTCGAAGCCGTCAGCGGCCTCGCGCTTCTTGTCCGCCGCGCCCTTCTCCAGGGCCCTGGCCGTGGCCTCGGGATCGCGTCGGTTGGGGATCGATGCGCTCATGCCGCCGATCGCGAAGGCGCCGCGCTTGTGGCACGTCTTCACGAGCAGCTCGGTGTACGCACGCATGAACGGCACCGTCATCGTGACCTCGCTGCGATCGGGGAGCACGAAGCGCGCGCCGCGACCGCGGTAGTTCTTGATGATCGAGAAGATGTAGTCCCAGCGCCCGGCGTTCAGGCCCGCACAGTGGTCGCGCAGCTCGAACAGGATCTCCTCCATCTCGAACGCGGCGGGCAGCGTCTCGATGAGCACTGTCGCGCGGATCGTGCCGTGCTCGATGCCGATGTAGTCCTCGCTGAACGTGAACACGTCGTCCCAGAGCTTGGCCTCTTCGCTGGACTCCAGCTTCGCGATGTAGAAGTACGGCCCCCGGCCGCTGTCGATCAGGGCCTTGGCGTTGTGCAGGAAGTAGAGCCCGAAGTCGACGAGCGACGCGGATGCCGCCATGCTGCGACCCGTGCGGTCGATGAACGTCAGGTGCTTCTCCGTGAGGTGCCAGCCGCGCGGACGCATCACGATCGTCGGCGTCTGCTCGGCGGTGACCTCGTAGGTCTTTCCCGCCTCGTTCGTGAATCTCAGCTCGCCCCGGATGGCGTCGCGCAGCGACAGCTGGCCGCCGATCACGTTCGTCCAGGTGGGGCTCGTGGCATCCTCCTGGTCGGCGAGCCAGACCCGCGCACCGGAGTTGAGCGCATTGATGGTCATCTTGGCATCGGTCGGGCCGGTGATCTCGACGCGGCGGTCCTCGAGGCCGGGGCCGGCACCGGCGACGCGCCAGTCGGCGTCGTCGCGGATGTGGCGCGTGTCGTCGCGGAAGCGGGGGTCGTGTCCGTTGCCGATCTCGAAGCGACGGCGCATGCGATCGGCGAGCCGGTCATGGCGACGGTTCGCGAAGCGGTGGTGCAGCTCGCTGAGGAACGCGACGGCCTCGGGGGTGAGGATCTCGTCGAACCTGTCACGCATCGGACCGGTGATGTGCAGGGCGGGGCCCTGCTGGATCGTCTGCGTCGGAGCAGTGGTCGGCGGAGCGGTGGGAGTGGTCATGGCGATCTCCTTACGGTGTTCCCGGTAGCTGAATCCGAGTGGCTTGACACCACTCTGAGTGAAGTTCGATCGCTCGAGCGACCAAATCCCGCGTGAAGATTGGTCGAATTTCTGCATTCGTGACAGAATCGCCTCCATGAGCACCGTTGACGCTGCAGAAGACACCGACGCCCTCACGATCGGCCGTCGTATCAGGCAGCTCCGCACCGCCCGCGCGATGACCCTGGAGGATCTCGCCGCAGCGGTCGAGCGCGCACCGAGCCAGCTCTCGATGATCGAGACCGGCAAGCGCGAGCCGAAGCTCACGCTGCTGCAGGCGATCGCACGCGCGCTCGGCACCGGCATCGACGCGCTGCTCGAGGGGGAGCCTCTCGACGAGCGCAGCGCGGTGGAGATCGCGCTCGAGCGTGCGATGAAGGGGCAGACGTTCCAGGCGCTCGGCATCGATCCCTTCCGCATCGCGAAGAGCGTGCCGACGGATGCGCTCAAGGCGATGCTCGCCCTGCACGGCGAGATCGATCGGCTCAAGGACGAGCGCGCCGCGACTCCGGAGGAGGCGCGCAGGGCCAACGTTGAACTGCGGCACCTCATGCGCCGACAGGACAATCACTTCGCGGAACTCGAGACGAAGGCGTCCGAGATCCTGGAGGCGGTCGGGCATCCCGGCGGCCCGCTCACCCAGCGCACGGCATCCGAGATCGCCGCCTACCTCGGGTTCACGCTGCACTACGCGCCCGACCTGCCGCAGACCACGCGCAGCGTCGCCGACCTCGCGAACGGACGGCTGTACCTCTCGAGCAGCGTGCCGGCCAAGGGCGACGCGCGCACGGCGGTGCTGCAGGCGCTGTCGAGCCGGATGCTCGGGCATTCGGAGCCGCGCAGCTATGCGGAGTTCCTGCGGCAGCGGGTCGAGACGAACTACCTCACCGGAGCGCTGCTCATCCCGGAATCGCATGTCGTGCCGGCGCTCAAGGCGGCGAAGTCACGCAGGGCGATCTCGATCGAAGACCTGCGAGACGCCTACTCGGTGTCGTACGAGACCGCAGCGCACCGCTTCACGAATCTCGCGACGAGGCACCTCGACATCCCGGTGCACTTCCTCAAGGTGCACGAGTCCGGCACGATCACGAAGGCGTACGAGAACGACGACGTCAACTTCCCCACGGATCGGCTCGGCGCGATCGAAGGGCAGATGTGCTGCCGCCGCTGGACCAGCCGGGTCGTGTTCGACGAGGACGACAGGTTCAACCCGTATTACCAGTACACCGACACCGGCAACGGCACCTACTGGTGCACGGCGCGCGTGGAGGCGTCCAGCGAGGGCCTGCACTCGGTGAGCGTCGGCGTGCGCTTCGACGACACGAAGTGGTTCGTCGGGCGCGACACCCCGAATCGCGGCGTCTCGAAGCACTCGGTCGAAGCGTGCTGCAGACGGGCCCCGGCCGAGCTCGAGGAGCGCTGGCGGGAACAGGCGTGGCCGAACGTGAAGACGCCTCGGACGCTGCTGGCGACTCTGCCCACAGGCGCCTTCCCCGGTGTCGACACGACCGATGTCTACGAGTTCCTGGAGGCCCACGCGCCGCGCTAACCTTGCGAAGACGTGACTTCGGGAGGGGATGCCATGTCTGAAGCGGCCACGCAGTCGGAGGACGGGCGTCTGTGGAAGCACGAGTTCCGCTCGCTCGTCAGCGGAGTGAATCTCATCGTGCTCATCGCGGCGATCGCCGCAGGCGTGTGGGGGTCGTTCGACTCCATGACAGATGCCGACGGGGACCGATTCTGGGGGAACCTCACCGTCGCGGCTCCCGGCATCTACGCCGGCTGGTGCATGCTCGAGATCGCATGGGCGCGGTTGGCGCACATCGGCACCGTGCTGCTGCGCCTCGTCTCCTCGTGCATCATCGCCCCCGCGTTCGTCGCGGTGCCGGTCGCGCTCGTCCAGGCGATCGCGATCGCGTTCCCGAGCGTACGGCAGGGCATCGCCGACGCGGAGGCGGCGAACGGCGGCTTCCACTACTGGTGGAGCGAAGGACTGGCGAGCCAGTTGTTCCTCGTGCCGTTGGGCGGGTACGTCATCGGCATGTGCATCCCGCTCGGCGTGGCGCTCATCATCACCCTGCCCGTGATCTCGATCAGAGCGCCCCACATCGCCGGCGCCGGATCGCACCTCGAGCAGGTCGGCGCTGTGCAGCGGAATTCCACGACGGCCTTCGTGTTCTGCGGACTCGGCGCCACAGTGCTCGGCATCACCCTGTGGGTGTTCGGAGACGGCGGCAGCCTCGCGGACTTCCCCGAGGATCTCGGCCGGCTCCTGCAGGCGACGTCCTACGGCTACTTCCACTGGGATGACGCCGTGTGGCTGTTCGGCGTCGTCTTCGTCGTGCTCGGTGTGGCGCTGATGGGGTGGGGCTGCGCCCGCGTGCTGTTCGCGCGCGGCCGCGCCGCACGCGGCTGAGAGAGACAGCCTCGCGCACTCACCGCGGGCGGTGCATGAAGACGTCGACATCGTCCTCGGCGACAGATGCGAATCCGTGCCGCTCGTACAGGTGCCTGGCGCGGCTGCCCTGGAGCACGTTCAGACGGAAAGGCCCTGGCCCGGTCAGCACGGATCGGAGCACGCTGCCGCCGATTCCTCGGCCCTGCAGGGACGGGTCCAGATAGAAGTGCTCGATCCAATCGCCGTCTTCGGCGGGACGGACAGCGATCGATCCGGCATCCGCGCCGTCGACCACGATCACCCGCGTGAGTGTCGCGTCGAACGCCGTCACGAAACGTTCGCGGACCCGCACCGGGTCGAAGCGGCCGAGCCGTTCGAGATCGTTCCGCAGGACGACGGCTCGCAATTCGGCGATCCACTGCGCGTCGTCGAGGCGGCTCGGGCGCAGTGAGAAAGGCACTCGTCAAGATTACGCACGCCGCGCGGGTTCACACGGCGTTCCAGCGCAGACGTGATTCGGCATCGAAGTCCTCGACGACCGAGGCGATGTCGGACACAGGGAACGTCGTGACCAGCAGCGGTTGCGCACCGGTTTCGGAGGCGACGGCGTAGGCGAGCGCGCCGGCGCCGTCAGCCGCACTGAACGCCACGCGGGTCTCGCGGCCGTCGATGGCGACAGAGCGCGAGAGGGCCGGTGCGGACAGCAGGGCGGACGCCGCGTCCGCAGCGCGCGTCAGCAGAGTCCGCCCACCCGCCCACGGCACGAACGCATCATCGGCCAACCCGTACGCGTTGGCGAGGTCCGCGCCCAGCCACCGCTCCCGCTTCAGGCCGTACGGTGTCCTCACCCGCGAGAGCAGGTAGCCGTAGCAGTGCAGCACGCCGGCATTGCCGACGGGCCACGCGGCCTCGACTCCGGCGAGATCGTGCAGGTGCGCGAACAGCGCGCGTCCGATCACGGGCTTGCCGACGTTCTCGTCGATCGCGCTGGAGCGTCCCCACGCATCGAAGCGCGCTGCTGCACGGTCGTCCGCGATGCTCGCCGTCAGCCATTCGAGCACGCCGACCGCGGCGGCGGCATCCGCGGGGGACTCGCGTGCCCCGCGTGCGGAGGCGGCTTCGAGGAAGTGCACGGCGAGTTCTGTCACGGCCACAACACTAGGCGCCATCGCGGCCTGATCCGGTTCGGACTGTTCACATCCTGTTCACGCGTTGTGGTCGCATCGTCCACTCGGGATGGTGACACTGGACGAAGCGTCCACATCTTCCGAAAGCACCCTGTGACCGACACTCCCATCATCATCTTCGACTTCGACGGCACGATCGCGCTCGGCGACGGCCCCGTGCTCGCCTATGCGCGGCAGGTGGCTGCCGAGCTCGGATCGCCGGAAGGATTCGTCGACGGCATCCGTGCGCTCCTCACCGCTGGTGGTGAAGGTGCTCTCGACGGCTACGACGCTGTGCGACGAGCCGCCGAGAGCGCAGGCGCGGATGCCGGGCACCTCGGCCGCGCGTATCTGGCGAGCCGCGGTCAGCTCGGGAGCGCCGATGCTCCGATCGCCGCTCCCGCGGGTCTCGCGCAGTTCCTGGTCGAAGCCGATGCCCATCGCATCCTCGTCACGAACGCGCCGGACGTGCGACTGGCGGAGGCGCTCGTCGCGCTGGGATTGGACGGGCTCTTCGACCGGATCGTGACGAGTGCGGGAAAGCCCGCGGGCATCGAGCACATCCTCGACGAGTTCCCCGTCGGCGTCCGCGTGCTGAGCGTCGGCGACATCTGGCACAACGACCTCGCACCTGCGCACCGCCGCGGCCACGCAACGGCGCTGGTCGGCGACTTCTCCGACCCCGACGCCGAACCCACCTTCCGCGCAGCCACGCTCACCGCGCTGCTCCCGCAGCTGCGCGAATGGCTCACCGACTCAGCCCTCCCTCTCCCCACCACCACTCTCACCGAAGGATGATCATGCGCACCTCCACCCTGCGTCACACGGCGACCGCCCTCGTCGCCGCCGGCGCTCTGCTCGCTCTTGCCGGTTGCTCCAGCGCTAACGCCGAGGGAGACGCGGCCGCCCCGGCCGCAGACCCCGACTCGCTCGTGCTGGCGCTGGTCCCGTCTCAGGACCAGGACGGGCTCGTCGACACCGCCGCCCCGCTGACCGACCACCTCACCGAGGAGCTCGGCATCGAGGTCACCGGTGTCGTCTCGAAGGACTATCAGGCCGCCGTCGAGGCGATGGGCGCCGGACAGGCGCAGATCGGCTTCCTGCCGTCGCTGCAGCTGTGGCAGGCCAATGACATGTATGACGCATCCGTGGTGCTGCAGACCGAGCGCAACGGCAACATCACCTACCCCGCCCAGTTCATGACGAACAACCCCGACAAGTACTGCGACGACGAGCCGGTCGAGCGCGACGGGATGCTCTTCTGCAACGGTGCCGACGCCATGGCCGGGCCTGCGGGACTCGACAGCATCGAGAAGGTCAAGGGCGCGAACGTCGCACTGCTCGGCCCCGGATCACCGGCGGGCTACATCTACCCGGTCCTCGCACTGCAGGAGGCGGGCCTGGACACCGACACCGACATCAACCAGATCCCCGTCACGGCGAACGACGCGTCGGTGCTCGCGGTCTACAACGGCGACGCCGAGGTCGGCTTCAGCTTCTGGGACGCCCGCTCGATCGTCGTCAAGGACACCCCGGACGTCGGCCAGAAGGTCGTGGTGTTCGCGCTGACGGACGAGATCCCCAACGACGGCGTCGCGCTCTCGTCCGACCTGTCGCCCGAGCTGCAGGAGCGCATCACCACCGCGCTCGCCGACTTCTCGGACACCGAGGAGGGCTCGAAGATCCTCGAGAGCGTGTACTCCATCACGAAGCTCGCGCCGGCGAACCCGGAATCGCTCGACGTGGTCGCCCGTGCCGCTGAAGCCCTGGGGCTGCAGTAAGTGCCCGACCAGCATGAGAGCGTGGACGTCGCAGCTCCGGCTGCGGCGTCCACGCCGTGGTCCATCCGCCTCGACGATGTCACGGTGCGCTATCCGAACGGCACCGTCGGCCTCAACCGCGTCTCGCTCGACATCCCCGCAGGCTCCATGATCGCTGTCGTCGGACTCTCCGGTTCGGGAAAGTCCACGCTGATCCGCACGATCAACGGCCTCGTCCCCGTCACGAGCGGCACGTTGGATGTGGGGGAGCACCGCGTCAGCGGTGCGAAACCGCGCGCTCTGCGGCGTCTGCGCGGCGACATCGGCATGGTCTTCCAGGGGTTCAACCTCGCCGGCCGTGCCGATGTGCTGCACAACGTCCTGGTCGGCCGGCTCGCGCACACGCCGTTGTGGCGCACGCTGCTCGGCCTGTATTCCGAGAGCGACAAGCAGCTCGCGTATCGCTCGCTCGACAGCGTGGGCATCCTGCCGAAGCTCTATCAGCGCGCCTCGAACCTCTCCGGCGGGCAGCAGCAGCGCGTGGCGATCGCCCGTGCGCTCGCGCAGGAGCCGCGCATCGTGCTCGCCGATGAGCCGGTCGCCAGCCTCGACCCGCCGACCGCGCACGGCGTGATGGCCGATCTCCGACGGATCAATCGCGATCTCGGCATCACCGTGGTCGTCAATCTGCATCTGCTGGATCTCGCCCGCGAGTACGGCGTGCGCATGATCGGCATGCGCGCCGGCGAGGTCGTGTACGACGGCGACGCGGCCGGTGCGACGGATGCCGACTTCGAGGCGATCTATGGCCGTTCGATCAGTCCGGAGGACCGGCTCTCATGAGCGTCGCCACGACGGCGCACTCGAAGGCCGCTGCGCCGCTCGAAATGCCGGACAGACCGCGCGGGAGGTGGAGGGCCCCGGCCATCGCGCTGGCGATCGTGGCGATCACCGTCGTGATGTGCCTGCCCGGCATCGGCATCGATGTCGACTTCTCCGCGATCGCGCGGAATTGGCAGAACGGCGCAGGCAAGGTGCTGCAGCTGCTCGTGCCGGACTGGACCTTCTTCCCCCGCACCATCGCGCCTCTCGTCGAGACGCTGCAGATGGCGGTGATCGCCACCGCCGTGGGCGCCCTGATCTCACTGCCGCTGAGCTTCTGGGCCGCGCGCAGCACCAACCCGAGCGCGTTCTGGCGCATTCTCGTCCGCGGCATCCTGAACGTGATCCGCAGCGTTCCCGATCTGCTCTACGCGGCCGTGCTCGTCGCGATGGTCGGCGTCGGAGCGCTTCCCGGCATCCTCGCCCTGCTGCTTTTCAACGTCGGCATCATCGTCAAACTCGTCTCCGAGGCGATCGACACGAACGAGGCGGGTCCGCTCGAAGCCGGTCGCGCCGTGGGAGCCACCCAGGCGAAGATCAACCGTACGCTCGCGCTGCCGGACGCATGGCCGGCCTTCGCGAACCAGACCCTGTACGTGTTCGAGCTCAATGTGCGCGCGTCGAGCGTGCTCGGCCTCGTCGGCGCCGGCGGCATGGGACTGCTGATCGATTCCGTGCGCACGTTCTACCGCTACGACCAGCTGTCGCTGATCATTCTGGAGATCCTCATCGTGGTGGTCGTCATCGACGTCGCCAGCTCCGCGATCCGACGGAGGCTCGTATGAGCGCGCTCGTCGTTCCGGGTCGGCCGCGCAGGCCGTGGCTCATCGCCGACTGGATCGCGGTCACCGCGATCGTCGTGCTGGCGTTCTGGTCGATCGACATCAACTGGGCAAGGCTCGTCGACCTGCCCTCCGAGATCGTGCGCTACCTCTTCCTGATGTTCGGCTCTCCGAACTGGGAGAAGTTGCCCGAAGCCCTGTGGCAGACCTGGCGCAGCGTGGAGATGGCGTGGGTCGGAACGGTGCTCGGTGTTCTCCTCGCCACACCGCTGAGCCTGTTCGCCGCTCGCGGGTTCGGCCCCGCGTGGCTGCGCGCTCTCCTCCGCGGTCTGTTCTCGCTGATCCGCGCTGTGCCCGAGATCATCATCGCGATCGTGATCCTCTCCGTCACCGGTCTCACGCCGTTCACCGGGGCTCTCGCCCTCGCGATCAACGGCATCGGCACGCTCGGGAAGTGGGGGTACGAGGCGGTCGAGGGCGTCGCGCCGGGGCCGATCGAAGCGGCCCGTGCCGCAGGCGGCGGCACAGCGCAGGTGCTGCGGTGGGGCGTCTGGCCGCAGGCCGCCCCGACGTTCTGGTCGTTCTGGCTGTATCGCTTCGAGATCAACGTCCGCTCCTCCGCCGTGCTGGGGCTGATCGGCGTCGGCGGCATCGGCGACATGCTCACCTCGTACACGCAGTACCGTGAGTGGTCGACGGTGGGTGTGCTGCTCATCGTCGTCGTCATCGTCACGATGCTCATCGACTGGGCGTCAGGAGCGATCCGTCGTCGGATCATGGAGGGAGCCCGTGCCCGTGTTCTCGTTTAGCACGCCGCCCACCGTGCGCATCGCGAGCGTGGGCAACGCCCTCGGGCCGAGCGAGCGACGGGTGGCCGAGTTGATCTCGGCGCAGCCGGAGGCCGTCGTCGAATGGACGGCGCAGGAGCTCGCGGATCGGGCAGGCGTGGGGCGCGCGACCGTCGTGCGCGCATGCCAGAGCTTCGGCTATCGCGGCTACCCCCAGCTGCGCGTCGCGCTCGCCGCCGAGCTCGGTCAGTCAGCGGATGCCGTCGCCGACCACGGCCCGGGTGTCCTGGGCCACATGCGCGGCGAGATCGACAGGGTCGCGGCGTCGCTGCCCGCCCTGGCGAGCCTGCTCGACGCCGACGTCGTCGCCGAGGCCGTGCGCCTCGCATCGACCGCCGGACGGCTGCTGGTGCTCGCCAACGGACTCTCCTCACCCATCGCGAACGACCTGGCCATGCGACTGACGGCGTCGGGGCGGCCTGCCGAGTTCATCGCCGATGCGATCGCCCAGCAGATCGCCGCACGACATCTCACCACCGACGACGTGTGCCTGATCGTGAGCGGCTCGGGTGCGAACGAGGCCACCCTGCGTGTGGCGGCGGCCGCCACGAGGGGAGGGGCCAAGGTGATCGCGCTGACGTCATTCGCGGCATCCGCCCTCACCGGACTCGCTGACCTGTCGCTCGTGATCACGCCCAGCGGTGTGAGCTTCCGCGATGAGCTCGAGCACACCTCCAGGGTCGCGTATCTCGTGTTCGCCGAGGTGTTCGCGGCCGCGATCGCGGCAGAGCGCGGCGCAGGTGCGCGCGAGGCTCGTGCGCACGCGATGGAGATCGTCTCGGACAACCTCGGCGAGGGCGCGTGATCCGCCCATCGTGTGGGTGATCCGCCCGATCAGTCGCGGGCGGTCTGCAGCGCCGCCCACAGCTCGGCACGTGCGGGGAAAGCGCTCAGATCGAGGTGCAGCAGTCCTGCCGCCTGGATGATCCGTGACCTGAGCGTGTGGCGATGGATGCCGAGAGCGGCGGCCGCGGATTCGTAACGCGCGTCGTGCTCGAGCCAGATGCGCAGCGAGTGCTCCAGCTCGGCGTGCGCGCGGATCGGCGCGAGCCTCGATTCCGCGACCAGTCTGGCCTCGTCCGTGGCGAACGCGGTGAGGATGCTGGATGCGACGGTGTCGACGTACCGCACCGCTCCGGGGTCGCTGTGCCGGAGGGCGACGACGGCCTGGGCGTGGGCCCTCGAGAACGATCCGTACCCCTCCGGCTCCGAGACGCCGAGGCGGATGCCGAAACGAGCCGCGACCTCGTCGAGCAGGGCCTCGTCCTCGGCGGAGACGCAGATCGTCAGCCCCTCGTCGGTCGCGGCGGCGAACACGGGCGTGCCGTGCTCGCCCTGCCGGCGATCCCACCACTCGGCGATGGCATCGGCAGGAGCATCGGCATCCGCCACCGCGACGACCACTGGCGCGGTCGGCAACGAGCCGAGCACGTGTCGGGCGAGTGTCGGATCGTCGAGCAGCAGTGAGGCGAGCACCTGGGAGCGCAGGCGCCTGCGGCCGCGTTCGAGCTGGTCGTTCTGCTCGAGAGCGAGTCCCGCCATCGCGATCACCGAGGTGACAACCGCGCGCGCCTCCGCGTCGAGCGACGCGGTTCCGACCGCGATCACGCCTCGCAGGTGACCGCTGCGGCCGAGGGTGAACAGCGTGAACGACGCCGACCCGAGCGTCAGCGACTGCCCTGCCTGCCCGCCCCTCGTGATCAGCTCGGTGGCGCGGAACGAGAGGTCCTCCGCGTCTGCGGCGGGCAACCGGCCGTGCGGATGCTCGTGCACCAGCACCCCTGTCGCGTCGAACATGCCCACCCACCGCTCGAGCCTGCGCGCCAGCTCCGAGAGCGTGGACTCCAGGCCTCGGGGTCTGAGCGCCGCGCGCGCGAGCGCTCGCTGCGTCTCCAGCGCCCAGGTGCGTCTGGCGTACGCCTGCGCGGCGATCGCCTCGGAGTGCGCCCTGGCGACGGCGATGAAGGGCGTGTCGTACGGCACCTCGAACAGGGGGATGCCCGCGTCCGCGCACGCGCCCACCAGCGGGTCGGGGATGCCGGAGCGGTGTCCGTCCGCGCCGATCCCGATGCCTGTGCCGTATCCCAGACCGACGATGCCGCGCACCGCGAGGCGCTCGACGTATGCGCTGATGCCGGCGTCGTCCTGCGCCTCGAGCTGCGATCCGGTGGTGAGGAGCGCCAGGTCGTCCGCGAGGAACGGTGTGGGGTCGGTGAGATCGGAGGAGTGCACCCAGCGCATCGGCCGATCGAGTGCGCCGTCGCGCAGTGTGTCCTCCGCTGACACGAGCCGCATCCCCAGATCGCGACGCCGCAGCAGGGAGCGCAGCGTCGGCTGATCCATGAGCGACTCCGTTGTACGAGCGGGTGGTTGATCTCACAAGATTGTACAGTCGGGCGAGTGCGGTGCGGCGGCGGGGCGGCATACGCTCACGAACATGGCACTTCTCGACACCGCAGCACCCGCACTTCCGCTCGGCGGACCAGACCTCCCGCAGCAGCGGCGACTCGTCACCGAACTCCCCGGACCGCGCTCGGCCGCGATCCTCGCCCGCAAGGCGGACGCCGTGCCGGCGGGTGTCGGGCACACGGTCCCCGTCGCGGCGGTGGCGGCCGGCGGCGGAGTCGTGGTGGATGCCGACGGCAACTCGCTCATCGACCTCGGCAGCGGCATCGCCGTGACAACGGTGGGCAACGCGCACCCGAAGATCACCGCTGCCGTCGCGGCGCAGGCGGCGCAGTTCACGCACACCTGCTTCATGATCTCGCCGTACGAGTCGTACATCGAGGTCGCAGAAGCGCTCAACCGGCTCACCCCCGGCGACTTCGCGAAGAAGAGCGCACTGTTCAACTCCGGCGCGGAGGCCGTCGAGAACGCGATCAAGATCGCCCGCAAGCACACCGGTCGCCAGGCCATCGTCGCCTTCGACCACGGCTATCACGGCCGTACCAACCTCACGATGGCACTCACCGCCAAATCGATGCCGTACAAGAGCGGCTTCGGCCCGTTCGCCCCTGAGGTGTACCGTGCGCCGATGTCGTACCCGTTCCGCGACGGACTCACCGGCCCCGACGCCGCAGCCCGTGCGATCTCGCAGATGGAGAAGCAGATCGGGACCGACAACCTCGCCGCGATCATCATCGAGCCCATCCAGGGCGAGGGCGGCTTCATCGTCCCCGCAGACGGCTTCCTCCCCGCGCTCGCCGACTGGTGCCGCGCGCACGACGTGGTCTTCATCGCGGACGAGGTGCAGACCGGCTTCGCCCGCACGGGGCACATGTTCGCCAGTGAGATCTTCGGGGTCGTCCCCGACCTCATCACGACTGCGAAGGGCATCGCCGGCGGTCTGCCCCTGGCCGCTGTCACCGGCCGCGCAGAGATCATGGACGCCTCGCACGCCGGTGGCCTCGGCGGCACCTACGGCGGCAACCCGATCGCGTGCGCCGCGGCGCTCGCCGCGATCGACGTGTTCGAGAACGACGGGGTGATCGAGCGCGCGCAGCAGATCGGCGCGATCCTCACCGAGCGGCTCGCCGGCCTGCAGTCGCAGGATCCGCGCATCGGCGACGTCCGAGGGCACGGCGCGATGATCGCGGCCGAGTTCGTGGACCCGGAGACGAACGCTCCGGATGCCGCGCTCACCGCGGCCGTGGCGAAGGCGGCCATCGCGAAGGGCGTCATCGTGCTCACGTGCGGGACGTACGGAAACGTGATCCGCTTCCTCCCACCCCTGTCCATCGGCGACGACCTGCTGCGCGAGGGCCTCGACGTCGTCGCCGAGGCGCTCGCCGCCGCATAGAACGTCCCGGGGATCC
>NZ_JBLVOB010000004.1:16000-17200 GCF_053543555.1 Microbacterium xerophyticum | reverse complement strand
GGGGGATTTCGGATCCCCCCCCGGCGCTCGTCACACCGACCGCTGAACGACGAAGGAGTTGCTGATGGCTGAGATCACACGGGACGTGCTCATCGTGGGCGCCGGAGCGGCGGGGCTCACCGCCGCGAACGACCTGCGAAAGGCCGGTCTCTCCGTCGCAGTGCTCGAGGCGCGCGACCGCGTCGGCGGACGGCTGTGGACCGACGTCATCGACGGCGCGATGCTCGAGATCGGCGGCCAGTGGGTGTCGCCGGATCAGGATGCGCTGAAGGAGACGCTCGAAGAACTGGGCCTGTCGACGTACAGCCGCTACCGCGAGGGCGAGAGCGTCTACATCGGTCCGTCGGGCGAGCTCACCCGCTTCACGGGCGACATCTTCCCCGTCGCTCCCGAGACCGAGAAGGTCATGGTCGAGCTGATCGAGAAGCTCGACGCCATGGTCGCCGAGATCGACCCCGACCGGCCATGGGCGCATCCCGACGCGGAAGCGCTCGACGAGGTGTCGTTCGAGCAGTGGCTCGCCGTGCAGACCGACGATCAGGAAGCGCGCGACAACATCGCCCTCTTCATCGCCGGCGCCATGCTCACCAAGCCCGCTCACGCCTTCTCCACGCTGCAGGCGCTGCTGATGGCAGCATCCGCCGGAAGCTTCTCGAATCTTGTCGACGCCGACTTCATCCTCGACGAACGCGTCGTGGGCGGTCTGCAGCAGGTGCCGCTGCTGCTCGCCGAGCGACTCGGTGACGACGTGCTGCTCAATCAGCCGGTGCGCTCTCTGGAGTGGGGGGACGCCGGCGTGACCGCCGAGACGGATGATCTCACCGTCAGAGCGCGCTTCGCGATCCTCGCCCACGCGCCTGTGCTCTACAACCGCATCTCGTTCGTACCGCCCATGCCGCGCCGGCAGCACCAGTTGCACCAGCACCTCTCGATGGGATTCGTCATCAAGGTGCACGCCGTCTATGACCGGCCGTTCTGGCGGGAGCAGGGCCTCAGCGCGACTGCGTTCAGCCCGTACGAGCTGTGTCATGAGGCGTACGACAACACCAACCACGGTGATGAGCGGGGCACGCTCGTCGGCTTCGTCTCGGACACGCACGCCGACGGCGTCTTCGAGCTCAGCGCCGAGGAGCGCAAGGAGCGCATCCTCGAGTCGCTCTCGCACTACTACGGCCCCGAGGCGAAGAACCCGGTCGTGGT
>NZ_JBLVOB010000004.1:5703-15980 GCF_053543555.1 Microbacterium xerophyticum | reverse complement strand
ACTACGAACGCGACTGGGGGAGCGAGGAATGGACGCGCGGCGCGTACGCCGCGAGCTTCGACCTCGGCGGACTGCACCGCTACGGCAAGGACCTGCGCACCCCGGTCGGACCGATCCACTTCGCCTGCAGCGATCTCGCCGGCGCCGGATACCAGCACGTCGACGGCGCCATCCGCATGGGCCACCTCGTCGCCTCCGACATCGTGGACGCGAGCCGGGCGACCGGCGGTGCGGCCACCAGTGCGGCGGCCGGGAGCGCGGAATGAGCGGCGCGATCGTCGTCGGGTACACCGCGACGGATGCCGGAGCCGATGCCGCAGCGCTCGGAGCGCGCCTGGCGCGCAGTCTCGGCGCGCGGCTGCACCTGGTCATCGTGCTGCCATCCGAGGGCACGCGCAGCGCGGCCGTCCCGCCGGAGCGCGCCTACGAGGACGTCATCCGCGCGCAGGGCAAGAAGTGGCTCGCCGAGGCGATGACTCGCCTGCCGCAGGAACTCACGCGCAGCGGGCACGTCCGCCTCGGAGAGTCGTTCGCCGAGGGACTGATCGCCGCCGGCGAGGAGTTCGGCGCACGCCTGATCGTCGTCGGCGCCGCCGAGGGCGCTGGTTTCGGCCGGCACCGACTGGGCGGCGTGGCATCCGCCCTCGTGCACTCCTCGCCGATCCCGGTGGCGCTGGCACCCGCGGGGACCGCGCAGGAGACGGTCGACGTCGTCCCGCGCATCACGGCGGCGCTCGGCACGCGTACCGGCGCCGACGTGCTCCTCGACGAGGCCGTGGCGATGGCCACCGACAGCGGCACCTCTCTGCGCCTCGTGTCGCTGGTGCCGTTCGATGTGCCGCCCGGTCTCGACACCGGAGCGATCCGCGTCGTCGCCGGAGGCCACGCCGATGAGGTGCTGGCCACCGCGAAGAACGCGCTGCCGGACGACGTCGAGGTGTCGGCCGAGCAGGCGCCGGGGGACAGCGTCGAGGATGCCGTCACGCACCTGTCGTGGCTTCCCGGCGAGGTCGTCCTCGTCGGCTCGAGCCGCCTCGCCCAGCCGCGCCGCCTGTTCCTCGGGTCCACCGCAGCGAAGATGCTTCGCGTGCTCCCGGTTCCCATGATCGTCGTGCCACGCACCCGCACAGGTGCCCAGGTCGAAGGAGACCTCACATGAGCACCACCCCTCGCGCCACGGATTCCGCACCCGAACCTGCCCCCGTCACGGGAGGCCTCTCGCAGAAGGGCCTGAGCGCAGGGACCGTCGGCCTCATCGGTGCCGTCGTCATCGGCATCTCCTGCATCGCGCCCGCGTACACGCTCACCGCGGCGCTGGGCCCGACCGTGTCGGAGGTCGGATTCCAGGTACCGGCCATCATCCTGATCGGCTTCATCCCGATGCTCCTGGTCGCGTTCGGCTACCGCGAGCTCAACCGCTCCATGCCCGATTCCGGCACCTCGTTCACCTGGGCCGCGCGTGCGTTCGGCCCGTGGGTGGGCTGGATGGCCGGCTGGGGACTGATCGCCGCGACCATCCTGGTGCTCTCGAATCTCGCCGGCATCGCCGTGGAGTTCCTGTTCCTGCTGATCGACCAGATCGCGGGAAGTCCGGGCACGATCGCCGAGCTCGCCTTCAACCCGTTCATCAACGTCGCCGTCTGCCTGCTGTTCATGCTCGGGGCGACGCTGATCTCCTACCGCGACATGCAGACCACGCAGAAGCTGCAGTACGTGCTCGTCACGTTCCAGGTGCTCGTGCTGGTGATCTTCTCGGTCGCCGCATTCGTGCATGTCGCGCAGGGCAACGCGTTCGACGCGAGTCCAGTGGAGCTGTCGTGGTTCAACCCGTTCGCGGTCGGCTCGTTCACGGCGGTCGTCGCGGGGCTGTCGCTGTCCATCTTCATCTTCTGGGGGTGGGACGTGACCCTCACGATGAACGAGGAGACCAAGAACCCCGAGAAGACGCCCGGTCGCGCAGCGACTCTCACGGTCATCACGATCGTGGTGCTCTACCTGCTGATCTCGGTCTCATTGCTCGCCTTCGCGGGAAGCGGCACCGAGGGCCTCGGGCTCGGAAACGAAGATATTCAGGCGAACGTCTTCTTCTTCCTGTCGGGGCCCATCCTCGGTCCGCTCGCCTTCCTCGTCTCGCTCGCCGTGCTCACCAGCTCGGCGTCGTCGCTGCAGTCGACGTTCGTCTCACCCGCGCGCACCCTGCTCGCGATGGGGCACTACGGCGCCCTGCCCTCGCGGTTCGCCAAGGTCAGCCCGAGGTTCTTCACGCCTGGGTATGCGACGATCGTCTCGGCCATCGTCGCGTCGGTGTTCTACGCGATCATGAGGTTCGTCAATGAGAACGTCCTGTGGGACACGATCACCACGCTCGGCATGATGATCTGCTTCTACTACGGCCTCACCGCATTCGCCTGCGTCTGGTACTTCCGCAGGCAGTGGTTCGATTCGATGCGCAACATCTTCTTCACGCTGCTGTTCCCGCTGGTGGGCGGCATCATCCTCGCGGCGCTGTTCGTCATCACGCTCGTGGAGAGCATGGACCCCGATTACGGCAGCGGCACGGAGTGGTTCGGTCTGGGGAGCGTCTTCGTGCTCGGCGTCGGGATCATCGGCCTCGGCATCATCATCATGATCTGGCAGGCGATCAAGCGCCCTTCCTTCTTCCGCGGTGAGACGCTGTCGATGGACGCGCCGCCCAGCCTGCGACGCCGCTGAGACCCCACCATCCCCGCACAGAAAGAGAGCACGATGACAACCGCACCCAATGAGAAGGCCCTCCTGGATCGTGTCCCGTCGGGACTCTTCATCGGCGGCCAGTGGGTGGACGCCGAAGGCGGGCGCACGTTCGATGTGCGCGACCCCGCGACCAATGCCGTGATCCACTCGATCGCGGATGCGACGCCGGAGGACGGCATCCGCGCACTCGATGCCGCGGTCGAGGCCCAGGCCTCATGGGCCGCGACCCCCGCGCGCACCCGCAGCGACATCCTGCGCCGCACGTTCGATCTCGTGCAGGAGCACAAGGAGGACCTCGCTCTCCTGATGACCCTCGAGATGGGCAAGCCGCTCGCGGAGTCGCGCGGCGAGGTCGTGTACGGAGGGGAGTTCCTGCGGTGGTTCAGCGAGGAGGCCGTGCGCATCACCGGTCGGTACGGCTCCAACCCCGAGGGCACGGGGCGCATGGTCGTCTCGCAGCGTCCGGTCGGGCCGTCCTTCTTCATCACACCGTGGAACTTCCCGTTCGCGATGGCGACGCGCAAGATCGCGCCGGCGCTCGCCGCAGGATGCACCGTGGTGATCAAGCCTCCGGCACTGACCCCGCTGACCACGATGTTCTTCGTCACACTGCTGGAGGAGGCAGGGCTTCCCGCCGGCGTGGTCAACGTCGTGCAGACGTCGTCGTCGTCCAAGCTCTCGGCTCCGATCATCGCCGACCCGCGGTTGCGCAAGCTCTCGTTCACCGGGTCGACTGAGGTGGGGCGCAGGCTCATCGCCCAGGCGGCGGAGGGCGTGCTGCGCGTGTCGATGGAGCTCGGCGGCAACGCGCCGTTCGTCGTCTTCGACGACGCCGACCTCGACAAGGCGGTGGACGGCGCGATGCTCGCCAAGTTCCGCAACATCGGCCAGGCGTGCACGGCGGCGAACCGCTTCATCGTGCACGCCGACGTGGCAGAGGAGTTCGCGCGCCGCGTCACCGAGCGCGTGCAGGCGATGAAGATCGGGCGCGGAACCGAGGACGGCGTCACGATCGGCCCCCTCATCGATGCGGATGCCGTGTCGAAGGCCGGCGAACTCGTCGACGACGCGGTGGGCCGCGGTGCGAAGCTGCTGGCCGGAGGGCACGCGCTCGACGGCGACGGCACGTTCTTCGAGCCGACCGTGATCACGGAGGTGGCCGCGGGCAGCGACATCCTCCGCGAGGAGATCTTCGGTCCCGTCCTGGCGATCGCGACCTTCACGGACGAGGCGGAGGGCGTGCGCCTCGCGAACGACACCGAGTACGGGCTCGTGTCCTACGTCTTCACGGAGGACCTTGCGAGGGGTCACCGGATGATCGACGCGCTCGAGACCGGCATGATGGGCCTCAACGTGGGCGTCGTCTCGAACGCCGCCGCCCCCTTCGGCGGTGTCAAGCAGTCCGGCGTCGGCCGCGAGGGCGGATTCGAGGGCATCCACGAGTACCTGTCGACCAAGTACACGCTGATCCCGAACTGAGAGGACCGATCATGACCGACTACGCCGTCGTCAACCCGGCCACGGGCGAGACACTCGCCACCTACGACACCTTCACCGACGCGCAGATCGAGCGCGCGATCGCCGCGGCCACCGACGCGCACCGAGAATGGTCGCGCTCCTCGACGGTCGCCGAACGGGCATCGCTCCTGCGCCGCGCGGCGGAGCTTCATCGAGAGCGCCGCGAGGAACTCGCCGACATCTTCGTGCGTGAGATGGGCAAGCCCCGCGAAGCAGCGCTCGGCGAGGTCGACTTCGCGGCCGACATCGCCGAGTACTACGCCGACCAGGCCGAGGCGATCATGGCCGACCAGCCGATCGCGATCCTCGGCGAGGGGTCGGCGATCATCCGGCGCGACTCGCTGGGGCCGCTGCTGGGAATCATGCCGTGGAACTTCCCGGCGTACCAGATCGTCCGCTTCGCCGCGCCCAACCTGGTCGTCGGCAACACGATCCTGCTCAAGCCCGCACCTCAATGCCCCGAGTCGTCGAACGCGATCGCCGACATCTATCGCACCGCAGGGTTCCCGGACGGTGCGTATCAGAACGTGCTCGCCACGAACGAGCAGATCGCCGGCATCATCGCCGATCCGCGCGTGCAGGGCGTCTCCCTGACGGGTTCCGAGCGCGCGGGCGCTGCGGTCGCCGAGGTGGCGGGGCGCAATCTCAAGAAGGTCGCGCTCGAGCTCGGTGGCTCCGACCCCTTCATCGTGCTGTCCACGCACGACATGGATGCCACGGTGCAGGCCGCCGTCGACGCGCGCCTGGACAACAGCGGCCAGGCCTGCAACGGCGCGAAGCGCTTCATCATCGTGGACGATCTGTACGACGAGTTCGTGGAGAAGTTCGTCGCGCGCATGTCGATCGTGCCGGCGACCGACCCGATGCAGGACGACACCGTGCTCGGACCGCTCGCATCGCTCGCAGCGGCGGAGCACCTGCAGAGCCAGGTCGACGGTGCGGTCGAACAGGGCGCGACCCTGCTCACCGGAGGCACCCGCGACGGCGCCTTCTTCGCACCGACGGTCCTTGCCGATGTGACGGCGAAGATGGATGCGTACCGTGAGGAGCTGTTCGGTCCCGCCGCCGTCGTGTACCGCGTCGCGGACGAGGACGCCGCGGTGGAGCTGGCCAACGACACGGCCTTCGGCCTGGGCTCGTACCTCTTCACGACGGATGCCGAGCAGGCCGAGCGGGTCGCGGATCGGATCGAGGCGGGCATGGTCTATGTGAACCTCGTGCTCGCCGACAGCCCTGAACTGCCGTTCGGCGGAGTCAAACGCAGCGGCACCTCGCGCGAGCTCGGCCACCTCGCCGCGGACGAGTTCGTGAACAAGAAGCTCATCCGCACGGCCTGAGGGCTGAATCTGCTGGAGCGTGCGGTGGCGCTACCGTTGGACGCATGAAGGTCGAACGAGTCTCCCGCACGCAGTCCGTCGTCGACGGGCTGCTCGACGAGATCATCGCCGGGCGGCTCGTCGCTGGCGAGACCCTTCCCGCGGAGGCCGATCTCGCGGCGCTGCTCGGCGTCTCGCGGTTGACGCTGCGTGAGGGCGTGCGACTGCTGCAGGCGCAGGGCGTCATCGTCCCCGTACCCGGCAGCAGGCACCGGATCGCACCGGTCGACGAATGGACCGGGCTGGAAGCCGTCGTGCGCGTGGCCCGCAGCGGGGGAGCCCGTCGTCGCTCATCGCTCGACCTGATCGACATGCGTGTGATGTTCGAGACCGGCGCGGCCGAGCTCGCCGCCCCGCGGTGCACGGATGAGCACATCGCGAAGCTCGAGTCGATGCTCGCCCTGATGCGCGCGGCGCACGACAACGGCGATGTCCCGGGTTTCGTGGATGCCGACCTCGCGTTCCACGACGTGATCTTCGCAGCCGCGGACAACCGCATCCTCGTCGCATCCGTGCGTCCGCTCACCACGATGCTGCAGGACTCGCGCACCGAGACGAGCTCAGTGCGCGACATCCGCGAACACGCGATCGTCGAGCATGCGGCGGTGCTCGAGGCGATGCGCACGCGTTCTGCGGATGCCGCGCGCGAGGCCATGGCGAGTCACATGCGCCAGACCCGAGACGACCTGCTGCAGTACGTGCTGGGCGAGTAGACGCCACGATTTTGCGGAAGCGCGAACGGGGCGTACTCTCGTTATCTGATATCGGATAACGACCTCCGAGAATCTCGCATACCGCAGCAGATCCTGGACGAAGGAGTTCCCATGCACCTCGACGCGCTTCTCGCCTCCCTGCCCGAGCCCGTCCGGATCGGCGCCGACGAGGTCCGCGCCGCCCTCGACCCGCACGGCGTGCTCGTCGTGCTGGACGACGATCCCACCGGAACCCAGTCGGTCTCCGGTCTCCCGGTGCTGACCCGCTGGGAGCACGAAGACCTCGCCGGCGCGTTCGCGACCGGAGCCGCGGCCGTCTACGTGCTGACCAACACCCGGTCGCTCGATGAGGACACCGCCGCCGCGCGCAACCGCGAGGTCGTCGCCGTGGCCCTCGCCGCGGCATCCGAGGCCGGCCGTCGTGTGACGTTCGTCTCGCGGAGCGACTCGACGCTCCGCGGTCATTTCCCGCTCGAGACCGATGTGCTCGCCCGAGAGATCGTCGCGCACGGCGGTACGGCTCCCGAGCTCGTCCTGATCGTCCCCGCCTTCCCCGATGCCGGACGCATCACGGTCGAGTCGGTGCACTACTGGGTCACGGGCGCCGAGGCGACGCCGGTGGGGGAGACGCCGTTCGCGCAGGACGCGACGTTCGGGTTCGCCGCGTCCGATCTGCGGGAATGGGTCGCCGAGAAGACCGCAGGACGCATCGCCTCGGACGACGTGGCGGCCCTGACGATCGGCGTCATCCGTTCGGGTGTCGACGCAGTGGTGTCCTTCCTCCGCGACGTGCCGACGGGGTCGGTCGTCGTGGTCGACGTCGTGGAGGAGACCGACATGCGCGTCGTCGCGCTCGCACTTCACCGCATGCGCGATCGCGACGTGCTGCTGCGTGTCGGTCCGCCGTATGTGCGCGCGCACATCGGGCAGGAGATCGCCGAACCCGTCGTCGCCGAGGACATCCCGTTCGCCTACGACCGCGGCGGACTCGTCGTGGTCGGCAGCCATGTGCCGCTCACCACCGAGCAGCTCGAGGAGCTGCGTCGTCAGCGACCGGACACCGTCACGATCGAACTCGACGTGCGTCAGCTGATCGATGAGCGCCGCGATGCCCACCTCGATGCCCAGGCGGATGCCGCGGCGCAGGCGCTCGCGAACGGCACGGTCATCGTGCACACCACCCGCGAACTCGTCACCGGAGCCGACGGCGACGAGAGCCTCGACATCGCACGCAAGGTGTCAAGCGGCGTCGTCGACCTGGTGCGCCGCGTGCTCGCACTCGCGCCGCCCCGGTTCGTGATCGCGAAGGGCGGCATCACCTCGAGCGACGTCGCGAGCGAGGCGCTCGAGATCCGCCGGGCCACGGTACTGGGACCGATGCTCCCCGGAATCGTCTCGCTGTGGCAGCCCGAGACGGGCCCCGCCGTCGGCATCCCCTACATCGTCTTCGCCGGCAACGTCGGCGACACGGATTCTCTGGCCCGCGTCGTCTCGACGCTCGCCGACGCCAATGGAAAGGAACAGCGATGACCTCCACCGTCGCCGTCATCGGTCTGGGAGCCATGGGGCTCCCGATGGCCACCCGTCTCGCCGAGCGCTTCGAGGTGCGCGGCTTCGATATCGCCGCAGAACGCATCGCTCTGGCAGCGGAGAAGGGCGTCACTCCGGCGGACTCCGCGGCGGACGCCGTCGCCGATGCCCAGGCGGTTCTCGTGGCAGTGCGCACCGGCGAACAGCTGAACGGACTGCTGTTCGGCGAGACCGGCCTCGCGTCGCACCTGGCCGACGGCGCGGTCGTCATCCTCACCAGCACCGTCGGGACCGACGGCATCGCCGACATCGCCGCACGTCTGGCCGAGAACGGCGCACAGCTGGTGGACGCACCGTTGTCGGGAGGACCAGTGCGCGCCGGAGAGGGAGATCTCCTTATCGTCGTCGGCGCAACCCCTGCCGCGCTCGAGGTCGCACGACCCGTGCTCGATCAGCTCGCGTCCACGCTGTCGATCGTGGGCGACAAGCCCGGTGACGGACAGGCGCTGAAGACGGTCAACCAGCTGCTGTGCGGCGTGCACATCGCCGCCGCAGCCGAGGCGCTCGCACTCGCCGACGCCCTCGGACTCGACCGTGAGAAGACGCTCGAGGCGCTCACCGCGGGGGCCGCGAACTCGTTCATGCTCGGCAACCGCGGACCTCGTGCGCTGCAGGCCTATGACGAGGACGGCGCCGAGGTGCTGAGCCGCCTGGACATCTTCGTCAAGGACATGGGCATCGTGGGCGACGCGGCTCGTGCCGCCCACCTCTCGACTCCCGTCGCGAACGCCGCCGAGCAGCTGTTCCTGCTCGGCGAGGCCCAGGGCCTCGGTGCGCACGACGACTCCGCCGTGATCCGCGTGATCGCCCCCGAACGACGCTCCTGACCCACACCCCACCCCGGTGCACTCGCGCCGGAGAACTGAAAGAAGAGATCCAGTGACGCTCCCTCTTCCCGCGTTGATCGCGATCGGAATCGCAGGCCTCGCCCTGCTGCTCCTGCTGATCATCCGCTTCAAGATGCAGGCCTTCTACGCCCTGATCCTCGTCTCGATCGTCGTCGGCCTCGCCGCCGGTCTTCCGATGACGAACATCACGGCGGATGACGGCACCGTCGAACGGCTCGGCATCATCCAGGCGATCATCGCCGGTGTCGGCGGAACGCTCGGCTCCGTCGCAGTGCTCGTCGCCCTCGGATCGATGCTCGGCAAGATCATCGAGCTCTCCGGCGGTGCGGAGTCGCTCGCCGGGAAGTTCACCAAGTGGCTCGGCCCGAAGCGGGTCGGCATCGCCCTGGTGATCGCGGCGGCCATCCTCGCGATCCCGGTGTTCTTCGATGCCGGCTTCATCATCCTCGTGCCGATCATCTTCGCGTTCTCGAAGGTCGCCGGTCTCAACCCGATCAAGTTCGGGCTCCCGGTCGCAGGCATCATGCTCGCGGTGCACGTCGCCGTCCCGCCGCACCCCGGCATCGTCGGCGGTGCGACGATCCTCGGCGCCGACATCGGCTGGGTCACGATCTTCGCGCTCCTCGTGTCGATCCCGCTCGCGGCGCTGTCCTTCTGGGTGGGCAAGCTGATCAACCGCCGCGAGTTCGCGATGATCGAGGCGACCAAGGAGATGTTCGAGAGCTTCGGCAACGACCAGCCCTCCGCGAACGCGGGCCTCCGCGACGGTGAGAAGGCGCCCAGCGCCTTCACCGTGCTCGGACTGATCCTGCTGCCGCTCGTGCTCATCATGCTCGGCACCGCCGTGGCGCCCGCGTTCGAGGCCGGCAGCTTCTGGAACAGCTTCCTGTCGATGATCGGCCAGCCGATCTTCGCGCTCATGGTCGCGATCGCCGCGGCGATGTTCTTCCTCGGCGTGCGCCGCGGGTGGTCGGCCGCGAAGCTCGGCGAGGTCATGGAGTCGGCACTGCCCGCCGCAGCCGTCATCATCCTCGTGACGGGTGCGGGTGGCGCGTTCGGCAAGATCCTCACCGAGACCGGCATCGGCGGTGCGGTCGCCGAGGTGCTCGCGGGCTCGGGCATGCCGCTGCTGCTCGCCGCGTTCCTCATCTCGCTCATCATGCGCGCGGCGCAGGGATCGGCGACGGTCGCGATCACGACGACAGCGGGTCTGCTGCTGCCGTCGGTCGCCGTGCTCGGCCTCGACACCATCCACGTCGCCCTCGTCGCTGTCGCGATCGGCTACGGTGCTCTGGGCCTCAGCCACGTCAACGACTCCGGCTTCTGGGTCGTCACCCGCTATCTCGGTCTGTCGGTCAAGGACGGCCTGCGCACCTGGACGCCTCTGACCACCGTGCTCGGTGTCACCGGGTTCCTCCTCACCTGGATCCTGTACGCCGCGATCCCGATCGGCTGACGATCGCAGAAGGGCGCCCCCCTCCGCGAGCGCGGAGGAGGGG
>NZ_JBLVOB010000004.1:2158-5632 GCF_053543555.1 Microbacterium xerophyticum | reverse complement strand
CGCGGAGCCCCCCCGCTTCTGCGTCGCAGGGCCTCGGGATCCGCAGACGGATGCCGAAGGTCTCGCCCTGCGCCCGGCCGTCTGGCGTAGCGTGGATGTCATGGCCACCGTCGCTGAGAACATCGTCCATACCCTCCGCGCCAACCACGTCGACCGGGTCTACGGCATCCCGGGAGACTCGCTCAACGGATTCACCGATGCGCTGCGCAAGGACGGCACGATCCGGTGGCTGCATGTGCGCCACGAGGAATCCGCCGCGTTCGCCGCGGCGGCGGATGCGGCCCTCACCGGAGATCTCGCCGTCGTCGCCGGCTCCTGCGGTCCGGGCAACCTGCACCTGATCAACGGGCTCTTCGATGCCAACCGCTCGCGCGTCCCCGTGCTCGCGATCGCAGCGCACATCCCGACCAGCGAGATCGGCACGGGGTACTTCCAGGAGACGCACCCGCAGGAACTGTTCCGCGAGTGCAGCGTCTACGTCGAGTACGTCGCCGATCCCGTGCAGATGCCGCGCATCCTCGAGATCGCGATGCGCGAAGCCATCGAGAAGCGCGGGGTCGCGGTGATCGTGATCCCGGGTGAGGTCGCGCTCGCCGACGTTCCCGTCGATCGCGCCGTCGTGATCGAGCGCACGCATCCGGTGATCGTCCCGAGCCCGAGCGAACTCGAGCGGGCCGCAGAGCTGCTCAACGCCGCCACGAAGGTGACGATCCTCGCCGGCGCAGGTGTCGAGGGCGCGCACGACGAGGTCGTCGCGCTCGCCGATCGTCTCGGCGCACCCATCGTGCACGCCCTGCGGGGCAAGGAGTTCATCGAGTACGACAACCCGTTCGACGTGGGGATGACGGGCCTGCTCGGATTCGCCTCCGGTTATCGGGCGATGGAATCCGCCGACACCCTGCTGGTGCTGGGCTCCGACTTCCCGTACCCGCAGTTCTATCCGGAGGACGCCACCACGATCCAGGTCGACATCCGCGGCTCGCAGCTCGGCAGGCGGCATCCGCTCGATCTGGGCCTCGTCGGCGACGTCAAGGCCACAGCGGAAGCACTTGTCCCGCGCCTCGCGGAGAAGTCGGATCGTTCGCACCTCGATGACGCCGTCGCGCACTACCGCAGGACGCGCACCAAGCTCGACGAACTGGCCGTCCCCACCAAGCGCGGGAACCCGATCCATCCGCAGTACCTGGCGCGGCTGGTCGATGAGGCGGCGAGCGATGATGCGGTCTTCACCGCCGACGTCGGCTCGCCCACGGTGTGGGCGGCACGCTATCTCACCATGAACGGACGGCGACGCCTGATCGGCTCGTTCACCCACGGATCCATGGCCAACGCCCTCATGCACGGCATCGGAGCGCAGACCGCGCGGCCGGATCGTCAGGTGGTCGCGCTGGCCGGAGACGGAGGACTCGCCATGATGCTGGGCGAGCTCATCACGCTCACCCAGAACAGGTTGCCGGTCAAGACGATCGTCGTCAACAACTCCTCGCTCAACTTCGTCGAACTCGAGATGAAGGCCGCAGGGTTCGTGACGTACGCGACAGATCTCGAGAATCCGAACTTCGCGGCGGTCGCCGAGGCACTCGGCATCTTCGCGCGCCGAGTGGAGCGCAGCGAAGACCTTCCGGATGCTGTGCGCGAGGTGCTCGCTCACGACGGCCCCGCCCTGCTCGACGTCGTCACCGAGCGTCAGGAGCTGTCCATGCCGCCGGCGATCACTGCCGAGCAGGTCAAGGGATTCGCGCTGTACGCCATCCGCACGGTCATGTCGGGCCGCGGGGATGAGCTGTTGGATCTCGCCAGGGCGAACTGGCGCCAGCTGTTCTGAGCAGCGCGTGCTCGAGCCCGTCGGAGGGTGCGGTTCGCCGGGGCACACCGCATGCCGTACACTGGACAGGCAGTTGTCTGCATCCTTTTTCCATGCCCTCGGGTGTGGGGAGGAAGCAGATCCAGAGGCCTCACGGTCTCTAGGGCGGTAGCTCAATTGGCAGAGCAGCGGTCTCCAAAACCGCAGGTTGCAGGTTCGATTCCTGTCCGCCCTGCGCGTCAGCGCCACGCTGGCACACGAAAGGTACATTCAGGATGGATCAGGACGAACCGCGCGGCGAGATCGTCGCGGCAGGCGGCACCGCCAGCGTGAAGAAGCTCGGCTTCTTCGGCCGCATCGCGCTGTTCTTCCGTCAGGTCATCGGCGAGCTGCGCAAGGTCGTCACGCCCACGCGCAAGGAACTGTTCAAGTTCACCGGCGTCGTGCTGGTCTTCGTGGCGATCATGATGGCACTGGTCTACGGCCTGGACACCGCCTTCTCGTGGCTGACGGCTCAGGTCTTCGGGGTGCCGCAGTAAGCGTCATCCCCGCGGCTGCGGCCGCAATGATTGGAAAGAAACAACGTGTCTGAAAGATATTCCGACGACGCCGACTGGGCGACTGCTGCAGAGCAGTCCAGTGAGGACGACGAAGCGCAGGAGGGCAACGTGCTCTCCGCTGAAGAGCGCGCGTCTTCCGCGGCGGAGCACGTCGCCGTGCACATCGAAGGCGACGAGGAAGATCTGAACGACGAAGGCACGGAAGACATCGACATCGACGACCCGGAGGCGGACGCGATCGTGAACGACGCTCTCAACCTGGACGAAGCGGCAGAGTCAGAGGCTGCCGCCGAGGTCCTCAACGACGGAGCGGCCGAAGAGGCCGCAGATCTCGAGGCGGCTTCCGCCGAGGAGGTCACCCCCTACGACGGCCCCGACGTGAACGGCGACGAGGATGCCGTCACCGAAGACGCGGCAGGCGACGATGCGGAGGAGGACCCGTACGAGGCCTTCCGCATGGACCTGCGCATGATGCCGGGCAAGTGGTACGTCATCCACTCCTACGCCGGATTCGAGCGCAAGGTGAAGGCCAACATCGAGCAGCGCAAGTCGACGCTCGAGGTCGAGGACGACATCTACCAGGTCGAGGTCCCCATGGAGGACGTCGTCGAGATCAAGAACGGCCAGCGCAAGATGGTCACGCGCGTCCGGATCCCCGGCTACGTGCTCGTGCGCATGGAGCTCAACGAGGACACCTGGTCCGTCGTCCGTCACACCCCCGGTGTCACCGGCTTCGTGGGCAACGCCCACAACCCCACGCCGCTGCGTTTCGAGGAGGCCTTCAACATGCTGAAGGCGCTCGTCGAGGTCAAGGACGTCCCGACTGCGAAGAACGTCCAGTCCAAGGGCGGCGTGGCCGTCGCCCGCTCGATCCCGGCCGAGGTCGACTTCGAGGTCGGAGAGACCATCACGATCAAGGAGGGCTCGTTCGCCGGCCTTCCCGGTTCGATCAGCGAGATCAAGCCCGAGAGCGGCAAGCTCACGGTGCTCGTGTCGCTGTTCGAGCGCGAGACCCCGGTCGAGCTGTCGTTCGACCAGGTCACGAAGATGAGCTGATTCCAGACTGCTTCAGAACGCCCCGCGCGGCTCCGGCCGGCGGGGCGTTCTGCA
>NZ_JBLVOB010000004.1:0-2131 GCF_053543555.1 Microbacterium xerophyticum | reverse complement strand
GCGGGGGCGGGGGGGGCGTTCTGCATACGGTAGACTTGCGTGGTTTGTGTGTGCGCTTCGGCGCGCGTGCGAACGCACCACAGCCCGGAGATGCCGGGTTCGTGGGAGATCGGATGCTGAGGCATCCGTTCGATGAGAGGAACAGAGAATGGCACCGAAGAAGAAGGTGACCGGCCTGATCAAGCTCCAGATCAACGCCGGCGCCGCAAACCCGGCACCGCCGATCGGCCCCGCGCTCGGTCAGCACGGTGTGAACATCATGGAGTTCTGCAAGGCGTACAACGCCGCGACCGAGTCGCAGCGCGGCAACGTCATCCCGGTGGAGATCACCGTCTACGAGGACCGCAGCTTCACGTTCGTCCTGAAGACCCCGCCGGCCGCAGAGCTGATCAAGAAGGCTGCCGGTGTGCAGAAGGCCTCGGCCACGCCGCACACCGTCAAGGTCGGAAAGATCACCAAGGACCAGGTCCGTCAGATCGCCGAGACCAAGCAGGCCGACCTGAACGCGAACGACATCGAGGCCGCCTCGAAGATCATCGCCGGCACCGCCCGTTCCATGGGCATCACGGTCGAGGGCTGAGGAGAACAATCATGACTAAGTCCAAGGCTTACAACGCTGCCGTCGCGAAGATCGAGGCAGACCGTTTCTACACCCCGACCGAGGCTGTCGCTCTCGCGAAGGAGACCGGCTCGGCGAAGTTCGACTCGACCGTCGAGGTCGCGCTCAAGCTTGCGGTCGACCCGCGCAAGGCGGACCAGATGGTGCGCGGCACCGTCATCCTCCCGCACGGTACCGGCAAGACCGCTCGCGTCATCGTGTTCGCCACCGGCCCCGCGGCCGAGGCAGCGATCGCCGCAGGTGCGGATGAGGTCGGCGGCGCCGAGCTCATCGAGAAGGTCGCCGCAGGCTGGACCGACTTCGACTCGGCCGTCTCGACCCCTGAGCTCATGGGCCAGGTGGGTCGACTCGGCAAGGTGCTCGGCCCCCGCGGCCTGATGCCGAACCCGAAGACCGGCACCGTGACCCCGAACACGGCCAAGGCCGTCGAGGAGATCAAGGGCGGAAAGATCGAGTTCCGCGTCGACAAGCACGCCAACGTGCACTTCGTCGTCGGCAAGGCCTCGTTCACCGCTGAGCAGCTCGATGAGAACATCGGCGCTGCCCTCGAGGAGATCGTCCGCCTCAAGCCGTCGAGTGCAAAGGGCCGCTACATCCAGAAGGGTGCGGTGTCGACCACGTTCGGCCCCGGCATCCCGCTGGACGTCAACGCCATCTGAGCATGACCGAAGAAGGGCCCCTGTCATCGAGACAGGGGCCCTTCTCGCGTCCCAGGGGCGACGGATGCGGGCGGGCCGGCGACGACCGCGACCGAGACACGCCCGGGGGACGGGCAGGATTTGCCCGGACCCCGGATCCCGCGTAAGTTATTACTTGTTCGCCCCACAGGGAAGCGGAAAGGCCAAGCGCCTCACCCCCCTCAAGCGGAAGAACAACTCCCGAACTCCTTCTCTCACTTGAGAGTGTGGGCGCTTGCGTCTAGGATAGAGAGTCCCACCTCCTGGATAGCGGTCATCGGCTGCGCATCGGATCTGAGATCCGAAAGCGTCGATTTGACAGGCTCCGCGAGGCGGGTAAGATTGAGAAGTTGCCCTTCGGGCCTGGTTGTGATGACTGGGTCGGGGGAGCGTCCGATCCTTGAGAACTCAACAGCGTGCACTTGTCAAATGCCAAATTATCCTCGTCCATCAATCTTTTGGTTGGTGGTTGAGAATTCCTTTGGATCAAAGACCAATCCTTTTTCGGAGGGGTTGGCATTTTAAATGAAGTCAGTTTGATTCATTTCTTTGGTCAGTTCAAACTCGCTGCGTCGACCTTATTCCGGTTGATGTGGTTTTTTTCTTTTACGGAGAGTTTGATCCTGGCTCAGGATGAACGCTGGCGGCGTGCTTAACACATGCAAGTCGAACGATGAAGCCCAGCTTGCTGGGTGGATTAGTGGCGAACGGGTGAGTAACACGTGAGCAACCTGCCCCTGACTCTGGGATAAGCGCTGGAAACGGCGTCTAATACTGGATACGAACAAGAATCGCATGGTTACTTGTTGGAAAGATTTTTCGGTTGGGGATGGGC
>NZ_JBLVOB010000003.1:281307-302183 GCF_053543555.1 Microbacterium xerophyticum | reverse complement strand
GTCGACTCAGGGGCGGGGTCGATCGCTGGCATCGTCTCTTCTGTAACGGTGATCGTGCCGAACGTGAACGGGTGGTCGGTCGCAGCCATCATCGCCTCTCTCGCACTCGTCACCCTCGCGGTACTGCTCGTGATCGCGTGCGTCATGCGCATCGCGTGGAGTTTCCTGCGAGGGCGGTTCTTCAGCGAAGGCACGGCGCGCAGCTTCGAGGTCGCGGGCAGCACGATCGTCTTCGCTCCGTGCGGTCTTCTGTCGCTCGATACCGCGGGACGCAGTGGGGTGCTCCAGGCGCTTGACATCGCCGGCGCCGAACCGGTGCATCCGACCGCAGCGTGGGCGTTGCTCCCGTACATCGCCGTCGGCGTGTCGGTGATCCTCATCGGCACCGCGTTCCGACGCGGCATCCGCCTGCAGCGCGAGACGGAAGGACTGGTGTGATGATCGAGCCCGACCCCACCACGATCCGTTCCGAGCGGATCGATGCCTTCAACGTCCTGCTCCTCGGAATCTCCGTCGCCGTCATCGCCTGCATCCTGATCAGCCTGCGAGTGGTCAGCACATTCCGCCCTGAGGGGATCGCCTGGACGATCGATACAGACGAACAGACGGTCGAGGCGACCGTCGACTCAGGGGCGGGGTCGATCGCTGGCATCGTCTCTTCTGTAACGGTGATCGTGCCGAACGTGAACGGGTGGTCGGTCGCAGCCATCATCGCCTCTCTCGCACTCGTCACCCTCGCGGTACTGCTCGTGATCGCGTGCGTCATGCGCATCGCGTGGAGTTTCCTGCGAGGGCGGTTCTTCAGCGAAGGCACGGCGCGCAGCTTCGAGGTCGCGGGCAGCACGATCGTCTTCGCTCCGTGCGGTCTTCTGTCGCTCGATACCGCGGGACGCAGTGGGGTGCTCCAGGCGCTTGACATCGCCGGCGCCGAACCGGTGCATCCGACCGCAGCGTGGGCGTTGCTCCCGTACATCGCCGTCGGCGTGTCGGTGATCCTCATCGGCACCGCGTTCCGACGCGGCATCCGCCTGCAGCGCGAGACGGAAGGACTGGTGTGATGATGGCTCGCACTCCCGAACTCCAGGCGCGGCGCGACCGGAGCGACCTCGTGACAGGCATCGTCGTCGGCGCGGTCGTGATCGCGTTCCTGCTGTATCGCGGCGCGAACGCCGTCGCATCCCTCTTCGCGGCGCCGGGTGCCGTCACCGTCGATGCTCCCATTCCCGCCCAGAAGGTCATGACCGCTCTGGGCCAGGGGACGGAGGCGACGGTCACGAGCGGCATCCTCGTCGTCGCGGACGTCACCACGCTCAGCGTGATCTGCCTCGTGCTCGCCATCGTTCTCAGCACACTGGGACTCGTCGCCGCGGCGACCCTCGGTGTGTGCAGCTGCATTCGCATGCTTCGCGGAAGAATCTTCGACCGCGTGAACGTGCGACTGCTGTTCCTCCTCTCGATGAGTTTCCTTCTCGCATGGGCCGGCGAATACTGCTTCCGGACCATGGGACTAAACGGGGTGTTCGCCGCATTGGATGAGTACGGCGGCCGGACCGACCTCGACCTCGACAGCATCTCGCTCGTGGTCGCCGCGGTCTCCGTCGGCGTGCTGGTGATCGTGTTCCGTCGAGGCGTAGCGCTTCAGAAGGAGACGGAGGGACTGGTGTGAGTCCCGCAGACAGCGACGACGAGTTCACCGGCATCCACTGCCGCCTCGACGAGCTGCTCGCCGAACGGGGGATGACATTGACCGAGCTGAGCGCACGGGTCGGCGTGAGCATCGTGAACCTGTCGGTGCTGAAGAACGATCGGGCACGGGCGATCCGGTACTCCACGTTGCGAGCGATCTGCGACGCGCTCGGGTGCGAAGTCGGCGAGTTGCTGGTGCTGGCGTAGCAACGGTCACCGGCCGACCGCTCATCACTCCATCGGACATGTTCATCGCGGCGTCACAGACATCCCAGCGACGCGCCGGTTAGGACACCTGCGACATGGGCATTCCTCCCCATCCTCGCGCGCGTTCCCGGACCGCCCGACTGCGTAGGCTCGAGACCATGAACATCGACCGGAACCTGCGCTCGCGCATCCTCATGACCCTCCCGATCGCGGCCCTGGCCATCTCGCTCGCGGCCTGCGCCGGCGGGCCGGGCGGTTCCGGCGGCTCGGATCGGCCGTCGGCCGAAGAACTCAGCTCCGGCATCACGACGATCCTCGAGGACAGCGGTCAGGGAGACCTGCTCACCGAGGACCAGGTCGACTGCATCGCCGCAGAATTCCTCGACTCCAAGGTCTCCGACCAGGACCTCAAGAACATGGCCGGAGGCGAAGACCTGCAGACCTCGCAGGAGGCGAAGGACCTTGTGACGTCGACCATGCAGGAGGCCGTCAGCGTCTGCGCACCCGCCGAGTGATCTCTCACGCCTGAGGACGGCGCCTAGGAATTCCGAGGATGGCGGATGCTTCGGCATCCGTCATCCTTCGTCATCTATGCATGGGAATGAACGAACACTCCTAACGTTGATCCCTAAGGCGCTCATCCCCGCGCCCTTCGACTTGGAGTCTCATGAGCAGCACAACACGCGCCCAGAAAGCGCCTGACACCCGCAGCCCCGCACGGAAGCTTCTGACATCGTTCGGGTTCCAGATCCTCGCGGCCCTGGTCCTCGGCATCGCAGCCGGACTCATCGCCGTGCAGCTCGGTGCCAGCAAGGACAACCCGACTGTCCTGTCGGACACCCTCGGCACGATCGGCAGCTCGTACGTCACTTTGCTGCGCACCGCCGTCGTGCCGCTCGTGTTCGCCGCGATCGTCGCGAGCATCTCGAACCTCCGCCGTGTTCAGAACGCCGCGCGCCTCGCCGGGCAGCCCCTGCTGTGGTTCGCGATCACCGCCTTCATCGCCGTGACGATCGGGATCGTACTCGGGCTCGTCATCCAGCCCGGCGCGCGCGCCGGCGAGGGCCTCGAGACCGGTGAGCCGCGCAACGTCGGCTCCTGGTGGAACTTCCTGATCGGTCTCATCCCGCAGAACTTCCTCGGCCTCGAGGTCGGAACCTCTGTGGATCCGGCATCCGGCGCGGCATCCTCCAGCGTCGACTTCAACATCCTCCAGATCATCGTGATCTCCGCCGTCGTCGGCATCGCGGCGCTGAAGGCCGGACGCAAGGCCGAGCCGTTCCTCGCCTTCACCGAGTCGTTCCTCAAGGTCATCCAACGAGTGCTGTGGTGGATCATCCGCATCGCCCCCATCGGCACCTTCGGCCTGATCGGGAACGCCGTCATCCAGTACGGGACGGACAAGCTCGCCTCGCTCATCTGGTTCGTGGCCGCCGTCTACATCGGCCTCGCACTGGTGCTGTTCGTGGTGTACCCGATCCTCGTGAAGACCCACGGACTGTCGATCAAGCAGTACTTCTCCGGCGTGTGGCCGGCAGTGCAGCTGGGTTTCGTCAGCCGTTCCTCCCTGGGTACCCTCCCGCTCACGCAACGCGTCACCGAGCGCAACCTCGGCGTGCCCAGCTCGTACGCGTCCTTCGCCGTGCCGTTCGGGTCGACCACCAAGATGGACGGCTGCGCCGCCATCTACCCGGCCATCGCCGCGATCTTCGTCGCACAGTTCTTCGGCATCGAACTGAGCTTCATCCAGTACCTGCTGATCGTCCTGGTCTCCGTCGTCGGCTCCGCCGCCACCGCCGGCACGACCGGCGCGACCGTCATGCTCACGCTCACGCTGTCGACACTCGGCCTGCCGCTCGAGGGCGTCGGTCTGCTGCTCGCGATCGACCCGATCCTCGACATGGGCCGTACTGCGGTCAATGTCGCCGGTCAGGCGCTCGTGCCGGCCATCGTCGCGAAGCGCGAGGGCATCCTCGACGAGGAGCTCTACAACGCTCGTCGCGAGGGCCTGCCGTTCGCGGACGACTCGGACGAGGATGCCGTGGACGAGGACGCCTCGAAGACGGAGTCCGCTTCCACCCGCTGAGTCCACCAGCGAAAAGGGACTTCCTGCACGAGACGCGCGTTCCCACGCCCAGTCTCATGCAGGAAGTCCCTTTTCATGCGAGGAACCCCTTCTCGCTCACGCCCGCCCAGGAAGGCGCACGGCCCCTCTCGTGTCGAGCGCCAGCTCCTCAGCATCCATCGCCGTGATCAGCTCGCGCATCACCTCTTCGTCGAGGTTGCCCGCATCGCGCTCCGACAGGAGCACCTCGCGCCGCACCTGCAGCCAGCCGCGTGAGAGCGCCACCAGATCCTCGGTCGAGGGACGGGCAGCCGCCTCTTCCGCCTCCTGCGCCTGATCGGTGTCGGTCTCGACCCTGGTCATCCGATTCGCGAAGGCGTCGAACGTGCGCAGATCGATCTCGCCGTACTTCTGCTCCCACACCTTGCGCTGCTCAGCGAGGAACGCCTTGCCCGCCTGCTTGCTGCGTGCGCGCACAGAGGCGAGCGCCTGCACGTCTGCCTCGTGATCGACGTCGCTCGCCACACCGAGACGACGGATCAGCAGCGGCAGCGTGAGCCCCTGCAGCAGCAGGGTTCCGACTGTGACGATGAACGCGACGATCACGATCGCGTGCGACGGTCCGGTGGGGAGCTCGGCGATGTCGGCGGCGGCGATCGCCGTCGCCAGGGTCACGACGCCGCGCATGCCCGCCCAGGAGATCACCGCGTTGTCCTTCCAATCGAGTGCGGGCTCGGTCAGCCTGTCGCGGATCTCCTCGGCCGTCTGCCGTCTGCGTTGGGGCCGCGCCGCCCGATCCGGGTGCGTGGCGGCGAACCGTGCTCGCCGCTCGTCGTCGAGTCGTTCGCGGCGCGCCCACTCCCCCGACGCGATCGCCCGCTCCCAACGCTTCAGCCGCAGTCGCTGCATCCACACCGCGAACGCGTGCGCCGGGTAGATGTACAGCGGGCGCACCACGAGCACCACGAGCAGCACGGCACCCGAGAGCCACATGATGTGCTCGACCGACTCGTCGCCGAGATCGTCGAGCACCCGAGGGAACTGCAGGCCGATGTAGGCGAACACGAAGCTCTCCAGCAGAAGGTCGGCCGACAGCCACAGCGGCGTCTCCTGCTGTCGGGTCGTGTAGTCGGTGCGCGGAGCGTTGTATCCGACGTACAGGCCCATCGCGACGACCGCGAGCACGCCGGATCCACCGAGGTGCTCGGCGATGGCATAGGCGCCGAACGGCACCAGCAGCCCGAACGTGCCGATCACCACGGGGTCGGCGACGCGCATGCGCAGTTGATGCAGGAGGATCCCGAAGACGAGCCCGACCACGACGCCGATCACCACCGCGAGCACGAACTGCCAGACGCCGTCCCACACTGTGAGCGTCGCACCGGCGATGATCGCCGCGAACACCCGGTACAGCGTCAGCGAGGTCGCATCGTTGATCAGGCTCTCCCCCGACAGCACCGTCATGACCCGCCGCGGCAGCCCGAGCTTGCGTCCGATCGCAGCGGCGGACACGGCATCCGGCGGCGCGACGATCGCACCGAGCAGCAGCGCCCCGGGAAGAGTCAGGGCAGGGAAGATGAGCCAGGCGACCAGCCCGGCGACGAGCGCAGTGAGCAGCACCAGCCAGATCCCGAGCCTGCGGATCTGCGGAAGGCTGCGCTTGAACCCGACGAACGACACATCCAGCGCCGCCGAATACAGCAGCGGGGGCAGCACGAGGCTCAGCAGCACGTGCCCGTCGATCGCCATCTCGGGCATGAAGGGGAGGAAGGATGCCGCGAGCGCGACGACCGTGACGAGCAGAGGGGCCGGCCACCCCCGCCATCGTGCGACCGCCGCCATTGCGACGGCTCCGACAAGCACGTAGAAAACGGTGGCGTCCATGAGTGAATGCTAGCGACGCCGCCAGTGGAGGCGCTCGCGATTCCGGTGCGCTGAGAGAGCCGCCTCGCGATTCACGAAGACGATTCGTCGAGGCGCCCGCGCAGCCGGGCGTTCTCATCCTCCAGCTCGAGGACCCGTGCGATCGCGGCGATGTTCATACCGTCACCGCGCAGCCTGACCGCGCGCTGAAGCCGTTCGATGTCGTCATCGCTGTACCGTCGCGTGCCGCCATCGCTCCGCGACGGAGTCAGCAGACCTCTGCTCTCGAAGAGACGCAGAGTGGCCTCGGGCAGTCCGACCAACTCGGCCGCCACCGCGATGCCGTAGACCGGCATGTGGGACTTTCGTTCCGTCATCCTGAGAGATTCCTTAGACACTTGCATATTTTCGAGATCATGTTCTATAACAAATCTATAGCACGAGGTACAGATAAGTACCCGCGAACCGCCCGCATGGGCCGCATGAAAGGAGACAACTCATGGCACTGTCATTCGATCCGTTCAGTCAGCTCGATCGCTTCGCCGCGAGCGTGCTGGACTCCGTTCGCGCGCCTCGGCTGATGCCGGTGGATCTCTTCCGCGACGGGGAGAGGTACGTCCTGCACGCCGACCTCCCCGGGGTCGATCCCGGTTCGATCGACGTCGACCTGGACGGCGGCCAGCTCACGCTCCGCGCACAGCGCACCGCCGACAACCAGGAAGGCGTGCGCTGGCTCGCACGCGAAAGGGGCTCCGGCTCGTTCCTGCGCCAGTTCACACTCGGTGACGGAGTCGATCTCGATGGGATCAGCGCCTCCTACGAGAGCGGTGTGCTCTCCGTGATCATCCCGGTCAGCGAACGCGCGAAGCCCCGCAAGATCGAGGTCGAATCCAGTGAGCGCCGACAGGCCATCGACGCCTGATCCCGGCTCGTTCAGCCCACGAACTCGTTCACCACAGAGAGGAGTATCAGCATGCGCATCACCCACGAGATGAGTCGGTTCCTCGCAGACATGGAGTATCCCGCGACGAAGGACGACCTTCTGCGCGAGGCGATGAGGGACGGGCTCGGTCCGGCCGACGTCGCCCTGCTCGAAGACCTTCCCGAGCAGAGCTACAGTGCCGGCTGGCACATCAGGTATCGACTCGGATCGCGTGCCCTGTCGGACGCCCTGACGGCGGTCCGGCCGGCGCTCGCCTGACGAGCGTCCCGCAACCGGATGGGAGGGCGGGGAATCCCCCGCCCTCCTCTTCGGTTGCCTTCCGTGATGACTTCCGCAGCCCCCGCCCTGTCCGTACTCGACCTCGTCCCGGTACGCACCGGCCAGACAAGTGCGGAGGCCATCGCGGCCTCCCTCAGCCTCGCTGAGATCGCCGACCGTCTCGGCTACCGCCGGTACTGGTTCGCCGAGCACCACAACATGCCTGCGGTGGCGTCGACCACACCCCCGGTGCTGATCGCCGCCGCGGCCTCGCGTACCGAGCAGATGCATCTGGGCTCGGGCGGCGTCATGCTCCCGAACCACGCGCCGCTCATCGTCGCCGAGCAGTTCGCCGCCCTCGAGGCCATCGCGCCCGGCCGCATCGACCTCGGCCTCGGCCGCGCACCCGGCAGCGATCCGGTGATCACGCAGCTGCTGCGCACGTCAGGCACCACGAGCGACGTCGAGCAGTTCCCCCGGTACGTGCAGGACATCTCGCTGCTGCTCTCGGGCGAAGGCGCGACCGTGCGGTTCACGTCCGGCGGCGAGTACACCGTGCACTCCACGCCCGCGGCCACCGGAGCGCCCGTCGTCTGGCTGCTCGGCTCGAGCGACTACTCCGCGCAGCTCGCAGCATCCCAGGGCCTGCCCTACGTCTTCGCGAACCACTTCTCCGGCCAGGGCCTCGAACGCGCCCTCGACCTGTACCGCACCGGCTACCAGCCCAGCGAGGCGCACCCGGAGCCGCGCACGTTCCTCACCGTCAACGCCGTCGCCTCGCCCACGGCCGAGGAGGCCGAGGCACGTGCCCTCCCCCAACTGCGGATGATGTCGCGCCTGCGCCTGAACAAGCCGCTCACCGCTCTCGAGACCGTCGAGGAGGCGATCGCCGCAGGCATCGCCGAGGCGGATGCCGCGACCGAGCAAGTCGTGCAGTCCGCACGGGAGCGCTGGTTCGTCGGCACCGGAGAATCGGTCGCCGCTGAGGTGCGCGCGTTCGCCGAGAAGCACGGCGTCGACGAGGTCATGCTCTCCCCCGTCGCCGGCGCGTACGACGCCGAGGCGATGGACTCCGCGGCGGGCCGGGCGCAGACCCTCGAGCTGGTCGCCGCCGCGCTGTAGTCGCGGCATCCGCCGGGGTATGGCCTTATCCACGCCCCGGGGGTACCGTCGGCAGTGTCGGCAATGTCGGAAGGGAGTTCGATGATGAGCACCACCAAGACCCGGGGTCTCTGGGTCGCATACGGAACGAACGGGGTCGTCGGCAGCATCCGCCATTCGGACGACGGGTACATCGTCGTCATGAGCGGGGCGGATGCCGAGACCGGCACCTACCCGTCACTCGAAGTCGCGAAGGGCGCGCTGTACTCGCACATGATCCCCGGCAGCGGATGGCCGCGCTACGAGGAGCACTGACTCCTGCTCACTCCTCCGGAGCGCCGGAGAGCAGGTCGCGCAACCAGTCGCGCGCTTCGACGAACACGTCGTCGGCGTAGCGGTCGGGGTAGTGCACGATCTGGCGGTCTGCCCGGGGGTACGAGCCGAGGAACACCACTCGGGGGCTGAAGCGGCGGATGCCGAGCAAGGCATCCGCCATCCGCTCGTCGTGCACGTGGCCGTCGGCATCCAGCACGAACCGGTACCGACCGAGCTCGTCACCGATCGGCCTGGACTCGATCAGCGAGAGGTTGATGCCGCGGGTCGAGAACTGCTCGAGCATCTCGAGCAGGGCGCCGGGGCGGTCGTTGGGGAGTTCGACGATCAGCGACGTCTTGTCCGCCCCCGTGGGCGTCGGAGGTGTGGCCGTGCGCGTCACGAGCACGAAGCGGGTGACGGCGGAGGTGTTGTCGCCGATCTCGGAGGCGAGCACGTCGACGTCGTAGTGCTCGGCGATGCCGGGAGGGGCGATGGCCGCCTGCGCGGGGAGCGTGCCGTCGAGCACGCCGATGGCGGATGCCACGTTGCTCGCGGCCGGAACGTGGGAGTGCCGCGGCAGATGCTCACCGAGCCATCCGTGGCACTGCGCGTAGGCGACGGGGTGCGCCGCGATCGACGTCACGTCCTCGAGCTTCGTCCCCGGTGCTGCGACGAGCACGAAGTTCACCTTCACCAGGTACTCGCCGATGATGCGCAGTCCCGGCAACGTCGCGAGAGCGTCCTGAGTGGTGGAGACACCGCCCTCGATCGAGTTCTCGATCGCGATCATCGCCGCGTAGCTGCGGCCCTCGAGCACGTCGGCGAGCGCCTCGCCGACGTTGAGCACAGGGCGTCGTTCCTGGCCCCATGCCTCTGCCACCTGGTCGAGTGCGGCTTCCGTGAAGGTTCCTGCGGGTCCGAGGTAGCTGTAGGTGCGCCGTTCAGTCACGCGTTTCACCCTAGCCCTTCCACTGGCTGTGAGACCGGCCCGCGATGATGCGCGCACGGCGAGATCGAGGCAGACTGAACTCATGACGAGCCGTGCCGGCCTCCCCGCGGAGGAAAGTGACCTCATCGATGTCGACGAACTGATCGCCGCGTACTACGACCGCGTGCCCGATCCATCCGTCGCCGCCCAGAGGGTCGTGTTCGGCACCAGCGGCCACCGCGGCTCGTCCCTGTCGAAGAGCTTCAACGAGCAGCACATCCTCGCCACCACGCAGGCGATCATCGATTACCGCCGCTCGCAGGGGATCTCCGGCCCGCTGTTCCTCGGCCGCGACACGCATGCGCTGTCTCTGCCGGCCGAGCGCAGCGCGATCGAGGTGCTCATCGCGAACGATGTCGACCTGCGCGTCGACTCCCGGGATTCGTACGTCCCGACTCCCGCGCTGAGCCACGCCATCCTCACATACAACCGCGGCATGGCTGCGGATGCTGCGGGCCGGGCCGACGGCATCGTCGTCACTCCCTCGCACAACCCGCCGCGCGACGGCGGCTTCAAGTACAACCCTCCGCACGGCGGCCCCGCTGACACCGACGCGACCGGCTGGATCGCCGACCGCGCCAACGCGCTGATCGAGGGCGGCCTGGCGGAGGTGAAGCGCAAGAGCTTCGCCGACATCGACTGGGACTCGCTCCCGAATCACGACTTCCGCGATGCGTACGTGCGCGATCTGCCGAGCATCATCGACGTGGATGCGATCAGGAAGGCGGGTGTGCGCATCGGCGCCGACCCGCTGGGCGGGGCATCCGTCGAGTACTGGCAGCTGATCAAGGAGATGCACGACCTCGACCTCACCGTCGTCAATCCCGAGGTCGATCCGACCTGGCGGTTCATGACGCTGGACTGGGACGAGAAGATCCGCATGGATCCGTCCTCCCCCAACGCCATGGCGTCGCTGGTCGCGAAGAAGGGCGACTTCGACGTGCTCACCGGCAACGACGCCGACGCCGACCGGCACGGCATCGTCACCCCGGATGCCGGCCTCATGAACCCCAACCACTACCTCGCCGTCGCGATCGACTACCTGTTCTCGCACCGTGCGCAGTGGCCTCGGGATGCCGCGATCGGCAAGACCCTCGTCTCTTCGATGATCATCGATCGCGTGGCGGAGTCGCTGGGCCGACGGCTGCTGGAGGTGCCGGTCGGATTCAAGTGGTTCGTGCCGGGGCTGCTCGACGGCACCGTCGCATTCGGTGGCGAGGAGTCTGCGGGCGCATCGTTCCTGCGGCGTGACGGCAGCGCATGGTCGACCGACAAGGACGGCATCCTGCTGTGCCTGCTCGCCGCCGAGATCATCGCGGTCACGGGCAAGAGCCCGTCGGAGCGCTACGCCGAACTCGAGCAGGCGTTCGGAGCATCCGCGTATCAGCGGGTCGACGCCCCCGCGACCCCCGAGCAGAAGGCGACTCTCGGAAAGCTCGCACCGGATGCCGTGACGGCGACCGCCATCGCCGGCGAGAAGATCACCGCCAAGCTCGCCCATGCACCGGGCAACGGCGCAGCGATCGGCGGGCTCAAGGTGCAGACAGAGCACGCGTGGTTCGCCGCGCGCCCCTCCGGCACGGAGGACGTCTACAAGCTGTACGCCGAGAGCCTGCTCGGCCCTGAGCACCTCGCCGAGGTGCAGGAAGAGGCACGAGCCGTCGTGACGGCCGCTCTGGGCGGCTGACACGACGGCCCGTCCGGCGGTGCTCAGTCCGCGACGGCCGGCGCCCCGAGCAGTTCGCGCACGCGACTGGAGACGCGGTGGAACTCCGGTGTCTCCAGCACCGTCGCATAGTCGCGCTCGGCGGGCAGGTCGACGCGGTGCTCCTCGAGGATGCGCCCAGGACGCGGGCTCATGACGACGACGCGGGTGGCGAGGTAGACCGCCTCGGCCACCGAGTGCGTCACTAGCAGCACGGTCGTGCCGGTCTGGCTCGTGATCCGGTTCAGCTCGACGTTCATCCGTTCGCGCGTCCGCGCGTCCAGCGCACCGAACGGCTCGTCCATGAGCAGCACCCCGGGCTCGTGCAGCAGCGCACGGCACAGCGACACCCGCTGCTGCATGCCACCGGACAGCTCATGCGGAAGAGCCTTCTCGAAACCGGAGAGTCCGGTCATCTCGATCAGCTCGTCGGCACGGGCCTGCGCCTTTCGCATGTCCATGCCGCGCATCTCCGCCTGCAGCAGGATGTTGCCGCGCACGCTGCGCCACTCCAGCAGCGCCGCCCGCTGGAACACGAACCCGATGTCCTGCCTCGGGCCCCGCACCTCGTCGCCCTTGAGCTTGATCGAGCCGCCGCTGGGGGTGGTGAGACCGGCGACGGCCTTCAGGAGCGTCGACTTTCCGCACCCCGACGGTCCGGCGATGGTGATGAACTCCCCCGCCTTCACATCGAGATCGACGCCCTCGAGCGCTGTGACCTGTCCGCGCTTGGACGCGAACGTGATCGCGAGGTCCTTGATCTCCAGTACGGAGTCTCCGCTGGGTGTCGCCATCATGTCTGCTCTTTCCTGAATCTGCGTCGTCGGCATCCGATGCCTCGCTACTCGCCGGGCGCGAAGGTCGCGTCGAAGTACGTGTCGACGTCTCCCTCGCCCGAGATGAGGCCGGCTTCCGACAGCACGGCGAGGGTCGATTCCCAGTCCTCGGTGGCGTTGACGCCGGGCGCCTGCCCTTCGGTCGCCTCCGTCGTCAGCAGCTTGATCGTCTCTTCCCACTGATCGAGCAGGACGTCCTTCTCCGGCATCTGCGGGTCCTTGCCGTCCATGGCGGCGACGGCGGCCTCCGGGTCCTCCTGGGCCGCGGTGAACGCCTCGGACGTGGCCGCGACGAGCGCCGAAACGAGTTCGGGATCGCTCTCGATCGTCGAGGTCGGGGCGACGAGGCCGTTGCTGAAGAAGTTGAGTCCTGCGTCCGAGTAGCGGAGGTACTCGACGTCCTTGCCGCTCTTCGCGGCGATCGTCGGACCCTGGTCGTGCGCGAAGCCGATCAGTCCGTCGACCTGTCCTGAGAGCATCGCGGCGATCTTTCCCGCGGCATCCAGGTTCTGCTGCGTGACGTCCGACTCGGAGAGCCCCACGGCCTCCAGGTAGACGGGGAACGTCGTGGTCGGCGCATCGCCGGCCGAGACGGCGATGGTCTTGCCCTTGAGATCCTCAGGGCTCTCGATGCCGGAGTCGGCGAACACCTGCACGGCCGAAGGAGTCGTCTGCAGGAAGACGCCGACGCTCTTGATCGCGACGCCCTTGTCGATGTTCGCGAGCACGGCCGGGGTGTCGGCCCAACCGAAGTCGACCTGTCCCTGGCCGACGGCCTGCGCGGTCTTGGTGGACCCCTGACCGGCCTTGATCGTCAGGTTGATGCCGTGCTCTTCGAAGATGCCCTGCTCCACGCCGTAGTAGAACGCAGCGTGCTCGCCGTACGGGTACCAGTTGAGCATGAGGGTCACGTCGGTCATCTCGCCCGACGCCTCACCTCCGTCTCCGGCCGGTGCCTCGCTCGCTCCGCCGCACCCTGTGAGTGCGAGTGCGGAGGCGGCGATCAGCGCGATCGAGCTGAGGACGGTTCCTGACTTCTTCATCAGTTTCCTGCTTTCCTTGGGGTGCAGTGGATGCTTCTGGGATGGATTCGGTGCGCGGTCAGAGCCGCACGGTGGCCGAGGCGACGTCGCGCTTGGACGCGTGCCACGGGATGAGGAACTTCTCCGCGATCTGGATGATCCCGAAGAGGATGACGCCCATGAGCGACATGATGATGAGCGCGGCGAAGAGCATCGCCGTGTCGAGGTTTCCGTTGGCCTGGAGGATGACGTATCCCAGGCCCTCGTTCGCCCCGACGAACTCGCCGACGACCGCACCGGTGACGGCGAGTGTCGCGGCGACCTTGAGCCCGGAGAGCAGCTCCGGCAGCGATGCGGGCAGTCGCACCTTCAGGAACGTCTTGAACTTGCCCGCACCCATCGTGGAGGCGAGCTGGAGGATCTCCGGGTCGACGGTGCGCAGCCCGGCCAGACCGGAGATGACGACCGGGAAGAACGCCATCAGGACGGCGACGAGGATCTTCGGCTCCGCCCCGAACCCGAGCCATACGACGAACAGCGGGGCGATCGCGATCTTGGGGATGACCTGAGCGAACAGGATCACCGGGTAGAGCGTCTGCTCCAGCCCCTTCGAGTAGACCATGACGACGGCGACGAAGAGTCCGACCGCGACGGCGATGATGAAGCCGATCACGGTCTCGTACGTCGTGACCCAGGTGTGCTGCATCAGGTACGCGAAGTTGTCGGCGAAGGCGTTCCACGTGTCGGCGGGCGACGGGATGATGAACGGCTGCACCCACTTCAGCTCCGTGGCGACCCACCACAGCGCGAGCACGGCGATCACGAAGACCACGGGGTGCCAGTTGCGCGACCACCAGCCGACGATCGCGTTCGGCTCGCGCTGATCACGATCCTTGCCCTGCGCGACGGCGAGCGTCATGGTGGCGTTCTGAGGTGACGACATGGAATCCTCGACATCTTCGTCTGTGGGTGAAGGGAGATGGGAAAGCGTATTCCCATTGGTCTTGTTGCGAGTTTATGCCGCCGGTACGGCCGTGTCAATCCGCTCGGAAACCGCTCTCCGCGAGAACGGCTCCCGCGGCGGTGAGCCAGCGGGCGGGCTCGGCGAGCGCCGCATCCGCGGACCCCGCCAGCACGGTCAGTGATGCGGATGCCGCGAACAGGGAACGGTCAGCGTCATCGGTGATGCGGCCGGCGACGACCAGCGCCGGCACACCAGCAGCGGCCGCGGCAGCGGCCACGAACGAGGGAACCTTGCCGTCGCCGGACTGCCCGTCGTAGGACCCCTCGCCGGTGACGACGACATCAGCGGCGCTTACCTCGGCGCTCAGGGAGATCAGCCGCGCGACCTCTCCTGCGCCCGGCACGAGTCGTGCACCCCAGGCGACGAGCGCACCACCGACGCCACCGGCCGCACCAGCGCCGCTGGTCGCGGCATCCAGCTCGAGCAGTGCGGCGAGGCGCGCGAGGGCGGCATCGACGCCGTCGCGATCTGCGACGTCGGTCAGCCCCTTCTGCGGGCCGAACACGTGGGCTGCACCGCGCGGGCCGGTGAGCGGGTTGGTCACATCGGAGAGCACCAGGACCTCGGGCGCCGTACGCAGCCCCGGCAGGTCTGCAGACGCGACGCCCAGCAGACCACCCGCGCCGGGCCCGACCTCGGCTCCGTCGCGATCGAGGAAGCGGGCACCCAGCGCCGACAGCATCCCGATGCCGCCGTCGGTCGAGGCGCTCGAACCGATCCCGAGCACGAGGCGCGAGACCCCGTGATCGAGGGCCGCGGCGATGGCCTGGCCGAATCCGCGGGAGTGCGCTTCGAAGGGGCGCAGCTCGTCGAGAAGCTCGATCCCCGATGTCGAGGCGACATCGATCACCGCGGTGCCGTTCGGCGCGTCGCCGGATGCCGGAAGCAGGAGCCAGTCCGTCGCGACCGGCACTCCCGCCGGGCCGTCGACCGTGAGCGGCATCCTCCGAGATCCCTCGACGGCGGCGGCGAACGCCGAGACGGTGCCCTCTCCCCCGTCAGCCATCGGCCGGAGCACGACCTCGGCCGTCGGATCGGCCGTCAGCCATCCGCGCGCGATCGCCGCCGCAGCATCCGCTGCCGTGATGGTGCCCTTGAAACTGTCCGGCGCGACGACGACGCGGGTCATCGCCCGACTCCCTGCTCGATGCCGCGCGCCGGCACGGTCGAGACCGCCGGTGTGCTGGCGCGCACGAGCACCTCGAGCGGCGCCTCGGCCTGCTGCCAGTCCTCGTCGACGGTCGCCCTGAACGCCTGATACCCGAACTCGCTCAGCGGTACGCGGACGGTGGTGAGCTGAGGCGTGACGTCGCGACTCGCGGGGGTGTCGTCGAACCCGCACATCGCGATGTCGTCACCCACCGCCCTGCCCGCATCCCGGATCGCGGTCATCGCCCCGATCGCGATCACGTCGCTGAGTGCGAACACGAGCGTGCCCGGTTCCACGCCGTCGGCGAGCGCGGCCGCCATCGAGGAGACACCCGATTCACGCGCGAAGCTGCCCCGGTACTCCCTGAGGATCGTGCCGCCGCCTTCGGCGAAACCGTCCCTGAAGCCGCGGAGACGGTCGTCCGATGTGCGCACGCCCTCCGCCGCCCCGATCGCGATCGCGCGACGATAGCCCACGCGCGCCATCTCACGACCCAGGCGTTCGGCGCCGCCGCGGTTGTCGATCCGGATGCTGCGATCCCCTCCGGGCCCGAACGTCACGGTGCGGGCGCCCAGCGACCGGAAAGCCGCCAGTTCCTCGGCGGTGGCGCTCTCACCGTCATCGGTGCGCGATGCCGCCAGGATCACGCCGCGAGGATGCTGCCCGCGCAACGCACGGAGGATCTTCCGCTCACGCGCGTCGTCGCGCTCGGTGATGGCCACGGTGACGATCAGCCCCTCCTCGTCGGCGCCGCGGGCGACCCCTGAGGCGATGAGTCCGAAATACGGGTCGGCGATGTCGGCGACGAGCAGAGCTATCACCGCGGAGGTTCCGCGCGCAGTGGCCTGAGCCGATGCGTTCGCGGTGTAGCCGAGCCGTTCGGCGGCTTCCTCGACGCGTTCGCGGAACGACTCGGCGACCTTGCGCGTCGAGCCGTTCAGCACCCGTGAAGCCGTCGCGAGCGACACCCCTGCCTCACGTGCGACATCGTGCAGCGTCGGCGTATCGGAGCGCGGACGCGATTCACGAGGGGTCATGCGTTGATCCTAACGAGCGGCAGGATCAGCGCAGATGCGGCGACACGGCGGCGGTGAACGCCTCGGCCGTGCGCCTGACCACGTTCTCTGGCGCATCCGCCCAGATGTCGGCGTTGAAGATCTCCACTTCGATGTCGCGGTCGTAACCGGTCGCGATCACGGCCTCGGTGAGCGATGCGAAGTCGATCACGCCGTCGCCCGTGTAGTGCCGCCCGAGCAGCACGTCGGCGGGCAGCGGTGTCTTCCAGTCGCACACCTGATACGTCGCGATGCGTCCTTCACGGCCCGCCCTGGCGATCTGGTCGAGCACCTGCGGATCCCACCAGACATGGAACGTGTCGACCGCCGCACCCACCACGGCGGCATCGAAGTCGGCGGCGATGTCGAGCGCCTGTCCGAGCGTCGAGACGACGGCGCGATCCGAGGCGTACATCGGATGCAACGGCTCGATCGCCAGCGTCACCCCCGCGGCCTTCGCGTCGGGTGCGAGCGCGCCGATCGCGTCGCGCACCCGTTCCCGCGCGCCGATGAGGTCACGGTCGCCTTCGGGCAGACCGCCGGCGACGAGCACGAGCACCGCGGAGGAGCCCTCGGCGCCGGATGCGGCGAGCGTCGCGGTCTCCTCGATCGCTCGGCGGTTGTCCTCGAGTGCGGCGGTGCGCTCTGGGCCGTCCGGCAGTGTGAAGAACCCGCCGCGGCAGTGCGTGGAGAATCGCAGGCCCGAATCGGCCAGCATCCGCGCCGCCACGTCGAGGCCGACCTCGTTCACCGGCTCACGCCACAGGCCGATCGCCTGGATGCCGGCGCCTGCCGTCACGCGGAGGGCAGTCGCGAGGTCCGCGTGCTTGATGGTCGCCTGGTTGATCGACAGACGGGGGTCCGGGGCGCTCATGCGTCAATTCCGTTCAGTCGCAGCATCCCGTGCCAGCGCTCGCGGGCGAGTTCAGGGTCCTCGAGCGCGAGCGAGGCGTTCGCGAGCTCGACGATGCGGCTGAGGTGCGGCAGGCTCCTGGCCGAGTGCAGCCCCCCGATCATCTGGAATGCGGGCTGATGGCCGTTGAGCCACGAGAGGAACGCGACACCGGTCTTGTAGTAGAACGTCGGCGCGGCGAACACCTGGCGGCTGAGCTCCTCGGTGGGACCGAGGATGCGTCGGTAGGCCTCCGGGTCGCCGGCGTCGAGCGCCTGGATGGCGGCGGATGCCACGGGCGTGATCGCCGCGAACGCACCCAGCAGCGCGTCGGAGTGCCCTTCGCCCTCGCCGATGGTGTCGCCGCCGATCAGGCCGACGTAGTTGAAGTCGTCGCCGGTGAACATGCGCACGCCGTGCGGCAGACGTTCGCGCACCGAGATCTCCGACTCGGCGTTCAGAAGGCTCATCTTCACGCCGACGATCTTGTCCTGGTTCTCGGCGATGATCTGCAGAAGGACTTCGGATGCCGTCTGCCAATCGTTCGCTCCGAAATAGCCTTCCAGCTCAGGGTCGAATGCGGTGCCGAGCCAGTGCAGCACGACCGGTACGGTCGCCGACTGCAGAACCTCGCGGTACACGCGGCGGTAGTCCTCGGCATCCTTCGCCGCCCTGGCGAGGTGACGCGACGCCATGAGGACGGGGCCCGCGCCCTCCTGCTCCTCCGTGAAGTGCAGCTGCTCCTTGTACGCGCCGATCACCTGCTCGAGGGTGAGGTGCGTGTCGTCGATGTGATCGGTGTTGACACCGACCACGACCGAGCCGCCCTCCTCACGTGCGACCTGCGCGCTGCGGGCGATGAGCTCCCGGGTCGCTGCGGCGTCCAGGCCCATGTTGCGCTGTGCGGTGTCCATGGCGTCGGCGACGCCGAGACCCCAGGAGTAGACGTTGCGGCGGAACGCGAGGGTCGCATCCCAGTCGATGTCAGCCGGTCGCCCCGGGGTGTTGTCGGCGTGCACCCGCGGCACGACGTGCGCGGCGGCGTAGGCGACGCGGCTCTTGAGCGGTGTGGTCGGCCGCGTGTAGATGCCGGAGTCGTTCAACGCGGCATCCGACGTGGTGCCGTCGGGAGCAAGCAGTCTCAGAGTCGGCATCACAGGCTCAACGGCTCGATCGCGACCTTGCGGCCCTCAGCGCTCGAGGTCAGTCCCGCCTCGGCGAACTGCACGCCCTTCGCGCCGGCGAGCAGATCGAACGGGTAGTCGGTGCCGAGCGCATACGAGGTCAGGTACTCCTCCCACTGCTGGCGGAAGCCGTTGAGGAACACGTCGTTGGTGGGCACGCTCTGCCAGTCGGCGTCGTAGTCGCGGGTGTCCTCCAGATCGGGGTTCCACACCGGCTTCGGCGTGGCGTTTCGGGGCTGGATCTTCGCGCCGAACAGGCCCACCACAGCGGAGCCGTGCGTGCCGTCGACCTGGAACTCGACGAGCTCGTCGCGGTTGACGCGCACCGTCCAGCTCGAGTTGATCTCGGCGACGATGCCGCCCTCGAGCTCGAAGATGCCGTACGCGGCGTCCTCAGCCGTCGCGGTGTACTTCTCGCCCTTCTCGTCCCAGCGCTCGGGGATGTGCACCGCAGCCTGCGCGTAGACGCTCTTGACCTCGCCGAAGAGGTTCTCGAGCACATAGTTCCAGTGCGGGAACATGTCGGTGATGATGCCGCCGCCGTCTTCGGTGCGGTAGTTCCAGCTCGGGCGCTGCGCCGGCTGCCAGTCGCCCTCGAACACCCAGTAACCGAACTCGCCGCGCACCGAGAGGATGCGGCCGAAGAATCCGGAGTCGATCAGGCGCTTGAGCTTCTGCAGTCCTGGGAGGTAGAGCTTGTCGTGCACGACGCCGGTCTTGACCCCGGCATCCTTCGCGAGACGTGCGAGTTCCAGTGCCTCCTCCAGCGATTCGGCGGTCGGCTTCTCGGTGTAGATGGCCTTGCCTGCCGCGATGGCCTTGCGGATGGCGGATGCGCGCGCCTTCGTCACGAGGAAGTCGGCATAGATCTCCCACTGCGGGTCGGCCAGCGCCGCGTCGAGGTCGGTCGTGTAGTCGTCGATGCTGTGCAGGGCGGCGAGCTCGGCGAGCTTGGCCTCGTTACGGCCGACGAGGATCGGCTTGACCGTGACCTTCGTGCCGTCGGCGAGCTCGATGCCGCCCTGATCACGGATGGCGAGGATGCTGCGCACCAGGTGCTGCCGGTAGCCCATGCGTCCGGAGACGCCGTTCATGATGATGCCGATCTCGCGGGTCGTCGCCTGTGACATGTGTGGTCCGTTCTGTGAAGTCCGCCGTCTCACCCCATGGGTAAGCGCTTTCCGACATGATGGCACGTTCGGGTCGATCGACGCAACCACCGCGCACGCATCGTGGCGATGGCCGCGTCAGGCGGCGAGCAGGGACCTCAGGCGCTGGCCGCGCTGTCGCGTTCGATCAGAGTCGTGCGAATGATGTCCTGGAGGGCGGCGCCTTGCTCCGTCGCGGCGGCCTCGGCTCCCTCGATCTCGGCGACCAGCGCACCTACCGCCGCATCGGCCAAGGCCGTGAAGTCCTGGCGCACCGTCGTCAGCGGTGGGCGGTAGTTCGCGGCGTCCGGCACATCGTCGAATCCGATCACGCTGACCTGGTCTGGCACGGAGCGCCCCCGCTCGGCCAGGCCTCGCACGAGTCCGAGGGCCATCTGATCGTTCGCACTGAACACCGCCGTCGCCGGCATCAGCGCGGCTGACGCGCCGTGGCCCGACTCGGCGGACCAGTCGCCGCGCACCGGCGAGACAGGTGTGATCCCCGCGGACTCGAGCGTCTCGCGCCACCCTCGCTCGCGTTCTGCGGCGGCGAACGAATCAGCGGGGCCGGCGAGGTGCCAGACGGTCTCGTGGCCGAGTTCGAGGAGCCGCCTCGTCGCCGCCGCCGCTCCGCCCGCATGGTCGCTGTGCACCACGCGCAATCCGGACTCCGCCGGGGCATCCACCACCACGAGCCGCAGCCCGTCCGGACGATCCTCGGCCCTGGTGAGCGCGGACGCCTCGTTCAGCACGATCGCGCCGTCGACGCCCTGGTCGCGCAGGCGCTCGAACGCGTCGGCGACGGCATCGCCCGCGGTGACGAGCAGCAGGGCGTAGCCACGATCCTCGGCCGCTTCGGCGGCGGCCTGCAGCATCCGGGAGTTGCCCACCGTTGCGAGCGTCGTCACGACGAGGCCGATCGTCTGCGTGCGCCCGGTGCGCAGTGCCCGAGCTGCTCGATGCGGGCGGTAGCCGAGCTCGGCCATCGCCTTCTCGACCCGTGCACGCGTGGCTGGGTCCACACGAGGGCTGCCGTTCACGACCCTCGACACGGTCTGCCCCGAGACACCGGCGCGACCCGCGACCATGGCCATCGAAACGCGCCCGGACGATGAGCGGCCAGAGTCCGCACGGGCTGGGTCTGCACGCCCGGTCGACGCACCCGACGATGCACGACCCGAGGCGCGCGCCCCGGCCTTCGCGAGGCGATTCAGCTCATCCCACTCGTCCATCTGCACGCCCCTCCTGGCACCCCGGTGCACAACTCCTCAATGTTGACGTTACCACCGCCGGAGGGGTACCGTGTTTACGTGAACATCGAAGAATCTCCGGAGTTGCGCGCGACCGAGTTGAGTGGCGGCGTCACGAAACGCGCCACCGTCCTGGCCGACGGCCGCGACCTCATCTACTACGACGACCCCGGAACCGGGCGGG
>NZ_JBLVOB010000003.1:272925-281242 GCF_053543555.1 Microbacterium xerophyticum | reverse complement strand
CCCCCCCCGTCGACGCACGCGCACTCGACCCTCGCCCCGACACCGCCACGATGCGCCTCGACGTTCTCACCGGCGACTGGATCACGGTCGCCGCGAACCGCCAGAACCGCGTCATGATGCCCAGCCCCGACGCCGACCCGCTCGCTCCGCAGACGCCGACGAATCCGTCAGAGGTTCCTGCGCTCTACGACGTCGCGGTGTTCGAGAATCGCTCGCCCGCCTTCGGCCCCGCGCTCACCGAGGCGCTCGGCACCGCCCCGGCCGCGGCCAACCCGCCGCGCGGACTCGATGACCTCGACGCGCTCGGCCTCGGCCGCACCCGCACGTCGGTCGGCCGCTGCGAAGTCGTGTGCTTCAGCCCCGACCACGCAGGCTCCTTCGGCACGCAGTCCGTGACGCGCGCCCGCACCGTGATCGAGGCCTGGGCCGATCGCACCGCCGCGCTCTCGCAACTGCCTGGCGTGCAGCAGATCTTCCCGTTCGAGAACCGCGGAGAGGCGATCGGCGTCACGCTGCCGCATCCGCACGGGCAGATCTACGCCTACCCCTACATCACGCCGCGCACCCAGCGGCTGCTGGAGAGCATCGATCGCACCGCGCCCGATCTGTTCCAGCGCATCCTCGAATTCGAGCAGGGCTCCGAGCGCATCGTGCTCCAGGGCGAGCACTGGACGGCGTTCGTGCCGTTCGCCGCCCGCTGGCCCGTCGAAGTGCACCTCATGCCCAACCGCCACGTCGCCGATTTCGCCGAGACGAGCGAGGCCGAGCGCGATGAGCTCGCCCCGCTCTACCTGCGCCTGCTGCGCGGCATCGACGCGCTCTACGAGACGCCGACCCCGTACATCGCCGCATGGCACCAGGCTCCCGTGAGCCTCGCAGGCGACTCGGTACGCCTGCACCTCGAGCTCACGAGCCCGCGGCGCGGCACCGACAAGCTGAAGTTCCTCGCCGGATCAGAGGCCGCGATGTGGGCGTGGACCGCCGAGATCCCGCCGGAGCAGTCCGCCGCGCGGATCCGCGAGGCGATCGCTCGCGCGGAAGGGGCCGGCGCATGACGGCTCGAGACGACGCGAGCGCTCTGTTCGAGCAGCTGACCGGTCGTGCCCCAGACGGCGTCTGGTCGGCTCCCGGCCGCGTCAACCTGATCGGCGAGCACACCGACTACAACGACGGCTTCGTGCTGCCCTTCGCGATCCCTCACCGCACATATGCCGCAGTGGGCATGCGCGGCGACGACCGCATCCGGGTCGCTTCGACATTGGTCGACGATGCCCCGATCGACGTCGGCATCGACGAACTCGCCACGCTGTTCCCCACACCGGTCGGCACCTCTCCTGCGGTCGCCGAGTGGGCCGCGTATCCGCTCGGCGTCGCGTGGGCGCTGCAACTCGCCGGTGCGAAGGGCCGCGGCGTCGACATCGCGATCGCATCCGATGTCCCCGTCGGCGCCGGCCTGTCGTCGTCCGCCGCGATCGAGGGGGCAACGGCATCCGCGCTCAACGACCTCTGGAACGCCGGACTCGACCGCACGGCGCTCGCCCGCGTCGGCCGCCGTTCCGAGAACGAGGCCGTCGGCGCGCCGACGGGGATCATGGATCAGATGGCGTCGATGCTCGGCGAACCCGACGCCGCGATCTTCCTCGACTGCCGCACGCTCGAGACGAGCCTCGTTCGGGTCGGCGTCGCCGAGGCCGGACTCGCGATCCTCATCATGGACACCAGGGTGCAGCACTCGCACGCCACCGGCGGCTACCGCGAGCGGCGCGAGTCGTGCGAGCGCGGCGCCGCGATCATGGGAGTGCCCTCACTGCGCGATGTGTCGATGGGCGACCTCTCCCGCGCCGAGCAACTGATGGACGACGTGACCTTCCGGCGGGTGCGTCACATCGTGACCGAGAACCAGAGGGTGCTCGACACCGTCACCACGCTGCGCGAGAGCGGCGCCAGAGCGATCGGCGATCTGCTCGTCGCCTCGCACGCCTCGATGCGCGACGACTTCGAGATCTCCGTTCCCGAACTCGACACGGCGGTCGAGGCCGCGCTGGCCGCGGGGGCCATCGGCGCACGCATGACGGGTGGCGGTTTCGGCGGTGCGGCGATCGCGTTGATCGAGCTGTCCACGGTCGAGTCGGTGTCGGATGCCGTGACCGCCGCCTTCGCGGAGGCCGGTTTCACGCCGCCGCACCTCTTCACCGTGACTCCCGCCGCCGGCGCCCGCCGCGACGCCTGAGCGACGGCAGGCCACGCCGAGGACGCAGCGATCCGGCTGCGTCTCGACGTGGTCCTGCATCTCGAGAGGGCTACTCGGCGTCGGCCTCAGCCAGGACGCGCCGGATGTCGCTCCGACTGCGGATCTTCCCTGTCTTGATCGCGTCGGTGATCACGACCTCCTGCGACGCGGTGACCACCGGAACCTCTTCGCCCTCGGCATCCAGGATCTTGCCGTCCTTGATCGTGTCGCCGTCGAACAGGGTCTCGTTCGCGAGCAGGCGAGCGAGATCCTCTTCGCGGATGACCCGACCGGTGCCGGGGATGAACGCCGACCGCTCGGCCGACTTCCCGCCGAGGTGGTTGAAGAGCAGATTCAGCAGCACGGCCATGATCGCGGCCGAGGAGATGCCGGAGTGCAGGATGATCCCCACCCAGCTCGGCAGCGCGTCGTAGAACGTCGGCATGACGACCGGGATCACCCCGAAGCCCAGCGAGACGGCGACGATGACCATGTTCATGTTGCCCTCGTAGTTCACCTTCGCGAGCGTGCGGACGCCGGCCGCAGCGACCGACCCGAACAGCACGATCCCCGCGCCGCCGAGGACGGGCGGCGGCACGGCGGCCACCAGCCCGCCGACGATCGGCAGCAGTCCGAGCACGACGAGGATCACACCGCCGGCGCTCACGACGAACCGTGACTTCACGCCGGTGATCGCGACGAGCCCGACGTTCTGCGCGAAGGCGGACTGCGTGAACGAGTTGAACACCGGGGCGATCGCGGACGAGATCATGTCGGCGCGCAGGCCGTTGGCGATGCGCTTGGAGTCGACCTTCGTGCCGACGATCTCACCGACCGCGATGATGTCCGCCGTCGTCTCCGTCATCGTCACGATGATCACGATGAACATCGAGATGATGCTGGCGACGCCGAACGTCGGCAGGCCGAATGCGAACGGCTGCGGAAGTGCGACGATCCCGCCGTCCGCGATGTTCGAGAAGTCCGCCCAGCCGACGATGCCCGCGAACGCGGTGCCGGCGACGATGGAGATGAGGATGGCCAACCGCGAGACGGTGAGGGACGCGACCTTGCTCAGCACGAGCACGATCAGCAGGGTCGCCATCGCGAGGCCGATGTTCTGCAGGCTGCCCCAGTCGGGATCCTCGGGCGAGGTGCCGCCCATCGCCCAGCTCGCCGCCACCGGCATCAGTGTCAGCCCGATCGTGGTGATCACGGTGCCGGTCACGACCGGCGGGAAGAACCGCACGATCATCGCGAAGAACGGCGCCACGATGAGTCCTGCGACGGATGCGGCGATCACGGCCCCGAACACACCCTGCAGCCCCTCCCCTGCGGCGAGGATGGCCGTCATGGTGGCGACGCCCGAGAACGAGACGCCCTGCACCAGCGGGAGCTGCGATCCGAAGAAGGGCACACCCCACGACTGCAGGATCGTTGCGAGGCCGCCGATGAACAGGCACGACGCGATCAGGAGGCCGATCTCGGCCGGCGCGAGCCCGGCGGCGTTTCCGATGATGAGCGGCACGGCGATGATGCCGCCGTACATTGTCAGCACGTGCTGCAGTCCGTAGGCGAAGGTGGGTCCGAGGCGGAGCCTCTCGTCCTCGGGTCGGCGGATTCTGGGCGTTCTCGACATAGATCTCTCCGTTGAGTGCGTCTGTCATGGATTCGCGCATTACTTCCGAATCGTGGAAGCTATTTTCCACAATTGCGATAGCGGCGATGCTAGCACCGAATCACGGCGCGTGCTAGCGTACGAGCGCCGGCCCTCCCCGGGCCGGTCGGCGGAACAGCAGACGCCGAGAAACCTGAGCTGGCGGCCCGAGCCCCAGCCACGTGTCGCCAGAGGAAAGGCGACACCATGACGAGAATCTGGTTGCGCGACCCGCTCGCGATCCACCTGGGAACGGATGTCGATCCCGCGACCGCCACGCGGGGCATCGTCGTCGACACGGAGCTCGGCACCATCGTCGAGCTCGTCGGGCACGGAGGGCGACCGCACGTCGACGAGGTCTTCGATGCCGGCGCGCACGTGATCACACCGGGCCTCATCAACACGCATCACCACTTCTATCAGACGCTCACGAGGGCCTGGGCGCCGGTCGCCGACCTGACGCTGTTCGGATGGCTGGTGAACCTGTACCCGGTGTGGGCCCGCCTCACCCCTCGCGCCCTGGAACTCGCGACCACCGTGGCGATGGCGGAGCTGCTGCAGTCCGGATGCACGACGGCTGCCGACCACCATTACCTCTTCCCGACCGGCATGGACGATGCGATCGACGTCCAGGTCGACGTCGCCCGCCGACTCGGCATGCGCGCGATGCTCACCCGCGGCTCCATGTCGCTCGGCGAGGACGACGGCGGGCTGCCACCGCAGCACACGGTGCAGGATCCGGACGTCATCCTCGCGGATTCGGAGAGGTTGGTGGCCCGCTACCACGAGCGCGGGGCGGGGGCGAAGGTGCAGATCGGCCTCGCCCCGTGCTCACCGTTCTCGGTGACGACCTCGCTGATGGCGGACTCCGCGGCGCTCGCGGAGCGCCTCGACGTGCGGCTGCACACTCACCTCGCCGAGACCCTGGACGAGGAGCAGTTCTGCCGCGACCGCTTCGGCCTGCGCACCGTGGAGTATCTGGAGTCGGTGGGATGGCTGTCCGATCGCACCTGGCTCGCGCACGGCGTGCACTTCAACGACGACGAGATCGCCGCGCTCGGTGCGGCGGGCACCTCGGTGGCGCACTGCCCCACCTCCAACATGCGCCTGGCCAGCGGCATCGCCCGCGTCGTGGAGCTCGAGGATGCCGGCGTGCCTGTGGGGCTCGGGGTCGACGGCTCCGCGTCCAACGACGCCTCCAACATGATCCGCGAAGTGCGCCAGGCCCTGTACCTGCAGCGGCTGCGATACGGCACCGAGCAGGTCACGAGTGCGCGCGTACTGGACTGGGCGACGCGTGGTTCCGCCGCAGCACTCGGTCGCACGGACATCGGCCGGATCGACGTCGGAATGCAGGCCGATCTCGCGATGTTCCGGCTCGACGGCCTCGCGTTCTCCGGTTCGCACGACCCGATCGCCGCTCTCGTGCTGTGCGGTGCCGAACGCGCCGACCGCGTCATGGTGGGCGGCGAGTGGCGCGTGCGCGACGGAGAGGTCGTCGGGCTCGACGTGGACGCGCTGATCGCCGAGCACAGCCGCGCCGCCCGCGACCTGGTCTCGGGCCTGAAAGAATGAGAGCTTCGAGGAGAAGGAGCCCCATGTCCTGGATCGTCACCGGCGGAGCCGGCTACATCGGAGCGCACGTCGTGCGTGCACTCGCGGATGCCGGGCTCACCCCGGTCGTGCTGGATGATCTGTCCAGCGGTGTCGCGTCGTTCGTTCCGGAGGGCGTGCCGTTCGTGCAGGGCAGCATCCTCGATCGTGAGCTCGTCGAGACGACGCTTCGCGAGCATCGGGCAGATGGCGTCATCCACGTCGCGGGCTTCAAGTACGCCGGCGTCTCGGTGCAGCGGCCGCTGCACACCTACGCGCAGAATGTCGAGGGCACGCGCGTGATCCTCGAGGCGATGGATGCCGCGGGTGTCAGCAACATCGTCTTCTCGTCCTCCGCCGCGGTCTTCGGTACCCCTGACGTGCCGCTCGTGGTCGAGGAGACCGCGAAGAGGCCTGCGAGCCCGTACGGCGAGTCCAAGCTGATCGGCGAGTGGATGCTGCGCGATCAGGCGATCGCGACGGCCGAGTCCGCGCATCCGCTGCGCCACACCTCGCTGCGCTACTTCAACGTCGTCGGCTCGGCAGATGAGACCGTCTACGACGTCAGCCCGCACAATCTCTTCCCGATCGTGTTCGAGGCGCTGCTCGCGGGCAAGACGCCCAAGATCTTCGGCGACGACTACGCCACGGAGGACGGCACGAACGTGCGCGACTACGTGCACGTCGGCGACATCGCGGCCGCGCACGTCGCGGCGGCGAAGCGCCTCGCCGGCGGTGAGAGCATCGAGCCGGCGTACAACCTCGGCTCCGGCGACGGCCTGAGCGTGAAGCAGATCATGGATGCCGTCGTCCGCGTCACCGGCATCGACTTCACGCCGGAGATCGGCCCTCGCCGCGCCGGCGACCCCGATCGCATTGTGGCGACCGGCGAACTCGCCGCCCGCGACCTGGCCTGGAAGATGCGCTACACGGTCGACGAGATGGTGCGCACCGGCTGGGAGGCGCGACGCGCGGCCGGATGACCATGCTGATCCGAGGGGCGACCACCGCCGACGCACACGGCATCGCTGTCGTGCACGTCACATCGTGGCAGGCGGCTTACGCCGGTCTCATGCCGCAGAGCGTTCTCGACGATCTGTCGATCGACGATCGCGCCGAGCGATGGGCGCACATCATCGCAACGCCCGAGCGCGGATCGCGCACACTCGTCGCGGAGCGTGACGGCGAAGTGGTCGGGTGGGCGAGCTTCGGAGCCGCGCGCGAGAGCGACGGTCCTGGATCCGGCGAGCTCTGGGGCGTATACGTCCTGCCGTCCGCCTGGTCGTCCGGTGTCGGGCACGCGCTGCTGGAGGCTGTGGAACAGGGCCTCGCGGATGACGGGCACTCCGCGGCGCACCTATGGGTGCTCACCGGCAATGAGCGCGCGGCGACGTTCTACACGAGGCACGGATGGATCGACGACGGCGGCACGAAGGTGGAGGAACGGCCCGGTCTCGTGCTCGACGAGCGACGGCACGTCAAGGCGCTGCGACGAGATCGCGCGCGCGGATCGGGTAGAGGAAGAAGCACACCCACGCCAGCGCCGTGAAGGCCATCGGCACGACGGCCAGCATGATCCGAATGCCGCCGTCCACGGCATCCGGCTGCGCGTCGCCGAGAGAAGCGTCGAAGCCGCTCGCGTTCAGCACCCACGCGGCGACGACCGCCTGCAACACCACCGATCCGCGCACGACGAAGCCGTTCACACCGAAGTACACGCCTTCGCGCCGATGCCCTGTGCGTGCGGCGTCGTCGTCGATGATCTGCGCGAGCATGACCTCGAGCAGTTGCAGCAGTCCCCCGACGCCGACGCCGACCGCGACGCCGACGAGCGCCGCCCCGAGCACGGAGGCCGGCGCCAGATATCCGAGCACGGCGACCGCGAACACGCCGACCGCCCACAGCACCGCCGTCCGCGGCGACGTGACCTGCACCACCTTGCTCCACAGCAGGATCGCCGGGATCGCCACCACGAAGATCACGCCGAGCAGGATGCTGCTCTCTCCCTCGGCGGCGTGCAGCGAGTACCGCACATAGAACGGGATGGCCGCGAGGATCACCGCGATCGCGGTCTGCACGAACAACGACCCGAGCACGTAGGGCACGAACGCGCGATTGGCGAAGGTGTATCGCAGCTGCTCGGTCCACCGCATGGCCGCCTCGGCGGCGACGACCTCGCCCCGCCGCTCCAGCATCCCGCCGGCGAACGACCACACGAACAGCGCCAGGCACACGAGGCCCAACGCGATCGCCATGCCCGGCCAGCCGATGCTGTCGTACAGCAGCGGCGCGCCGGCCGTGCCGAGGATCATGCCGACGATCGCGAACACCTGCCGCGGCACGTTGCCCCTCGAGCGCTCGGCCGTCGTGCGGAAGATCTCCGGGAACAGCGCGGAGATGTTGAGGACGACCACGACGAAGGCGATGTCGTACACGGCGACGACGACGAGGAACCACGCGATCAGGCCACCTGCGGACAGTGCGGGCGGCATCCAGACCAGCGCGAACGCGACCACGAGAGGCACGATGCCGAGCCCGATCCACGGGATCCGCCGGCCCCAGGGGGTGCGGATCCGGTCGGAGAGTGCGCCGACGAGCGGGTTGAGCAGGGCGTTCAGGATGCCGTGGGCGATCATCGCCGCGGCCACCCACTCCGCCGGCACCGCGAGGTGGGCGACGTAGAAGTACACCACGAACGCGGAGAAGGTCTGGGCCATCAACTGGATCGGGAACCCGGAGGCCCCGAAGGCGACGGACTGGGCGCGAGAGGGCGCTGCGTCCAGGCGACGATCACGGATACGCGCTGCAAGGCTCATCGCTGTGGCTCCTGTCGGGGGGGG
>NZ_JBLVOB010000003.1:243281-272859 GCF_053543555.1 Microbacterium xerophyticum | reverse complement strand
CCCCCCCACGCCAGCTTATCCGGATGAGTCCCTCCTTCTCGATGGTCTCGTGCACGAGAGGATCGGCGAGCAGCCGCCGCTCGTACCCGCGCTTGGCCGCGCCGTAGTCCGCGGCCGCCCGCAGCTCGTGCCCGTCGACCATCGGGTGCAGGTAGATCTCGGTCACCCCGGCCGGCACCGCGCGCAGCAGTCCGAGGAAGCCCTCGCGGATCTGCTCGTACGTCTCCTCCCGATCGGTGCCCTCGCCGGCGAGCTCGAACGGATGCGTCCAAAGCCGGTCGAGGATGACGATCCCCGCAGCATCCGCGGCCGCCGTGGCCCTGTCGAGCGCCGGCTGCATCGCTTCACCGATCTGCAGGCCGTCGACGACCCTCGGCAGCCGGAACGGGAGTCCGTGCCGTGCGGCGAGCGCGAACACCGGTTCGAGCAGGTCGCGGCCGGTGTGCAACCCGTATACCGAGCCCATGTGATTGTCGAGATGCGTGACATCGACGCCGGCAGCGAGTGCCGCACCCAGCTGCGCCGCGAGTTCGGCCGACACATCTCCGATCGCCGCATTCTCCTCCACTGCTCGCACATCGGCCGGGAAGAAGCCGGCACGGTCGACGAGGCTCGTCCCCCCACCGGTCAGCGGCCGCCACCGATAGCGGCTCCACTCGCTCGTGAGCACGAGATGCACGCCCACGCTCATCTCAGGATGCGCGGCAGCGAAGGCGAGCGCCTCCGGCGCCCAGGCGCACGGCAGCATGATCGTCGACGAATCGAGGTGCCCGGCGGCGAGGAGGTCGGTGATCGCCTCGTTCGCCGCGTGGCACATGCCGAAGTCGTCCGCGTTGAGGATGATCACACGCGCGTCGGATCCGAGCCCCAGTCGAGCGGTGAGGTCCGACGGCGGGGACATCAGGCCGGCATCCCGCCGAGCGAGACGAAACGGGAGAACGAGCGCTCGCGCAGCGCTGAGGCCGCCTGTCCGATCGCGCCCACCATGGTCGCCTCGCGTCCGAACGCCGAGGTCACGAACTTCAGGGCGAGCAGATGGGAAAGTGCGTCGGCGGCACGATGCACCGCCGCGACGAAGCACGGGTGCGCGGCGTGGCCGGTCAGGACGAACGCCTCCGGATCGATGACGAGGGCCACGCTGCCGGCGACGACCACGAGGCGCCGCGCCAGCTCGTCCACCATCGCCTTCGCCGCCTCGTCCCCGTCGCCGCACGCATCGAGGTGGACGGGCAGCGGGTCGGCAGGGTCGCGGCCGTGCAGGAGCGCGAGATCCTCCACGACGTCGTCGTTGATCACCGGCACGCCGATCGGCACGGGAGGCTGGGGAAGATACTGCACCTCGCCCGCGACACCGGAGGCTCCGCGGTGCAGCACGCCGTCGAGCACGGTGCCGGCGCCGAGCCCCTCGTCGATCATCAGCAGCGTGAAGCTCGAGAGCTCACGGCCGACGCCGGACTCCGATTCGGCGAGCGCCGCCAGATTGACGTCGTTCTCGATGTGGACGGAGCATTCGACGTGCGCGGTGAGCGCTGCGAGCAGCGCCCCGCCGTCCGGACCCTGATCGTCTCTGATCTCGCCGCCCGGCGTCACGATCCCCGGCATCGCGACCACGACGTGCCGCAGAGGACCGGGCACCGCCCGACGGCACTCGGCGATCAGCGCGGCGATGTCAGCAGCTCGGTCGTCGACGTGCCCGAGCGGCGCATCGCACTGGGCGCGCACCGCTCCGGTCGGATCGACCAGGGTGGCATGCATCGTGGTGTGATCCACGTGCACGGCTGCCGCGAATCCGAGTCCTGGATGGAGGGAGACCCGGGTCGCCGCCGGACCGCGCGTCGCTCGGTCCACCCCAGCGGATGCTACGGCGTCCCTAGCTTCGAGCATCCGAAGGACCTGAGTGACGGCTGTCCGCGACAACCCGGTCTCACCCATCAACTCCGCTCGAGTCAGGGGCCCACGTCGAGCCAAGGCCTCCAGGATCGCTCTCGCGTTCAGGGTTCGCAGCAGGGTCTGCGGACCCGCCAGAGGTTTTGTCACCACGTTTCCTCGTGCATCGTTGGGGGCAAGTATGACACGAAGTGTCCATAAGTGCGACACTTTTCGTCGCACTCGTGCCGATACTCTCTAGTCGTGATCGAATCGCCCATGGTACACACCGTTTCCGGACCGGTGCGCGGATCATGGCGGGACCATGGAACCCCCGCAGCATCCGCCGCCTTCCTCGGCATCCCGTTCGCCAGGGCGCCCATAGGCGACCTCCGCTATGCGGCGCCAGTGCCTGCGGAGTCGTGGACAGACGTACGGGACGCGACCGAGTACGGGGCCACCGCGTTGCGCACGACCGGCACCGACACCCTCATCCCGGAGCCGGCCGTCGCCGGCGACAGCACTCTGAACGTCAACGTGTTCACCCCTTCACTCCATACGTCTCTGCCCGTACTGGTCTGGATCCACGGCGGCGGCTACACCGAGGGCTCCCCCGCGAGCCCCTGGTACGACGGCAGCCGCTTCAATCGCGATGGCGTCGTGACGGTGTCGATCTCGTACCGACTCGGCTTCGACGGCTTCGGATACATCGAGGGCGCACCGCACAACCGCGGAGTCCTCGATTGGATCGCCGCCCTCGAATGGGTGCAGCAGAACATCGCGGCGTTCGGCGGCGATCCTGACCGGGTGACGATCGGCGGGCAGTCCGCGGGCGGCGGAGCCGTGCTGGCGCTGCTCGGGATGCCGTCGGTGCAGCACCTGTTCCATCGGGCGCTGTCGATCTCCGGGGCTCTCGCCGATGTTCCCCTCGACGATGCGCGCGAGCGCTCGGCCCGGCTGGCCGCGCTCGCCGGTGTCCCCGCCGATGCGGACGGCTTCCGATCCGTCGATGAGGCGGCCCTGCACTCCCTGCAGAACAAGGCAGCGAGTGCGAAGCACGGCCTCGCCGCGCTGACCGATCAGCTCGTGAACGGCCTCGCGTGGGGCCCGATGGTCGACGGCGACCTCATCGCGCAGCCGACCGTGGATGCACTGCGCGGCGGGATCGGCGCGGACAAGCCACTGCTGCTGGGCGCCGCCGACGACGAGTTCACGATGGTCGCAGAGAGGGAGGAGACCGCGCTGCGCCTGGTGCCGCCTTCGCTGCTGCTGCGCCCCTTCATCAGGGACCGCGATGCGCGCCGCGCGTACCTCGAGGCGAACGAGCCCCAGCGCGCGCGAGGCACCGCCGCGATCGCGGGCCGCTACGTCAGCGATCGCATCTTCCGCATCCTCGTACCCCGCGTCGCGGAGGCACGACTGCGTGCGGATGCCGCGACCTGGGCATACCGCTTCAGCTGGGTCTCCCCCACCAAGGGCTGGGCATGCCACTGCCTCGACGTGCCGTTCTGGTTCGACGGGCTGGACAGGGAGCGGGTGGACGCCCTCGCGGGCGAGAACCCGCCGCAGTCGCTCGCGGACGAGATGCACGGGGCTGCCGTGCGCTTCATCACGGATGGGGATCCGGGCTGGCCGGCCTGGTCGACAGCGCCCGGACTGTCTCGCATCTTCGGCGGCACGGGTCCGGACGTCGCCGAGGACGCCTACGACAGCACCCTCGCGCTGGTCTGAGCGTCCGTCCAACGCGCGTCGCTGGAAGGGTTTCCCGGGTTCAGATCGCACCGAACCCGGGAAATCCTTCCGGCATCCACCCGCGGACGGCGGAAAGCGCGCGTTAGCCGACGACTGCGATCTCGTTGGGCACCTCAGGCAGCTCGGCGGAGGCGATGACCTCGCCGGTCGTGGCATCCAGCGTCACGATCGTGCTGTTCGCGGCGTCTGTGACGTAGACCACGTCGCCGAGTGCGGCGATCGCCGGGTGCGGCTGCTGCCATTCGCTCGGCCCCTCCCACGCATCGATCGCGTCGTGGGATGCCGTGACGGCACCGGTCGCCGGGTCGATGACGTGCAGCTTCCCGTCGGAGCCGATGAGCACGGCGTCGCCGCTTTCGACACGGGTCACGCCGCGAAACGTGTAGCTGACGCCCTCAGGAAGAGCGACCTTCTCGAGGGTCTTCGCCTCGGTGTCGACCAGCGCGATGTCGGTCAGGAGGTAACCCTCCATGTCGGGGTCGTCCTTGTAGTCCATGACGACGAGCGGGCTGTTCTCCGAGACGTACGCGTTGCCGATCCGGCCGAACTCGTCTGGCGAGTCGAGCTTGGTGATCTCGCCGTCGTCGAAGACGAGTGCGCCGTTCTCGCACCCGAAGACGACCGCCTCGCCCTCGGCGGTTCCCTCACCGTGCACACCGGGGCACTCGGCGCTGGTCGCGATCTCGGCGCCGTCCGCGTCCACCGCACGGATGCCGGAGCGCCCGTTCGCGTCGCCGACGGTGGTGACGAAGGTGCCGTCCTCCAGCACCACCGAGACGCCGTGATGCGCCTCCACTCCCTCGATGACCTCCGCCTCGGGAAGGCTGCCGTCCGCCTCGGCGAGAGCGTCCGTGTCGAAGATCGTGGTGTCGCTGGTCGCGTCGTCGTACAGCACGGTCTTGCCCCCGTGTCGGACGACATGCCCCGCGGCAGCGGCGTCGACGACCTGGTCGGTGAGCTCTGGCTCGCGCATGTCGAGCAGCTGGAAGCCCGCGGAGGTCGTCACGAAGGCGTGCCGCCCGTCACCGGCGGAGTTGAGCCGGACGAAGTCCTCGGTGGGCAGGTCGTCGATCACCTCGAGGCTCTCGCCGTCGACGATCAGCACACCGCCGGCGTAGGCCACGGCGACGCGCGGCCCTTCTGCGGCGGCATCCGTGCTCGGCGCGGCGGCATCGGGGGTCTCGGCTGCGGACTGCGCGCCGCATCCGGTCAGCAGCAGTGCCGCGGCTGCGGCGGTAGCCGCCAGACGTGCGGTTCGTTTCAGCTGTGTCATGGGTTTTCCTTTCGTGGCGCCCTCTCGGGCGGGGGTCATGGGTCCAGGGCCTTGGCGATGCGTTCGGTGTTGACGCGCATCATGTCGAGGTAGGTGTCGCCGGGTTCGCCCGGCTGCGCGAGCGATTCGGTGATGAGCTCGACGACATCGACGTCGCGGTCCGCCTCCTCGGCGAGCACCTGCATGAGCCGATCGGGCTGCGACGCCTCGGCGAAGATCGTGCGGACGCCGGCGGTGTCGATCGCGTCGACCAGCTCCTGGAGGTCGGCGGGGCTCGGGGCCGCGAGAGTCGTGCCTCCCGGGATCGCCGCGCCGAGAAGTGTCACGTCGTAGCGATGGGCGAGATAGCCGAAGACGTGGTGGTTGGTGACGAGCGCCCTGTGCTCGGCGGGGATCTTCGACAGCGCGCTCGTCATGTGCTCGTCGAGGGCGACCAGATCTTCCCGATACGCCTCGGCCGCGGCGAGTACATCGTCGCCGCCGTCACCTGCGAGCTCCGCCAGCGCGGGAGCGAGCGCATCCACGACGAGGATCATCTGCGACGGATCAGTCCAGAAGTGCGGATCGGGACCGGCGCCCTCGGCGTACTCGATCACCTCGACATGCGCGCCGGCCTCCACCACCGGCACCCCTTCGTCGGCTGCGGCCTCGACGTGCTGGGCCAGCCCCTCTTCGAGTCCGAGCCCGTTGGCGACGATGAGTTCAGCGTCACGCAGCCCGGCGGCCTGCTGCGCGGAGAGCTCGAACGAATGCGGATCGGCACCGGGCGCCATCAGCGTCACCACTTCGAGCTGGTCGCCGGCGAGTTCGGCGACCACGTCACCGAGGATGTTCGTCGTGACGTACACGCTCGGACGCTCGTCCGCTGCGGGCGCGCATCCGGCGAGCGCCCCCGCCGCGACGGCCGCGGTCACCAGAGCCGCAGCGATCCGGCCGCCCCGGCTCATCGGCCCGTCCCCGCGAGGTGCAGCGGTGCGGCCGTCGTCTCGAACGTGCGGGCGATGCGTGCATCGTCGGCCGGATCGATCTCCCACATCGCCCGCTCGGCGGGGCCGTTCAGATATGCCCTGTTCTGATCGACGACGAACGTCACTCGGGCTGCGAGATCGGGATCGGCGAGGGATGCCGCGACGAGCGGCTCGGTCCGCGCGACGATCTCCCCTCCGGCGAGCACGAGCACGGATCCGGTGGCGGTGAGCGCCAGCACGCGATCCGCGTCGTCACCCACTGCGGTGACCCGCACGATCGCCTCGCCGAGATCCTGGAAGGTCCAACTCCGTGCGCGGGTGTCCAGCAGCCAGACGCCGTTCGTCCCCGCGAGCGCGGCCGCGCTCGGACGCCCCTCGCGACCGGCGAAGTCCGTGGCCGGCGCCGACGTGCCGGAGGGGTATGCGATGCGCTCCCACTCCGCCGGGTCGCCGCCGACCGAGAGTGCCGCGCCGTCCGCGCAGCCGATCACGACGCCGACGACCGTGGTGATGGTGCCGGACGCCTGTGCACAGGGGATGGACTCACCCGCGGTGCCGTCCGCTTCCCGCACCCGCAGTGTCTGCGCGACGCCGTCGGAGTCCGGCTCCGTGACGACCGCGCCTTCACTCAACGGCACGACGAGGCCGGCGTGCGGCTCGACCGGGACACGGAACTGCTCGACGACCTCCCCGTCGGCGAGCGCAGGAGTGTCGAGCAGCACGGCCTCGTCGTCGAACAGGATGCCGGTGCCGGTCTCTCCGGTGACCACCCTCGCGACTCCGCCCCCTTCCACATCGCCGATCACGCGGGACGGCGCCTCGTAGTAGTGGAAGTGGTCGATGTGGCTCCACGTCCAGACTCCGCTGTCGATCACCGTCACGGAGCCGTCCCTGATGCCGAACAGATAGCGCCCGTCAGTGACGAGATCCTCGATCGGTTCGATCTCGTCGAGCACCTCCGACCCTTCGTCGAGCAGGTCGAGGTGGTGCACCGCTCCCTGCTCGTCCACGGTGGTCAGGTGCAGCGCGGGCTCCGCGAGCTCGTGCGCGCCGGCGATCTCGCCGTGCCCGTCGCCGACGGCCTCCCCTGTCGGGGTTGCGGGGGCTGACGGTATCGCTGCACAGCCGGACAGCGCGATCAGGAGGATGCCGGACGCAGCGGCAAGACGGGTTCTCATATGGTCCTTTCGGTGAGGGCGTGCCGACGCCCTGAAGCGGAGACGATCGCATGGGCCGCAGCGGACACCGCGGCAGATCCGATCGCGACGAACGCGATCGTGGCGCCTGCAGCCGTTCCCGCGTGCCACGACACGAGAAGGCCGATGGCGACCGAGGCGGTGCCGATGAGCGCCGCGAGGATCATGGTCGAAGGGATGCGCCGCGCCCAGCGACCTGCGGCGACCGCCGGCCCCAGCAGCATCCCGACGACGAGCAGCGATCCGACGGCCTGATAGGCGGCGACCACGGCGAGTGTGATGAGTCCGACCAGCAGGACGTGCGCGATCTGCGGCCGGAGCCCCAGCAGCTGCGCCTGCCGCTGGTCGACGGTGACCGCGACGAATGAACGGTGCCCGAGCACGGCGACGGCGATCGTGACGACGGCGACGACCGTGAGGACGAGCACGTCCTCCGGTGAGGCGGCGAGAATGTCACCGAACAGGATCGCGGTGGCATCCGTCGCGAAGCTGCGCGAGGCGGAGATCACGATCACGCCGAGCGCGAGGCTGGCCACGAACAGCAGTCCGATACTGGTGTCGGCCGAAAGGCGCCCGCGGCGCTGGAGCACGCCGATGCTGAACGACATCCCCGCTGCGCTCACCGCCGCACCGAGCACCGGTGGAATTCCCAGCAGCGTCGCGACGGCGATGCCGGGCAGCATCCCGTGCGCCATGGCCTCGCCGAGGAACGCCATGCCGCGCAGCACGACCCAGGTGCCGACGACGCCGCAGATCACCGCGACGAGGGCACCGGTGAGCAGCGCACGCTGGACGAACACGACGGTGAAGGGATCGAGCAAGGGGGACACAGACAGCGACTGTAGCAGTTATTGAGAACGATTTTCATTTGCAATAATGAGAGGCGTGTCATCTCCGCCACTGCTTCTGCCCACCACGCGCGTCCTCGCCCTGCGTGACGTCGCCGTCGATCTCGACGGCCACCCGGCCCTGCGCGGTGTCGACGCCGAGGCGCACGCCGGGCGCCTGCTCGCCATCACCGGAGCCAACGGATCGGGCAAGTCGACTCTTCTCTCGGTGGCCGCCGGGCTCCTCACCCCGCACCGCGGGGTCGTGGATCTGCGCCCCGGCATCCGCATCGCACTCGTGCCCCAATCCACGCCGCTCGCCCCGCACCTGCCGTTGAGCGTCACCGACATCGTCACCATGGGCACGTGGGGACGGCTCGGCGCCTGGCGCCCGGCGCGCAGGGCCGATCGAGAGATCGTGCGCGATGCGATCGCCACCGTCGGGCTCGCCGACCTCTCCCGACGCCCGATCGGCACCCTCTCCGGCGGGCAGCGGCAGCGCGCGCTCCTCGCTCAGGCCCTCGTGCAGCGCGCCGACCTCGTGCTGCTCGACGAGCCGATGGCCGGGCTCGACGCGCGCTCGCGCGAGATCATCGCGGCCACGATCGACCGGCTCACCGAGACCGGATCCGGCGTCATCGCGGTCACGCACGACGTCGCGGAGTTCGCCTCGGTCGACGATGTCCTGGAGCTTCAGGACGGTCGGGTGCTCAGAGCGTCGTGACCTCGGCGTGCGGCATGCGCTGCGTCATGACGCGCACGGCCTCGGGATTGTCGTCGACCAGCACCGCGTCCCGCCCAAGGGCGGATGCCACGGCTCCGGTCGTGCCGCTGCCGGCGAAGAGGTCGAGCACCCGATCACCAGGACGGCTGGACGCCTGCACGATCCGGCGGATGACGCCCTCGGGCTTCTGCGTCGGATAGCCGGTCTTCTCCCGCCCTGTGGTCGGGACGATGGTGTGCCACCAGACGTCGGTGGGCAGTTTTCCACGCGCGGCCTTCTCGGCAGTGACGAGCCCCGGGGCCATGTACGGCTCCCGATCGATGTCGTCCGAATTGAAGACGTGCTGCCCCGGCGTCTTCACGTACACCAGGATCGTGTCGTGCTTGGTCGGCCAGCGCCTGCGGGACTTCGCGCCGTAGTCGTACGCCCAGATGAGTTCGTTGAGGAAGCAGTCGCGCCCGAACACGGCGTCGAGCATCACCTTGGCGTAGTGCGCCTCACGGTAGTCGAGGTGCAGGTAGAGCGTGCCGTCGTCGGCGAGCAGGCGCCACGCCTGCGCGAGCCTGGGCATCAGGAAGTCGCCGTAGTCGTCGAAGCTGTCGTCGTAGGTGCGCAGCATGCCGCGCACCCGCTCGTACTGATGCCCATGGAAGCCGTGCCGGATCTCACCTGCCTGCTCATCTTCGCCGGAGGCGCGGCGCGCGGTCACCACCTGGCGGTTCTGCGCCCGCCCCGTGTTGAAGGGCGGGTCGAGGTAGACGAGAGTGAAGGATGCCGACGGCAGGGTCTGCGCGACGGCGAGGTTGTCGCCCTGGACGATCGAGACGGAGCCCGGTGCGTCTGTCACGGCACGCGATGCAGCCACGCATCGGTCGCGAACTTCGACTCCACGAGCGCCTCGGCATCGGCGTACTCGTCGGCGGTGATCTCGCCGTCCTCCGCATCGGTCAGCGATCGGAATGTCGCCTTGAAGCTCTCGATGATCTCGGCGCGGCTGAGACCGGTCTGCGTGCGGAGCGGGTCGACTCGTTTCGCCGCAGAGGTCGTGCCCTTGTCGCTGAGCTTCTCGCGCCCGATCCTCAGCACCTCGGTCATGACCTGACCATCGATGTCGTAGGAGATCGTCGCATGATGCAGCACACCGCCGTTCGCGAGACGCTTCTGGGCCGCACCGCCGATCTTGCCGGTGGGGCTCGCGATGTCGTTGAGCGGCTGGTACGTCGCATCGACGCCGACCGACTTCAGCGCCTGCAGCACCCAGTCGTCGAGGAACGCATAGGAATCGGCGAATGTCAGCCCCTGCACGAGGGATGCGGGGACGTACAGCGAGTACGTGATGATCTGGCCGGCTGCCATGAGCATCGCCCCGCCGCCGGAGATGCGACGGACGACGTCGAAGCCGTGCTTGGCGGCGCCCTCGGGGTCGACCTCGTTGCGGTACGACTGGAAGGAGCCGATCACGACGGCCGATTCGTCCCATTCCCAGATCCGCAGGGTGGGGCGCCGACGACCCTCGCCGACGCGCGACGTGAGCACTTCGTCGAGTGCGAGGTTCATGCGCGGCGAGACCGCCTTCTCGTGCACGACCTCCCAGTCGAAGTCGCGCCACCCCGGAGCGGTGACGAGCGCGCGGCGCACGGCGGTGCCGACGGATTCGGGGTTGAACCCCAGCAGCTGCGCCCCCGCGGGCAGCGCCTCGCGGACCGCTGCGGCGATGGCCGTGGCGTCCGTCTCGGCCGGCAGCCCGTTGACCGCGGCGTTGATGTCCTCGAGCGCGCTGTCCGGCTCGAGGAAGAAGTCTCCCGCGAGACGGAAGTCGGTCAGTCGCCCCTCTTCGACCTCGAGATCGACGACGACGAGCTTTCCACCGGGGACCTTGTACTCACCATGCACGAATACAGCTTAAGCCGCAGCGCCGTCGGCAGGCGCGGGGATGTGCTTGTCGAGCCAGGCGAGCAGGTCGGCGCGCACCTCCTCCTGCTGCAGTTCGTTGAATATCTCATGCCGCGCATCCGGGTACACCAGTGTCGTCACGTCGGTGAGGCCGGATCGGCTGCGGTACTCGTCGGCGAGCTTGTGCACGCTGTGCGGGCCGCCGACCGGATCGTCGCGGCCGACCAGCAGCAGCATCGGGATGTCGTGGCCGAGACTCTTCGCGGGACGTCCGTAGAGCTTGAGCGCCTCGATCGGGCCGAACAGCTTCAGCAGCGGCACGTTCGTCGTGAGCGGGTCGTCATCGAACGCCTTCCACACGGCAGGATCACGGCTGAGCCATTCGTAGCCTGTCGCGTCGGCCAGTTCCCACCGCGCGTTCAACGGTGCCGCATTCAGGTCGCGAGGGGTGCGCAGAGCCGAGCCGGAGAGGACGACGGCATCCCACGCCTCCGGATGCTCGTTGACGAGCATCTGCGCCAGGAAGGACCCCCAGGAGTGCCCGAGCAGCACGAGCGGAAGGGCGGGATGCGCGGCGCGGATGATGCCGGTGAGCTGCCAGATCGCCTCCTTCGCGGCGCGGAGCCCGCCCTTGCCGAGCTTTCCGAGTCGCCCCGGCTTTCCGTCGTGCTGGCGGATGCCGGTGCGCCCGTGTCCGCGGTGATCATCGGCGTACACGATGAAGCCGTGGCCGGTGAGCGCGTCGATGAGGGCTCCGTAGCGACCCGCGTGCTCGCCGACGCCGTGCAGGAGCTGCACGACACCACGAGCCGCCCCCACCGCCTGGTGGACGTCGTAGACGATCGCGACGCCGTGCGCGTCGGTGAACTCCGAAGTCTGGGGCATGCGTCGAGTCTACGGATCGTGCCACCTCGGCGTCAGCGGGTGTCGCGTCGGCCGTCACAATCGCAGACGGCCGTCGCCTGCGTCAGATGCCGAGCGCCTCGCGCACGGCGAAGGCGGCGACGCGATCGGTGATCTCGTGACCGCCAACCCCGTCCGAGGCGGACCCCATCCGCACGCCCGCCCCCTCGGGGGCGATGGCGCGTTTGGCGGAGAAGTGCAGCGCATCGACCCCGGTGGCGGCGAGCGCCACGGCCCCGGCCGCCCCCACGCCGCTTCCCGCCATGATCTCGATGCGACCGCCGGCTGCGGTGACGAACGCACGCAGCGTGTCCACTCCGTCGATCGCCGTCGAGGCTCCGCCGGAAGTGAGCACGCGACGCAGCCCGAGCTCGATCGCCCGCTCCAGGGTCGACAGCGGGTCGGCGGTCACATCGATCGCGCGGTGCAATGTGACGGAGGCTCCGCCCGCGGCGTCCCGCAGGCGCGCCATCGCATCGAGGTCGAGGGAGCCGGAAGAGTCGAGCGCGCCGACGACCACGCCGTCGGCGCCGTTCGCGACGGCCCATGCCACGTCGCGCACAGACACGGCGATCTCGTCGGCGTCGTAGTGGAACCCGCCGGCACGCGGGCGGATGAGCACGTGGATCTCCGGACCGCTCTCCCCCGCGGCTTCACGCGCGAGTTCCAGCGTCGCCGGCGAAGGCGTCAGGCCGCCGAGTGCGAGCGCCTGGGTCAGCTCGACCCTGGCCGCACCGACCTCGCGCGCGATGCGCACTCCGGCGGGATCCTGGACGGCGAGCTCGAGTGCGATGTTCACAGCATCCATTCTGCCCTCCCCATTCTCAGGAAATTTAGTTAGACTACCTAAGTAATGACCGAACCTGACGATCTTCTCCACGCCACCGCCACCGATCTCCGCCTCGCCACCTTCCGCCTCGCCCGGCGCCTCCGCCGCGAGCGCGCCGTCGACAGCATCAGCGATGCGCAGTTCGCCGTGCTCGCCTGCCTCCGAGGCAACGGACGACTGCCGGTGGGAGAGCTCGCGCAGCGCGAGCGGGTGAGCGCCCCGACCATGTCGAACATCGTGGACGGCCTCGCCGAGAGCGGCCACGTCATCCGGGTTCCGAGCGACAGCGATCGACGCCGGGTCTACATCGAGATCACCGACGCCGGCATCGCCGTCGTCGCGGCGACCGTGCAGAAGCGCGATGCCGCGCTCGCCGACGCGCTCGCCGAGTTCGACTTCACCGACGACGAGCTGCGCACGCTCCGAGAAGCGGCGTCCCTGATGCGGAAGGTGGCCGAGCGATGACCGCGATGTTCCGTTCGTTCAGCTCCTTCAACTACCGGATCTGGTTCCTCGGCGCTCTCGTGTCGAACGTCGGCGGCTGGATGCAGGCCACCGCCCAGGACTGGGTCGTGCTCACCGAACTGACCGACAACGACGCCACGGCGATGGGCTTCACCATGGCCCTGCAGTTCGGGCCTCCCCTCGTCCTGGTCAGTCTGACCGGCTGGGTCGCCGACCGGTTCGACAGACGGAAGATCCTGCTGCTCACGCAGACCGTGCTCATGGCGCTCGCACTCGGCGTCGCGGCGCTGCTGCTGACCGGCGTCATGACGCTGCCGCTGATGTTCTGCTTCGCGCTGGCCTTCGGGATCACGAACGCGTTCGACGCACCGGCCCGCCAGGCCTTCGTCTCCGACATGGTCTCGATCGGTGACGCATCCAATGCCGTCGCGCTGAACTCGGCGTCGTTCAACATGGCACGGCTCATCGGCCCCGCAGTCGGAGGGCTGCTCATCGTCGCCGTCGGCACCGGCTGGGTCTTCGTGATCAACGCCGCCACCTTCCTCGCGATGCTCATCGCGCTCGCCCTGATCCGCTCGCGCGAGCTGCTCCCCCGCATCAAGAACACCGGACGCACGCGTCTCGCCGAGGGCTTCCGGTACGTGTGGGGTCGGAGCGATCTCAAGGTGACCTTCGTCATGGTGTTCCTGATCGGCGCGTTCGGGATGAACTTCCCGATCTACGCCTCGACCATGGCCCTCGAATTCGGCCGCGAGGCCGATGGATACGGCGTCCTCAGCTCGGTGCTGGCGATCGGATCGCTCGTGGGCGCACTGCTCGCCGCGCGCCGCGACAGGGCGCGCATCCGCGTGCTCGTGCTCGCGGCCGGCGGGTTCGGTCTGGCATCGATGATCTCGTCCTGGATGCCGAGCTACTGGAGCTACGCCACGGTCCTGATCTTCGTCGGATTCTCCACGGTGACGATGCTCACCACCGCGAACGGGTACGTGCAGACGACGACCGATCCGGCGCTGCGCGGGCGCGTGCTGGCTCTGTACATGGCAGTCGTCATGGGGTCGACGCCGATCGGTGCGCCGATCGCCGGCTGGATCACGGATGCCGCCGGCCCCCGCGCGTCGATCATGTTCGGCGGCATCGCCGGCCTCGTCGCCATGGCGGCCGGAGTGACGTGGATGCTGGCCTCGGGTCGCCTGCATCGACGCGAGAACACGCGTTTCCGGTTGACGCTCGACGAGACCCGTCCGATCTCCGTGGTGCGCGCCGACCCGGTCGAGTTCAGCGACGAGGTCGCCGCCGCCACCACGCCGATCCGCACGGTGCGCGCGGACTGACACTCCCGCTCGCCCGCGTATCTGGCTAGCGTGGAGGGATGAGCGCACCGGAGAACAGCGAGAATCAGGGCCCTTCACCCACCGCCGACACCGCCCTCGATCCGGCGCCGAAACGCTCGCTCCCGCCGGTGCAGCGCTGGGTGTTCTGGCCGGCGGCCGTGATCGTCATCGTGTTCGTGGCTTTCACGCTCATCGCCCCCGGCATCGCCGAGAGCATGTTCAAGACGATCCAGACCACGATCGTCAACGCGTTCAACTGGTACTACGTGCTCATCGCCGTGGTCTTCGTGGCGTTCAGCCTGTACCTCGGGTTCAGCCGGTTCGGAGACATCAAGCTCGGCAAGGACGACGACGAGCCGGAGTTCTCGTTGATGAGCTGGTTCTCGCTCCTGTTCGCTGCCGGCATGGGCATCGGGCTGGTGTTCTATGGCGTGTCAGAGCCGCTGACCCACTTCGTCACTCCCCGTCCTGGCGTGACCGGCACTCCGGAGCAACTGGCGCAGGCAGCGCTCGGGCAGACGTATCTGCACTGGGGCGTGCACGCGTGGTCGATCTACGTCGTCATCGGTCTCGCCCTCGCATACGCCATCCACCGCCGCAAGCGTCCGATCTCCATCCGATGGACGCTGGAGCCGCTGCTCGGCAAGCGCGTCGAGGGCGGCTGGGGTCACGCGATCGACATCATCGCACTCGTGGGAACGCTCTTCGGCGTCGCGACATCCCTCGGCCTCGGGGTGCTGCAGATCAGCGCCGGACTCGATTCGGCGGGCATGGTCAAGCCTGATGCGACCACCCAGGTCATCATCATCCTGGTCATCTCGGTGTTCGTGCTCGCCTCGGTGCTCTCGGGTGTCACCAAGGGCATGAAGTGGCTATCGACCGCGAACCTCGTGCTGGCCGGCATCCTCGTGCTCTACCTCCTCGTCATGGGACCCAGCGAGTTCCTGCTGCGCGACTTCGTGCAGTCGATCGGCTACTACGTCCAGAACTTCGTCGGACTCTCGTTCAACGTGAGCGCCTTCCAGGGCACCGCCGGTGAGGAGTGGCAGGCGCAGTGGACCTCGTTCTACTGGGGCTGGTGGATCTCGTGGGCGCCGTTCGTGGGGATCTTCATCGCCCGGGTGTCCAAGGGGCGCACGGTGCGCGAGTTCGTCGCCGGCGTCATCCTCGTTCCGACGCTGCTCGGCATCCTCTGGTTCTCGGTGCTCGGCGGCTCCGCGCTCGCGATCGAGCTTCAGAACCCCGGCGCGCTGCTGAACGCGGAGGGCGAGGTCGATCTGCAGGGCGCACTGTTCCAGATGCTCGAGCACGTCCCGGGGGAGCAGATCATCACGATCGGCGTCATCCTGCTCATCGGCATCTTCTTCGTCACGTCGGCTGATTCCGGAGCGCTCGTGATGGGCATGATCGCCACGGGCGGGCAGCAGAACCCGAAGCGCTGGATCCGTACCTTCTTCGTGCTGGTGACAGCCGCACTCGCGATCGCGCTGCTGCTCGCCGGCGGCCTGACGGCTCTGCAGACGGCCGCGATCACGATCGCCCTTCCGTTCAGCGTCGTCATGCTGCTGATCTGCTGGTCGACCGTGGTGGCGTTCACTCGCGAGCGACGCGCGTACGCGAGAGCCGAACGCGCGCAGCTCATCGACAAGATCGGCGACTACTACGGCCTCGAGGTCGAGTCGCGCGACGAGACGGGGCTCCTCGGCGCGCCGCCCCGCTGGCTGCGCAACCTCCAGCGCCGCCTCGGTCTGCCCGTCGCGCCGCCCACGCCGATCCGCATCCCCGTCGAGCTGCTCAGCACGGAGGGCCGAGCGGATGCCGGTCCTGCGACGCTCGACGTCGACGATCTCGTGTCTGCCGACGAGCTCTCCGGCTACGACGATCAGGACGTGCCGTCGCACGGAGAGGATCAGGAGCCTCCGGTGCGCTGAGCGCTCCGATGCCGATGTGCTGTCTGCGCATGCAGTCGTGATGATCGTGTGCGAAACGCACATCGTCGGTTCGTCGCGCCGACTTCTACCGTGGGGAGGACCGCCCACGAAGGAGTGACATGACTGACGTCGCCGCCACCGAGATCGACCGATCCGGACTCGATTCCAAGGACCAGCGCCGCCGCGCCATCATCGGCAGCTCTGTGGGAACGATCATCGAGTGGTACGACTTCACCCTGTACGGCCTGGCGTCGGCCCTGGTGTTCGCACCGCTGTTCTTCCCCGGTGCCGGCAGCCTCGCGGGCACCCTCGGCGCGTTCGCGACGTTCGCGGTCGGCTTCGGCGCCCGTCCGATCGGCGGCCTGATCTTCGCGCACTTCGGCGACCGCATCGGCCGCAAGGCCACTCTGCTCACGACGCTGCTGATGATGGGCCTGGCAACGACCCTCATCGGGCTGCTGCCGACCGGTGAGACGATCGGCATCTGGGCGCCCATCATGCTGATCGTGCTGCGACTGTTCCAGGGGGCGGGAGCCGGTGCGGAGTTCGCCGGCGCCATGACCATGGCCAGCGAATCGTCGCCCACGAAGAACCGCGCGTTCGTCGCCGGATTCCCCGGCTCGGCCGTGTACGTCGGCATGGCGCTCGCCACCTGCTGCTTCGCCCTCGTAAGCATGATGCCCAGCGAGCTGTTCCTGGCGTGGGGCTGGCGCATCCCCTTCGTCGCGAGCATCGCCATCGTCGCATTCGCGCTGTACTTCCGTCTGCGGGTCAAGGAGACGGCGGCCTTCGAGGCGGCCGAGCGCAAGGGCGAGGTGACCTCGGCGCCGCTCGTCCAGGCCGTCCGCACGCACTGGCGGATCCTGATCCCCGGCATGGCGCTGTTCGTCTTCGCGCTGCCGTGGGTCTACGTCGTGCAGACGTACTCGCTCAACTACACGACGGGCACGCTGTCGGTCGACCCGACGCACGCACTGATCGGTCTCGTCGTCGCAGAACTGCTCACGATCCCCGTCACGCTGCTGTGCGGCCGGCTCGCCGACCGCATCGGCCGCAAGCCGGTGCTGATGGCCGCCGCGATCTTCGGAGTGGTCTTCGCATTCCCGATGTTCTGGCTGTTCAACACCGAGAACTCGTGGCTCGTCGGACTGTCGCTGATCCTCGGCCTCGCCGTGATCCAGGGCGGGACGATCGGCGTCAGCGCCGCGATGCTGGCCGAGCTGTTCCCCACCCGGATGCGCTGGAGCGGGATCGCGATCTCGCGCGAGATCCCGGCCGCTCTGGTCGGCGGCACCGCGCCGCTCGTCGCGACGGCGCTGGTGGCCCCCACCGGCGGGTCACCGTGGCTCGTGGCCGTCTACCTCGTCGTGCTCAGTGTGATCGGCATCGTCGGGATCCGATTCCTTCCGGAGACCCTCCACCGCGGCGTCGAGGCCACGGCCCTTCACGACTGAGCGGAGCCCTCGAGCACCAGTCTCAACTGCTCGAGCGCCCAGTCGATCTCGGTGCTGCGGATCACGAGCGGCGGAGCGATGCGGATGGTCTGGCCGTGCGTGTCCTTGACGAGCACACCCCGTTGCATGAGCTTCTCGCTGATCTCGCGGCCGGTGCCGTGGGCCGGATCGATGTCGGCCCCGGCCCACAGCCCAGCGACCCGTACCGCGGTGACCCCGTGGCCGACGAGCTTCAGCAGCCCCTCTTCGAGGTGCGCGCCGAGCGTGCGTGCGCGTTCCTGGAACTCGCCCGTCTCCAGCATCTCGACGACCCGCAACCCGACCGCGGCCGCGCGCGGGTTGCCGCCGAAGGTCGAACCGTGCTCGCCGGAGCGGATCACGCCGAGCACGTCGCGATCGCCGACCACGGCCGACACAGGAAGGATGCCGCCGCCGAGCGCCTTGCCCAGCAGGTAGAGATCGGGGACGACGCCTTCGCGATCGCACGCGAACGTCTCGCCCACGCGGCCGAGCCCGGCCTGGATCTCATCCGCGATGAAGAGCACGTTCTTCTCGGTGCAGATCTCACGGATGCGTGCGAGATAGCCCTCAGGCGGGATGATCACGCCGGCCTCGCCCTGGATCGGCTCGACCAGCACGGCCGCGGTGTCATCCGTGATCGCGGCGGCGACGGCATCCGCATCGTCGAAAGGCACCGCGTCGAACCCCGGCGTGTACGGGCCGAAGTCGTCGCGTGCTGTTTCGTCGTCGCTGAAGCTGACGATCGTCGTGGTGCGGCCGTGGAAGTTGCCTGCGGCGACGACGATGCGCGCCTTGCCGGGTGCGATGCCCTTGACGCGGTAGCCCCATGCGCGAGCGACCTTGATGCCGGTCTCGACGGCCTCGGCACCGGTGTTCATCGGCAGCACGATCTCCTTGCCGCACAGGCGGGCGAGCGCATCGGCGAAGGGCTCGAGCCGGTCGCTCATGAACGCGCGGCTCACGAGCGTCACCCGGTCGAGCTGCGCTTTGGCCGTGGCGACGAGCTCGGGATGCCGATGACCGAAGTTCACGGCCGAGTACGCCGCGAGCAGATCGAGGTAGCGCTTGCCCTCTATATCGGTGACCCAGGCGCCCTCGGCGGACGCGACGGTGACAGGCAGCGGGCTGTAGTTCTGCGCGACGTGCGTCTCCGCCGGAGCCGTCGAGAGGGTCATGCGGTCTTCTCCTCGTCGCCAGATGCCCGCAGCTCGAGCGTGCAGCACTTGATGCCGCCGCCGCCGAGCAGCAGCTCGGACAGATCGACGGTGATCGGGTTGTAGCCGCGTTCGCGCAGCTGCTTCTCGAAGCCGGTGGCGCGGGGCGAGATGATGACGTTGTACCCGTCACTCGCCGAGTTCAGCCCGAACACGGCGCCGTCCGCATCGGCGACGAGGATGGCATCGGGGAAGCGCTGCTCGAGGATCGCGCGGCTGGCGTCGTCGAAAGCGCCGGGGAGGTACGCGATGTTCGCGCGCTCTGGGCCGCCGTTCGCCGCACCCTCGACCGGGTCGAGCACCGAGATGGCGGTGTCGAGGTGGTAGAAGCGCGGGTCGATGAGGTTCAGCGAGACGACCTCGCGTCCGAAGACCTCACCCACCTCGCGGTGGCTGTCGCCGGTGGATCGGAAGCCGGTGCCGGCGAGGATCGTGTCGCCGACGAGCAGGAAGTCGCCCTCGCCCTCGTTGACCTCTTCCGGCTCGACGGTGTCGAAGCCGTTCGCGCGGAACCAGTCCGCGAATGCGGGCGCCTCACCGGCGCGCTCGACGAAACGGAACTTCGGCACGTAGGCGCGCCCGTCGATCACGAAACCGCCGTTGGCCGTGTAGACCATGTCGGGGAAGCCCTCGAGCGGATCGATCAGCTCGACCTCATGACCGAGCTCGAGGTAGAGGTCGTGCAGCTTCTGCCACTGCGCCACGGCCTTCGCGGTGTCGGTGGGCTTGGCCGGTTCCATCCACGGGTTGATCTTGTAGCTGACCGTGAAATGCTCCGGGCGGCACATCAGGTACCGGCGGTGCTGCGCGGTGCGGGCGGTCGTGGGGGCGGTGACGGTTTCTGGCGTCGACATCTTGCTCCTCGAAGAGATGCGGCGGACGCTGTCCAGGGGCCCGGCGGAAGTTCGACCCGTCGCTCATTGCAGAGACTAGCGGGGAAGATGCGACGCAGGCACGCCGGAGTTCATTCTGGCATCCGAATCTGTGGACGCGCCAGCCGCGCGCCGGTGTCGCACGATCGCGGCTCATCCTTCGACGCTGACGACGACCTTGCCGACCGCGTGACCGGCCTCGACGTGGGCGAGCGCATCGGATGCCTGCGAGAAAGGGTACGTGCGCTCGATCACAGGGGTGACCCTGCCCGCGCGGGCGAGGTCGATGAGCGCAGCCGTCATCTCCTGCTTCGGCACGGCCATCAGCGGGCGCATGCGTCGACCGGAGCCGATCGAGAGGAACGCTGCATGCAGCATCCGCGGCAGAGGACCGAGCACGCTGCCTGCTCCCCCACCGACCATCACGAGCGTGCCGTCCGGCGCGAGCAGCTCGCGCAGTGCGCGCAGCGGCCGCTCGCCGACGATGTCGATGATCGCGTCGTATCCGCCCGCGGAGGGCGCCGGCGCAGACGCGGTGCGATCGTCGAAGGCGCGCGTCGCGCCGAGCCGCTCCAGGAGGGCGCGGTTGCGTTCACTGCACGTGGCGTCGACCTCGGCGCCGCGATCCACGGCGAGCTGCACGACGAAGGTGCCCACCCCGCCAGAACCACCGAGCACCAGCACACGATCGCCCGCACCGACCTTGGCGAGATCGAGCGCCTGCTGCGCGGTCCCGGCCGAGACGGACAGCGTCGCCGCGACACCGGGATCGACGTCATCAGGACGAGCCGTGAGCCGCGCGACGGGGGCGACCACGTATGCCGCGAGCCCTCCGCCGGCGTTCAGCTCCGCGACGACCTCCTCGCCGATGCGCTCCCGTGCGACGCCTTCGCCGACCTCGACGATCGTGCCGGCGACGTCTATGCCCCTGATCGGCTGCTTCGGACGCCGCAACCCGAAGGCGAGCCGCGCGAGCAGAGGGTCCCCGAGCAGCAGGCGCACGTCGCCGGCCGCGAGAGCGGTCGCCCGCGCCCTCAGCAGCACCTCGCCCGCGCCAGGACGCGGCACGTCGACCCGCTGCTGCGCTGTGCGCGCCGCCGGTCCGTAGTCGGCGCCGACCCAGGCGGTCATCGTCGTCGGGATCGCTGTCGTGGTCATCTCAACCCTCCGGATACTGGAAGAGGTCGTCGATGCCGACCTCGAATGCGCGGGCGATCTGGAAGGCGAGCTCGAGCGTGGGCGAGTATCTGCCCTGCTCGATGGCGATGAGCGTCTGCCGCGTGACGCCGATGCGGCCGGCGAGATCGGCCTGGGTGATCCCGGCCTCCTCCCGCATGGAGCGGATGCTGTTGGTGACGAGTGTGGGCTTGACCATCAGATGAGCCCCCGGCGGTAGGCGACGATCCGCGCGACACTGCCGATGAAAGTGGAGATCGCGAATCCGAGGAACATGGTGTTCGCGATCCAGAACACGTCAGCCCCCACTGCGCAGAGCACGATGACACCGAGACCTGCGATCACCAGGAACGCGTGCTCGACGCGACCGCCCATCTGGTCGATGTCACGGTCGCGGACGTCGGTGGTGGTCGCGCCCTTCGGGTCTCGGAGCCCGGCGAAGATCCCCCAGAGGATGCTGACCACGATCGTGGCGGCGATGCTGATCCCGATCGCCCACAGCATGATCGGGAACCAGTCCACCGATGTGAGAGGGCCGCCGGCCGCCTGTTGGAGGATGACGACGATGTAGCCGGGGATGATGATGGCCGTAGCGATCAGCGTCGACCAGGTGTTGCGTTCCGTGTAGACCATGACGCGCCTCCGGTGTAAAAGATTCTTGACACAGTCAATGTACCGCCCCAATGTCGGCCGTGTCAAGAATCCTTTACATCATGGTCGGTCAGATGACGTCGGCGCTCCAGTCGTCCGGATTGCCGAAACGGTGCGCGGTGATGCTGATCGCCTGCTCGTGCAGGAACGGGAGCAGCTCCAGTCGTCCGGCGGAGGTGACCTCGTCGTCGTAGACGGCGACGTCGGGATCGCCGGCGAGCGCCTCCGCGAGCGAGCGGCGCAGGGCGGCGACAGCGCTGCGCCCGCCCACGAGTCGCACGCGGGAGCCGGAGGCGCGGTCGGGTCGGTCGGCGGCGAGGACCTCGTCGGCCGACCCCTCCTCTCGTCGCAGCATCCGCTCGATCCACTCGGCATCGCTCTCCACGGCGATGAGGGCGCCCAGGTCGCCGAGCGCCGCGCGCACTGCCGCCGGGAGCCCGTCGGCGATCGACACGAAGAAACCGGCGCCGGAGCGGATGCCGGCGAGCACGACCCGCAGCACGTCCTGCAACGGCGCATCCGCCGTCGCCCGCACCACGACGGGCGTCGGCCGATAGCGGAAGAGGTTCCGTTCGATGCCGAGCTGCGACACATCGCGCACCTGGCCGAACTCGCGGTCCCAGGCGACCGCATCCGACAACGCCGACTGACGCAGCCATTCGAAGGCCTCGAACTCCAGGGACGACTGCGCGGACTCGATGAGCCCCGAGATGCGGCTGTCGAGGCCCCGCAGATGCAGAGTGCTCGATGCCCTGCCCCGCGGCAGGGAACGCCACGACCCCAGGCCGATCAGATAGTTGGGTCCGCCCGCCTTCGCACCGGGCCCGATCGAGGATCGCTTCCAGCCGCCGAACGGCTGCCGCTGCACGATCGCACCGGTGATGCCACGGTTCACGTAGAGATTGCCCGCCTGCACGCGGTCGAGCCAGAGCGCGAGGTCATCCGGGTCCTGCGTGTGCAGTCCGGCGGTCAGCCCGTACGCGACGTCGTTCTGCAGATCGATCGCGGCGGACAGCGTTGGCGCATGCATGATGCCGAGCATCGGACCGAAGAACTCCTCCCGGTGCGTGCGCGAGCCCGCCTCCACGCCGACACGGACGCCAGGCCGCCACAGCCGCCCGGTGTCATCGCCGCCCACCAGCGACGGCTTGATCAGCCACTTCTCATCGCTCTCGAGCTCGGACAGAGCCCATGCGAGCTTGCCCCGCGGCTCCTCGATGACCGGCCCCACCTCTGCGAGCGGGTCGATGGGCCATCCGATGTTGAGCGAGCGCACCGAATCCGCCAGCTGGCGGGCGAAGCGCTTGGAGCGGCCGACCGGGCCGACGAGGATCGCGAGCGATGCGGCGGAGCACTTCTGCCCCGCGTGGCTGAAGGCGCTCTTCACGAGATCGGCGACGGCCAGATCGAGGTCGGCCGACGGCGCGATGACGATGGCGTTCTTGCCGCTGGTCTCGGCGAGCAGGGGCAGATCAGGACGCCACGATCGGAACAGCGCCGCGGTGTCCCACGAACCGGTCAGGATGACGCGATCCACCGCTTCATGCGTGATGAGCTGCTCCCCCAGATCTCCCTCCTCGATGTCGATCAGGGTGAGCACGTCTCTCGGGATGCCCGCCTGCCACAGCGCTTCGGCGACCACTGCCGCACATCGCCTGGCCTGCGGGGCGGGCTTGAAGAGCACACCGGATCCGGCGGCGAGCGCGGCGAGCACCCCGCCCGCGGGGATCGCGATGGGGAAGTTCCACGGCGGCGTGACGACCGTCACACGCGATGGCTCGAAGGCCGCACCGGCGATGGTGTCCAGCTCCCGCGCCTTCGCACCGTAGTAGCGGGCGAAGTCGACGGCCTCGCTGACCTCGACATCCGCCTCGGCGAACACCTTCCCGGTCTCGGATGCTGCGACCTCGATGAGCTCGCCGCGACGCGACTCCAGGGCGGCCGCAGCGCGCAGGAGTATCTCGGCCCGCTCCGAGGCAGGGCGCGCGCCCCACGCGGGGGCCGCGGCACGCACCCGAGCGATCCTCTGCTCGAGCAGTGCCGCGTCGTCGATCCTCGCGTCGAGCGCCGTCGAGTCGCCGGCCGTCGAGGCCTCGCCGCGGGCGCGGATGGCGCGCGCCCACTCCCTGTTCGCCGGAAGGACCGGGTCGCTGTCGGCGGTGTTGGTGAAACCCGGAGCCCCCGCGGAATCGGACTCCGACTCGCGGCGCGAGTACACGGCGGTCTCGACGTACGCCTCGCCCTCGGATCCGTCCGAGCCGTCCGATCCCCTCGCGATGTCGAGAACGGCCTTCGTGAGATCGCCCTCGTCGTTCTGAGCCGGCGTCGACGGACGCAGCGATTCGTGCACCGGTGCCTGCCGGTCCTGAATGCGGAACGGCACCTCCCGCATCGTGCGGTCCCCCGACCGCTCCAGTGCCCGGACGAACCGGAGCCGCTCACGTTCGAACAGTGACTCGTCCGTGTGCAGGTGGAAGGCCGCCGAGAGGAAGTTCTCGGATGCCGCGTTCTCCTCCAGCCGCCTGACCAGATAACTGATCGCCACATCGAACTCGTCCGGCTTCACCACTGGCACGTAGAGCAGCACGGGGCCGACGTCACGCGAGACGGCGTCCGCCTGGCCCTGCGCCATGCCGAGCAGCATCTCGAACTCGATGTCGTCCCTGACCCCTCGTTCACCGGCGAGCAGCCAGGCGTATGCGATGCCGAACAGATTGTGGCCGGCGACGCCGATCCGCACGGCGGCCGTGTTCTCCGGACGCATGGCCTCATCGAGCAGCCTCAGGTGGTTCGCGTCGGTGTCGAGCTTCGTGTCGTAGGTGGCCAGCGGCCACCCGTGCATCACGGCATCCACCCGCTCCATCGCGAGGTTCGCACCCTTGACGAGCCGGATCTTGATCTTCGCCCCGCCGTGCTCGACGCGTGCCTTCGCCCACGCCGTGAGCTCGCGCAGAGCCTCGAGAGCATCGGGCAGGTAGGACTGCAGGACGATGCCCGCCTCGAGTCGCAGAAGGCGGGAGTCCTCGAGGATGCGGGTGAACACCGCGATCGTGAGGTCGAGATCGCGGTACTCCTCCATGTCGAGATTGATGAAGGTGCCGTTCGACGCCGCGGTCAGATACAGCGGCAGCAGACGGGCCGCGACCGCCTCGACGATCTCATCGAACGCCCACATCGACATGTGGCTGATGACGGACGAGACCTTGACGGAGACGTAGTCGACATCGTCGCGCCGGATCAGCTCGTGGATGCCGTCGAGCCGGCGCTTCGCCTCCGCCTCGCCCAGCACGGCCTCGCCCAGCAGGTTGAGGTTCAGTCGCGCACCGGATTCGCGGAGCTTCTCGATCGTGGCCGCCAGCTTCGCCGGACGCGCGTCGACGACCAGATGACCGACCATCTCGCGCAGCACGCGCCGGGCGATCGGAACGGTCGGTGTGGGGATCACGGGGGCGATACCGCCGCCGATGCGCACCGCGCCGCGCAGGTACCAGGGCAGGAAGTCGGGAACCATCGGGGCGATCCGTTGCAGCCGGGCAGCAGCGGCACTCAGCGATTCGGGCCGCATGACGCCGTCGACGAAGCCGAGGGTGAACGGGAGACCGTTCTTGTCCTGCAGCAGATCGGCGAGGCGCGAGGCGGCCGGATCGACCTCGGCATCCGCCGCCTCGGCGACCCAGCGACGCGCGAGTTCGACCGCCTGATCCGCGAGTTGATCGGCCCCGTGCAGCGACGACTCTGACATGTGATCAGCCTAGAACGGTGCACGCCGTCCCCAGCGGTGACACTGCGGAGCACGTGCATCTGAAGCGTGACGGCCGCTATGGGATGATGTCGGCTTCTCCCCCGCTCGCGCGCACAATATGCTGTTGCCGTGACGGCGTCCCAGGGGGAGAACGGAGCCGCGGCTGAGGGAGACATCGCTGCGGCTCTCGGTGCTACCCAGGCCGCGACGCAGCCGAAAGCATCCCCCGTCTCGGCCGGCCCGGAAATAGCCCGTGCACAGGGCGGTTCGGCGCCACTCGGTACGCCCGTGGTCACCGCTGCGACATCCAATCCGCTGACGGCGCCGACGTCAGCTCGGCGCACGCTCGCCCAGCGTGCGATCGACCGCGTTCCGGTGAAATGGCTCGGCACGGGCCTGACAGTGATCTTCCTCGCCACGACCGCGGCCTTCGGGGGCCTGGCGGAGGTGCCGAAGCCGAAGACCCCATTGCTCGAGCTCGGCCAGACGTTCGTGGGGGCGGAGGTTGAGATGACTCCGGTGAGCCTCACCGTCGTCGACGAGCTCAGGGGCTCCGGTGTGTTCCCCGAGCCCGGCGAGCGTGTGCTCTCCCTCGTGATGGATGTACGCAATCTCAGCGAGTTCGCACGGTCGTCGGCCGTGGCCGACACGCTGGGCGGTCTTCGCATCGAGGGGCTGGAAGATGTGAAGCCCTCTATCGCGCGTCTGGACGATGACACCGGTTCGCCATGGCTGCAGCCGGGCATTCCGGTGCGGGTGGTGGCCTCGTGGCCCGTGCCCGCTCCGTCATACACCGACGGTGCACAGGCCCGCCTGCTGCTGTCGACGGCGACTCGCGGAGTCGGCAAGTTCGTCCTCTACGGCGTCACATGGGATGACGTACGCGTCGGCGGGCACATGGACCTCGCCGTCGAAGATCTCGGCACCGCTGAGGAGTCCGAATGAGCCGCATCATGACCTGGATCGCCACGATCGTGCTGCTGATCGCAGCCGGCATCGTCTCGGCATCGGCCCCCGCCGAAGACGCCGAGGCGGATCCGTTCTTCGTCACAGGAAAGATCGGCGAACCGGTCACCGGGCGCGACATCGTGGCCACAGTGACCGACGCGCGCACGACAACGCTCCTCACAGCCGCGGACGGCTGGCGGAGCGAGGCGAACTGGCTGGTGGTCGACCTCGAGGCCGCGAGTGTCACCGGGCCCTTGCTCGCCGACATCACCGGTGCGGTGTCGCTGCACGGAGCCGTCTTCGTGCTCGATGGACGAGAGTTCCGAGCGAGCGAGCGGATGGATTCGCTGTTCGGCCAGCGACTCAACCCCGGCGTGCCGTACGCGGGTGCACTGGCGTTCGAGCTGAGCGAGCTCGCCGGCACGGGCGTGCTGCAGCTCTCGCTCACCTCTGACCGCCGGGTGGACTCGGTGCTGGAGGTGCCGATCGATCTCGATCAGCGCGAACCTGCGGATGAGCTCGCCATGCCCGAGACGGCGTGGGCGCGATGACGGGGTGGTGGCGCAGGAACGCCGTCGCGCTCGGAGCGATCGCGGTACTCACGCCCGTGACATTCGGTGCGATCGCATGGGAGGGCTGGCAGGGTTACTACCTCTATCAGAATTCGATTCCCGTGGACGTGGCAGAGGATGACAGCATCGACCTGGCCGACACGACGTGGGGGCCGATCCGCGCATCGGAGATCACCGACACCACGGGTTTCACTGTGCCGAGCGACGCCCGAGTGATCGCCGCGGCGATCCCTGTCGATCCGCACGGTGAACTGCCTGGATGCTTCGCCCCGACGCTCGTGCAGCAGAGCACCGGCATCCGCTGGCCCGAATCCCGCTTCCAGCTCGGCCTGCTCTCATCTTCAGAGGAGCCGACCAGTTGCGTGACCGGCGACGATATCCCCGCCGGTCCCTACGAACTGATCGTGCCGTTCATCGTCCCGGATGATGCAGAGGGTCCGTTCTGGGTCGAGGTCGCGCCCACCCCCGCAGTGCCGTCCGTCATCCGCTTCGCCATCGATCCCTGAGCGGCGCTTCCGCGGAGGCGGCCGAGCGTGCGATCGTACGCACCGCTGACCACCGCGATGCGGATGGGCTCGAGCACGAGCGGAACGATCAGGAAAAGCGCGTCTGAGAACACCCGCCAGAAGGTGCTGAGATCGTGGGGCCCGATCACACGGCTGAGCAGCCACCGCAGCGTCGGGTCGAGCGCCAGCACGACGGTGTAGACGAGCACGTACGAGGCGATCAGCACCGGTCCCGCGCGCCACATCAGCACGATCGCGTCGACGATGGGACGAAAGCGCGAGGTGAACTCCTTCGCGAGCTCACCAAGCCATCGCGAGACAGTGGCCGGCAGGTTCTTCATCCGCTTCTGCGCCGTATCGGTGAGTCGCTTCTGCAGCCCCGGCTGCTCGGCTTCGATCGCCTGACCGTAGATGACGCCGGCGATGGCCAGCCAGGCGAGCGGCTGCACGAGCAATCCGGTGAGCGTGCCGATCGTCGCGGCCACGCCATCCCAGATCCACGCCACCGGCACCAGTTGCTCGCCGATCCAACTGCGCACATCCGTGACCCATTGGATCGCGACCCGCGAGTCGACCCATGCCGCGAGCGAATCGAAGCCGTCGCTGATCAGGAAGAGCGAGAAGAACACCCAGACGGCTTCGAAGTACACCGCCAGCAGCGCGGTCCACTTCGGCAGCTTCTGATTGAAACGCTTGAAAGCCCACCGTGCGGAGAAAGCCGCGACGATGGTGAAGATCGTCAGCACATTCAGACTGAGTGCGGTTGCAGCCTCGCCCTGCACGGGCTCTGTGCCCTCAGCCAACGCCGTCCACATCAGTCCGCTGCGCACGGCCAGCGCGCGAAGCGAGTAGGCCTGGACGTCGTCGCGGAGAAAGCCCCACGCCGTATAGATCGCGAAGAACGGCAGAATACTCGTGAGCAGCGTGATCATGAACGTACGTCTGCGTTCTGCGGCGGCATCCGGCAGCGGAGCGATCATCTGCAGTTCCCGCAGGCCGTCACGCACGACGAGGAACATCGCGACGAAGGCGATCAGCCGAGCGAGGATCGCCAGCGGCAGGATGAGGAATCCCAACGCCGAGTTCACGCCGCCGACGTACCCAGCGACGACGATGCCGAAGTGGTGCAGCAGCGATCCGCCGAGATACCACGCCAGCAGCGACGGCCACCTGGCGAGCAGCACGCGTCCGATGGTGGCGAGAAGCGGGATCACCAGACCAAGTTAGCGTCGGTAGGGCGTGTCGCGCATCACCAATGGCTCGGAGCTTCGGCACGTGTCGAGGGAAGAGCGGATGCCGTCGCCCACTCGTGCACCCATGCCTCGACGTCAGGCAGGCCCTCCGGCCGCCCCACGGCCGCGAAGAGCTCCTGGTGCGACAGCGTGCCGCCGCTGCGCTTGAGCATCCGTGCGCGGATGATCGCTCGCGCGTAGATCTCCCCGTCGACCACGGCGCGGTGCTCGAGATAGATCGCCCTGTCATCATGACCGAGCAGGCGCGACTCGATGTCGAAGCGCTGCCACAGCTGCAGCGACTTGCGGAACGTGACCGTCTCGGCCGAGACGACGGCGTACCAGCCGTTGCTCTTCATCGCGTCGGCCATACCCGTGCGCACGAGCAGATCCCAGCGGCCGAGGTCGAACAGCGACAGATACCGTCCGTTGTTCATGTGGCGCAGCACGTCTATGTCTGTGGGGAGGGTGCTCACTCTGATCCGCCCGACATCGCCGGGCGCGATCCGTCCGTCGCGCCGCAGTCGCCGGCGCGCACGCCACATCACGAGAAGAGTCCGCCAGATCACGTTCACGAGGATCGATAGTAGCCAGCGACGCATGATCGTCGAACTCCTTTGTGGGAATCGAACAGCGGCGTCGCTCGATTTCATCTTCGCCCGAGGCGCGCGTAGAGTCACGGGCATGAGCGCCGAAGCCCAGCCTGAAGTCATCATCCGTCCGGTCCGCGATGTGGATGCGGAAGCTCTGGGACGCGTGCACGCGCAGTGCTGGCACGAGACCTACGACCACCTCGTCAGCAAGGCTGCGCTGGAGCGCGTGTCGCCACGCCGCATGGCGGAGCTGTGGACCCACTGGGCCGCACAGGGCGACGACTTCAGCATGAGCGCCGCGCTGGTCGACGGCGAGATCGTCGGCTTCGTCGGCTCAGGGCCCGCCCGCGACAAGGACGCGCCGGCATTCCGCGAGCTGTACTTCATCTACCTGCTCGACAAGTGGCACTCCACCGGCCTCGGCCAGAAGCTCTTCGATGCCGCGGTCAAGAAGGACGAGCCGCTGTACCTCTGGGTGGCCGAGGACAACCCGCGCGCCCATCGCTTCTACGCACGCAACGGCTTCACGCTCGACGGCGCCACGCACACCGAGCCGTTCCTCGGCGAGACGCTCACCGAAGTCCGCTTCGTGCGCTGAGCTCGCCGCATAGCTCCGGAGAAACGGGCCCCCCCCCCCCC
>NZ_JBLVOB010000003.1:217266-243232 GCF_053543555.1 Microbacterium xerophyticum | reverse complement strand
CCGGGGGGGGGCCCGTTTCTCGCGGTTTGCGCAGATTCCTCCGGAGTCATGCGGACAGACCACGGGGATCAGCGCGCTGATACGTTCCCGAACAGCTTCGCGATGGGGGCGAGCACGAGGGGCCTGGCGGCGACCCATGCTGCGGCGATGACGACGAGGGATGCCGCGAAGAACCAGAACCCGGTCCAGTTGTCGGCGTAGGCGTTCGGATCCGTCGAGCCCTGCGCGGCGTACATGTGGTTGAGGTTGCGCAGCGCGCCGGTCGCGAACACGAGGAACACGTGGATCGCGATGAACACGACGAAGTACAGCATCACCGGGAAGTGCAGCGCACGCGCCCACTCGACCGGGTACGCCTTGTTGAGCTTGTCCGCGTTCTTCGGCCAGATGCCGCTCATCCGCACACCCGTGATGGCGGCGAGAGGGGCGGCGATGAAGATCGTGGTGCCGTAGGCGAGCTGCTGCAGCGAGTTGTAGTTGACCCAGCCGTTCTCGGTCGGCCAGTCCAGCGACACGTACTGCAACGCGGCGGAGAGCGCGTTCGGGAAGACTTCCCAGCTCGTGGGGATCACCCGCATCCACTGCCCTGTCACGAACAGCAGCACGACGAAGACGATGCCGTTGACGAGCCAGAGGATGTCGAGCGACTGGTGGAACCAGAGCGTCAGACTGATCTTGCTCTTCTTGTTGCCGCGTGCCGTCCAGAAGGCCGTGGGCCTCTTGTCATGTCGCACGCTGAGACCCGAGCGGATGATCAGCACCATCAGGAACACGTTGAAGAAGTGCTGCCACCCGAGCCACCCGGGGAAACCGACCGGAGCGCCCTCGGGCAGGTGGTACTCGCCGGGGTAGGTCTGCAGGAAGTCCTGCATGCCCGACAGGCTCAGCAGCCACCGCACGAAGAACACGGCCATCGCCGCGGCACCGAGAAGGCCGATGCCGCCGACGATGACGGCCCCTGCCCACTGCGCCTTCGTGAACGGGCCGATGCGCGTGGGCTCCGGCTTCGGCGCCGGGCGGATGAACGCGTTCTTGCCCGGGAACACCGTGCGCTGGAACGGCAACGGCGAGCTGACGTCTACCGTCGCCAGCGCGGTCGACGGCGTCGCATCGCCGGTCCCTGCCGTCTGGTCGACCGCGGCCGCCTCGCCGATTCGAGCGCCTTCCGAAGGGCTCGGCGCCTGCGCGGCGATCTCGATCGCGTCGGTGGGCTCAGCGGTCGCTGCGACGACTGCGGTCGTGCCGGCTGGGGGCCACGGCTCGCCACCCGGCGTTCGCGGGAGTCCGCGGCGGAGGGCGTCGCCGGAGCCGGTCGCCTCGGTGGTCGGCGTGGCAGTTGCGGTTGTGGCCGGAGCCTCATCAGCGGTCGGAACCGACTCGGTCGACGCTTCCGCTACAGAATCCGGCACGCGCGCCATCGATCGATGCAGCGACTGCTCAGACGTATCGCGGACAGGTGGTGCGGTCGTCGCGGCGGTCACGGCCGGCCAAGGCTCGCCGCCGGGCGTGCGGGGCAGGCCACGGCGCAACGCCGTGTGTGAGCCAGAGGCGGATGCCGCCGCATCCTGCGTCGCATCCGCATCCGCATCCGCATCCGCATCCGCATCCGCATCCGCATCAGGTTCTGGCATCCGCGCCATCGATCGATGTAGCGCTTGCTGAGAAGTGTCGCGGATGGGTGAGGACGCGGCCTCTGGGGGTGCCTCGACGGGCGCAGCGATGTCGGTGACGACCTCGACGTCGCCTGCGGGAGGCCAGGGCTCGCCACCGGCCACGCGCGGCAGGCCGCGCCTGAGCATCCGCGTCGCCATGGTTACTTCTTCCGTGCTTCGAGGGCCTCGACCACCTGCGGCACGATCTTGAACAGGTCACCGACGATGCCGAAGTCGGCGACGTCGAAGATGGGGGCCTCGGGATCCTTGTTGATGGCGACGATGTTCTTCGCCGTCTGCATGCCTGCACGGTGCTGGATCGCACCGGAGATGCCGACCGCGACATACAGCTGCGGCGACACCGACACACCGGTCTGACCGACCTGATGCGCGTAGGGGATGTACCCGGCGTCGACCGCGGCACGCGAGGCGCCGATCGCCGCGCCGAGCGCGTCGGCGAGCTGCTCGACGAGCACGAACTGCTCCTTCGACCCCAGGCCACGGCCACCGGAGACGACCTTCGTCGCGCCACGCAGCTCGGGCCGGGACGACTCCGCCTCGACGACCTCGACCGCCCCCGCCTGCGCCGCGGCGGCACCGGATGCCGTCACCTCGAGCGCCTCGACGGTCGGGGATGCGACGGCCTCGGCACGAGCATCGACAGCCCCCTGACGCACCGTGATGACCGGCGCGCCGAAGGTCGGCGCGGAGTCCACGAGGTACGCACCGCCGTACACGGAATGGTGTGCGACGATGCCCTCGTCGTCTCGTGAGACCCCGATCGCGTCCACGGACAGCGCGAGCTTCTCGCGCACCGCCAGACGACCGGCGATATCACGACCGGCGATCGAGTTCGACACGAGCACCGCATCCGGCCGCACCTGCCGGTACGCCGCCTGCAGGCCGTCGACCAATGGAACCGTGAGCGATCCGGCATCCGCATCCGCCGTCAGCACGACGGTCGCGCCGGCCGCAGCCGCGGCATCCACTGCGCTCTGGGATCCGCCGGGCACCAAAGCGACCGGAGACCCGATCGTCGATGCCGCACCGATCAGCGCCGCGGTCGAACTGGCCGCGTCGCCCGCAGGGGTCACGTCGACGAGCACGAGGATCGCGTTGTCGGGGTAGCTCATCATCACACCAGCCTGTTCTGCACGAGGTACTCGACCAGCTTCGCACCGGCGTCGCCCTCATCGGTGATCTTCACGCCCGCCGCGCGCGGGGGCTTCTCGGAGACCGTGGTCATGATCGTGCGCGGCGCAGCGCCAGGGTCGGCCGAGACGCCGAGGTCGTCGAGGGAGAGCACCTCGAGCGGCTTCTTCTTCGCCGCCATGATGCCCTTGAAATTCGGGAATCGCGCATCCGGCAGCGCCTCGGTGATCGAGATCACCGCAGGGAACTTCACCGTCACCGACTGGTTGCCATCATCCGCAGCACGCGTACCCGTGACACCATCAGCCGTGATCTCCACCGCATTCAGCGCGGTCGCCTGCGCGAACCCGAGATGCTCGGCGAGCATGGCAGGGATCACGCCGCCCGAGCCGTCGGTCGAGAGGTTGCCCGTGATCACCAGATCGGGTTCGCCACGACGAACGGCCGCAGCCAGCGCCTCCGCAGTCAGTCCGAGGTCAGCACCGGCGAGCTGCTCGTCGACGACATGCACCGCGGATGCCGCGCCGATCGCGAGCGCGCGACGGATCGACGCGGTCGACGACTCCGGAGCCATCGCGAGGGCGACCACCTCGGTGCCGTCGTTCTTGTCGGCGTACGACAGCGCGACTTCCAGCGCACGCTCGGTGATCTCATCCAGGACCACATCCCCGGCCGCACGATCAGCCAAGCCGGTCTCGAGATTCAGCTTGCGATCGCCGTAGGTGTCCGGCACCTCTTTGACCAAGACGAAGATCTTCATCGAACGCTCCTCACGACAAGACCGATTCTAGTCAGCATGGCCGATGGAATCGAGTTTCAATGTTCATTGATACTCAGATTCACACCGGAGATCACGACTGATCGCCGGTTCTGCCGATACGGTGGAACCGTGGCCCTCCCCCGTCCCCTTCCCACCGATCCGCTCGCCGAGGCGAAGCGGCAGTGGCTGGCGCACGGGTGGACGGATGCCGCCGACGGCATGACCGTGGTCACCTCGGTGATGCGGGCGCAGCAGCTGCTGCTCTCGCGCGTCGATGCCGCGTTGAAGCCGTTCGGCCTCTCGTTCGCACGCTTCGAAGTCCTGCGATTGCTCGCCTTCAGCCGCGCGGGCAGGCTGCCGCTCTCCAGCGTCGTCGCCCGCCTTCAGGTGCACGCCACGACGGTGACGAGCACGGCGGAGCGGCTCGTGCGCGACGGCCTGATCCGGCGCGAACCGCACCCGCATGACGGACGCGCGGCGATGCTGGCCCTCACCGACGACGGTCGTGCACTCGTCGAACGCGCCACCACTGCGCTCAACGACGAGGTGTTCAGCCGCCCGGGGATGAGCTCGGCCGATGCCGCGGATCTCGTCGCGATCGTCGCACGCCTGCGCAAGAACGCGGGCGACTTCACCGAGCCGCGTCCGCAGCCGGATCCGCTGTGACGACGCACGCCTGATGGCGCGGTTCACCCTCGAGCGCGTCATCCGCGCGACGCCTGCCGAGGTCTTCGCCGCCGCGATCGATCCCGCGCTGCACGTGGAGTCCATGGCCCGGTACGGCGAGACGATGGTCAGCGGTCCCGAGGGCGGGACGTTCACCGAAGGCTCCGAAGTGACCTGGCGTGCGCGCCACTTCGGCGTGCCGTTCCACCTCACCTCGATCGTGTTCGACATCGCACCGCCGCACCGGTTCCGCGATCGGCAGACGAAGGGCCCCTTCGCCGAGTTCCACCACGAGCACGTCTTCGAGGAGCACCCCGATGGCACGCTCATGCGCGACACGATCGACTTCCGTTCACCGTTCGGCCCGATCGGCGCGCTCGTCGACCGACTGTTCATGCGCGAGTACATGCGCCGCCTCATCGACGAGCGCGGCGCGGTGCTGCAGGCATCCCTCGAAAGCTGAGCCGCGCAGTTGTAGCCTGTCGCCATGACCGAGTTGCATCTGAAGACCGTGCTCGAAGGTCACGGACCCGCCGCAGCCATCGTGCTCACCGACGAACAGGTCGCATCCCTGGGCGCGGGCAGGGCGTTTCCCGTGGTGGTCGACTTCGGCGATCGCAGCATCCGCCTTCGCCTGTCCCGCATGGGCGGGCAGAATTTCATCGGATTCAGCAAGGCGGCGCGCGTCGAAGCCGGCGTCGAGATCGACGAGGAGATCGAGGTGACGATCAGCCCTGACACCGCGGAGCGCGTCATCGAGATCCCCCCGGCTCTCGCCCTGGCACTGGATGCCGACCCCGCCATCAGGGCGGCATTCGAGAACCTGCCGCCGTCCAAGCGCAAGGAGATGGCGCGTCAGATCGACGAGGCGAAGGCCGAGGAGACCCGCAGCCGCCGCCTGCAAAAGATCATCGACGCGCTCGGTGAGTGACGGCGAGTGACACAGGCTACGGATGGCCGCAGGTACGCACGCCTACTGGTTGGTGAAGTTCGGCGCCCGCTTCTCCCGGAAGGCCGACATGCCCTCCTTCTGGTCCGCGGTGTCGAACAGCGCGGCGAACGCCTGCTTCTCGTGCGCGAGGCCGTCGGCGAGCGTCGTCTCCATCGCGGCATCCAGCGCGGCTTTCGCCGCGTAGAGCGAAGGCAGCCCCTTCGACGCGATCGTCTCTGCGAGCGTCGTCGCCTCGGCGAGCAGATCGGATGCCGGCACCACCCGTGACACGAGACCCGCACGCTCTGCTTCCTCTGCACCCATCATGCGTCCGGAGAGGATGAGCTCGGCGGCCTTGTAGTAGCCGACCGCGCGGATCAGCCGCTGCGTTCCGCCCATGCCGGGGATCACCCCGAGGTTGATCTCCGGCTGACCGAACTTCGCATTGTCGGAGGCGAGGATGATGTCGCACATCATCGCGAGCTCGCATCCGCCGCCGAGGGCGAAACCGCTCACGGCGGCGATCACCGGAGTGCGGACGGCCGCGAAGTCGCTCCACTCGCCGAAGTGATCGGTCGCGCGCATGTCGGCGGCCGACATCGACTCCATCTCCTTGATGTCGGCGCCGGCAGCGAACGCCTTCTCCGAGCCGGTGACGACGATCGCACCGACGCCCTCATCCCCGTCGAACGCCACGGCGGCGGCAGTGACCTCCTGCGACAGTCGAGAGTTCAATGCGTTCAGCGCCTGCGGACGGTTCAGGGTGATCCACCCCACGCGCCCGCGCTGCTCGACCAGGATCGTCTCGTACTCGGTCATCGATGGCTCCTCAGTGGTGGGACGACGTCACTGACGATCATCACACCTGCCCGTCGCGGATGTCGGTGATGATGCCGGAGAAGTCCCGTCCTCCCCCGGAGCCCGCGGCGAACGCGGCATAGATCTCCTGTGCAAGGCGCCCCATCCGCGCATCCGTCGAGGTCTGTTCGATCGCCTGCAGGGCGAGCCCGAGATCCTTCGCCATGAGGGCACCGGCGAACCCAGGCTGGTAGTCGCGGTTCGCCGGGCTCGTCGGAACCGGCCCCGGCACGGGGCAGTTGGTCGTGAGCGCCCAGCACTGCCCCGATGCGTTCGCCGCCACGTCGTACAGGGCATCGTGCGAGAGCCCGAGCCGCTCCCCCAGCACGAACGCCTCTCCCACCACGATCTGCGAGACGGCGAGGATCATGTTGTTGCAGACCTTGGCCGCCTGCCCGAGCCCCGGCCCGCCGCAGTGCACGATGCGCTTGCCCATCGCCTCGAGCAGCGGGCGGGCCGCGGCGAAGTCGTCATCGGATGCTCCGACCATGAACGCGAGCGTCGCGTTCTCGGCTCCGACCACTCCGCCGGAGACGGGCGCATCGACGTTGCGGTGGCCGGCGGCGATCGCCAGTGCGTGGGCGGCCTGCGCCTCGTCCACCGCGATCGTGGACGACTCGATGAACAGCGTTCCCGGTCGCGCGGCGGCCAGCAGCCCGCCCTCGTACGCCTCGATCACATGCGTGCCGGCCGGGAACATCGTGATGACGACATCCGCATCGGTCGCGGCATCCGGACCCGACTCGGCGAGCGGCACACCGGCTGCCACCGCGGCCTCTCGCGCGGCCGGCATCACGTCGAATCCGGCGATGTCATGGCCGGCGGCCTGCAGGTTGCGGGCCATCGGCAGCCCCATGTGACCGAGGCCGAGGAATGCGATCTTCATGACGCCGCCTTGAGCGCGTCACGTCCGACGATCATGCGCATGATCTCGTTCGTCCCTTCCAGGATCTGATGCACCCGCAGGTCCCGCACGACCTTCTCGATCCCGTAGTCCTGAAGGTACCCGTAGCCGCCGTGCAGCTGAAGGGCATCATTGGCGACGCGGAATCCGGCATCCGTCGCGAAGCGCTTGGCCATCGCGCATCGCACTGTCGCATCGGCAGCGTGCTCATCGACGGCGCGCGCACCGTCCTGCACCATGAGCCTCGCCGCGTGCAGCTCGGTCTCCATGTCTGCGATCGCGAACACGATGCTCTGCTTCTCGGCGAGCGCCTCGCCAAACGTGAACCTCTCGTGCACGTAGCGCCGCGCCTGGTCCAGAGCCCAGCGCGCACCGCCGAGCGAGCATGCCGCGATGTTGAGACGGCCGCCGTTGAGCGCGGACATCGCGATCGCGAAGCCCTGCCCCTCCGCGCCGAGCAGAGCGGATGCCGGTACCCGCACCTCATCGAGGATCACCTGCCGCGTCGGCTGGGCATGCCAGCCCATCTTCTTCTCCGGCGCGCCGAAGGACAGGCCCTCCGCGTCACCGGGGACCAGGAACGCGGAGATGCCGCGGGCACCCGCCTCTCCGGTGCGCGCCATCACGACGTAGACGGCCGCCTCTCCGGCGCCGGAGATGAACTGCTTGACGCCGGTCAGCACGTACTCCTCGCCGTCCCGGATCGCGCTCGTCGCGATGGCGGCGGCATCCGAGCCGGCACCGGGCTCGGTCAGGCAGTAGGCGCCGAATCCCGTCATGGCGGTGAGTTCCGGCAGCCACTGCGCACGCTGCGCATCAGACCCGTAGGTGTCGAGCATCCACACCACCATGTTGTGGATGGAGATGTATGCCGCCACCGCCGGGTCGCCCTTCGCGAGCTCTTCGAAGATCGCGACGGTGTCCACCCGAGCGAGACCGGTTCCGCCGAACTCCTCGTCGGCGTAGATGCCGCCGAGACCGAGTTCGCCGGCATGCTGCAGCGCCTCGCGCGGGAACACGTGGTTCTCGTCCCACTCGGCGGCGTACGGCGCCAGCTCGGTCTCTGCGAACTCGCGAACCGCGTGCAGGATGGCCGCGCGCTCTTCGGTGGTTGTGGTGATCATCGTCATCGGGGATCCTCTCGCCTTGTGGGCAGATCGTTGATGTGGTCGGTCATCGTCGGGTCGGTCTCAGTGCATGGTCGGGATGACGAAGCTCGCCCCGTCGCGCACACCGTGCGCCGGCCAGCGGCTCGTCACCGTCTTGGTCTTCGTGTAGAAGCGGAACGCGTCGGCGCCGTGCTGGTTGAGGTCGCCGAAGCCGCTGCGCTTCCAGCCGCCGAACGTGAAGTACGCGATCGGAACGGGGATCGGCACGTTCACGCCGACCATCCCGACGTTCACTCGAGCGGTGAAGTCGCGGGCGGCGTCGCCGTCGCGTGTGAAGATCGCTACGCCGTTGCCGAACTCGTGATCGGATGCCATGGCGAGCGCCTCTTCGTAGTCGGCGGCGCGGGCGATCACGAGCACGGGTCCGAATATCTCCTCGCGGTAGATCGACATGTCGGTGGTGACGTGGTCGAACAGGGTGGGTCCGAGGTAGAAGCCGTTCTCGTGTCCGTCCACGGTGAGCCCTCGCCCGTCGGCGAGCAGCGTCGCGCCGGCTTCGATGCCCTGCTGGATGTAGCCCTCCACGCGCTCCACAGCGGAGAGCGCCACGAGCGGACCGTAGTCGACGTCCTCGGCTAGTGCCGGCCCGACGCGCAGCCGGCCGACGCGTTCCGCGAGCTTCGCGGCGAGAGCGTCGGCCGTCTCTTCGCCGACGGGAACGGCGACTGAGATCGCCATGCAGCGCTCCCCCGCCGAACCGTAGCCGGAGCCCATCAGCGCATCAACGACCTGATCGAGATCGGCATCCGGCATCACGATCATGTGGTTCTTGGCCCCGCCGAAGCACTGCGCCCGCTTGCCGTGGGCGGTCGCCGTCGAGTAGATGTACTCGGCGATCGGCGTCGATCCCACGAACCCCACGGCCTGGATGCGCGGATCCGTCAGCAGAGTGTCGACGGCCTCCTTGTCGCCGTGGACGACGTTGAAGATGCCGGCGGGCAGTCCCGCCTCGAGGAACAGCTCTGCGAGGCGCACCGGCACCGACGGGTCGCGCTCGCTGGGCTTGAGGACGAAGGCGTTGCCGGCGGCGATGGCCGGGCCGGCCTTCCACAGCGGGATCATCGCGGGGAAGTTGAACGGGGTGATCCCGGCCACGACGCCGAGGGGCTGACGCATCGAGTAGACGTCGATGCCAGTGCCCGCCTCGGTGGAGTACTCGCCCTTGAGCAGGTGCGGTGCGCCGGCGGCGAACTCGATCACTTCGAGACCGCGCGGGATGTCGCCCTTGGCGTCATCCAGCGTCTTGCCGTGCTCACTGGAGAGCAGCGTCGCGAGCTCGGTCATGTTCTTCTGCACGAGATCGAGGAAGCGCAGCAGCACTCGTGCCCGCTTCTGCGGGTTGGTCGCCGCCCACGCCGGCTGCGCGGCCTCGGCGTCGTCGATCACACGACGCACTTCTTCTGCCGACGCCAGCGGCACATGCGCCTGCACGGTGCCCTCGCTGGGGTCGTAGACGTCACCGAAGCGTCCGTCCTTGGGCGTGAGAAGCGATCCGCCTACGAAATGGGGGATGGTACGAGTCATTATGCGATGTCCCTTCGCGCCGTCGTTGGCACGATGAACAGATTACTCTGGTCTCCGTATATTTACTAGGGCGCCCAAGCATTCCTCCTCCAGCCTCTGCGGAAGGGCCGGCGATGTCGACGTCGCACGTTCGATGCCCGTTCACCATCCGGTCACCTTCGACACGTACAACTGCAGGTGCGCGGAAGAACTCAGACCGGAACGGGTAGTCAGGACTTTCCGCGCGACGGTGAGCAGAGCTCCCGAGACCCCCGCCGAATCGGGTCGGCGGGGGTCTTCTCCGTCCGGGCCGTGCCGCTCGGCGACGTCGCCCAGCGGCTCGAAGCAAACACGAAACAAAGCCCGCATACACTCGGATCCGCCACAAGCACGCTTCATCTCCGAGGGGCCCACCATGTCCAGCGTTCCGATCACCGTCTCCATCCGCCGCGAGGTGGACCCCGCACGCATCTCCGAGGCGACCGCGTGGGTGCAGACCGGCGTCAATCTCGCGAACAAGCACCCGGGTTTCCTGGGCTCCGGGTGGGTGCGCGCCGGCGAGGATTCGCAGCTCTGGCACATGCTCTACCGGTTCGCGAGTGTCGAGACGCTCGAGGCGTGGGAGCAGTCCCCCGAGCGCACCTGGTGGCTATCGATGGGCGAGGGATTCGTGCGCAGCGAGCATTCGCGCAGACGCACAGGGATCGAGGGCTGGTTCGACGAACCGGCGACCGGTTCGATCAGCGTTCCGGATGCCGTCGCCGCCGACGATGCACCGCCCGCACCGCCGCGGTGGAAGCAGGCGGTGACGATCTGGCTCGGCTTCTTCCCCGTCAACCTGCTCTTCAGCCTCGCGATGACGCCGGTGCCTGGTTGGGGCGAACTGCCGCTCTGGCTGCGGGTGCTCGCGACGACGCTCGTGCTCACGCCGATCATGACCTACTGGGTGCTCCCCTGGGTCACCCGTGCCCTGCGGGGCTGGCTCGCACGCTGAACCTTCAGACCCCCTCGACCGCGGTGCGCAGCGCGCGCTCGACGATCGCGACGCCCTCATCGAGACGACCAGGCCGACGCACCAGGTGCAAGGTGTTGATCGGCGGGTCGTCGGTCTCGCGCAGTACGACGAGCCGCCCTTGCCCCAGTTCTTCTGCGATCAGATACGTCGGCAGCACCGTCACTCCCGCCCCGGCGGTCGCAGCCGCGGCCAGAGCGCGGAGGTCGGGCGCGATCAACTGAGGTTCGCGCTCCAGACGGACGCCGAACACGTGCCGCCAGTAGCGCCGCAGGATCGGGACGTCACGCGCGTAGGAGAGCAGCGGCCGGGCATCGATGTCCGAGGGACGCAGGCCCGCGGAGGGTTCGATCCCCAGGGACGGCGATGCGACGAGGACGAACTCCTCATCGCACAGCGCAGCCGTCGGAAGTGCACGGCCGCGCGGCCGCACCGCCGAGATCACCACATCGAGGCTGCCGACCCTGAGCTGCTCCAGCAGGTCCTCGGCGAGACCGTCGGTCGCTTCAAGACGGAGCCCGTCGGCGATCGCCGGTGCGAGGGCGGGGAGGGCGACCCGGGCGAGGAACTCCGCCGCTCCACCCAGGCGCACTCGTGGAGCATCGACGGCCGGCTGCGCGCCCAGGGCCTCCGCCAGTGCATCGAGCGGACCGGAGAGACGGGCGGCGAGTTCGTCGGCACTGGCGGTCGGGCGGATGCCGCGGGCGCGACGCACGAACAGCGGTTCTCCGACGCTGCGCTCCAGGGACTGCAGCTGCGCGGTGACGGACGACTGTGCGAGACCGAGCACCCGTGCGGCTGCCGAGACCGAACTCGAACGATAGGCCGCAAGAAACACCCGCCATCGGTCGAGGCTCTGCAATCCATCGGAATTTCGATCGCTCATATCGAGAATCTATCGGAATCACCCATCTGCAACGACCGTTGACATCGGTGTCCGCAACCCACGGCATAGCCGTCAGACCCTTTGGAGTCCACATGTCCACCGTCCTCTTCGTCGTCACCGGCGCTCGCACCTGGACCCTTTCCGACGGCACGGCGCACGCCACCGGCTTCTGGGCGGAAGAGCTGCTCGCGCCGTACGCCCTGCTCACCGAAGCCGGCCACGACATCGCCTTCGCGACACCCGGCGGCGTCGCGCCGATCGCCGACGCAGGCAGCCTCGCCGAAGGGGATGCCGAGGCGATCGCGCGCATCACCGCGCTCCGGACGCCTCTCGTGCTCGCCGACGTGGATCCCCTCGCGTTCGACGCGGTGTACTACCCCGGCGGCCACGGACCGATGCAGGACCTCGCCGTGGACGCCGACTCCGCTCGACTGATCGCCGCCACCGTCGCGGCCGGGCGTCCCCTCGCCGCGGTGTGCCACGGACTCGCGGCGCTGCTGCCGGCGCGCACCTCCACGGGCAGGCCCCTCCTGGCCGGACGCCGGATCACCGGCTTCTCGGATGAGGAGGAGCGCATCGGCGGCCTGGCCGACCGCGCACCGTTCCTGCTCGAGACGTCGCTGCGCGAGCTCGGCGCTGACGTCGAGGTCGCGGCGCCGTGGAGTGATCACACAGTCGTGGACGGGCTGCTGATCACCGGGCAGAACCCGCAGTCATCGGCATCCGTCGCTGCGGCGCTGGTGACGGCGCTCGGCTGACTCACGAACTGCTCGAATGGCGCAAGTGCGGCATCTCGCTGGATGCCGCACTTGTGCTTCGGAGTCGGGGTCAGTCCCAGGTGACGGTCGGGGTCTCCTGGGCGAAGTCGACCGACGGCGTGTCCATGTAGCCGCCGAACCAGACCTCGAACTCCGAGGTCTGGCCGTCCTTCGTGCCCTGGAGCGTCATCTCCACATCGGGGGTGTCGTACGTCGAGACCAGAGTGGGCGTGGAGTAGTCGACCTCCGGCACCATGCTGTCGAGCGTCGCCATGCCGTCGCTCGTGATCGTCCTGGTCACCGAGCCGTCGACCGGTGTGTGGCCGCTGAGGTCGATCTCGGTGATGTCCATGCCGCAGGGCGTCGTGAGCGTCTTCATCGCCACGCATTCCTCGATGGCCGCACGCACGAGCGACCGGAACGTCGCTGCGCCGTCATCGGTGAGCACCGGGTAGATGTCCCAGAACAGCTCGCTGTCGTCGTCCGTCGTCAGCGTGAACGTGTCGGTGTCGGAATCGAGCGCGAACTGCTCGTAGCCGAGCGCCAGCTGGTAGGCACCGGGGAAGAGCGAGGTCGACGGGTCGGCGGGCTCGACCCCGTTCACCGTCAGCCCGAGACCGTCGAAGTTCGACAGCGTCGCCATGACCAGGCCGTCGCTGATCACCCATCCGTCGTCGGACGAGCTGTACGCGGTGAATTCGCGTTCGATCGTCTCGCCTCCGACCGCGAAGGACGCCGAGACCGTCGCCTCGTACTCGCTGGCATCCTCTGACTCCTCCACGACGATGTCGGTGATCGGGGCGAGCTCCAGCGATGCACCGAGCACCTCGTCGGTGAGCAGACTGTCATCCGCGTACGTCTCGACGAACGTGAGCGCCGTCTCGGCGTCGCCTTCCGACAACGCCGTCAGGTACTCCTCGACTGCTTCGGATGCCGTCGGGGCGGCCCCGCGCAGCAGACCAGGCACGATGATCGCTGCGGCGACCAGCAGCACGAGCACCGCCGCTCCACCGATGATGCCGAACAGCAGCCCCTTCGACATGGGCTTGCGCGGCGCGGCCGGCGCGACCGGATAAGCGCTGGTGGGGTATCCGCCGGCGGTATACGCCTGTGGTGCGTTCGGGTCGTACACGGGAGCGTTCCCCGGGTACACCGGAGCGTTCGGGTCGTACACCGGAGCATTCCCCGGGTACACCGGCGCGTTCGGGTCGTACACCGGCGCCGCATGGGGCGCGGGGATCGCCTCCGGGTCGGTGGAATGACCCGCCCCAGGGAGCTCGTGCCCACCGGCAGCGGGCGCGGGTTCGGGCGTCGGTGCGGGCGCAGGCGCGGGCTCCGGCATCGGTGCGGGCGTCGGCGCGGGTTCGGGCGTCGGCGCAGGCACGGCTCCCGCATCCGTCGAGCCCGCATCCGAAGAGAACATTCCGTCGAAGCCGTGCTGACCCGCGGCCGTGTCGCTCACCGACTCCGGCACGTTCGTCGGGGTGGGCGGGGAGTTCTCCGGAGTGTCATTCGTCACGGCTCCCATCGTATTGCCAACGCGACGGGCCCCCCGTGGGCAGAAATGCCCATGGGAGGTGCGTGATCAGATCGCGCGGAAGCGCCAGGATGCGGCGGCTTCGGCGCCCGCATCCAGCACGATCAGGTCGACGGTCGAGTTGAAGGCGTCCGGTGGGCACGTCATCGGCTCGACGGCCAGACCGATCCGGCTGTTCGCCGCATCCGTCGGAAGGTCGGCGGTGTGCACCTGCACCCACGGGCAGCTCTCGTCCCAGCGCAGTGCGACGCCGCGTCCGTCCGCCGCCACGACGCGCACCTCGGCGAATCCGTCGGTGCGGTCGAGTTCGGTGAAGGCGTGATCGATGAACACGTCGCCGATCACGCGCGGGGTGCGGAAGTCCCATTCCGGATGCGCATCCACCGACTCCACAGCGACCGGGCTCAGCCGATCGGCCGTGACGGTGAGCACCTCGGATGCCGGGAGCTGGAGAGTCCAGTCATCGACCCGTCCTTCGCCACCGACCAGATACGGATGCGGACCGGTGCCCCAGGGCGCCGCATCCGTCCCGAGGTTGCGGGCGGTGGCGGTCTGATTCAGACCGTCTGAATCGAGACGGAACTCCACGGCGACCTCGACGCGGAACGGATACCCGAGCTGAGGTTCGATCACGGCTTCCAGCACGACGCGGTCGTCTTCCACCACGCGGTCGGCGAACTCGGTCCACGCCAGCAGCCCATGCAGCGCGTGTCCGCGGGCGGGCTCGGTGAGCGCGAGCTGGTGCGCCCGGCCGCCGAACGAGTAGCTCCCGTCGACGACGCGATTCGGCCACGGAGCGAGCGTCGCTCCACGGTACGCGGGGCGCACCTCATCGGCGTCGAACGGCACGATGAGGTCGCGGCCGTCGTGCTGCAGCATCCGCAGCGTCGCGCCGACACTGGCGATGACCGCCTCGTAGCCGTGGGCGGAGATCCGCAGCTGACGACCGGATGCGGGGAGGGAAGCGCTCATGTCCTCGACGATAGCGGGCCGGTTCACAGGCCCTGCGCCAGGCGGTAGTAGGCCTGGTTCCAGCGCACCTGCTTCTGGAACTCGGGCAGCGTGGTGTCGTCGTCGATCACGAGCAGTTCGACCTCCGCCATCTCGGCGAAGTCGCGGAACGCCTCGAGCCCGACGGCGGTCGACATGACCGTGTGGTGCGCGGCGCCCGCGGTCAGCCAGCCCGCGGCGCTGGTGTTGAAGTCGGGTGCGGGCTTCCAGACGGCACGGCCGACGGGGAGGTTCGGGAGAGCGGCGCGCGGCTCGACGTTCTCGACCACGTTCGCGGTGAGGCGGAAGCGGTCGCGCATGTCGCTCATCGCCACGACGACGGCGGGGCCGGGGTCGGCCGTGAAGACCAGGCGCACCGGGTCGTCCTTGCCGCCGATGCCGAGCGGGTGGATCTCGAGCGTGGGCTTCGCGGTGGTCAGCGACGGCGACACCTCGAGCATGTGCGCGCCGAGGATGAGCTCGTCGCCGGGAGTCATGTCGTAGGTGTAGTCCTCCATGAGGCTGGCACCGCCGGGGAGTCCTGCACCCATCACGTTCGCGATGCGCACGAGCACTGCCGTCTTCCAGTCGCCCTCCGCGCCGAAGCCGTACCCCTCGGCCATGAGCCGCTGCACGGCGAGACCCGGCAGCTGCTTCAGGTCGCCGAGGTCTTCGAACGACGTGGTGAAGGCGCCGAACCCGCCCTCTTCCAGGAACGACCGCAGCCCGATCTCGATCGCTGCTCCGTCGCGCAGCGACCGGTGCCGCTCGCCACCCTTGCGCAGCTCAGGCACGACCTCGTAGAGCTCCTCGTACTCGGCGACGAGCGCGTCGATGGCCGACGCGGATGCCGCGGCGACAGCATCCGCCAGGTCGTTCACGCCCCAGGTGTTGACCTCCACGCCGAACCGCAGCTCTGCCTCGGTCTTGTCGCCCTCGGTGACCGCGACGAAGCGCATGTTGTCGCCGAAGCGGGCGAGCTTCAGGCTGCGAGATGCCGCGAGCCCGGCGGCAGCGCGCTGCCAGGTGCCGATCTCCCGCTGCACGCGCGGGTCGCTGGCGTGGCCGACGACGGTCTTGCGCGGCACACCGAGGCGGGTCTGGATGTATCCGAACTCGCGGTCGCCGTGCGCCGCCTGGTTCAGGTTCATGAAGTCGAAGTCGATGTCGGCCCACGGCAGCTCGACGTTCGCCTGCGTGTGCAGGTGCGCCAGCGGCTTCTGCAGGGCATCGAGGCCCGCGATCCACATCTTGGCGGGGCTGAAGGTGTGCATCCACGCGACGAGTCCGATGACGCGGTCGTCGGCATTGGCCTCGAGCGCGATGCGCTTGATCGCGGCGGAGTCGGTCAGCACCGGCTTCCATACGATGCGGACGGGAACGTCGGATGCGGCATCCAGCGTCTCGGCGATCCCGCGCGACTGCTCGGCGACCTGCGCGAGCGTCTCAGGACCGTACAGGTGCTGACTTCCGGTGAGGAACCAGACCTCGTAGGCGTCGAGGGAGGTGGTCAGTGACATGGCGTGTCCTTTGAGATCAGAGGGAGTCGACAGCGGCCGACTCGATGGCGAGCCCGGCGCGATAGCGGGCGAGGTAGGTGAAGAACCCGACGGCATCCGCAGGGTCGGGGGCGACAGTGGAGAGGGACGCCGCGGCGAACACCCGCTCGTCGAGGTAGACGCCCAGACTCACGTCATCGGCGTGCGCGAGATACGACGCCAGCACGGCGATGCCCCAGGCGCCACCCTCGGAAGCGAGTTCACCGACCGCGACCGGCGCACCGAGAGCACCGGCGAGGAAGCGCTGCGCGACGCCTGCGGTGCGGAACATGCCACCGTGCGCGAACATGCGGTCGATGACCACGCCCTCCGCCTCGAGCACCTGCATGCCCAGCGCCAGCGTGCCGAACACGCCGTACACCTGCGCGCGCATGAAGTTCGCGAGCGAGAAGTCGCTGCCGGGCGTGCGCACGAACAGCGGCCGGCCCTGATCGAGACCGGCGATCGGCTCGCCGGCGAGATGGTTGTACGCCAGCAGGCCACCGGCATCCGCTTCGCCCTCGAGCGCCTCACGCAGCAGCGCGTCGAAGACCGCGTCCTCGTCGAGGGGCTGCCCTGCGGCTGCCGAGAAGCGCGTGAACAGCCCAGCCCAGGCAGCGAGTTCGCTCGCGCCGTTGTTGCAGTGCACCATGGCGACGGCGTCACCGGCCGGGGTCGTCACGAGGTCGAGTTCGTGGTGCACGCTCGTGAGCGGTCGCTCGAGCACGACCATCGCGAAGATGCTCGTGCCGGCCGACACGTTGCCGGTGCGCTGAGCCACCGAATTGGTCGCGACCATGCCTGTTCCCGCATCGCCCTCCGGCGGACAGAGCGGGATGCCGGGGCGCAGAGCGCCCGTCGGATCCAGCAGTGCCGCCCCCGCTGCGGTCAGAGTGCCGGCCGGGGCACCTGCGGGCAGCACTCGGGGGAACAGCTCGCTGAGGGGTGCGGGCAGACGGTCGGCGGCGAGGACCGAGCAGGCGTCCAGCATCCCCGCGTCGTAGTCGCAGGTCGCGGAGTCGATCGGGAACATGCCGGACGCGTCGCCGACGCCGAGCACCCGCTCGCCCGTGAGCGCGCTGTGCACGTAGCCGGCGAGCGTCGTGACGAAGTCGAGCTGCGGCACGTGCGGCTCCTCATCGATCACCGCCTGGTGCAGGTGCGCGATCGACCAGCGCAGCGGGATGTTCACGCCGAGCAGCCCGGTGAGCTCGGCGGCCGCGACACCGGTGCTGGTGTTGCGCCAGGTGCGAAACGGCACGAGAAGCTCGCCCGCAGCATCGAAGGCGAGATAGCCGTGCATCATCGCCGAGATGCCGATGGCGCCGAAGGTCTCGGGTCGTACGCCGTGCTGCGTCTCGGCATCGGCGATGAGGTCGGCGAATGCCGTCTGCAGCCCCTGCCAGACCTCGTCCAGTGCGTAGGTCCAGAGCCCTCCCTCGAGGCGGTTCTCCCACGCGAACGATCCTGTCGCGAGCACCTCGGTGGCATCGCTTCCGATCAGGCACGCCTTGATACGCGTGGAGCCGAGTTCGATGCCGAGGCTGGTGCGCCCCTCGAGGATGTCGTCACGGGCACTCATCGCCGGGTGTCTCCGCTCTGGCCGTACACGTTCTGGTAGCGGTCATAGAGACTGTCGATCGCGTCCTGCGGGATCGGGATCAGCGGGCCCGCCTCGCGGGCGTAGTGCACGGTGCGGGCGACGTCCTCCACCATGACCGCGGCCTTCACGGCGTCCTTGGCGTTCACGCCGATCGTGAAGGGCCCGTGGTTCTGCATCAGCACCGCGCGCGAGCGGTGGCCGCTGAGCGTCTCCACGACGCCGCGGCCGATCGAATCGTCGCCGATGATCGCGAAGGGGCCGACCGGGATCGGGCCGCCGAACTCGTCGGCCATCGCGGTGATGACGCAGGGGATCTCCTCGCCGCGCGCTGCCCAGGCGACCGCGAACGTCGAGTGCGTGTGCACCACGCCGCCGACGTCGGGCATGTGCCGGTACACGTAGGCGTGAGCGGCGGTGTCGCTGGAAGGCGCTCGTTCACTGCCCTCGCTGCCGGGGACCACGACGCCGTCGAGGTCGCACAGGATCATGTTCTCGGGGGCGAGGTCGTCGTAGCTCACGCCGGCCGGCTTGATCACGAACAGATCGGCGCCGGGAACCCGGCCGGAGACGTTGCCGCCGGTCCACACGACGAGTCCGCCTCGGACGAGCTCGCCATGCAGTGCGGCGACGTCGGTTCGGATGGCGGCGATGGAGGCTTCGACCTCGGGGGTGAATGCGGGTGCGTCGTTGCTCACGGGTTCCTCGTTGATCAGGGCTGTGACCGGTCACAGTCAGCCTAGGGAGCGGCAGAGGCAGCCGTCAAGGTGGGCTGACCGCTCGGATGACGGCACTGACCCCTGCACAACTCCGGAGGTTTTCGCCACCCGCACGAGCGCAACCGCGGAATCACGCGGATCGGGCACCCTAAAGACTGCGACGAGCGACGCTTCTCCGGAGTTATGCGGGCAGTTGGCCCCAGAGCTCCGGCGATGGGGCGCGCGGCGTCCGGGCTCGGCTACGCGAGCGGCGGTGCGACGGACTCGCGCGCGATGAGGACGGGGGCGACGGGCGCGAGGTCGGATGCCGCGGCATCCGACCGTCCGGTCAGCACGGCGACAGCACGACGGGCGAGTTCTTCGAAGTCCTGTCGCACCGTTGTGAGCTTCGGCCAGTAGTACGCGGCGTCCGGGATGTCGTCGAAGCCCACGACGCTGACGTCGGCCGGTACGGAGGCTCCGTTCTCGTGCAGCCCGCCGAGGAGGCCGAGCGCCATCTGATCATTGGCCGCGAACACCGCAGTGGAATCGGAAGTCAGCACGGCACGCGCGGCCTCGTAGCCGGAGCGCGCGGTCCAATCCCCCGCCACCACGAGGGCCGGCTCGAGCGCACGATGGGCCAGCTCCGCCGCATACCCCTCGGCCCTGGACTCGGCCTCCAGCCAGTCGGCGGGGCCGGCGAGGTGCGCGATGCGCCGGTGCCCGGCATCCGCCAGCGCTGCGACGGCCAGACGCGCACCGGCGGCTTGATCGACCGAGAGCCCCCGCGTCCCACGACCGGCGGAGTGCAGTGTGAGCACCGGCACACCGACGGGCAGGATGTCGAGGGCGTGGAGGGTGCGAGCGTGCGGGGCGACGACGACGATGCCTTCCACACCCTGCGTGACGAGGTGCTCGAGCGCGGAGACGACCGACTCGTCGTCGCCCGCGTCGGCGAATGCTGCGCTCACCCAGTACCCCGCCGCACGGGCCGCGTTCTCGATCGCCGCGATGCTGCGGGACGGCCCGTACTGCAGCGCATCGGAGGCCAGCACCCCGAGCGTGCGCGAGCGGCGGGTGCCGAGTGCCCTGGCTGCGTTGTTCAGTCGGTACCCGAGCTCGACCATCGCCTGTTCGACGCGCGCTTTCGTGTCTGCAGCGACATCGGGATGATCGTTGAGCACCCGCGAGACGGTCTGCCTGGAGACCCCGGCGAGCGCGGCGACGTCACGGACGCCGACAGCACGCACCCGCGCCTGGGAGCTGCTCGACTCGGTCACGCGGACGAGTGTACGGCGTGCGCAGCGGGCGGATGCTTCGCGCTCCACTCCATCTGAATGGATTACATCGTGGTAATCCAGGAGAATGCGAGCGTCGCGACTAAGCTTGCGGCATGACATCGCCGGCGCCGCCCCCCGCGACGATGAAGGACGTCGCAGCCCTTGCGGGCGTCTCGCAGAAGACGGTGTCCAACGTCGTGACAGGCGCGGTTCCCGTCCGCGAAGAGACCAGGACCCGCGTCGAGGCCGCGATGCAGAAGCTCGACTTCGTCCCCAACCTCAACGCCAGAGGGCTGCGCAGCGGACGCTCGGGCACCATCGCCCTCGCCCTTCCCGATCTCGCCACCGCGTACTCGGCCGAGCTGCTGCATCGGATCGTCGATGCCGCCCACGGCCGGGGGCTCGCCGTGCAGATCGAGGAGACCGCCGCGACGCCGGAGCGCGAGCGAGAACTGCTCGCACGCGCCCGCTCGCATCTGATCGACGGCCTGATCCTCAACCCGATCCGCCTCGAGGACAGCGTCATCCGCTATGCGGACCGGTTGCCACCCCTGGTCGTGATCGGCGAGGTGGAGCAGAATCGGGCCGATCATGTGCGCATCGACAGCCGGCTCGCCGCCGCGGATGCCACTCGCCACCTGCTCTCGCGCGGCGCCGAGCGGATCGCGGTGATCGGCGGCGACGATGACGCATCGTTCGCGACCGCCACCAGTCGGCTCCGCCTGGAAGGTGTGCACGACGCCCTCCGGGAGGTCGGGATCCCCCGCGATCCGCGTCTGGAGGTCAATCGCCTGCCGTGGTCGATGGCATCCGGTGCCGACGGTGCGCGCGAACTGCTGTCCCGCGATGTCGCGTTCGACGCCGTCGTGGCGTTCACGGACTCACTGGCCGTCGGCGCACTGCATGCCCTCCACGAGCACGGCATCCGCGTGCCGGAGGACGTGATGATGACCGGCTTCGACGACGTCGAGATCTCGGAGTTCACCTCGCCCTCCCTCACGACCGTCGCCTTCGATCGCGGCGCGTTCGCGGATGCCGTTCTCGATCTGCTCGAGTCGAGGATGGTCGATCGATCGGCCGCGCCGCGATCGCGCACGCTCGCGCACCGCGTCGTCGAACGCGCGAGCACCGCACGGCCTTCGCCGGCCGACCGCGGCTGAGCGGGCCGCGCCACCGATCTTCGGCGTGTCCTTGCATCCTGATTACTGCGATGTAATCATGTAGACGCCAACCCCCGGTCACGAAGGAGTGACGATGACACCCCCGCTCGATCTGTCCCGCCGACAATTCCTCACCGCCAGTTCGCTGGCCGCCGGCGCAGCCCTGCTCGCAGGGTGCGCTCCCGGTTCCGCGATCGGCGACAGCACTCAGACCCTGCAGTTCTGGCATCTTCTGAGCGGCGGTGACGGCGTCACGATGTCGTCCCTGCTCGACGGAGTCAACGGCGCGCAGGGCGCATATCGCATCCGCCCGACCGTGCTCGCCTGGGGAACGCCGTACTACACGAAGCTCGCCATGGCGGGTGCCGGTGGGCGCGCTCCGGACGTCGCGATCATGCACGCCACCCGCGTCAACGGATGGGCGCCGGGCGGCCTCCTCGACGATTGGGATCTCGATCGACTCGCGGATCTCGGTGTCGACAAGAGCACCTTCCCCGCCCCGATCTGGGAGAAGGGCTTCGTCGGCGACAGGCTCTTCAGCGTCGCGCTCGATGCCCATCCGTTCGTCATGATGTTCAACACCGATGTCTGCGATGCGGCGGGAGTGCTCGACACCGACGGTCGCCTACGGGAGACGAGCTCTCCCGAGGAGTTCGTCGACCAGCTCCGCGCTGTCAGCGGCTCAGCCGAAGGGCACGCGCTGTCGTACGGGTACCTCGGTGACGGCGCCCAGATGTGGCGACTGTTCTACGGCCTCTACGCGCAGCACGGTCTCGCCATGGAGCTCCCCCTCGGCGGCAAGGCCGTGATCGACAAGGATGCCGCTGTCGAGTCGCTCACCTTCATGCAATCCCTGCTCGACGGCGAGATCGCCGCGGCCCAGAACGACTACGGATCGGCGATCGCCGAGTTCGCCACCGGCAAGAGCGGCATGCTCTTCACCGGCGTCTGGGAGCTGCGCACGATGCAGAACGCGGGCATCCCGTTCGATGCCGCGATGATCCCGACCCTCTACGGCACCCCGGCCGTGTACGCCGACTCCCACTCGTTCGTCCTCCCCCACCAGGCGAACGCCGACGAGGCCAAGCGCGAGCTGACCTACCAGTTCGTGGCCGATGTGCTGAAGGGCTCGTTCGGCTGGGCCGAAGCAGGGCACATCCCGGCATTCCTGCCGGTCACCGAATCCCCGGAGTACGCCGAACTGATCCCCCAGGCGAACTACGCCGAGGCCGCGGAGCACGTCGTCTACGACCCGTCGGCGTGGTTCACCGGATCGGGCTCCAGCGTGCAGGAGGACTTCGGCGCCGCTGTGCAGGGCGTGCTGCTCAGCGGGGACGACCCCGCCGCGGCGATAGACCGCTTCGAGGCGCGCGTGAACACCATACTCACTCAACCGAATCCGGCCGACCCCGAAGGGACGTGGAAGCCATGACGACCTCTGCCACCGCATCCGGCGCCGCCACCCGTACGATCGTCACCGGCTCCGCCGCATCCGCCGTCCCTGCCCGCCGCGCGGGCAGCCGCAATCGTGAGCAGCTCATCAGCTGGGCGTTCCTCGCCCCGTTCCTCATCGCATTCGCACTGTTCCTCGTGTGGCCGATCGTGCACGGCATCTACCTCAGCTTCACCGACCAGTCCCTGACCGGGGCCGGTGGGTCGTTCGTCGGCTTCGCCAACTACGGCGAGGCCCTGACGGATCCCGTGATGTGGCAGTCGATGTGGAACACCGTCTGGTTCACGCTGCTCTCCACAGTGCCGCTCGTCGTGATCGCGCTGCTCATGGCGGCGCTCGTCGACCGGGGCCTGCCCGGCCAGTGGCTCTGGCGACTGTCGTTCTTCATGCCCTACCTGCTGGCATCCACCGTGATCTCGCAGATCTGGGTGTGGATCTTCAACCCGCAGATCGGCGCGGCGAACAACATCCTCAAGGCCCTCGGTCTCGAGCCGCTCGCCTGGCTGCAGAATCCGGACACGAACATGCTGTCGATCGTGATCGCGACTGTGTGGTGGACGGTCGGATTCAACTTCCTGCTCTACCTCGCGGCCATGCAGAACATCCCGCCGCAGCAGTACGAGGCGGCGTCGCTCGACGGTGCGGGACCCTGGCGTCAGTTCTGGTCGATCACGTTGCCGCAACTGGGACCGGCCACCGTGCTCATCCTCATCCTGCAGATCCTCGCCTCGCTGAAGCTGTTCGATCAGGCGTATCAGATGCTCGGCGGCGTCGCGAGCGACACCACCCGCTCGATCGTGCAGTACATCTACGAAGCCGGCTTCGTGAACTACCGGTTCGGGTACTCGGCCGCCATCTCGTACGTGTTCTTCGCCCTCATCGTCATCATCGGCGTCGCGCAGGCCCTGGTCTCGCGTCGCCGGAAGGAGCTGTGATGTCCACCGCCACTCTCTCTCACACCCAGGCGATCACCGCACCCGGCGCGCGTCGCCGCCGTCGCCCGCATCTGCCTGGTCAGAAGCCGTTCGGGCTGCTGCGCGTCACCGCATTCGTGGTGCTCGCCCTGCTCGCCATCGGCTGGCTGCTGCCGTTCCTCTGGGCGATCGCCACGGCGTTCAAGACCGAGACGGATGCCGCATCCGGCGACCCTTCGTGGATCGGTGCGGCCGGTCCCACTGTCGAGGCCTTCACCGCGATCCTCTCGCAGGGCAACGTCTACACCTGGGCGTTCAACAGCCTGTGGACCTCGGCAGCGATCACGCTCATCACACTGGCGATCTCGGCACTCGCGGCCTACGCGTTCTCGCGGATGGACTTCACCGGACGCAAGTGGCTGTTCGTCGTCGTGATCGCGTCGATCATCGTGCCGCCCCAGGTGCTGATCATCCCGCTGTTCTACCAGATGCTGACCTTCAACATGATCGACACGCATTGGGGCCTCATCCTGCCGCAGGTGGTCGCGCCGGCGATGGTGTTCATCCTGAAACGGTTCTTCGACGCGATCCCCATCGAGCTCGAGGACGCCGCACGCGTCGACGGCGCGAGCAGGTTCCGAATCTTCTGGTCGATCGTCCTCCCGCTGTCGCGTCCGATCCTCGCGTCGGTGGCGATCTTCGTGTTCATCGGAGCGTGGAACAACTTCCTGTGGCCGTTCCTGGTCATCAACGACACCACCCTGATGACGCTGCCGGTGGGTCTTCAGACCGTGATCAGCGCCTACGGCGTGCAGTACGCGCAGGTCATGGCGCAGGCGGTGCTCGCCGCCCTCCCGCTCATCATCGTGTTCATCATCTTCCAGAAGCAGATCGTCAAGGGAGTCGCGACCAGCGGCTTCGGCGGTCAGTAGTCCGTCACCACCCGGCATCCAGCCAGAAACAAGGAGAGCAATGTCCCACGCCCGTATCACCATCGACCGCGACTACACGATCGCCGACGTGCCGCGCAGGCTCTTCGGCTCGTTCGTCGAGCACATGGGCCGCTGCGTGTACACCGGCATCTACGAGCCGGGCCATCCGATGGCCGACGAGCGCGGCTTCCGCAAGGACGTGCTCTCGCTCGTCAAGGAGATGGGCCCGACGGTCATCCGCTATCCCGGTGGCAATTTCGTCTCCGGCTACCTGTGGGAGGACGGCGTCGGGCCTGCGGCTGACCGCCCGACGCGCATCGACGGCGCCTGGCACACGATCGAGACCAACGCGTTCGGCCTGCACGAGTTCGTGGACTGGGCGCGCGAGGCCGACGTCGAGATCATGGAGGCCATCAACCTGGGCACGCGCGGCGTCGAGGAGGCGCGTGCTCTCGTGGAGTACGCCAACCACCCCGGCGGCACGTACTGGTCGGACCTGCGCCGCAAGAACGGCGCAGCCGATCCGTTCGACATCAAGCTGTGGTGCCTGGGCAACGAGCTCGACGGCCCGTGGCAGATCGGGCACAAGACGGCCGCGGAGTACGGGCGTCTCGCGCAGGAGACGGCGAAGGCGATGAAGCTCGTCGATGACTCGATCGAGCTCGTCGCGGTCGGGTCGTCGAACAGGCAGATGCCGACATTCGGCACGTGGGAGCACACCGTGCTCACGCACGCCTACGACGAGGTCGACTACATCTCGATGCACGCGTACTACCAGGAGCACGACGGCGACGCCGAGTCGTTCCTCGCCGAGGCCGTCGAGATGGATGCCTTCATCGAGGGCGTGGTCGCGACGATCGACGCCGTGAAGGCCGCGGGCAAGCACACGAAGCAGGTCGACATCTCGTTCGACGAGTGGAACGTCTGGTACCAGTCGGGACTCGACACCGAGGACCAGCCGCATCAGGTGTCGAAGTCGTGGCGCACGCACCCCCGCCTGATCGAGGACACCTACTCCGTGACGGATGCCGTCGTCGTGGGAACCTTCCTCAACAGCCTGCTGCGCCACGGCGACCGCGTGCGTATCGCCAACCAGGCGCAGCTGGTCAACGTCATCGCGCCGATCCGATCCGAGGAGGGCGGGGCAGCCTGGCGGCAGTCGACGTTCTGGCCCTTCGAGCGGATGGCGCGCCTCGCCACCGGGCAGATCCTTCGTCTGGCGGTCTCGTCGTCGCAGATCAGCACGAAGCGCTACGGAGACGTCGACGCGGTCGACGCCGCGGCGACCTGGGACGAGGAGACAGGGCGACTGGTCGTCTTCGTGGCGAACCGTTCACTGGAGGAGTCGAACGACCTCACCATCGATCTGCGCGGGCTGGGCGATCTTCGCGTCACGAACGCCGAGACGTTGACCGTCCCTGAGGCCGGGGATCGCCACACGGCGAACCTCGAGACCAGCCCTGATGCCGTGCGCATGGTGCCGCTGACCGCCGCTGAGGTCGTCGACGGCGCGGTCCGCGCGACACTGCCTCCGCTGTCGTGGTCGGTGATCGAACTGAGCTGAGGAGATCCCCCGTTCGAGTCGCGCGGATGCATGCCTCCGCGGCGGATGC
>NZ_JBLVOB010000003.1:211214-217240 GCF_053543555.1 Microbacterium xerophyticum | reverse complement strand
GGCGGATGCCGCGCTCTGCGCGACTCGAACGGCCTCATCCGCGTCAGCGACGGGCAGCACTCGCCCGGACGACGAGCTGCGGGATCTGCATCGTGCTCGCCACCGGCGAGCCCTCGTCCGTGAGCTGCGCGAGCACGGCGGCCATCGCCTCCTGGCCGAGCGCGGTGAAGTCCTGCCGCACCGTCGTCAGCGGCGGGGTGAAGTGGGCGGAATCGGGCACGTCGTCGAAACCGACGACGCTGACGTCCTCCGGCACACGGACACCGGCATCCTGAAGCGCATGCAGGAAGCCGAGCGCCATCTGGTCGTTGCCGACGAAGACCGCTTCGGGAGTGCGGACGGCCAGCAGTTCGCGGCCGATGCGATGACCGGACTCGGACGACCAGTCGCCGCGCAGCGGATCTTCGACGGGCAGACCGGCGGCGACCAGCGCGTCCTTCCACCCGCGCAGCCGCTCCTCGGCATCCATCGACCCGGCCGGTCCAGCGAGATGCACGATGTCCTGATGGCCGAGCTCCTGCAGGTGCGCCACGGCGCGACGCGCGCCGCCGTACTGGTCGAAGCTCACACGCACCCCGCGCCCTCGCGCCTCCGAGGCGATGGAGATGAGCGGGACTCCGAGCTCCCAGCCGTCGAACGCGTCGAGGACTCCGCGTTCGGCCGCCAGCAGCACGATCGCCTCCACGCTCTGCCTGATCAGCATCTCGGCGGATGAGCGCAGTGTGGAGCCCTCGATGTCGGCCGGGTTCGTGGAGATCACTGCGTAGCCGGCTGCCCGCGCGGACTGGTTGAAGCTCAGCACGATGCTGGACGGACCGAAATCGGGCAGGCCCGTCGCCACGAGGCCGATCGTGCGCGAGCGTCGCGTGACCAGCGCCCGCGCCGCCTGCGAGGGCACGTAGTGCAGCTGACGGATCGCCTGTTCGACGCGCTCCCTGGTGCTCGCGCGCACGTTGGGAAGATTGTTCAGCACCCGCGAGACGGTCTGGTGCGAGACCCCGGCCAGACGCGCGACATCGAAGATCGTCGTCGCGCTGTGCGACTGATCGTCGTTCGGACTCACCGGCCCCGCCTGCTCCCTCTGGCGTCCTCGGACGCGCTCCGTACCCCCATTATCGTGTCGGGAGCCCTGCACTCCGTGCCGTCACGTCTTGCGCCTGGTGAGCACGCGCTGCAATCCGATGAATGCGAGCAGCAGCGCGCCGATGAAGATCTTCGTCCACCACGATGACAGCGTGCCCTCGAACGTGATGATCGTCTGGATGATCCCCAGTACGAGCACACCCAGCACGGACCCCAGCACGAAACCGTATCCGCCGGCGAGGAGCGTGCCTCCGATCACGACCGCGGCGATCGCGTCGAGCTCCGTGCCGATCGCCGTGAGCGGGTAGCCGGAGAGCGTGTAGAACGAGAACAGGATGCCGGCCAGCCCCGAGCAGAGGCCGCTCACGGCGTACACGAGCACCTTGGTGCGGGCCACGGGGAGCCCCATCAGCTGCGCACTGTGCTCGCCGCCGCCGATCGCGTACACCGTGCGACCGAAACGCGTCCGGTGCAGCGTCCACACCGCGACCGCCACGATCACCAGCGCGATCACCACGCTCCACGTGATCGACATGCCGCCGCCGAGAGGGATGCGCGACACGGCGAGCGCGATGAACGACTCGTCGGAGATCGAGATGGAGCTCTGGCTGATGACGTAGCAGAGGCCGCGGGCGAGGAACATCGCGGCGAGCGTCGCGATGAACGGCTGCACCTTGAAGTGGTGCACCATCAATCCCACCAGCAACCCCAGCACGGTCGTCGCGACGATGATGACCGGGATGACGATGACCGCGGGCACACCGCTCTGCAGCAGGCTCGCGACCATCATCGTCGACAGTGCCACCACCGCACCGACCGAGAGATCGATGCCGCCGGTGAGGATGACGAAGGTCATTCCGACGGCCAGGACGATCAGATAGGCGTTGTCCACGAACAGGTTGAGGATCACCTGACCCGCGAAGAATCCCGGATAGCGGATCCCGCCGGCGATGAACACCACGACGAACAGGATCGCGGTCACGAGCACGGGCCCGTACTTCGGGCTGGTGAACGCCGAGCGCGTGCGCTGCAGCATCCGCTGAGCCTGAGTGGGGGCGGGTGCCTTGATCAGCGTGCTCATACCGACACCGCCTCCTTGCCTGCTCGCAGGGCGAGCCTTCGTCGGAACGCCGCGAGCGCCTCATTCGTCGTCGGCGACTGCAGCAGGCACACGAGCGTGACGACCACGGCCTTGAAGACCATCGTGATGATCGGCGGGATGCCCACGGTGTAGACCGTCGTGACGAGCGTCTGGATGACCAGGGCGCCGACCACGGTGCCGACCAGCGAGTACCGGCCACCGGCGAGCGAGGTGCCGCCGATGACGACCGCGAGGATGGCATCGAGCTCTATGAAGAGGGCGACGTTGTTCGCGTCGGCCGCCATCGTGTTCGCCGTGAGGATGAGTCCGCCCACCGCGGCGCACAGCGCCGCGAAGATGTAGACGAGGAACAGCAGCCCTCGCGCGCGTACGCCAGCCTGACGAGAGGCCTCGGGGTTGATGCCGACCGCTTCGATCAGCATCCCGAGCGCGGTGCGCCTGGTGAACAGGACCGCGATGAGGAAGACTCCCGCGGCCAGGTAGATCGCGACCGGCACGCCCCAGACGAAGCCCGCACCCAGCACCTTGAAGGGCGCGCTGTTGACGGTGAGGATCTGCCCCTCTGTGATGAGCATCGCCGCCCCGCGGCCGGCGGTCATCAGGATCAGCGTCGCGATGATCGGCTGGATCCCCACCACCGCGACGAGGAATCCGTTCCAGGTGCCGAGTACGAGCGCGATCAGGACCGCGGTGAGGATCGCGATGGCGACGGTGCCGGGATCCGCGGGGTCGGGGGCGCCGAGCAGGATGCTGCAGGCGACGGAGCCGGCGATCGCGGCGACGGCGCCGACGGAGAGGTCGATGCCCCTGGTCGCGATGACGAGCGTCATCCCGATCGCCACGATCATCATCGGTGCGCCGTTGCGCAGGATGTCGATCAGGCTGCCGTAGAGATTGCCGTCGCGGACGGTGATCGAGAAGAAGCCGGGGAACGCGATCACGTTGATGAGGAACAGGACGGCGAGCATCACCAGGGGCCAGAACAGGCGGCTCGAGACGATGCGGGCCAGCAGTGCACTCATGCGGTCTCTCCGAGTTCCTCGTCGGCATCGCCCTCGGCGATGAGAGCGAGCAGGTTGTCGATGGTCAGGTCGTCGTTGTCCAGATCGGCGACCTTGCGCCTGTCGCGCATCACGACGATCCGATGGCTGAGCCGCAGGACCTCCTCGAGCTCTGCGCTGATGAAGATCACGCTCATGCCGTTCTCGGCGAGGCTGATCACGAGCTTCTGGATCTCGGCCTTCGCTCCGATGTCGATGCCGCGGGTGGGTTCGTCGAGGATCAGCAGCCGTGGGGCGACGGCGAGCCATCGACCGAGCAGCACCTTCTGCTGGTTGCCGCCGGACAGATTGCGCACGATGGCGTCGGGGTTGGCCGGGCGGATGTGCAGGGCTTCGATGTAGCTCTGCGCGAGCTCGTCCTGACGCTTGCGCGGAATGGGCCGGAACCAGCCGCGATCGGCCTGCAGCGCGAGGATGATGTTGTCGCGGACGGTGAGCTCGTCGACGATCCCCTCGGCACGACGGTTCTCACTGGAGTACGCGATGCGCCGCGACAGCGCGTGGCGTGGAGTTCTCAGCCGGATGCCGTCGCCGAGGATCTCGAGCGTGCCGGTGTCCGCCCTGGCGATGCCGCCGAGCAGCCGCGCGACCTCCGTGCGGCCGGAGCCGAGCAGGCCGGCGAAGCCGACCACCTCGCCTTCGCCGATGCGCACGTCGACGGACGAGACCGAGCCCTTCCTCCCGATGCCGGTGGCACGAAGGAACGGCACGGACTCCGGTGTGCTCTGATCGTTCTCGCGCACGCGCTGCTCGAGATCCTCGAGCGTGCCGATCTCCTTGCCGATCATCTTCTCCACCAGCTCGATGCGCAGGATCTCCGGTGTCAGATGCTCGCCGACGAGACGCCCGTTGCGCAGCACGGTGAGCCGATCCGCGATCTCGTAGACCTGGTCGAGGAAGTGCGAGACGAACAGGATGGCGACGCCGTCGTCTCGAAGGTTGCGGATGATGCGGAAGAGCTCGGCCACCTCGTCGGCGTCGAGACTCGAGGTCGGCTCGTCGAGGATGAGCACCTTCGCGTTGATGTGGATCGCGCGGGCTATCGAGATGAGCTGTTGGATCGCCAGCGAGTGGCTGCCGAGCATCGATTCCGGGTCGACATCCAGGCCGAGCGTGTCGAGGACGACGCGGCTCTGCGCCCGCATCGCCCTGTAATCGATGGATCCCCATCGGCGGGGCTCCCGCCCCAGCATGATGTTCTCGGCGACGGAGAGGTTGGGGAGGAGATTCACCTCCTGATAGACGGTGCTGATGCCGGCTTCCTGAGCCTGCGCCGTGCTGCGGAACGAGGACGGCGCGCCGTCGAAGACGATGCTGCCCGAGTCGATCTGGTACACGCCGGTGAGCGCCTTGATCAGAGTGGACTTGCCCGCGCCGTTCTCCCCCATCAGCGAATGCACCTCACCGGGGAACATCCGGAACGACACCTCGTCGAGTGCCTTGATACCGGGAAAGGAGATCGACGCATCGCGGATCTCGATGATCGGGTCGGGGTGCGCTGCGGGTGCGGCGGGCCTGCTCAGCTCAGTCATCCTGCTTCTCCATCGAAGGGGTGATACCGGGAGCGGACTCGCATCCGCTCCCGGTGGGGTCGCGCTCAGTACTTGCGGTCGGGCAGGGCCTCGATGGCCTGCTCCTTGGTGAAGGTGGTCTCCTCCGTGACGATACGCGGCTCGACGGTCCCGCCGTCGTTCAGCGTCTTCACGATGTCGACCAGCTGCTGACCGAGCAGGGGCGAGCACTCGACGATGAAGTTGATCTTGCCGTCGGCGAGCGCCTGCATGCCGTCCTTGACGGCATCGACCGTGATGATCTTGATGTCGACGCCCGGCACGAGACCGGCGGCCTCGATCGCCTCGATGGCACCGAGACCCATGTCATCGTTGTGAGCGTAGACGAGGTCGATGTCCGGGTTGGACTTGAGCAGCGCCTCCATGACCTGCAGGCCGCCGGCACGGGTGAAGTCGCCGGTCTGGCTCGCGACGATCTCGAACTTGTCGTCCTCACCGATCACGTTCGCGAATCCTTCGGCGCGATCGATCGCAGGTGCAGCGCCGGTCGTGCCCTCGAGCTGGACGATCTTGACGGAATCCGCGTCAGCGAACTCCTCGACCGCCCATTCGCCGGCCTTCTCGCCCTCCTCGACGAAGTCCGAGCCGAGGAACGAGACGTACAGCGACTCGTCCTTCGAGTCGACCGCGCGGTCGGTGAGGATGACGGGGATGCCTGCCGCCTTGGCCTCGTTGAGCACCGCATCCCAACCTGTCTCGACCACAGGGGAGAACGCGATGTAGTCGACGCCCTGCTGGATGTACGACCGGATCGCCTTGATCTGGTTCTCCTGCTTCTGCTGGGCGTCCGAGAACTTCAGTTCGATGCCGGCGTCTTCGAACGCCGCCTGGATGTCCTTCGTGTTCGCGGTGCGCCATCCGGACTCCGCCCCGACCTGAGCGAAACCGACGACCAGCTCGTCGAGCGCCTTGGCTTCTCCGGCGCCGCCGGCGTCGCCTCCACCGGAGTCGCCTCCGGACGCGCAGCCGGCGAGACCGAGCAGCAGCACGCCGGCCGCTGCGATCGAAATGAGCTTCTTCATGGGTGAACCTCCTTGTTCGTCCGGTAGCTGCTGCGGCTGGTGCTCCGCGGTGCATTCGGGCGGCCACCGTGGCCGCAATCGAAATGTTAGCGCTCACTGTTAGCGCTCACAAGAGCGTGATCACGGCCTCTGCGCAACGAAACGGTAACGACCCCACGGCGCAGACGAAGGGGGGGGTCATCCGCTC
>NZ_JBLVOB010000003.1:172943-211151 GCF_053543555.1 Microbacterium xerophyticum | reverse complement strand
AGCGGATGAGTCCCCCCTTGGCAGACCGCTGATCAGGCGATCGTGGCGAGGATGGCCTCGGAGAGCCACCGGCCGAATCGGCGCAGCTCCGGCTGCTGATCCGCGTCCGCGGAGCCTGCAGCGCTGGCGAGTTCCGCATCCGGGGCCGGCTGATCGTTGATGATCGCGACCAGTTCGAGATAGCGCCCCTCGGTTGCGCGGTACCCCTCGTGCTGGAGCGCCTCCGAAGTGATCTCGTCCACTCGGCTGTAGACGTTCGCCAACCGCTTTCGCAGGTCGTCGTCGGAGGCGACGCCCCCAGCCGCCGCACTCTGCTCGACCAACTGGTCGGCGAGCAGAACCACCCGTGGATCATCGGACGCGAGGCCCGCTCCGTGAGCCGCGCCGAGCTTCGGCATCAGGTCGCCACCTGCGGAGCTGATGAATTCCTGCACGGCCGGTGCCGACATCCTCCTGCCGACTTCGGTCGCGTACGTCTCACGCAGATACGCGCGAGTCTCCTCCCGGAACTTCTCGTCTCTCAGCAGCTCCGACAGGCTGATCCATGCATCGAGCTGCTCAGCAGTGGGATCGTCGGCAAGACGGGGATGCGCGTCGCGGATCTTCTCGATCGCGGCATCCGGGAGGTCGGACGAGACGCTCTCCAGGAAGTCGTCGACCAACCGCTGACGCGCGGTGTCGGACATCGCGACGAGACGCTGCAGGAGCTTCGCGCGCTCCGCGGTGCTGTCCTCACGGACGAGCGCGCGCAGGACGGCCCTCTTCGCCTGGAGCTCTTTCGCACGTCCTTCCACGACGTCGAGATGTTCGGCGAGGAGATCGCGCAACGAGACGACACCGGTGAGGACGCGACGGATCTGCTCGAGGCCGGTGTCGAGATCGCGCAGCGTGCGGATGAACTCGAAGCGGGCGATCGCGTCCAGATCGTAGAGCCGATGCCCGCCGTCGGTCTCGTCAGTGGGTTCGACGAGGCCTTCGTCGGAGTAGTAGCGGATGGCGCTGACGCTCAAGCCGGTGCGGCGTGCGACATCACCGATGAGGTGGAGGGAGTGTTGTGTGTCGTTCATGTCCCCCACTCTGCGACCTCAAGCGGCTTGAGGTGCAAGTCCCTGGTCGATTCTAGTTCTCCGCCCTCATCCGAGTGCGATCGCGTTCCACGAGACGGGGGGAAGCACGATCGTCAGCGCCCCGCCTGCCAGCGACACCGTCTCGTTCGGACGCGGTGCGACGCGTTCGCGCTCCTCGAGGGTGTTCTTGGCGTAGATGTCGGCGTCGCTGAGCATGTGCGACTCGAGCACCGAGATGTCTCCGAGCCCGGCGACATCGATCGTCACCGTGATCTGATCCGTGACGCTGCGGTTCACGAGGAAGACCGCTGAGCGACCGGTCTCGGCGTCGTGGGTCGCCACGGCGTCCCCCAGCGGGACCTCTCCGTAACGAGCGGTCTCGTACGTCGGAGAGTCGAGTTTGAGTTCGAGCGCTTCGCCCTGCGCGAGGCGCGATGTGACCGAGAACGGGAAGAACGTGGTCTGCCGCCAGGCAGGACCGCCCGGTTCGGTCATGATCGGCGCGATCACGTTGACGAGCTGAGCCAACGAGGCACTGGTGACACGATCGGCGTGCTTGAGCAGCGAGATCATCAGACCACCGAAGACGACGGCGTCCAGCACCGAGTAACTGTCCTCGAGGATCCGCGGCGCCACCGGCCAGTTCTCGATCCCAGCGATCTTGTCGACGCCGTGATAGCGATCGATGTACCAGACGTTCCACTCATCGAAGGAGATGTCGATCCGCTTGGAGCTGCCGCGTACGGCGCCGACGTGATCGGCCGTCGCGACGACGGACTCGATGAAGCGATCCATATCGACACCAGAGGCGAGGAAGGAATCGATGTCTCCGTTCTTCTCCTCGTAGTACGCATGGCACGAGATGTAGTCGACGTCGTCGTACGTGTGCCCCAGCACCACGCGCTCCCACTCGCCGAATGTCGGCATGTGCGCACCGGAGGAGCCGCACACCACGAGCGCGACGTCGGGGTCGATCTGGCGCATCCCCTTCGCGGTCCGTGCGGCGAGCTTGCCGTAATCGTCCGCCGACCGGTGCCCCAGTTGCCAGGGCCCGTCCATCTCATTGCCGAGGCACCACATCTCCACGGCGAAGGGCTCGTCGCGTCCGTTCGCGCGGCGACGCTCGCTGAGCTCGGTGCCGCCGGGGATGTTCGTGTACTCGAGAAGGTCGAGCGCCTCCAGCGTGCCCCGGGTGCCGAGATTCACCGCGAGCATGAGGTCGCTGCCCACCTTCTCCAGCCACGAGGAGAACTCGTGCAGGCCCACCTCGTTCGTCTCGGTGGAGTGCCAGGCGAGGTCGAGGCGACGCGGACGCTCTTCGCGCGGGCCGACCGAGTCCTCCCAGCGGAACCCTGAGACGAAGTTCCCGCCGGGGTAACGGATCGTGGAGACGCCGAGCTCTCGGACGAGCTCGATCACATCCTGCCGGAAGCCCTCGGCATCCGCCGTCTCGTGACCCGGTTCGTAGATGCCGTCGTAGACGTGCCGGCCGAGGTGCTCGACGAAGCCTCCGAACAGTCGGCGGTGGATCCGCCCCGCGACGAACTGCGGATCGATGGTCAGATGGGCTGCGGGCATTCTCTGTTCCTCTTCTGTGACGAGATCGTGGGGGTTGCTGTTGCTGTCGGCGCTCATGCGACCTCGGTTCGGAGCACGGGGTCGACGACTTCGCGCGTGGCGCCGGTCATGACGAGCGTCTGCGATCGCACGAGGGCTCCGACCGAGAACCCGGCGGAGAGCACGATCTCTCCTGCTTCGACGATCCGGCGGCGAGAGAGGCCCGTGAACGAGAAGCGGTCGGCGTGCAGGGTGAACGACACCCGTGTGCTCTGACCGGCTTCGAGTGCGATCCGCGCGTAGCCGACGAGCTGCTGCACCGGCCGCGTGACCTGTGCGACGGGATCGGCGAAGTACAGCTGCACGACGGTCTCCCCTGCCAGGTCGCCCGTGTTCGCCACGGTCACCGATGCCGTGACCGTGCCGTCCGTTGGCATCTCGGCGCGGTCGAGGACGAGGTCGTCGATCTCGAAGGTCGTGTACGACAGACCATGCCCGAAGGGGAAGGCGGCAGCGATCGACAGGTTGCTGATCCTGTCCCCATCCTGTCCGAGCGGGGGTGCGAGGTAGGTGTGCGGAAGCGCTGCGCCCCCGTGCGGCACCTGCACCGGCAGATGGCCGCTCGGATTGACCTCTCCCGCAAGGATGCGCGCGAGGGCCCCCGCACCCTCGACTCCCGGCATGAACGCCTGCAGCATGGCGGCCGCACGCCCGACGAATCGTCCGAGCGCATAGGGACGACCGGACAGGACGAGGAGCACGACGGGGGTGCCCGTCGCCAGGATCGCCTCGACGAGGTCGCCCTGCTCACCGGGAAGCTCGAGGGAGGGCGCGTCGGACCCCTCGCCCGACGTGCCCTTGCCGAACATGCCGGCGTGATCGCCCACGACGACGACCGCGACGTCGGCGACCGTCGCGGCGTCAACGGCGCGCGCGAGATCCTCCGGCGTGCCTGGCGCCTGCAGCGGACAGCCGCGCTCCACGACGACATCCGCGTCGGGGAAGGACGCGCGCACGGCGTCCGGGAGCGAGGACGCGTCGAGCCCGAGCCCGAGCTCCCGATGCCGGGAGAGCACGTGAACCGGGAACGAGTAGGCCCCCATCATCGCGCTCGGATCATCGGCGCAGGGTCCGATGACCGCGATGCGCGATGTCGATCGGGGAAGCGGGAGCAGACCTGCGGGATTCTCGAGCAGGACGACGGACTTCTGCGCCATCCGTCGCGCGATGCCGCGGCCTTCTGGGCTGTCCAGGTCGTGGTCGGCGGGTTCGGCCGGCCGCCAGCCCTCGTCGAGCAGTCCGAGTTCGATCTTCTGCCTGAGCACGCGGCGCAGCGCCGTGTCGATGTCGGCGGCGGTGCGCTCGGGATCGGGGTCATCCTGGTCCAGAGCGAGGAACGCGGAGATGTCGGGCAGTTCGACATCGAGTCCGGCATGCAGGGCGAGACGGCCCGCCTCGGCCATGGTCCCGGCGACCGCGTGCTTGGACTTCAGGAAGGCGACGGCCCAGTAGTCGGAGACGACCGTGCCGTCGAAGCCCCATTCGCCCCGGAGCAGGTCCGTGAGCAGCCATCGATCCGCTGCGGCCGGCACCCGGTCGGTCTCGGTGTAGGAGTTCATCACGCTGCGCGCTCCGGCCAGGCGAACGGCCATCTCGAAGGGCGGGAGCACGAGATCGCGCAGTTCGCGCTCCCCCATCGAGACGGGCGCGTGATTGCGTCCGCCTCGCGAGGTCGCATGCCCGGCGAAGTGCTTCAGCGTCGCGATGACACCCGATTCCTGCAGGCCTTCGACGTATGCGGATGCGAGCGTGGCGACCACATAGGGGTCTTCACCCATGGTCTCCTCCACCCGGCCCCAACGGTAATCGGTCGCCACATCGAGCACCGGGGACAAGCCCTGATGGACGCCGACCGCCGACATGTCGCGACCGATGGCGCGCGCCATCTCCTCCACCAGCTCAGGATCGAAAGTGGCGCCCCAGGCGAGCGCGGTCGGATAGACCGTCGCCCCGAGAGTGGTGAAGCCGGTGAGGCATTCCTCGTGCACGATCGCGGGGATGGCGATGCGCGTGGTGTCGAGCAGGTGCCGTTGCGCATCGCGGATGCGTTCCATCCCGTCGCGCGCCGAGACCGGCGCGGTGCCGAAGACCCTGGTGAGCTGACCGATGCCGTGGCGCACCACGTGCTCGAACGGCGCCCTGCCCTCGGAGAACACGTCCTGCATCGGCGCGATGATCTCGCCCGATGTGCGCTGGTCGGCCCAGTACGCGCCGAGCTGAGCGATCTTCTCTTCAGCGGTCAGCTCCGCGACCAGCGCGTCGACTCTCTCCTCGACATCGATCCGGGGATCCCGCCAGATCTCGTCCGTCATTGGTGCGCCTTCCGTCCTCGGCTCTTGCTGCTCGCATCCGTGCACGACATCAGCTCAGGATCGTATGTCGGCGGCAGAAATACAACGTTGTAAATTTTCTCTCCGGAGTATAGCCTTCTCAACCGAGGACGGAGAAGTTCAGTCCCAGAGGCATAGTTCGAGGAAGAAACTGCCATGGCCGAAACGCATCGCATGAAGAAGCTGCTCTACAACCAGCGGCTCGCCCCCTACCTGTTCATCCTGCCGTTCCTGGTGACGCTGCTCATCTTCTGGCTGGTCCCGGTAGGGCGCTCCGTGATCATGAGCTTCCAAGAGGTCCTGTACGGTCAGGCGACGTTCATCGGCACCGCGAACTACGAGCGGCTCTGGCGCGATCAGGTGTTCTGGAAGGCGATGTTCAACAGCATCCGGTACATGGTGCTGACCCTCGTGATCCTCGTTCCGATCCCGATGGTGCTGGCGGCCATCATCAACTCCAAGCTGGGCAGCAGCCGCATCAAGAACTTCTTCAAGTCGTCGCTGTTCGTGCCGGCGCTGACGTCGGTCGTGGTCGCCGGCATCGTGTTCCGACTGATGTTCTCCGAGACCGACTCGGGGCTGATGAACCAGATCGTCGACTTCCTAGGCTTCGGACCGGTGCGCTGGCTCCGCGAGGACCTGACGGGCCTCGCGGCGCTCCTGCTCCTCGCCCTGTGGCGCTGGGCCGGTGTCAACACGATGTACTTCCTCGCCGGGATGCAGGCGATTCCGAACGAGTACTACGAAGCGGCCTCGATCGACGGCGCGAGCAAGATCCAGCAGTTCTTCAACGTGACGCTTCCCGGCATCAAGCCGACGATCGTCTACGTCACGACCATCAGCGTGTACGGCGGGCTGGCGATGTTCCTGGAGAGCTTCATGCTCTACGCCGGCAACAACTCCCCCAACAATCAAGGTCTCACGATCGTCGGCTACCTCTACCGGAAGGGCATTCAGGAGAACGATCTCGGCTTCGCCTCCGCCGTCGGCGTCGTGCTCCTCGTCGTGGTGCTCGCCATCAATCTCACCCAGCTCACCGCCACGGGAACGTTCAAGAAGGAATCGACGCGATGAGTCAGCAGACAGCCACCAGGCCCGACCGCACCTCGACCGTCGGGGCGTCTCGCCCGGGCATGAGCCGCAGGACGGCCGCGCTCATCCAGGGCGCCTTCCTGCTCGCGATCGCACTGATCTCGCTCGTGCCGGTGCTCGCGATCTTCGTCGGCACCTTCCAGGACGGCAACGAGGTCATCCGCAACGGCATCTCGTTCTCGATCGACTTCTCCGAACTGAGCTTCGACAACTACGTGATGCTCTTCACCGATTCCGGCATGTACTTCCAGTGGTTCTGGAACAGCCTGGTGCTGACCGTCGTCCAGGTGGTCGGCACGCTCCTGGTGAGCTCCTTCGTCGCATACGGATTCGCGATGTACGAGTTCCGCGGCAAGAGCCTCGGCTTCATCCTCGTGATCATCCTGATGACCATCCCCTTCGAAATGCTCATGCTGCCTCTGTACGTGCAGGTCAACGACATCGGCGCCGCGGACCAGTACTGGATCGTCGTCCTGCCGTTCCTGGCCCAGGCCGTCACGATCTTCTTCTTCCGGCAGTACTTCCTCGGCGTGCCGAAGGAGATCCTCGAAGCCGGTCGCGTGGACGGCGTCTCCGAGTTCGGCATCTTCTTCCGACTCGTCGTGCCCATCGCCAAGCCCGCTTTCGCCGCCATGGCGATCCTCAACGGGATGACCATCTGGAACAACTTCCTCTGGCCCCTTCTGGTGCTGCGCTCACCCGACAAGTTCCTGCTCCCGATCGGGCTCAACACCCTGTTGACGCCGCATGGCAACAACTATGAACTGCTGATCATCGGCTCGTTCTTCTCCCTCATCCCGATCCTGATCCTCTTCCTCGCATTCCAGCGATTCTTCGTCGCAGGCATGACCGCCGGCTCGGTGAAGGGCTGATCTGCCCACCGTCTCCTTATCCCTTACCCGCAGTACCCAACACACAGTCAGGAGTATCACCATGCGAATCCGAAGGATTCTGACCGCAACGATCGCGACAGGGCTGGTAGTCGGAGCTCTCTCCGGCTGCACGAGCGGTGGCCAGTCGGACGGCGGCGGCGAAGGCGAAGGCGGAGCCACCGAGCTGGAGATGTGGGTGTTCGCCGAGCTCCACGGCCAGGTCTACGAAGAGATGGCCGAGAAGTGGAACGAGGAGAACCCCGACAAGGCCGTCGACCTCAACCTCACCGTCTACCCGTACCAGGACATGCACGACAAGCTGCTGCTCGCCGTGAACTCCGGCCAGGGCCTTCCCGACCTCGCCGACATCGAGGTGGGCAAGTTCGCGAACTTCGTCAAGGGTGACAACCCGCCGCTCGCCGATCTGACGGAGGCAGCAGCCCCCTACGCCGACGACATCGTCAAGGCCCGACTCGACCTGTACAGCCGGGACGGCAAGATCTACGGCTACCCGACGCACGTCGGGGCGTTCGTGGCCTTCTACAACACCGAGCTGCTCGAGGGCGCGGGGATCGACTACACGACGATCAAGACCTGGGAGGACTTCGCCGCGGCCGGAGCCGAGTACAACGAGGCGACCGACAAGGCCTTCAGCGTCGCGAGCACGAGCGTGTACTTCACCGAGCCGCTGGCGATCGCACAGAACGGCGGACAGCTCTTCGAGGACGACGGCCTCGGCGCTCCCGCCGTGAACAGCCCCGAGGTCGTCGAGACGATGCAGATGTTCCAGGACATGAAGGACTCCGGCGCGATCTCGACGATCCCCGGCGGCAGCCCCGACAGCGAAGAGGCCTTCGGCGCGATCAACAAGGGCGACTACGCGGCCATCGTCTACCCGGCGTGGTACACCTCGCGCTTCGTCGACTACATGCCCGACCTGGCCGGCAAGATCGCCATCGCTCCCGCGCCGCAGATCGAAGGCTCGGATGTGCTCACGATCGGTGGCGGCGGCACCGGCACCACGGTGATGGCTGCCAGCGAGAACAAGGAGCTCGCCAGCGAGTTCCTCGCCTTCACGAAGCTGTCCCTCGACGCCAACGTGGCGGTGTGGGAGGTCCTCGGCTTCGACCCGGTCAACATGTCGGTCTGGGAGGACGACGCGATCACGCACAACCCGGACAACAAGTTCAACAAGTACTTCCAGACGAACCTGTTCGACGTGCTGAACTCGGTGAAGGACGGCATCGGCCACTTCGAGTCGTTCTCCAACGAGAACCTGCCCACCGTGGACAACCAGTTCCGGACCGTCACTCTCAACGAGATCTATGAGAGCGGCACTCCGGCCGAGGACGCTCTCGATCAGGCGCAGGAGACCGTGCTGAACGAACTGGGCCAGTAGCCCCGGGCGATTCCGGATGCGGGCGGGTGATCAGTCGCCCACCCGCATCCGCCGTTCGCCTGATCCTCTGCGGCACGGCCGTCGTTATCCCGGTCGATCACGACGGCATGACTAGAGTGAGAACAACGGCGGCAGTGGTGGCGATGGGCGGGACCGATGGATTCGACGATGCACGACGTCGCACAGCTCGCCGGCGTCTCCATCAAGACGGTCTCGAACGTCATCAACGACTACCCGCACGTCCGCCCCGACACACGTGATCGGGTGCAGGCTGCCATCGACGAGCTGGACTATCGACCGAACCTGTCGGCACGCGGCCTTCGCTCGGGCCGCACAGGGGTCATCGGCCTGGCCGTACCGGCACTGCGCGAGAACTACTTCGCCGAGCTCGCCGACGCGATCATCCGGGCGGCGGATGCTCGTGGCCTCGGTGTCGTCGTCGAACAGACAAGTGGCGACCGAGAGCGCGAGCTTCAGGTCGTCAGCGGCGGCCGCCTCCGACTCACCGACGGGCTGATGTTCAGCCCCTCCGCTCTGGGCCAGAAGGACGCCGAGTCGCTGAGCACCGATTTCCCGCTGGTGCTGCTGGGCGAGCGCATCTTCAACGGCCCGACGGACCATGTCGCGATGCACAACACATCGTCGGCCCGCGCGGCGGTCGAGCACCTCCTCGACATCGGACGCCGGAGGATCGCGATCATCGGCGCCGAACCGGAGCGCGGCACCGAGGTCAGCTCGGCCAGCCTGCGCCTGGACGGGTACCTGCTCGCTCTGCAGGGCGCGGGGATCGAGATCGACCAGCGGCTCATCCGGTCCAGCGAGCATTGGAACCACTCGACCGGAGCGTCGACCACGCGCGAGCTGATCGACGAGAAGATCCCGTTCGACGCCGTCTTCGCCCTCAACGACACGTTGGGACTGGGTGCCCTGAGGGCACTCGGCGAAGCCGGCCTGAGCGTGCCCGGCGATGTCGCCGTCATCGGTTTCGACAACATCGACGAATCCCGCTTCTCGGTCCCCTCCATGTCGAGCGTCGACGTCGGCAGCGAGCAGATCGCCGCGACGGCGGTGGACCTTCTCATCGAGCGCATCGCGGAGAAGGGCGTGCGCCGGCCACCGCGCACGATCAAGCCCGATTTCCGCATCATCCGGCGGGAGTCGACCGGTTTCTCCGGCAACGGTCGATAGCTCTGCGGCTGCTCAGAGCCGTTCGATGATGGTGGCGTTGGCCATGCCGCCGCCCTCGCACATGGTCTGCAGCCCGTAGCGGCCACCCGTGGCCTCGAGGTGGTCGACGAGCGTGCCGAGCAGGCGGGTGCCGGATGAGCCGAGCGCGTGGCCGAGGGCGATCGCTCCTCCACGCGGATTCAGCTTGGCGGCATCCGCCCCCAGTTCCGCAGCCCATGCGAGCGGGACGGAGGCGAAGGCCTCGTTCACCTCGTACGCGTCGAGGTCGCTCATCGTGAGTCCTGCACGTTCGAGGATGCGGCGCGTCGCAGGGATCGGACCGGTGAGCATCATCATCGGATCGTCGCCCACCACGGAGAACGCGTGGAACCGTGCGCGGGGCCGGAGCCCGAGAGCCTCGGCGCGCTCCGCGCTCATCAGCAGGGCGGCGGATGCGCCGTCTGTGAGCGGCGAGGAGTTGCCCGGCGTGATGGCCCACTCGACCTGGGGAAACCGTGCCGCGAGAGCATCCGTGCGGAACGCGGGCTGAAGACCGGCGAGCTTCTCGGCGGTCGTTCCTGGGCGTACGGTCTCGTCGGTGCGCGCATCCGGTGCCTCGTCGATGGCGACGACCGTGCTGCCGAAGAATCCGTCCGTCCAGGCCTGCGCGGCGCGGCGGTGCGACTCGGCCGCATACTCGTCGAGTTGGTCTCGGCCGAAGCCCCAGCGATGCGCGATCAATTCGGCGGAGACGCCCTGATTCACGAGCCCGTCCGGGTAGCGGGCGCGCAGTCGCGGCGACATCGGCGACCCTCCGACGGCTGATGATCCGAGCGGAACCCTGCTCATCGATTCCACTCCGCCGACCAGCACGGCGTCGTACGCTCCGGCCATGACGCCCTGGGCCGCGATGTGCACGGCCTGCTGGCTCGATCCGCACTGCCTGTCGATCGTCGCGCCCGGCACCGACTCGTCGAATCCGGCAGCGAGCACCGCCTGCCTGGCGATGTTCATCGACTGGTCGCCGACCTGGCTGACGCATCCGAGGAGCACATCGTCGATCTGGCGGGATTCGAGGCCGTTGCGCTCGAGGATCGCCGTCAGGACCCCGGCCGCGAGGTCGACGGGATGCACGTCGCTCAATGCGCCACCCGGTTTGCCTCGTCCCACCGGGGTGCGGACGATGTCGACCAGGACCGCTTCGCTGCGATTCGTCATGATTCTCCCTTGTGGACGGAACTCGGCCGGGTCAGCCCGCCGCCTCTTCCGGCCGCTCGAGCACTTCGATCGCCGCCGTGTCCGGCTCGTACTCCGCGATGTGCCGCTCATCCGGGCCGTTGTACGCCGACAGCGGGCGGATCAGCGCGTTCGACGCCTGCTGCTCGATGATGTGCGCCGTCCAGCCCGTGATGCGCGCCGCGATGAACAGCGGCGTGAAGGTGAGCGTGTCGTAGCCGATGAGGTTGTACGCCGGTCCGGACGGGTAGTCGAGGTTCGGGTAGATGCCCTTCCGCGACACGAACTCGTTCTCGAGCGTCTCGTAGAGGTCGGCGACGTCCTTGCGGTCGTAGTGCGCCACGAGCGTGTCGAGCGCGGCCTTCATGGTCGGCACGCGCGAGTCGCCGCGCTTGTAGACGCGGTGCCCGAAGCCCATGATCTTGCGCTTCTCGGCGAGCGCGGTGTCGAGCCAGCCGGACACCTCGGACGCCGAACCGATCTCGTCGAAGATGTGCATCACGGCTTCATTCGCGCCGCCGTGCAACGGGCCCTTCAGCGCGCCGATCGCGCCGACGACCGCTGAGTACAGATCGCTCAGCGTCGAGGTGATCACGCGAGCCGTGAAGGTCGACGCGTTGAAGGAGTGCTCTGCGTACAGGATCATCGAGCGGTTGAACGCGTCGACCACGACCGGCGCCGACTCTTCACCGAACGTCAGCCACAGGAAGTTCGCCGCGTAGTCGAGATCGTCACGCGACTCGACGATCTCCTCGCCGCGGCGACGGCGCTGGCCGTACGACACGATCGCCGGCAGCACGGCGAACAGCTTCAGACTGCGATCGAGATTTTCCTCCGGGGTGCCGACGGCGTCCAGAACGTTGCTGATGCCGGCCGTCTCGATCGCGCCGATCACGCTGACGGCGGTGCGCACCTCGTCCATCGGGTGCGAATCCAGCGGCAGCCGATCGATGGCGTCCTTCACCTCGGCGGGCAGGGCGCGGTTCGCGCGCTCGGCCGCGCGGAACTCCACCAGCTGCTCGGCGCTCGGCAGCTCGCCGTGCCACAGCAGGTACGCGACCGCTTCGAACGACTGCGTCGCGGCCAGCTCCTGCACCGGGTATCCGCGGTAGAGCAGGCTGTTCGTCTCGGGGTTGACCTTGCTGATCGCCGTCTCATCGGCGACGACCCCTGCGAGGCCCTTCTTGATCTCGATGTCAGCCATGGTTCACTCCTTCGTGATGGTGAAGTTGAAGACGCCGGAGTCGAAGTGGTTGTACGACTCGTAGTCGATGAGGTCGTAGAGGTCGGCGCGGTGCTGCATCTCGCCGAGCTTCGAGGTCAGATGCCCCTCTTCCTTCAGCGTATCGAGTGCACGGCCGGTCGCGCCCATCGCGATGCGCAGCATCGACACCGGCCAGATGACGATGTTGACCCCGACGTCACGCAGCTGATCGACCGAGAACAGGTCGCTCTTGCCGAACTCGGTCATGTTCGCCAGGATCGGCACGTCGACTGCCGCCCTGATCGCGGCGAACTCCTCGAGCGAGCGCATCGCCTCGGGGAAGATCGCGTCGGCACCGGCGTCCACCAGCGCCTTGGCGCGGTCCTTCGCGGCTTCGAGCCCGTCGACGGCGGCGATGTCGGTGCGGGCCATGACGAGGAAGTTCTCATCGCGCCGTGCATCGACGGCCGCGCGGATGCGTTTGACCGCTGTATCGGAATCGACGACGGCCTTCCCGTCGAGGTGACCGCACCGCTTCGGGTTGATCTGGTCTTCGATGTGGGCTCCGGCGAGACCGGCATCCTCGAGGGTCTGGATCGTGCGGGCCACGTTCATGGGCTCGCCGAAGCCGGTGTCGGCGTCGATGATGGCCGGCAGTTCCGTCATCCTGGCGATCTGCTGACCGCGACCGGCGACCTCGGTGAGCGTGGTCAATCCGATGTCGGGCAGGCCGAGGTCTGCGGACAGCACGGCGCCCGAGATGTAGACGCCCTCGAACCCCTTCTGCTCGATGAGCTTCGCACTCAGCGGGTTGAACGCCCCAGGGAACCGCAGCAGCTCGCCCGTCGCGAGGCGCTCGCGGAACAGGCGCCGCTTCTCGGCAGGCGTGGTGTGGGAGTACAGCATCAGAACAGCCCCTTCGTCGCCGGCTCGGATGCCACGACACCCGGCTTCGCGATGATGGAGAGCTCGGCGACCTCGGCGGCGGACAGTTCCGGCAGCCGCTGCACGAGCGACAGGAACCGCTCGATCTCCTCAGGCGACAGCACAGGTTCAGCCAGCAGGCGGAACTTGTTGATGTAGTTCTCACGGGCGAAGGGCCTGGCGCCGAGCGGGTGGGCATCCGCCACGGCGATCTCGTCGACCAGCGTGGAACCATCCGTGAACGTGATCTCCACTCGACCGCCGAACGCCTTCTCGGCGATGTCGTTCGAGTGGTAGCGACTGGTCCACTCGGCGTCCTCGAGCGTGGTCACCTTGTTCCACAGCTCGACGGTGTCGGCACGGCCGGCGCGCGTCGGGGCGTACGAGTCGACGTGGTGCCACGATCCGTCCTGCAGCGCGACGGTGAAGATGTACGGGATCGAGTGGTCGAGCGTCTCGCGCGAGGCCGTCGGGTCGTACTTCTGCGGGTCGTTCGCGCCGGAGCCGATCACGTAGTGCGTGTGGTGGCTCGTGTGGAGGATGACGGAGGAGATCTTCGACGTGTCGACGCCCTCGTTGTGCAGCTTGCGAGCGAGATCGATCCACGCCTGCGCCTGGTACTCGGCGGAGTGCTCCTTCGTGTACGAGTCGAGGATCGCGCGCTTCGCCTCACCTGGGGCGGGCAGCGGCACATCGTACGCGGCGTCCTTGCCGTCGAGCATCCAGGCGATCACGCCGTCCTCGCCTTCGTAGATCGGCGAGGGGCTGGTCTGGCCGCGCATGGCGCGGTCTACGGCCTCGACGGCCATCTTGCCTGCGAAGGCCGGGGCGTGCGCCTTCCACGTCGAGATCTCACCCTTGCGACTCTGCCGGGTCGCGGTCGTGGTGTGCAGCGCCTGGCTCACGGCCTGGTAGATGGTCTCGGCGTCGAGGCCGAGGAGGGTGCCGATTCCCGCAGCGGCGGAGGGCCCGAGGTGGGCGACGTGGTCGATCTTGTGCTTGTGCAGGCAGATCGCCTTCACCAGGTCGACCTGGATCTCGTAGCCGGTGGCGATGCCGCGGATCAGTGCGCGCCCGTCGGCGCCGACGTGCTGAGCGACCGCGAGGATCGGCGGGATGTTGTCGCCGGGGTGCGAGTACTCGGCCGCGAGGAACGTGTCGTGATAGTCGAGTTCGCGCACGGCGACACCGTTGGCCCACGCCGCCCACTCGGGGCTGGTGCGACGGTCGAGCGCGGCACCGAACACGGACGCTCCGCTGCCGCCGGTCGACACAGGGTGACTGAACGCCTGGTCGCGGGCCGCGATGATCGGGCCGCGGGTGAGAGAGGCCGCGGCGACGGAGGCGTTGTCGATGATGCGGTTGATGATCATGTCGACGACGTCCTGCTCGACCTCGACGGCATCTGTGGCGACCTCAGCGATCTTCCAGGCGAGCTGGTCCTCGCGGGGCAGGTCTTCTTCGCTCTTGTAGACGCGGACGTGGTGGGTGACGGTCATGACTGTCCTTCGTTCTGGATGCTGTCGAGGATGCTGGTGAGGGCGTTGCGCAGATGCACGTGCGTGGCGTGGGCGGCGAGATCGCCGTCGCGTTCCGCGAGGGCTTCGGCGATGAGCCGGTGCTCTGCGACGGATGCCGAGAGCCGGGCGGGCTTGTCGCGCGAGAGCCGGCGCACGCGGACGAGATGCGTGCGCACGGTGCGCAGTGCCGCGGCGATGTAGTCGTTGTCGACCGCGGCATCCACTGCCCGATCGAATCGGGCGATGAGTGCGTAGTAGTCGGCGCGGCCGGTGGCGACGTCGAGGGAGGCTCCTGCCGCCGCGAACTCCGCGGCGAGCGCCGCGAACAGCTCGGCGTCGCCGCGCTGTGCCGCGAGGCGGGCGGCCGATTCCTCCAGCGCGCGACGGATCTCGAAGAGCGATCGGATGTCGTCGGCATCGATGTCGGTCACGACCGTGACCCGCGGTGACTGCTGCTGCACCAGCCCGTCGGCGCTGAGTTGCTGCAGCGCCTCTCGCAGCGGGGTGCGGCTGACACCGAGCCTGGCGGCCTGCTCGACCTCGGCCAGCACCGTACCGGGGGCGAGCTCGCCGGACTGGATCTCCTCGAGCAGCGTCGCGTAGGCGCGATCACTGGCCCTGGTTCGCTCGACTGCGGTACTCACACGGCTAGTGTATACACAATTCGCGAAGTCGACTCATTTCGGGCCGACCTGCATGCTCACGGTATACAAAAATGTCAACCCGCGTCGGTCACGCCTTCGTACAGCCCGATCGAATTGCCGTCGGGGTCGCCGATCACCGCCCACCAGCTCGTCTCGCTGATCGGCCGCTTCTCCATCAGCACGGTCGCGCCGGCCTCGACAGCGGCGGCGACGGTCTCATCGATCGAGTCGACCTCGACGTAAGAGCGCGGTTGCGTGAACTCGGCGCTGCGCGGCGCGAGCCCTCCCCCGCTGATCTTGTTCGGCGCCTGCCACATCGGGTAGTCCTCGAAGCCGGGGATCTCCGCGATCTCCCAGCCGAACAGCCCGGAGTAGAAGGCCTTGGCCCGTTCCATGTCGCTCACCGGGATGTCGATGTGGGTGATGTCTCCGTGCGCCATGTCGGTGTCCTCTCCTACGAGTGATCCGGGCCCGTGCGAGCACCGGCACGGCCAGTTTCGTCCGCAGGCTCGCCGTGTGCAAGGGCATCCGCGAACTGTTCACCGGGCGGGGCGAGCACCGGATCGCCGGCGTCCGCCGCGACCGGTTCGCCGAGCTTGACGACCACCACTCCGGCGAGCACGAGGGCCGCCCCGAAGCCCTGCAGCAGGTTCGGCAGCTGACCGAGCAGCAGCCATCCGAACAGCAGCGCGGCGACCACCTCGGCGAGCGCGATGAATGACGCGAGGCGCGAACCCAGCAGTCGCGTCGACGCGATACCGAGCACGTACGCCGCTGCTGTCGCGATGATCCCGATGGCGAGCACCGGCACGAACCACGGGACGGTTCCGAACCGGTAGGTGACGTCATCCGTGTTCCAGGCGATCGGAACGATGCCGACGAGACCGGCGAGAGTCAGTCCGATCGCGCCGACGAAGAGGCCTGATCCGGCGAGCACGAGCGGAGGGAGCCCCGTGTCGCTCCTCGCGGAGAGGATGAAGTAGGCGGCCGCTCCCACCATGGCGCCGAAGGCCCAGAGCACGCCGCCGACGTCGACGCTGCTCCCGGCGAGCACATCGAGCATGAGCACGAGCCCGATGAACGCGATGAGCGCGCCCAGCATGCTGCGGCGGGTGGGCCTCTCGCCCCTCCGCATCCACAGCCACAGAACCACGGCGATCGGCGCGGTGTACTCGATGAGCAGCGCGAGTCCGACATCCATCACCGCCACGGCCTGGAAGTAGAACAGCTGCGTGGCCGTCACGGCGAGCAGTCCGTACGCCGCGATGGTCCACGCGTTGCGGAGCAGCAGACGCCACCGACCGCGCAGCGCGACGATCGTCGGGATGAGCAGCACGAGCGCCGCGACCCAGATCCGCACGGTCACGGCCGCACCGGGCGTCCATCCGGCGTCGATCAGCCCGCGCGCCCAGGCGCCGGACATCCCGAACGCGAACGCCGCACCGATCGCCAGCGGGAGCCCGAGCCTCAGGCCGGACTGCGGCCGCCTGTCATTTGTCAAACCACCCATGATCGATGACGCTATCGGCATCGTTGTAAGGTGTCAATATGCTTTTCACAGATGACACGGTCGAAGCGCTGCGCGCCGCAGTGCATCTGGCGAACACTGCCGAAGCACCCGACACGCTCACGTCGGGGACGGACGTCGAAGAGTTCCTGGCAGTCTTCCCCTACACAGGGCGCATCGACCGCGACCCCGACGAACTCGCGGCCCTTCGCGACCTGCGTCCGCGCCTTCGCACGATGCTGCTCGCCCCCCGCGACGACATGGTCGACGGCATCAACCGCGCCCTGCAGGATGTGACCTTCGACGCCCACGTCGTCCGTCACGACAGCGCGGACTGGCACCTGCACGCGGTCGCAGACGACCGGCCGCTCGCCGAGCGCATCCTCGCTGAGACCGCGATGGCCCTGCTCGACGTCGTCCGTGCCGAGGAAGGCAGCCGGCTCGCCGTATGCGCCGACGAGGAGTGCGAGGGCATCGTCCTCGACCTGTCCCGCAATCGCTCGCGCCGCTACTGCTCCACGGCCTGCACGAACCGCAACGCCGTCGCCGCGTACCGCGCACGGCAGCGGTGAGTGGCGCGGACTCAGGCCGCGCGGTATCCGACGTGGTCCGGATTGTCCCTGAGCGCCCAGCCGTCGCCATCGGCGACGACGAGGTTCTTCATTCCGCCGGCGTCGGCGATGACGGCGTAGTCCTGTCCGGCATCCGCGGCGTAGCAGAACAGCGTGACGAACGGCTCGTCGCCCACGTTCACGCTGCGATGGATCCAGTGCCCCGGCACGTCGACCGCCTGTCCCGGCGTCAGCTCGACGGCTGACGTCTGGCCGTCGAGCGTCTCCAGCAGCATGACGCCGCGTCCGCTCAGGCAGTAGTAGAGCTCTGCCCGATCAGCCACCGCGTGCAGATGCCCTCGTGTCACGGCGAACTCCTCGCCGTATCGACCGGGCAGCAGCGTGCTCGTGCCGACGATCAGGGCACCCGGCCCCTCCTGATAACGGTGGTCGTCGACCCAGTAGACCAGGTCATCCGCGCCTCGCTCGCCGACAGCATCCTGCCAGGCCCGCTCGTCACGGTAGACGCCGTCCATGTCGCCCAGATACTTCTCGTAGCGACGCGAACGCCCCTCGATGCCGCCCTGCGGCGAGATCTTCAGCAGGGCGGGGACGTCCACGGCGGATGGGGTGCTCACGATGATCTCCAACGACTTGTAACTACAGGACTTGTAATTACAGGTATACTCCAGATCAGCACGATCAGGAAACCGCAACCAACGAAGCAGGCACGAACTGTGATCATCGCGCACGACCTCGGCACCACCGGCGACAAGGCCTCGCTGCACCACGCCGACGGCCGTCTCATCGCATCGACCACCGTCGGATACCCGGCGCACTTCGCAGCGGGCGGCGTCGCCGAGCAGGATCCTCAGCACTGGTGGGATGCCGTCGCCGCCGCCACGCGTGCGCTGCTCGCGCGCACGGGGACCGACTCGACCGAGGTGCAGGGACTCGTCGTCAGCGGACAGATGATGGGAGCGGTGCTGCTCGACGCGGACGGACGCCCCGCGCGTCCGGCGATCATCTGGGCCGACACCCGCTCGGGCGCTCAACAGCGCGAACTGGAGCGGGTGCTGGGCGCCGAGCACGCGTACCGGCTGCTCGGCCATCGACTCAACCCGACGTACTCGATCTCGAAGATCATGTGGGTGCGGGACAACGAACCCGACGTCTGGTCGCGCGTACGCCGCTTCTGCGTCGCCAAGGACTACATCGTGCTCGGCCTCACCGGGCGCCTGGCGACCGACCGCTCCGACGCCTCCGGCACGAACGCCTACGACCAGCAGACCGGCGACTGGTCAGACGAGGTGCTGGCCGCAGCCGGCCTCGACCGCTCGCTGTTCCCCGAGATCCTGGATTCCACGGCGATCGCCGGGACGCTCACGGATGCCGCGGCGGACGCCCTCGGCCTGCACACCGGCGTGCGCGTGGTGATGGGTGGCGGCGACGGCCCGATGGCCGCCGTCGGATCCGGCATCGTCGCGCCGGAGGATGGCGCGTACGTGTGCCTTGGCACGTCGTCGTGGATCTCGTTCGCCTCGCACGCGCCGCTGATCGACGCGCGCATGCGCACCTTCACGTTCGACAACGTCGTCCCCGGTTCGTTCGTGCCGACCGCGACGATGCAGGCCGGAGGCGCGTCGATCCAGTGGATCAGTGAGGCGCTCTCGCCCGATCCGCAGCATCCGGACACCGCGCGCCTCGCCGCAGAAGCCGGCGGCGATCTCGACACCGAAGACCTGTACTTCCTGCCGTATCTTCTCGGCGAGCGCTCCCCCATCTGGGATCCGAACGCACGTGGTGCCTTCGTGGGCATCGGTCGCCACCACTCCCGTCAGCACCTCGTGCGCGCGGTGCTGGAGAGTCTCGGCTACAACCTGCTCAGCAGCATCCACGCCTTCCGCGAGTCGGGCGCGACGATCGACCGCATCGACGCGGTCGGCGGCGGCGCGCAGAGTGACGCGCTGCTGCAGGTCCTCGCCGACGTGTGGGGCGTACCGGTGCGACGGCGCACGATCGTCGAAGAGGCGAACAGCCTCGGGGCCGCGGTCACTGCTGCAGTCGGACTCGGCCTCGCCGACTTCTCGGCCGCACGCGGACTCAGCGAGGTGACGGCCGAGTTCGTTCCGGATGCCGGACGCCACGGCGCATATGCCGCCCGGCATGCCCGGTTCACGGCTGCCTACGAAGCTCTGGCGCCCTGGTTCGCCGCCGCGCCCGGTTCGGCGGGACACTTGTCAGTCGAAAAGCACAGTCGTCGGTCGGAATCGACGGAATCGACCGACATCCGTGATTCCGTTCTGACATCCGTACCCGCCGACTCCGACCGCGGCGCAGTCTGATGGGCATCATCCTCGCCACCAGCCGCTCCTTCTCGGACGGCGACATCGATCTCGTCGCGCGAGCGACGGATGCCGGGCACGAGATCGTCCGAGGACCGGCGCACCACGAGCTCCAGACACTCGCCCCGCTGCTCGAGGCAGCGGATGCCTGGATTGCGGGCACCGGCCCAGTCACCGCCGCGCACCTCGACGTCGCATCGAACCTCAAGATCATCGCGCGCTACGGCGTCGGCACCGAAGCGGTCGATCTCGACGCTGCTGAGGCCCGCGGCATCCTGGTCACCAACACCCCGGGTGCGAACGCGGATGCCGTCGCCGACCACGCCATCGGACTCATGCTCGCCGCACTCCGGTGCATCCCCGACGGCGACCGGCGCGTGCGCCGTGGCGACTGGAGCGTCCGCCGCGGCCGCGAGCTCGGCGCCGCCACCGTCGGCATCGTGGGTTTCGGCCGTATCGGTCAGGGCGTCGCGAAACGGCTGAGCGGTTTCGGTCCGCGCGTTCTCGCCTCGGATCCGTTCCTGCCGGCAGCACGCATCCGCGAACTCGGCGCTGTCCCCGTCGGACTCGACGAACTGTTCCGCGACGCCGACCTCATCACTCTTCACGCGCCGGGCGGGCAGCGTCTCATCGATGCGCACCGGCTCGACGGCATCCGGCCCGGCACGATCATCGTGAACACCGCGCGCCCCGACCTCGTCGACGAGACGGCCCTTGCGGCTGCGCTGAGTGCCGGCCGGCTCGCCGGGTACGCCGCCGACACTCTCGACGGCGACACCGCGGCATCCGCCAGCGCGCTCCTCGCCGATGACCTCGCGGAGCGCGTGATCGTGACCCCGCATCTGGGAGCGCAGACCACGCAGGCCGTCGACAACATGGGCTCGATGTCGCTCGACGACGTGCTCGCCGTCCTCGCGGGTCGCGCGCCCGCCCACCCCGTCACTCGCTGAAAGGCCTCGCATGACCACTGCATCGTCCGACTACATGGGCTTCGTCGGTGTCACCACCGGCTCGTCGTCGATCATGAAGGTCTTCCCGCTGTGGGCCGACATCCTGGGGCTGCCCACCCGCAGGCTCATCGGGCACGATCTGCCGATGGACGCCGCGCCGGGACAGTACCGCGCGCTGGTCGAACAGATCCGCGACGATCCGCACCATCGAGGCGCGCTGGTCACCACGCACAAGATGAACGTGTACGCCTCGGCGTCCGACCTGTTCGACGAGCTCGACCCGTTCGCGGTCTCGTGCTCGGAGATCTCCAGCATCGCCAAGCGCGGCGAGCGACTGTCCGGCCGCGCGAAGGATCCGATCACGGTCGATCTCGCGCTGGACGACTTCCTGCCGGCCGACCACTTCACCACGACCGGCGCAGAGGTCGTCATCCTCGGGGCGGGCGGATCGGGCACCGCGCTCAGTTGGGCCCTGGCCGAACGAGTGGACGCCCCTTCGCGGGTGATCGTGACCGCCCGCAGCGACGCCAAGCTCGAGCACCTGCGCGAGGTGCACCGCCAGCACGGCACGAGGGAGGGGTTCATCGAGTACGTGCGCACTGATACGCCGCAGGATGCCGCCGCGATCGTCGCCGCCGCGCCTCCCGGATCGCTCATCGTCAACGCGACCGGGCTCGGCAAGGACCGTCCCGGCTCTCCCCTGCCGGACGACGTCGTCTTCCCCGAGCGTGCGTACGCGTGGGAGTTCAACTACCGCGGCTCGCTGGAGTTCCTGCACCAGGCACGCGCGCAGGAGGCTGCCCGTGGACTGCATGTCGTCGACGGGTGGCGCTACTTCATCCACGGCTGGTCGCAGGTCGTCGCCGACGTGTTCGAGCTGACCCTCACCCCCGAGATCGTGGAGCAGCTCGCGGAGGCCGCCGAGGCAGCGCGCTGATGATCCGCACCGTCCTCGGCGACATCGACCCGGCCCTGCTCGGGGCGACGAACTACCACGAGCACCTGTTCCAGGTCACGCCGCTGCTGCCCGGCGACGAGCTGGACGACGAGGACGCATCGGGCGCGGAGGCTGCCCTGCTGCACGGCAGCGGCTTCGCCGCGATGGTGGACGCCACACCATTCGGCCTCGGCCGCAACCCCGAGGCGGTCGCGCGCATCAGTTCATCCACCGGTCTGCACATCGTCGCCACGACCGGACGGCACCGCGAAGCGCACTACGGCGACGAGCATCCGATGCAGGTGTGGACGGCCGAGCAGCTCGCCGCGCTCTTCGTCTCCGACGTCACCACCGGCATGGTCGCCGACGACGGCGAGATCTTCGAAAGCCCTGACGTGCGGATCGCCCGCACCCCGACGGGTGCTCCCGTGCGCGCGGGGATCCTCAAGGGCGGCATCGGCTACTGGTCGATCAGTCCGTTCGAGCGCACGACGCTCGAGGCGCTGGCCGCCACGCACCGCTCGACGAACGCGCCGATCATGGTGCACCTGGAGTTCTGCACCGCCGCCCACGAGGTGCTCGATCTGCTCGCGGCGGAGGGCGTGGCATCCGATCGCGTCGTCCTCGCGCACGCCGATCGGGACCCGGATGCCGGTCTGCACGCCTCGCTCGCCGAGCGCGGTGCGTACCTGGGATATGACGGCTTCGCGCGACCGCGCACACGGTCGGATGCCGAGCTGCTCGCCCTGGCGGAGCAGGTCGTGTCTCAGGTAGGTGCGGATCGCATCCTGCTCGGCGGCGACGTCGCCCGCCGCACCCGCTACATCTCATACGGCGGCATGCCCGGCCTCGCCTATCTCGGTGACCGCTACCTGCCGCGGCTGCGGTCGCTCGTCGGCGCGGATGCCGTGGAGCGGATGCTGGTCGCGAACCCCGCCCGGTTGCTCGACCTCGGCTGAGCATCCCCGCGGCTCGGGCGTGCCCGCGCCGGCATCCCTCCCGTTACGCACGTCGGAGGGTGCGACGCTGCTCGGAGAGATCCGGCGAAGCCCTCCGTCACTCGTGACAACCTCCGCCACCCGTCACACCTCCGCGACGAGAACGGCCCCTCACCCGAAGGCGAGGGGCCGTCTGACTCAGACGTCAGATCACTCGTAGAGGACCGCCGCGATGTCGGGGTCTTCCATGTTGGTGGCGTCGTACCAGTACGAGCCGGTGTCGTAGAACTCCTCGACGGAGTCGCCGTTGGCCGCGTCGAAGGCCGCCTGGACGACCTGCTCGCCGATGCCGATCGGGTCCTGCGTGATGGCGCCGGCCATCGTGCCGTTCTTGATGGCTTCGATCTGCGCCGCACCGGAGTCGAACCCGATGATGGTGAGCTTGCCCTTCTCGAGGCCGAGCTCGCCGACGGCGTTCACGACGCCGATGGCAGAGCCCTCGTTGGTGCCGTAGATGCCCTTGAGGTCAGGGTGCGCCGCGATCATGGCCTTGGCGATGTCCGCCGACTTCAGGTGGTCGCCGTCGCCGTACTGGATGTCGACGATCTCGATGTCCGGGTAGTCCGCCTCGATCTTCTCGACGAAGCCGTCACGGCGCTCGACACCGGTCGAGTTGATCTGGGAGTGGCCGACGATGGCGACCTCGCCCTCTCCGCCGATCAGCTCTGCCATGTGCTCTGCGGCCAGGGCTCCCGCGACCTTGCTGTCGGTCGCGGAGAGGCTCAGGCCCACGTCGCCGTTGCACGGGGCGTCGAAGTAGACGACCGGGATGTCCTTCGACTTCGCCTGCTCGAGCGGAGCGACGCAGGCCTCTGGGTCGAGGGCGGCGTAGGCGATGGCATCCGGGTTCTTGTCGATCGCCGTCGTGAGCATCTCGAGCTGCTGCGCGATCTCGGTCTCGGCCGCTGGGCCTTCGAAGGTGATCTCGACGCCGAGCTCCTCCGCCTTCTGCTCGGCGCCCGTCTTGACGGCCTGCCAGAACTGGTGCTGGAAGCCCTTCGACACCAGCGCGATGTACATCTCGCCGTCGCCGGCGCCTCCGCCCCCGCCGTCGGTGCCGCCCTCTTCGATGATGTCGCCGCCGCCTGCGCAGCCCGCCATCACGAGCGCGGATGCGGCCATGAGTGCCGCGAATGCGGTCTTCTTGCCAAATCGCATGGAAACTCCATTGTTCTGTGGATGCCGGCCTCACGGTCGGCGCTGTGGTGGATAGGGATAGGGAGGGAGAGGATCAGGTTCGCTGGCGGTTGCGCAGCGAGTCGAGGAAGACCGCCAGGAGCACGACGACGCCGACGACGATGTTGCGCCACTCGGTCTGGATCGACAGGATGCTGAGGCCGTTGACGAGCACGCTCATGATGAGGGCGCCGATCACGGTGCCGATGATCGAGCCGCGTCCGCCGAGCAGCGACGTGCCGCCGATGATGACCGCGGCGATCGCCTGCAGCTCGTAACCGGTTCCGATCTGCGGCTGCGCCGAGTCGAGGCGGGAGGCGATGACGACGCCGGCGATGCCGGTGAAGGCGCCGGCGAACATGTAGACGAAGATCGTCCAGCGCCGGGTGTTCACACCCGACAGCCGCGTGGCCTCCTCGTTCGAGCCGATCGCGAAGGTGTATCGGCCGAGCAGCGTCTTCGAGAGCACCAGGAACGCGATGATCGCGAGCACGGCGGTGATCAGCACGGCGTTCGGGATGCCAGGGATGATCGCGCCGAGCGCGATCCGCTTGAAGTCCGGTGCCGAAGTCGAGAAGTAGATCGGCGCGACCCCGGAGATCACCAGGGCGAGTCCGCCGGCGATCATCATCATCGCGAGCGTGGCGATGAACGGCGGCAGCCGCAGGAACGTGACGTTGAAGCCGTTGATCAGCCCCATCAGCACACCGGTGGCGATGCCGCCGATGACGCCGATCCAGACCGGCAGCCCCATGTTCGTGATGAACACGCCGGTCATGACCGAGCACAGCGCCATGCCCGTTCCCAGCGACAGGTCGATACCACCGGTGATGATGACGAACGTCGTGCCGAGGGCCAGGATGCCGATGACCGCTGTCGACAGCAGCACGGAGGCGATGTTGCTGAACGTGAAGAAGTTCGGGCTCGCGAGAGAGAAGAAGATCAGCAGGACGACGAGCGTGCCGAAGGCCAGCGACTGCTGCACCTGTCGCTTGAGGAACGCACGGGTGTCGCGCTTGTCGGTGTTCTCGTTCACGGCCTGCTGGATGACGGTCGTCGTCGATCCGGACTGTTCTGGGGTGCTCATCAGTCTTCCTCCCCGTGGGCTGCGAGTTGCATGATCTTCTCCTGGCTGGCTTCTTCGTTGCGGAGGGTTCCGGTGATGCGACCGTTCGCGAACACGGCGATGCGGTTCGCGACGCGGAGGATCTCGGGCAGCTCCGACGAGATGACGATGATCGACTTCCCGGCATCCGCCAGCTGCTGCATGAGCCGGTAGATCTCCTCCTTGGCACCGACGTCGATGCCTCTGGTCGGTTCATCGAAGATGAGGATGTCGCAGTCGCGCATGAGCCACTTGGCTATGACGACCTTCTGCTGGTTACCGCCCGAGAGCAGCTTCACGACCTGGTTGACCGACGGGGTCTTCACCCGCAGCTGCTGCACGTACTCCTTCGTGCGCTGCTTCGCCTTGCTGTCGCCCATCCAGCCGATGCCGTTCGCGTACGAGTCGAGCGAGGCGAGGACCGTGTTGAACGTGACGCTCTGCTCGAGCATCAGGCCGAGGCGCTTGCGGTCTTCCGAGAGGTAGCCGAGGCCCAGCTTCACGGCATCCGCCGGCTGGCTGATCCGCGCCGCGCGACCGCCGACCTGGATGACGCCGCCATCTCGGGGATCCGCACCGATGATGGCCCGAGCCGTCTCGGTGCGACCTGCGCCCATGAGCCCGGCGAACCCGAGGATCTCGCCCTTGTGGAGCTGGAAGGAGACGTCCTTCAGCAGTGTCTTCGTCGTGAGGCCCTGCACGTCGAGCACGACAGGGTCGCCGAGGTGCTCACGTGCCTCCGGGCGGGTTCCCTCGTCGATCACGCGCCCCACCATCATCTCGATGATCTTCGGGACGCTGATCTCGCTCTTCTCCAGTGATCCGATGTATCGGCCGTCTCGCAGCACGGAGACGCGGTCGGCGAGACGACGCAGCTCATCCATGCGGTGCGAGATGTAGACGATGCCGGTACCACTCGCCTTGAGTTGCTCGATGAGCACGAAGAGAGTCTCGACCTCGCTGTCCGTCAGTGCGGACGTCGGCTCATCCATGATGAGCACCTTCGCGTTGAACGACAGCGCCTTGGCGATCTCCACCATCTGCTGCTCGGCGACCGTGAGCTCTCCCACGAGCCGGCGAGGGTTGAGATCGATGTGCAGGCGCTGCAGGAGCTCAGCGGTCTGCCTGTTCAGCCGGCGCTCCGACAGCAGCAGCGCCGAGGTGGGTTCCCGGCCGATGTAGATGTTCTGCGCCACCGTGAGATCGGGCATCAGGTTGAGTTCCTGATGGATGATCGTGATGCCCAGCTGCTGCGCCTGCAGCGGACTGGTGAGCTCCACTTCCTGGCCCTCGAAGGTGATCGTGCCCTCGTCGCGGGTGTAGATCCCCGACAGGATCTTCATGAGCGTCGACTTTCCGGCACCGTTCTCGCCGACGAGCACGAGCACTTCGCCGGAGTGCACTTCGAGGTGCACATCCTGGAGCGCTTGGACACCGGGGAAGCCCTTGCTGATGCCTTCCACCCTGAGGATGGGATCGCTCATGTACTCACCTGCTTCCTTGAAGGTCGGGGGCGGACTCCCCTGTACGGGAATCCGATCAAACATCGGATCAATTGTCTATCAGCATCGGCTCTGACGCAAGTTGTATCTAAATGTACCTATCCGCGTGCTGTCATGCTAGACCTGTAATAACAACTTCGTCACGGATGCGCGCGAGCGCAGGAGAGAGGAGCCCACATGCTCATCGGCGCGCACGGACTGGTCTTCACCGGAACCTTCGACGAGGCGGGCCTGCGGCGCGCGATCGAGGGCACGAGGACGGCCGGCTTCGACCTCGTGGAGATCCCCTTGATGGATGCCGCGGGCTTCGACTCCGCGTTGGCCTCGCGGATGCTGCAGGACAACGGCCTCGCGGTGACGGCATCGCTCGGGCTGACGCCTGCGACCGACCTCACGAGCGAGGATCCCGCGGTCGTCGCATCCGGTGTCGCGATGCTGGACCGCTGCCTGGACCACGTCGCGACCATGGGCGGCGCCGTGCTGTGCGGCGTGATCTATTCGGCGATGGGCAAGTACATGGCGCCGACCACCGCGAAGGGCATCGAGAACAGCCGCGCGGCGATCTCCGAACTGGCATCGACGGCCGCGGCACGCGGCATTCGCCTCTCGCTCGAGGTCGTGAACCGCTACGAATCGAACGTCTTCAACACCGGTCGCGGCGCGCTCGCCTTCCTCGACGGCGTCGCAGGAGATGTCAGCGTGCACCTGGACACGTACCACATGAACATCGAGGAATCGGACTTCTTCCAGCCCGTCCACGATGTCGCGAAGGCGGGGAAGCTCGGCTACGTGCACATCGGTGACAGTCATCGCGGCTACCTCGGCACCGGCACAGTCGACTTCGCGACCTTCTTCCGCGCCCTTCACGACGTCGCCTATGACGGACCTGTCGTGTTCGAGTCGTTCTCGTCGGCTGTCGTCAGCGCCGAGCTCAGCAACACGCTCGGCATCTGGCGCAACCTCTGGCAGGACTCTGACGATCTCGCCGCGCACGCGAACCGGTTCATCCGCGATGCACTGCACGCGGTCGAGACCATCGATCGGCACTGATCCCTACACGGAGGCGTGCCCGACGACGCCCTTGCGCAGCAGCGCGTTGCCGTACTTGCGGGTCTCGCCGGTGCGCACCATGAGGTACGCGGGCGCGGCGAGTTCGTAGTACGCGAAGCGTTCGACGAACCGGGTGGACTCGACGGTCGTGCCCGCGGCATGCATGAGCTCCTGCTGCACGTCGAGCACCTCGCCGTCGGCGGATTCCATCAGGTCGAGGCCTGGCGCATCGTCGAGAGGGATCACGGTGCGGATCGCCGCCAGCACTTCGGGAGTCGTCGTGCCCGGCAGATCGATCACGCGCTCCCCCAGCGCCCAGGCCGGAAAGTGCGCATCCGCGATCACGACGGCATCCGAGTGCCCCATGCGGTCCAGGTGCAGCAGCATCTCGCCGGTGAGCAGCGGATTGATTCCTTCGAGCATCGGTTCCTCCTCAGTCAGTGGTGGCCGGGATGAGCCCATCGGCGACGAGCTCTGCCCAGAAGTCGTCCGGGATCGCGAGGGCTGCGAGCTCGGCGTTCTGCCGCACCTGCTCCGGACGTGAGCTGCCCAGCACGACCGACCGGGTCGCCGTGTCGCGCAGGGGGAATTGGATGGCCGCCGCAGGCAGCGGCACCTCGTGCGCACGGCAGACGGAGACGATGCGCTGCAGCCTGTCCCAGATCTCGTCGGGCACGCCGCCGTACTCGTAGCGGCCGTCGCGCGTCGGCTCGGCTTTCGCGAGCAGGCCGGAGTTGAAGACGGATGCCGCGACCATTCCCGTGCCGCGATCATGGCATGCAGGCAGCACCTCGGTCGCGGCCGGCTGCTCGAGCAACGTGTAGCGCCCGGCGACCATGATGATGTCGAGGTCGGCCTCGCGCACCGAACGCGCCAGCGCCTCCGCCGTCATCGATCCGACACCGATCGCCTGTACGCCGCCCTCGGCGCGGATCGCCTCCAGCGATGGAAAGGCCTCCGCCAGTGCGAGGTCGAGATCATGACGTTCGGGGTCGTGCAGATAGACGAGGTCGATCCGGTCGAGCCCGAGTCGCTCGCGGGATTCGTCGAGCGACGCGCGGATGCCGGCATCCGAGAAGTCCCACACCCTCTGCAGGTCGTCCGGCACGAAGAAGTCATGCGCGATGTCGAGGCCGCCGTCGTGGTCGGGGTTCGGCCGCAGGAGTCGCCCGGCCTTGGTGGAGAGCACGAACTCGTCTCGCGGCTTGGTCTGCAGGAACGCGCCGAGGCGTCTCTCCGAGAGTCCGAGGCCGTAGTGCGGCGCGGTGTCGTAGTAGCGCACCCCGCTGTCCCACGCGGCATCCAGCACCGCCCATGCCTCGTCGTCGGAGAGCTCTCGGAACAGGTTCCCGACGTTCGCGGCACCGTAGCCGAGCGTCGGCAGCTGCAGCTCAGTCGATGACATGCGCGCCCTTCCAGGTGTACTTCGCGACGGTCTCCGCCTTCATCTCCATACTGGCGCCCGGAGCCGTCGGCGCCATGTACGAGCCGCCCTGGATGTCGGTGGGCACGACGAAGTGCTCGTGCAGGTGATCGACGAACTCGATCAGTCGCCCCTCGCGGGTGCCCGTCACGGCGACGAAGTCGAACATCGACAGATGCTGCACGGCTTCGCACAACCCGACGCCGCCGGCGTGCGGGCAGACCGGGACGCCGAACTTCGCGGCGAGCAGCAGGTTGGCGATGTTCTCGTTGACACCGGCGACGCGCACGGCGTCGATCTGCATGACCTCGATCGCGTTCGCCTGGAGCAGCTGCTTGAAGATCATCCGGTTCTGCGCGTGCTCACCCGTGGCCACGCGGATGGGGGCGATCGCCCTGGCGATCTCTGCGTGACCGAGGATGTCGTCGGGGCTGGTGGGCTCTTCGACCCAGGTCGGATGGAATTCCGCGAGCGCCTTCACCCACTCGATCGCCTCCGACACCTCCCAGCGCTGGTTGGCGTCGATCGCGATCGGGAAGTCGGGGCCGACGACCTCGCGGGCCTTGCGGAACCGGCGGATGTCGTCGTCGAGGTCGGCTCCGACCTTGAGCTTGATCTGCGTGAAGCCGTCGGCCAGTGCCTCGCGGGCGAGCCGCTCCAGCTTCTCGTCCGAGTAGCCCAACCAGCCCGGACTCGTGGTGTAGCCCGGGTAGCCGGTGGCCAGCAGCTCGGCCTCGCGTTCCTCCCGTCCCTCCGCGCCGGCGCGGAGGATCTCGAGCGCATCCTCGGGGGTGAGCGCGTTCGTGAGGTAGCGGAAGTCGACCAGCGAGACGAGCTCCTCCGGCGTCATTCGTGCGAGCAGCTGCCACAGCGGCAGGCCGGCGCGCTTGGCCTTGATGTCCCAGAGCGCGTTGATCACTGCACCGATGGCCATGTGCATCACGCCCTTCTCCGGGCCGAGCCAGCGCAGCTGGGAGTCGCCGACGATGTCGCGGAACGTGCTGCCCATGTCATCCAGCAGCGGCTCGATCTCGCGGCCGACCAGGTGACCGGCGAGCGCATCGATCGCCGCGACCTGCACGTCGTTGCCTCGACCGATCGTGAACACGAACGCGTGGCCCTCGACACCGTCGCCCGCGTCGGTCCGGATCACGACGTACGCCGCCGAGTAGTCAGGATCGGGGTTCATCGCGTCTGAACCGTCGAGGCTCAATGACGTGGGAAAGCGGATGTCGGTGGTGTCGAGTGCGACGACGCGGCTCACGGGGATTCCTCTCCTCGTGCAGCACGAAGATTCTGCACGGATCCTTTGGAGTGTAAACATCGGATGTCTATACTGTCAATCAGACGTGCCGCCGGACGGCGGCTTCCCCGAGAGGCTGGAGAACCATGAAGTTCGCGCGGCTTGGCGCCCCTGGATCCGAGATTCCCGTCCTGGTTGACGGTGATCGTCACTTCGATCTACGGCCCGTGACATCCGATGTCGACGGTGATTTCCTCGCCGGAGATTTCCGCGCACGCGTCGGCGCTGCGCACGCCGCGGGTGAGCTCCCTGAGCTCGAGGGCGCAGCGGATCTCCGCATCGGCGCGCCGATCGCACGCCCGAGCGCCGTCATCTGCATCGGCATGAACTACGCCGCGCACGCCGCGGAGTCCGGCTCGGAGCCGCCGACGATCCCGATCATCTTCCTGAAGACACCGAACACCGTGGTCGGGCCGAACGATGATGTGACGATCCCACGGGGCAGCGTGAAGACCGACTGGGAGGTCGAGCTCGGCATCGTCATCGGGGCACGTGCCGCCTACCTCGACTCCACCGAGGAGGCCGACGCCCACATCGCCGGCTACGTCGTCGCGAACGACGTGTCGGAGCGCACCTTCCAGATCGAGGTCTCCGGCGGACAATGGTCGAAGGGCAAGATCGCGCCTGGATTCAATCCCACCGGCCCCTGGCTGGTCACCCCCGACGAGGTCGATGTGGACGACCTGAATCTGAAGAGCTTCGTGAACGGCGAACCCCGCCAGGACTCGAACACGTCCGACATGATCTTCGACGTGCGCACGATCGTGCACCACCTCTCGCAGTACGTCACGCTTGAGCCCGGCGACCTCATCCTCACCGGCACCCCGCAGGGCGTGGCGCTGTCCGGCAAGTACCCGTATCTGACGGCGGGCGATGTCGTCGAGATCGAGATCGAGGGCCTCGGTCACCAGCGGCAGAACTTCGTGGCATGGGAGGCGACCCGATGAACGGCACCTTGGAGGGCCTCGTCGCGATCGTCACCGGTGGCGCCTCGGGCATCGGCGCCGCGATCGCCGCACGGCTGCACGCCGACGGTGCGCAGATCGCCGTGCTCGACCGCGACACGTCGGGCGCAGACGAGCGCTTCGCTGCGTTCACTGCCGACGTCTCGGATCGGGCCAGCGTGGATGCTGCGGTGGCGGCCGTCGCCGAGAAGTTCGGTCGCATCGACATCGTGATCAACAACGCCGGCATCGGCGCCCAGGGCGACATCGGCGCGAACGACGACGGCGAATGGGCACGGGTGCTGTCGGTCAACGTCACCGGCATCGCACGCGTGACCGCGGCCGCCCTCCCCTGGCTGCGCAGTTCGCCCGCCGCAGCGGTGTGCAACACGGCATCCATCGCGTCGACCACTGGCCTCCCGCAGCGCGCGCTGTACTCGGCGTCGAAAGGCGCCGTCTCGGCGCTCACGAGAGCGATGGCGACCGACCACCTGCACGAGGGCATCCGCGTCAATGCCGTGAACCCCGGCACGGCGGATACCCCGTGGGTGGGGCGCCTGCTCGATTCGGCGGCCGACCCCGCCGCTGAGCGCGCCGCGCTGAAGGCCCGCCAGCCCCACGGCCGGCTGGTCTCGGCCGACGAGGTCGCCGGCGCCGTGCTGTATCTGGTTTCTCCGGCATCCGGCTCGACGACAGGCACCTTCATCGAGGTCGACGGCGGCATGGCGCAGTTGCGTCCGCGTCCCGCGTAAGGGCGGGGGGTCGAGGTCAGCGGATGCCGTAGAAGGCGAGCGCGTTCGACCAGAACACCTTCTCGGTGTCGAGCCCGCGCGCCTTCGCCCAGCCGTGAAGCGTGTGGAACCAGTCGTCGCGGTTGCCTTCGACGTACACGGTGGCGTCGGGACTGCTGGTGTCGACGGACGACACCGGCCAGTCGCTGCCCCACATCATCCGGTCTTCGCCGAACGCGTCAGCGGCGACGTCGAGGAACGGTTCCATCTGGTCCTCGTCGATCATCCCGGTCGATTCAGCCGGCAGACCCGACAGCTTGACGTACACGTTCGGATGCGCGGCCAGTTCCTTCAGATCTCGGATCCACTCGGCGCTGGGCCGCAGCGGTGCATCCTCGGTGCCGATCGCGGGCTTGCCCAGGTGATCCAGCACGATACGCAGATCCGGGACAGCTTCTGCCAGAAACACGACGTCGCCGATCTGGTGGGCACGCACACAGGCATCGAACGTCAGGCCGCGAGCGGCCACCTCACCGACGCCTTCGATGAAGTCGGCGCGACGCGCGAATCCGTCCCGCTCACCCTGCAGCAGATGCCGCACGCCGACGACCCGTTCGAACGCCCCGAGGGCATCGAGATGCTTCCCGAGCGTGCGCTTCCGATCGAGCCGTGCGCCCGCGACGATGCCGACCACTCCGGCGGCGAGTGCGATCGACTCGATCCAGCGCACCTCGTCGATCGCCTGCTTCTCGACGGGATCGGCCTGCACGAAGATCGCAGACTCCCCGTCGACATCCTGGATCCTGTCGGCGCGCAACTCCTCGGCAGCGAAGCGGGCATCGAGATCACCCTCCAGCCAGCGGTAGGTGAGAATGCTCGGGTCCCAGAGATGCAGATGTGAGTCGAGAACGCGCATTCCCCCATCCTGCCCCAGACATCCGATCAATCGCTAGGATGGCGGAATGGCAGTCACCGATGAGGCGATCGAGAAGATCAAGGCGATGATCGTGTCCGGCGAACTGTCCCCCGGAGACCGCCTCCCCCCGGAGAAGGAGCTCTCCGAGCGCCTCGGCCTCTCGCGCAATTCCATGCGCGAGGCGGTGAAGGCCCTCGAGGTCATCCGCGTGCTCGATGTGCGCCGCGGCGACGGCACGTACGTCACCAGTCTCGAGCCGCACCTTCTGCTCGAGGCGATCTCGTTCGTCGCCGACATGCACGACGACGATTCGCTGCTCGAGATCTTCGCCGTGCGGCGGATGCTGGAGTCCCAGGCGACCGGGCTCGCCGCCACGCTCGGCACGTCCGAGGCGATCGACGCGCTGCACGCCGAACTGGACGGCGTCGAGACCGACGTCTCCATCGACGCCCTCGTCGAGCACGACATCCGCTTCCACCGCGAGATCGTCCGCATGGCAGGCAACGCCTATCTCGCCAGCCTCATCGAGAGCCTCAGCGGACAGACCGTGCGTGCGCGCATCTGGCGCGGTCTCACCGAGCAGGGCGCGGTCGAGCGCACCCTGTCGGAGCACCGCGGCATCGCCGATGCCCTCGCACAGCGCGACCCGAACCTCGCCACGTCACTGGCCACCGCGCACATCGCCGGCATCGAGCGCTGGCTCCGCCAGGCGGCGGCCGTCACCGAAAGCGGCGCCGAGTCGTAGCATCCGCTCGCAGGCGACGGCTACGCCTCGATCCGCCCCATCGCGGCCTCGAACTCCGCAGCGGAGCTGTCGCTGACTGGATGCTGCAGCACCTGATCCAGCACGTCGGGTGCGGCGGTGAAGTACGGCACTCCTGCGGTTCGCAGCGACACGATGTCGTCCGCCGAGCGCAGGCTCGCGGCGAGCACGTTCGTGCCGCTTCCCGCGCACACGGCCTGCATCTCGGGGATCAGGGCGTCGCCGTCGACACCGGCGTCGCGCAGCCGTCCGAGATACGGCGCGATGTACGTCGCTCCGATGCTCGCCGCCGCGAGCGCCTGCGCCACCGAGTACACGGCCGTGATCAGCACGCTCGCACCGTCTGCGACGAGACGGGATGCCGCGGCGAAGCCCTCGGCCGTGGCCGGCACCTTCACCGCCACTCGGTCGCCGAGCGCGCGGATCGTGTCGGCGTTGCGCAGCAGGTCGACGCGCGAAGCTCCCCAGGTCTGGAAGAAGATCTCCCGCGCGCCCTCCGCCTCCCACTGCGAATACAGCGACGGGATCTCGGCCGCCGTGCGGCCCCCGCGCTCGAGGATCGTCGGGTTCGTGGTGACGCCGTGCACCACTCCCGCCGACAGCAGCCGCGAGACCCGTTCGATGTCGGCGCTGTCGACGTACAGGCGCGGGGCGATGGCGGCAGGGGGCATGGGTTCGACTCCTTGTGACGAACCTGTCGTTACAAGTTCGGGTTCGGCTAATGTAATGACAGGACTCGGCCCCTGTCAAAGAGAGCCGCGCAGAAGGAGATCCATGACCACCCCATCCACCGAAGGACGCAACGGCGTCGTCATCGTCGGCAGCGTCACGGCGGATGTGACCACCTTCTCCCAGCGCCTTCCCGCACGAGGCGAGACCATCCTCGGGGATCAGTTCACGCTGATGCTCGGCGGGAAGGGTGCGAACCAGGCCGTGGCGGCCGGCCGTGCCGGAGCTCTGACGAGTTTCGTCGGCTGCGTCGGCGACGACCTCTTCCACGATCTGGTGGTCGACGGCCTGACGGAGGCCGGCGTCGACCTCACGCATCTGCGCACGGTCCCCGGCCCGACCGGCGTCGCGCACATCCGTGTCGACGCCTCGGCGCAGAACGACATCGTGATGGTGCCGCTCGCCAACGCCGAGCTGAACACCGCGCAGATCGACGAGGCGCTCGACGCGCTCGCGCCGACCACCTCCGTGCTGCTGACCCAGCTCGAGACGCCGTCCGCGCTGACCGCGCACATCACCGCCAAGGCGCGTGCACTCGGCATGACCGTGATCCTCGATCCGGCCCCGGCGGCTCCGCTGCCCGCCGAGGTCTGGGCGAACATCGACATCGTCACCCCGAACGAGACCGAGGCGTCGGTGCTCAGCGGCATAGAGGTGAGGGATGCCGCGACCGCAGAGCAGGCCGGGCGGTGGTTCCTCGGCCACGGCGTCGGCGCCGCCGTCATCACCCTGGCCGCTCAGGGCTCGTGCGTCGTCACGGCAGAAGGAGCGGCACTCGTGCCGCCGCTGCCCGTCGAAGCCGTCGACACCACAGCTGCCGGCGACGCCTACGCCGGTTACCTCGGAGCAGCCCTGGCCGACGGCGCCTCACTGACCGACGCGGTGCGCCTGGCCACGGCCGCCGGCGCTCTCACCGTCACGAAACAGGGCGCGTCGCCCAGCCTGCCCGTCCGTGCGGACGTGGACGCCTTCCTGGCGGCCAGAGTCTGACCCTCAGAAGATCAGGAGCCCGAGATGCGCAAGACCTCGACCACCATCAATCCGGCGCTCTCGCGCGTGATCAGTGAGACCGGCCACACCGACCTGCTCGTGGTCACCGACGCCGGCCTGCCCATCCCTCCCGGATCCGAACGGATCGACCTGGCCTATCGCCCTGGCGCCCCCGCGTTCTTCGATGTGCTCGACACCGTGCTCGCCGAGATGGTCGTCGAGGGCGCGACGGTGTCCGCCGAAGTCGCCGAACGGAGCCCAGAGGTGCTGCAGGGGCTGCGGGAGCGGTTGCCGCACATCGACATCGAACTCGTGCCGCACATCGAGTTCAAGAAGCTGACTCACGGCGCACGCGCCTTCGTGCGCTCGGGCGAGTTCACGCCGTACGCCAACGTCATCCTGCACGCGGGGGTGGCGTACTAGATGACCACGCCGGCGACCCGACCCGCACCGACCGACACGATCGACCGGCATTCGGCCGCGCCGATGTACGACCAGCTGCGTCAACTGATCATCGACGGCATCACCAGAGACGGGCTGCAGCCCGGCGATCCGCTGCCCGGTGAGCACCGGCTGTGCGAGCGGTACGGCATCTCGCGCACGGTCGTGCGCCAGGCGCTCGCGCAGCTCGAGCACGAAGGGCTCGTCGAGCGGGTCAAGGGCAAGGGCACCTTCGTGTCGCGCCCTCGCACGAGCGAGGCGCTCGTGCACACCCTGATCGGCCTCTTCGACGATGTCGAACGACGCGGCGGGCACGTGCACAGCGACATCCTGCGTCACGAGCGCACCGAGGCCGACGCCGACGTCGCGGCAGCCCTCGAGGTGCCCGTCGGTTCGCCCGTCGTGGCCCTGGAGCGACTGCGCCACGTCGACGGCGAGCCGTGGTCGCTGTCGACGACCTGGATGCCGGATGCCGTCGGCGCCCTCACCCTCGGCGTCGACCTGTCCGAGGCATCGTTGTACCGCGTGCTCGCCGAGCACGGCATCCGGGCTGCCGACGGTGTGCGCTCGGCGGAGGCGACCGTGGCGACCCACGATCAGGCCCAGCAGCTGGATGTCAGCGCCGGGTCCGCACTGCTGCGGCTGCGCAGCATCAGCCGCGATGAGCAGGGGATGCCGATCGAGTACTTCATCGCGTTGCACCGCGGCGACCGCTCGCGGTTCGAGTTCCAGCTGCGTCAGGAGCAGTCGCAGGCGTCGCTGTTGCACGTCGACGGCGACGGCAGCGCGTCGCGAGCCGGTACAGTCTCTCTCTGAGGGTGTGCGCACACCTCGGAAGGGACGATGATGGTCGAAGAGCAGCCCCGCCGGCGCGACGATCCCGCACCGCCGCTGGCCGACCTGAGCACCCGCCCGAGTCCGGTTCCAGGACCGTTGACGAAACCGGCACCGGTCATCCGCCCGCAGCGGAAGCGCAGACGCTGGGTGTTCGTGATCGCGGCACTGATCGTTCTGGCCGGGCTGATCGCCGGTGGGATCGCGTGGAGCAACTCGCTGCAGGCCGCACCGCAGACCTCGCATTCGGACACCGCGCTCGACGCCGGGCATCCGCACGCGCTGCACAGCCCCGTCTGACCGCACGGCTACGCTCGGATCCATGACCTCCTGGACCAGCACCGCCATCTCCCTGCTGGAAGCAGACGCCAATCGCAGTGCCGACACGCACCTGCACGTCTTCCCCCTCCCGCTCGAGTGGGGCATCGACCTCTACCTCAAAGACGAGTCCGTGCACCCGACCGGCTCGCTCAAGCATCGCCTCGCACGCTCGCTGCTGCTCTACGGGCTGGTGAACGGGCGCATCAACGAGGGCACGACGCTGGTCGAGGCGTCCAGCGGATCCACCGCCGTCTCAGAGGCGTACTTCGCCCGGATGCTCGGGCTCGACTTCGTCACCGTCGTGCCCCGATCGACCAGCCCGGAGAAGATCGCGCTGATCGAGTTCTACGGCGGCCGCTGCCACTACGTCGACCGCGCACCCGACATGTACAGCGAGGCCGAGCGCCTGGCATCGGAGTGCGGCGGGCACTACCTCGATCAGTTCAGCTACGCCGAGCGGGCGACCGATTGGCGCGGGAACAACAACATCGCCGAGAGCGTGTTCAGCCAGCTCTCCCTCGAGCGGCATCCGATTCCGGAGTGGATCGTGGTCGGCGCAGGCACCGGTGGAACGAGTGCGACGTTCGGACGGTACGTCCGCTACCGCCAGCATCCCACCAAGGTGGCCGTGGTCGACCCGGAGGGCTCGGCGTTCTACGGCGGCTGGAGCACGGGCGCCGCCGACTACACGACCGGCACGCCCAGCCGCATCGAGGGCATCGGTCGTCCCCGCGTCGAGCCGTCGTTCGTGCCGGGCGTGATCGACGAGATGCTGCAGATCCCCGACGCCGCGTCGATCGCCGCGATCCGCCTGCTCAGAGAGCGCACCCTGCACTGGGCGGGCGGGTCGACCGGGACGAACCTCGTGGGCGCGTTCCAGCTGATCTCGCGCATGCGCGCAGCCGGACGCCAGGGCAGCGTCGTCACGCTGATCTGCGACGGCGGCGCCCGCTACGCCGGCACGTACTACTCCGACGAGTGGGTCGCATCCCAGGGCTGGGATCTCGCCCCGCACCGGGCCAGGCTCGACCGCTTCCTGGAGACCGGCGCATGGGACGCGTGACGCGGCTACGCTGACGGCATGACCACTCTGATCCTCACCGTCGCCGGATCCGACCGCCCGGGCCTCGTCGCGGCCGTCGCCGACGTCGTCGACACCCACGGCGGCAACTGGGAGAACAGCCAGCTGAGTGAACTGGCCGGGGTCTTCGCCGGAGTGATCCAGGTGTCGGTGACGCCCGAGCACCAGGAACACCTCACGTCGGCGCTGCGCGCCCTCGACGGTCTGCTCACGGTCGCCGTGCACGCCGGAACGGATGCCGTGCCCGCTGCTGCGCAGCCCATATCGCTGCAGATCCTCGGCAACGACCGGCCGGGCATCGTCCGCGAGATCTCCGGGGTGCTGCAGGCGCGCGGTGTCAGCATCGAGAAGATGGGCACCGAGACGAAGGACGCGGCGATGGCCGGCGGCCGCCTGTTCGAGGCGTCGGTGACGGCCGAGGTACCGGCATCCGCAGACCTCGACGCGCTGCGCGCGGACCTCGAGCGCCTCACCTCCGAGCTTCAGGTCGACATCACGCTGACCTGACGCCCCCTCCCACCCGGGCCCCCTCGTACCTA
>NZ_JBLVOB010000003.1:166499-172923 GCF_053543555.1 Microbacterium xerophyticum | reverse complement strand
ACGCGGATACGAGAGGGCCTCGACGACAACAGGGGGCGTCGCCGGACGGCGCGCCAGAGCTCAGACCAGGCGCGACTTCGGGGAGACGGAGTACGTGCCCTCCGGGTCGCTGTTGACGGTGTCGCCGAGGGCGGCGTCGATCGCGGCGAGCGTGTCGGCGTCGAGGGTCACGCCGGATGCCTTGACCGTCTCGGCGAGCTGCTCAGGACGAGATGCTCCGACCAGCGCCGCCGCGACGTTCTTGTTCTGCAGCACCCAGGCGATCGCGAGCTGCGGCATCGAGATACCGGCCTGCTCCGCGATCGGCTTCAGCTTCTGCACCGCGGTGAGGATCTCGTCGCGCAGGAAGCCCTTGATGAAGTCGGCACCCGAGTGCGGATCAGTCGCGCGTGAGCCGTCCGGCACTGGCTGCCCTGGCAGGTACTTGCCGCTGAGCACGCCCTGCGCCATGGGCGACCAGACGATCTGCGAGATTCCGAGCTCTTCGGATGCCGGAACGACCTTGCCCTCGATCACGCGGTGCAGCATCGAGTACTGCGGCTGGTTCGAGATGAGCTGCACGCCGAGCTGTTTGGCGAGAGCGTGGCCCTCGCGCAGCTGCTCGGCCGTCCACTCGCTGACGCCGATGTACAGCGCCTTGCCCTGCCGGACGACGTCGGCGAACGCCTGGAACGTCTCCTCCAGCGGCGTCTCGTAGTCGAAGCGGTGCGCCTGGTACAGGTCGACGTAGTCGGTGCCGAGGCGCGCGAGCGATCCGTTGATCGACTCGAGGATGTGCTTGCGGGAGAGCCCGGTGTCGTTCGGGCCCTTGGGGCCGGTCGGGAAGTAGACCTTCGTGAAGATCTCGAGCCCTTCGCGGCGCTGACCCTCGAGCGCCTTGCCGAGCACGACCTCCGCGGCGGTGTTCGCGTAGGTGTCCGCGGTGTCGAACGTCGTGATGCCGGCATCCAGTGCCGCGTGCACGGTCTTCACCGCGGCGTCGTCGCCGACCTGCGATGCGTGAGTGACCCAGTTGCCGTAGGTGATCTCAGAGACCTTGAGACCGCTGTTGCCGAGATAGCGATAGTTGACCATGTCTCAACGCTAGCGGCTGAATCATGCAGTGGGTCAGGATGCCGCAACACCTGTGCTCTCAGAGCCGCCTTGCGGCGGCTGCAGTTTGCGGAGCCAGTACTCGGTCTGCGCCACATGCGCTGCTGCCGCCGCCGATGCGGCGATCGGATCCTTGGCTGCCAGCCCGCGAAGGATCGCTCGATGCCCGGCGTCGGATTGGATCTTGAGCTGGGTCGCGTCATGTGGATCTTCGATTCGGAACTCCCGCGATCGCGACCGGAGAACGCCGACCAGACTCGTCAGGGCGGCGTTGCCGGCCACGGTCGCGATGGTCATGTGGAACTGGTGATCGAGTCGTGAGTGCTCGTCGAAATCCGCACTCGCCTCGATGCTGTCGAGGAGCACGTCCAACTCGGCGACGGTGGCCGCATCGACGCGCGCGGCAGCGAGCGCGGCAGAGTGCGATTCCAGTGCGCGACGCAGCTCGATCAACTCGAGCACGCCGTCCATCGGAAGCAACCCCACAGTCAACGACAGCACTGTGATGAGATCCGCAGCGTGCAGGTCGCTGACATAGCTTCCAGAACCGTGTCTGGTGTCCAGCACCCCCAGAGCCGCGAGCATGCGAATCGCCTCCCGCAAAGACCCTCGTGACACCCCGAGCTGTTCGCAGAGCTCACCCTCACTGGGGAGTCTGTCACCGGGTTTGAGCATGCCGTCCGCGATCAGGGCACGCAGCCCGTGCAAGGCGGTGTCCAGTGCTCCCATGCGGCGATCTCCTCGTCCTGCGGCGGTAAGCCGAGTCTGCCGCTCGCGAACCCTCACGGCCAAGTTGTATAACGACTTTGCCAAATATAAGCCCCAGGGGTTCCATTTCGTAGAAAATATGGCAATGTTGTGCAACAAGTTACCCACCTCAACGAAAACGAGGGCTTCATGCACGAGCTGTCGACTCCCCGCGCATCCGTTCAGCTGCGCACCGGGACGCTCGCACGCGACGCCTGGCCGCTCGACCCCGAGATCGTCCATCTCAACCACGGATCCTTCGGCGCCGTGCCAACGGAGGTCGTCCACCACCAGAACGCTCTCCGCGCTCAGGCCGACCTCAGCCCTGTCGGATGGTTCCCTCGAATCGCCGAGCGGGTAGCCGCGGCGCGTGAGCGGGTCGCACCCTTCGTCGGAGCCCGCGCTGAGCACACGGCATTCGTACCGAACGCCTCCGCAGCCGCGACCGTCGTCTACAACAGCCTCCGCCTCGAAGCGGGAGACGAGATCCTCACGACCGATCATGGATACGGGGCCGTCACGATGGGCGCCGCGCGCCTCGCCGATCGCTTCGGTGCTCGTGTGCGCACCGTGCACATCCCCCTGCTCGCCGAAGAGGACGAGGTCGTCGATCGCTTTCGCGCTGCTCTGAACGACAGCACTCGTCTCGTGATCGTCGATCAGATCACGTCCCCGACAGCCCGCCGCCTCCCGACTCTTCGCATCGCCGCACTCGCGCGCGAGCACGGCGTGCGAGTGCTCGTCGACGGGGCCCATGCCCCCGGGCTCGTCCCCGATGCAGCAATCGAGGGCGGCGGCGACTGGTGGTTCGGCAACATGCACAAATGGCCGTGCGCCCCGAGAGGTTCGGCTCTCCTCGTGACGCAGGACCGTGACCGCGAGCAACTCTGGCCCCTGATCGATTCCTGGGGCGCGTCGGAACCCTTCCCCGCGCGCTTCGACACGCAGGGAACCATCGACGCGACCGCGTACCTCAGCACGCCGACCGCGATCGATTTCATCGAGCGTGAGTACGGCTGGGAGAAGACGCGACGCACGATGCACGAGATGGCCGATGAAGGCGCCGAACGCATCGCTGCGGCTCTGCAGCCGTACGTTGAAGACGATGCCAGGGTGAGCCTGCCGTCGGCTGTACCGTCCATGCGTCTCATCCGCCTCCCCGACGGCCTCGGCAAGACCCGCGAAGAGGCCGATGATCTGCGAATGACGCTGTTCGACCGCGTCGGCGTCGAGACGGCGTTCACGAGCTTCGAGGGCCGCGGCTACTACCGGCTCTCCGTGCACCTCTACACCGAGGTGAGCGACTTCGAGGCGTTCATCGAACGCTGCGTCCCCGAGATCCTCCGCGCGGCCGAGGCCGCGGCATCCTGATCCGAATCCCCGAGAAGCACCACCACACACGAAAGAGGTACGTCATGAAGCGCACTCGTCTGACGACGATCGCCGGCGTGGGCACAGTCGCCCTGCTGGCTCTCACCGCATGCTCCGGCGGCGGCTCCGATTCCTCCGCCGAGGGCGGCGACGTCGAGCTGCAGATGGTCGAGAGCCTCACCAACCCCGCGCGCACCGAGCTGCTGCGCGGGCTGCTCGACGACTTCGAGGCGGAGAACCCCGGCGTCACGGTCAAGCTGGTCTCGCCGCCGACCGAGCAGGCCGACCAGACCATCCAGCAGATGCTGCAGTCCGGCTCCGGCGTCGACGTGCTCGAGGTGCGCGACATCACCGTCGGCCCGTTCTCGAACAACGGCTGGCTGTACGACATGACCGACGACCTCAAGAGCTGGGACGGCTGGGATGCCCTGACCGGCAACGCGAAGGCCGCCGCCGAGGGCGACGGCGAGAGCTACTTCGTCCCCTACGGCTTCTACGGCCTCTCGCTGTTCTACCGCACCGACCTCGTCGAGGAGGCCGGTTTCGACGGGCCGCCCACCAGCTGGGAGGAGCTCCTCGAACAGGCCTCCGCCATCCAGGACCCGGCGAACAACACCTACGGCTACGCGTTCCGCGGCGGACAGAACGGCAACACGAACGTCGTCGCCGCCATCGAGGCCTACCTCGTCGACGACCTCGATCCGAGCAACGCCTTCCTCCTCGAGGACGGCTCGACGATCTTCGCGGCACCCGAAGCGCAGGATGCCGTTGACACGTACTTCGACCTCTTCGAGCAGGGCTCGCCGCCCTCCGCGGTCTCGTGGGGCTATCCCGAGATGGTCGCCGGCTTCACGAACGGCTCGACCGCGTTCCTGCTGCAGGACCCAGAGGTCATCGCCACCGTGCAGGACTCGAACCTCACCGAGGATCAGTGGGACACGGCACCGCTGCTGACCGGCCCTGACGGCAAGGCGGCTCAGCCGCTCGCCGTCGCCGGCTGGGGTGTCGCCGAGGCCGGCGCGCACAAGGAGGAAGCGGTGAAGCTCGTCGAGTTCCTCTCCTCCGCCGAGCCCGCCACCGAGTTCGCGCAGGCGAACAGCCTCGTGCCGATCATCGCCGCCGCATCCGACGACGAGTTCTACTCGACGGGGCCGTGGACGAGCTACGTGACCATGACCGAGAACCCGGACACTTACGTCAACGTGCAGCAGCCGCGTGGCGTCAGCTGGTGGACCGAGTGGATCCAGAAGTCCGACCAGGACGTGCAGAACGTGCTGCTGGGCAACATGACCACGGCCGAGCTGCTCGAGTCGTGGGATGCGTACTGGGTCGAGAAGTACGCCTCCGAAGAGGGCTGATCATGACCTTGCTGACGCGTTCGGGGCGCTCCACCGGTGAATCCGGTGGGGCCGCCCCGGCGCGGCCGGGGAAGAAGGTCTTCCGCAGTCGCCATGCGTGGACGATCCTCGCCTTCCTCGCCCCCGCCATCCTCTTCGTCTGCTGGTTCACGTACTACCCGATGCTGCAGGGCATCCGCATGGCGTTCCACGACTGGAACCTGTGGGACCTCACCTCGACCCCGTTCGTCGGATTCGACAACTTCACCCGCATCTTCAGCGATCCGGTGTTCCCGCAGGTCGCATGGAACTCGGTGCTCTGGGTCGTCGGGTCGCTGGTGCCGCAGTTCGTGATCGGCTTCCTGATCGCTCTGGCCCTTCGCACCCGCTTCCGCTTCCGCGGCGTGTACCAGGCGCTCGTGTTCTTCCCGTGGGCCGTGTCCGGCTTCCTGATCGGGATGCTGTTCCGCTGGATGTTCAACGCGGAGTTCGGCGTCATCAACGATCTGCTCATGAAGACGGGGCTGATCGACGCTCCGCTGCCGTGGTTGGCCGATCCGAAACTCGCGATGATCGCCGTGATCGTGGCGAACATCTGGTACGGCGTGACCTTCTTCGCGATCATGATCCTCGCGGCTCTCCAGTCCGTGCCGGACGAGATGCTCGAGGCCGCGAGCCTCGACGGCGCGGGAAAGCTGCGTCAGCTGTTCTCGGTGATCATCCCGTACATCCGCATGACGCTGATGCTGACCGTGCTGCTGCGCGTGATCTGGATCTTCAACTTCCCCGACATCATCTGGGCGATGACCAGGGGCGGGCCGGCGAACCAGACCCACATCATCACCACCTGGATGATCAACTACACCCAGCAGGGCAACTACGGCATCGCCAGCGCGATCGGCCTGATCGTCGTCGGGTTCCTGTTCGTGTTCTGCGCCTTCTACCTGATGGCGATGAGGAGGGCGAACCGATGAGCGCCACCGCACAGATGGTCCTTCCGACCGGCACGCGACAGCGGCCGATCGGACGTGCCAAGAAGAAGGTCTCCGGTCTCGGCATCCTGCGCTTCGTCGGGCTCGCCGTCTGGCTGCTGATCACGCTGTTCCCGCTGTACTGGATCGCGCTGACCTCGTTCAAGGCCCCGGCCACGGTCAACGTGTACCCGATCGAGTACTGGCCGAGTCAGCCGTCGATGCAGAACTACGCCAACCTGTTCGAGACGAGCAGCTTCGGGGTGTTCCTGGCGAACTCCGCGATCGTGGCGCTGGTCGCCGGTGCCACGAGCACGTTCATCGCGCTGCTGAGCGCGTTCGTGATCGCGCGCTTCGAGTTCCGCAGCAAGGGCGCGGTGCTGATCGCGTTCCTGCTCACGCAGATGATCCCCGCGTTCATCGCGCTCGGTCCGCTGTACTCGATGATGGCCGACCTCGGACTCGTCGACAACAAGTTCGGACTGATCCTCGTCTACGTGGCGATCTGCATCCCGTTCTCCACCGTGATGCTGCGCGGGTTCTTCGAGAACGTCCCGGTGGCGCTCGAGGAGGCGGCGATGATCGACGGATGCTCGCGACTCGGTGCACTGTTCCGGGTGCTCGTACCGGTCATGACCCCCGGCATCATCGCGGCGTTCATCTTCAACTTCGTGAACTGCTGGAACGAGCTGTTCCTCTCGGTCGTGCTCATGCACTCCGAAGAGAATCGCACCGTCCCCGCCGCGCTGAACGGCTTCATCTCGACGTTCAACGTCGACTGGGGTTCGATGTCGGCGGCCGCCGTCGTCACGATCCTGCCGACGATGGTGCTGTTCGCCCTCGCGAGCAAGTGGATCGTGCAGGGCCTGACGGCCGGCGCCGTGAAGGAGTGAGTGTCGGGGGGGG
>NZ_JBLVOB010000003.1:148551-166434 GCF_053543555.1 Microbacterium xerophyticum | reverse complement strand
GCGACCGCGACGCCGTGCACGGCGGCGACGCGCGCCAGGGCGTCCGCTGATCCGACGGGCAGCGCCGCCCAGAGCGCGAGTCCGCCGAGCGGTTCGCGGAACGTCCAGTCAGGCAGGTGCTCCGCCATGAGGCGGATCAGCAGCCGTAGTCGCTCCTGATGCGTGGCGGAGACCTCCCGCCGCAGTTCGCCCGCGTGCTCGAGCAGATCGCTCGCGAGCAGTTGAGCGGGAACACTCGTGGACTGGTCGGCCAGTTGGCGCGCACCGCGCAACCGCCGCACCAGCACCGGGTCGGCACGCAACCATCCGACCCGCAGCCCCGCCCACGCCCACTTCGACACGGATTCGACGACGATCACCGGAGCGTCCGGTCGCTCCGCGGCGAGCGTGGGCGGCACGACGCCGTCGAACGATATCCCGGCCACGACCCTGTCCTCGACGATCGGCACGCCGTACTGCGCCGCGAGATCGGCGATGCGCGTTCGCGCGGCCGCAGGCAGTCGCGTGCCGGTCGGGTTCTGATGATGCGGGTTCAGCGCGACCAGCGCCGGGCGCATCCGCGCCATCGCCACCTCCAACGCAGCGACATCGATCCCGTCGTCTCCCATCACGATCCCGTGCACGCTTCCCCCGCGCAATCCGACCGTGTCGGTCACGCCCGGCCAAGTCACCTCCTCGGCGAGGACGACATCGCCGGGGCCGACCAGTGCATTCACGACCAGGCTGATGGCCTGCTGCGCACCGTGGGTCACCAGGATCTGCTCGGGTGTGGTGACGGTGCCCTCAGCCGTCAGCAGGTCCGCGATCTGCTGACGCAGCATAGGGAACCCGGCCGGGTCCGTCTCCGGGCTCAGTGCGAGATCGAGGCGCGGCTGATGCGCGCGGATGATCGCGACGGCCGCGGCGGGGATCTGCGGAACAGTGCGCAGCAGATCGATCGCGTCCGGCAGCGCCGAGAAGAGCGCTTCGCCACGCCCGCCGCGCCCGCCGTCACGCGCGCGCCCGGTGGACGAGCCGGCGATGCGCGTGCCACTGCCCTGGCGGCGTTCGACTGCGCCCTCCTCGGCGAGCACCGCATACGCAGACACCACGGTCCCGCGGGAGACCGCGATCGCCGCCGCGAGCGTGCGTTCGGCGGGCAGGCGATCCCCAGGACGCAGCTCTCCCGTTTCGGCGAGGGAACGGATACGGTGCGCGAGCTGCGCCGACAGCGTCCCGTCGCCATGCGCCCAGCGTCCGAGCCTGGCGGCCAGGGCTGCGGAATCGACCAAGGCCGTCCGATGGTCCACCAGCCGTTGATTGGCCCTGTCGTCTGCGCTCATGAGAGTTCATTCTGGTCCAATGAGCCACTCGATCACAGACGTTTCACCATTCATGGGGCCAATCTCGAATGATTGGACCATCGAGGAACTGCTGGATTGGTTCGCAGAAGATGACCACCGCCTCAGCGACGACAGCCTGCGGACGCCGCTGCTCATGGTCGAGGAGGCGCTCACCGGACAGCCCTGGGCGCCTGCGGCTGATGCGTCCTTCCGTGGCATTCGCGCGTCGCGCTCACCCGGGATCGTCAGCCTGGTGCGATCGATCGCCATGCACTCCCGTGCTCACCCCGCGATGCGTGCGTACACCCTGGCGGAAGTCGTCTCCGGGGCGAGCGCTCGCCTGGTCGGCGCCGAGATCGGTGGCGCCTGACGACTCTCGCCGGTCAGGCGAGAACGGCGGCGCCCGAACGGCCCGACGTGCGCTCGACGAGCATCTCGCCGAGCGCACTGATCTCGGCGGCGAGGAGATCAGGGTCCTTCGTGTCGGACTCGTACACGTAGGTCGTGGACCCGTGCGTCGCGCCGCAGTAGGACACGATCCCTCTCTCGATCTGCGTGCGCACGGTCTCCGGGATCCCATGGCGCTCGAAGCTCGCCGCATCGTCGCCCGCGACGATGACCAGATGGACCGTGAGTCGATCCAGCATCCCGAACTGGGTGGCACCCGGCGTCGCGTCGTACGCCCACCCGCCCACGAACACGCGGTCGATCCAGCCCTTGAGCAGCGCCGGCATCGACCACCAGTACATCGGGAACACGAGGATCAGATGGTCGGCACGATCGACGCGCTCCTGCTCGGCGACCACCTCTGCGGGCACGTCTCCCTTGCCGCGATAGAGCGCCAGATCGGCCTCCGAGAACCTCGGATCGAAGCCCTCGGCCGCGAGGTCGGCGAATTCGACGTCACCACCGGCCCCGCGGATCGCGTCGAACGCCGCACGCGCGGCGCCGTGGGTCAATGATTCGCGATCCGCGTGCGAGACGACGACAAGACTGCTCATGGGCTTCCTCCGGTATGGTTGTTATGTACTAAGCGTAGGTTACCGATAGTACATAAGATGAGGAGGCATCGGATGCCGCGACAGAGGCTGTCTCGAGAAGACAGGTACAGCCAGCTGATCGACGTCGCGTGGGCGCTGGTGCGCTCGGAGGGCGCGGATGCTCTCACCCTCGGCCGCCTCGCCGACCGCGCGGGCGTCGCCAAGCCCGTCGTCTACAGCCACTTCGCCTCCCGCGCCGCCCTGCTGGCGGCGCTGTTCACGGAGTTCGACGATCGCCAGACGGCGATGCTCGAGGAGTACCTCGAAGCCGCGGATGCGTCTCTCGACGGGCGCGCGAACGCCATCGCGGACTCGTACGTCGAATGCGCGCTCGCTCAGGGTCGGGAGCTGACCGGCGTGCTCGCGGCTCTGGAGGGCTCGCCTGAGCTCGAGCAGGTCAAGCGGGAGTCGGAACGCGCGTATTCGGAGCGATGCAGGGAGATCCTCGCGCCCTTCAGCGGGCCCGGGGGCGTCAGGCCCGCGTCGCTGACCGCCGTCTTCGGTGCCGCCGACGCCCTCTCGCAGGCCGCGGCGACAGCGGCGCTTCCCGCCGATCAGGCGAAGCAGGAACTCTCCGCGCTGATCGTCACAGTCGTCGGCAGGGGCTGATCCGCCTCGCCCGTCGGTCAGGTGGCCTGCGCGGCCGATTGCTCGGTGACGATCCGGGCGCGGTCGCGGAAGCCCTCCGCGGTGACCTTGTCGAGCGCCACCTGCTTGCGGATCGCGGCGGTCCGCTCGTACAGCGTCGGCTCGCCGAAGCTCGTGAGCACCTTCACGAGTACGGGGAGCAGTTCGATCATGAAGAACAGGGCGGCGATGAGCCAGTGCGCCCAGAGGATGGCCGGCTCCTTCTCGGAGAGGCGGTTCAGTCCGCTGATCTGGCTGAGCAGACCCGTCGCCCCCGCGTTGCCTCCCGCCACGGCATCCGCCCTCGCGTTGTACGCGGCGAGCGCCTGGTCGTAGCCGTCCCTCGCGGCGGGGAGCTGGGTCTGCGCCTGCTCGCGGTTCTGCGCCTCGGATGTCGAGGTGTTCTCCTTCGCCGCGGAACCGGCGGCTTCGAGATCGGCGTTCGCGTCGCGCAGCTGGGCGGCGAGCGCGTCGTACGTATGCTGGGCCTGGGCGAGCTGCGCCTCGGCGGCGTCGGAGCTCGCGCCCTCGCCGTTCACGCCGGTGCAGCCGGGCACCGTGCCCGCACCCTCGCCGGTGAGCTCGCACTGGTACAGCGCGCGTGCCTGATCGATCACGGCCTGCTGGTCCGTCATCTTGGCGCCCAGGTCGTCGACCGTCGCCTGCGCGGCGGATTCGCTCGCAGAGGATGCGTCGGTGCCGGCGACGATGCCGGTGGCCGCCTGGTTCTCGAGCGTCGCGACGCGTTCGGATGCGGCATCCAGCGCCAGCTTCTCCGGGCCGGACTCCAGTGCCTCCTGGTCGGACTGCGCCTGGACGATGTTCGTCGCGGCGACCTCGCGGGAGATGTCGTTGTGGAAGATCTGCAGCACGAGCGGCTCCGCGACGACGAAGCCGATGATCACGGCCATGATCACACGCGGGATCGCGAGCCCGATGAGCTTCCAGATGTTCCTCGTCGAGGTCATGGTCGAGGTGAGGAAGCGGTCGAGGTTGAAGATGATGAGTGCCCAGATGATCGCCAGCGGCACCGCCAGCCAGATGATCGCCTGCACACCGGTCGTGAGCGCGAAGAGCATCGAGATCGCCGAGACCAGTGCGGTGCCGGCGAGCACGAAGAACATCTGCACGAAGCGCGAGGTCTCACCGGGGACGCGGTCGAGGATCTCTCCGTCGGCGCCGCCCAGGATCGCGAGGGTGCGCAGTCGGGAACCCGGCGCGCGGGGACGACGCGCGCGACGAACGCGCGGCGCGCGCTCCGGCTTCACCCGCGTGGCGGCCGTCGGCGCGGCATCCGGCTCCGTCGGCACCGGGCGCTGCGGCGTGGCGCCGATGAAGGGCTCATCGTCCGCGGAACCGGAGCGGTCGGCGTCCGTCGCGTCGTCGACGGAGGAAGTGGATTCGGAACCCGTGGGCTCGAACTCACGCAGGAAGTCGAGGTCGTCGGTCGTGGCATCCGCGTCGCTGTCGAGGATGATCTGACCCTGCGAGTCGAAGCGACCCGGTCGATGGGCGGAGTAAGGCATCAGACAAACTTAGGAAAGCGTGCCTGTGGACTCGGTGCAAAACCCCTGCACGGCGCTCCCAGGAACGGATGCCGCGCAGCGATCAGATGAGCCGATCGACAGTCGCGCCGAACGCAGCCAGCGAGGCGTCGAGTGTCAGATGTCCGGCGGCCGAAAGCGTGCCGAGTCCGTGCACGAGGCCCCAGAGTGCGGCGACGTCCTCAGGCTCGTCGAGCCCGACGGCCTTCGCGGCGGTGGCCAGCACCGTCTCCAGTTCATCGATGAGTGGTGCCATCGTCTCGGTCGGAGAACCCGGCACGCACACGGTCGGATCGTAGATGACGTCGAACGAGTTCGGATGCTCGGCCGCGAAGCGGATGTATGAACCCCCCGCCTCCACGAGCGCCGCACGGGGGCTGCCGGCCTCTGCTCCCCGACGAACGGTGTCGACGAGTTCCGTCATGCTGCGCTCGGCGAGAGTCTTCAGCAGACCTCGCCGGTCGGTGAAGTGGTGATAGGGCGCGTTGTGGCTCACGTCGGCTGCGCGCGCCACTTCCCGAAGACTGATCTCGGCGGCCGGCATCCGCTCCAGCAACTGCATGGCCGCGACCTCGAGTGCGTGCGCAAGGTCACCGTGGTGATAGCCGGTCTTCGAACTTGACATGAGCAACATTGTCTCTTATCTTGACAGTGTCCACAACCTAGACAGTGTCAAGATAGGAACTCCCCATGCCCTCCGCTCTCGTCATCGACGGCCACCCGGACGCCGAATCCCTCACGTCATCCCTCGCGCAGCGCTACGCCACCGGGTACGGGGATGCTCGGCTGCTCGCGCTTCGCGACCTCGAATTCGATCCGCACATGCGGTTCGGCTATCGACAGCGCATACCTCTGGAGCCCGACCTCGCAGACGCGAAGCGGGCCATGCAGGAGGCGAAGACGATCATCATCATGACCCCGCTCTGGTGGGGATCAGTGCCGGCGCTGCTCAAGGGGTTCTTCGATCGCGCCCTGCTGCCTCAACAGGAGTACCGGTACAACGCGCGCGGACTCCCGGAGGGACTGCTCAAGGGACGACGCGGACGGATGCTCCTCCTCGCCGACACCCCGTGGTACGCGGCTCCCGTCCTCGGGCTCCCCGCCGTCACGCACGTCGCGAAGAGCACGATGAAGCTCTGCGGCGTCCGGCCCTTCACGGTGCAGCGCCTGCTCGGCGTCCAAGGTGCCGACGACGCCAAGATAGCGAGATGGCTCGACGGAGCAGAGCGCACCGGGGCGTCAGATGCGCGGAGGGACGCGGATCGGCCGATGCCTCAGGCCATCGCCGCCGAGGCGGCCTCGTCCTCGGTCGTCGCGACGAGCTGACCGCACGCGCCGTCGATCTCCTTGCCGCGGGTGTCGCGGAGCGTCGTCGGGACACCCGCGTCGTTGAGGCGGCGCACGAACTCGTTCGTGACCTCGCGGGTCGACGCCGTCCACACCGACTCGGGCGTCGGGTTCAGCGGGATCGGATTCACGTGCACCCATCCGCGCCCACGGGCGTTGAGCTTCTCCGCCAGCAGATCGGCGCGCCACGCGTGGTCGTTCATGTCCTTGATGAGTGCGTACTCGATCGAGACGCGACGACCGGTCTTCTCGTAGTACTCGTACGCGGCATCCAGCGCCTCGTCGACCTTCCACTTCGAGTTCACCGGGATGAGCTCGTCGCGCAGGTGATCGTCAGGGGCGTGCAGCGACAGCGCGAACGTGACGGGGATGCCCTCGTCGGAGAGCTTGCGGATGGCCGGGACGAGGCCGACCGTCGACACCGTGATGCCACGTGCGCTCATGCCGAGGCCGTGCGGCTGCTCCGCGACCATCGTGCGCACGGCATCCATCACGCGCTTGTAGTTGGCGAGCGGCTCGCCCATTCCCATGAAGACGATGTTGGAGACGCGCTCCATGCTGTGGTCGTCGGCCTTCTTGCCGCCGAGGCCGCCCTCGGCGATCAGACGGTTCGCGCGGACGATCTGCTCGATGATCTCGGCCGACGACATGTTGCGGGTCAGTCCCGCCTGGCCCGTCGCGCAGAACGGGCAGTTCATGCCGCATCCGGCCTGCGAAGACACGCACAGCGTGATGCGTCCGGGGTAGCGCATGAGCACCGACTCGACGAGAGCGCCGTCGTGCAGTCGCCAGAGGAACTTGATCGTGTCGCCCTTGTCGGTCTCGAGGCGGCGCACCTCGGTGAGCAGCGGCGGCAGCATGCCGGCGACGAGCTCTTCACGCTGCGCGGCGGGAAGGTCGGTCATCTCGGCCGGGTCGGACGTGTAGTGGGTGAAGTAGTGCGTCGACAGCTGCTTGGCGCGGAAGCCGGGCAGGCCCAGCTCCTTGACCTTCTCGACGCGCTCTTCGACGCTGAGGTCGGCGAGGTGCACGGGCGGCTTGCCGCGCTTCGGGCTCGCGAACTGCAGCAGCGGACGCCCGCTCTCGTCCTTCTTCTGAGTCCAGCCTTCGGTACGGGGGCGCACCTGCGGGGCGGCACCCGTTTTCGGGCGTGCGGGACCCGTCGAGCGGATGCGGGAGGACTCAGTCATGCCTTCAAGGGTACGCGGTGGCGGGTGGGAAGCGGCTGGTGGCGAGAGGGCGGCCTCCTAGAATGGCGCGATGGAGATCCTGACCGTCCTCGGCGTCGTCATCGTGATCGTCGTCGTGATCGTGCTGGTGCGGCGCGCGCTGAGATCGATGCGCCCTGAGGTGCCCTCGATCCGCCCTTCCGGGCAGAGCGCCCTCCCGTTCGCGGCGTCGCCGACGGTCGTGACGGCAGAAGCCGCGCATGAGGTCGAACGGCTCCTCTCCCAGGGGCAGAAGATCCAGGCGATCAAGCTGCTGCGAGAGCAGACCGGGCTCGGACTCGCCGAGACGAAGAACCTCATCGACACCTGGCCGGACGCGATCACGGTCGCCCAGCATCGATTCGCCCCGTACGTCGCCTCGCCGACCGCGGCCGTGCCGCCGGTCGCCCAGGGAGTGCTGCCACCGGACGTCATCGCGCAGATCGATCATCTCGTCGCCGCCGATCAGAGGATCCACGCGATCAAGCTCTTCCGAGCCGCGACCGGAGTCGGTCTCAAGGAGGCGAAGGACCGGATCGACGCGTGGGTTCCGCGCGGCGGCGCGCGCTGACCTGTCACTACAGCCTGCGTGATGCACGAGAATGGAAGCATCACCGATCGAGGAGCTTCCATGACCGACCGCCTTGCCCGTGCCCGTGCCACCGGAGTCCTCGCCGTGCTGCGCGCTCCCTCCCCCGAGCAGGCGCTCGATGCGGCGGAGGCGATCATCCGCGGCGGCGTCACCGGCATCGAGGTCACGTACTCCACCCCGGATGCTCCTGCCGTCATCCGTGAGCTCATCTCGCGGCACGGCGACGCGGCGTACGTCGGCGCCGGCACCGTCACCAACGTCGAGCAGGCGACGGCCGCTGCCGATGCGGGCGCCGAGTTCCTCGTGAGCCCCGGCACGCTGCCCGACCTCACCCGCGCCATGCTCGACACCGGCCGCGTCGTCATGACGGGCGCGATGACCCCGACCGAGGTCATGGGTGCGCTCGCTCTCGGTGTCGACGTCGTGAAGATCTTCCCCGCATCCCTCGGCGGCCCCGCCTACCTCGGGGCCCTGCGCGGACCGTTCCCCGACGCACCGCTCATGCCCACCGGCGGGGTGAAGCCCGACAACCTGGCCGACTGGTTCGCCGCAGGCGCCGTGGCCGTCGGCGCGGGCGGCGATCTCGCGAACTCCGCATCCATCAAGACCGGCGACTGGGCAGACCTCACCGCGCGCGCACAGGCGTTCGCGGCGGCACTCAGCGCCGTGCGCGGCTGAACTGGGCCAGAGACGGTGGAGCGTGCACGTGAGACGGATGCTGCTGACCGTGCTGCTGCTCGCCATGGCAGCCGCGACCGCCGCCTGCACGCCGTCGACCGAGGCTGAGGAGCCGGGTATGCACACCGACGCCGAACAGCGCCTGCTCGTGGCGGCATCCGCCGGCGACGACGATGCCGTGCGCGATGCACTCGAAGGCGGTGCGGACCTGGAATCGCGAGGCGAGAACGGGATGACCGCGCTCATCGTCGCGACCAAGGCGAACCACGTCGACGTCGCACGCACGCTCATCGAGGCCGGCGCCGATGTGAACGCTCAGGACGACATCGAGGACTCCGCATTTCTCTATGCCGGCGCCCGCGGCCACGATGAGATCCTCCGGCTCACGCTCGAGAACGGCGCCGATCTGTCGAGCACGAACCGCTTCGGCGGGACGGCCCTCATCCCGGCGTCCGAACGGGGACTGCTGAGCACCGTGCGGATCCTGCTCGACGCAGGAGTGGACCCAGATCACATCAACAACCTCGGCTGGACGGCCCTGCACGAGGCGATCGTCCTCGGCGACGGGTCGGACGCCTACGTCGAGGTGATCGAAGCCCTGCTCGACGGCGGCGCCGATCCGACGATCGCGGACGGTGACGGCGCCTCGCCGCGCGAACTCGCCGCCGCCCGCGGCTACGACCGGGTCGTCGCCGTGATCGACGCGCACTGATGCCCGACCTCCTGCCCTGGGCCTGGGTCGTCCTCGCGATCGCCGCGCTCACGATCGGCCTCGCGAAGACCGCGATCCCCGGCGGCGGCATCCTGCCCGTGGCGCTGTTCGCGGCGGTGCTGCCGGCACGCACGTCGACGGCCGCCCTGCTGCTCCTGCTGATCGTCGGCGACATGTTCGCGCTGATCGCCTATCGGCGGCACGCGCACTGGCCGACCCTGTTGCGGTTGGCCCCCGCGGTCGTCGCGGGGCTTCTGGCGGGTTTCGCCTTCCTCGCACTCGGAGACGACGGCATCGTGCGCCGCGCGATCGGCCTGATCCTGCTCGCCATGATCGCCGTGACGCTGTGGCGCCGGTGGCGTCAGCGCAGGACCGATGCCGCAGCGGCCGAGCACGGCGTCGTCGTGGCATCGACCTACGGCGCACTGGCCGGGTTCACGACGATGGTCGCCAACGCGGCGGGACCGGTGATGTCGATGTACTTCCTCGCGATGCGCACGCCGGTGCAGGTGTTCCTCGGCACCTCGGCGTGGTTCTTCGCGATCGTGAACCTCGTGAAGGTGCCCTTCCTCGCAGGCATCGGCCTGTTCGACGGCCAGGTGCTGCTGATGGATGCCGTGCTGATCCCGCTCGTCGTCGTCGGCGCCCTCGTCGGGGTGCGCGTGGCGCGCCGGATGAAGCAGCAGGTGTTCGACGGGATCGTGATCACCCTCACGATCGTCGGCGCCGTCTACCTGCTGCTCTGAAGCCCCACCCGCCGCGCGCCGGCCTCAGCCGAGGAAGATGTCCGGGAAGAGCCGGTCGTCCGGTGTGCCGGGTACTGCGGCATAGCCGGAGAAGTCGGTCACGCCGTCGGCCTCGAGCACGTCCTCCACGATCAGGCTCTGACCGGTGTAGTCGGCAGCGGTCTTCGTGAGGACGGCGTACGCGGCATCCGCATAGATCTGCGGCGTACGGCTCGCGGCCATCACCTTGTCACCGCCCAGCAGGTTCTGCACCGCGGCCGTCGCGATCGTCGTGCGCGGCCACAGCGTGTTGGCGGCGATGCCGTCGGCGGCGAACTCCGCAGCGAGTCCGAGTGTGACCATCGTCATGCCGAACTTCGCCAGCGAGTATCCGGTGTGCGCACCGAGCCACTTCGGTGTGGGGTTGAGCGGCGGCGACAGAGACAGGATGTGCGGGTTCGACGACTCGCGCAGCTGCGGGATCGCGGCACGCGAGAGCATGAACGTGCCGCGGACGTTGACGTCCTGCATGAGGTCGTACTTCTTCGCGCCGAGATCGAGTGAGCGCGACAGGTCGATGACGCTGGCGTTGTTGATCACGATGTCGATGCCGCCGAACTCACCCTGCGTCTTCATGACCGCCTCGGTGATGTCGTCGTCCTCGCGCACGTCGCCGACGATGGGCAGTGCGTTTCCACCCGCGGCCGTGATCTGCTCGGCGGCGGTGTGGATCGTGCCCTCGAGCTTGGGATGCGGGGTGTCGGTCTTGGCGAGCATCGCGATGTTCGCGCCGTCCGCTGCCGCGCGCAGCGCGATCGCCAGTCCGATACCACGGCTGCCGCCCGACATCAGGATCGTCTTGCCTGCGAGGTTGGTCATGCTGCTCCTTCTTGTGCGTTCAGTTCTACTTCGGTGCCATCCGGATCGCGCCGTCGAGGCGGATCGTCTCACCGTTGAGGTAGCCGTTGTCGATGATGCTCATGGCCAGGGCGGCGTACTCGGCGGGTCGGCCGAGTCGCGCGGGGTACGGCACCTGCTGCCCGAGGGACTCCTGCGCGGCTTCGGGGAGGCCGGCGAGCATCGGGGTCTCCATGATGCCCGGTGCGATCGTGCACACCCGGATGCCGTGGCGGGCGAGCTCGCGCGCGATCGGCAGCGTCATGGCGTGCACGCCGCCCTTCGACGCCGAGTACGCCGGCTGCCCGATCTGCCCGTCGAACGCGGCCACGGATGCGGTGTTGATGATGACGCCACGATCGCCGGAGTCGGAGGGTTCGTTCTTCGCGATCACGGCGGATGCCTGTGAGATGACGTTGAATGTGCCGACGAGGTTGATGCGGACCACGCGCTCGAAGTCCGCGAGTACTGCGGGCTTGCCGTCGCGATCGAGCACCTTCGCGGGTGGTGCGATGCCGGCGCAGTTCACGACGATGCGCAGCGGAGCCGCGGCGTTCGCGGATGCTGCGGCGGATGCGGCATCGTCGGGACTCGTGACGTCACCAGGGGCGAACGTGCCGCCCAGCTCTGCGGCCAGCTCCGCGCCCTGAGATGAAGGAAGATCGAGCAGCGTCACGTGCGCGCCGGCTGCGGCGAGCGCGCGGGCGGTGGCGAGGCCGAGGCCTGAGGCGCCGCCCGTGATCAGTGCTCCGGATCCCTGGACCTGCATGTGTTCTCCTTCGAACGGGTGTGCAACTCAGTTCCAGCATACGCAGTTCTCAGTTCCACCCTGGCGTCGCGGTGCGAACAGGTGTTGGGTGGAGGGTATGGAACTGCGTCGCAAGCGAGCCTACGACAACGCCGAGGCGGCTGACGGGTTCCGTGTGCTGGTGGACCGGCTGTGGCCGCGAGGCCTGGCGAAGGAAAGGGCTGAGATCGATCTGTGGGCCAAGGACACCGCTCCCAGCCCCGAACTGCGCAAGGCCTGGCACGCGGCATCCGACGATGACTGGGGCGTATACGCCGACCGCTATCGCGCGGAACTGGAGAATGAGACCGCACCCGCACTCGAAGAGCTCGCAGCCGAACTGAAGCAGCACGGAGTCGTCACCCTCGTCTACGCCGCACATGACGAGGAGCACAACCACGCGGTCGTGCTCGAACAAGCACTAGGCGAACTGTTGTGAGCATCCCCTCCACGCACATCGAAGCGCCGCAGCGTGTGCGCGAGCTCGCAGGGCGCGCGGCGCTCGCGCCCGTGTGGCACAACAACATCGGTGGGCTCACGTACCGCACCGACGACGGGCGCTTCATCAAGTACGGCCCCCTCGATGCCGAGGCGAACATGCGCGACGAGGCGGAGCGCATGCGCTGGGCCTCCCGGTGGACCCCGGTGCCAGAGGTCATCGAACAGGGAGAGGATGCCACCCACGAGTGGCTTGTCACGGTCGCCGTTCCCGGCGAAAGCGCTGTCGTGGCCCGGTGGATCGCCGAGCCCGCAACGGCTGTGGGAGCCGTCGGTGAGGGTCTGCGCGCGCTGCATGATGCACTGCCGATCGGCGAATGCGCGTGGAGTTGGGGCGTACCCGCCCGAATCGCGAATGCCGAAGCCCGCGGCATTCGCGTACCCGAAGCACTGCACGAGGCGCCGGCCGTCGATCGCCTCGTCGTCTGCCATGGCGACGCGTGCGTACCCAACACCCTGCTCGACGCCGGCGGCCGCTGGCTCGCGCACGTCGACCTCGCCGCACTCGGCACCGCGGACCGCTGGTCCGACATCGCCGTGGCATCCATGAGCACGACGTGGAACTACGGCCCCGGGTGGGACGACGCTCTCATCGACGCGTACGGCATCGAGCCCGACCGCGAGCGACTGGCGTACTACCGCGACCTGTGGAATGCGACATGACGGCTCATCCGCTCATGTTCGAAGATGACGACCCGCTGCTGGCACGGGTCCGAGCCATCGCGCTGGCCCTTCCCGAGGCCGCGGAGAAGATCAGTCACGGACGCCCGGCGTTCTTCACGCAGAAGGTGTTCTGCTACTACGGCGGTTCCGTCCGCGACGATCAGGAGTGGATCGCCCACGATGCGGCGATCATGGTGCGCCCCGACCCCGGCGACGATCCGGCACTCCGCCAGGATCCGCGATTCTGGGTGCCGGCGTACCTCGGGCCCTCGGGCTGGCTCGGGATCGACCTCGACGACGACACGGACTGGCGGGAGATCGCCGAGCTCATCGACGCCTCCTTCCGCGTCACTGCGCCTCGGCGGCTCGTGCGCGAGCTCGACGAACGCTGAGAGCGACGTCGCCAGCGCTACACATTTCGGCATCCGCGTCATCGATCGATGTAGCGGATGCCGAAACATGTAGCGGATGGTCGTGGAAAGAGGATCTCAGCTCCACACGAACCGGAACGTGCCGAGCAACACCGCCGCAGCCAACGCGAGCGCCATGATCACCGCGCCCCCCAGCAGCGCGACTCCGTCGCGCGCGTGCAGACGCGACGGCCGGGCCCAGGTGCGCGGGATGCCGGAGCCGAAGCCGCGCGCCTCCATCGCCATCGCCAGCTTCGTGCCGCGCCTGACCGCGAACACGAGCAGCACGAATGCCATCGAGAAGAACCGCCGGAGCGCGCCGCGATCGCCGACGCCGCGCGCGGGGCGGGCGAGCCCCATCGTGCGCCAGTCGTCGAGGAACAATCCCAGCATTCTGGTGCCCGCGAGCACGCCGAGCACGAATCTGCTCGGCAGCTTCGCGACCTGGGCGAGGGCGTCCGCGAGCTCGGTCGGGTCGGTGCGCCCGAACAGCAGGATGGTCGGCAGCCCCAGAGCGACGACGCGCAGGCTCACCGCGAGGGCCAGTTGCACCGAATCCTCACTGATCGTCGCGAATCCGAAGCTCCAGTAGATGCGTCCGGCCGGCTCCGCGTACAGCAGCATGCTGAGGCCCGCGATCGGTGCGAAGAAGACGAGCGGCAGCATGCGGCGCAGCACCGTCGACAGCCGCATCCCTGTCAGCGGAAGGCAGAGGAGTTGCAGTCCGATGGCGACGACGCCGCTCACGACGTCGATCGACGCGAACAGCGGCACCGACAGCAGCAGCGCGAGGGCGATCTTCGTCACGGGATTCACTGCGTCGAGCCACGCCTGCTGCACCGTCTCCTCGACGTCGACAGCCGCGCTCACGATGCCTGCTCCAAAGAGATGCGGTGTCCGCCGAGGTGCTGGATCACACCTTCATCGTGCGTCACGGCGACGACCGAGGTGCCGGAGGCGACCTCCTCCCGCAGCAGGGCGACCAGTTCGATCCAGCCTCTCCGATCCTGACCGAAGGTCGGCTCGTCGAGCACGATCACCTCGGGGGACGCCGCGAGCACGGTCGCCACCGACAGCCGACGCTTCTGCCCTCCTGACAGCGTGAACGGATTCGCGAGGGCGAGGTGCGACAGGTGCAGGCGATCGAGCAGCCCGTCGACGACGGATGCGGTGCGTGCATCATCCCAGCCCAGCGCCTTGGGTCCGACGCCGAGCTCGTCGCGCAGCGTCTGAGTGAGGAACTGGTGCTCCGGCTCCTGGAACACCGTGCCGATGCGGGTGAGCAGCTCGCGCGATGTCCACCGGATCGGGCGGCGACCGCCTCGACCGGCGAGCGAAGGGGCGGCGACGACCTCACTCGCATGCTCGGGGATCAGACCGGCGAGCGTGAGCGCGAGCGTCGACTTGCCCACACCGTTCGGGCCGGTGATCACTGTCGCACGCGCCTTCGGCACGTGCACGTCGAGCGCGGACTGGACGACGGTGCGCGGGGTGCGGGCGATCGCGAGACCGCTCGCCGAGAGCACCGGCTCGGCCGAGGCCGGAGCGGCGGCGAGCACAGGCAGATCGAGCCTCTCGTCCGGCACCCACACGCCGGCATCCGCCAGCACTCGACCGTGCTCGGCGAAGACCTGCGCGGGCGCCCCGTCGGCGAGCAGTCCTCCATCAGCGCCGAGGACGATGACCCGCGTCATCAGGTCGACCCACACCGGCGTGCGGTGCTCGACGACGATCAGCGTCGCGCCGGTGGCATCGACGACGCGGCCGACGCTCGCCCGCACCTCGGCGATGCCCTCCGGATCCAGATTCGCGGTCGGCTCGTCGAGCAGCAGCAGCCCTGGCCGCATCGCCAGCACGCCGGCGAGCACCAGCCGCTGCTTCTGTCCGCCGGAGAGCTCCTTCGTCGGCCGGCGCAGCGGCACCTCGAGACCCACTGCCTCGAGCGCCTCGGCCACCCGTGCGGGGATCTCGGATGCCGGGACGCCGAGGTTCTCGCATCCGAAGGCGACATCGTCGCCGACCTTCGACAGCACGATCCCGGCATCCGGATCCTGCATGACGAGCCCCGCCTGCCTGCGCCGCGACTCGGGAGCCGCACCGTCGACCAGAAGCGAGCCGGTCCTGTCACCCTCGTCGGCGTCGCCGAGCACCCCGGCGAGGCCAGCGAGCAGAGTCGACTTGCCCGTCCCTGATGCGCCGAGCAGCAGGACGCGCTCTCCGGGCTCGATCGTGAACGAGACGTCGCTGACTGCGGCGCGTTTGCGCCCGGCGTAGCGCCACCCCCAGCCCGCAGCCTGCACACGGGCCGGGGTGGCAGCGGTCATGCTCAGACCTCGCGCGCGAGTTCTCGCCCTGCGGCGAAGCGGCTGAGCGCTCCCGTCTTCGCCAGTGCGCGCACGAGCAGCCAGCCGACGACACCGGCGAGGATCGCACCCGAGATCGCGACGCTGGTGAGGTAGATGGCGTTGAACTCGAGCGACTTGAGGATGTTCGGCGAGCTGCCGTAGAACAGCTCGAACACCCAGGCCGCCGCTCCCGCGCCGACACCGGCGAGAGCCGCGACCCCGAGGCCGAACCGGCGGTAAAGGAACAGCGCGAAGATCAGTTCGGCGCCGAGGCCCTGCACGAGACCGGACAGGACCGTGGAGACTCCCCAGACGTTTCCGATCAGCATCGACACGATCGCTGCGACCACCTCGACGACCAGAGCGGCCCCCGGCTTGCGGATCACGAGTCCGCCGATGACACCGCCGATCAGCCAGATGCCGACGGCGACGCCACCGAGCCCGGGGGTCACGGCATCCGCAGCACCGAACCAGGCGCCGCCGACGACGTTCCAGCCCCAGAACAGCAGACCGACCGCGACACCGAGGACGGCGGCGACGACGATGTCGACGACGCGCCAGCGCCAGGGATTGGCACCGGCGCCGTTCGATACGGCGTCGGGCGTGCGTGTAGACGTGCTCATTTGAACTCCTCCCTGCGCTGGCATGACCCAGATCAGGTTCGACGGTCGAAGCGCTTGTCGCTCCCTCTCAGCCCGGCTCGCCGGACTCCCGTGGTTGTGCAGACGATCTTACCCAGGTTCGAAAGCCCCCGCGCCGTCTCCCGCAGTCGCACTGCTCCGCAGCGGTGAGCCCCGCGCCCACGCACGGATTCGCACCGGATTCGATACCGTGAACAAGTGACGATCGATGACGCGACGCCCGATATCGGGGCGCTCACCCGGCGTGAGCTTCGTGCGACCACGGGTGCCACGGGCACCGTGGCCCCGCCGACCCTGCCGTTCAGCGACACCGCGGACGCCTCCGTCGCGGATGCGTCGATCGTTGATCACGTGGCGGAATCCGCGGAAACGCCCGCGAACGCGGCAGCTTCTGAAGAGTTGGTCCCCGGCGACTCCCCCCTTGACGACATCGAGACGTTGACCGACGCGGACGCCACCGTCGCCGCGATCGAGGATCCTCCTGCGAACGCCGCGCAATGGGCCGACGACGAGCAGACGGCGACCGCGTTCACCTGGCTCGACGTCGCCGCCGTGGACGAGGCCACCCGTCCTGCCGATCTCGATACCGTAACGATGCGCGAGACCGGTCCCGATCTGCTCGCCGATGCACCGCTGCGCCCCGCGCTGCTGCACGCGCGCTGGCTGGTGCCGCTCGGCACCCTCGCCGCACTCGTGGTGGCCTACGCGGCGACCGTGCTGCTGTGGCCGCTGCACGAAGTCCCCCCGACCGTGGAAGCCGTGGAGCTCCAGACGATCGCTTCAGAGGTCGCAGCACCCACCTGGCCGGCTGCGGGCAGCGCCGGCATCAGCGTCGCCGGCGTCTCGTCCGCTTCTTCCGCCGCGGACGCCGTGTCGATCGCCAGCGTGACGAAGGTCGTCACCGCACTGATGGTGCTGGATCGTCTGCCGTTGCAGCTCGGCGAGCAGGGCCCCGAGTTCGCGTTCTCGTACAGCGACAACGTGGAGTACTGGGATTACCGTCGCGGCGATCAGTCCGCACTCGACGTGCCCGTCGACGGCGTGCTGACCGAGTACCAGATGCTGCAGGGCACGTTGCTCGGCTCCGCCAACAACTACATCGATCGCCTGGCCCGTGAACTGTGGGGATCGGATGCGGACTTCGCCGACGCCGCAGCCACATGGCTCACGGAGCGCGGACTGTCCGGCATCACGATCGTGACGCCTTCTGGCTTCGACGAGGGCAACATCGCCACGCCCGAAGGGCTGCTGCGCCTCGGGGAGTACGCGATGCAGAACCCGGTCTTCGCGGAGATCGTCGGTACGGTCTCCGCCGACATCCCGGGCGCGGGCGTCGTCACGAACACGAACGGCATGCTCGCCGATCCCGGCGTCGTCGGCATCAAGACGGGAACCCTCGAGGGCTGGAGCATGCTCACCGCGAAGGACGTGACGGTGGACGACACGACCGTGCGCCTGTACGCGGCGGTCCTGAACCAGGGCAGCGACGAGGAGCGCCTCGCGGTGACGCGGTCGCTGTTCGCCGAGGTCGAGAAGACCCTGCAGGACACACCGCCCGCCGTTCCGGCCGGCACCGTCGTCGGTGAGGTCGAGACGCTGTGGGGCGCGCGCGTCGACCTCGTCACCGGCGAGGACGCCACAGTGCTGCTGTGGAACGGCGCATCGGCGGAAGCCGGTGCAGCGCTCGCACTGAGTGAGGAGCGCGCCGCCGGGGATCCGGCGGGCACCCTCACCGTCAGCGGTCCCGTCAACGCCTCCGAAGTCGGTGTCTCACTCGCGGACGAGCTGTCCGGGCCGAGTCCGTGGTGGCGGCTCACCCATCCGCTCGAGCTTCTCGGCGTCGTGGC
>NZ_JBLVOB010000003.1:123902-148531 GCF_053543555.1 Microbacterium xerophyticum | reverse complement strand
CCGCCCCCGACGATCGGGCTCAGGCTCCTGCCTGCTCCTCGGCATCGGTGTCGCCGCTCGCGACCGACACGGTGTCCGGCGCGTCGGCGTCACCGGTGACGACCACGGGGGTCGTGCCCGTCATGGCCTCCTCGGCATCGATGTCGGTCGCCGCCTGCTCGAACTGCGACTGGTACAGCCGCCAGTAGGCGCCCTGCGCCGCGATGAGCTCGTCGTGCGTGCCCTTCTCGACGATGTCGCCGTGCTCCATCACGAGGATGAGATCCGCGTCGCGGATGGTCGACAGACGGTGCGCGATCACGAACGACGTGCGTCCCTGTCGCAGCGCGGCCATGGCGTGCTGCAGCAGCAGCTCGGTGCGGGTGTCGACCGCACTGGTCGCCTCGTCGAGGATGAGGATCGACGGCTTCGCCACGAACGCACGTGCGATGGTGATGAGCTGCCGCTCGCCGGCCGACACGTTGGCCGCGTCCTCTTCGAGGACGGTCTCGTACCCGTCGGGAAGCGCGTGCACGAAGCGATCGACGTACGTCGCCTTCGCCGCCTCAAGCACCTCCTCGTCGGTCGCCGATGCGCGGCCGTAGCGGATGTTCTCCAGGATGGATCCCGCGAACAGCCACGGATCCTGCAGCACCATGCCCGTGCGCGAGCGCAGCTCCGACCTGGTCACCTCGGAGATGTCCTGCCCATCGAGCAGGATGCGACCACCGCTGAGCTCGTAGAAGCGCATGATGAGGTTCACCAGCGTGGTCTTTCCCGCGCCGGTCGGACCGACGATCGCGACCGTCTGCCCCGGCTCCACCCGGAACGAGAGGTCGTTGATCAGCGGACGCTCCGGCGTGTACGAGAACGAGACGTTCTCGAACTCGATGACGCCCTTGCCCTGTTCGAGGGCGGGTGCGTCCGCGTCATCCGGATCCTGCTCATCGGCGTCGAGGAAGTCGAACACGCGCTCAGCGGATGCGGTGCCGGACTGCACGATCGCCGCCATGCCACCCAGCTCGCTGAGGGGCTGCGTGAACTGCTGCGAGTACTGGATGAACGCCTGCACGTCGCCGAGACGGAGCTGCCCGCTCGCGACCATCAGACCACCGAGCACGGCGATGCCGACATAGGTCAGGCTGCCGACGAAGGTCATGGCCGGCATGATGATGCCCGACAGGAACTGCGCCTTGAAGCTCGCCTGGAACAGCTCCTCGTTCTCGACCTGGAACTTGTCGAGCGCATCCTTCTCGCGGCCGTAGACCTTCACCAGCGCGTGGCCGGAGAACGCCTCCTCGACGCGGGCGTTGAGGCGACCGACCTTGCGCCACTGCGATCCGAACGCCTTCTGCGAACGCGGACCGATGACGCCGAAGATCACTCCCATGAGCGGCAGTGCGACGAGGGCGACCAGCGCCAGCTGCCACGAGATCGAGAACATCATCACCAGCACGCCGATCACGGTGAGCACCGAGGTCAATGCGCCGGAGAGCGACTGCTGCATCGCCGTGGTGATGTTGTCGATGTCGTTCGTGACGCGCGAGATCAGCTCGCCGCGCTGCACCTTGTCGAAGTACGAAAGCGGCAGGCGATTGATCTTCGCCTCGACGGACTCGCGCAGGCGCCACATCGTGCGCACCATGATCACGTTGATCACGTAGCCCTGGATCCAGCTCAACAGCGCAGCACCGACGTAGATCGCGAGCACGGCGACGATGATCCAGCGCAGGCGTTCGAAGTCGATGCCGGCGCCGACCTGGAAGTCGGTGAAGGCCGCGACCATGTTGGCGAAGTCGTCCTGGCCCTGCGATCGCAGGATCTCGACGACCTGCTCCTGCGAGGTGCCCGCTGGCACGCCGCTGTCGCCGAGGGTCTTGGAGATGAATCCCTCGTAGATGATGTTGGTGGCTTCGCCGAGCACCTTCGGCGCCGCGACCGTCAGCACGACGCCGATGGCACCGAGGATCGACACGAAGACGAACCACAGCGCTGACGGCTTCAGCAGACCGATCATCCTGGCGAAGCTCTTGCCGAAGTTGTCGGCCTTGCCCGGCGCGACCGCGTCCCAGTCGCCCGAGTTCAGCCTCGCCTGCTCGGCGAGTTCGGCCTCGTACTGCTCTTCTGCGGTGAGCTCACCTGCGGCTCCCTGCGCCGTGCTGGTCGGAGCCTCGGCATACGGCTTCTTCTGGTCGCTCATGCGTCCACCCCCAGCTGCGATTCGACGATCTCTCGGTATGTGTCGTTCGTGGCGAGCAACTCGTCGTGGGTGCCGACCCCGACCATCGTGCCGCCGTCGAGCACCACGATGCGATCGGCATCCATGATGGTCGACACGCGCTGTGCGACGACGATCTTCGTCACCCCTGGCAGCTCGCGCCACAGCGCCTGCCTCAACCTGGCGTCGGTCGTGAGATCGAGCGCCGAGAACGAGTCGTCGAAGATGAGGACCTCGGGCTGGTGCACGATGGCCCTGGCGATCGCGAGCCGCTGACGCTGTCCTCCGGAGACGTTCGTACCGCCCTGCGCGATGCGCGAATCGAGGCCGTCCGGCATCTCTTCGACGAAATCGCGACCCTGCGCGATCTCGAGCGCATGCCAGAGCTCTTCGTCGGTCGCCTCCTCCCGCCCGTAGCGCAGGTTCGACGCCACGGTTCCGGTGAACAGGAACGGACGCTGCGGCACCAGGCCGATGCTCTTCCACAGCGCGTCGACGTCCGCCTCGCGCACGTCGGTGCCGTTGACGCGCACCGAACCGCCTGTGACGTCGAACAGCCGCGGGATCAGCGAGACGAGCGTGGTCTTCCCCGCTCCGGTCGAGCCGACGATCGCGACGGTCTCCCCCTTGTTCGCGCCGAACGATACGCCGGACAGCACGGGCGAGTCGGCACCGGGGTAGGTGAACTCGACGTCTTCGAGCATCACCGTTCCAGGAGCGGTGAAGTCGACGACCCCGTTCTCTGGACGGTGCATGCTCGACTCGGCGTCGAGCACTTCGCCGACGCGCTCTGCGGACACGGCGGCGCGCGGGATCATCATGGCCATGAAGCTCGACATGATGACGCCCATCATGATCTGGCCGATGTACTGCATGAAGGCGAACAGCGTGCCGACCTCGACGTTGCCCGCGTTGATCTCGACACCGCCGAACCAGATGACCCCGACCACTGTCACGTTGAGGATCAGCATGAACAGCGGGAAGAGCAGCACGAAGAGCGACCCGATCTTGCGGCCGAGGATCATGAGCTCGGTGTTGGTCTCGCGGAAGCGCTCTTCCTCGATCGGCTCGCGCACGAACGCCCGCACGACCCGCACGCCGGTCAACTGCTCGCGCATGACGCGGTTGATGGCGTCGAGCTGATTCTGGTTGCGGCGGAACAGGGGGACCATGCGGCCGATGACGAGAACCGCGGTGATGAGCAGCGCAGGCACCGAGACGGCGATCAGCCAGCTCAGCCCGACGTCCTGCTGCACCGCCATGATGATGCCGCCGATGGCGAGCAGCGGCGCGGTGACGAACATGGTCGCGCCCATCATCGCCAGCATCTGGACCTGCTGCACGTCGTTCGTGTTGCGCGTGATCAGCGACCCGGCGCCGAACTGCGACACCTCGCGCTCCGAGAAGCCGCTGACACGGGAGAAGACGTCGGCACGGATGTCGCGGCCCACGCTCATGGCGGCCTTCGCCGCGAAATAGGTGGCGATGATCGAGCAGACGATCTGGCCGAGCGACACGAGCAGCATGAATGCGCCGGTGCGCCAGATGTAGCCGGTGTCGGCCTGGGCGACGCCGTTGTTGATGATGGCGGCGTTGAGCCGGGGCAGGTAGAGAGTGGCGAGCGCGCTGGCGAACTGGAACAGCAGTACGCCGACGAGGAGCCATCGGTATTTGGAGAGATAGCGGACGAGGAGTTTTCCGAGCATGAAAGTGTCCTTGTGAAAGAGGGCCGAGACAGCCACAGAACAGAGTGCCACGAAGTTCGGACATTGCACACGACGAATGCGGATTATCCGCTCAGGGCGAACGATCCGCTGATCATGGGCACATTCTGCACCGCGTCCAGCAACGCGCGACGGTCGGTTCAGCCGAAGAGAGGCACCTCGGGGACGTACGCGCGTGCTGCGGCGCCGGCATCCGGTCCGAGCTCGGCGATGGTGGCCGGTCGCCACTTCGGCGAACGGTCCTTGTCGACCAGCTGCGCGCGGATACCCTCGACGAGGTCCGGGTGATGGGTCCCGAACCACAGCACGCGACGGTACTCGCCGATCAGCGCGGCCCGCAGGTCGCCCTCTCGCGCCTCGCGGACGGCGTCGAGTGTGACGGCGACCCCGGTGGGTGAGAGCTCGGCCAGCGTCGCGGCAGTCGCGCCGGCCGCGTGCTCGGTCCGCTCCGACAGTCGCTGCACGACCTCGCCGATCGTGTCCGCGGAGAACACCTCGTCGATCCACGCGCGCTCGTCGGCGAGGACGGAGCGCTCCGGCGTCTCGTCGAACAGCAGCACGAGCTCGGACGGGCTGGTCGGGTCGGCGCGCTTGCCGAGCGCCTCGCGCAGCTCGTCGAGATGAGCGGACGGCACGTAGTAGTCCGCGAAGCCTGCGTAGACGGCATCCGCTCCCGTCATCGTGGCGCCGGTGAGCCCGAGGTACTCGCCGATCCGGCCGGGAGCGCGACCGAGCAGGTAGGTGCCGCCCACGTCGGGGGTGAACCCGATCCTGGTCTCCGGCATCGCCAGACGGCTGCGCTCGGTCACGACGCGGATGGCCGCGTGGCCTGCCAGTCCGATCCCTCCGCCCATCGTGATGCCGTCGGCGAAGGCCACGACGGTCTTCGGGTACCGGGCGATCATGAGGTTCAGCGCATACTCCTCGCGGAAGAAGTCGCCGACGCCCTCATGCCGACCGCTGACGATCTGCTCGTGCAGGCCCCGCACGTCTCCCCCGGCGCAGAGTCCCCGCTCGCCGGCGCCGTCGATCAGGACGATGTCGATGTCGGTGTCATCGCGCCACCGATCGAGCGCTGCGGTGAGCTGTCGGATCATGTCGAGATCCAGCGCGTTGATCGCCTTCGGCCTGTTCAACGTGAGCCGCCCCAGCGATCCCTCGGTGCGGACGAGGACGGTGGGTTCCGCGGTGCTGTCAGTCACGAATGCCACGTTACCCGCCTGTTTCTTCACGCATCGCACAGCGCCAACGCGAGATTCTGCGTGTTTTCCGACAAGATAGAGAGAACGCCCAACGCAGAAAGGCCCGGGATGCCAGACGGACAGCTGATCGAGTTCGACCATGTGACGAAGCGCTTCGGCGCTGTCGCCGCGGTGTCGGACTTCTCCGCGCGCGTCAACCCCGGTGTGGTGACGGGCTTCCTCGGACCGAACGGCGCAGGCAAGACCACGACGCTGCGCATGCTGGTCGGCCTCGAGCGTCCGACCATCGGCACCACGAAGATCGGCGGCAAGCGCTTCTCCGAGTTGCGCGACCCCGCCCGCGTCATCGGGGCGATGCTCGAGAACCCCGGCTTCCGCGCCCGCCGCACCGTCGAGCGTCATCTCATCGCCGCGGCGAAGGCGAACAGCATCCCGATGTCCCGCGTCGGAGAGCTCATCTCGTTCGTCGGCCTCGCCGATGACGTCGACACGCGCATCGCGGCCCTCTCGCTCGGCATGCGTCAGCGCCTGAGCGCGGCGACCGCCCTGCTCGGCGACCCCGGCGTGCTCGTGCTCGACGAGCCCGCGAACGGGCTCGACCCCGAGGGCATCCGCTGGATGCGCACGCTCATCCGCGGTCTCGCCGATGAAGGGCGCACCGTCCTGGTGTCCTCGCACGTGCTCTCCGAGGTGGAGCAGACCGCCGACGAGATCCTCGTCATCGCGAGCGGCGAACTGAAGTTCGCCGGCACCATGGAAGACCTCGCTGACCCGAGCACCGGCCCCGTCGTCGTCGATGCCGCCGACCGTTCCGCGCTCTCCTCCGCGCTGCGCGGTGCAGGGTTCGAGTTCGAGGTCCTGCGCTCCGGCCTGACGGTGCGGGGCAGCGACGCGGCCACCATCGGTGCGGTCACCGCCGGCGCCGGCGTGGCGCTGACCACACTGCAGCAGCGCGGTCCGACGCTCGAGGACGTCTTCCTTGATCTCGTGAACGACCGGTACGTGCGCCCAGCGCCTGCCGTCGCAGCCGCGCCGGTGGATGCCGTTCCCGCCCCCGCCACGGATGCCGAGTCCGCTGCCGACGCCGAGCCCGCTGCCGACGCCGACCGTCCGGTCGCGGCACTGTTCGGCTCCGTCGACGCGCCCGAAGCTGAAGCCGATGCGCTCATCGAGGACGAGGTCATCGTCGACGAGGCGCCTTCCGATCACACGCTCGCAGACGACGCCGACCCCGAGGCCGCACCCGCAGTCGCAGCCGCCGAGCCTCAGGGCGAAGATGCGGCTCCAGAGGACGCGGCACTCGTCGACGCGGCACCCCTCGACGCCGACGCCGAGACCTCCGACGCAGCGGGATCGGCGGACGAAACCGGCGCACCCGCCCCTCAGGAAGCAGACCGTCCGCTCCCCGGAATCGCCGGGTTGGCCGCGGTAGCGAGCCTGTTCAACACGCCCGCCAAGACGGCGGATGACGCGAGCGAAGGCGACGTCGAAGAGCAAGCCGATCGTCCGTCCGCAGACGCGGCCGACGAGATCGACCCCGACGCCACCCGCGTCATCGACGTGGTGCCGGGTGCTGACGCCACTGCTGCGGATTCCGAGCCGGAGTCGCCCGAGCCGGATTCCGACTCCGACGAGCCCGATCCGGCAGAGGAGTTCTTCGACGCACTGACCGGCGACCCGTCATCAGAGGATGACGACGCGGAGGACGCGCCCGTCGACCACGAGACCGCGGACGACGCGGACGACGACGCGCAGGACGGATCCTCGGATCACAGCGAGTCCGCGCACGAACAGCGCTGAGCTCTCCGATCTCACACCGGGCGCGGCCGGATGACCGGTCGCTGGCGCCCCTTCACGACGGGCACCGGCGCGGTACCCGCGATCTCCACGACGTCGACGGGCTCCTCCGAGACATCGAGGCGCAGTGCCTGAGTGAGGGCGAGACCGTGCCTGGTCGTGAAGATCAGTCGTTGGAACTGCTCATCGCCCTCGAGGTCGATGACCACACTCGCCCGGTGGCGGCGGATGAGCACGAAGTCGGTCGTAGCGGCGGCCTTCCATGTTCCGGCCGCGAGGATGCCGGGGATGTGCGTACCGGGGCCCGGCACTCCGCGCAGCCACGTCCAGGCATCGTCGGTGAGCTGCACCTTGGTGATGGTGTCGCGCGAAACGCGGAGGTTCTCGCGGTGGAACGTCGCAGCGCGCTCGAGCGGGGAGAGCACAACCTCAAGCTGTGTCTGATCCAGCAGCAACGTCACCATGCACCCAGTCTGCCAGCGACGCCCTGCAAACTGTCTGCGACTTCCTCACAGGACCGCAACGATCCGGTTGTGCGGTTCCACCACGTCGGTTTCTCCGCACAACTCCGGAGGAACACCCGGCTGAGCGTCGTTCGGCGACCCTGTGCACCCGAATCCCTGAAAGGCTCCGGAGTTATGCGCGGTGGAAACCGGTGATGACGCGCGACGTCCGCGAAACGTGCACTCGGTCAGGCACGAGCGGATGCCGCGGCAGCGGCCGCCGCCGGCAGCGCCGCCTCGATGCGGCTCAGAGCGGCGTCATCGTGCGCGGCGGTGAGGAACCACGCCTCGAACACGCTCGGCGGCAGAGCCACGCCCTGCTCGCGCATCGCGTGGAAGAAGGGCGCGTAGCGGAACGCCTCCTGCGCCTGCGCCTCGGCGTACGTGCGCGGCGGCCGCTCGGCGAACACCACACCGAACAGGTTTCCGGCGCGGGGCACGGCGTGCACGACACCGGCGTCGGTGAGGGCGGCGTCCAGGGCCGCTGCGATACGGGCGGCCGCGGCATCCACCCGCGCGTACACCGCTGGGGTCGCGAGCCGCAGCGTCGCGAGGCCCGCAGCGACCGACAGCGGATTGCCCGAGAGCGTTCCGGCCTGGTACACCGGCCCGGTGGGTGCGAGAAGGTCCATCACGGCGGCTCGACCACCGAGGGCGGCGAGCGGCATGCCGCCGCCGACGACCTTGCCGAACGTGATGATGTCGGGCAGGTACTCCTCGCCGAGGGATGCCTGCAGCGCCCAGTATCCTGCGTGGTGCACGCGGAAGCCCGTGAGCACCTCGTCGAGGATCATCAGCGCGCCGTTCGCGTGCGCGGTGTCGGCGATGAAGCGGTTGAAGCCGGGCTCGGGCTCGACCACGCCCATGTTGGCCGCCGCGGCTTCGACGATCACTGCGGCGATGCGGTCGCCGTGCTCTGCGAACACGGTCTCAAGTGCGGCGCGGTCGTTGTAGCCGATCACGAGCGTCTGCGCGGCGATGGGCGCGGGCACTCCTGCAGAGCCCGGCAGCGCCAGTGTGGCGACCCCTGACCCGGCCTCGGCGAGCAGTCCGTCGGAATGACCGTGGTAGTGCCCGGCGAACTTCACCAGCAGATCGCGACCGGTGGCACCACGCGCGAGGCGGATCGCCGTCATGGTCGCCTCGGTGCCCGTGGACACCAGGCGCACGCGTTCGATCGGAGCGAGGTCGCCCACCCGCACACGCTCGGTGATGAGCCGTGCGAGCTGCACCTCGCCCTCGGTGGGCGCCCCGAACGAGAGCCCGCGGGCAGCAGCGTCCTGCACCGCGGCGACGATCTCCGGATGCGCGTGCCCCAGCAGAGCGGGACCCCATGAGGCCACGAGGTCGATGTACTCCTTGCCCGCGGCATCCGTGACGGTCGCGCCCTTGGCGGATGCCAGGAACCGCGGCGTCCCGCCGACGGAGCCGTACGCCCGCCCCGGGGAGTTCACCCCGCCGGGCGTCACCGCGCGTGCGGCGGCGAACAGGTCATCGTTGCGGTCGTTCATGAACCCTCCTCAGTCGCGGAGCCAGCCGGCGGCCTCGGTCGCCCAGTACGTCAGCACGGCATCGGCACCGGCACGACGGATCGACAGCAGCGACTCGAGCACGGCTGCCCGGCGATCGATCCAGCCGTTCGCACTCGCGGCCTCGATCATGGCGTATTCACCGGAGATCTGATATGCCCATACCGGAATATGCACGGCGTCGCGCACCTCGCGGAGCACGTCGAGGAAGCTCATGGCCGGCTTCACCATGACGATGTCCGCACCCTCGGCTTCGTCGATCAGCGCCTCGCGCAGTCCCTCGCGGCGGTTGCCCGGATCGAGCTGATACGTGCGGCGGTCGCCCTGCAGCTGCGAATCGACCGCTTCGCGGAACGGTCCGTAGAACGCGCTCGCGTACTTGGCGGCGTAGCCGAGCAGGATCGTGTCGGTGAAGCCTTCGGCATCGAGCCCGCGTCGTATCGCCGCGACCTGGCCGTCCATCATGCCCGACAGTCCCAGCAGCTGCGATCCCGCCCGCGCCTGAGCGAGCGCCATCGCGACGTACCGCTCGAGAGTCGCGTCGTTGTCGACTGATCCGTCGTCGGAGAGCACACCGCAGTGGCCGTGATCGGTGAACTCGTCCAGGCACAGATCGGTCTGCACGACGAGCGCGTCGCCGACCTCGGAGACCAGCGCGGACGTTGCGACGTTGAGGATGCCGTCGGGGTCGTCCGCTCCCGAGCCGATCGCGTCACGTACGGCGGGAACGCCGAACAGCATCACACCTCCGACGCCGGCCTCCGCCGCCTCGACCGCGGCGCGACGCAGCGAATCGAGCGAGTGCTGAGCGACACCGGGCATCGAGCTGATCTGCACGGGCTCCGAGATGTCTTCGCGCACGAACATCGGCAGAACGAGCTGCCGCGGCTCCAACGAAGTCTCCCGCACCAGGTTCCGCACTGCCGGCGACTGACGCAGCCGGCGCGGACGGATCTCGGGGAAACTCACGGTGCGAACTCGTCGGCCGCGTGCGGAAGGGTGAAGTGCGACACCGCGTCGATGAGCGCGTCGACGGTCTGCTTGTCCGCGACCACCGTGATGGGCAGCCCGGCCTTCCGAGCGTCCTTCGCGGTGCGAGGGCCGATCGCGGCGAGCAGCGTGTCATCCGGGATGTCGGGGAACTGCTCGCGCACCTGCTGAGCGACCGATCCGCTGGTGATGAGGATCGCGTTGATGCGGCCGCTGTCGACATCGCGGCGGATGCGCTCGGTGACAGGCACTCCGACGGTGCGGTAGGCGACGACGCTCGAGACCTCATGTCCGGCGTTGATGAGCGAGCGCGTGAGGACCGGCTTCGCGATCTCGCTGCGCAGGGTCAGGATGCGACGGGGTGACGGTTCGAGGGCGAGGAGCTGCTGCGCCATCCCCTCGGCGGAGTTGTCCTCCTCCGGCACGAGCGCGACCTCGTAGCCGACCGCCTGAAGCGCTGCTGCCGTCGTCTCGCCGACCGCCGCGATCTTCGTCGATCGGGGAACCACGGCGCGGTGCGCGAACAGCACATCGACGGTCGTGGCGCTGGTGATCGTGAGCCAGTCGAACTCTCCGGCGGCGAGCTTCGTCAGCGCGTCGTCGAGCGCGGCCTGGTCGTTGGTGGGGCCGAAGTTGATCAGTGGCGCGACGACGGGGACGGCGCCCTGCGCGCGAAGGCTCGCGGCGACGCCGTCGCCCCAGGGGCCTCCTCGCGGAACGAGGACGCGCCAGCCGGTCAACGGCTTCTCATGATTCGTTTCGGGTGTGCTGCTCATCAGGATTGCTCTCGGGAGACGAGTCCGGCCGCCCCTTGATCGAGCAGCCGACGGGCGACAGAAAGTCCGATCTCGCGTGCTGCGTGATTCGGGTCCGCACCATCGGCAGCATCCGCTCCATTGCCACTGCCGTTCAGACGAATATACCCCCGGCGCAGAGGTTCGGTGACGTCGAGGCCGATCCGCCGCTCTCCTTCGGGTGCGTAGACGACCGTCCGCACGCGCACGGAGTCGCCGGTGACGACCGCGTGCGCGGCCATCGGCGCCTGGCATCCGGCATCCAATCCCTCCAGCACGCCGCGCTCCACGGTGATCGCCAGCCGGGTGGCCTCATCGTCGAGTTGCGCGAGGGCGGCGAGGAGATCTGCCGACGCGTCCGCGGTCGTCTCCACGGCGAGCGACCCCTGGCCCGGTGCGGTCGGCCATTCGGCGAGGCCGAGCTCTTCACGCGCGAGGGTGATCTCGGTCCCGATCCGTGACAGGCCGGCGGCCGCGAGGATCACGGCATCCAGTTCGCCCGACTCGACGCGTGCCATGCGCGAGCCGATGTTCCCGCGGATGTCGACGACCTCTGCACGGGGCGCGCGACGGCGCACCTGGGCGATGCGCCGCGGTGAGCCCGTGCCGACCTTCGCTCCGGCGCGCAGCTCGTGCAGCGGGGTGCCGTCGCGCGTGAGCACGATGTCCCGCGCATCCTCCCGCTGCGGCGTCGCGGCGATCAGCAGGCCGTCGGGCTCGGCGGTCGGCAGGTCCTTGAGCGAGTGCACCAGGATGTCGCACTCCCCGCCGAGCAGCGCCTCCCTCAGGCGGGTGGCGAAGATGCCCATCCCGCCGATCTCGGACAGCGATGCACGGTTCGTGTCGCCTTCCGAGACGATGGGAACGAGCTCGACCTTGCGGCCGGAGACCTTCTCGAGTGCGGCGGCCACGTGGCCGGACTGCGCCTGCGCGAGTGCGCTTCTGCGCGTGCCGAGGCGGATCGGACGCTGTCGGGTCGAAGTACTCATCACGCCTACTGCAGCACGTCCGCGATCTCGTCGAAACGGAGCCTGCGACCCGTGAAGAACGGGACCTCCTCCTTCACGAAACGACGGGCCTCGGTGTAGCGCAGGTCGCGCATGAGGTCGACGAGCTCGGTGACGTCATCGGCCTCGAGCGGGAGGATCCACTCGTAGTCGCCGAGGGCGAAGGCCGCGACGGTGTTCGCGATGACCCCCGTGAACGCCGCGCCCTTGCGTCCGTGATCCGCCAGCATCTTGCGGCGGTCCTCCTCCGGGGCGAGGTACCACTCCGGCGTGCGCACGAACGGGTACAGGCAGAGCCAATCCTTGGGTTCGACTCCACGCAGGAAGCCGGGCACGTGCGCACGGTTGAACTCGGCGTCGCGGTGCACACCCATCACGTTCCACACGGGCAGCAGCGTGCGTAGGAGCTCGGTGCGGCGAAGGCGGCGCAGCGCCTTCTGAAGGTCCTCCGCCGTGTCGCCGTGCAACCACACGAGCAGATCGGCATCCGCCTTGAGGCCGGAGACGTCGTAGAAGCCGCGGATGGTCACACCGGAGTTCTCGATGTGCTCGGAGATCGTCTCCAACTCGGTCGCGTCGGTCTCCGCGACAGGCGCATCAGGATTGCGTCGCCACACGGCCCAGAGTGTGAAGCCGGTGGGGTTCTCTTCGCTCGCGTCGGACATGCATCCAGTCTGCCCCTTTCTCGGGGAAGGAGCGAATGCAGTGACCCTCCGACGGGATCAGGGACCGGTCGGCGTCAGCGCGCGAGAGCGCGTGCGATGGCCCACACGAGCGCCCCGGCCACCGCCGCGATACCGACGGCCGCCGCCGCCGCGCCGACCGGGTTGCGATCGGCGAACACACGCGCCTTCGCGGCACCGCGCACGGACGCCTTCTCGATGCGGCGAGGCAGGTTCCCCTTGATCTCGATCGCGGCGAGAGCGGCCTTCAGCTCGGCACGAGCGGATGCCACGGGGTCGGTGATCCCTGCGGGGACGGCGGTGCGGGGCAGATTCAGCTCAGAGTTTGTCATCACCGGCATCCTTCACGATTCGAATATCGGTCGCGACCGCCTGACCGGGGTTCTCACGACGCAGCACCTTGCGGAACTTCAGCAGCCCGAGCAGCGCGAACGCCAGCACGCAGAGCAGCAGCAGCGCGATCACCGCCAGCGCGGAGAGCCACACCGGCCACCACGATGAGAGCCCGGCGACAGCGAAGACGAGGATCATCGGGATGAGCCAGAACAGGAAGAACAACGCCACCAGGAACCAGACACTGCCGATGCCGGCGTCCTTCGCGGTGCGCGAGATCCAGGTCTTGGCCGATTCGATCTCGGCCTTGACGAGCTTGCTGACGAGCTCAGGGAGGTCGCCGAGCAGCGTCAGGAAGCTGTCGTCCGCGCGGTCACGGTATCCGCGGACCATGTCACTTCCCGTTCGTCGTGGTCTTCTTCGCCGCGGTGCCCGTCGACGTGCTCGACGTCGCGGCCGGCTTCTTGGCCGCGGGCTTCTTCGCCGCCGCCTTCGCGTCTTCGACCACGTCCTCCGCCACCTCGGCGACGTTCTCCGCCGCCTTCTTGGTCGTGGCGATCGCGGAGTCGAGCTTCTCGCCTGGTGTCGTTCCGTTGCCGGCGGACTTGGCGACCTTGACGATGCCCGACCACACAGCACCGGGTATCGCGGCGGCCTTGTCGCCCGCGAATGCGGTGAGCTTGGTCACCTGCTCCTGAACCGGGTCCAGATGCCAGACCTTGAGCCACTGCGTCTTGATCTGCTCGTAGCGCTCGCGTCCGGCGCGCGTGCCGAGTACGTAACCGACGCCGAGTCCGACGACGAGTCCGATCTTCCCCTTCATGGGGTCTCCTCACGTTGTTCCGGTCGAGCCGCAGGATTCCGCCCCTGTCGGCCAGGTACCCAGCGTAACCCCATATGCCGATTTCGGCATCTATACGACAGGGGGTTGACAGCCAAGGTTCATCTACGCCCAGAGCAGGGCGCGGCGCAGGCGATCCGCCTCGTCCTTCGCGTCCGGGATGACCTGGGCGAGACCCGTTCCGGAAAGCCACGCCCCGACGACGGCGAGGCCGTCGACCTTCTGCACCGCCGTACGCACGGAGCGGCGACGCTCGGACGCACCGATGAGGGAGGCCGGCTGCGCCTGCGTGAACCGTGCACGGTGCGAGTCGACGAGGGTCGAGGCCGGCAGCGGCACTCCGAGAAGGTCCGCAGCCTCCCGCAGCGCGAGCGCGGCCGCCTCATCGTCGTCCAGCCCCGCAGTGGCCGCGGGCTCGCCCTGAGCGCCGAACGAGACGCGCACGATGTGCCTGCCCCCCGACGCCTCGCGGAGCCAGGACCACTTGGCGGTCGTGTGCGTCAGCGCCTTGGCGGTGTGACTGCCCGGCACGGTGAGCACTCCGGTGCCGCGCGGCGCGGCGTCGAGCGCAGGGGCGTCGAGAAGCAGGCTCACGATCTCGATCTCAGGGGCAGCGCCGGGGGCGCCCAGAGCATCGACGTGGCCGTCGAGCAGGGTTCGGGCCGCCGGCTCAGCCGTCGCCACGATGACGGCATCCGCCGTGAGCGTCTCGGTCGTCGCCTCGGCATCGTCACCCTCGCCGACCACCGGGAACGTCACCGCCCACTGCCCGCTCTCGCGGGTCAGGGCCTGCACACCGGCCCCGGTGAGCACGGTCGCGCCGAGTTCGTCGAGATCGTCCGCCAGCGCGTCGACGAGCACGTGCATGCCACCGGCGAGAGCCTCGACGGCGGAGCCCGGTGCCTTCTTGGCGCGGTCGGCACGGTCTGCGAGAAGCTGTGCGACTCCGCCCGACAGCGACCCCGCACGCGTGAGGGCCTCGTTCAGTCCTGGAGCCGCGACCTCGGTGTCGACGTCGTCGGGGTGCGCGGAGTAGACGCCGGCCGTGACGGGTGCGACCAATCGGTCGCGCACCTTGTCGCCCATCCGCGACGCGACGAGCCTGCCGAGGCTGTGCTCCTTGCCGATGGTCAGCGGCGGCCGCAGCCGATCGACGTACGCGCGCCACGCCCCGCCCCAGCCGATGATGCGGCGCACGTCGTCGGCGAACGGGTTCGACGGAATGCCGAGGATACCGCCCTTGGGCAGCGGGGCCGGGGCGACACCTGGCACTCCGACCAGCCACGCGCCCGCAGGGTCGGGAGTGACGATGCGATCGGTGAGACCGAGGTCGGCGAGCAGCTCGCGCACGTGCCCGCCCCGCGTCGCGTAGCTCTCGGCACCGGCATCCACCGCTGTCGAATCGAGTTCGGCGCGGCGGATGGCACCGCCGAGTTCGCCCGCCGCTTCCAGAAGGGTCACCCGCATGCCGACCTTGGCGCACTCTCGTGCGGCGATCAGACCGCCGATGCCCCCGCCGATCACGATGACGTGGCGCGCGGCGGCTCTGGCCGCGAGGTCTACCGGATCCTCGGTCATGCGCGTGCCGGCTCCGTGCGGGAGTGCACCAGTTCGACGATGCGGCTGAGCTGGTCGGGATCGGTCTCCGGAGGCACGCCGTGACCGAGGTTGAGGATGTGCGCGCGGGCCGCCCGCCCACGCTCGAGCACGTCGAGCACGTGCTCCTCGAGAACCGCCCACGGTGCCGACAGCAGAGCCGGGTCGATGTTCCCCTGCACGGTGACGTCAGGGCCGAGGATGCGTGCGGCCTCGTCGAGCGGCTGACGCCAGTCGACGCCGACAGCCGAGGCGACGCCGTCGAGCGTCATGTCCGCCAGGAAGGGTCCGGTGCCGACGCCGAAGTGGATCACCGGGATGCCGAGGTCGGTCACCGCGGCCTTCGAGTGCGGAGCGATCAGTGAACGGTAGTCGGCGGGGCTGAGCGAACCCGCCCACGAGTCGAACAGCTGCACGGTCGCCGCTCCCGCGTCGCGCTGCGCCTCGAGGAAGCGGCGGGAGATGCGGGAGAGCCAGCCGGCCAGGCGGTTCCACGCCTCTGGGTCGGTGTGCATCATGGCGCGGGCACGGAGGTGCTCTTTGGAGGGCCCGCCTTCGACCAGGTACGCGGCGAGCGTGAACGGTGCACCGGCGAAGCCGATCAGCGGTGTGTCGCCGAGTTCGGCGGTGACGATGCGCACGGCCTCGGCGATCGCGGTCGTGTCGAGGGATTCCGGATCGATCGCGGTGATCCGATCGACGTCGGCCCGCGTGCGCACCGGCTCTGCGAACACGGGTCCGCGTCCGGGCTCGATGACCACGTCGACACCGGCGAGGCGCAGCGGGATCACGATGTCGCTGAAGAAGACGGCGGCGTCGACGCCGTGGCGGCGGACCGGCTGCAGCGTGATCTCAGCGGCGAGGTCAGGAGTCAGGCACGCATCCAGCATCCGTGTGCCCACGCGGAGTTCGCGGTACTCGGGAAGCGAGCGACCTGCCTGTCGCATGAACCATACGGGGGTCTGCTCTGGTCGATCTCCGGCGAGCGCGCGCAGCAGCGGGGCAGTGGATGAGGACATGCGTCCATCATCCCATCCGGTCTCTATGGGTGCCCGGTGACCGCATCCAGGAGGCACTCCGAAAGGCGGCGTAAGATGTCAGTGTGCTGCTGTGTGTGACGGCGAACCACAAGACCGCCTCCTTCGAAATGCTCGAACGACTGAGCCGCACCCCCGACGACGTCGCGCCGAATCTTCTGCGCCTCGCTCCGTGCGTGCAGGGTGCAGTCGTCGTCTCGACGTGCAATCGATTCGAGGCGTACGTCGAGGTCGACGAGCCGGTGACCGCCGCCGGGGCGGTGGGCGTCGAAGCCGTGCTCGAAGCGATCGAGCAGTCGGCGGGCATCCCCGCCGAAGAGCTCGACGGCGCCTACGCCGTGCACTCCGGCCGCCGGGTCGCCGAGCACCTCTTCGCGGTCGCGTCCGGTCTGGAATCGGTCGTGTCCGGCGAAGGCGAGATCGCCGGCCAGGTGCGACGCGCCCTCACCACCGCCCGCAAGCACGGCACCACCTCCCCCGAGCTCGAGCGGCTCTTCCAGCGCGCGAGCCAGGCGCAGCGCAAGGTCAAGAACGTCACGGCGCTCGGCCGAGCGGGACGCTCGCTCGTGCGCCTCGCGCTCGAACTCGCCGACAGCCGTATCGCCGACTGGTCCGCCGAGCGCGTGCTGCTCGTCGGCACCGGCTCGTACGCCGCGGTGACGCTCGCCACGCTGCGCGAGCGCGGCGCGACGAACATCTCGGTGTACTCACCCTCCGGACGCGCGGAGCTCTTCGCCAAGAAGCACGACATCGCTGCCGTCTCCGAAGCCGACTACGCGCGCATCGCGACGGCGTCGAGCCTGCTGATCACCTGCACCACCGCGACGGAGCCGGTGCTCGGTCGCGCGCAGCTGCAGGGGCCGACAGGCGACGCGGCCGCCGGCTGCCCGATGGGCCAGCAGACCTCGCAGCTCGTGATCGACCTGGGCATGCCGCGCAACGTCGACCCCGACATCGCGAGCCTCGAGGGCGTCGCGCTGCTCGATCTCGAGACGATCCGTCTGCACGCTCCCCTCGAGGAGCTCCAGGCGACGGATGCGGCACGCACCGTGGTCCGCGAGGCCGCCGACACCTTCCACGTGGTCGGCGCGCAGCAGAGCGTGACGCCGTCGGTCGTGGCGTTCCGCACGCACATCCTCGGCCTCATGGAAGCCGAGATCGAGCGGGCTCGCGCGCGCGGCGACGAGGGCGGCAGGGTCGAGCAGGCCATGCGTCACCTCGCCGGGGTGCTCACGCACGCACCGACGAAGCGGGCGCACGAACTCGCGGCTCAGGGACGGGGCGACGAGTTCGCCGCGGCGCTCGAGACGCTGTACGGCATCACGGCAGACGTCGCCGCCGATGCTCCGGCTGCCGAATCGGCCTGAGTACGCGTCACCGTCCGCGCACCTCCCGCAGCGCCTCCACGATCAGAGCGTGATCGTCGGCCTCCGCGAGTCCGGACACCGCTGCGACTCCGACGAGAAGCTCCCCCACCCGGATCGGGAACCCACCGCCGAACGCCGCGTAGTCGTTCGGCTCGTGCCAGTTGCTCGTGCGGAAATCCGCTCCGCGCCCGCGGAACGACAGTCCCACTCGATAGGTCGACTGCGCGTATGAGGTGACAGTTCGGATCTTCCGCTCGAGCCAGAGATCGTTCTCGACACGAGTTCCTGCACGCGCGGCGTGGAACACCCGCTGCGATCCGAACACGATCGAGACGGCGACGGCCTGATCGCGTGAACGTGCGAGCTCGATCACGCGCGTGCCGACGGCATACGCGTCGTCGTATCCGAACGTGTCGAAGCGCAGCTCCTCCTCCTGGGCGATCACTTCGGCGAGAGCCGTCTCCGCTGCGGAATCCATGGTCATCGTTCCTGTTCTCCAGATCGTCATCGCCGGCTGAGATCCAGCCGGCCCTGCTGTCTCAACCGCGCCAGTCGAGCAGTGCCCTCGCCCGCTCCGAGTCGTAGAACGAGGCGTTGCCCGGCAGCGGCGCCGTGATCGGCACTTCGGGATAGTGCATGGTGGCGAGCTCTGCCGTCGGCGTGCTGCTCAATGTGGATGCGGCGACGAGGTTGAGCACGACATGCCCGTCCGATTCGACGGTGCAGGCGCGCACGGTCGCCGCCGCCGCCTCATCCAGCGGGGTCCACCCCCAGAGGTCTCGCGACGGCACATCCGGTCGCCGCCGATCCAGGCGCTCGGCTCTGGACGAGATGAGCGCGTGGTAGCGCAGCGACACGACAGACAGCCCGGGGTTCGCGGAGACCATCGCGTCGGACTGCAGCTCCGCTTCACGTTTGGACAGGCCGTACGGGTCCTCGCAATACACCGGATGGTCTTCATCGACCGCGAAGTAGTCGTATCGCGGTGCACGACTGAAGCATCCGCCGATGGCGTTCACGCTCGACGCCATCACCACCCTGCCGATGCCCTGCTCGGCCGCGACGGTCAGAGCGTTGTACGAACCGGTCACGTTGGTGTTGTGCACCACGTGCGCCGGCCTGTCGAGCGGAGAGGTGATCGCGGCCAGATGCACGAGGGCATCCGCATGTCCGACGGCATCGCGCAGCGCATCGGCATCCGTGACATCGCACATGATGATGTCGGGCGCGGGCGCCCGGTCGATGGCGACAGGCTCGTGCCCCTCTGCGCGGGTCGCGGCCACGACGCGTCGGCCGAGCAGGCCGGCGGCACCCGTCACCGCGATCCGCATGGTCATCCCCAGATCCGGTCCATGCTGCGCTCGGCGTCCCAGTGCGATGTCTCAGCGAAGAACACCGGATCGGCCGGATCGAGGTGGCCGCGCATGGCCTCCTCGTTGATATCGCCGAAGCCGAGGCCGGGACCGTCCGGAACCTGGATGAACCCGTCCTTGATGATCGGATTCGGAAGCCCGGTGACCAGTTCGCTCCATCCTTCGACGTCGGCGGCGTGATGCTCGAGCCCGATGAAGTTCTCGGTCGCCGCCGCGAGGTGCACGCATGCCATGGTCGCGACGGGCGAGGCCGCGAGGTGCAGCGCCATGGGTATGCCGTGCTCCCATGCGTAGTCGCCGAGGCGCTTCGTCTCGAGGATGCCGCCGGACGTCGCGGGGTCCGGATGGATGACGCTGACTGCCGCTTCCTCGATCAGCGGCCGGAAGTTCTCCGCGAGATAGATGTCCTCGCCGGTGCACGTCGGCGTCGTGGTGGCGCTCGTGAGCCGCTTCCACTGGGCCGTGTACTGCCACGGGATCATGTCCTCCAGCCATGCCAGATTGAACTGCTCGAACGCCTGCGCGATCCGGATGCAGGATTCGAGCGGGATGTGCCCGAAGTGATCCATCGCCAACGGCACCGCGTACCCGACCTCTTCACGCAGCACGCGCACGTAGTCGACGAGGTACTCGATCCCCGCCGGGGTGATCTGCTGCCCTGTGAAGGGGTGCATGGTGAGCGTCGCCGCACGCGCGTAGGGCGGCGCGATGAGCGTCCCGGGGATGTCCCACAGCAGGTCGACACCGACATCGACCTTGAGCATCTTGTAACCGGCATCCAGCCTGGCCCGCAGCTTCGCAGCCGTCCGATGCGCGTCGGCGCCGCCAGGAGTGTCGGCGTAGCACATCACCTCGCTGCGATGCTTGCCGCCCGCGAGCTGATAGGCCGGAACACCGTAGGCCTTGCCCGCGAGGTCCATGAGCGCCATCTCGACGGCGCTGACTCCGCCGCCGCGTCGGCCGTGTCCGCCGAACTGCTTGATCGATCGGAAGATCGCATCGACGTCGCACGGATTCTTGCCGACGAGCCGGCTCTTGAGCGCGAGGACGTAGCTCGCACTGGCCTGGTCACGTACCTCGCCGTACCCGCTGATGCCCTGGTTCGTGTCGATGCGGACGATCGTCGAGCGGAACGGGACGCCTACCAGGTTCGCGATCCGCAGATCGGTGATGCGCAACTGAGATGGAGCCGAGCCACGTGAGACGGGCACTTCGTAGTCGATCTCCGACGACAGGGATCCGACATCGTTCACAGTGGTCATCAGCGGGTGCTCCCCTCGAGCTCGCGCCAGTTCTGGAAGTCGGCCTCGATCTCGTCGAGCCATGGCGACGTGTCGATGGAAGCGCTCGAGTAGCGTCCTTCACGCAGTCGCTGCTTGCCGAAGGCGTCCCGCGATGCCGTCTCCCATGCGCTGTCCGCGAGCTCCGCGGCGAGATGCGGGGGGATGAAGTACACGCCGGTCGCCGTTCCGAGAACGACATCGCCGGGCAGGACGGTGGCCCCGCCGACGCGCACCGGGATGTTGAGGCCGGCGAGCGTGACGTTGCGGATGGGTGTCGGGTCGGCGGCGCGGTAGAAGAAGTTGACGTCGTCGAGCCGCTGCAGCCCGGCCAGATCGCGCACTCCCCCGTCGATCACAGCACCGGCGTGCGTGCGTGCGGCGACGGCCGTACCGAGATTGTCACCGATCACGGTGCCCTCGACGACCTTTCCGAAGATGTCGACCACCATGACGTCGCCCGCTCCGAGTGCATCGATGACCCAGGAGTTCTGCCGGTCGCCGTCCTGCAGGCCGTCGCGCTCGCCACTGGCGACCACCCCCCCGTCGTAGTCGGGGCGGTGGGGCAGGAACTGCGCCGTCACGGCACGTCCGACCAGCACACGTCCAGGATGCGTCTGCTGCCATCCGCTCGCGAACTGCCGCGGGTACCCGTGCTTGTGCGTCGTGGCCCAGGCGTCCTCGGACGTTGCGGTCCTGATCCGCTCGAGCACGTCATCGCCGACGTGCGGACGCCCGTCGGCCGACCGCTCCCCCTCCCAACCGGCTGTGAGGCGGATGATGTCTGCTGGGCTCTGTAAGAAGCCATCGACTGGCACGGTTGTCTCCCTGATCGGTGTTGCGGTTGTGGTTCACATGAGGTGCGCTGTCGCGCCTGCCGGCGGATGCTGGTCAGTCGAAGTCGATCGCGATCACCTCGAAATCGAGTACGGAGTCGACGGTGAGCTCGATCCGCCCGTCGACGATGAGCGCATCCGCATCCACCCCGGCGCGCAGCAGCCGCACGCGCTCGACTCCTCGCCCCTCGGGGATCGCGATGGACACGAACTGCTCGGGGCTGGGCAGGAGCTCGACGATCGGGCCCTTGAGATAGCGCGGATTCGTCATGTTCACGAGATGCACGGTCATCGAGGCGGACTGCTCCCACGCGACGACCTCGATGACACCAGCCCCGCGCACGCTGACGAGTTCACCCGCATCCCTGGCCCAGTCGATCACGCCGCGCATGAGTTCGAAATGGTCCTGCACGAGGAAGTCGCTGAACGCCCTGTCGATGTCGTTGGCGAAATACGCCACCCTGCCCGCTCCGAACTGCGACAGCACGAGCTGCGGGGTGCTCTCGTCGGTGTCCCGACGGTAGACGTCCTCCATCGGCAGATCCGGATACGAATCGATCAGGGTCACCGGCACCGTGCGGGAGACCTCGTGATCGGCGCCGCGATCGTCGCGCATCGTCACCTCCACGCGGTTGGCCGAGTTGATGATGACATCGGTGCCGTCGATGCCCTGCAGCACCTTCTCCGCCGAGTCGCCGGCGGAGCCCTTCAGCCTCAGATACGAGTTCGAGACGCCCGTGCGCAGCCCGTGCGCGTTGACGCCGAAGAGGTCTCCGAGGGCGAAGTCGTCGCGTTCTCGGCCGTGCTCGTCCAAGAGGCTCGTGCGGTAGGTGGCCACGAGCGTTCCGCCTCCCGCGACGAACGCCCGGAGCTGATCGGCCTGCCGATCCGACATGGCGACGCTGTTGGGCAGGATCAGCACCCTGTACTTCCCGAGCGCTTCCGCGTCGAGCAGGTGATCGTGCACCATGTCGAACGGCATCCGCGCCTCGACGAGCATCTGATACCAGCCGAGGATCGGGCGCTGCACCGTGCGTTCCGACTCGGCGCCGTCGAAGGCCCGCGCGCTCTGCTGCGAGTACACGAGTCCGACGTCGGCGATCGATCGGGTGTTGCGCAGGTACTGCTCATGCTCGGCCTGCCACACGTAGATGTCCTTGACGACTTCGAGCCAACGGGTGTCGTGCACTGTCCCTGCGAACTTCGTGAACCAGGCGCGCACGCCGTTCGCGGTGGCCGAAGCCACCCACATCCGGATCTCCTCGCCCACCTGCACGGAGTCCTTCCAGCGATGGGCTTCCTCGATGCCCATGCTGAAGATGCCGCCGACGGGCTTGTTCCCCATCACGGCACGGAACTCCTTGGCGTGACGGCCGCTCGTGAACGCAGGACTCAGCCCGCTCCTGGCCTGCTTGTCGGCGAAGAGGATGTCCGATTGCGCGGCGAGCGCCGACATGTCCAGGGTGCTGAGCGCACCGCCTCCGGAGTTCGGGACGAATCGGGCATCCGGATTGATCGCGCGGATCTGCTCATCCCACGTGCGCGCGATGGCGAGAAGCGTGCGCTCCCACCATTGGCGATAGCGGATCTCCTCCGCGGTGTAGCCGCCGTTCTGCGTCGGCAGCGGAGGGATCTCCGCGCCTCCGGTCGCCTCTCTGTACTGCGAGCGGCACCCCTCGCAGTAGCATCGCCCTTCGCCCGTCCAGCGGTTGGCGAAGATCGCATCGACGTCGTAGCGTTCGAGGATCTCCGCGTTGATCTTGGGCACGAACTCGGTCGCATAGGGGCCGAAGGGGCACGTGAGCCACACGTTCGGGGCCGACCAGTGCTCCTGAGGCTCGCCGTCGGGACCGCGGCTGAGCCATTCCGGGTGCTGCGCCGCGATCGTCCCGTGCACGGCGTGCGAATCGATGCGCGCCATCACGACGAGACCGAGCTCGCGTGCTCCGCTGACGAGGGCGCCGAAGGGATCGCCGTCGCCGAGGTACGGACTGCGGTAGTGCCCCTCCACGTCGCTCGGGTAGAAGGCCATGTATCCGCCCGCGCTCAGGCATGCGGCGTCGGCACGGATGTCGCGCATGTAGTCGATCCAGAACCCGGGGTCGAAGCCGCTGCCCGGTCTGGGGTCGTCGCCGACCATGGTCAGTTGCGCCCAGCGCATGGCGCGTTCGTACCACGGGAGTCCGGCGCGCTCGGCGGTGACGGCATCCGGGATCGACATCGATTCGACCGTGCTCATTCCCGTGCCTCGCGATCCAGCCCGAGTGCCGACTCGAGCGCGCTCGCGCTCACGGTCTGCGCACCGGGTGCGTACTCGGCGGCGATCCGTCCCGTGTATCCGACCTGGGAGAGGGTTCGCAGCACCCCGGCGAATTCGATGTCGCCCGTCCCCGGTGCGCCGCGGCCCGGGTTGTCGGCGAGCTGCACGTGCGCGATGTGAGCGGCGTGCCTTCGGATCTCCTTCTCGAGATCACGGCCGTTGGACGCCAGGTGGAACGAGTCGAACAGCAATCCGATCGAGCCGATCCCCTGTGCGGCGGCCATGGACCTCACCCGTTCGGCGTCGTCGAGGGATTCGAGCGGGTAACCGGCGTTCGCCGCTCTGCTGAGCGGTTCGAGCAGCAGCGTCGCTCCTTCGAGCGCATCACCGGCGCGGCGGAGGTTGGTCAGAGCGACGTCGAGAGCGGCCTCGTCGCTGACGCCGCCGACACGGAGGCCGTAGAGGGCGTTGAAGTGCGTGCAGCCCGTGCGCTGCGCTATCCGCGCGGTCGCGACGAGGGAGCGCTGCAGATCCACTTCCCGACCAGGGTGGGAGAGCACCCCGCGCTCGCCCGCTGGCATGTCTCCCGCGTAGAGGTTGAGCCCGACGAGACGCACGCCGGCCTCTTCGATCGCGCGGATCAGCGCCTCGACCTCTTCGTTCGACGGCGATGCCGTGCCGAAGGGCCACCACGATTCCACGAGCTCGAACCCGCCTGCTCGTGCGGCCTGGAACCTCTCGAGGACCGGCAGGTCGGCGTACAGCAGCGAGACGTTGGCGACGATCGACGAGGTCATGACCCATCCGTTCTGGTGATTGTCCCTGTGACAAGATGATTCGCGACGGTTATCGATACACGCGTCACGACGTGAACAGGAGCGCGATGAGCGACATGCACCCGCAGGCGGCGGGGGCGGGAAGACGATCCCGCGCGACGATCGCCGATGTCGCTGCGCTCGCCGGGGTGTCGCGCGCCGCGGTGTCGAAGGTCTTCAATCGCACCGGCAGCATCTCCGCGGAGACGACCCGGCGCATCCAGGAAGCGGCCCGTGAACTGAACTGGACGCCGAGCGCGACGGCCACGGCGCTGCGGCGCTCTCGCTCGCAGACCGTCGGCCTCGTTCTCGACAAGCCGAACAGCCGCGTCGACATCGGCTTCGGTACGGCGTCGTTCCTCGCCGGCATCGAGTCCGAGCTCGCCCCGTTCGACTACGGCCTGCTGCTGTACGCGGTCGGTCGCGAGCCCGCCGCTCAGCTCGCGGCCTATCGTCGCGGGGCGG
>NZ_JBLVOB010000003.1:109007-123860 GCF_053543555.1 Microbacterium xerophyticum | reverse complement strand
CCCGGCGTCGACGGCATGATCCTGACCGACGGCGCCGAGCACGATCCTCGTTTCGAAGTGCTCGCGGACAACCGCATGCCCGCAGTCCTGGTCGGGACGCCGTTTCCCGGAACCAACATCGCCCACGTCGAGTCCCCCAATCCCGAAGCCGGTGTCGAGGATGCCGTCGAGCACCTGTTCGCGCTCGGTCATCGCCGCATCGCCTACATCGGCGGCACTCCGGGGCGATACCAGTCCGAGGCGCGCCGTTCCGCGTTCAGGGCCGCCCTGGCCGCGCAGGGCCTCACCCCGTTCGACGACGTCTTCGCCGACTACGTGCCGGAGCGTGCGGCTGAAGAGACGCGACGCATGCTCGGACTCGCGACGGCGCCGACGGCGATCCTGTACGCATCCGATGCCATGGCGATCGCGAGCATCCGGACCGCAGGCGAACTCGGCGTCCGCGTGCCGGAGGATCTCTCGATCATCGGATACGGCGGAGCCGATCTCGGCGAATGGATGACTCCGGCGCTCACGACGGTGGTCAGAGACGCGGAGCAGCGCGGACGCGCCGCCGCGATCACTCTGCTGCGTCTGCTCGGCGAAAGTCCGCAGGGCGACGCCGTGCTCAAGAATCCTGAGCTCGTGCTTCGCGCTTCCACAGCGGCTGTTCACGACTGACTCACGCCCCCGCGGGATCGAGCGCCGCGCTGCGAGCGCCCCAGCCGCGTAGATGCGCGCCGGCGTCGCCCCATGACTCGAGCGCAGCGCGCACCCCGTCATCGCCGCGTTCGACGGCCGAGGCGGTCGCGTGCGCACGTGCCTCTTCGAGAACGTCGTCGATGCGCACCCGCTGACCTCGCTGCGCGGAGATCACTGCGGCCTCCACCATCGCGAGGCTCAGGATGTTCTCGTGCACCTCTCCCGAGCACGCTTCCCCGGTGCGCACGGCGCCTGCGAACGAATGCAGAGCCTCAGAGACCCCGCCGTATCGGAGGTCGTCGATCTGCGCTGCGGACACCGGATCGCTCTGCGGTCGGTCGTCGCCGTTCCAGACCGCGCTGCCGCCCTCGCCGCTCACGCGCCACGCGCCGTTCCACGATGTCTCGGCCCCTGGGCTCGCCCAGCTGCCGGTGTAGATGTAGCGTGCACCGCCGGTCATCTCGAAGATCGCCGTGGCCGCCGCGTCACCCCGATACCAGCTCCACGCGGGGTTGTACTCCTCGCAGTAGACCGCGACAGGATCGGCGTCGAGCAGGAACCGCGCCGAGTCGAAGGGGTGGATCGCCATGTCCACGAGCAGCGGATGCGCCATCTCGTCGCGGAAACCGCCGAAGTGCGGCGCCTTGAAGAACTCGGTCGTCGCGATGCCTATGCGTCCGAACGCGGAGACCTGGCTCTTGAGCTCGTGCAGCTGCGAGTTGTGACGACGCGACTGGCTCACGACGAACAGCCGGTCGTGCAGCTCGGATGCTGCCGCGAGAGCCAGACTCTCCGCGAGCGTGGCGGCCGCCGGCTTCTCGCTCACGACGTGGAGACCGCGGGCGAGAGCCGCCCTGGTCACATCGAAGTGCGCAGCGGGGATGGTCACGTTCGCGACAGCATCCGTCTCGACCTGCTGGAGCATCTCCTCCAGGGTCCCTGCGACGGGCACATCCGAGCGTCCGACTCCGTCGACCGCCGCACGCGCGCCGTCGGTGAAGATGTCGACGACACCGACCAACTCGAATGCGGGCGATTCCTCCGCGATGGCGATCCACCTGCGGCCCATGTTGCCGGCGCCGACGACGACGACGCGCAGAGGCTGCTCGCTCATCCGGCATCCACCGTGCTGAGGACCGGCATGGTGCGGGCCAGCGCCGGCAGCTTCCGCTCGACCGGATTCGCCGCCCAGACGCACGCGTTGGCGAGCACACGGCGCACATCCGGATGGTGGTACACCGGATAGGCCTGATCGCCAGGGCTGAAGTAGAAGATGCGTCCGCGGCCGCGCTTGTACGTGAGCCCTGAGCGGAAGACCTCCCCACCGGAGAAGCTGGAGATGAAGACCGTCTCATCAGGTGCGGGCACATCGAAGAACTCGCCGTACATCTCCTGCTGCGGGATGTCGATCGGGTTCGGCACGTCCTTCACGATCGGGTGCGCAGGGTCCACCGTCCACACGAGCTCTCGATCCTCTTCGTTGCGCCACCGCAGTGAGCACGTGGTCCCCATGAGGCGCTTGAAGATCTTGGAGAAGTGCCCGGAGTGCAGCACCAGCAGCCCCATCCCGGAGAGCACGTGCTCCTGCACCCTGTCGACGATCTCGTCGTCGACCTCCTTGTGCGCCCGGTGCCCCCACCAGGTGAGCACGTCGGTCTGCGCGAGCACATCCTCGGTGAGGCCGTGCTCATCGTCGTCGAGCGTGACGGTGCGCACGACGACGTCGCCGCCGAGGTGCGCGCGGATGCCGTCTGCGATCGCGGCGTGCATGCCGTCCGGGTACAGCTCCTGCACGATCTGATCGGTCTTCTCGTGCCGGTTCTCGCCCCAGACCGTGACGCGGATCGGTGTGTTTCGTTCAGACATTTGGCTGCGTGCTCCCAAGCGGATAGTGATGGATCGACGGATCGGATGCGGATGCGGATGGGTACGGGCTGCTAGCCCTTGACGGCCCCGATGAGGATGCCGCTCTTGAAGTGCCTCTGCACGAACGGGTAGACGACGAGGATCGGGACCACGGCGAGCACGACGACGGCCATCTGGATCGCCAGTGACGCCGGCTGCGCCTGGTCCAGCGCGACGGTGTCGAGCGTGCCGCTGTTGACGAAGCTCTGCCCCTGCAGCACGTAGGCCCGCAGCACCAGCTGCAGCGGCCACTTGTCGTTGTCGTTGATGTAGAGGATCGCGTTGAAGAACGCGTTGAAGTAGCCGACGCCGTAGAACAGCGCGACGACCGATATCACCGGCTTCGACATCGGCGCCACGATCGTCGCGAGGATGCGCCACTCACCGGCGCCGTCGATGCGTGCGGAGTCGATGATGCCCTGGTCGATGCTCTGGAAGAAGTTGCGCACGATCAGGATGTTGAACGCCGACACCGCGGTCGGCAGGATCAGCGCCCATACCGAGTTGATGAGTCCGAGCCCCGAGACCAGCAGGTACATCGGGATGATGCCGGCGCCGAAGAACATCGTGATGATGATGAGGAAGAGGATCGGCCGGTGCAGCACCGACCCAGGACGCGAGAGGCCCCACGCCGCGAGCACCGAGACGATCACGCTGAGCGCGGTGCCCACTCCTGTCACGAACACCGTCACCCCGCCCGCCTTGGTGACGACGCCTCCGGAGAGGATCTGCGTGTACGCGACGGTGGTGAGCCCGTTCGGGACGATGACGAGTCCGCCGGCCTGCGTGATCGCGGACTGCGTCGAGAAGCTCGTGAGGACGACGGCCCAGAGCGGGAAGAGCACGGCGAGACACACGACGACGAGCGTCACGACCTTGCTGATCGTCACGATCAGTGAGGGCTTCTCCTGCCAGGCCGGACGCTTGACGGGTTCGTAGTGCCAGATCTTGGCGAGCAGCCCGCGGGGCGCCGGGGGCGTGACGAGCGCCTCGGTGGTGGGTTGAGCAGTCATTTCTTGTAGACCCCCGCCTCGCCGAACATGTGCGCGACCTTGTTGGCCGCCAGCACCAGGATCAGACTGATGATGCCTTTCAACAGTCCGGCCGCGGCACCGTAACTGAAGTCGCCCGACACCACACCCGAGTAGTACACGAACGTGTCGAGCACCTCCGCGGCCTCGGCGCCGACGGCGTCGCGCTGAAGGATGAGCTGTTCGAATCCCACCGAGAGCGCGTCACCGAGTCGCAGGATGAGCAGCAGGATGATGACCGGGCGCAGCGCGGGCAGAGTGATGTGCCACATCCTGCGCCAGCCGGAGGCTCCGTCGACGGCGGCCGCTTCGTACTGAGATGGGTCGATCGATGCCAGCGCCGCGAGGAACACGACGATGCCCCAGCCGGCGTCCCGCCAGATCGTCTGCGACGTCAGCAGCAGGACGAAGGTGTCCGGGTTGGTCATGATGTTCAGCGGCTCAGCGCCGATGTCGCGCAACTGCTGGCTGATCAGCCCTGCCCCGCCCAGGATCTGCTGGAACACCGTGACGATGATCACCCAGCTGAAGAAGTGCGGGAGGAAGACGATGCCCTGGATCAGCGTGCGCAACCACGGCTGCATGAGACTGTTCAGGAGGATCGCCAGCAGGATCGGCAGCGGGAAGAAGAACACCAGCTGGAAAGCGGTGATCGTCAGGGTGTTGCCGAGGGCGTGCCAGAACGCCGGATCCTGCAGCAGTCGCGAGAAGTTGTCGAACCCGACGAACGGGCTTCCCGGGATGCCGACGTACGGCGAGTACTCCTGGAACGCGACGACGTTGCCCAGCATGGGAACGTAGGCGAACACGATCAGGAGCACGACGACGGGCAGGGTCATCAGCAGGAGCGAACGGTCCTGCTTCAACCGCGTCCACAGGCTCTTGCGACGCGGCCGTCCGGCCCGAGCCTTCTGCTCGGGCCGGATGTCCTCCTCGCCCATCGCCTTGACGGCGGGGCCGAGCGGAGTGATGACGCTCACGATCAGACGTCCAGGTATCCTGCGTAGAACTCACGCAGTTCATCGCCACCGCTGCTCTTCCAGGTCTTGACTGCGACGTCGAGGTCGTCGAGCGACTTACGACCGCGAACGATGTCGCTCTCGAGGTCGTTGAACGGCTGCGACAGGCTCGCCAGCCGCACCGGCTCGAGGATCTGCATACCGTAGAACTCCGGCTCGACGCCGTACTGCATCGAGTCGGCCATGAAGTTGCAGTAGTCGGTGACGACGTCCGGGTACTGCGGCGCGTTCTGCGTGACCGGGGGACGGACGAGCCACTGATAGGTCGAGGCGACCTCCTTGAGGCCGAGTTCGGTCTTGACCGGAGCGCCGGTTTCGGGGTCCGCCTCCCAGTGGACCCCTTCGAAGCCGTTCTGCAGCAGAGCCTGTTCGGTCGTGCCGAACGGCGCCGCGATGTAGTTGAGCAGGTCCAGGATCTCGTCCATCCGTGCCGGATCGTCCTGCTTCTTCACGAACGTGATGATCTTCGCCGGGTTGCTCACGAAGAACCGCGGCGCGGAGCCGTCGTGCACGAACCAGGGCAGCGGCTGCTGGTTGTACGTCGGCGTCGTCGGCACTGTGCGCACGTGGGAGCCGATCCATCCGGAGTACCCGTCGTAGGTCAGCAGCACCTTGCCCGACTCGAAGCGCGCCTTGTTCTCTCCGCTGTTGCCTGCGACGGCGTCAGGATGGATCACCCCCGCCGCGAAGAGCTTCGCCGTGAACTCGAGGTAGCCGCGGTACTCGTCGCTCTCGTACTTGTGCACGAGCTTGCCTGATTCGCGCTTCCACTTCGGGGGCACCGCGTAGATCAGCTTGGCCGTCTCGGAGAGGTCGTTGCCCGCCCAGCGGCCGGCCTTCTCATCCGTGATCTCGACCGTCAGGTCGAAGAACTCATCCGCGTTCTTCGGCAGCTCGGTGATGCCCATCTCATCGAACAGGTCCTTGCGGTAGAACGACGAGCCCGACATCCGGTCGGACGGATACGGGAGCCCGTACAGCTTGCCCTCGAACACGCACGACTTCCACGCGTTCGTGGGGATGTTCGCGAGGTTGGGGTACTTCTCTACCTTCTCGGCGCTGAGGTACTCCCCCATGTCCTGGAACAAGCCGGGAAGGGCCTGATCGAAACGTGCGGGGATGTTGTGCTCGGCGATGGTGACGAAGTCCGGGACGTCCTTCGCCGACGCGAAGATGGCCTGCAGCTTGTCCGGGTATGCGTTGTTGTCCGTGAACCGGAAGTCGAACTTCGCGCCGATCTCCTCGTTCACCTGCTGGAGGTACTTGCTGTCTGACAGACCGGGGACGACGTTGCCGTAGGTCGGCGTCATCGCCGTGTACGAGCCGCCGACTCCTGGCACCTTGTCGACCGACTTCACGAGCTTCGGCCACTCGAGGAAACCGGGGGTCGACCCGTCGATGCCTGGGATGTCAGGAGCAACGTACTCGACCGGGACGTAGTTGGGCAGCACTCCCTTGGGGATGCCGATCGGCCCACCGCCGGCACCGCCGCCGGATCCCGCCGCAGTGGTGCAGCTCGCGAGGACGGGGGTGATGACGGCGAAACCGAGGAGACCGAGGAAACCGCGGCGACTCGTCTTCAGGTCGGATACACCTTCGAACGCATTCATGACACTCCTTCGTGTGATTTGTTTGGGACGGGTCGGGCTCGACGGATCGAGCGGGACTCGGATCGTTGATCGGCTGGTCGATGGTTGTTCGGTCGGAATCGGGGACCGTGCGTCGAGTTCCCAAGTATTTCGATACACCACTCGGAAGTCAACGCACGCTCATACATGTCTGTGGCCTGGTTCTCAGCGGGAATCGCGGACGGATCGGATGCTGTTCATTCGCTCTGCCCGGTGTCGGCGTCGAGCAGGGCGATCTCTTCGTCACTCAGCTCGAACGATGCGGCAGCAGCGGAATCGGCCGCCTGCTCCGCCGAGATCGCGCCCGGAATCGGCACGACGGTCGGGGACTGCCTCAGCTCCCACGCGAGAGCGACGCGCTGAGGGCTCACTCCGCGCTCGAGAGAGATCCGGCGCAGTGCGGGATGCCGCTCCGCGATCTTCGCGGCGCCGCCGAGTCCGCCCAGCGGCCCCCAGAGCAGGTAGGCGATGCCGTGTTCGGCGGCATACTCCATCTCGGCACGCTGGTCGCGGTGGCCGAGCGAGAAGTGATTCTCGATCGATGCCACCCGCCCGTCGAGGATCTCCTGCGCGAGAAGGATCTCGTCGAGATCGACGTTCGAGATCCCGGCACGCTTGATGATGCCCTCATCGAGCAGATCCCGCAGGGCCGTGATGGAGTCGCCGAAGTCGTGGTCCGGGTCCTTCTTGTGCAGGTGGTACAGCTCGAGCGCATCGCCGCCGATGCGCTTCAGCGATGCCTTCGCGGCCTCCTTGAGGTACGCGGGCTTGCCGTTGCGGATCCACATGGCGCCGTCACGATAGATGAGACCGCCCTTGGTCGAGAGGATCACGTCGGAGGTGTCGCCGTCATAGCGCCTCAGCGCCTCGACCACGAGCAGCTCATTGTGGCCCTGCCCATCCTGCTCGGTCGTGTACGCGTCCGACGAATCGAAGAGCGTGACGCCAGAGTCCAGAGCCGCATGCACCGTCGCGATCGCCGTCTCGCGATCCGGACGCCCCGGCACGGAGAGGTTCTGCGTGCCGAGCCCGATCGCGCCGATGCGGACGCCTCCGAGGCGACGCTCCGCCTGGACGGCATCCGTGCCGCGCGGGGTCTGGGTGTGCATTCGCTGCAGTCCTTTCCATGTCGCGTCGTCGCGACGGTTGACGTCGAAGGTGATCTGCGGTCGCCCGGAGAGTCTCGCCGATGAGTTGATCACCGTGTAACACCATACGACATGTAAACTCGTAGGACAATCCTCAATGACATGATTGACGAAAACACCTCATGGAGGTTCCATTGCCCGCACTTTCGGTTCGCACCGTCTCCCTCGTCGACGCCGTGTCCGAGTCGCTGCGCCTCGCGATCATCAACGCCGAGTACGAGCCGGGCTCCCCGCTCACCGAGGTACGGGTGTCCGAGGACTTCGGGGTCGCCCGCTCGACCGCGAAAGCCGCGGTCGAACGCCTGGTCGCAGCGGGATTCCTCGAGCGTTCCCCGCATCGTTCGGCCCAGATCCCGCGTCTCACCGAGAAGGACGTCATCGATCTGTACGAGACCAGGCAGATCATCGAGGGCGCGGCGGTGCGGCGCTCCGCGGCGTCCGGGAAGTCGTTGAACGACGCCGAGAGGGCCGAGGCCGACCTGATCAGCGCCGCCAGCAGGGGCGACCGCGACGCGGTGGCGACCGCCGACGTCGCGTTTCACACGGCTCTGGTCGAAGCGGCAGGGCTGAGAAACCTCGCCGACCTGCACGCGATGCTCATGGGTCGTGCGCACATCGCCATGGTGCAGGTGCAGCGCAGCAACCCGGACGGCGCACACCGCAGCCACAGCGAGCACGAACAGATCCTCGCGGCGATCCGCAGTGGTGACGGCGACGCCGCGGCGGAGGCGCTGTCGCAGCACCTGTCGCGAGCACAGGCCGACTTCCGTCGCGGAAGCTCCGACTGAGATCACGGCCCCCTCACGACGAGCGCTTCGAATGCGCCGATCTCCGCCACCGACGCGATGACATCGTCGCCGTCGGTCGAGATCGTCAGTCCGGACGGCGCGACGAGCGCGTCGACGATGCGACCCGCACCCACGCCGGGAACCTTCACGCGCACACCGCGGATCGGCACGGCCGGGCCCTGTCCGTTCCGACGCTGCCCGCTGTGATTGATGAGGTGGATCACGAGGCCCGCCGCAGACCGACCGAGGATGACCTCGATCTGCTCGGGAGCGTCCACATCGACCACGGGCGCATCCAGCAGCTCGTGGACTCTCGCCGTCGCGGCATCTCGGATCCGGGTCAACCCGAACTCTCCGTAACTCGCACCCACTGTCCAGGCCAGCTGCGTGACGCTGCCCCCTCCCGCCCGGCGGCGAGCCGATGCGGTCGAGGTGCCGACGACGTGACCGTACGCCTTCTCGGGTGGCCCGAAGGGCGCGCGCTCGACGACAGGCAGCAGCGCTTCGGCGTCGCCTCGCCACTGCACGTCGTAGGCGCGACCGTACCTGGGGATGAGCGCTGAGCCTTCCACGTGCGCGGCGTCGTCCAGCTTGACGTAGGAGGACAGCAGCTCGGAGCCGGCGCTCTCGACCCGATCGACGCGCACCGCCGCGGACCACGGGGCGACGCCGGCGGCGCCTTCCAACCCGGTGCCGGCGGATGCCACGACGTGACCGCCGTTCTCGATGTACGCCTCGATCGCCGCATCCTGCTCCGGCGTGAGCGTCACGATGTCGGGCATCACGACGACCGAGAACCGATCGAGCACCTCCGCCGAGATCGCGTCCGCCGGCAGCACGTCGAAGGGCAGGTGCGTCTCCTGGAGGGCGACGAACCAGCCCGTGAACTCGGCCCGTGACTCGGCGTGGCGCTCAGCACCGGAACGGAGCCCGTCAGGACGCACGAGCGCGATCGGCGAACAGGCACCGAGCCCCGAGTACACCTCGACGTTGGAGGTCACCAGTCTGGTCACGGCGGCGGCGGCCTCGAGTCCGTCGTACCGGATCCCACGGGTGGGACCCATGATGTAGGTCGACGGGTTCGCGCCTCGCGCGATCGCCTGGATCAGATACTGCCCGAGCATCTCCGGCTGCTCATCGGCCATCCGGTACGGCATGTCGAAGAACGCCACCGCGTTGACGAGTGCGGGTTTGCCGGGCTGCGTCACCCTCGACGCGCTGACCTGCTCGTTCGTGGCGTGCGGCCACAGCGGTCGTCCGATCGCGTTGTTGGCCTCATGGAACAGGATGTCGGCCGACCGGCCGAGCACGAGCGCGGTGTCGCGGCTCCGCTCCGCGATGTGCGCACTGATCCGGGCGGTGAGCGTATCGATCGTCTGCTGCGCGAACCTCTTCCAGAGCTGATGGCCGGGGCCGCTCGCATCCGTCGGCAGTGCCGAACCGGTGGCGTCGCGGAAGGCGGACCGACAGGCCTCGCAGTGGCAGATGCCGTGCCTGGTGCCGCCGTAGTCGACCTCGTTGAAGCCGAACCAGTTGAAGAAGAATCCATCCACCCGATACCGGCTGATCACCTCATCGACGATCTCGAACATGCTGCGCTGGTAGTACTCCCCGCTCGGGCAGACACTGACCAGCCCTTCATAGATCTGCAGATCGCCGGTCGCCGTTCGATACGCCCATTCGGGATGAGCGTCGATGACCTCGGGGGCCACCTTCGAGAAGTCCATGCGGGCGAGCAGGCGGATCCCGCGACGACGTGCGGCGGCGACGGCGTCGCGGACCAGGTCACCACCTGGCCTGGTGGCCAGGTGAGGGTTGCGCGTGTGGAAGTCGAGGTCGGTCGGATAGTGCGCGAGGATGCCGCCCACGTTGAGGAGCCAGGCCGTCGCACCGTGCGACTCGATGTCGTCGAGGGTCGACTCGACGTCGAGCGTCACATCGATCTCGCGCAGGTTCGTCTGGAAGACGCCGAAGGCGCGGTTCCACCACCCCGCTCTCGCCTCCTCGTGCCGATGAGCCGGCCATTGCGCTCGCGGCGCACGTCGAGCAGGGGCGAGCGGAGTCGTCACGATGACGCCGGACGATCGAGCTCGCGGGAGCGCAGCACGAGCGCGGAATGATCGAGCCCGCCACGGCCATCGGCGACGAGTGCGGCCATGAACTCAGCGATCTGGCTCGTCACCGGAAGCCGGATCCCCGCGGTCGCCGAAGAGGCTCCGACGATGCGCAGGTCCTTGTCGTGCAGATCGACGCGGAAGCCGGGTCCGAACTCCCCCGCCAGCACCGAAGCCGCCTTCCGGTCTATGACGGTGCTGCCGCCGAGCCCGCGGGAGATCGCCGCGAGCGCGGTCTCGACATCGGCGCCCTGGGATTCGAGGAACGTGACGGCCTCTGCGAGCGCCTGGAGGTGCATGGCAACCACGAGTTGATTCGCCGCCTTGACCACCTGCCCCGCGCCGGTCGGGCCGACGTGCGTGATGGTCGACCCCATCGCTTCGAGCACTCCGCGGTGCGCCTCGATCACCGCGGCCTCACCGCCGATCATGATCGACAGCACGCCCTCGATGGCGCCGGCCTCACCGCCGGACACCGGGGCGTCCAGCGCGGGATGGCCAGCATCGATGAACTTCATCGCGACCGCGCGAGCGACGTCAGGGCTGATCGTGCTCATGTCGATGTACGAGGCGCCTGCGCCGATGTTCTCGAGGATGCCGTCGTTCCCGAGCGCGACGCGCTCGACATCGGGCGAGTCGGGGAGCATCGTGATGACCACTTCGGCGCCGGCGATCGCTTCGGCTACGGAGCCCGCGACGGGGATGCCAGCGGCTGCTGCTCGTTCGAGGGTGGAGGACGAACGGGCCGTGCCGACGACCTGATGTCCTGCAGCGATGAGGTTGGCCGCCATCGGGCGCCCCATCACTCCGAGTCCGATGAATCCGATGGTGGCCATACGCGTGAGAACTCCTTCGTGCCCGGTGGTGCGAACTGTCGGTGTTCGATAGTGTATCGATATACCAACTCGAGTGGAAGGTGCACGACGTGAAGATCGCGATCACCGGAGGCAACGGTCGCCTCGGAAGCGAGGCGACCGCATGTGCACGTACCCGAGGCCACGACGTGACCGTCATCGATCGCGCAGGCGCACCCTCCGCAGGATCGGCCATCATCGACCTCACCGACTTCGACAGCGTCAGCGGGGTGATCGGCCAGGGCGGGTTCGACGCGGTCATCCATCTCGCCGGCATGCCTGGTCGCACTCGCGCCGCCGGAGACGTCCTGTTCCGCAACAACATGCTGACGTCCTACAACGTGCTGACGGCCGCGCGTCAGCACGCAGTGCAGAAGATCGTCTTCGCCTCGAGCGAGACGATCCTCGGCCTCCCGTTCGACACTCCTCCCGCTGAGCTCCCGATCACGGAGAACTCACCGACCTCGTATCGGGTTCGCCACGATTACGGAACAGTGAAGTACCTCGAGGATCGGATCGCGCAGCAGATGGCTGCCGACGACCCCGGCCTGAGCATCAGCGCGATGATGCTCACCACGATCGTGCTGCCCGAGATGTACGCCGAGTTCGCACGGTTCGAAGACGACGTCAGAGGTCGCGGTTACAACCTCTGGAGCTACACGGATGTACGAGACGCCGCTCAGGGCGTCGTACTGGCGTCCGAGCATTCCCATCCCGGATACGAACGATTCATCCTCGCCGCAGACGACACGGTCATGTGGACCTCGACCAGGGCTCTCATCGACCGCTTCCACCCCACGAGCAGACTCACCAGGGCGCTCGGTACGCATGAAAGCCTGTTCTCCAATGAGAAGGCCAAACGCGTGCTCGGGTACTCGCCGAAGTTCAGCTGGAGAGACGACCGATGACGAGAGGCCCCCGCATGCGATCGACACAACCCATCCGCCACGTGCTCGCAACCGTCGACTTCACGCCGGCCGAACTCGAGCAGCTGCGGGCGGCCTTCGCACCCGCCGGGTTCACGCACATCCCTCGACACGACGACGCCGCGATCTCCGCAGAGCTCGCCCGTGCCGACGTCGCCGTCCTCGCAGGAGACCTGACCGACGAGACTCTCGCAGCGCCGCATCTCAGATGGGTGCACTGCGACCATGCCGGCCTCAACGACTCCGCGCGCCAAGACGTCTTCGACCGCGGACTGCTCGTCACCGGGTCGGCGGGCCGCTCCGGTGAGGCCCTCGCGCAGCACGCGTTCTTCTTCGCACTCAACTTCACCTACGACATCCGCTCCACGCTCGCCAAGCAGGACGCGCACGACTGGAGCGGCGGCGACGAGTTCCGCGACCGCCCTGCCCTCTGGGGCCAGCGCCTCACGATCGTCGGGTTCGGGCACACCGGCAGGGCCATGGCAGCGTTGGGCCGCACGTTCGGGATGCATGTGACGGTGCTCACCCGCAGCGAGAGCGGCCCTTCCGCCGACGTCGACCGAATGCTGATCGCAGATCACGGAGCCGAGGTGGCCGATGCGCTGCCGGAGGCGGATGTCGTCATGCTCGCCACCAACCTGACCGATGAGACCTACCACCTGATCGGGCCGGAGCAGTTCGCATTGATGAAGTCATCGGCGATCATCATCAACATGGCACGGGGCTCCGTGATCGACGAGATCGCACTCGTGGAAGCGCTGCGAACACGGACCATCGCCGGCGCGGGACTCGACGTGTTCGAGCGCGAGCCTCTCCCCGAGACCTCGCCGCTGTGGGGCATGCCCAACGTCCTGCTCACGCCGCACGCGACGCCCAAGCTGCCCGACAAGACGCAGCGATCGATCGACACGATCGTGGCGAACATCGAACGGTACCGGAGTGGCGAGCCGCTGCTCAACGCACTCTCGCCACGGGATCTGTTCACCCGCGGATCCCGCCGCTGAACGGCCGCACAACTCCGTGCCGGGGTGCCACACTGGAGGCATGGCCCTTCACATCACCGGAGACACCGCCGCCGACGCCCTGCTGACCGACAATCCGCTCGCCCTGCTGGTGGGGATGCTCCTCGATCAGCAGGTGCCGATGGAGACGGCCTTCGCCGGTCCGCTCAAGATCGAGCAGCGCACCGGCTCGGCGGATGCCGGCGCCATCGCGGCCATGGACCCCGAGGCCTTCCTCGAAGCGTTCAAGCAGACGCCCGCCGTGCACCGGTTCCCCGGCTCGATGGCGACTCGCGTGCAGACGCTGTGCCAGGAACTCGTCGACGCCTGGGGCGGGGATGCCGCTGCGCTGTGGACCCGCGACGCCCCTGACGGCGCGGAGGTGCTGCGCCGCCTGAAGAAGCTACCCGGTTTCGGCGAGCAGAAGGCGAAGATCTTCCTCGCCCTGCTCGGCAAGCAGTACGGGTTCACCGGCGCCGGATGGCGCGAGGCATCCGCTCCGTACGGGGAGGACGGCTCGTACCGCAGCGTCGCCGACATCGTCTCGCCCGAGTCGCTGACGAAGGTGCGCGAGCACAAGAAGGCGATGAAGGCGGCGGCGAAGGCCGCCGAGTAGACCGGGCTTTTGTCAAGGCCGGTCCAGCGCAGGATCCGGTGACGCAGACTGGTCGCAACGATCCCGGGAGTGCGCATGTCGAGAAACGTCCGAAGGATGAACTGTCCGCCCGAAGCGGTCTTCCGCGTGCTGGCTGACGGCTGGCTCTACCCGAGCTGGGTGGTCGGCGCATCTCGCATGCGCGACGTCGACGCCGCATGGCCGCAGCCGGGTGCGCAGCTGCACCACTCCGTCGGGGTGTGGCCAGCTCTGATCGACGACACCACCAGCGCCGTGACCTGGGAACCGCCACGCCATATGGTGATGACCGCGCGCGGCTGGCCGATCGGAGAGGCGCGCGTGACGATCGACGTCAAGCCGTCCGGGAACGGGTGCCTGGTCCGTATCCAGGAGGAGGCGGTCAGCGGTCCGGCGAAGGCGATCCCGCGCGTGGTCTCGGACGTGCTTCTGCAGTGGCGCAACGCCGAGACGCTGCACCGGCTGGCATATCTGGCCGAGGGGATCATGCCCGTGAACGCGGCATCCGATCCGGAGACGGCATGACAGGGCGTTCCTTCGATGTCGACGCCACGGTCGTCGGTGCCGGACCCAACGGTCTCGCCGCCGCGGTCACACTCGCACGTGCCGGGTTGTCGGTGCGGGTCTTCGAGCGTGCGGCACGCGCCGGCGGTGGCGCGGCGACCGAGGAGCTCACGCTGCCCGGCTTCCACCACGACGTCTGCTCCGCGGTGCATCCGCTCGCCTTCGAATCCCGTTTCTTCCGGGAGTTCGGACTCCCCCACCGCGTGCCCTTCGTCGTGCCGGAGATCTCGTTCGCGCATCCGCTCGACGGCGGCAGGGCCGGGATCGCGTACCGGGACCTGGGTCGCACGGCTGACGGCCTCGGCGCGGACGGCAAGGCGTACGCGAGCCTGATGCGCCCGCTGGTCGAACGCTCGACCAGGGTCGCCGACTTCACCGGGGACACCCTCCTGCGTGCGCCTCGTGACATCCCCACCGCCCTGGCCTTCGGGCTGGCCGCGATGGAACAGGGCAGCCCCCTGTGGAACGCGCGATTCCGCGAGGACGCCGCGCCTGCCATGCTCACCGGGGTCGCATCGCACACGATCCTGCCGTTGCCAGGACTGGCGGGCTCCGGCGCC
>NZ_JBLVOB010000003.1:92236-108959 GCF_053543555.1 Microbacterium xerophyticum | reverse complement strand
CGGGCCCCCCCTGACGGCGTACGCGCATGCACGAGGCTGGCCGATCCCGATCGGCGGAAGCCAGAGCATCATCGACGCCATGGTCGACGACCTCGTCGCGCATGGCGGAGAACTCGTCACCGATCATGAAGTGACGTCTCTCGACGAGCTGCCCGCGTCACGCGTGACGTTGCTCGACGTCACTCCGCGCGCGCTGAGCAGGATCGCGGGCGAGCGGATGCCAGAGCGCTACCGCCGTGCGCTCGGTCGCTTCCGCTACGGCAACGCGGTGGCGAAAGTGGACTTCGCGCTCTCAGCGCCGGTGCCGTGGTCGCATCCCGAGCTCGGTCGCGCAGGCACCCTCCACCTCGGTGGCACGAGGGCCGAGATCGCGGCAGCGGAGAACGCCGTCGCACACGGCACACTCTCGGATTCTCCCTACGTGCTCGTCTCGCAGCCATCGCTGTTCGATGACACGAGGGCGCCCAGCGGCCAGCACACGCTCTGGACGTACACGCATGTGCCGGCATCATCGCGTGAGGACAGGTCGGAGGCGGTCATCCGCCAGATCGAGCGCTTCGCACCCGGCTTCCGGGACACGATCATCGGGATGTCGTCGCGCACCGCTATGGATGTGGAGCGGCACAATCCCAACTACCCCCGCGGCGACATCTCCGCAGGTACACCGGATCTGGCGCAGCTGCTGCGGCGCCCCGTGCTCAGCCCCGATCCGTGGCGCACCCCCATGGAGGGCGTCTACCTGTGCGGCGCATCCACGACGCCAGGGCCCGGAGTGCACGGGCTGGCGGGATGGCACGCAGCGCTGAGCGCGCTGCGGAACGAGTTCGGCACGCGGACTCTGCCGGATCTGTCGCCGCGTCGCTCTCCTGTCGGAGAATGAACTCATGAAGCAGACCGGTTCGAACGTCGCCGCCCTCATCGCCGCAGCGGCGCCCGCCATCCGGCGTAGGGATGCCGAGAGCCTGACGGCCTTGATGCAGGAGGTCTCTGGCCGCGAACCCGCCGCGTGGGGAACCATCATCGGCTTCGGCTCGTGCCACTACCGCTACCCGACTGGCACCGAGGGCGACATGCCGATCCTCGCCTTCGCGCCGCGCAAGGCTGCGACCACGATCTATCTCGACGACACCGCGCGGCATGCGGATGCGCTCTCCGCGCTCGGCCCGCACACACTCGGCAAGGGATGCCTGTATATCAAGGACCTCGAGAAGGTCGACATCGGCGTGCTCCGCGGCATCCTCGAGAGCACTCTCGCGTGGACCGAAGCCGGTGGCGACGAATACGCCCGCATCACGGTCACTGTCTGACACTACCTTGCGCCCCGAGACCCCGTCGGGTTGCACGAATGCCCAGAACGATCGCAAGCACCCCCAGTGATGCCATGCCCACGCCCGGCACCTCGTAGAGAACCCTGCTGGCAATGTCAGAAGCTTCGTTTCGAGCGAAGAACAGAATGCTTGCCGCGCTTGAGAGTGCCGACAGCGCGGTCACCCAAGCCGGCGCCCAACTCCACGGCTGAGGCAACGCATCCGCGAAGCCGATCAGGAGCACGGCGACGACGGTGACTAGGGCTACTGCAGCGAAGTACGGGAACATCACGCTCCCCCACGCGTCCTCCTCCGCATGCGGATTGCTCGGATCGTGAAGGACGAGGCCACTCAGATAGCTCGCAACGGGCGGACTCGCGAGCAGAACCTGCCCTGCCGCGACGCTCGTGGCGAGCGGCCGACGCCCGGTGATGCTTCCAGCCCGACCGAGGCCTATCACCAGCACCAATGCACCTGCGGCCCACAGCACATCTTTTGCATAGTGAAATTCTGCGAACTGGAACCGCGCGACGAAGCCAACCAACGCTGCGAGCAGCACCATGATCCCGCCAGCCACCCACGTGCGTTGACGGGCCCGCGCATCCCGGTCCGCGGTGACGTCGGTCATCGCCTCGCGTCAGCGCCGTACCGCGCGACGATCTCGTCTGTGAGCGCCGGCCAGATTCGCTTGTGCTCTTCGCCGAAAGCCACACCCGAAAGGAAGGCTGCGGCAAGATCGCGAGAGCGGTCGACGAGGAAGAAGCTGCCCTGCCCGCCGAAGTGTCCCGCTGTCTCGGGTGGGAACGAGTCGCCGAGCCAGTGCGGGCTCTTCGCACCCTTGAGCTCGAACCCCAGACCCCACTGATTGTCGTCGAAAGACCCGTAGCCGGGCACGACTCCCTTCAGCCCATCCCTCGACACCGTGAGCGCGAGATCGCGCAGGGGTGTGGGGATCAGTGTCGGCCGCAGCACCTCTCGACCGAAGATCAGCAGGTCTTCGATCGAGGCTCGGTATTCGGCCGAAGGGCGGCCGGTCACGTCGATCTCCGTCATACCGAGCGGCTCGGTGACCTCGCGAGTCATCCAGTCGGCGAAGTCCATCTCCACAGCCGCAGCGACGTGCGCACCGAGAGCGTCGAACCCTGCATTCGAGTAGATGCGGCGTGTCCCAGGAGATGCCTGGGTTCGGTCGCCTTCGAACGGCAGTCCACTGGTGTGATCGAGCAGGTTGAGCAGGGTCGACCCTCCGGGACCTGCGGGTTCGTCGAGGTCGACGAACCCGCGTTCGACCGCGATCAAGACACCCCAAGCGGAGAGCGGTTTGCTCACTGATGCGAGCGCGAGTGCGGTGCGCGGATCGCCCTGCACGGCAATGGTCCGTGCAGACCCGGTCACCCCGACCAGAGCGGTATGCGGGAAACCCTCGGTCGCGGCGAACTTCGTCGTTTCCACGGCTCAGACCTCACGCGCCCTTGAGGCGCTCAGCCAGGTACTCGTGGAGCTTCTCGACGGGGATGCGCTCCTGCGCCATCGTGTCGCGATCGCGCACGGTGACGGCGTGGTCATCGAGAGAGTCGAAGTCGACCGTCACGCAGAACGGCGTGCCGATCTCGTCCTGACGGCGGTAGCGCCGACCGATCGCGCCGGCGTCGTCGAAGTCGATGGCCCAGCGTCCACGCAGCGAGTCGGCGACCTCGCGCGCGAGCGGCGAGAGCTTCTCGTTGCGCGACAGCGGAAGGACCGCGACCTTGACCGGCGCCAGACGCGGGTCGAGCTTGAGCACCGTGCGGGTGTCGGTGCCGCCCTTCGCGTTCGGCACCTCCTCCTCGACGTACGAGTCGACCAGGAACGCCATCATCGAGCGGGTGAGTCCGAACGACGGCTCGATGACGTACGGGGTGTAGCGCTCACCGGATGCCTGGTCGAAGTAGGACAGGCTCTGGCCGGACGCCTCCGAGTGGCTCGAGAGGTCGTAGTCGGTACGGTTGGCGACGCCCATGAGCTCGCCCCACTCCTTGCCGGGGAAGCCGAAGCGGTACTCGAAGTCGATCGTTCCGGCGGAGTAGTGCGCCCGCTCGTCCTCGGGAACATCGAAGCGGCGCATGTTGGCCGTGTCGATGCCGAGGTCCTCGAACCACGCCCAGCACGCCTCGACCCAGTGCTCGAACCACTCCTGCGCCTCTGCGGGCGGCACGAAGTACTCGATCTCCATCTGCTCGAACTCGCGCGTGCGGAAGATGAAGTTTCCCGGCGTGATCTCATTGCGGAAGGCCTTGCCGACCTGGCCGATGCCGAACGGCGGCTTCTTACGGCTCGCCGTGAGCACGTTCGCGAAGTTCACGAAGATGCCCTGTGCCGTCTCCGGACGCAGGTAGAACAGTCCGGACTCGTCGTCGACGACACCGAGGTAGGTCTTGACCAGGCCCGAGAACGCCTTCGGCTCGGTGTACTGCCCCTTGTTGCCGCAGTTCGGGCACGGCACGTCGGCGAGGCCGTTCTCGGCCTTGCGTCCCTTGCGCGCCTCGAAGTCCTCGACGAGGGTGTCGGCGCGGAAGCGCTTGTGGCAGCTGAGGCACTCGACCAGCGGGTCGGTGAAGGTCGCCACGTGGCCGGAGGCCTCCCAGACGCGCTTCGGGAGGATGATCGAGGAGTCGAGGCCCACCATGTCGCCGCGTCCGCGCACGAAGGTCTGCCACCACTGACGACGGATGTTCTCCTTCAGCTCCGTGCCGAGGGGACCGTAGTCCCACGCGGAACGCGAACCGCCGTAGATCTCACCCGCTTGGAACACGAACCCGCGGTGGCGGGCGAGGCTGATGACCTTGTCTAGACGGGACTGTTCGGCCACGGTGGCTCCAATGGTCGGGAGAGATTCGGATGCTGCGCGCGGACATGCCGCGGCGTCATCCATCCTATCCGCGCCGGCGCGCCCGATTCAGCCCTCGGCCGAGGCAGCCGCAGCAGCCGCGCGCACGAGCCACGCCGGTGTCTTGCCAGGGCGCGCGAAGGGTACGAGCTGCCCGGCGGCGCTCTCTGCCACGAGCTGCTCGGCGCGCGCGATGCGGGTGGCCGGACGCTTGGCTGTCGCGATCCAGTGGCGCACCGCCTTGCGGTACCCAGGGGCTGCGGCGTCGAGGAACGCCTGCGCAGCGACCGAGGAGTCGAGCACGGCCTGCACCTCGGGCTCGAGCTCTGCGGCGTCGTTCTCATGGGAATACGTCCCGGTGCGGTCTGCGCTGCGGGCCTCGAACGCGGCCAGGCCGGCTGGCGCCATCTTCCCCTCGGCCACGAGGCGCTCGACGTGGGTCACATTGACCTTCGACCAGGTGCTGCCCGCTTTCCGCGGCGTCCACCGCTGACGCCGCCGGTCATCGTCGATGGGCTGCGACACCGAGTCGATCCATCCGAAGCACAGAGCCTCCGGCACGGCATCCGCCCACGTCAGACCACGATCGGCGACGTGCGCCTTGCGCACCTCCATCCACAACTCCGATTCGGAGGCGTGATGCCGTTCGAGCCAGGTGCGGAACTCCGCCGCGTCGCGGAAGTACACCGCGGGCTTCTCCGCCGAACCGCCCACCTGCCCCACCTCATCGCCCATGGGACCAGGATGCCACGAGCATCCGACACCGGCTCAGCGGTGAGGGAAGGCCTCTCCCCCGCCCGCGGCGAGCGCCTCGGCGACGATGCGTGCGTGCTCGTCTGCCATCTCCTGCGGCAGCGGCGGGAGGACGTCGTCCCAGAAGGCGAGTGCGGCGCCGCGTCCCTGCATCATGCCGGCCGGGCGAGCGAGTGCCCACATGTGCAGATGCGCTGAGCCGTCATTCCATCGCGAGAAGTGGCAACGCGCGACACCCGGGATGCTCTTGACCGCCTCCGAGATCCGCTGCATCAGCGGCCCGAGTGCGGCGAGCACCTCGACCGGTGCGTCCTCGAGCAGCCAGTGATCGCGCGGCGAGACCCACGCCATGAAAGGCAGGCCGCTCAGCTCGGATCTCATACCCACCTGCCACAGATCGTCGTGCCAGATCGTGCTCGCGGAGGGCTCGCACGCACCGCACTGCGATGGATCCGCCTCACCGCCGCGCGGCTTCTCCGGCACCAGCATCGGCTCGAGCGGCCGCATGGCGATCTCGTCGAAGGCCCATGGCAGGCCGTCAGTCAGCGTCGACGCATCCAGTCGCTCGCCGATCGGCAGTCGGGAATGGAACGGTGACTGCGCTGGTACCTGCTCGACGTCGCTCATGCACCCATCGAACCATGTCGGTGGCCGGTGCCGCGCCGGAGGTACCGGACACCGAGGAGGAGGGCCCCGCTCACTCGGTGAACAGGTACCCCTGCTTCACGTCGAAACCGGCGACACGCAGGCCCCGCCCGAGCATCTGCTCCATCTCGCCGCGCAGCCGCAGGCGCCACTCGTGCGCGGCGTCGGGGTCGGACACCCGCATCGCCTCGACGTCAGAGGGGATCTCGAGCGTCGCCACGACGGTCTCCGCCGCAGGATGCTTGGCGATGTCGGCGAGCGCCCACTCGACGTCGAGACGGTCGCTCTCGTCGCCGGCGTCACCACCGCCGAAGATGCCGTAGTTGTTCACCGAATAACCGGTGACCCGCGCGCCCAGCACGGTGAGGAAGAAGTGCGCGTTGCGTGCGACGAGCGGATCGAAGGTCCACGTGATCCGCCCGACTTCGCGCGAGAACGCCCACTGGCGCTGATGCTCCTTGAGCTCGCGCCCCCACCCGCGTCCGCGGTACTCGGGAATCAGCGCGGTGATGTGGGAATGCATCGTGCGCTGACCGGGAACGCCGAAGAAGGCGACGGAAGCCCCGACCATGCGCTCCGATCCGTCCTCGTCGTCGAACAGCCCGACGACGTAGTTGCCGGATTGCTGCAGCGCACGCAGCGTGCCCGCATCGATGACGCGCTCCGGCCCGCGGATGGAATCGAGCAGGCTCTGCGCGTCGATGATGAGTTCAACGGTGTCCAGGTCACGTATGGTTCGCACGCACCCAGTCTGCCCCTCCTCGGCCCCGATCCGGAAACGACAGGGCGGATGCTCTCACTTGAGCAGCCGCGACTCCATACGGGTGACGACGTCTTCGGCGCTGGTGAACATCAGCAGCGAGCTCGGCGCTCCGTGCTCCAGTGCGAGCACGCCGATGCTGTCTCCGAGTTCGACGATCTCGAACTCGTAGTCGCGCGCAAGCCGGTGGAACTGCGACGCCTGCGAGGCCACCCGCTCCGCACCTCTCACGATCTGCACGCCGTCCGGCCCGCGGTCGACGCGGAACTCCACGTCGGGGTGCAGCACGCCCACCAGGCGCGTGAAGTCGCCGCTGCGGGCGGCGGCGAGGAACGCGTCGACGACGGCCCGCTGCTGCTCCCGCGTCGCGCGGGGCTGCGGCGAAGACGGATCAGCGCCGCGAACGCGGTCGCGCGCACGGCTGGCGAGCTTGCGCGCGGCCTGCGGCGTGCGCGCGACGATCTCGGCGATGTCCTCGAACCGCAGACCGAAGACGTCGTGCAGCACGTACGCCAGTCTTTCGTCGGGCGTGAGCTGCTCGAGCACCAGCATGAGCGCGTACCCGACCCGATCCGCCTGCTCGACGAGAGCGGCGGGTCCGTGCTCGTCCGGCAGCGCCTCGACGTCGGGCAGCGCGTCGAGGGGATCCTCCTGCCTCCGCGTGCGCGAGCGCAGCTGGTCGAGACAGATCCGGCTCACGACGCGCGTGAGCCACGCACGCGTGTCGTCGATCGCCCCTTCGGCCCGTTCGAGCCGGAACCACGATTCCTGAACGGCGTCCTCCGCGTCGGCGTGCGAGCCGAGCATCCGGTAGGCGACGGCGGTCAGGTATCGCCGATGAGCATCGAACTCGACCGCGAGCGCAGTGCTGTCCATCATGATTCCTCTCGTGCCCTGCGCAGGTTACCGCGCGGGCAGCGGCGACGGTGCGAAGGTCCGTGAGAAAAGATCCGACGGATCGTAGGCGTCCTTGAGGGCCGCCAACCGCCGCCGCGTGGATTGCGGGTAGACGGATGCCACGGCATCCGCCGACGTGCCGTCCAACGAGTTCGCGTATGCGCCGAGCGTGAGCGGCTGCAGCACCTGCCAGACGTCGTCCATGCGGATACGCAGCCCCTCGTAGGCGGCGTCGGGGGCCGCCGCGAAAGTGCTCACCATCAACTCCGCACCGCGATGGGCGAACGCCGTGGCCCCGGCCGAGACCTCCCCGTACGCTCCACCGAGGCTGTGCAGCACGATGGATGCCGGCTGGTCGGACGCGGCGATGCGCGCCACCGCCTCGGCCGCCGCATCCGCGGAATCGGACGCGACGAAACCGCTCCGAAGCGCGACCCGCAGTCCCTCCGGGAGCTCGTTCCCCTCGTGCAGCAGCTCTGCATACGGCAGCTGCCCGACGTCCTGCGTCAACGGGGCGGCCGACGCCCCCACCGCCGCCAGAGCGTCGTCCAGCGCCCCTGCGTCGCAACGCACGAACGTCAGCTCGATGGGCGCGTCCACGCCACCGGCGAACGGGTTCGAGAGCACCATGGTCGAGCTGATCTCCTGGGGAGCGGTGCGCATGTAACGCGTCCAGGCCGGCACGACCCGCGCAGCCTGATCAGCGGGAAACGTGAGCGACGCCCTGGTGAACAGCCGAGCGGGCTGCGCCTCGAACTCGAACGCGGTCACGATGCCGAACGCCCCACCGCCGCCGCGCAGCGCCCAGAACAACTCGGCGTGCTCATCCTCATCCACGCGGAGCACCGCACCGTCGGCCGTGACCAGTTCGACTGCCCGAAGATGATCGAGCGTGAGTCCATGCCGCCGCACGAGCCAGCCGATGCCGCCGGACAGAGGCAGTCCCCCGACACCCACATCCGCCGTGTCACCGGAGGAGATCACGAGTGCGTGCGGGGTCAGCGCGTCCACCACCTGACGCCATACGGCGCCCCCGCCGACACGCACCCTGCGTCCGTCGAGGACGCCGACGGTGCCGAGTTCTGCGAGATCGATGACGATGCCCCCGTCGACGGTGCTGAGCCCCGCGGCGGAATGGCCTCCTCCGCGCACCGCGACGGGAAGATCGGATGCCGCGGCGAAGCGCACGGCACGCTGCACGTCCTCGACGTCGATGGGACGGAGGATGAGCGCAGGTTCGGCGAAGGCGAGCGCGGTTCGCGCCGCCGTCCGGTAATCGGGCGAGCCAGGGGTGATGATCTCGCCGGTGAAGCTCTCGAGCTCGTCGCGGGTGGGTGCAGGCATGGTGTCTCCTTCAGTTGTCCGCGGATGCGGTTCATGAAGGAGACGACAGCCGTCACGGAAGTGTGACCGATCCGCCGCACATCGTCGTTCAGGAGCCGACGAACTCCTCGGTCGGACCGAAGTCCGGGCTCTCCCGCACCTCGATGGTGGAGCCCAGCCCGTCGGTGTCGAGTACGACGATCTCGTTCGCACCGGCCCTCCAGAGCGGGGCCGGGGCGTACAGCGTCTGCTGCGGTCCGACCTTCCAGTAGCGACCGAGGAGGAATCCGTTGAGCCAGACCATGCCCTTGGTGCCGCCGGGGAACGCGAGCCACGCATCCGCCGGGATCTCGACGGCGATCGTCGCACGCGCGACACCATCGGGCAGACCATCGGGTGCCGCGCTCGGGGCGGGCCGCGCCGCCTCCGCATCCTCCGCGGAAGGTGACGCGTCGCGCGGAAGCGCACGGTGCGTCCAGCCGTGCACGTACCGGCGGCCGTTGATGCGCACCCCGTGCATGATGCCCTTGCCCTCGCCGGTGCGCGGACCGTAATTGATGCGTCCGAGGCTCTCGACCACGACCGTCAGCGTCGCCCGGCGCGCTCCGCCAGGCAGCGTCAGCGACAGCTGCCCGTCGCGTTCCAGCGTTCCGACGCGCTCGTCGTCGACGAAGACCGTGGCACGATCGTGCAGCGTGTCTATGTCGACCGTCGCATCCGCCGGCACGTCGATGTGCGCCTGATACGCCACGATGCCGTCCTCGACGCCGAGCTGCTCGAAGGTCTGCGGCATGGGAGTGGTCTCGCCCACCGCAGGCAGCGACCCGACGAACTCGCGCAAGGAGGCCACCGGATGCAACGGCGCCGCCTGCGCGGCCTGCACCGGTGCCGGTGCCGGACGCTGCGGCAGCTCGCCGTCGTGGAATGGCGCGAACGCCGCACGCAGCGCCTCGAACTTGGCGTTGAGCGATCCGTCCTCACCGATCGGCGCATCCGAGTCATAGCTCGTGATGGTCGGCTGCAGCGCGCCGTCATGGTTGGCGCCGTTCCACAGCCCGAAGTTCGTGCCGCCGTGGGCCATGTAGACGCTGACGGATCCACCGGCCGCGAGCAGCTCTTCGACCGTGCCGATCATGCTCTGCGCCGAACGCACGTGATGCTGCTCGCCCCAGTGATCGAACCACCCTCCCCACAGCTCGCTGCACATGAGGGCATCCTCCTGACGACGCAGCTCCTGTGCGGCGGCGACACCGGTGCCGAAGGTGAACGTCGGGAGGGCGCCTTCCACCGAGCCGTGCGCGACCATGTCGGCGGTGATGCCGTCAGCCGTCGTCAGCAGCTCCACGATGCCGCGTGAACGCAGCGCATCGCGCTGGTGCTCGAGATACGCGTGATCGCTGCCGAACGACCCGTACTCGTTCTCGACCTGCACGGCGACGACGGGCCCGCCGAACGCGGCCTGCAGCGGCACGATGCGCGGGATCAGCGCGTCGTACCAGCGATCGACGGCGGCAAGGTATTCCGAGTCGCTCGTACGTAGCGCATTCACCCGGCCGGTGAGCCAGGACGGCAGCCCGCCGTTCGACCATTCAGCGCAGATGTACGGGCTCGGGCGCAGGTAGACGTCGAGTCCCACCTCGCCGGCCAGACGGATGAAAGACTCCAGATCGCGCCAACCGTCGAAACGGGGTTCGCCCTCGGTGCGCTCATGGAAGTTCCAGGCCACGTAGGTGTCGACCGTGTTCGCCCCCATCGCAGCCAGGCGACGCAGGCGATCCTCCCACTGCCCGGGATGGACGCGGAAGTAGTGCAGTGCGCCCGCAAGGATCCGGTACGGCCGACCGTCTCGGATCAGCTACCCGTTCCGAGATGCGATCGCGGGAGCGACGTCCGGCGAGGACGAGGATGCGTGGTTCAAGAGGACTCCTGCGTGACTCTCGCTCCGACCCTGCGGAGTGCGGACGGATGCGTGTCGTGCGCAGCCGCGCATGACTCTACCGGACGGCCTCGATGTCGCTCCGACGCGCCCTGCACTTCCTGACACCGGTAGCCTGGCGGAGTGGGAGATCGAGACGACAGAGCCAGGAAACGCCTCTCCCGCACTCCCAATCGAGGCCTCACTGTCGCGGTGCTCGCGTTCGCCGGCCTCTGCGCGTCGTTCATGTTCACGCTGGTCGTGCCGCTGCAGGCCGAACTGCCCACACTGCTGAACGCGTCACGCGAGGACACCACCTGGGTCGTCACGATCACGTTGCTGGTCGCCGCCATCGCGACCCCGATCTCCGGTCGCCTCGGCGACATGTACGGCAAGCGCCGCGTCATCGTGGTGCTGCTGGCGGCACTCATCGTCGGCTCGGTGATCGCCGCGCTCTCCGGGTCCATCGTCGGCGTGATCATCGGCCGTGCACTGCAGGGCGGCGTCACCGGCGTCATCCCGCTCGGCATCGCGATCATGCGAGACATCCTCCCGACGAACCGGCTCGGCACCGCCGTCGCACTCATGAGCGCCACCATGGGCGTCGGCGGAGCGCTCGGGATGCCGTTGGCCGCCTATCTGGCGATCAACGCCGACTGGCATTCGCTGTTCTGGCTCGCGGCCGGTCTCGGCATCACAGGACTCATCCTCGTGCTGTTCCTCGTTCCAGAGGACGTGCTGCTCTCCCCCGGTCGCCTCGACGTGCCAGGTGCGATCGGCCTCGCGATCGGGCTGACCGGGCTGCTCCTGTACGTGTCGCGCGGCGCGCAGTGGGGGTGGACGTCGCCCATCGGACTCGCACTTCTCATCGGCGGTGTGCTCGTGCTGCTGGTGTGGGGCTGGTATCAGCTCCGCACGAAGGATCCGCTGCTGGATCTGCGCGTCGCCGCTCGCCCCGCCGTGCTGTTCACGAACATCGCCGCGATCGGCATGGGATTCGCGCTGTTCGGATCGAACGTCACGTTCCCTCAGATGCTCGAACTCCCCGTGGAGACGGGGTCCGGCTTCGGGCTCGACATGATCACCGCCGCGTTCATCGTGATGCCAGCCGGACTGGTGATGATGGTGATCTCCCCGCTCTCCGGATGGCTCGAGCGCACGGTGGGTCCGCGGCCGCTGTTCACCGTCGGCGCGTCGGCGATCGTGCTCGCCTACGTCTACGTGCTGATCTGGTCGACCGAATGGTGGAACATCCTCGTCGCCAACGCGATCATCGGCGTCGGCATCGGCTTCACGTTCGCCGCCATGCCGATGATCATCATGCGCGCGGTGCCCGCGAACGAGACGGGCGCATCGAACGGGCTGAACGCCCTGTTCCGCTCAGTGGGCACCTCGAGCGCCTCCGCCGTCATGGGCGCGGTCCTGGCCGCCATGAGCGTGGAGATCGACGGCGTCGCCGTGCCCACGCGGGAGGCGTTCAACGTCTGCTACTGGCTCGCCATCGTCGCCGCCATCATCGCCGTGGTGCTGTCGCTGTTCATCCCGAAGAGCCGTGCGATCGAACCGCACCCGTCACTGCCGAGCTGAGCACGCCGTCGGACGCGGTCAGAGCGTGAAGCCGTCCGGATCACCCGTCCGCGGTGCGCGCAGCCGATCGGGAACCGGCCACGGCAGAACGAACTGCTCGGCGGCCGTGCGGCTCATGTCGCCGTAGTCGTCGACCTTCACGACGATGCGCCCTGGGGTGCCCTGGCGATCCGGAGTCACCTCGACCATGCGCACTCGGAGCGGACGCTCGGCTTCGCCCTCGAGCATCCACGGATCGGCGAGCCACGAGAGACCGTGCTCCTCCAGCGCGGTCTCGGCATCGAGCCATTCGATGGGATCCGAGATCGCACGACCGAGCACATCCACCGCCACCCAGTCGTCGCCTGCCGGGTGGATCCATCCGAGCAGCTCGCCGTCGTCACGGCGATGCGGGGTCCAGTCGTCCATCCGACGAGGGTACCCGGGCAGAATGGGAGCATGGTCGCACCCCTTCCTCGCATGACGCAGGAGCAGTCCAGGGCCTGGCTCGCGCTGATCAGTACGGCCGAACTCCTTCCGGCAGCCCTCGACGCTCAGTTGCAGCGCGACGCCGACCTCACCCATTACGAGTTCATCCTGCTCAGCACGCTTCGACATGGGGGTGCCATGCGCCTGAGCGACCTGGCCACGGCGACCAACGCGACTCTCCCCCGCTGCTCGAAGGTCGTCAGCAGACTCGAGCAGAGGGGCCTGCTGGAGCGGGAGGAGAGCGCGACCGATCGACGCAGCGTGCTGCTGAATCTCAGCCGACAAGGCCGCCGCCGGCTGGTGCTCGCCGCACCCGACCACTTCGCCACGGTGCACCGGCTCGTGCTCGATCACCTCACACCCGAGCAGCTCGACGCTCTCGCGGACGCTCTCGAGCCCGTCGTGCAGGCCCTCGATCCCCAGCACAGATTCGGCCCCTTCTGACCGATACCGGGCTTGATGCCCGCGACTTCAGTGCGCGTACTCCATCAGCTCGAGCCCGAGCACGCGGAACGCGTCATGCACGCGGAGCCGGTGAGTGATCGACAGGTCGTCGAAGCACACGATCATCGCATACGCGATCCCCGCCCGCGGACCGGCGAGCACGCCGGCCTCCGCGCGTACGCCGCGCTCCCGCCCCGTCTTGTTGATGAACAGCAGCCCGTGGGCGTCGTGGTCGTGGGAGAACGGATCCAGGCCCGTGGATGCCGCGACCAGGCTCAGGTCGTGGTTCAGGCTCAGCCACTCCGACACCTGCGCGCTGACGGCGACGTCGACCGCGGTCGAGTTCACCAGAGCGGAGAAGAGTCCGGCGAGTTCTCGCGTCGTGCCGACCGCGAGGTGCGGGGCGTCATCCGGCCCCCGTTCGTCGCGGAAGCGGTCGAGCAGCGCGGTGCGGGTGAGGCCGAGCGCGCCGAGACGCTCGTTGACCCGGTCGTCACCCACGTAGGCCAGGAGGGCATTGACCGCCAGCGGATCGCCCGCCGTCGCCGCCAGCACGGCGAGGTCGGCGAGCGGCAACGCGGGTGCCCTCAGATTGCGCCACACCCCCGCCGTCGTGACCTGGTCGGTCGAGGCGCGATCCACGATCTCCAACGGATCCAGCGTTCCGGTTTCGAAACCGGCGGCGACCTCGATCAGCAGCGGCACCACGCCGAGACCGGCGACCGGCATCGTGACGTGATCGTCGCCGGCCAGCACCTCCGCGCCGCTGTCGAGGTCTGTGACGTGGACGGACACCTGTGCGCCGGCATCCACCAGTTCCTCCAGCGCACGCAGCGTGGTCACGAAGGAGCGGCGTCCCACGGCGGCGCGGCGAGGAAGTCGTCGACGATTGCGCTGTGATCTGCGCAGCATCGCAGGCGGCGAAGGCTCGGGGGGAGTGCCCACGCATGTTCCTTCCCAGGAAGGTCTTCAGGGGACGCCGCCGGGAGCATGCCCCCCAGCAGCACTCGCTATCGTAACCCCGCCCGCTCCGTCCCTGTCACGAACGGCGGGCAAAGATCACCAGATCGTCACACGCTGTTCGCGGGGAAGGTGCAGCGCGTCCGTTTCCGTCACGTCGAACGCCTCGTAGAACGCATCGATGTTGCGCACGATCTGGTTGCAGCGGAACTCGTTCGGGGAGTGCGGATCGATCGTGAGCAGGCGGACGGTCTCGGCGTCGCGGCTCTTCTGCTGCCACACCTGTGCCCACGACAGCAGCAGCCGCTGCACGCCGGTGAGCCCGTCGATGACCGGCGCCTCCGCGCCGCCGAGCGAGAGCTCGTAGGCCTTCAGCGCGATGCCGAGACCGCCCAGGTCGCCGATGTTCTCACCGATCGTCAGAGCGCCGTTGACGTGATTCTCGGCGGGAAGCCCGACCGGCACCAGTGCGTCGTACTGGGCGATCAGTGCCTTCGTGCGCTCTTCGAAGGCTGAGCGGTCGGCATCCGTCCACCAGTCGTCGAGCTTGCCCGAGCCGTCGTAGCGGCTGCCCTGGTCGTCGAATCCGTGACCGATCTCGTGGCCGATCACGGCACCGATGCCGCCGTAGTTCGCTGCGGCGTCGCGGGAGGCGTCGAAGAACGGGTACTGCAGGATCGCCGCCGGGAACACGATCTCGTTCATCGAGGGGTTGTAGTAGGCGTTGACCATCTGAGGCGGCATGTGCCACTCGTTGCGGTCGATCGGCTTACCGACCTTGTCGATGTTGCGGTCGTGCTCGAAGATGTTCGCGCGGCGGACGTTGCCGAAGATGTCAGCGGGGTCGATCTCGAGAGTCGAGTAGTCGCGCCACACCTCGGGGTGGCCGATCTTCGGGGTGAACGCGTCGAGCTTGGCGAGCGCGCGCTCCCTGGTCTCCGGGCTCATCCATTCGAGCGTGGTGATGCTCTGACGGTAGGCCTCGATGAGGTTCGCGACGAGCTCGTCCATCGCGGCCTTCGCCGTCGGCGGGTAGTGGCGCTCGACGTAGACCTTGCCGATGGCCTCTCCGAGTGCGCCTTCGGTGACCGAGACGCCGCGCTTCCAGCGCTCACGGATCGTGGGGACGCCCGAGATCTCGGTGCCGTAGAACGAGAAGTTCTCCTGCACGAGGTCATCGGTGAGGTACGGGGCGGCGGCGTGCACGACGTGCGCGCGCAGCCACGACTTCCATTCGTCGAGGCGTTCCTCGACGAGCAGCGATCCGAGGCCCTCGAGTGCGCTCGGCTGCGATACGACGGCTTCGGTGAAGGCATCCGGGTTGGTGGGCACGACGGCATCCCGCCACGGCGTCAGGTCGACGCCGGTCAGCGCCTGCAGCTCGTCCCACGTCTTGAGGTTGTACGTGGCCACGGCGTCGCGGCTCGCCACGTTGTCCCAGTGATGCGAGGCGATCGCCTTCTCGAGCTCGAACGAGCGCTCCGCGTCGCCTGCGGCGTCCGCGATACCGGCGAGCGCGAGCAGGCGCTCGAGGTGGGCGCGGTAGGCGGTGCGGGTGGCTTCGAAGCTCTCTAGGCGGTAGTAGCTCTCGTCGGGGAGCGAGAGACCAGACTGCACGAGGATCGGCACGTAGCGCTCCGGGTCACCGGGGTCGCCGTCGATGTAGAGGCCGATCAGGTGCGCGCGACCGTCGCGCTCGTACGCGCCGATCGTCGCGAGGAAGGAGGGGATGCCGTCGATCAGGTCGATCTCGGCGAGGGTCTCCGCCAGCGGGGTGACGCCGGCTGCATCGATGCGAGCCGTGTCCATGAAGCTCGAGAACATGTCGCCGATCCTGCGCGCGAGGGTGCCGGCTTCCGCCGTCTGCGACTCCTCGATGATCGCACGCACGTCCTTCTCGGCCTGCTCGGCGAGCAGGTGGAACGAACCCCACCTGGCCTTGTCCCCCGGGATCTCCGTGCGCTCGAGCCACGAACCGTTCACATGGCGGTAGAGGTCGTCCTGCGGGCGGATCTCGGAGCTGAATTCTTCGGTGGCGAGGCCGGTGGGGAGAGCATCAGTCATGGTGTCCACCCTAAACGCGCTCTCGGACACGCGAGTCGTTCAGGCGGGATCGTCTTCGGCGGGGTCACGGGAAGACCAACCTTGCGGGTTCTGTGGGCGTCCTAACCCCGCTCCTTCTTCCGTCGGCCGAATCGGCGCCGCGGGGCTTCCTCCGCCGCGACGGGAGCGGGCCGCGCGGCCCTGCGCTCGCGCCATGACTCGATCTCGGCATCCACGTCACGCGTGCGGGTGACCACCGGCGGGCCGCCCTGCAGTTGCCTACGGGCCGAGATCACCCGCTTGTTGAAATCCTCGAGCACTTCGCGCACGTCGCTCTCGCGCGCGAGAAGGTCGAGGTTCGCGTCGAGCTCGCGATCCTCCACACGCAGCAGCAGCGCAGGAGGGCCGAGGCCGGTGAGGTTCTCGGTCTCGATCTTCCGCCGGATCCACCAGTCGGGATCGTGGTGCGTACCCAGCCCCTCGAGCGGTTTTCCCGCTCCGGGAAGATCGTCGAACTCGCCGCGGCGGATCGCCAACTGGATCGCCGTCTCGACGAACTCGTGCTGATTCTCGGCGGTGAGCTGCATCGGCGGGGCCTCCGCCTCGGCATCCGGTTCATCGCGCTGCTGCGCCCTGTATCGGGCTGCCGCGTCTCGAGGATCTGCCATCGTCCACCTCCGGATGCCGGTTACTCCAGCCTACGACGACGCGCTGCCGGGTCGCACGCCTGCGCCCCGCACCCCGCCGCCCCGGGC
>NZ_JBLVOB010000003.1:66619-92192 GCF_053543555.1 Microbacterium xerophyticum | reverse complement strand
CCCCACAGCCGCCCGCCCCGCGGACCCGCGCAGCTAGGCTCGAACGGTGACCGCGCACCAGACACTCAATCGGGAGATAGTGCGCCTCGCCGTCCCCGCGCTCGGGGCGCTGGTCGCCGAGCCGGCGTTCCTCATGGTGGATGCCGCACTCGTCGGCCACCTCGGCGTCACACCGCTTGCCGGCCTCGGCATCGCCAGTGCCGTGCTGCAGACCATCGTCGGCCTGATGGTCTTCCTCGCCTATTCGACGACGCCGGCGGTCGCGAGGCGCTTCGGTGCAGGCGACAAGAAGGATGCTGTGAGCGTGGGCATCGACGGAATGTGGCTGGCGCTCGGCCTCGGCGCGGTACTCGCCGTCGCGGGCGCCCTCTCGTCGCCGTGGCTCGTGTCGCTGTTCGGCGCATCGGCCGAGGTCGCCGCGCAGGCCGACATCTACCTGTCCATCTCGATGTGGGGCCTGCCCGCGATGCTCATCGTGTTCGCGGCCACCGGCCTGCTGCGCGGCATGCAGGACACCATGACCCCGTTGTGGATCGCCGGCGCAGGATTCGGTGCGAACGCGCTACTGAACTGGCTGTTCATCTACGGCTTCGGCTGGGGCATCGCCGGCTCGGCCGCCGGCACGATCGTCGCGCAATGGGGCATGGTCGCCGCCTATGTACTCATCATCGGCCGCCTCGCGCGCCGGCACTCGGCCTCCGTCCGCCCTCAGCACGACGGCGTCCGCGGTTCGGCGCGCTCGGGCGGATGGCTGTTCCTGCGCACGGTGAGCCTGCGAGTCGCCCTGCTCGTCACGGTCGGCATCGCCACGGGCATCGGCACCACGGAGCTCGCCGGCTGGCAGGTGGTCTTCACGATCTTCTCGGCGGCGGCGTTCGCACTCGACGCGCTCGCGATCGCCGCGCAGGCGTTGATCGGCAAGGGCCTCGGCGCGGGCGACATCCCCGGCGTGCGGCACGTGCTCGCCCGCACCGTCGCGTGGGGCGCCTGGTTCGGCGTCATCGTCGGCGGTCTGATCGCCGCACTGTCGGGCGTGATCGGGCTCGCCTTCACGGGCGACGCCGCGGTCGCGGCGCTCATCCAGCCGGCCCTCATCGTGTTGGCCGTGGCGCAGCCGATCGCAGGAATCGTGTTCGTGCTCGACGGTGTGCTGATGGGGTCCGGCGACGTGCGCTACCTCGCGATCGCCGGCGGTCTCAACCTCGTGCCGTTCCTTCCCGTGCTGTGGATCATCACCCTCGTCGGAGTCGACGGCACCGCCGGAGTGACCTGGTTGGCGGTCGCATTCTTCGGCGTGTACATGCTCGCCCGCTTCGCGACGCTCGGCTGGCGCGTGAAGACCGGCGGCTGGCTGCGCGCCTCGGTGTAGGCGACTCGCTCTGCGCCTTGGATGCGTCAGGATGGTCACATGACCACAGCCTGGCCCGGCGACAGCGCCACCGTCGTGCGCTGGGTGCGATCGACTCTGCTTCGCACCGCGCAGGACGCGGGTGAAGTCGCTCTGAAGGGGCTCGAAGACGTCGAGGTCGCCGCCTCCCTCACCGGGAACGATCTCGATCACCTCACGCTGGATGCCACCGGCACGACGCTGACGCTCGGCTGGACCGCGCCGCCGATGCCCGTCGACCCCGTCACGAACTCCCCCGTCACGAACACCCCCGCGACCGAAGACATCCCAGCGCCGGAGATCATCTCCCGCGAACCGGGCATCGTGCGCAGCTTCCGCTTCTCAGCCCGACCGATGCGGATCGAGCGCAGCCCGCTCACGATCAACGTGCAGGCGTTCGACATGCCGATCGTGTGGCTCACCGCCGCCGAGCCCGCAGAACCGGGTGTTCCCGAGAGCGCCCATTCGATCGTGCCGAACGAGGACCTCGGCGATCTGCGCGGCACCTTCCACGCCTCCATCGCCACGAAGGATCTCGTGCCGCTGATCAGATCCGTCGCGGCGCCCATGCTCCGCGAGGGCGGCATCCGTCTCGGCCGGTTGCGCATCGAGATCGTGCAGGACGGCGCAGACGGCATCCGCGTCACCGCATACGCCGGCGTGCGCTGGAAACTGCTCATGGCGTCGGCCCGGGCCGAGGCGCGGATCGAGGTGACGAGGGATGCCGTCATCACGATCCGCGACCTGACGCTCGGCAGCCGCAACCTGCTGGTGAAGGCCGCTCTGCTGTTCGCCCGAAAGCATGTGCGCGCACTCATCGGCCGACGGATCGACCTCAACGAGTCGCTCACCGCCGACGGCACGAACCTTCGTCTGCACGACGTGCGCGTCGGCACCGGCGAGCAGCTCAGCGTCGAGGGTCGGTTCGGCTGAAGGTCCGATCCGAGGGATGCACGGGTAGCGGCGCCCCGGAATGACGAGCCATCGCGTAGCCCCAGGTCGCCAGCGCCAGCAGCGGACCCCACAGCCAGAACGGGAACACCAGCACGAGTTCGATGATCTGCGCGATGCTGCCGTCACCGATCGCGCCGTCCTGCGCCGACAGCACCATGTCGATGCCGCCGGCGGTGAACAGCGCCGAGACGACCGAGGCCGGCACCACGGCGAGTGCGATCGGCACGGGGCGACCACCGACGCCGGCCATCCATCGCGGGAAGCGGCGGCCCCACGGCAGGATGAGCCCGAGCGTCAGCACTCCGCCGGCCAGCATCGCCGCCCCCAGGCTGAGTCCGGTCAGCAGCACCATCGGCATGGCGGCGGGGTCGAGCGCGTCCGGTGCCAGCAACGGCCACGGCGTGAGCCAGGTCAGGCGGGCGAACGTGTACGGCACGGCGCAGCACGCCGCCACGATCGTGATCGCTCTGCGGTGCCTCAGCACCCACCGCGAGAATGCGCCCCGATGCCCGCGCCCGCGTGACTCGGTCTGCGCGAGGAGCGCGACCGCGGCCAGCAGATGGACCGCGGCGAGAAGCGCTCCGGGAAACACGTCCAGCAGCGAGGCACCGAGGCTGCTCGCCAGTTCCGCGCCGCGCATCCGCACGACGGCCCACGTGACGAGGCCGGCGAGCACCGCGATCAGCGCCAGACCCCACCACGGATGCCGTCGCACGAGCAGCACGGCGAGCGTGCAGACACCGATGATGACGATCATGGCGAACGTGTAACCGGCGACGGGGATCAACCCGCCCGGGGTCAGGAAGATCATGACGCCTGCCACGACAACGGCCGCCGCGCGCAGTGCTCGTGACGGCGGCGCACCCGACGTGGCGCGGCTCTCCGCCTGCCCCAGCAACCCGACGGCGGTGCCGGCGAGACCCGCCGCGACACCGATGGCCGCGCAGACCGTTCCCGGCAGCATCCGGTCGGCGATCCCCGGCCCCAGCGCGGCGATCCAGTCCACCGACGCCGGTGCGAGCAGCCGGAGCCCGTTCAGGACGGCGAGCGCAACCGAGCCCAGGACGACGACGAGAGTCAGGAAGAAGTGGTTTCGCGTGTTCATGTCTTCACGCTATGAACCAGGCGGCACCCGCAGCATCGCCCGAGGAGGCGGGACGACTCGCCCGTGCGGGTGATTCTGCGCAGCGATACGGGTCAGTCGGCCGGGCGCAGCACGCCGTGCTCGTACGCCCAGATGACCACGTGGATGCGGTCGGGAACCGCGAGCTTGGCGAGCACCGCCTTCACATGCGTCTTCACCGTGTTCTCGGAGAGGAACAGCGCACGGGCGATCTCGTCGTTCGATGTGCCGGTGGCGAGCAGCCGCGCGACGTCCTGCTCGCGCGGGCTCAGCACGGCCAGCGCCTCGCGGGCGTCCCGCTGCGGCGCTCCCTCCCGTACGAATCCCAGCAGCGCCTCAGTGGCGCGCGGCGACATCACCGGGCGCCCATCCGCGACTGCGACGACAGCATCGGCGAGCGCCTCGGGCGTCGCATCCTTCGTGAGGAATCCGCTGGCGCCCTCGCGCACCGCTGCGTAGACGTACTCGTCGAGGTCGAACGTCGTCAGCACCAGGACCCGGACTCCGGGGCGCAGCCGCAGCACCTCCCTGGTCGCGGCGATGCCGTCGGTTCCCGGCATCCGGATGTCCATCAGCACGACATCGACGGCGTGCGCGCGGATGAACTCGATCGCCGCGTCGCCGGACTCGACGGATGCCGTGATCTCCAGTCGCGGATCGCGTGCGAGCAGCGCGGCGATGGCTTCGCGGAACAGCGCCTGATCATCGGCGATCAGCACTCGGATGCTCATTCGACTCCTCCATCCGCGCGTGCGGCCTCGTGCGCCGCCACGGGCAGTTCGATGCGCACCTGCCACCCGGCGGGCTGCCGCGGTCCCGCGCGCAGGGTGCCCCGTGCGAGGCGGACGCGCTCGGCCATGCCGATGAGCCCGAGGCCGCTCCCCGGACTCGCCGGGCCCTGACCGCTCCCCGCGTCGTCGTCGATGGTCGCGGCGACGTGATCCGGCGTCCACTGCAGCCGGACGACGATCCGCCGCGGGGCCGCCGTGTGCCTGACCGCATTGGTGAGCGCTTCGCGCACGGCATGATGCAGCGCCATCAGCGCATCCGGTTCGAGGCGTCGTCGCGTGCCCGTCTCGTCGAACCGCACGTCGGTCTCCGCGCTGCGCACGGACTCGACGAGGCCCGTGATCGCGTCGATGTCGGGGACGGGCGTCCGCGGCGCATCGCCGTCGACGGCGATCACTCCGCGCATCCCGCGCAGGGCGTCTCTTCCGGTGTCGGCGACGATGTGCAGCGCGCGCGTGCTGGCGTCCGGATCGTCCCGCACCAGAGCGCGCGCCACATCCGCCTGGGCGATCATGACGGTCATGGAGTGCGCGACGACGTCGTGCAGATCGCGGTTGATCCGCATCCGCTCGGCCGTGATCGCCTCTCGTACCCGGGTGCGCTCCCGCTCCTCGGAGTGCTGTCGTCGCTGCCGCTGGAGCAGACCGATCGCCCAGGCGGCGGCGATCATCGCGGCGAGCCCCCCGAAGAGCCCGACTCTGATGCTGCCGGGCATGGTCGACATCGGCGTCCATGCGATCACAGCCGCGCCGAGCACCCCGACGCCGAGCGAGGCGAGTCCGAGACGGGGCGCACGCAGTGTCGCGACCTCGCCTACGCAGAGCAGGTAGGCGAAGGACGAGGGGAACAGTGCGGCCGGTGCGCCCGCGACCCCTTCGCCTCCCGGCAGCAGCGCGAGGGCGAGCATCGCGAGACTGGCGGCGGCGAACGCGATGACGGGGAAGCGCACCGAGACGAGGGTCGCCGCGTGCACCGATGCGAACAGTGCGGTGATCACGGCGGCGGCTGCCGGATCGGGCACGGCCTGCGCCTGGACGACCGCGATCAGGCTGGCCGGGAGCAGCAGCACGGTCATGGCGATCGCGAGGATCACGTCAGGACGGTTGAGGACGCGCCAGCCGTCAGAATCGGAGTCGTTCTTCACTGCGCTCGACACGGCCCCATGCTCTCACGGGCGTGTTCGGTGCCGGATCACCCGCACGGGTGAGCTTCAGCTCGTGCATCGGCGGCGGGCTACGCCCACCGGCGGCACCATTCGTACATGATCACCGCGCCGGCAGCGCTCGCGTTGATCGAGCGCGTCGAACCGTACTGGGTGATCTCGATATGACCGGATGCCGCGGCGATCGCCTCCTCGGTGAGGCCAGGACCCTCCTGCCCGAAAAGCAGCACGCAGCGCTCCGGCAGCTCGGCCTTGTCGACCGGGACGGCGCCTTCGACGTTGTCGACCGCGATGATCGGGATGCCTTCAGAGGCGGCCCAGACGGCGAACGAGGCGACGTCGTCGTGATGCACGACATGCTGATAGCGATCCGTGACCATCGCCCCGCGCTTGTTCCACCGACGCCGTCCGATGATGTGCACGGTGTCGGCGAGGAACGCATTGGCGCTGCGCACGATCGAGCCGATGTTCATGTCGTGCTGCCAGTTCTCGATCGCGACGTGGAACGGATGGCGGTGCGTGTCGAGGTCGGCGACGATCGCCTCCATGCGCCAGTAGCGGTAGCGATCGATGACGTTGCGGGTGTCGCCGTGCTCGAGCAGTTCGGGGTCGTACTGCTCCCCCACCGGCCACTCGCCCTCCCACGGTCCGAGTCCATGGGTGGTGCGCTCAGGGGTGTCGGTCACTCAGCCAGCGTAGTCGGGGCGGCGTAGGCTGGGCTCGTGGCATCCCCAGCGGCAGACGACTATCTGAAGACCGTCTATGCGCACACCGAATGGCAGGATGCGCCGATCACTCCTTCGCAGCTCGCGGCGAAGCTGGGCATCGCCCCCTCGTCTGTGACGGAGATGGTGAAGAAGCTCGCCGCTTCCGGCCTCGTCTCGCACGTGCCGTACGGCGCGGTGCGTCTGACGGATGCCGGTGAACGTCGCGCCCTGTCGATGGTGCGCCGCCACCGCCTCGTCGAGACCTGGCTGGTGAGCGAGTTCGGTTACGGCTGGCACGAGGTGCATGACGAGGCCGAGGTCCTCGAGCACACGATCAGCGATCGTCTGCTGGAGGGGATCGACGAACGGCTGGGCCGGCCCCGCTTCGACCCGCACGGCGATGCGATCCCGGATGCCGCGGGCCATGTCGCGCGCGAACCGTTCGTGCTGCTCGCCCAGGCCCCGCTCGGCCACGAGGGCCGCGTGCTGCGCGTCTCCGACACCGACCCCGACCTGCTGTGCGCCCTGGAAGAGCTCGGGCTCTCGGTGTCGTCCGTCGTCCGTGTCACCGACGGCGGCGTCGAGATCGACGGAGCGGTCGCCGAGCTGCCGGACGGCGCCGTCGACGTCGTCTGGCTCAGCGCGTAGCATCCGTCCAGGTGACGCATGCGCGTTCAGCGCAGCGCGTGTGCGATCTGCTCGGCCGTCCGGCGGAGCAGCGGAACGTGCCCTTCCAGATGTGAGAGGTCGTGGACCATCCGCAGCGCGGTGATCGAAACGGCTCCGACGACACCCACCGAGGTCGTTATGGGGACGGCGACGCAGTTCACGATCTCCTCGAACTCGCCCTGATCGACGGCCCAGCCGCGTTCGGCCGTCACCTCGAGCTCCGCGTCGAGCGCGGCCCTTGTCGTCAGCGTCTGCGCGGTGTGGCGCGTCCAGTCAGCGCCGGCGAGCACGTCGTCGCGGCGTTTCTGCGTCAGCCCGGCGAGGATCGCCTTCCCCACCGCGCTGCGATTCGGATGCACTGGCGACCCGACCCGCGAGTACAGCCGCACCCGACGCGGGTCCTCGACCTTGTCGACGTAGAAGATCTCATCGCCCACGAGCCCTGCGACGTGCACGGTGTTTCCGACCACGCGGTGCAGCTGCCGCACGGGGGTGTGCGCGGCATCCTTCAGGGCGACGTCCTCCAACGCGGCCGCACCGAGCATCGCCAGGCGAAACGCGACCGCATAGGTACCGTCCTCACGTCGCCGCACGAAGCCGACCTTCTGCAGCGTCTGCAGCTCTCGGAACATCGTCGAGCGGTGGATGCCGAACTCCACCGCGAGCGGCGAGACCGCTTTGGGCTCGCCGGCGAGAGAGTCGAGGATCGCGGCTGCACGCTCGACGCTCTGCGACACCTAGACCACACCCTCTCCGCGCGGCGCGTGCCCGACCTCCGCCATCAGAAGAAGGTGTGGATCAGGTCCAGGACGACGTCGGAGTCGACCGACTCGACGACGGGCAGCACGGTCCACTTGTCGAACGCGGTGCACGGGTGCGAAAGCCCCAGCCGGACGAGGCCTCCGATCTCGAGTTCGCCGCCGTCCTCGAGCCGGACGAAACTGTGCTGGTCGTTCATCGCCGAGACGGATGCTCCGGGCAGGGGCTGCCAGGGTGCGCCGAGCGCCGCGCTCTTCGCACGGGGGATCGGCAGTCCCTCATCGAACGGGAAGTCGCGCTTGCCGCCGTCGATCAGCGCGAGACCGGGCTCTGGGTGCGAGACGACCCGGCCGACGCCGAACATGCCGGGGATGAAGCGGGGCTCTTCGTCGCTCGTCCGCGCCTCGTCGAACGGTGAGATGCCGCGGTAGAAGCCGTCGTCGTGGACGATGTAGGCGCCGGAGCGCAGAGTGAACAGGGTGCGGCCTCCGCCGGGGCGCTCTTCGGCGTCTGCTGCGGCGCCGGCCTCGGCGAACACCTGCGCGACGAGATCGAAGTACGCGCTGCCGCCCGCCGTCACGTAGACGTCGCCGTCGTCGTAGAGGTGCCCGATGCGCTCGTGCAGCTCGACCTGGCGACGCAGGTACGTCTCGACCGCGTCGATGGCGCGGACGCTGCGATCGTGCGCAAGGCTTCCCTCGTAGCCGGCGACGCCGGCGAGGCGCAGCACATCGGATGCCGCGATGCGCTCGGCGATCGCGATCGCCTCGTCGAGCGTGCGGGCACCCGTGCGCCCGCCGTCGCCACCGAGTTCGACCAGCACGTCGACCGGGCGAGGAGCGTCCGCGTCGCGCAGCGGAGTCTCCATCGACTCCACCGTGGCGATGGAGTCGGCCCAGCAGACGAAGCGGAAGTCGGGGTCGGCGAGCTCGCCCGCGAGGTAGCGCAGCGCGTGCGCGTCGACAGCGGCATTGGCGAGCATGATCGAGGAGACGCCGAACGTGCGCGCCGTGCGCACCTGGCCCATCGTGGCGAGCGTGATGCCGAGCGATCCCGCATCCAGCTGCCGCTGCCAGAGCGAGGGTGCCATCGTGGTCTTGCCGTGGGGCATGAGCTCGAGGCCGCGCTCAGCGCACCACGTCGCCATCACGTCGGTGTTGTGGCGCATCGCCGCGTCGTCGAGAACGACGAGCGGGGTCCAGAACTCCGAAAGTCGTGGCCGGGAGGCCAGGAACTCCGCCGTCGTCATCCCGACGGCCCGTTCCGGCAGCCCCTTGTGCCGCGCTGTCAGCCTGATCTCCGCGAGCTCGTGCATCTGTCGTCCTTCCGTCTCGTCAAAGTGTGCATATGTTGCAACGTGAATTGCAGTTGACGCTCACTCTGGTCACACTCGAAGTGTAGTCGCGCTCGTGTCGCGACTCGTCCGTGCTCTCCAAGGCAGCACTCCCCGAAAGGCGGCACCTCGTGCTCGACAACTCCTCCCTCGCCGCTCTCTTCGGCGATGTCCCCCTGATGGCGATCCTGCGCGGCATGGGTGCGGAGCGCACGCTCGCCGTCGCCACCGCCGCCTGGGATATCGGCGTCACGAGCGTGGAAGTGCCAGTGCAGACGCCTGCCGATGTCGAGGCGCTGCGCGTGCTGGCCGATGCCGCGAAGGACCGCGGGCTGACGGTCGGCGCCGGCACCGTCGTCTCGCTCGAGCATGTGCGCCAGGCCGCGGATGCGGGCGCCTCGTTCACGGTCAGCCCCGGTTTCGATGCCGAGGTCGTTCGCGCGTCGCACGATGCCGGGATGCCGGCGCTGCCTGGCGTGGCCACCGCCACCGACGTGCAGCTCGCGATGAAGTCCGGGCTCACGTGGCTCAAGGCGTTCCCCGCGTCTCTGTTGGGACCGGCCTGGTTCACGGCCATGTCCGGACCGTTCCCGCAGGCGAACTTCGTCGCGACCGGCGGCATGGACTCGTCCAATGCGGCGCGGTTCCTCGACGCGGGCGTACGCGTGGTCGCGGTCGGCTCCGCGCTCGAGGACCCCGCGCAGCTTCCGGCGCTTGCGAGCCTGCTCCGCGGGTAGCACCCGCGACCAATAGGCTGAGCACATGGCTGAACGCTCCGAGATCGAATGCTGGCTCACCGACATGGACGGCGTGCTCGTCCATGAGAACGACGCCATCCCCGGTGCATCCGAGCTGCTGGCCGGCTGGGAGGCCGAAGGCATCCCGTACCTGGTGCTGACGAACAACTCGATCTTCACCGCGCGCGACCTCTCGGCGCGTCTGCGCTCCAGCGGTCTGAATGTGCCGGAGGACCGGATCTGGACGTCGGCCCTGGCCACCGCGGCCTTCCTGCAGCAGCAGGTTCCCGGCGGTTCGGCGTTCGTCATCGGCGAGGCAGGCATCCTCACCGCCCTGCATGACGCCGGGTTTGTCATGACCGAGACCAACCCCGACTTCGTCGTCGTGGGCGAGACCCGCACCTACTCGTTCGAGGCGATCACGAAGGCCATCCGCCTGATCAACAGGGGCGCGCGCTTCATCATCACCAACCCGGACGCCACCGGCCCGAGCGTCGAGGGCCCGCTGCCGGCGACCGGGGCGGTCGCCGCACTCATCACCAAGGCCACCGGACGCGAGCCGTACGTCGTCGGCAAGCCGAACCCGATGATGTTCCGCTCGGCGTTGAACAAGATCGGCGCGCACTCCAAGCGCACCGGCATGATCGGTGACCGGATGGACACCGATGTGGTCGCCGGCATCGAGGCGGGGCTGCACACCGTGCTCGTGCTCACCGGCATCAGCGACCAGGTCGAGATCGAGAAGTACCCGTTCCGCCCCGACGAGATCGTGAACTCGGTCGCCGATCTGCTGCCGTCGGGCTCTTCAGAAGGCTGACGCCATGGACCAGAGGGACCTGCTCTTCCTCGTGATGCTCCTCATCGGGCTCACCACGCTGACGGTCATCATCGTGCAGTTCGTCCGCTCCCGTCGCCGGGGTCGGGGCGACGACGACGGCCGCTCCGGCAACTGGTGGGAAGGCCCCTGGGACGACGACCGCAAGCGCTGACGAGCGCGCGCGTCAGCTCAGGGTCAGACTGCGCACGGACGCCACCGGCTCCGGCATCCGCAGGGGACCCGCACCCGGCGTGATCGTGCCGAGGATGCGCGGCTCGCGCGCACCTGTGCCGCCGGGGACGATGGCGGGGACGCCGTGCATGGTGCACCACCCGATCAGGGCGAACAGGATCGCCTCCTTGTTGTCCGCTGACGCGCCCAGCTCATCCGCGAGTACGACCTCGGTGTCCGGCAGTGCGGCGCGGAGACCCTGCATGATCAGCGGGTTGTGGCATCCCCCGCCCGACACGGCGAGGAAGCCGATTCCTGCCGCGCGCACGTCGTTCGCCACGGTCTGCACCGTCAGTTCGGTGAGCGTGCGCACGAGGTCGGTCACGCGCACGTCGCGGCCCAGCCCTGTCGCGTGCGCACGCACGTAGTCGAGGTGGAAGTGCTCCTTGCCCGTGCTCTTGGGAGCCGGCAGGGCGTAGTACGGGTCGGCGAGCAGCGAGGCGAGCAGGGCATCGTCGACGTCGCCGGACAGGGCGATGCGAGCGTCCTCGTCGTAGCCGAGCGGGTTCAGGCCGTACTTCGCGATCACGGCATCGACGAGCGCGTTCGCCGGTCCGATGTCATAGGCCGAGATCGCGCCCTCTCGGACGATGGTCATGTTCGCGATGCCGCCCAGATTCAGCGCGGCCGACGTGCCTGCACGCCCTCGCAGCAGCAGTTCGTCGAGGAACGACACGAGCGGTGCGCCGTGCCCGCCGGCGGTGATGTCGCGGATGCGCACGTCGGACACCACAGGGGCGCCGACCGCTTCGGCGATCCACGCCGGCTGGCCGATCTGCAAGGTGCCGCGGGCATGTCCGTCGTCGACCCAGTGGTAGACGGTCTGCCCGTGGGTGCACACCGCATCGACGCCGCCGACGGATGCCGCAGCATCCGCCGCCACGTCGGCGAACGCCTGACCGATCAGGGTGTCGAGCTCGCAGACCTCGGCCAGCGTCGTCTTCGCGGGCGGCAGCGCGGCCACGAGTCGAGCGCGAAGCGCAGGGTCGTACGGGACACTGGCCTCGTGCAGCACGGTGCCGCGCACGGCGCCATCCGCCTCGCTGAAGTCGACGACCGTCACATCGATCCCGTCGTGTGAGGTGCCCGAGAGCAGTCCGAGTACGCGCATCCGTTGTCCTTCCGTCGTCCTTCGAGGGTACGTCGGATTTGTTAGGGGTGCGTGCGTATCGGCGCCCCGTGCACAGCTTCGGATCGCTGGCCCGACACGCCGTCCCCCGGCGAGATGCGGCGGCGTGTCGTCCGAGTCATCCGAACTCGTGCCCTAGAACCGGGCGACACCCGAGCGATCGATGAACGTTCCCGTCGGCCCCTGCCCGCCGCGGGTGGCGAGCTCGACGATCGCGTCCGTTCCCTCCGTCACCGTCTGCGTGCCCTGATTGCCGTTGAAGTCCGTCTTCGTGTACCCCGGGTCGGCGGCGTTGATGCGCATCTCGGGGAACGCCTTGGCGTACTGCACCGTGAGCATCGTGACGGCCGACTTCGACGAGGTGTACAGCGGTGCGACGAGCGTGGACTCGATGCGCTCCGGGTCGTGCACCGCGGCGAACGACCCGAGACCGCTCGTCACGTTGACGATGGTCGGCGCGCTGGATTCACGCAGGAGCGGGAGGAACGCGGATGTCGTGCGCACGATGCTCACGACGTTCGTGGCGTACACGGCGGTGGCATCTGCCGCCGTCAGTTCCTCGGCCGGCTTCATCGGACCCGAGACGCCGGCGTTGTTGATCAGCACGTCGATGCCACCGGCATCCGCGACCGTGCGCGCCGCGTCTGTGACGGAGGCGTCGTCGGTGACGTCGAGGTGGATGAAGCGTCCGCCGAGTTCGTCGGCGGCCCGAAGTCCTCGCGCCTCGTCGCGGGCGGCCATCCACACGGTGTGTCCGGCTTCGATGAGTCGGCGGGCGGTCTCGTATCCGAGGCCCTTGTTCGCTCCGGTGATCAGTGTCGTTGTCATGTCTCGAGTCTGAGGACGGCGCGCGACGCTGTCGTGGCCCGGCCGAGCAGGGGGATCAGCAGTACCACCTTGGCCGGGCTGGAGGCTGTCAGACTGAATGGATGCAGCAGAAGCAGGCCTCGGACCTCGGCGGGATGCTGCGCGCCTGGCGCGATCGGCTCTCACCGCTCGATGTCGGCCTGTATGCAGACGGCGGCCGCCGCGCGGCCGGGCTGCGGCGTGAAGAACTCGCCGCCCTCGCGGGGCTGAGCGTCGACTACGTCGTGCGCCTCGAGCAGGGCCGCGCACGCAATCCATCGGCGCAGGTCGCCGCCGCGCTCTCCCGCGCACTGCAGCTGAACGACGCAGAACGCGATCATCTCTTCGTCGTCGCCGGGCTGCTTCCCCCTTCTCCGCAGCAGGTGCCGATGCACATCCCGCCCGGCGTGCAGCGGCTGCTCGCCCGCCTCGGCGAGACACCGCTCGCCGTGTTCAGCGCGTCGTGGGATCTCATCTCCGAGAGTCCGCTGTGGACCGTGCTGCTGGGCCATCCTTTCTGGAGCGGCCCAGGACGACCGAACCTTCTGAGACAGCATTTCTCGGGCACGTCCCAGTGCGACGACAGGAAGCGGGTCGTCAGCCAGTCCGGCAACCCGGAGGTCTTCGAGGCATCGCTGGTGGCCGATCTGCGTCGCGTCAGCGGTCGCTACCCTGACGATCGAGGAGTCAGGGACCTGGTCGACGAGCTTCTCGAATCGAGTGAGCGCTTCCGCACGCTGTGGCACAGCGGCGCGGTGGGCGAGCATCAGTCGGAGCGCAAGGTCATCCGCCACGAAGCCGTGGGCGACATCGAACTCGACTGCGATGTGTTCAGCGTCGCAGGGTCCGATCTGCGCATCGTCGCCTACACCGCGGCAACCGGGTCCGAGGCGGCGGAGAAGCTCGACTTCCTGAGGGTCTCCGCTGTGGCTGCGCCGCGCACTTCGGCGCGGGCTACCTGAGCACGAGCGCGGCCGCGCCGATCAGCGGGCCTTCGTCTCCCAGCCCTGAGCGCACCACGCGCGCGCGCCGGGAGTAGTCGTGTGCGGCACTCGCGGTGAGCGCCTGCTGCACGAGATCGATGTAGTCGTCGGACACACGGGAGAACCCGCCGCCGATCGCGATCATGTCGAGGTCGACGAGTGTCGCGGCATCCGCCAGCGCCTCGCCCACCGCGCGAGCGGACCGTTCGATCGCCGCACGCGCGATCGGGTCGCCGGATGCCGCGTCGCGAGCGAGATCCTCGCCGGTGGCACCCGTCCATCCCTGTGTCTGCGCCCACGCGGCACTGGCGGGCCCCGAGGCGATCTCCTCGAGCGTCAGCCCGCCTTCACGGCGCACCTGCCCGAGGTGCCCGGCGTTGCCGGAGGCTCCACGGATGTACTGCCCGCCCACGACGAACCCGCCGCCGACCCCCGTCGACACGACGATCGACAACGACGAGCGCGCCTCGCGGGTCGCTCCGAGCCACGCCTCGGCGAGCGCGAGTGCACCACCGTCGTGCCCGAACACGGTGCGCACGTCACGACCGAGAACAGCGGATGCCGCGTCACGCACCGCTCCGGCCAGGCCGTAGCCGCGCGCCTGGGGCATGTTGACCGGCACGATCGAACCCGTCGGGAGGTCGATCGGGCCCGCGCTGCCGACACCGGCACCCACGAGCTCGGCGCCTTCCGGCAGCAGGGCGAGCGCATGCACGATGACGGCCCCGACTGCAGCATCCATCGATGTCGGTGTCGCGGTGCGGCCGGTGGCCTGCCTGCTGCGGCTGCCTGCGACCAGCATGCCGTCGTCGCCGACGAGCGCGGCTTCCAGCTTGGTGCCGCCCACATCCACGGCCAGTGCGTAACGAGTCATGTGCCGAGAATCACTGCGGGTCGAGGCCGAGGTCGTCGAGGTCGAAGGCGGCCAGCCATTGCAGGCCCTCGGCCTCGATCGCGGCCTGCGCGCCGGTCTTGCGGTCGACGATCACGGCGACGGCGACGACCTCTGCGCCTTCGCGGCGCAGAACCTCGACGGCTTTGAGCGCGGACTGGCCGGTGGTGGAGGTGTCCTCGAGCACGACGACGCGCTTGCCCGCGACGTCGGCGCCTTCGATCTGACGGCCGCGGCCGTGGTCCTTGGGCTCCTTGCGCACGACGAACGCGTCCAGCGGGCGGTCGGTGCCGACCGAGGCGTGCAGCACGGAGTTGGCGATCGGATCGGCACCGAGCGTCAGACCGCCGACGGCCGCGGCGTCGAGATCGCCGATCAGATCGAGCATGATGCGGCCGATCGCCGGAGCAGCCCTGTGGTCGAGCGTGAGACGGCGCATGTCGACGTAGTACGTCGCCTGCTTTCCGCTGGAAAGGGTGAAGTCGCCGTGGAACACCGCCTCATCCTTGATGAGGGCGAGGAGGGACTGTCGGTCTGCGTCGAGTGCGGTCACGGCATCCAGCTTAGAGCCGGTGGTGCGACCTGCGTGGTGCGCCTATCGTGGGCCGTGACGTCATCATCCCCTCAGCGAAGGAGGCCCCATGCTCTCGTACGATCCTTACGCCGAGCTCGCCACGCTGCGTGATTTCGCGCCGCTCGAGTTGAGCAGTTCCGATTTCGAACCGGGCGGTCCGCTGCCGCTGTTCGCCTGGTCGTCCGGTCGGGGTGGTGAGGACCGCTCGCCCGCTCTGGAGTGGTCGACGCCGCCCGCCGGCACACGCAGCTTCGCGATCTCGTGCTTCGACCCGGACGCGCCGACCGGATCGGGGTTCTGGCATTGGGCCGCGTACGACCTTCCCGCCTCGGCCACCTCGCTCGCCAGCGGCCTCGGAGATCTCGCCGCGCTTCCGCACGGAGCGACGGTGCTGCCGAACGAGTCCCGCTCCGAGCGGTTCATCGGCGCGGCCCCGCCGGACGGCACAGGCGTGCATCGGTACTTCTTCGTGGTGGACGCACTGGACGTGGAGACGCTCGACATCCCCGCGGGCTCCACGCCGGCGGTGCTCGGATTCAACCGGCATTTCCACTCGCTCGCCCGTGGCGTGCTGATCGGAACGGCCGATCCTGCGGAGCGCTGAGGTCCGACCCCGCAACTAGGCTGGATGCATGCGCCTGGCCACCTGGAACGTCAACTCCATCCGCACCCGCGTGCGCCGCACGGTCGAGTTCGCGGTGCGCGAAGACATCGACGTGCTCGCGATGCAGGAGATCAAGTGCAAGCCCGAGCAGTTCCCCTATGCGCAGTTCGAAGAGGCCGGCTATCAGGTCGAGGTGCACGGCCTGAACCAGTGGAACGGCGTCGCGATCGCGAGCCGCCTCCCCATGGCGGATGTGTCCACCGCATTCGACGGGATGCCGGGCTTCGCCAAGGGTCATGAGGGACCGGATGCTCCGCTCGAGGCGCGCGCGCTGGGTGTGACCGTCGACGGCGTGCAGATCTGGAGCCTGTACGTGCCGAACGGGCGGGCTCTGGGCGACCCGCACTATGCCTACAAACTGCACTGGCTCGACGAACTGCGCCAGCACGCGGCATCCGCTCTGCAGAAGAACCCCGATCTGCCGCTGGCGCTCGTCGGCGACTTCAACATCATCCCGTTCGACTCCGACAACGGCGATCCCGACATCGTCGAGGGCGTCTCGACCCACGTCTCCCCGCAGGAGCGCGCGGCGTTCTTCGCGTTCCAGGATGCGGGTCTCACCGACGTCGTGCGCCCGATCCTGCCCGAGGGCTACACCTACTGGGACTACCAGCGGCTGAAGTTCCCCCGCAACGAGGGCATCCGCATCGACTTCGTGCTCGGATCGCGCACCTTCGCCGATGCCGTCACCGGCGCATCCATCCACCGCAACGAGCGCAAGGGCGAACAGCCCAGCGATCACGTGCCGGTGGTCGTCGACCTCGACTTCGGTGGTGCTGATGACGACGACGACATGCCGATGATCTTCGCCTGAATCGGTCGTAGGCTGCGCCGCGGCAGGTGAGAATCGCCGGACTCGCGACGCGGCATCGATCTCGTTCCTGCTGGGCGGTCTCGCGGAACGCCGTGAAGCGAAAGCCGCGGGCGACGCCCCTGAGCGTTGATCGGGCGGTCGCCTGCGGTTCGGTGGCGCTCTGACACCGTTTCGCGAGTTGTAGATTCGATCAAGTGAGCGACGAGAACAACCCGGCCGCGCTGGTCGAGCATCAGGAGGAGTGGGCGCAACGTGCGTCGCGTCTACTTTCGGGCGTCCGGGATTCCATCGATGGACTAGACGGCGCAGACGCGGCGACCTTGGATCACATCGGCTCGACATCTGTGGGGGACGATGTACCGCCGGCTCCTCCGAGCCAGGCGCGAAGCACCCCACGACACGGATGAGCCCAGTCACCAGAAACGCGATCCGTTCGAGGAGCAGGACGCGGCGATCCTTCAGGCTGTCATCGATGGGTTGTCGCTTCAGCTCGCGGACATGGATCCTGATGAGGCAGTCGACGTGGGCGCCCAGCTCCTTGATCACTACCTCGCGACGCAGTACACCTAGGAGTCGCTTCGCAATGGCGCTGTCGGGGTGACGGTCGGGATGTGGATGAGGGCGTCGAAGGATTCGCGTAGCGAAGGGAACAGGATGTAGTGGTCACCGTCGGCGGTCGGGTCGTACAGCCCGGAGATGATCCGCGTCGACCACGAAGCAGCTTCGACGAGGTCCGCAGTGCGCAAGACGAGGGCACGGGCGGTGCCGCCTTCATCAAGCAGGGCATCGATGGATCCGGCCTGCGGTGCGGGGATGTCGGCTCTTGCGATCCGGCCCCGCCCGAAGCTGACGTTCACGGCTACGTACTCGCCGCCGAGTGCCGCACGCAGGTGCGTACCCAGCATGGGCCCGAGGGCGTCCGCCGGTTGCGCAGCGATGTGGGCTGTCCCTTCCCACACCACGATTCGCGCCCCCGTGCGCTCGTGATGATTCAGGAGGCGTTCTGCTGCCGCACGTTCACCACGTGCCATGTCGTACCCTCCGACGGGTGACGTCGTTCCTGCCGCGTCGGCTTCGCCGTCAGGCTCGCTCTCGACGGACTGCGGCGAGCCGGGCGCGTGAGCATGGTGTTCGACGATCTCGTCGAGCATCGTCAGCGCCTCATGGCGAGCCGGGCCGACAGGTGCAGTGAGCGCGGCGGCACGGGCGGCACGGGCGTGCTCGACGAAAGGTACGCCCGGGTGCAGTCCACGGGCGCGTTGTACGTGCTCACCGCCGTCGTGGGCGACGCGGATGACGTCGAGATGCTGCTCGACATCGTCGGCGATGTGTCGGTCGACGCCGCGGAGCAGCTCGACCACGGTGTCGTAGTCGGCCACGACGACCGTCGACGCCCCGATGCCGATGAGCCTGACCTGGCGATCCGTCGGTCGGCCCGCATTGAAAGCCCGAAGATGAGTGAGTTCGTCGCGGAACTGCGCATTCCGCCACGGCCCCCATGCCTGATCGAGTGTGTGCTCGAGGTCGACCGTCTGCCCGGTGACGTACCTGTCATAGTCACCGACGACGCGCGGGGAGTCCAGGATCGCGATCGTCGTGAAGCCGTGCTCGACGAGCGACCGGGTGGTCTCGAAAACGCTCGCGAGCACCTCTCGCGCCTCACGAGTGCTCATTCCCATCCCCACGATGGAGGCATGCTGGGCGAGCTCCGCGATCGCGTCAGCAGATGAGGTCAAACCGGTTGCGTCAGGTAGCTGTTCGTTCATGCAGAACACGATGCGGGTTCAACATAGGTTGAAGTCAAGCCCGCTCTGCATATGAGAGTCACTCGGCGATTTCGGCACCGATCTCACAGAGGGTCGTGTCAGATCCCAGGCTGGCGAGCTGCGACCTGAGGCGGATGACGCGCTCCTCGGCCTCGTTGATCAGCTGGGCGCCGATCCGGTCCCAGTCGAGCGCGTCGGGATGACGGTCGCTGGGCAGTTGCTCGAAGAGCTCGGCGATCTCCCGGACCGTGAGCCCGACACGCTGCGCGAGCTTGGCGACCAGGATGCGGCAGGCCGCAGAATCATCGAACCGGCGCTGGTTGCCCGCCGTACGCACCGCATGGACGACGCCGTGCTTCTCGTAGAAACGGACAGCAGAGGACGCCACGCCGCTTTCGATGGCGACCTCCTGCACGGTGAGATGGGTGTCTGTTCCGGCATCGTCGAGCAGCGCGTGTGAGGTCATCGCCTCACGATAGACGCATCACGATTTGACTTCAACATATGTTCAAGCCTCAGCGTGGCCGCATGAGATCCACTTCTATCGCCTCCGACTTCGCCGTTTCGACCGCCTCACCATCGCAGCCGGCCACACCGCAGCGGATCGCGGTGGTGTCCGCAAGCGTGCGCGCCCACGGGATCAGCCCCGCCATCGCAGAATGGGTCACCGCGCACCTCTCCGGTGCAGAGGCGATGACGATCGATCCGATCGATCTCGCCACCACCTCACTTCCCGCCGACGAGCATCTTCTTCCCGGGGGCGGTCCGAGGAGCGAGGTGGCCGATCGAATCGAGGCTGCCGACGCGTTCGTGTTCGTGACCCCGGAATACAACCACTCCTACCCGGCATCGCTGAAAAGGCTGATCGACTGGCATTATCACGAGTGGATGTTCAAGCCGGCCACCATCGTGGCCTACGGGAGTCAGGGCGGCCACGCAGCCGCGGAACACCTGCGCGGAGTCCTCGCCGAGCTGCACGTCGTCACCACACGGCAGACACTGAACCTGCGAAGCCCCTGGACCGCGTTGGATGACGGTGGTCGGTTCGTCCCGGGCGAGAACCTCGCCGCGACACTTTCTGCCGCGCTCGATGAACTTACCTGGTGGGCGGACACACTGACACCGGCGCGCACCACGCGGCCCTTCACCGGCTGACCCGCAGCAAGATCAACCGGTGCGTGGCCGCCAGGGACCTATTCCCCCATAGTGCCGGTGCGCACCGGACCGGGCGCAGGGGCGTAGCGCAGGCTCACCGCGCCATTCGCGCCGGTCTCGACCCCGAGCAGCGTCAGATTCGCGGCAGCCGCCCCGTCGGGGAACACCTTCTTGCCCTGACCGAGCACGACCGGGTACACCCAGAGCTGCAACTCATCGAACAACTGCTCGGTGAGCAGCGTCTGCACGAGGTCGACGCTGCCGATCACGTGCACATCCTCGTGCTGAGCACGCAGCCGCGCGACCTCGGCCTTCAGGTCGTCACCGACGCGCGAGCTCCCCTGCCATGCGAGCTCGATGTCGGCGTCTCGCGAGGCGACGTACTTCGGCACCCGATCGAAGAGCTGCCCGATCGGGCCCTCAGGACCCGTCGTGTGGTGCGGCCAGTATGAGGCGAAGATGTCGTAGGTGCGGCGGCCCAACAACAGCGCGTCGAGCGTCGACATCCCCTCCATGACCCACTTCCCGACGGCGTCGTCCGGCACTCCGGCCTGCCAGCCGCCGAAGGAGAACCCGTCTGAGGGATCCTCCTCCGGTCCGCCTGGCGCCTGGGCGACGCCGTCGAGCGTGGTGAAAAGATCGATGATGATGCGGCCGGTCATGATGCGGCTCCTTGCAGTTCGAATGATGCGATGTGAAACGTGGAGGCGAACGAGTCCAGGAACGACTCGTCTCCTCGGACGACCGCGACGACATCCTGCGCGATCGCCTGGGTCGGCGTGATCTCGCCACCGATGAGGCGGCGGATGCCGGGACCGGCGACGAGGACGGCATCCGGCTCGCCGTCCGGCATCTGCCCGCCGACGGGTGGCGCGGGCGGCGCGATCTGGGCGACCGACAGCATCCCGCCGCGCACCTGCGCGCGCAGCGCGACGTCACCGACGTGCAGTTCGTAGTCGGCATCGGCCGCCGACTCCGGTCGGAACGCCGTCCGCAGCGCCATGGTGAGCGAATCAGGGGTGACGACGTCACCGGGCGAAGGGTCTCCCATGGCCTGGAAGCCCCAGCGTCCGATGGCGAGCATGATCGGCTCGAGCGCGCGACCGTAGGGGGTGAGCTCGTACACGAGCCCGCAGTTCTTCAGCGGCACTCGGCGCACGACTCCACCCTCCTGCAGGTCTTTCAGCCGCGTCGAGAGGATGTTCGTGGGGATGCGCGGAAGGCCCTGCTTGAGGTCGGTGTAGCGCCTGGGCCCCACGAGCAGATCGCGGACGATGAGCATCGCCCACCGTTCACCGATCAGTTCGACGGCCGTGGTGACCCCGCAGTACTGGCCGTAGCTGCGCGCGGCCACGTCAGGACGCGGAACCCTGCTCGGCCATGTACGCCTCAGGGCCCTTCTCGACGGCCTCCTCGCTCATGTAGAGGAAGCCGAGGCTGTTGCCGTCGGGGTCGTCCAAGTCGCGGGAGTACATGAAGCCGTAGTCCTGCGCAGGCTTCGGCTCGGTGCCGCCGGCGGCGAGCCCCTTGGCGACGATCGCGTCGACGGCCTCGCGGGAGTCCTGACTGAACGAGACCGACACCTGCACCGACTCGTTCGGGTCGGCGATCGGCTTGTCGGTGAAGGTGGCGAAGAACTCGCGCTTGAGCACCATGAAATAGATGTCCTCACTCCACACGATGCACGCGGCGTTCTCGTCGGTGAACTCGGGGCTGATGTCGCAGCCGAGACCGGTGTAGAACGCCTTGCTGCGCTCGAGATCGGTGGTGGGGAGGTTGACGAAGACCTTGGTTGACATGCTGACTCCTTTGTCTGATGCTCGATGCCGGCGAGATCGCCGTGCCTGTCGAGAACGATGCTTGCAAAAAACAAGTACGGTGTCAACGGCATCTTTCCCGATCCGTCGCAGGGCGGATGCTGCAGCATCCGCTTGCCCGTACCGTTGAACCATGTCCGCACCATTCCGCGCGCTCACCGCGAGCCAACGCCGGTCCGACGCGCTGCTGGCCACCGTCGTGGTGGTCTCCGGTGTGATCAGCGCCGCGCTCTCCGCGGCGTCGGAGATCTACGGCGACGAGCAGGCGCCGCTGTGGCAGGCGCTCATCTATCTGATGTTCCTGGCAGCGCCACTCGCGTGGCGGCGCGTCTGGCCGGCCCAGGTCGCGGTCATCGTCTCGGTCGCCTACTTCGTCGCCGTGACCCTGCGCATCCCCGAGCTGTACGCCGGCAATGTCGCGATGTTCATCGCGCTGTACACGGTCGGTGCCTGGATGGCGAACCGCCGCGCGGCGATGATCGTGCGAGCCGCGATCATCGCCGGCATGTTCGCGTGGCTGATGGTCACGATGTACCGCGACGCGATCGACACCGCCCGCGAAGAGGACATCATCGCCGGCGCCATGTCGCCGTACCTCGCCTTCATGATGCTGCAGCTGCTGGTGAACGTGCTCTACTTCGCCGGCGCCTACTACTTCGGTGAGCACGCGTGGCGTGCCGCGATGCAGCGCCAGGCACTCGAACAGCGCACGGTCGATCTGGAGCGCGAGCGCGAGGTCACCGCCGCGCAGGCCGTGGCACTCGATCGGGTGCACATCGCCCGCGAGCTGCACGATGTCGTCGCCCACCACGTCTCGGTGATGGGCGTGCAGGCAGGGGCCGCGCGCATGGTGATCGACCAGGATGCCGCAGCGGCGAAGGAGATCCTCTCCGATGTGGAAGGTTCGGCACGCGAGGCGATCAGCGAGCTGCGGCACCTGCTCGAGACGCTTCGCTCCTCGGATGCCGGCGTGGACGACGCCGCGTCGACCGTCACCCTCGACGACATCGCCGATCTGGTGGAGGCGTCCAACTCGGCCGGAGTGCCCACGGAGTTCACCGTGATCGGCACACCGCGACCGGTGCCATCGGTGACGCAGGTGAATCTCTACCGCATCGCACAGGAGTCGCTCACGAACGCCCGCCGCCACGCCGGCGCGGAAGCCATCGCCGACGTGCGCCTGCGCTACCAGGACACCGGCGTCGAGCTCGAGATCGTCAACACAGGCCGGGCCGTGCTCACGCCGCGGTCGGGGATGGGGCAGTTGGGCATGCGCGAACGCGCACTGGCGTCGGGTGGCACGATCGAGTCGGCGCCCCGCGAGCGCGGAGGATGGCGGGTGCGCGTGCACGTTCCCCTGCCCGCGCCCGTCGCACTGGCGGGAGCAAACGCATGACCGGTCCGATCCGTGTACTCCTCGTCGATGACTACCAGGCGCTGCGCGCAGGGTTCCGCACCATCCTCGACATCCAGCCCGACATCACGGTCGTCGGCGAGGCCGCCACCGGCGCAGAGGCCGTCACGGCGGCATCCGATCTCAGACCCGATGTGATCCTGATGGACGTGCAGATGCCCGACATGGACGGCATCGAAGCGACCAGACGCATCGTCGCAGACGACGAGGTGCGCGCGGCGATAGCGATCGTGACGACCTTCGATCGCGACGACTACCTCTTCGCCGCTCTGGATGCCGGTGCGAGCGGCTTCCTGCTCAAGAACGGCACACCGGAGGATCTGGTGACCGCCGTCCGCGTGCTCTCCGCCGGCGACGGCATGCTGGCTCCGGAGGTGACGCGCCGCGTCATGCAGCGGTACGCATCCACCGCACCGGAAGCCGCGGAGACCGCGACGGCGAACGTGCTCGCCGAGCCGCTCACCGAACGGGAGACCGAGGTGCTGGCACTGGTCGCCGAGGCGATGAGCAACGCCGAGATCGCCGCGCGGCTCTTCATCGGCGAGGCGACGGTGAAGACGCACGTCTCGCGCATCCTGCAGAAGCTCGGGGCGCGCGACCGCGTGCAAGCCGTCGTTCTCGCGCACCGCCACGGACTCGCGCGATGACGGCGCTGCTCACGGCATCCGATGTGGGGGTCGTCGTCGACGAACAGGTGCTGCTACCGACCACGACGCTGACGATCGACCAGGGCCAGACCCTGGCGGTGCGCGGAGAGAACGGAGCCGGCAAGACGACACTGCTGCGCGTGCTCGCCGGTCTCATGCCCGCGACATCCGGCGATGTGCTCCTCGAAGGCGAACCGCTGCACATCCGTCGCCGCACCCATCGCGCCGCGATCGCGGCGATGATCGGCGCGCCACCGCTGTCGCGGGATCTCACACTCGCCGAACAGCTGCGCTTCATCCGCGCCACCTGGGGCGACGACGCCGGGACCGGCGAGCGTCAGGCCGTTGCGGTACTGGAAGAACTCGGCATCGCCTCCCTGAAGATGCGGTACCCCTCAGAGCTGTCGTCAGGGCAGCTGCAACTGTTCTGCCTTGCGCTGACCCTGGCCAGGCCGAGCCGGGTGCTGCTGCTGGACGAACCAGAGCAGCGCCTGGACGCGCACCGGCAGGGTCTGGTCGCCGACGCGCTGCGCCGGCGATCGGGGGCCGGATGCGCGATCGTCTTCGCGACGCACAGCACCGCACTCGTGGAGGCGATCGAATCCGACGTGCTGACAGTCGGCGAGAACGAGTGATCGACGGAGACAGCATGCGGGATCGTGCGCGCGTGGCGGCGACGCGTGCCGTGCACCGTGCGCGAGGGTCGCACCGCACACGCGGTGACACCGCCTACCTGGCGTACATCTCCGTGCTCGTCGCCGCGATCGTCGGGGTCCCGATCATCCGCACGATCGTGCTGGCGCTCGCCGCACCCGAAGCCATGGAGGCGCTCGGACACGAGAGCACAGCACGCCTCATCGCCGTCGTCGGCGCCCTGGTCTGGGTGGGGGCGCTGGCACTGGGCCGCGTCCGCGGCCCGATCACGCCGGATCCGTTCGTGGCCGTCGCCCTTGGCCGGTCGGACATCTCTCCCCGCGCAGCATGGTCGCGCGAACTGCTCGGATCCTCCGTCGGCGCATGCCTCGCGCTGACCGCACTCGCGACGTTGACGGTGAGCGGATTCCTCGCCCGCGGCGTCGCGATCGACACGGCCATCGCGTTCATCCTCGGATCGCTCCTGTTCGCCGTGCCGACCGCGGCGATCTGGCTGGCCGGCCAGGTCGTGACCCGGCGCACTGCGGCCGCCTGCGGGGTCGTGCTCGTCGCGCTGCTCGCCGGCGCCGTGTCGCTCCCGCTCGACGCGCTGCTACCGGCCACGGCGCTCGCCGGCCGGTGGCCGGGCGGCATCGGCGCGACGGTCGCGCCGCTGGTGGCGCTCGGTGCCTGCGCGATCATCGCGCTGGTCGCGATCGTCCTTCTCCTCGATCGGATGATGCCGAACAGCGTCGAGGATCATGCGCACCGGTGGGAGGCGATGACGGTTCTGGCCGGCACCGGCGACATCTCGGGCGCCCTGGATCGTACGCGCACGCGACCGGTGACGGGGCGTCGCATGCGCATCGCGTTCGCACGACCTCTTGTCGTCGCTGTGCTTCAGCGCGCGAAGGTCGGCGCCCTGCGTACGCCGCTGCGTGCCGCGGTCGCGCTGGTCGCCCTCGCCGCTGCGGGCGCCGGATGGGCTTGGTTCGCGCAGTTGCAGGAGGGCCCGCGCTGGGTCGCTGCGATCGGAGCCGGGCTGTTGACCTTCGCCGCCCTTGGCCCGTTCATCGACGGGTTCCGTGAGGCGGCAGACACCGCAGGTCGCCCGGCGGTGTACGGCCGTACAGCCGGGTGGCTGCTGGCGCTGCACCTGCCGTTGCCTCTGTTGACGGGCGTTCTCGTTCCGTCGGTCGCCGTGCTTCTCGCGGGATCCGACCTCGGCACAGCCGCCATGGCGGCGACGATCGGAGCGATGCTCGTCGCCGTGCGCGCGTATGACTCGACCAAAGGCCCGATGCCCATCGAACTGATGATGCCCGTTCCGACCCCCGCTGGTGACGCCTCTTCCATCGGCATGTGGGCGTGGCAGGCCGATGCCCTGCTGTGGACGGCCGTGCTGTCGTTCTGGCTCTCGACATCGTCCACGGCCGGCCCGGCGACGCTGCTCTGGGCGCTGCCGGTCGCCGTACTGCTCACGGCGCTCACCGCCGGACGGCTGGGCCGCGCAGCATCCTGATCGGGTGGGCACCGCTGAGCCGTGCGGAACGACGGATGCCCCCCCGCCC
>NZ_JBLVOB010000003.1:28854-66565 GCF_053543555.1 Microbacterium xerophyticum | reverse complement strand
GGGGGGGGGCATCCGTGGTCGGCGAAGGTTAGGCGTTCACGAGGTCGGCGGAGTGCTGCACGCGCGAGATGAGGCCGTTGAAGGCCTCGAGGTAGCCGACGAGGAACCCGGCGGTGCTGTCGTCGGTGACCTGGCCGTCGTCGGTGAACAGGCCGGGGCGGTCCTGGATGAAGCCCTCGGGCTGTCCCATGGTGATCGCGCTGAAGTGACCGAGGATCGCACGCAGATGCTGCTGGGCGGCGGCGGTCGCGACGCCGGAGCCGGACGTGCCGATGACGGCGACAGGCTTGCCGAAGAACGACATCTCACCGTACGGACGGGTCGACCAGTCGAGAGCGTTCTTCAGCACACCCGGGATCGAGCGGCTGTACTCGGGCGTCACGATGATGACGCCGTCGACGTCGGCGATGGCCTTCTTGAAGTCCCTCGCCACCTGAGGGAAGTCGCCGTCGAAGTCGGGCGAGTAGAACGGGAGGTCCTTGATCTCGATCTCGACGAGTTCGGTGCCTTCGGGGGCGAGGTTCGTCAGCACGCGCGCCAGGCGGCGGTTGAGGGAGGTGCTGGAGATGCTGCCGACGATGTAGCCGATGGTACGAGTCACAGGTTTTCCTTCTCTTCTCGGGCTCGACACGAGCCTTGACTGTCTTCCGAGGTCAACGACTCTCGGGAAGATTCTATTCCGTTGAATACAATGAGTTCTCTGTGTGCGGATCCGTCGCGCTAATCTCACCCCTATGACCGACGCGCGCGCTCCGCTGTCCAGGCCGATCCTCGCGGGCGTCGTCACTGCACTGGTCGGCTTCACGAGTTCGTTCGCCGTGGTCCTCACCGGGCTCTCCGCCGTCGGAGCGTCACCGGCGCAGGCCGCGAGCGGGCTGCTCGCCCTCAGCATCACGATGGGCCTCGCCTGCGTCTTCCTCGCCTCTCGCTATCGGATGCCGATCACGGCCGCCTGGTCCACTCCCGGCGCAGCACTGCTCGCCGCGACGGGAGCCGTCGAGGGCGGCTGGCCGGCGGCGACGGGAGCGTTCCTCGTCGTGGCTGCCCTCACACTGCTGGCGGCCGCATGGCCCGGCTTCGGCGGTCTGATCGCCCGCATCCCTGCATCCATCGCCCAGGCGATGCTCGCAGGAGTCCTGCTTCCGCTGTGTCTCGCGCCGGTGACAGGGATCGCCGAGAACCCGTGGGGTGTGATCCCCGTCGTGCTCACGTGGCTGATATTCGCTCGGATCGCACCTCGCTGGGCGGTGCCGTTCGCCTTCGTCGCCGCCGCCATCGTGGTCGGGGTGGAACTGGTGCAGGGCGGTTCCTCGATGGACGCGAGCCTGCTCCTCCCCCGAATCGAGTTCGTCGCACCGACTCTCACGGTCGGAGCGATCATCGGCATCGCGCTCCCGCTGTTCGTCGTGACGATGGCGTCGCAGAACGTGCCAGGCGTCGCGATCATGCGCAGCTACGGTTATGACGTGCCATGGCGCCCGGCCATGCTCGTGACAGGCATCGGCACGGCGATCGGCGCACCGGCGGGCGGACACGGAATCAACCTCGCCGCGATCAGTGCCGCACTCGCGGCATCCCCGGCGGCGGACCCGGACCCAAACGCCGCTGGGTGGCCGGGCTCTCCACGGGCGTCGCGTACGTCGTGCTCGGCGGCTTCTCCGCCGGTTTCTCCGCGCTCGTCATCCTCGCGCCCGCGGCAGTGATCCCCGCGGTGGCCGGCGTCGCGCTCTTCGCAGCGTTCGGCTCCGCCATCCAGCAGGCGGTTGCAGAACCGAGCGAACGGATGCCCGCCGTGGTGACCTTCCTCATCGCGGCATCCGGCATCTCCCTCGCGGGCATCAGCGCGGCATTCTGGGCGCTCATCGCAGGGCTCCTGGTGCGCCTCGTCCTCACCCGATTCGCCGCCCGTCCGTCCGAAGGCTGAGGCGGGAAGTCCGCCGCACGGGGGATGCCGTGCGCACGCCCCTCTCCCTAGCGTGGAGTCATGACCTCAGGAACGCTCCAATTGACCGGCGTGACGAAGAGCTACCGCACACGCCGGGTGCTCGACGACATCACGTTCTCCGTCGCCGCCGGGCACCTTACCGGCTTCGTCGGCGGCAACGGCGCGGGCAAGACGACCACGATGCGGATCGTGCTCGGCCTGCTCGCCTCTGACGGCGGATCCGTCACGCTCGGCGGCGCACCGCTGACCGCTGACGCCCGCCGCCAGTTCGGCTACATGCCGGAGGAGCGCGGGCTGTACCCGAAGATGAAGGTGCTCGAGCAGGTCGTCTACTTCGCCCGTCTGCACGGGTTCTCCAAGTCGGATGCCACGACGCGCGCGACCGCGCTTCTCGAGGAACTCGGACTCGGCGAGCGCCTGAACGACAACATCGAGGCGCTGTCGCTGGGAAACCAGCAGCGTGCGCAGATCGCCGCATCCCTCGTGCACGATCCCGAGGTCCTCATCCTCGACGAGCCCTTCTCCGGGCTCGACCCCCTCGCGGTGGACACGGTCGCCGGCGTGCTGCAGGAACGCGCCGCACGCGGTGTCTCCGTGCTGTTCTCCTCGCACCAGCTCGACGTCGTCGAGCGCCTCTGCGACGACCTCGTCATCATCGCGGGCGGCACGATCCGCGCGGCAGGCCCCCGCGATCAGCTGAGAGAGCAGCACTCGGCGCCCCGATGGGAGCTCGAGAGCAGCGGAGACGTCGGCTGGCTGCGCGAGGAGCAGGGCGTGAGCGTCGTGGACTTCGAGGGCGGCAGCGCCGTGTTCGACGCCGACGATCCGGCCACCGCGCAGCGCGTCCTCCGACGTGCACTGGAGGACGGCGACATCAGCAGATTCGGCCCGCAGCATCCCACCCTCGCCCAGATCTTCAAGGAGGTCATCCAGTGAACGCCTCATCGACCAAGGCCGTCTCCACCGGCCAGGGTGTCTGGCTCGTCGCAGAACGCGAGCTGAGCACCAGGCTGCGCAGCAAGGCGTATCTGATCTCCACTGGCATCCTGCTGCTGATCGCCCTCGCGGGCGTCATCTGGGCCGGTTTCTCGTCTTCGAACTCCACCGCGACACCGATCGCGGCGACGAGCGCCACGGCATCCGCCCTCTCGGAGGTGGACGGCTACGACGTGACCGAGGTCGCCGACCGGGATGAGGCCACCGCCCTCGTCGAATCCGGCGAAGTCGACGCCGCCGTGATCGACGATGCGTCATCCGCGACCGGCCTCGTGATCATCGCCGACCAGGAGGCACCGCAGAGCCTGCTGATGGCGCTCTCCGCGACGCCGGAGGTCGAACTGCTCAACCCGGATGCCGCGAGCGGACCGCTCCGGTACCTGCTCGGCATCGGTTTCGGTCTGGTGTTCATGATGTCCGCGATGATGTTCGGCATGCCGGTGGCGTCGAGCGTCGTGGAGGAGAAGCAGACCCGCGTCGTGGAGATCCTGCTCTCCAGCATCCCGGCACGGGTGCTGCTGGCCGGAAAGGTGGTCGGCAACACGATCCTGGCGATCTCGCAGATCGTGCTCCTGGCCGCCGTGGGGAGCATCGGGCTGATCGTCACCGGCCAGACCGGGCTCCTGGCGGGACTCGGCGGCCCGGTCATCTGGTTCGCGGTGTTCTTCCTCTTCGGGTTCATCCTGCTCGCGGCCATGTTCGCGGCCGCCGGATCGATGGTGTCGCGTCAGGAGGACGCCGGCACCACCTTGACTCCGGTGATGTACCTGACGATGATCCCGTACTTCCTCGTCATCTTCTTCGGCGACAACCCCGTCGTGATGACCGTGCTCTCGTACGTGCCCTTCTCGGCTCCGGTCGGGATGCCGATCCGTCTGTTCTTCAACGAGGCGGAGTGGTGGGAGCCACTGGCATCGCTGGCGATCATGCTCGTCGCGTGCGTGCTGGTGATACTGATCGGCGCGAAGATCTACGAGAACTCGCTGCTCAAGATGGGCGCCAGGGTCAAGTTCCGCGAGGCGCTGCGCGGCTGAGGCACGACGACGCTCCTCGAAAGAAGGAAAACGGGGGTTCCCACGACCGGGAACCCCCGTTTTCCTTCTTTCATCGCCGGAGCCAGACTTCACCGACCCATTTCGCCTCGGGTATTGCGCTCCGGGGTCACACGTGTTTCACTCCTATTACAACTTTCAGTAATCACTGAAAGTTCATTGACGAATGAAGCGGATACGTCCTAACGTGCGAGGAACGGCTGCACACCCGAGCAGCCCCGTCCCCGCCGCACACGTTCCGTACGTTGTGGCTCAAGGAGGAGTTATGCACAGCAAGGCACGTCTGTTGGCAGCCGCGTCGGCGGTGGTGGCGCTCACGCTCACGGGTTGCTCGGCGGGGGCTGCGGATGAATCCGCGGAGAACGCCGATCCGATCCGATACGCGGTCGAAGAACCGGACTCGATGATCCCCGGCAATCAGTTCGGCTCCTACGCGATCCTGGAGACGATCTTCTCGCCCCTCACCGAGATCGGCGAAGACGGCGAGATCGGCTACGTGGCCGCGGAGTCGGTCGAGTCCGAAGACGCGACGACCTGGACGGTCACCCTCCGCGACGGATGGACGTTCCACGACGGATCCCCCGTCACCGCTCAGGACTACGTCGACACCTGGAACCACGCCGCATACGGCCCGAACGCATGGGTCAACGGCGCGCAGCTCGCGAACGTCGTCGGCTATGCCGAGATGAATCCCGCAGAGGGAGAGCCGACCGCGACCGAGCTCGCCGGCCTCAGTGTCGTCGATGACCGCACCTTCACGGTCGAGCTGGTCGCTCCCGACCGCCAGTACCCCCTGCAGCTGACCATCGGTCAGACCGGGCTGTACCCGCTGCCGGACGGCGCCCTGGATGATCTCGAGGCCTGGGAATCCGCCCCCGTCGGAAACGGCCCGTTCCGCCTCACCGACGGCTGGTCGGCCACGGACCCGATCGAGGCCGTCGCCTACGAGGACTTCTCCGGCGACGAGCCCACGATCGACGCCGTGACGTTCGTGCCGTATCTCGACACTGCGACGGCGTACACGGATGCCCTGGCCGGCGAGATCGACATCGTGGCGATCGCCGGTTCGCAGGCCGAGCAGGCACGTGGCGAGTTCGGCGACCACGTGCACGAGCTCGATGCGCCCGGTGTGGACTTCCTCGGCTTCGACCTCGACGACCCGCGCTTCGCAGACGTGCGCGTGCGTCAGGCGATCTCGATGGCGATCGATCGCGATGCCATCAACGAGGCCGTCTTCGGGGGTTCGCAGGTGCCCGCGACATCCCTCACCGCTCCGAGCATGCCCGGCGATCCGGCCGGTATCTGCGGCGAGTACTGCGAGTTCGACCCCGAGGCGGCCAAGGCACTCCTGGAAGAGGCCGGCGGCTTCGACGGAGAGCTGCAGGTGCACTTCATCGCCAACTGGGGTCAGGAGGATCTCTTCGAGGCCATCGCGAACCAGCTGCGGCAGAATCTCGGCATCGAGAGCGCCGTCGCGACACCGTCCGCCGACTTCGCCGCCTTCACCGACATGATCACGAAGAATGCCGCGAACGGCCCGTTCCGCGCTCGCTGGGGCGCGCTGTACCCGAGTCAGCAGAACACGCTGACGGCGGTGTTCACCCCCACGGGCGAGGGCAACTTCGGAGCAGGGGGATACAACAACCCCGAAGTCGTCGAGCTGCTGCAGACCGCCAACGCCGCTGCGGACCTCGAGGAATCGCTGGCCGGATACACCGCGGTGCAGGAGCGCATCCTGCAGGACTTCCCCACGGTCCCGCTGTTCGGCAACCGCTACCTCTACGTCACCTCGGATCGCATCGCCGAACTGCACACCAATTCGGGTGCGGTCGACGTGGCCGAGATCATCGTCGCCGACTGAACCGGAGCTGAACCTTGCACGACCCCGCGACAACGCTCGGCACGGCGGAGGACATCCTCCGCCGTGCCGGTGCGGTGCCAGACCAGACGAAGATCCCCACCGTCGACGAGCTCCACGAGCGGATCGAGCAGTTGCGCGTCGAGCGCCCCGATCTGCTCACCCTCGAGCGCATCGGGACCAGCCGGCTCGGTGATCCGATCCGGCTGTACCACTTGGGCTCCGGCACCCGTTCGGCGCTCATCGTCGGCGCGGTGCACCCGAACGAGCCCATCGGATCGCTGACCATCCTTCATCTGATCGATCAGTTGCTGCACGACGACTCGTTCCGCGAAGCCCTCGACACGACCTGGCACATCGTCCCGTGTGCCGATCCGGACGGAATGCGCCTGAACGAGGGCTGGTTCGGCGATCCGTCGGATCGCGATCGATACGCCAGGGAATTCTTCCGTCCCGCCCCGGACGAGCAGGTCGAGTGGACGTTCCCCTTCGACTACAAGGCGGCGTACTTCGACGCCATGATGCCCGAGACCCAGGCGCTGGCCAGGGCGATCGACAGCACCCGACCCGACCTGTACGTGCCGCTGCACAACAGCGAGGGCGGCGGAGCCTACTTCTACCTCTCGCGACCGCTGCCCGAGCTGTATCCGCTGCTGCATCAGGTCACGGCATCCTGCGGTGTGCCCCTGCACGCCGGCGAGGCGGAGGGCGCGCACTTCACCGTGCTCGACGAGGCGATCTATGAGATGGGAACGCTGCAGGGCGCATACGACTGGGCCGAGGCACAGGGCTTCGACCCCTATCCCCCCGGGTCGGCCGGCGACGCCTCGACCTCGTACGCCGCGAAGTACGGCACCCTCTCACTGATCGCCGAGTTGCCGCAGTTCAGCGACCCGACCGCCGATGACACGAGCGCGACGTCCACGATCTACCGCGATGCCCTGCGCGAGAGCGGGCGTCTGCTGATCGAGACGGGCACCACGCTCGTGAACCTGCTGGAACGCGTCGGATCCCAGGTGCGGATGGACACCGCGCTGCTGCGCGCCGCCCGGGTGTTCTCCCCGATGGCGCTCACCGCCGGTGAAGGCAACATCGCGCGGGCGGATGCGGAGGACGATCGACCGGCGACCGTCGCAGAGGTCTCGAGCCTGGAGAGGCTCGTGGACCTGCACCGGCTGCGCTGGGGCGGCATGCTGCTGCGGGCGCTTCAGGCCGAGGTCGACGCCGGTCTCGCCTCGCCAGAGGTGCGCAGGACCGCCAGGGACGCGCATCGGGTCTTCGGCGCCTGGCTCCGCGAAGCCACGGCCAGACGTCACTCGGCGCCGATCCCCCTGGCCAAGGTCGTCGGCGTGCAGTACGGAGCGATCCTCGCCGCGCACGCTCAACTGGAGCGCGGCTGATGCGCACGACGGTGGGCGTGCTGCAGCGGGTCGCGGGTTTCGCGCTCGTGTTCGTCGGCGTGACGTTCATCATCTACCTGGCCGTCTTCAGCCTTCCCGGCGACGCTATCCGCGCTCTGGCCGGAGACCGGCAGCTGCCCCAGTCGGTCATCGACGCGATCAACGCCAAGTACCTGCTCGATCAGCCGTTGTGGGTGCAGTACACGAACTATCTCGGCAACCTGCTCACGGGTGATCTCGGCCTCGACCTCACCGGTCGACCGGTCGCCGACAAGCGCGCCGACCGGTGGCCGGTGACGATCACGCTCGCGCTGACGGCGTGGACGATCCAGGTGGTCCTCGGCCTCGCGGTCGGCGTCGTATCCGCGCTCAAGAAGGGCACGGTGATCGACAAAGGGCTCCTGGTCATCACGATCGGACTCAGCTGCATCCCCGTCTTCGTGCTCGGCATCACCGCGCAGATCCTGTTCGGCGTACGGCTGGACTGGTTGCCGGTGGCCGGAATCCGCGAAGGATGGCCGCTGTCGTACCTGCTCCCCTCGCTCGTGATCGCCGCCATCGGACTCGCCTCCGTCTCGCGGCTCGTGCGCGGCTCGATGATCGAGAACCTCGAGGCCGACTACGTGCGCACGGCCAGGGCGAAGGGCATCGGCGAGGGGCGCGTCGTCGGGCTGCACGTGATGCGCAACTCCCTCATCCCGACAGCGACTTTCCTCGCCACCGACCTGGGCTTCCTGCTCGGCGGCACCGTCGTCATCGAGGGCATCTTCAATCTGCCCGGCGTCGGAAACCTGCTGTTCACAGCGATCCGCGACCACGAGGCGGCGATGGTGGTGGGCATCTCCACGGCGTTGATCGTCATCTTCCTGATCACCTCGCTGCTCGTGGACGCGATCCACGCCCTTCTCGACCCGAGGATCCGACGTGCCTGAGAACATCCCTCCCATCACGGCGAAGATCCCTGCGCCGAAGACCACCTCGACCTCTCTGCCTCAGGCCGCCAGGCCCTCCCCGTGGGTGCTGCTGCTGCGCCGGCCGCTGTTCTGGATCGCGTCGACGATCCTGCTGGTCATGCTCGCCTTCGCCGTCGCACCCGCGCCGTTCGCCGGGTTGTTCGGCAACGGCGATCCGCGTGCCTGCGATCTCGCGGACAGCAAGGTGGAATCCGCACCCGGCCATCCCTTCGGCTTCGACCTCCAGGGCTGCGGCATCTGGGCGGGAGCCGTCTACGGCGCCCAGGCGTCGATATCCGTCGGGCTCCTCGCCACCGGCATCGCACTCGCGATCGCGCTCGTGATGGGGCTGCTCGCCGGAATGGGAGGCCGCGTCGCCGACTGGATCGTGTCGCGTCTGACCGAGGTGTTCCTCGGCTTCCCCTTCCTGCTGGCGGCGATCGTCGTCCTGAACATGTTCGGCACGCGCAACGTGCTCACGGTCGGGGTCGTCCTGGGTGTTTTCGGCTGGCCGATGATGGCGCGGCTCATGCGCGCCTCCGTGCGATCGGTCACGAGGGCCGACCACGTGCTCGCCGCGCGCACCATGGGACTCGGCGCCGGGCGCATCATCAGCCGCTACGTCGTGCCGAACTCGGTGCAGCCGGTGATGCTGATGGCGACGCTCACGATCGGCGGCGTCATCGTCGCCGAGAGCACGCTCACGTACCTCGGCATCGGGCTCTCGTCGCCGGCGGTCTCGTGGGGTCTGCAGATCGCCGCGGGCTCGCGCGTGTTCCAGACCGCACCCCATGTGCTCGTGCTGCCCAGCATCATGCTCGCCGTGACCGTGCTGGCGATCGTCGCGCTCGGCGAGGAACTGCGTACGGTGTTCGATCCACGTGAGCGTCGATGAGGGTGGGATGCTGATGGTGCAGGAGAAGGGATCGAACATGGCCGAAGAGGACTCCGAACAGATCGACGAGCGCGAGCAGTACCGGCGCCAGTTCGCCGAGGAGATCAGCCTGATCTGGGAGATGACCGGCACCTCGCGCATGGACGGCCGTGTGCTCGGTTATCTGATGATCATGGACCAGCCGTACATCTCGTCGGCCGACCTCGCGGCAGCCCTCAGCGCCAGCACCGGTGCGGTGTCGATGGCGACCAGGCGTCTGATCGACACCAACTACATCCGCCGCCACTCCGTGCCGGGCGACCGCAGCCACTACTTCAAGGCGGAGGAGGATCCCTGGGGGAGCTTCCTCGCGAATGAACGCCGTTACTTCGACAGGCACATCGCATCGATCGATTCCGCGCTGAGCTGGCTGGGTCCCGAAGAGGCGGAGGCGCGCATCCGCCTCACGAACGGCCGTGACTATCTGGAGTGGATCCAGGAGTACCACCACAAGATGCTCGCCGATTGGCGCGAGCACAAGCGTGCCCGTGACGCGGGCGAGAAGAAGGCGTGAACATGACTGCGCCGAGCAGCGAACCGATCCTCAGCATCCGGGATCTGCGTGTGCATTTCGGCACCCGCAACCCGGTCGAGGTCGTGCACGGTCTCGATCTCGACATCGCACCCGGCGAGGTCGTCGCCGTCGTCGGAGAGTCGGGCTCGGGCAAGTCGGTCACTGCTCTTTCGGTGATCGGGCTGCTGCCCGAGAACGCGCGCGCCACGGGGTCGGTCCGGTTGCACGGGCGAGAGCTCGTCGGCCTGAAGCCCGCCGATCTGCGCCGTGTCCGCGGTGCGCAGATCGCTCTGATCTCGCAGGATCCGGTGGCGTCCCTCAACCCGGTGTTCACGATCGGATTCCAAGTCATCGAGGCGGTGCGTGCGCACGACCGCACGCTCAGCGCAGGGGCCGCGCGCCGCCGCGCGATCGAACTGCTCGAGCTGGTCGACATCCCCGAGCCGAGCCGCCGCATGAAGCAGTATCCGCACGAGCTCTCGGGCGGCCAATGCCAGCGCGTCGGGATCGCGATGGCGCTGGCATCCGACCCGCAGTTGCTGATCGCGGATGAGCCCACGACAGCACTCGACGTCACGGTGCAGGCGGAGGTGCTCGATGTGCTGGCACGCCTCGGCCGCCGCGACGGCCGAGGCGTGCTGCTGATCACCCACGACATGGGTGTCGTGGCCGAACTGGCCGATCGTGTCGTCGTGATGCGCGAGGGCGAGCTCGTCGAACAGGGCTCGGTGCGCGGCGTGCTGCTGCGGCCGTCCGCGCCGTACACACGGCAGTTGCTGAGCGCCGTGCCGCGCATCGGTGAGCGGCCCGGCGCAGTCGGATCCGACATCGATCAGCCTCTCGTGCTGGATGTCGCAGGCCTCCAGGTCACGTACGGCGGACGCCTCCGCGGCCAGTTCCGTGCCGTCGACGGCGTGAGCCTTCAGGTGCGAAGGGGCGAGATCCTCGGGCTCGTCGGCGAGTCGGGCAGCGGCAAGTCGACCATCGGGCGCGCGATCATCGGCGCCGCACCCGTGACCGGCGGATCGATCATCGTCGACGGCGTCGACATGCGCACCGCCGGCAGAGCCGTGCGCCGCGAGTCGCGCCGCAGAATCGGCGTGGTGTTCCAGAACCCGGCGCTCTCACTCAATCCGCGCTACACCGTCAGGCAGAGCGTCGAGGAACCCCTCGCGGCGATCAAGGGACTGCGCGGTCGCGAGCTCGCAAATCGCGCGGATGCGCTGCTCGAGTCGGTCGGACTCGCCGATCGAGCCGCCCGATTCCCGCACGAGCTCTCGGGCGGGCAGAGGCAGCGGGTGGCCATCGCCAGGGCCGTCTCACTCGACCCTGCTCTGCTCATCGCGGACGAACCGACCAGCGCATTGGACGTGTCGGTGCAGGCGCAGGTGCTCGATGTGTTCCGCGAGCTGCAGGAACGACTGCGCTTCGCGTGCATGTTCATCAGCCACGACCTCGCCGTCATCGACGAGCTCTGCGACAGTGTGAGCGTGCTCCGCGGCGGCGCTGTCGTCGAGTCGGGTTCGCGCGCACAGGTGCTGCAGCATCCGAGCGATGAGTACACGCGTCGGCTGCTGGCGGCCGCGCCCGTGCCCGACCCCGATGTCCAGCAGGAGCGAAGGGCCGCACGACTCGCCGCGATCATGTGATTCTGCGTCAACCGGAATATGCGCGCGCATGGAACGGTTATCGTGGATGGCAAGGCGGACGACGGGGTCGGCCCAGATTCAGACCCCGAAAGGCATCATGAGCACTCCGCTTCTCGACCGCACCGCACCGACCGCCGTCCCCGTACTGAACGTCCTCGCTGAGCGCTGGAGCCCCCGCGCATACGACGACGCCGCACCGATCGACGAGGCGAAGCTCGCCGCAGCACTCGAAGCCGCCCGCTGGTCGCCGTCCGCCAACAACACCCAGCCCTGGCGATTCATCGTCGCCCGCCGCGGCTCGGCCCTGCACGCGCAGATCCTCGACGCGCTGCTCGGGTTCAACCAGACCTGGGCCGGCCACGCCGCCGTACTCGTCGTCGCAGTGGCCGAGACCGCGACGGCAGACGGCTCCCCCATCACGCACGCCTGGTACGACCTCGGCCAGGCCGTGGCGCACCTGTCGGTGCAGGCGCACCACGACGGGCTCGTCGTCCACCAGATGAGCGGGTTCGACGGGGCGGCCGTGCGCGCGATCGTCGACCTCGAACCGCGCTTCGTTCCCGCGACCGTGATCGCTCTGGGCGAGCTCGGCGACGCGTCGGCTCTTCCGCAGGCGCTTCAGGAGCGGGAGACCGCGCCCCGAGTGCGTCGCTCGCTGGACGAGACCGTGATCGCCAGCGCCTGAGTCGACGCGATCCCCGCTGCGCGGGATGGAGTTCGTCGGTTCCGAGCACGCGCTGAGCCGCTGTCGCGCTCAGCGCGTGCGAAGCCCGTCGAGCGCAACAGCGAGCACGTCGTCGGCCAGTTCGGCCGCGCCTTCCGGCCCCGCCGGCCGGTACCACTCGACGATCGAGTTGACCATGCCGAACAGCAGGCGGGTGGCCACCGCAGCACGGATGTCGCCGCGCACCGACCCCTCCGCCTGCGCGGCCCGCACGAGCACGGCGATCTGATCGTCGAATGTGCGACGCCGCTCGAGCGCTGATCGCTCGACCTCGCTGTTGCCGCGCACACGCAGCAGCAGGGTCACGAACGGGAGCTTGTCGACGAGCACTCGCACCGCGCCGCGGAGCACGTGCTCGAGCCGCTCCCCCGCCGACCCGACCGTGGCGTCCGGCTCGCGCAGCACGGCTTCCAAGGAACCCATCGCCTCGTCGAGGGCGAGTTCGAGAAGCCGCTCCTTCGACGCGTAGTGGTGGTAGAGCGCGGACTTCGAGAGACCGAGCCGTTCGGCGAGCGACGACACCGACGTCGCGTCGTAGCCGTGCTCGATGAACACCTGCACGGCGACCTCGAGGATCTGCCGCTGGTCGTAGCCCGGTCGCCCGCGGCGCGCAGCAGACGCCGCCCCTGCGACTCCCTCAGATGATGGCACTGGCACGCATCCAGTCTGTCATCGGTGATTGCCCGTCCCCACGATCCTTGGCATAATGAATTACTGAACGATCGGTCAGAAACTAGCACACGCCAGACGACGCAGTCAGGAGCGCACATGAACGAGGAACCTCTCGTCATCGACCGCACGGCCGACCGCGTCGTCGCACGTCTCAACCGCCCCGAGAAGCGCAACGCGATCGACCGCGAGACGATCGACGCCCTGCATGCGCTGTGCGCGGAGCTCGAAGTCGCGCCGCGCACACTGATCCTCACCGGCACCGAAGGAGTGTTCGCCGCGGGTGCAGACATCAGCCAGTTGCGCGCCCGCCGCGCCGAAGACGCACGTCGGGGCGTGAATGCCACCGCGTTCATCCGCATCCACGAACTGCCGATGCCGGTCATCGCCGCGATCGACGGTTACGCACTCGGCGGTGGTGCCGAACTCGCCTATGCGGCGGACATCCGCATCGGCACGCCGTCGCTGAAGATCGGCAACCCCGAGACCGGTCTCGGCATCATGGCCGCTGCTGGGGGCACATGGCGCCTGGGCGAGATCGTCGGCGACGGACTCGCCCGCGAGATGCTGCTCACGGGCCGCCTGCTCGCGGCGGATGAGGCGCTGCGCGCCGGCCTCGTCTCCGGCATCCATCCGGCATCCGAGCTGCTGGCGACCGCCCATGCGATCGCGGATCGGATCGCGGCGAACGATCCGCTCGCCACTCGGCACACCAAACGCGCCATCCGCGCTCCGCGCTCGGAGCACCCTGGCATCGACGGCGAGCTGCAGGCCGAGCTGTTCGAGAGCCCGGAGAAGATGCGCAGGATGACGGACTTCCTGGAGAAGCGGGGTCGACCATGAAAGTGGGTGTTCTCGGCGGTGGCCGCATGGGCGCGGGGATCGCGCATGCGTTCCTGCTGGCCGGCTCCGACGTCGCCATCGTCGAACGTGACAGCGAGGCGATGACGACGGCGATGCGCCGGATTCAGGAGAGCCTCGAGCGCTCCGTGCAGCGCGGCGGCACCGCACGGAGCCTCGACGAGCTGACGACCGCGCTCCGGGCCGGCACCGATGCGGGGCTCTTCGCCGACCGCGATCTGGTGATCGAGGCCGTCCCCGAAGACCGCGCACTCAAGTCCGAGGCGCTCACCCGCGTGGAGAGAGCGCTGCCCACGCATGCGGCGCTCGCCTCGAACACCTCCTCGATCTCGATAGACGCCCTGGCCGCCTCACTCACGCGCCCGCAGAACTTCCTCGGACTGCACTTCTTCAATCCCGTGCCGTCGTCATCGCTGGTCGAGATCGTGGGCGGATCTGCAACGGATCCGACGCTCGTCGATCGGGCGCGCGGCTGGGTGGAGTCACTGGACAAGACACCGATCGTCGTCCGCGACTCCCCCGGATTCGCATCCAGCCGGCTCGGCCTCGTCCTGGCGCTCGAGGCGATCAGGATGCTGGATGCCGGCGTCGCCTCGGCGGAGGACATCGATCAGGCGATGGAGCTCGGGTACCGGCATCCGATGGGCCCGTTGCGGACGACCGATGTGGTCGGGCTCGACGTGCGTCTCGCCATCGCCGAGGAACTGTATGCGACCCTCGGCGAGCGCTTCGCACCGCCCGCGCTGCTGAGGCAGATGGTCGCCGACGGCAGGCTCGGCCGCAAGAGCGGCGAAGGCTTCTACAGATGGGATCGGGAATGACCGGAGTTCTGCCCAGTTACGTCCAGGGCGAGTGGTGGACGCCGCAGACCGCTGCCGACGCACTCGTCGTCCGCGATGCGTCGACGGGCGCGGAGATCGCGCAGGTGAGCACCGAGGGCCTCGACCTCGCAGGCGCTCTCGAGTATGCCCGCACGGTCGGTCAGGCGTCTCTGGGCGCTCTGACCTTCCATCAGCGTGCTGTGCTGCTCAAGAAGTTCGCACTCGCCCTCACCGAACGAAAGGACGAGCTGTACGCGCTGTCGGCTCGCACCGGAGCGACGAAGGCCGATTCCTGGGTCGACATCGACGGCGGGATCGGCGTGCTGTTCGCGTACTCCGGCAAGGGGCGGCGAGAACTCCCCAACGGCCAGGTGCACGTGGACGGCCCTGTCGAGGCCCTGTCGAAGGACGGCAGCTTCATCGGCCGTCATGTGTACACGCGCCTGCCAGGCGTCGCCGTGCAGATCAACGCATTCAACTTCCCGGTGTGGGGACCGCTCGAGAAATTCGCGCCCGCGTTCCTCGCCGGAATGCCGTCGCTGATCAAGCCCGCCACCCCTACCGGTTATCTCACCGAGGCCATGGTGCGGATCCTGGTCGAATCCGACCTGCTGCCCGACGGATCGCTGCAGCTCGTGAGCGGCAGCGTGCCCACCCTCTTCGAAGAGCTGCGACTCGGGGATCTCGTCGGGTTCACCGGCAGCGCCTCGACCGCCGCGACACTGAGGGAGAGGACCCCGAACGGGGTGCGCTTCACCGCCGAGACCGACTCGATCAACGCCTCGGTGCTCGGCCCCGACGCGACCGAGGGAACGCCGGAGTTCGACGCGTACGTGCGTCAGCTGGTCACGGAGCTGACGACGAAGGCAGGGCAGAAGTGCACGGCGATCCGGCGCGCGATCGTACCGACGGCATCCGCTGACGCCGTCATCGATGCGGTTCGCTCCCGCCTCGAGGCGAAGATCGTGATCGGTGATCCGCGGGCCGAGGGCGTGACGATGGGTCCCCTCGTCTCTCTCGCCCAGCGCGACGAAGTGCTGCGGCAGGTGACGGCACTGCAGGATGCCGGTGGTCGGATCGTCGTCGGCACCAGCGACGCACCAGAGGTACGCGGCGTCGAGGGCCGCGCCGCGGCGACGCCGAATGGTGCTTTCGTCGCCCCGATGCTGCTGCGCTTCGACGACGCGAGTGCGGATGCCGTGCACGAGGTCGAGGCGTTCGGCCCGGTGGCCTCGCTGCTGACGTACGAGACAGCATCCGAGGCAGCGGCTCTCGTGGCACGCGGAGGCGGGTCGCTCGTGACGAGTGTCGCCACGCACGATCCGGTGTTCGCGGCGGAACTGATGACGGGCATCGCCGCCTCGAACGGACGAGTTCTGTTCCTCGACCGCGACGACGCGCGCTCGTCCACCGGTCACGGCTCGCCGATGCCCGGTCTCGTGCACGGCGGCCCCGGCCGCGCGGGCGGCGGTGAGGAGCTCGGCGGCATCCGTGCGGTGCTGCATCACATGCAGCGCACGGCCGTGCAGGGCTCTCCCGACATGCTCACGGCGTTGACGGGCGTATGGCACGCCGGCGCCGCAGCGCGCTCGGACGGGGCGCATCCGTTCCGCAAGTCGCTCGCTGAGCTGCGGATCGGCGATCACATCGCCTCGGCGTCCCGCGAGGTGACGCTGGACGATATCGAGACGTTCGCGCACTTCACCGGCGACACCTTCTACGCGCACATGGATGAGCAGGCCGCCGCCGCGAACCCGTTCTTCCCTGGACGCGTCGCGCACGGGTACCTGCTCGTGTCGTGGGCCGCGGGGCTTTTCGTCGACCCGGAGCCTGGCCCTGTGCTCGCGAACTACGGTCTGGAGAATCTGCGCTTCATCACTCCGGTCTCGCCAGGCGACAGCATCCGCGTCGAGCTGACCGCGAAGCAGATCACGCCGCGCGAGACCGATGAATACGGCGAGGTGCGGTGGGATGCCGTGATCCGCAACCAGGACGATGAGACCGTCGCGACGTACGACGTGCTGACGCTGGTGGAGAAGGAGCGCTCAGCCGCGTAGCGCGAGCACGAACGGCAGCACCTCAGTCGCCCCCGCCTGCCGGAGCGAGCGGGCGGCGACGGTGAGGGTCCAGCGGCTGTCGGCCTGGTCGTCGACGAGCAGGAGCGGCCCGTGGGGGATCTCGAGCCCATCGGCGCTGAAGCGCTCCCAGAGACCGGCGAGCCGGAACGCGCTGTTGCCACCCGGCTGTCCGGTGGGCCCGCCATCGACCGGGGTCAGTGCGCCGATGAAGGGCAGCTTGCCGATCTCGGCGATCCCGCGCGCAAGCGAATCGACGAGCAGCGGACGCGATCGTGACGGCATCGCGACGACGGCGACGGGCCGCTCGTCCCATCCCCACCCTGCGAGCACCCGCACGCAGCCGGCGAGCACCTGCGGGGTCGCCTGCGCATCAGGCGCACCTGCGGCGAAGAGCGTACACAGGGTGCCGCCCCAGCCGAGGTCGGTGAGTCGAGCCAGCGCTCGTCCGCTGCCGGCCTGCTCCCCCGCGGGGATGCGCCCCTTCGCCGGCACCCCGAGTCGGTCGGCACCCGTGGGCCAGACGCGACGCGGGTCGATCGCGACGCCGACGCGGTCGAGAGACTCGGATGCCGCGGATGTCGCCGCGGCTCCGATCTCGCGGGGGAACCATGCGCCGACGCAGTTGTCGCACCGCCCGCACGGCTCGGCCGTGTCGTCATCGAGCGAACGCTGCAGGAACTCCATGCGGCATCCGTCGGTCTGCTCGTAGTCGAGCATGTGCTGCTGCTCGGCGACGCGTTCGGCGGCGATGCGCGCGTAACGGTCCCGGTCGTAGACCCAGCTCTCGCCGGTGGCGATCCACCCGCCCTGCACACGTCGCACCGCGCCGTCCACATCGAGCACCTTGAGCAGCAGCTCGAGCGGGGTGCGACGGATGTCGACCATCGCCTCGAGCGCAGGAGTCGAGATCGGCGCATCGCCGAGAGCGGCGATCACACGCTCGGCGCGCTCCTGATCGGGCATGGATGCCGTGGCGAAGTAGTGCCAGATGTCTCGGTCCTCCGGCCCGGGCAGCAGCAGCACGTCTGCGCTCTCGCTCGCGCGCCCCGCGCGACCCACCTGCTGGTAGTAGGCAACCGGCGACGACGGCGCACCGAGGTGCAGCACGAACCCGAGGTCTGGCTTGTCGAACCCCATGCCGAGCGCACTCGTCGCGACGAGCGCCTTCATCTCGTTGCGCTTGAGCATGCCCTCCGACTCCTCGCGCTCGTCGGTGTCGGTCTGACCGGTGTACGCGCGCACCTCGTGGCCGCGCTCGCGCAGCAGCCGGGCGGTGTCGACGGCCGCGGCGACGGTGAGCGTGTAGATGATGCCCGATCCTGGGAGGTCGTCGATGTGACTGAGCAGCCAGGCGAGCCGGCTGGCCGCATCGGGAAGGCGCAGCACGCCGAGCCGCAGGGATGCACGGGCGAGCGGGCCGCGGATCGTGAGCACGCCCTCGTCTGATGCGGCGACCCCGAGCTGCTCTTCGACGTCGGCGACGACGCGGCTGTTCGCCGTGGCGGTCGTGGCGAGCACTGGCACCTCTGCCGGCATCTGCGTGATGAGGTCGCGCAGACGCCGATAGTCGGGGCGGAAGTCGTGACCCCAGTCGCTGATGCAGTGGGCCTCGTCGACCACGAGCATGCCGATCCGTCGCACGAGTGCCGGCAGCTGCTGCTCGCGGAAGGCGGGGTTGTTCAGCCTCTCCGGCGACACGAGCAGTACGTCCACCTCGTCGCGGTCGAGTCGTGCGAGCACGTCGCCCCATTCGTGCGCGTTCGTCGAGTTGATCGCCACCGCGCGCACGCCGGCGCGTTCGGCCGCCGCGATCTGGTCGCGCATCAGCGCCAGCAGCGGCGAGACGAGCACTGTGGGCCCGGCGCCCTGCCGGCGCAGCAGGAGGGTCGCGACGAAGTAGACGGCGGACTTGCCCCAGCCGGTCCGCTGCACGACGAGCGCCCGCCGACGCCGGGCGACCAACGCTTCGATCGCTTCGTACTGCCCCTCGTGGAAGTCGGCGTCGGGGCGGCCGACGAGTTCGCGCAGTGCGGCGAGGGCGGCGGCACGGGTGTCGACGGCAGACAGAGAGGTCATGCCACCACTCTGCCTCAGGCGACCGACACAGCGGCTGGGTGTCCGAACGCGACAGAGCAGGCCGCGGGCCACAGGCCATCGTCTAGCGTGGAAAACGTGATCACCCGCGAACTCGCGGTCGCGCTGCGGCTGGCCGGCCTCGTATGGCTCCCCCAGAGCGGCGACCGATTCCTGCTCGACCTCCCCGACGAAGTCGAGCTCGAAGTCGAGGCCGAGGTCTTCACCGTCAGCGAGATGACCATCGAGGCGCGTCGGACGCCGCGCGGCACCGACCTCGCGTTCAACGGCACGACCGAGTGGGCGCTGGATGCGGTCGAGCTGGCGGACGCCGTCTGGCTGCCGCGCGAGGATCAACTGCGCGACCTTCTGCGCGGCACCTTCAGGAGTTTGGTCCGCCTGGAGGATTCCTTCCTGGTGGAGATCGAGATCAGCGGTGAGACGCTGCGTTTCGAGCATCCCGATCCGTCTGAAGCGTACGGCCGGGCGCTCCTGGAGCTCGTCTCCCGCTCCCACTGACCCGCACATCGGACAGCACGCGCTCTCCGAGATCATCGGCGTGCAGCCCCGCCGCATGAGAGAGATCACTCGAACGAGAAGGACTCACGCTTCGTCGCGTCTTCGACGGTGATTCCGACGATCGTCGCCGTCGTCGGGTCCGAACCATCTCCATCCAGGAAGAAGGTGATGAGGCGCCCGTTGCGATCAGCGACGTCATACTTCGACTGCGCCGACGAGACCACCCACACCCACGTGCCCTCGGGATACAACGCCATCGCGTCGGATGCAGGCGCACCCACTCGGATGCCCTCCGCAGACGGGAGAGCCGCGCCGTCGAGGCCGCCCGACTCCCAGGAACGATCCGACCCGACGAGAATCGCGTTGACGACGCCGTCGTCGCCGGACTGAGAGAGCGACAAGGATGCGGAACCGTCCGGAGAATTCAACGGCACCGGCCCGCCCTCGTACTCGAGTTCTCCCGCCTGAGCGCCTTGCGCGGCAGCGATGGCGTCCTCGACCGTCACTCCGAGCAAGATCGGACCGACTCCGGTGGCCGTGATGAGCCAGTCGCTCCAGACAGTGCTGCCATCTTGCGGCTGCGCCTCCTCGACAGTGGGCGGCGTCTGTGTCAGCTGTTCGATCAGTGCGTCGCGCGCTTCAGCGGACCGTTCGGCGAGCGCGGTCGCCACAGCGGCCGCATCGAATTCCTGGTCGCCCGTGAACGGATGCGAAAGCTCGACCAGCACGTTGCCCACCGACGCGAATCCATGGAAGGCACGCCATCCCTGCGGTTGCGGGCTCTCACTGATCAACGTGCCGGCGAGCGACCGCACGCCTTCACCGGATTCTTGGACGACCCCGGTGAAGGTGCTCATACCTTCGTACTCGAACTCGGCGCACTGCTCGGTGGCCGCGACCAACTGGTCCATTCGCGTCTGCGCCTGCGCTTCGTCGGCGAACTGCAGCACATTGAGCCGACCGACGCCGTGCTCGGGAGCGTCCGCGATGGTCCACGACATCGTGCGAACGCCGACACTGCCGAGGGAATCCTCGAAGTAGAGGGCGCCGCAGATGGCCGGTACGAACAGTGCTCCACCACCGTCTGAGATCTGTCTCAGCGACGGCGCCGACTCGCTTACTTCGGAGGCTCCGGGAAGGAGTACCTCGATCTCGTCGGATGCCAGCAGGAAACGACTCAGCTCATCGCCGACGAAGACCACCGGTCCGGCGTATGGCTCAGCACTGGGCGTAGGAGATACCGGCGCAGAGGTGGGCGAAGGTTCCGGAGAGATGGGAGGCGTGCAGGCCGAGAGTCCGAGCAGCACTCCCGCTACCAGTACCCCCATCAGCGTCTTCGAGACATGCGACCTCGCTCGTACCATCACCCCTCCTGAAAGTGCGCGGACGCAGGCCTATCTGCCCCCCCTGAGCGGTCATCATATGGCTCGCAGAGGTTTCCGCGACGGTGGTGAGCACGATGAGATCAGAACGAGATGTCGGACGGGGCTTTGCACACGTCAGGATGACGTGAGACAATTACTGAACGTACGGTCAGTAAAGACGAAGGAGTCCCGATGACCACCGCTGAAGCAGCAGCCGAGACACCCGCCGCTGTCTCCGCCGAGCAGCGCCGGTTCGACGAGATCATCGCCGCCGACTCGCGCATCGAACCCCGCGACTGGATGCCGGATGCGTACCGCCGCGCGCTGATCCGTCAGATCGGGCAGCACGCCCACTCCGAGATCATCGGCATGCAGCCGGAGGGCAACTGGATCACCCGCGCCCCGAGCCTCAAGCGCAAAGCGATCCTGATGGCGAAGGTGCAGGACGAAGCCGGCCACGGCCTGTACCTGTACTCGGCCGCGCAGACGCTCGGCATCACGCGCGACGAGATGACCATGCAGCTCATCGAGGGCAAGGCGAAGTACTCGTCGATCTTCAACTACCCCACTCCCACCTGGGCCGACATGGGCGCGATCGGGTGGCTCGTCGACGGCGCAGCGATCTGCAATCAGGTGCCGCTGTGCCGGGCGTCCTACGGACCGTACGGGCGGGCGATGATACGCATCTGCAAGGAGGAGTCGTTCCACCAGCGGCAGGGATTCGAGATCCTGCTGTCGCTGATGCAGGGAACCGATGCGCAGCGCGAGATGGCGCAGGATGCCGTAGACCGCTGGTACTGGCCGAGCCTGATGATGTTCGGCCCGCCGGACGGCGACTCTCCCAACTCGGCGCAGTCGATGGCATGGAACATCAAGCGGTTCTCGAACGACGAGCTGCGCCAGCGGTTCATCGGCATGCTCGTGCCGCAGGCCGAGGCTCTCGGCGTCACGCTGCCCGATCCTGAGCTGCACTTCGATGAGGAGACGCAGCAGTACATCGGCGGCGAGATCGACTGGACCGAGTTCTTCGAGGTGCTCGGTGGCAACGGACCCATGAACACCGAACGACTGCGCGCAAGGCGCGAGGCGCACGAGGAAGGCGCCTGGGTGCGCGAGGCCGCTGCGGAGTATGCCCGCAAGCACGCCGAGCGGAACGCGAAGGAGGCCGCGTGATGGTCAGCACCGAGACCGCATCCGAGACCTGGCCACTGTGGGAGGTGTTCGTCCGCGCGAACCGTGGCATGAGCCACGTGCACGCCGGGTCGCTGCACGCCCCCGACGCCGAGCTCGCGGTACGCAACGCCCGCGACCTGTACACGCGCCGCGGCGAGGGCACCTCGATCTGGGTCGTTCCGGCGGACGCCATCACCACGAGCGACCCCGACGCCAAGGGCTCGTTCTTCGAGAGCCCTGCGGGCAAGAACTACCGTCACGCGGTGTACTACACCGCATCCGAGGGGGTGCCGCACCTGTGACCGCCTCCCGCCCGCTCCCGCACGTCACGGTCGACGAGGTGGAGCTCGCCGCCGAACTCACCGGCGACACCGACGCCACCGCGACTCCGGCCGTGGCCGAGTACGCCCTCTGGCTCGGCGACGACGCGCTGATCCTGTCGCAGCAGCTCGGCGGATGGATCGCACACGCTCCCGAGCTCGAGGAGGACGTCGCGCTCGGCAACATCGCTCTCGATCTGCTCGGTCATGCCCGGTCACTCCTGCACTATGCAGGCACCGCCGACGGCCGCAGCGAAGACGATCTGGCGTACTTCCGCGACGAGCCGGAATTCCGCAGCGCGTGGCTCTTCGAGCAGCCCAACGGCGACTTCGCGCAGACGATCGCACGGCAGCTCACAGCATCCGCCTACATGTTCGAGCTCTACTCCGCGCTGCGCACGTCAACGGACGCGACGCTCGCCGCCGTCGCCGAGAAGGCGCTGAAAGAGGTCGACTACCACCGCGACCACGCCGTGCAGTGGACGCTGCGCCTCGCCGGCGGCACCGAGGAGTCGCGACGGCGAATGATCCGCGCGGTACGGGACGTCTGGCCGTACGTCGCAGAGCTGTTCCGCGACGAACCTCTGATCGACGAGCTCGACGGCATCGCGGCTCGCCCCTCCACTCTGCGCGCAGGGTTCGACGCGGTGATCGCCGCGGTCTTCACCGAGGCCGAACTCGACATCCCCGATGTGAGCGCGTCATCGGGCGGCGGCCGCCGCGGTCGGCACTTCCCCGCCATGGGACATCTCCTCGCCGAGATGCAGGTCCTGGCGAGACAGCATCCGGGGGCGTCATGGTGACGAAGACGACCACGCGCCGCGCGCACGCCTGGGCGATCGCCGCCACGGTGACCGACCCCGAGATCCCCGTGCTCACGATCGAAGACCTGGGCGTGCTGAGAGACGTGACCATCGATCACGACACCGTGATCGTCACGCTCACGCCCACGTACAGCGGATGCCCCGCGCTCGACGCGATGCGCGACGACGTGACCCTCGCGCTCACGGCCGCGGGCTTCGACGACGTCGAGGTGCGCACCACTCTGTCGCCGGCGTGGACGACGGACTGGATGACGGATGCCGGGAAACAGAAGCTCCGCGAGTACGGCATCGCCCCGCCGCACGCGCGTGCCGCCCTCGGGCAGGGGCCGATCCGGCTGCAGCTGGCGGTCAAGTGCCCCCGCTGCGGATCGCTCGACACCCGTGAGGTCGCCCGCTTCGGTTCGACCTCGTGCAAGGCGCTCTTCGAGTGCCGCGCCTGCCTCGAGCCCTTCGACCATTTCAAGGTGCTGTGATGAGGACGGGTGCTGTGACCACGACCACGCGTCGCCGGGGGCGCTTCCACGAGCTCACCGTCTCCGACGTGCGGCCGCTGACGACGGAGAGCATCGAGGTCACGTTCACCGTCCCACCCGAGCTGCACGGCGAATACGACTATCTTCCGGGGCAATACGTGGCATTGCGCGCCCACGTCGACGGCCACGAGGTGCGCCGCAGTTACTCGATCTGCCGCCCGCCGACCCCCGGCGAGGTCAGCGTCGGCATCAAACGCGACCGCGGCGGGCTCTTCTCGGTCTGGGCGCACGAGAACCTGAAGCCCGGCGATCGCATCGAGGTGATGAGTCCGGAGGGCACGTTCACCACCAACCTGCCCGACCTCGAACACGCGCACATCGCCGGCATCGCGGCGGGCTCAGGCGTGACGCCGATGATGGCGCTCGCCTCGCACGTGCTGGCATCGTCGCCGACCGCGCGGTTCAGCCTGGTCTACACGAACCGTGCCACCCAGGACGTCATGTTCCTCGACGACCTCGCCGACCTCAAGGACCGCTACCCCGCACGCCTCGCCCTGCACCACGTGCTCTCCCGCGAGCAGCGCACGGCACCGCTGCTGTCCGGACGCATCGACGCCGACAAGCTGAACGCGATCCTCGACGGCCTGCTGCCGCCGAGCACCGTCACCGAATGGTTCCTGTGCGGACCCTTCGACCTCGTCTCGCTCTGCCGTGAGGCGCTCGAAGGCCGAGGCGTGCCGCATGACAGCATCCGCTTCGAACTGTTCACGAGCGATGCCGACGGTCCGCGTGTCGACCGGGGACGCCCTGTGGTCATCGGCGAGGGCGATGAGACGCGGCGCATCGAGTTCACCCTCGACGGCCTCTCATCGACAGTCGAGTCGCCGGTCGCGGCGAACGAGGCGATCCTGGATGCGGCGCTGCGCGTGCGCGGGGACGTGCCGTTCGCGTGCGCCGGAGGCGTCTGCGGCACGTGCCGCGCGCGGCTGATCGATGGTGAGGTGCGGATGACTCAGAACTACGCGCTCGAACCCGACGAGATCGAACGCGGATACGTACTGACGTGCCAGTCCCACCCGACGACGAAGAGCGTGGTCGTCGACTACGACGCCTGATCCGACACGAGGAGCGAACATGATCGACCTGGCCATCACCGACGACGTCGCCCACGTGGTCCTGAACGCTCCGCACAAGCGCAATGCGCTCGACGTGCAGGCACTGACGGAGCTCGGCGACGCGTATGACGCGGCCGAGGCCGCTGGCGTGCGCGCTCTCGTGCTCCGCGGTGAGGGTGCCGGGTTCTGCGCCGGGCGCGACATCGCCGATGTGGATCCTGCCACGGATGATGTGACCGGGTACCTGGCGGGCGTCGTCACCCCGCTGCTGCAGAAGATGTCGGTCTTTCCCGCGCCCACGTTCGCAGCAGCGCACGGCGCGTGCCTCGGCGTCGGGCTCGGTCTGCTGATCGCCACGGACGTCGTGTACGTCGCCGACACCGCGAAGATCGGCTCGCCGTTCGCCGCACTCGGTGCGACGCTCGACTCCGGCGGGCACGCACTGTTCTACGAGCGCCTCGGCGCGCACAAGACGCTCGACCTCGTCTACACAGGGCGTCTGATGAGCGGCAGCGAAGCCGTACAGTCCGGCCTGTTCTCACAGGTGCTGCCGGCCGCCGAAGTGATCGCGGCGACCGTTGCCGCAGCATCCGCGGCCGCCGCCGGCGCAACGCAGGCTTTCCTCGCCAGCAAGCGCCTGGTCGCCAGGCTGCGCGACGAGCGCCTCGCGCTGTGGGATGCCGTCGCGGAGGAGAACGCGAACCAATCGTCGCTGCGCGACACGTCCGACTACCGCGAGGGCTTCGCGGCGTTCCAGCAGAAGCGCAAGGCGGAGTTCACGGGAAAGTAGGCGCGAGCGGAACCCGGCCGGGGGTGCGCGACAGCACGACACCGATGATCGCGGTCGTGATCGTCGCGACCCATCCGAGGAACCCGATGATCAGCGCCACGGCGAAGATGTTCGATGACGCCGTGCTGCTCGTCCACCCCCAGGTAGAGATCACAGAGCCGAACGGAGGCGTGTCGCCACCGTCTTCGAGCGTGAACATCATCACGAGCAGCGCGATCCAGGTCACCGCGCTGGCGATGTTGTAGAACACCCTGGTGCTGCGGGCCGCCTTCGCATCGCGGTCGAAGAGCACGATGATCGGCGCGATGTACATCGCGATCGCCACGACAGGACCGGCGAACATGCCGATGAGCGTCATCCATCCCATCGGTGCGCCGAACAGACCGCGCCCGAACACCACGAGCCCCGTCAGCAGCACAGGGGCGATCCATTGGAAGACACGGACGAACCGACCGGAGAGCCTCATACGGTCGACCCTACCGTCCCGGAGTGTCGCTCCTCCGGGCCACCATCGCCAGGCGGGGCGGCCTACGCCGAGGTCAGCACCAGGCCGGAGCCGTCCGCCGCGACATCGACACGCACGGTGTCCCCGTCGCGCACGCCTCCCGAGAGCAGCGCCGTAGCCAGCTTGTTCTGCACCTCGTTCGTGATGAGCCTGCGCAGCGGACGCGCCCCGTACACCGGGTCGTATCCCCGCTCCGCGAGCCACGACCGCGCATCGGGCGTGACCGCGAGGGTGAGCCTGCGCTCGCGCAACCGCGTGTGCAGCTGATCGATCGCGAGTTCCACGATCTGCGCGAGGTCGTCCTCCGTGAGCGCCTGGAAGATCACGATGTCGTCGAGACGGTTCACGAACTCGGGCTTGAACGACTGACGCACGAGCGTCATGACGCCCTCGCGCTTGTCGTCGAGCGACAGCGTCGGATCGATGAGGATCGGCGAGCCGAGGTTCGAGGTGAGGATCATGATCACGTTCGAGAAGTCGACCGTGCGCCCCTGTCCATCGGTCAGGCGACCGTCGTCCATGACCTGCAGCAGCACGTCGAAGACCTCCGGATGCGCCTTCTCGATCTCGTCCAGCAGCACGACGCTGTACGGGCGGCGGCGGACGGCCTCGGTGAGCTGACCACCCTGCTCGTACCCGACATAGCCCGGAGGGGCACCGACGAGCCGCGAGACGGTGTGCTTCTCGCCGTACTCCGACATGTCGATGCGCACCATGGCGTGCTCGTCGTCGAACAGGAACTCGGCGAGCGCCTTGGCGAGCTCGGTCTTTCCCACACCGGTCGGGCCGAGGAACAGGAACGATCCGGTCGGGCGACCGGGGTCGCTGATGCCCGCGCGTGAGCGGCGCACAGCATCCGACACCGCCTGCACGGCGTCCTTCTGCCCGATCAGGCGCTTGCCGAGCTCGGACTCCAGGTGCAGCAGCTTCTCGGTCTCGCCCTGCAGCAGCCGCCCCACGGGGATGCCGGTCCACGCCGCGATCACACCGGCGATGTCCTCCTCCGTGACCTGCTCATTGACCATGCGGCCTTCGCCGTCCTCCGACTCCTCGGACTGCTCCGCCGCGATCAGCTCGCGCTCCAGCGCGGGGATCTCGGCGTACAGCAGCCGCGACGCCTTCTCGAGGTTGCCCTCGCGCTGCGCACGTTCGGCGTCGCTGCGCGCGGCATCCAGTCGGGTCTTGAGGTCTCCGACCTTGTTCAGCGATGCGCGTTCGCGCTCCCACCGCTCCTGCAACTCGCCGAGACGGGACTGCTCTGCCGCGAGGTCTTCGCGCAGGGCCGCGAGGCGCTCCTTCGAGGCGGCGTCCTTCTCCTTCTTCAGGGCGAGCTCTTCGAGCTTGAGCCGATCGACGTGGCGGCGCAGCTCATCGATCTCGACCGGGGCCGAGTCGATCTCCATGCGCAGGCGGGACGCGGCCTCGTCGATCAGGTCGATCGCCTTGTCCGGCAGCTGACGTGAGGGGATGTACCGATTGGAGAGCGATGCGGCGGCGACGAGCGCACTGTCGGAGATCGCGACCTTGTGGTGCGCCTCGTAGCGCTCCTTGAGTCCTCGGAGGATCGCGATGGTGTCCTCGACCGTGGGCTCGCCCACGTAGACCTGCTGGAAGCGGCGCTCGAGCGCGGCATCCTTCTCGATGAACTCGCGGTACTCGTTCAGGGTCGTCGCGCCGATCAGCCGCAGCTCACCGCGGGCGAGCATGGGCTTGAGCATGTTGGATGCCGCGACCGACCCCTCGCCCCCGCCGGCGCCCATGAGCGTGTGCAGCTCGTCGATGAACGTGATGACCTGGCCGTCGGACTCGGTGATCTCCTTGAGAACCTGCTTCAGGCGCTCCTCGAACTGGCCGCGGTACATGGCGCCGGCGACAAGGGCTGAGATGTCGAGCGTGATGAGCTCTTTGTCCTTGAGCGACTCCGCGACGTCTCCCGCGACGATCCGCTGCGCCAATCCCTCGACGACCGCCGTCTTGCCGACGCCCGGTTCACCGATCAGCACGGGATTGTTCTTCGTGCGGCGGGTGAGCACCTGACTGACGCGCCTGATCTCGCTGTCGCGCCCGATCACCGGATCGAGCTTTCCCTGACGTGCGCGATCGGTCAGGTTGATGCCGAACTGCTCGAGGGCGGACTGCTGGTCGTCTTGCTGCGACTGTGCGGGGTTGGTCATCGTGTCCTCCTGGACGGCTCCTCTTCAAAGTTGAGTGGTGATGACTCAACTTTACCTCAACTGCGCGTCTTCTGCACGGCGTCCCAGAGCGCGCGGGCGACGTGGCGCTTGGAGCCCTCGGCCGTCGCGATGACCGCACCGCCCTCTCCGATGATCTCGATGGCGTTCTCGGCCTTCTCGAAGCCGTGCTCCGCATCCGCGAGGTTCACCGCGAGCAGGTCGACGCCCTTGCGCTCTCGCTTGCGACGTGCGCGCTCGCGGCGCTGCTCCGCGTCCGACAGCGTCTCCGCCGCGAAGGCCACGACCGTCTGCCCCTGCGGACGCGACGCGGCGAGCCCGGCGACGATGTCGGCGTTCTCGACGAGTTCGACGCGGTCGAGCAGGCCGGACTCCTTGGTGAGCTTCTGATCCGACGGCTCGGCGGGCCGGTAGTCGGCGACCGCGGCAGCCATGATCACGACATGGGCGGATGCCGCGGCATCCGTCATCGCCTCGCCCAGTTGCGCGGCGGTGCCGACCGAGTGCACCGCGATGCGCGGATGCCGCGCTTCGGCGAGCACATCGGCGGTGATGTTCGCGGCGACCAGCTCGACGTCGGCGCCGCGGGCCGCGGCCTCGGCTGCCAGCGCGACGCCCTGCCGCCCGCTCGAGCGGTTGCCGAGGAACCGCACCGGGTCGATGGGCTCGCGCGTGCCGCCGGCCGAGATGGCCACGCGGGTTCCGGCGAGATCCTGCGGCGCGAGCAGTGCGAGGGCCGAATCGACGACCTCCTCCGGCTCGAGCATCCGGCCCGGACCGGAATCACCGCCGGTCAGCTCTCCGTCGCCGGGGCCGAGGATGCTGACCCCGCGCCCGCGCAGCGTCTGGATGTTGGCCTGGGTGGCCGGATGCCGCCACATCTCGGTGTGCATCGCGGGCGCGATCGCCACGGGAGCCGTCGTCGCCAGCAGCGTCGTGCCGAGCAGATCGTCGGCGAGCCCCGCGGTCATCTTCGCGATCGTGTTCGCGGTGGCCGGTGCGACGATCACCAGCTCCGCCGCCTGCCCCAGTGCGACGTGGCGCACCTTCGCCACGTCATCGTGCACGCTCGTCGTGACGGGATTGCGGCTGATCGCCTCCCACGTCGGCGCCCCGACGAAGCGCAGTGCATCCTCCGTGGGGATCACCGTCACTTCGTGACCCGCCTTGATCAGCAGTCGCACCAGATTGACCGTCTTGTACGCGGCGATGCCGCCCGTGACTCCGACGACGATGTTCATGCTTCGATTCTGCCCTGTGTCGACCCTGCCGGGGCGGACGGGTCGCCCGCCGTGGATCGACGGCCGCAGCGTGGAGGCGTAACGTGACGGGATATGAGCACTTCTCCTCCTGCTTCCACGACGCCCGACGCCGGATCCGCGGACAGGGGCTTCTTCGGCCACCCGCGCGCGCTCGCGCACATCTTCGGCGTGGAGATGTGGGAGCGGTTCAGCTTCTACGGCATGCAGGGCATCCTGCTCATCTACCTGTACTACTCGGCCACCGAGGGCGGGTTGGGCATGCCGGAGGCGGTGGCCGCGGGCATCGTCGGCGCCTACGGCGGCGCGGTCTACCTCTCCACGATCCTCGGCGCATGGGTCGCCGATCGCCTGCTCGGTGCGGAACGCGTGCTCTTCTTCAGCGCGATCGTCATCGTCGCAGGCCATCTCGCACTGGCGCTGCTCCCCGGATTCGTCGGGGTCGGCGTCGGCCTGGTCCTCGTCGCGATCGGATCAGGCGGGCTGAAGGCGACCGCGACATCCGTCGTCGGCACGCTCTACTCCGCCGACGACACGCGGCGCGACGGCGGCTTCTCGCTGTTCTACCTCGGCATCAATCTCGGGGCGTTCCTCGGCCCGATCCTCACGGGGCTGCTGCAGTCCACGGCCGGATTCCACTGGGGCTTCGGACTCGCCGCCGTCGGGATGATCGCGGGTCTCGTGCAGTACTCGTTCGGTCGTCGGGGCCTTCCCGATGAGGCCCGGAGGGTCTCGAACCCCCTTCCGCGCCGCGGTTACCCGCTCGTCGGCGGCATCGCGGCGGCGGCCGTGGTCGTCATCGTCGTGCTCGTGCTGACAGGGGTGATTCGTGCGGACAACCTCGCGCTGGTGGTCATCATCACGGTCATCGCCGCGACGATCGCGTACTTCGCCGTGATCCTCGGCAGCCGCAAGGTCACCTCGGAGGAGCGCAGCCGCGTGTGGGCGTTCGTGCCGCTGTTCCTGACCTCGGTGGCGTTCTGGTCGCTGTACCAGCAGCAGTTCACGGTGCTCACCGTGTACTCGGACAAGCGCCTGAACCGCGACCTGTTCGGCTGGGAGATGCCGGTCTCGTGGGTGCAGTCGATCAACCCGGTGTTCATCATCGTGCTGTCCGGCGTCTTCGCCTGGCTGTGGACGCGCCTCGGCACGCGGCAGCCGTCGACGCCGGTGAAGTTCGGCCTCGGCGCGATCGTGATGGGTGGCGCGTTCCTGCTGTTCCTGCCCTTCGCCGGAGGCGGCGAGAACTCCACTCCGTTGCTCGCGATCATCGGCATCCTGTTCGCCTTCACCGTGGCCGAGCTGCTGCTCTCGCCCGTCGGGTTGTCCGTGACGACGAAGCTCGCGCCGAAGGCGTTCCACACGCAGATGGTCGCCCTGTTCTTCCTGTCCGTGTCGCTCGGCACGGCATTGGCCGGACAGCTCGCCGTGTTCTACGACCCGGCGAACGAGGTGCCGTATTTCCTCGTGCTCGGCCTCATCGCAGCGGCGGTGGGCGTGGCGATGCTGCTCGCGGTCAAGCCGGTGCTGCGCCTCATGAAGGGCGTGCGGTAGCCACTCAGAGTGCCGACACGTCGAGCGGGAGCGGCACCTGCGGCGGGAGGGGAACGTCCTCCGCGCTCGCGCGGAAGGACTGCAGCAGATAGCCGGTGAGCCGACGGGATGCGGCCGGCGCGGCGTCTCCCGCACCGGCACGCACCCCGGAGTTCGCCAGCAGGATCAGCATCAGATCCGACGTCGAGAAGTCGTCTCTGAGATCACCGGATGCCTTCGCACGGCGGGCCAGCTCGGCGAAGGTCGTCTCGGCATGCTCCCGAAGCGCACCGAAGTCCGACGTTCCAGGAAGCGCCGACACGAGCGCGGCCGAGAATCCCCTGTCGTGCGCCTGCATCTCGCACACCTCTTCGATGACACGGGAGAACGCGTGCCAGGGGTCGGGATCGGCGAGCGCATCGTCGAGCATGTCCGCGCACTCCCCCATCGGGTCGGCGAACGCCTCGGCGACGAGATCGCCCTTCGATGGGAAATGCCGATACAACGTGGCGACACCGAGGCGCGCGCGGCGCGCGATCTCGCTCATCGACACACCCAGACCGTCCTCTCTGAAGGTCTGCCGCGCGACGTCGAGCAGTTGCGAGCGATTCGCGGCGGCATCCGTCCGCAACCGAGTCGATTTCGTCGTCATGCTCTCACTTTAAACGAAACGGAGTGGTCGTTCCGTTTCGGATGTTAGACAGGAGGAATGACCTCAGAGACCATGCGCATGGCCAGCTACGACCGCTACGGATCCGCGGACGTGCTCCGCGAAGTGACAGGGCCGCTGCCCCGCGTGAAGCCGGGGCACGTCCTGGTCCGAGTGCGTGCGCTGTCGGTCAACGGCGGCGAACTGGCGATGCGCGCAGGACGCCTCCGTCCGTTCAGCGGCAATCGGTTCCCCAAGCAGGTCGGTCTCGACCTGGTCGGCGAGGTGGTCGACCCCGGCGCCTCCCGCTTCTCGGTCGGCGACCTGGTCTGGGGCATCGGAGGGATGCCGCTGGCCACCGCGGCGGAGTACGCGGCAGTCCGACCCGATCGCCTCGGCCTGGTGCCGGAAGGTCTGGATGCCGTGCAGGCCGCCGCGCTGCCTGCCGGTACGACCGCGATCACCGCGCTCCGCGACAAGGCCGCGCTGGCCCCCGGCGAGCGCCTTCTGGTGCGCGGCGCGACGGGCGGGGTCGGATACGTCGCCGTCCAGCTCGGCAAGGCGATGGGCGCGCACGTGACCGGATTGGCGAGCGCGCGCAACCTCGATCTCGTGCGGGAACTGGGAGCGGATGAGGCGATCGACTACCGCCTTCCCGGCGAACTCGGGCAGTTCGACGTCGTGCTCGACACCGTCGGCACCGATCTGCCCGCATTCCGCCGCCTGCTCGCTCCCGGCGGTCGCATGGTCGCCATCGCGTTCGATCTCACGCACCCCTTTCGGTCGCTCGGGTACACCGCCGCGAACTCGCTGCGTCGCACGCGGTGGACGCGCTTCTTCAGCGGCGATCCGCGGACACCGCTGTTCACCGAGCTGGGCCGATGGGTCTCGTCAGGTGCGATCCGTCCGCAGGTCGACCGCGTGTTCCCCCTGTCCGACATCGCCGGCGCCCATCGCGCCCTGGAGGACGGGGGCGTCCGCGGCAAGATCGTGATCACGATCTGACCCGTCGGGTGCGCGTACCCTCTGTGCGGCCAGACCTAGACTGGGCTCCGTGTGCACCGTCGTGATCGATGTCGCCGAGCCGGGAGGGTCGAGAGTTCTCGCTGTCCGCGATGAGGATCCGCAGCGCGCCTGGGACTCCCTCGGAGAGTGGTGGCCCGAGCAGTATCCAGGGGTGACCGGCATCCGTGATCGCCGTGCGGGCGGCGCCTGGCTCGCGGCGGACCGGAGCAGTCGGCGCCTCGCTGTGCTGCTCAACCGGGCCGACGTGCTCGATCTGCCGGAGGATCAGGTGGCCAGCCGGGGCAGCCTGGCCCTCGAGTCGGTCGCCGGTCGATCGCCGATCGCTCCGCTTCCGATGCACGGCTTCAATCTGCTGGAGGTCGGACCGGATGCCGCGCGCGTTCTGTCGTGGGACGGCGCGGATCTGACCGAGACCCCCGTTCCGACCGGCGTGCACATGATCGCGCACGACGGTCTCGACGATCCCGCCACGGCCCGGATCGCCAGGTGGCTGCCGGAGTTCAGAGCCCATGCGGCGACCACTGACCGATGGGATCACGAATGGATCGAGCTGCTCGCCGCATCCACTGCTCTCGACCCCACCGATGACGCGGCCATCATCCGCGACAACCGCCCGCACGGATACCCGACGCAGTCGCTGCTGTACTGCGTCGCGGCCGTCGGCCACGCGTCACTCGACGTGCGTCAGACGACCCTGCCCGCACCAGGACACTGGTCGCTCGCCGAGCACTGAGCGCATCAGGCGGCAGACTCCTCGACCGATGCGAACTTCGCGCGGTAGGCCGTCGGCGTCGTCGCCAGCACCCGCGCGAAGTTCTGCCGCAGTACCGCGGCAGAACCGAAGCCGCACTCCATGGCGATCGCGTCGAGCCCCAGATCTGAGCGCTCCAGCAGTCGCTGCGCGTGGATGATGCGCTGCCTGGCCAGCCATGCCGCCGGCGTCGCGCCATGCTCGGCCTTGAAACGCCTGGCGAAGGTGCGCGGCGACATGTGCGCGCGTGAGGCGAGCTGATCCACGGTCAGCTCCTCGCGGAGATTCTCGACGGCCCAGTCCGTGACCGCGACGAGCGAGTCGGTCTGCGCGGCCGGCAGCGGCCGGTCGATGTACTGCGCCTGCCCACCGTCGCGCTGCGGCGGTACGACCATGCGGCGAGCGACGCGGTTCGTGAGCTCCGCGCCGATCTCCTGCCGGAGGAGGTACAGGCAGGCGTCGAGACCGGCAGCGGTGCCTGCGCTCGTGATGATCCGGCCGTCCTGAACGAAAAGGACGTCGGGATCGACGTCGATCTGCGGGAACATCGCCGTCATCTCATGCGCGTACATCCAGTGCGTCGTCGCGCGGCGTCCGTCGAGCACGCCCGCCTGCGCGAGGATGAACGACCCGCTGCAGATGCTGAGCAGCCAGGCGCCCCTGGCCTCGGCGTCGCGTACGACATCGAGGACGCGGGGATCGGTGGCTCCCCACCATCTGCGCGGGATCGGTGAGACCACCACGAGATCGGCCTCGTAGGCGAACGAGAGGTCGTGTTCGACGTTGATCGAGAAGCCGATCTTCGAGGCCACTTCGCCGGGGTCGGCGGTGACGACGCGGAAGTCGAAGTTCGGCACCCCGTCATCCGAGCGGTCGAGGCCGAATGCCTCACAGGCGACCCCGAACTCGAAGGGGGCGAACCCGTCCTGAACGATGCATGCGACGGTCTTCATGGCGTCCTTCCGGTCGATCACTGGCGATCACCAGGTTGGCAGTTATCCGATGATCTATGTCGATTCTGCCACTCGTGGCAAGAAAACGCCATGCATAGCATTTCTGCCATGGTCATCATCATCCTTCTCGCAACGCTCGCCCTCGCCGGCGTCATCGCGACGCTCGTCGAACTGGGCCGCGACGGCTTCCGGCCTATCGCGACGGATTGGACGCGCGTCGCGGAGCGCGACACCGCACGGAACGCGGAATCGGCGCCGATCTACCGCTGAAGCGCGAGCCGCGGATATGCTCAACGGCATGAGCGATCCGCAGCAGAGCCCGGTTCCGCCGTACGCCTCGAACGCGGGTCAGCCGCCTCAGCCGACCTATCCTCCGCAGCCGGCGCAGCCGGCCCCGACAGCGCATCAGTACTACCAGGGCGGCGGCGCACCGCAGCAGCAGGCGCAGCCCCATCAGGCGCAGCCCCAGTACACGCAGCCCCAGTACGCCCAGGCGCAGTACGGGCAGACGCAGTACGCACAGCCCGGTCATGCCGGCGCGTCCTCTCCGGCCTCGTCCAACGCCCCGGGACGGATCGGATTCATCATCGGCCTCATCGGACTCGCCGTCGGCCTGCTGTCGAACGTGATCGTCCAGATCATGATCCGCTCGGCGGACTACGCACTGATCGGTCTCGTCAGCGGGGGCTTCTCGGTGGTCGCCTTCCTCGCCTCACTGGCAGCGCTCATCTTCGGCATCGTCGGACTCCGTCGGGTCGGCGCCCCTCACGGGCTCGCTGGCATCGCCACCGGGCTCGGCGGAGCCGGCGTCATCGGCGCCGGATTCGCCTTCATCCTCAACGCGGTCAGCTCGATCTTCTACTTCTGACGCGAGGGTGCGCCCTCACTGCCGCGCGAGCACGCGTTCGTAGACCTCGATCATCGCGGTCGTCCGCGACGACTGGCGGAATGCCGCTGCAACATCCGGATCGGGCGTCGGCGCGTCGCCGGCCACGATGTCGGATGCCGCGCGCTGCAGCGTGTCCGCGAGCGCCGTGACGGAGGCGTCCGGCACGACCCAGAGGCCACCACGCAGTTCAGCGGCGATGTCCGGATCGCTGACGACAGTCGGCGTGCCCAGCGTCGCCGCTTCGAACGGCGTCATGCCCTGCGTCTCGAAACCGATCGAGGTCTGCACGACCGCATCCGCCGCAGCGATCCTCGCCAGGGTGTCGGGATACGAGAGGCGCCCGGCGAATCGGATGCCGTCGTGACCTCGGGCGATCTTCTCGGCGGCGCGCAGCTGTCCGCCTCCGCCGATCACCTCGATGTCCGCATCCACGCGTGACTCGACAACGGCCTCGAGGAAAGGCAGCAGCCTCTTCTCCGGGCTCATCCGCCCGAGCCATACGAACCGTGGGCGCCGAGGGCTCGAGGCATCATCCGAGATGCGAGCCGCCACGCCAGCCGTGGTGTCGCGCGCCGCGAGCGTCCGTGCGAGCAGCTCGTCGTCGATGCCGTTCCACACCACGTCCACCCGCTCGAAGACGCCGTGCTCCTCGAGGCGTCGAGCGAAGTGCCCCGACGGCGCCGTGACCGCGGCCGATCCTTGCGCGATGCCGCGCAGGAACGCCCATCCGTCCAGGCCGTCGACCGTCCGGCCGATCCCTCGCATCGCCGCGCGTCGCCACAGGTTGAGCACCGCCAGCGCCGGCCTGTGCAGCGGGGTGACGGCGGCCATGCCGACGTCGACACGGTTGTGCATGGTGTGCACCACAGGGATGCCGTGGCGATGGGCGAACCGATGGCCGATGAACGCACCCCAGAAATCAGCCTGCACGTGCACGAGGTCGACCGGCGGGCGTGAGACGAACGCCCGATCGAGGAAGCGATCGGTGCGCCGGCCGGGCCACGACATCGAGTACTCGCGGTCGACCGTGATCGGTATGGAGGGGAGGTCGAAGGGGTTCGGCCACCCGAAGACGCTGCCGTTGTGCATCTTCGGTGCGACCACGGTCACGGTGTGCCCTGCGAGCTCGAGGTACTGCTTCTGCAGCCGCATCGACACCTGCGCACCGCCGAGCGAAGCGAGGTGCTGATCGCCGAAGAAGACGATGTGCATGGTTACGCCGGCAGTGGTTCGTCGCGGTAGAGCGCCTCGAAGGTGTCGAGCGTGCGGTTGATGTCGTGCACGAGGACACCGTCCAGCGATGCCTGCTGCATCCGCTCGTACTCGGCGGGCTCCGCCGTCAGCACATCCGTGAGACGTGCGGCGAGGTCGTCGGCGTCGCCCGGTTCGAACAGGTAGCCGTTCTCACCGTCGTGCACGAGGTGCGGCAGGGCGACGGCATTCGCGGCGACGATCGGCAGGGCCGACGCCATCGCCTCCATGGTCGCGATCGACTGCAGCTCGGCGATCGACGCGATCACGAACAGACTCGCGCGCGAGAGCAGGGCACGCAGCTCCGCGTCGGTGGTGCGACCGTGGAAGGTGACCCGGTCCGACAGACCGAGCTCGCCGGCGAGTCGCTCGAGATTCTTGCGCTGATCCCCGCCGCCGACGATGTCGAACGTCGTCTCGAGCGCGGGGTCGAGCTTCGTCATCGCCTGCAGGATGACTTCGATCTGCTTCTCGGCGGTGAGGCGCCCGACGAAGATGATGCGGTTCTTCTCCCGCGGGGCGACGACCGGCGTGTACTGCGTGCGGTCGATCCCGCAGCTGATCGGGATGACGCCTTCGATGTCGATCGTCTTCTCCAGGAAGTCCGCCGCCCGACGCGTCGGCGTCGTGACCGCCCTGGTGAGCTTGAGCGTGCGCTCCGCGTCGTCCCACGCGAAGTCGATGACCCGGCGGTTGATGAACTCGGGAAGCGCTGTGTGATCGAGGATGTTCTCGGCCATCACGTGGTTGGTCGCGATGATCGGGATGCCGCGCTGCGCGGCGATGCGCGAGAGGCCGCGGCCGATCACGATGTGCGACTGGATGTGCACGACGTCGGGCTGCACGCGGTCGAGCACCTTTCTGGCGTAGTGCTTGGCGCGCCACGGCCACACGAACCGCAACCAGTCGTGCGGCGCCCAGCGCACTGACGGCAGACGGTGAAGCGTCATCGGCTCGCCCTCGATCACCTCGGTCTGCGGCTCCGCCCGACGGTACTTCCTGTTCGGCGCGACGACATGCACGTCGTGACCGCGCTGTACGAGCCCCGCCGCCAGCCGTTCGGCGAAGCGGGCGGCGCCGTTGATGTCGGGAGCGAAGGTGTCGCATCCGATCAGGATGCGCAGCGGACGATCGCTGGGAGCGGAGGCGGGCTCGGGGGCGCTCGACGGAACGACCTTGTCGATCGGAGCGTCAGAGGAGGTCACGGATGGCAGCCTTACGGTACGCGTCGGGGGATGGCCCTGGTTCAGGGCGCTGGCAACTCTACCCGAGCGGCCTGCGGGCACCCGGGAGGCCAGCCGCAGTCAGGCCCTCACGCAGGCTCATCCTCTAGCGTGGTGACATGCGCATCGCCAGCTCCGCAGACCCGCAGCTCTGGATCCCCGTCACCGAGTCGTTCGGGTGGAAGGGGCGTCGGCACCGCAAGGCCGCACTGCGGATGCTGATGGGCAACGCCGTGCAGGCTGGCGGTGGCACCCCCGCTCGGGGCACTCGCATCGGAGCGTGGGCGATCAGCCAACTCGCCCCCGCGATGATGAAGCGCGCGGATGGCCGCGTGCTGGTGTGGACGTGGAAGGCGGAGCCGGAGCTCGGGGGGG
>NZ_JBLVOB010000003.1:15126-28795 GCF_053543555.1 Microbacterium xerophyticum | reverse complement strand
CGCCATGGCGACGACGCAGGAGTTGACGAACGACGTGCGCACGGCCAGGGCCATGATGCCGATGGAGTACGACGACACCGAGTCGTTCCCCTCCCGGCTCGGAGTCGGGGAGAAGCTGGTGATGTCCTTCCCCGAACAGCCCACCTCCCCTCCGTTCGCCACATACACCTGGGACACCGGAACGCATCTGGTCACGTTGACCGCCGTGGGCGGATCCCGTGAGACGTTCGGCACGCTGATTCCCGCGCTGGACGACCTCGCGCGCAGCATCCGCATCGCCGACGATCTGGAGGGCGGCGAGGCGCGAGACGTCCTGCGGATCGATCCCGCCTGATCTTAATTAGTGAAGCATGGTAATGATGTAGTAGCATCACTATCATGAACCCGCTGCTTCTCGACCGCCTGCTGCAGATCGCCGATCTGTTCCAGAAGGACATGGCGCGCGCGTTCGAGGGCACCGGATTGACGACCTCGCGTGTGCACCTGCTCTGGGTGCTGCAGCATGCCGGCCCGTCGACGCAGCAGGCGCTCGCGAAGCTGTGCGACGTGAGCCCCCGCAACATCACCGGCCTCGTCGACGGGTTGGAGCAATCCGGCCACGTGCGCCGGACTCCCCACCCGACGGATCGCCGGGCCGTGCTCGTCGAACTCACCCCCGACGCCGTCACGACCATGGCGCGCATGCAGCAGGAGCACGTCGAGCTCAACGACACGCTGACGGCCGCGATCGCGCCCGAAGACCGTGACGCCGTCCAGCGCGGAGTCGCCGCGCTGGCAGATCACCTGGCGGCACTCGTCGCCGAAGCCGAGAGCGCGAAATGAGCAGCACGACGATCGACATCGCGTCCCCGTCCGTGTGGCGACGATTCCTCTCCCTCGCGCACCGCGCGCTGCTCGCAGAGCTGCGCATCTATGCGAGCATCGGGCGGGCGATCGCCAGACGCCCGGCGGTTCCGCGCGGAGGCACCGGGATCGGCTACCACCGCCCTGTGCTGACGATCCTCATCGTGTTCATCGTGCTGTCGGCGGTCGAACTGCCGATCATCGACCTGATCGTGCACCGCTGGCCCGCCGTGAGGATCACGTTCCTCATCATCGGCATCTGGGGCCTCACGTGGATGATCGGACTGCTCTGCGCGATGCTGCTGCGTCCGCACGCGGTGGGCCCGGACGGCATCCAGGTGCGCAATGGGCTCGAGGTCGACGTCGCGCTCCCCTGGGAGGAGATCGCGTCCGTCGCGATCAGCAGGCGCATCGATGAGCCCAAGCAGCCGCGCATCACCGGTTCGGAGTACGCGGAGCGGATGCAGGACGAGACGAACATCGAGATCGAGCTGGAACGGCCCTACGCGGTGCGACTGCCCGGCCTCGCTCCCCGAGGCGGCGAGCATCCGGTCACCTCCGTGCGCATCTGGGCCGACGATCCTCGCGCGTTCCTGGCGGCCGCGCGGCCGTTCCTCCTCGCCGCCGACTGAGAAGACCCCGTCTGCGCGGCGCATGAGGACGGTGCGCAGACATCCTGCAACCTGATGGACTACATTGGCGGAGGCAGCGGACGAGCGTCCCGCTGCGGCTCGACCGCATCTGAGCGGTCTGCGACGACGGAAGCGAGGTGGTACTCCCATGAGTGGTGATAGTTGCCATCAGCATCCGGACTCCGCTTTCGCTGCATCGCAGCGCTGACTTCTCGCGCGGTTGTCCGGCTTCGACTCATCCGTCCAGCCGACGATCATCAGCGCCGACCGCTGCGCTTCCTGTCGGCCTGCCCGAAAGAAGCTCTCCATGACCACGGAGCAGATCCCCACCCAGAACCTCGACACCGCTGACCTTCTCGACACGATCGAGCAGAGCCTGTCGCGGCGCGATCTCGCCGCGGCATCCGCCGCCCTCTCACCCGCACCCACCTGGCAGATCGTGCAGGTGCTGGAACGCCTGAACCCCCGGGACTGCGCTGTCGTCTACCGGTTGCTGCCGAAGCAGCAGGCGGTGGAGGCGTTCGAAGCACTGTCGCCCGAGCTGCAGGGCGAGCTCGTCCGCGGACTGCAGGACGCCGAGGTCGCGGCGCTGTTCGCCGAGATGGATCCGGACGATCGGGTCTGGCTGCTCGATGAGCTGCCGGCATCCGTCGCGCCCAGGCTGCTGCGAGGACTCTCGCCGCGGGAGCGGGAGCTGACCGCATCCGTCCTCGGCTACTCGCAGGACTCCATCGGCCGGCGCATGAGCCCGGAGTACGTCGCCACGCACCCCGGACTCACCGCCGCCGATACGCTGCGGCGCATGCGCGCGCGTCTCGCCGACGCGGAGACCATCTACACGCTTCCGGTGACCGATCACGCACGCCGCGTCGTCGGCGTCGTCAGCCTCAGGGACCTGTTGAGCGCGGATGACGACGCTCTCATCGATTCGCTGATGCAGGACGCGCACACCGTGCCCGCCGACTCGGACGCCGAGGTCGCGGCGCGCGATTGCACCGACCTCGGCCTGCTCGCCGTGCCAGTGGTCGACAGCGAGCACCGCCTGGTCGGCATCTTCACGATCGATGACGCCGCGCGCATCCTCAAGCGCGAGGAGAGCGAGGATGCTGCGCGCCAGGGCGGCGTGGAGCCGTTGACCCGGCCGTACCTGTCGACGCCGATCCGGCGGATCGTCCGCTCTCGGGTGGTCTGGCTCCTCGTGCTCGCCGTCGGCGCGACGCTCACCGTCAAGGTCCTCTCGGTCTTCGAGGCGACCCTCGAGCAGCTCACCGTGCTGGCGCTGTTCGTGCCTCTGCTGATCGGCACGGGAGGCAACACCGGCAACCAGGCCGCGACGACCGTGACCAGGGCGCTCGCGCTCGGCGAGGTGCGGCCGAGGGACATCGTGCGCGTCCTCACCCGTGAGCTGCGGGTGGGCCTGTCGCTCGGCGTGCTCCTCGGCCTGCTGGGGTTCGGGATCACCGCGCTGGTGTACGACTGGCAGATCGGACTCGTGATCGGGTGCACCCTCATCGCGGTGTGCGCGGTGGCCGCGACGATCGGGGGGATCATGCCGCTGGTCGCCAGAATGATCCGGGTGGATCCCGCGGTCTTCTCGAATCCGTTCATCACCACCTTCGTCGACGCCACCGGGCTCGTGATCTACTTCGTCATCGCCAAGGCCATCCTGGGCATCTGAGCGGCCAGGACCGCGCCGGGGACGCGCAGATATCGACGACCGCGGATTCGACTCCGGGGCAGTCGTCCGTAGAATCGCCGGATGACGTGGAACCGCGTCGAAAGGGGAGGCTGGCGGCAGTGAGGGCACGAACGACGTTCGGCGCACTTCGCCTTGTCACGGCGGCCGTGTGCCTCACCGCGCTCGTTCACCGGCTGTTCTGGGGACTGAGTTCACAGACCATCGCGGGGCGCAACTTCTTCGCGTACCTCACTGTCGAATCGAACTGCGCGCTCGTCGTGCTGCTCGTGATCGGCGGCATCCTCGCGTTCCGGCGCGACGACGATCCTCGCTGGTTCAGCGTCGCACTCTCACTCGTGCTGACGTGGACCATCACCGCGGGCCTGGCCTTCGCGCTCATCGTGTGGCAGGCCGGGCTCCGCGGCATCCGGGTCGATGTGCCGTGGTCCGATCAGGTGCTGCACTTCTGGTTGCCCGCACTCACCGCGATCGCGTGGACCCTCACGCCCGGCCACAGGTCGGTGCCGTGGTGGATCATCCCCGGATCGCTGCTGTTCCCGCTGGTGTGGGGTGCGGTGACGATGTGGCGGGGACCGATGATCGGCTGGTACCCGTACTACTTCCTCGACCTGCGCCAGGTCAGCGGCATCGGAGAATTCCTGGTGACGAGCGTGCTCGCTCTGACGATCTTCGCCCTCATCGCCGCCGTGCTCGCGGTGATCAGCAGGGTCAGTCCGTCGCGCCGGAAGGCAGGAACAGCTCGAGGGACGTGAGCGCCGACAGCAGCGCACTCTCCTCCTCGAGCTCGGCGAAGCGCTCCGCGTCCTCACCGCCGACGATGCCCACCAGGAGGTTCTCGCCCGTGACGGGAAGCAGGTTGATCCAGGTGCGCACCGGCACCGCGTCCTCCCGCACCAGGCCACCGCCGACCAGTCCATCGCCCACGACATGCCAGATCGTCGCCTCGGTATCCCAGAACGGCTCGTCATAGCGCAGCCAGATCGTCTCGACGTGCCCCATGCCGAGCGCGTTCAACGCACCGCGGTGTGTGAAGGGCAGCGGAGGAGCGAACTCGATGCCCTCGCGTTGCAGCACGCCGAGCGGAACCGTGACCACGACCCGATCGAACGACGTCGACTCCCCGGTGCCGAGTCGCAGGCTGACGCCGGAGTCGTCGTAGGCGATGCGCGTCACGGGCGAGGACAACGTCAACTGCGCGTCGGCCAGCTGCTCCTGCACATACGCGCCCAGATCCCCGATGAATCCTCCGCGCACGCTCTGCGGCAGCGCGGGAGGGAACCAGGTCGAGAGCTGGTCCGCATCGGCACCGGCAGTGGTCGCCAGGTACGCGAGAAGGCCGGCGAGGCCCGGTTCCTCTGGGCTCGCACCCGTCTCCTCCAGGGCCTCGGCCAGCGCGACATCGGCGGGGAACGCCTGCGCCGCGGCGATCGCCGCTTCCAACGGCGCGGTGCCCGGGGGCTCGATCGCGCCCTCCGCCGAGCGCCATACGGCGGTCGCCAACTCGACGGTGTCGGAGAGCCCGGTGTCATCGTCAGGGCCGACCAGCCATCCCCCCAGCTGCACCGGCAGGGGCCAATCGTCCTCGAGCTGGGAGTGGATGCGTCCGCCGACCCGGTCGCGTGCCTCGAAGACCGTGACCTCGACGTCGAGATCGGCGAGGTCGGCCGCGACGGCGGCGCCGGCGAGGCCCGCGCCGATCACCGCGATGCGCTCCCCCGCCTCGACGGTGGCCCGCAGCCGCATCGCAGCGCTCTCACCCGAGCGGATGGCGCCTCGCATCGTGGCGGGATGGTCGGAGTCTGTCGCCTCGCCCGCGAAGTAGACCCGCCCCTGGATGGGCTCTGCCAGCGTCTCGCGTGTGGCCGACTGCACGCCGATGCGCGTGTAGCTCACTGCGCCGCGCGAGAACGGATCGCTCGCCCAAGTGCTGCGCATGTGCGCGGCGGGAGCCGGCACCCTCGTGGTCGGCAGAGGTGTCGGACTGCGCGTCGGGGTGGGCGTCGGTGCGGGCTCCGGGGTGCAGGATACGAGCAGCACGCCGAGAGCGCCTGCTCCGGCGCCGATCAGCAGCTGGCGACGCGTCATCCTCATCGTGTCGCCACACTACCCGCTCCCGGCCGACTTCTCGCTTCGGCGCAGGAGCGGGCGGTCGACGCGGCTCAGACGCGCACGTACTCGGCGAGCACGACTCCGGACTCGTACGGCGTGACGCGGGTCGGGCGGAAGTCGGCCGGCGCGTAGTCGCGCCCCTCGAACAGAGGGATGCCGGCGCCGAACAGCACGGGATTGCGCTTGAGCGCCAGGCGGTCGATCTCGTCGCGCAATACCGATGCCAGCGCACCGCCGCCGCAGAGCCAGATCCCCTTGCCCTCCTCGGCCTTGAGTTCGCGCACGACCTCGACAGGGTCACGATCGGTGAATTCGACGTCACCTGAGCCTTCCGGTGCGTCGTGCCCGCGCGTGAAGACGATCTGGCGGAAATGCCGATACGGGCTCGGCAGTTCTGGAAGCCCTACGGCGTAGGTGTTCCACCCCATGAGCACGGTGTCGAACGGACCGCCGTCGATCGGGAAGCCCGCTCTCTCGGCGAGTTCGGTCGGCGCTGTGCCCTGATACTTCTCGCCGATGCCGGCGGCATGGTCACCCTCGAACAGGAACCGGTCGAATTGTCCGTCAGGGCCGGCGATGAAACCGTCGATGCTCACGGCGGCGTAATAGGTGAGTTCTCGCATCATTCTCCAATAACTACAGGTGCAGTGATTGGAGACTACAACAGTTGCAGTGGTTGCGCTAGAGTCATCGCATGGCGAAGAACGAGGCGCGGCGAGCGCTCCTCGCCGATGCGGGCATCGCGGTGCTGGCACGCGAGGGATCACGGGGGCTGACCCATCGGGCCATAGACGCCGAGGCGAGCGTGCCCGTCGGAACCGCCTCGACCTACTTCCGCAGTCGAGAGGCCCTGATCACCGGGCTTTTCGAACGCATCGGCGTCCGGCTGGCACCGACATCGGCCGAGCTGGAGGCCAGGGCGGCGGAGCACCCGAGTCGCGAGCTCTTCGCCGACTACATCCGTGACATCGTGCGCCGTCTGCTGACGAACAGAGAGGTCACGCTCGCACTCTACGAGCTGCGCCTCGACGCCGCCCGTCGCCCCGAGCTCGCCGCATCATTGGGCGAGTGGCAGCGCACGGGCTTCGACGGCGACGTCGCGTTCAACGAGGCGGCGGGGCTTCCGGGCGGTCGCCGAGAAGTGGCCCTGTTCCACTACGCGATCGAGGGGCTGGTGTTCGACCGGCTCACCTCGCCGATCGATCCCGGCACCCCGACCGACGAGGTCGTCGACGCCCTCGTGGCGGGGCTGCTGCCCGCCTGAGCGGGCGCGCTCGCCCGCGAGAAGGCGTCTGCAGCGCGAGACGGCGCGTGCGGCATGAGAAGGGGTCACGCTGGGGTGGCCCCTTCTCATGCCGCGATTACCGTTTCGTGCCGGAAACGACGCGAGCGCGTCAGACCGTGACGTCGCCGATCAGGTTCACCTTGATGCCCATGCCGTCGAACATCGCCGCCTTCGCGATGAGGGCCTTGTCGGCGGTCTCGGCATCAGGTGCGTACACGAGCTGGGCGTGGTTGGCCTTGTGACGGGCCATGAACTGGTCGCGCGAGACGCCGTGCAGCACGACGTGCGCGAGCGGCCATTCCTCGTTCGTGGCGGCCTTGCGGCGCTGCGTCTCCTCCTCCGGCAGCTCGACGACCGAGGCGCGGAAGATGTCGGCCTGCAGGATGCCGTCGGCGATGAACACGCGGCTCAGCACCACTTCGCCGGGCTGGGAGACGCCGTTGAGGGTCGCGCCGCCCGCGGGGAAGAAGACGTGGCCCTGACGCCACCCCTCCGCCTTGTCCCAGCCGCCGAGGTGCGAGGCCGGCACCGAGCCGGAGATCTCATACGCCCAGACGAAGTGACCGTCGTACTCCTCACCCCAGCGCACGTCGTGCAGGGTGTTGTCGGGCACGAGGCCCATCGCCCGCCACACGCGGTCGGTGACCAGCGCGTCGACCGCGACGCCCTCGTCGGCCTCGTTGAAGTGCGGGAAGGCGCGGCCCTCGTGCAGCACGCGGGAGCCGTCGCGTGAGGTCACCGGAGGACGCTCGGTGGAGTTCAGGATGCCTTCGGCGAGGTCGGATGCCGGGACGAGGTCCTTCAGCCCCTGCTGGTACTGGATGCCGACAGCATCCAGTCCGAAGTCGTCAGCGATGCGCAGGGCGGCGATGTACATCTTCATCTGCCACTGCACCTGCTCGCGGGTGAGCTCGGTGGCGCCGTCCTCGCCGTAGCGGAACGTCATGCCGTGATCGATGAGCCAGTCGTAGGCGGCATCCGCCTCGTGCTCCTGCACCTGAAGCATCTCCGCATAGAGCGCCGACTGCGACAGCCGCTCCTTGTAGATGCCGGTCTGGTTGAGCAGCTCATCGTCGAAGATGGCGTTGTACATGCCCATGCAGCCCTCGTCGAAGACGCCGATGATGGCCTTCTCGTCGAGAAGCTGCGCCGCGAGCGCCTCGCCGAGCTGCTTCTCGGGGCTGTCCGGCAGCGCCGGCAGCTCTCGCACGTGCGAGTAGTCGTGGGTGATCGTGCCGGTCTCGATCCACTCCTTGATGGTCGCCTTGAACCAGTCGTCGGAGAAGTCGACCGACCAGGTCGACGAGTAGGGCTTGCCCATCTTGGTGAGTCCGGCGTTCAGGCCGAGCAGTCCGACCAGGCCGGGCCAATCCGGCGCGAAGTTCGCGGTCGTGAGGATCGGACCCTCGTGCGTGCGGAGACCTGCGAGCACGTGGTGCGAGTACTGCCAGTTGGCGATCGCGACGATCAGCGGCGCATCCGTCGGGATGTTCTTGAAGACCTCCATGCCCATGCGCTGGCTCGAGATGTAGCCGTGACCGGTCTCGGGGTCGACGTCGAACGCGCGGATGACGTTCCAGCCGAACTCGTTGAAGACGGAGGTGACGCTGACCTCGAGCGCCGCCTGCGTCGCCCATCCGGCGGTGTTGGCCGACTCTCGCAGGTCACCGGAGGTGATCAGGTAGGCGGTCTTCGGGGCGGATGCCGGGCGGGATGCCGCGGCGGGAAGTGTGTAGCTGGTCATGATTCCTCCGGGGTTGGGGTCAGGCACCGCGCTGATCGGCGGCGAGTTCGTGGACGACGTCCTTCGTGCCTTCGTACAGCCGCACGTAGCGATCGAAGAGGGTGTCATAGAGGGCACGGGTGTCGGGATTCGGCGTGATGGTCTGCGCGATCGGGTTCCAGTCGGTGATCGCCGGCTCCGCACCCTCCGGCGCGACCGCGGATGCGGCGAGGAACGCCGCACCATAGCTGGCGCCGATCGTGGTCTCTGGGACTTCCTGCACGAGGCCGGTCACATCGGAGATGACCTGCAGCCACAGCTGCCCCTGCGTTCCGCCGCCGACGGCGACGATGCGGGTGATGTCAGCACCGGCTGCGCGCATCGTTTCGACGTTGTGACGCACCCCCAGCGCGGTGGCCTCGAGTGCGGCGCGGTACAGGTCGCCGCGGCCGTGTTCGAGCGTGAGGCCTGCGACCACCCCGCGCGCGTCGGGGTCCTGGATCGGCGTGCGCTCCCCCGCGAAGTAGGGCAGCATCAGCAGTCCTCTTGCGCCCGGGCCCGAGATCGCGGCCTCTGCGAGCAGCTCCCGGTAGTCGGATCCGGTGAGATCCTTGAGCCATGCCGTGAGCGCACCGGACGTGGAGAGGCCACCGGCCAGGTTCCGGGTGCCGGGGAACGCGCCGGCAGTGGTCCACATCGACGGTGTGCGCAGGGTCTGTCCGCCCGTCGCGACGGTGTTCGTGAAGACCATGAACATCGTGGTGCCGTACATGAGCATGAGGTCGCCGGTCTCATGGGCCCCCACGCTGACCGCCTCGGTCCACGCGTCGATCGTGCCCGTGATGACCGGCGTGCCCGCCGGGATTCCGGTGATCGCGGATGCCGCATCCGTTACCTCACCGGCGATGTCACCCGCCCAGGCGAGCCGGGGTTGCTCGATCGTGCCGGCGTACCGCTGCCACCACGGGTCGTACCAGGTCTCGTTCTCGATGTCGTACAGCGGTGACGTCTGGCTCGCCGACTGGTGGTCGAGCACGTAGGCGCCGGTGAGCTTGCGAGCGAGCCAGGAAGCCGGCATGAAGAAGCGACGGGCCGTGGCCCATGCGTCTGGCTCCTCGTCCGAGATCCAGGCGATCTTCGCGCCTCCTGCCTGCGAGGTCAGAGTCGATCCGCCGACGCGCGTGATCTCGTCGATGCCGAGCTCTTCCGTCATACGTGCGATCTGGGCACCGGAGCGCGTGTCGACGCCGTAGAGGATCGCCGGCCGCACCGGTTCGTCGTCCGCGTCCGCGAGCAGCACGCACGGGCCCATCCCGCTCACGCCGACGGCGGTGATCTCCGCATCCGGATGCGCCGAGATCAGCTCATCTGCGATGCTGACGAACTCGTCCCACCAGATGTTCGCGTCCATCTCGACCCAGCCGGTGTGCGGGCGATCGACGTCGTGGGAGCGTGTGGCCGATGCCACGATCGAGCCGTCTGCCGCGACGAGAACGCCCTTCGTGCTCGACGTGCCGACGTCGACACCGAGGGTGCAGTGCATGGCGGTCCTCCTTGAACACGTCGGTTCTTCAACTTTACGCGAAATCGATTTCATGAATCAACAGCGGCAGGGCTCCGCAAGGCGGAACGGCGCCGTTGCGGGCGCTCAGCGCAGGGCGCTCGCCACCTGCACTTCGTTGCGCAGCACGACAGTGCGGGCCGGCTGCCGGTCGCCCCTGATGCGTTCGAGCAGCATGTTGGCGGCGGTCATCCCCATGTGCCGAGCCGGCAGTCGTACGACCGTGACCGCGGTCGGCGACAGCGTCGTGAACGGCAGCGAGCCGATCACGGCGACACCGACCTCGGGCGGTGTGAGTCCGCGCTCGGTGAGCACCTGGATCGCACCGACGCCGATCAGGTTGTTACCGGCGACGACGGCATCCGGCGGGTCGTCCATCGACAGCAGCTCCTGCATGGCTGCGCGCCCTCCGTCGACCCGGAACGTCGCGAACCGCTCCAACGCGAGGGTGTCGAGTGCAGGAGCCGACGCCGTGACGACCGATCTCCACCCCTCCGCACGCTCCACGGCGGTGTCGATGTGCTCCGGCCCTCCGATGTAGGCGATGCGCCGGTAGCCTGCATCGATCAGCGCGCGAGTGGCAGCGACACCTGCGACCCGGTTCGCCATCACGACCTCGTCGACGTCATGCCCCGTGCCGCGGTCGACGACGACGACGGGACGCCCCGTCGAGAGGACGGGAGTCAGATCCGTCGTCTCGGATGCCGGAGCGATGATGACCCCCGACATGTGCTCTGCGACGGCGATGTTCAGGTACGTCGATTCCTTGTCGGTCTGGGAGTCGGAGTTGCACAGCACAACCGAGTACCCCGCCTCCGAGGCGGCGTCCTCCACGCCCCGTGCCATCTCCGTGAAGTAGGGGTTCTCGATGTCGGGGATCACGAGCGCGATGACTTCCGAACTCTGCAGTCGCAGGGAGCGTGCGGTGCGGTTGGGAGTGAACTTCAGCAGCTCGGCCGCCTCGCGAACGGCGGTCACCTTCGCAGCAGACACGTTCGTGCCGTTGAACACGCGCGACACGGTCGCCGGCGAGACCCCCGCCTTCTTCGCTACGTCATAGATCGTGGTCATGCTCGCCTCCTCCCGTTCTTCATGCCCATCGGACTGAAGAACAGTATCTCGTCGTTGGAACGCCCACGCGCGGCGCAGGACGGCTGTCGAACGCGACCCTCGTCAGACGCGGCTACGCTGAGCACCATGCCTGAGTGGTCGCAGTCCGTACCAGCGACGGTTCGACGCGAACAGATCGTGTCGATCATCGAGCGCCAAGGCTTCGCCCGCGTGCAGGAATTGAGCCGAACGCTCAGCGTCTCCGAGGTGACGGTACGCAGCGATCTGGATCTGCTTGCGGAAGAGAACGTGATCCAGCGCGTGCATGGCGGCGCCATCTCAGGCATCAAATCGACCGCGCAGTCGCCGGATTATGAACGAGCGCTCGCGCGAGCAGTCACCGAGAAACGACGCATCGGCAATGCTGCAGCAGCGCTCGTCGACAGTGAGATGGCTATCCTTCTCGATGCGGGCACCACCACCCTCGCGATCGCTCGAGCGCTCCGTGCTCGTGAGGACCTGCGGGGTGTCGTCGTCTTCACGAACTCCCTCACGATCGCACTCGAGCTCGGCGTCGCCGAGCCGCACCACATCACCGTCGTGGTCACTGGCGGCACCGTCAATTACAAGCAGCGTTCGCTCATCGATCCGTTGGGCGATATGTTCATCGGCTCCGTGCACAGCGATATCTGCTTCATCGGCTGCAACGGAGTCTCGTCGCGCGGCTTCACGAACTCGAGCCTCCCGGAAGTGACGATGAAGAGGCGATACCTCGACTCGGCTGCGCGAGCGATCGTCGTCGCCGACAGCTCGAAGATCGGGAAAAGTCAGGTGATCCAAGTCGCGCCACTGCAACGGATCGACATGCTCGTGACCGGCGTCGAAGCGCCTCCGGTCGAACTGGAGGCGCTTCGAGAGGCCGGTCTGACGATCGAGCTCGCCTGACGCCGCAGCGGCGCCCAAGAATTCGGGGTCACGCTCGGCCGGCCGAGCCGAACTCGCGCATGCGCCGCGCGACCATCTCGCGAAATCCGCGGATCGCCGGGCGAAGCTGCTCGCTCGGCTCCACCACTGCCGGGTTCTCCTGCAGGAAGCGCCGCAGCTCCGCGCTCCAGGCGAGGTGCGAGTCGGTGCCCTGATTGATCTTGCGGATGCCGGCCGCGACGCCCTGCGTTTTCTGTACTGGAGTGATTCCGTAGGACGGACGAACCTCACCACCGTGCGCGTTGATCACGGATACGGCATCCGCCGGCACCGAGGACGAGCCATGCAAGACGAGGAACGTCTTGGGCAAGCGGCTCTTGATCTCGGCGATGAGCTCGAGTCGCAGGCGCTGTCCGCCGGCGGCATCCGTGAACTTGACCGAGCCGTGGCTGGTACCGACGGCCACGGCGAGGGCATCCACCGCCGTCTGTGCCACGAATTCCACCGCCTGATCCGGGTCGGCGAAGACGATCTCCTCGACGATGCCGCCGACGCCCGCCTCCGCGCCGCCAATGGTGCCGAGTTCGCCCTCCACGCTCACGCCGGCCGGAGTTGCCGTGTCAACGACTCGTCGGGTAGCTGCCACGTTCTCGTCGAACGATGCCGGTTCGTCCGTATCGGTGGCGCGCGACGCGTCGATCATGACGCTCGTGAATCCGTGGTCGATGGCCCGCACGCAATCATCGTAGGTACGGCCGTGATCGAGGTGCAGCACGACCGGCACCTCGGTGTAGTCCTCGACCAGACCGCGCAGACGGGTCCACCAGCGCGACTCGTCGTCGTAGGCCGACATGCCGGCGATCGACTGCAAGATCACCGGCGAGCGCTCTGCCGCAGCCGCATCGAGCACCGCGATGGCCTGATCAATGCTCGATACGTTGAAGGCGCCGACGGCGTACGCACCCGATTCGGCTTCGGCGAGCGCGGCCCGCAGCGTCTGAAGTGTCATCCCGAGCCTCAGAGCGACTCGGTGATGCCGAGGGTGTCGTAATCGAGCACGATCGGGGTGTCTGTGAGCGCGCGGGCATAGGCCTGCACCTTCGCGGCAGACTCCACGGCCACGCTCGTCTTGAAGGCATCGCGCAGATTCGGGCCGACGGTGAGCAGACCGTGGTTCGCCCAGACGACCGCATTCAGATCACCCATCGCGTCGCACATGTGTTCACCGAATTCGGTGTTGTTGCTGAGCTCGAACGGCATGATCGGCACGGCGCCTTTGGTGTAGATCACCATGTTGACCAGCGTGCCGAGAATCGGGGAGCCCACGACACCCCAGACATTGGAGTAGATGGGCTCTGAATGCACGATCGCATTCACATCGGGGCGTCGCTTGTACACGGCCATGTGCACTGTGACCTCACTCGACGGCCCGAGACGCCCCTCGATCAATTCGCTGTCGCCGTTGACCAGGACGATGTCTTCGGGGGTCATCCTGTCGTACTCGAGATCGGTGGGCGTGATGAGGAAGCGGTCCTCGACCCCTGGCACGCGGATGCTGATATTGCCCTGCGTGTTGAAGTTGAGTCCGTACTCCATCGAGCGCAGGCAGTAATCGAGTATCTCCTTTTTCGCGGCGGCGATGTCGAAGCCGACCTGCAGAGTGGTCTCGGTCATGTCATGTTCTCCTTCTGGTGTGGCTGGGGTCGTGTAGTTAGGTGCGGGTTGAGGCAGCGTGTCGCCTCGTAGAGCGCGACGTAAGCGGCGCGTTGATCGGCGTACCAGCCGGCGAAGGCGTCGTCGGCGACGGGCGTGGCGCCGGCGGGCTCGAGTCGCAACGGCGTCG
>NZ_JBLVOB010000003.1:9265-15022 GCF_053543555.1 Microbacterium xerophyticum | reverse complement strand
GCGACGCGCGGGCGGCCGCCGCACGGGCGGCGAGCGCATGTGCATTCTCCGCGCCGGCGCCGGTGACATGCAGGGCGGAGATTTCGACTCCGTACGCGCGGAACGCAGCGATGATCTTGTGGAACTCAAACCCTGCGGCCTCGACGACGGCCCGGGCCAGTTCCGGCACCGTCGTGTCGAGGGTCAGTCCGTGGATCGTGCCCCGGGCGGAGGGATCGTTGTCGAGTGTTCCTGAGCCGGCGAGGTAGGGCAGCATGAGAAGGGCGGGAGGCGCGTCCGCAAGTTCCCCGAACACATCGGCGACGTCACGGTTCAACAGTCCGGCGAGCCATTCGAGCGCCCATCCGCCGGCCGCCGTACCGGCAAGGGTCACCCATAGCTCCTCGTCGACGCGGTAGCTCGCGAACCCGGTGGCGCCGAGACCCTGGGGACGCACGCGTGAGCCGACGGTCAGGCAATCGCTGGAGCCGAGCGCTATCACCGAACGCACGCCGGGCTCGCCTCCCGCGCCCAGGAAGGCTGCAGCCTGATCGTGCGTCCCCGCCACCAGCGATGTGCCGGGCTCGACGCCGAGTGCATCGGCAGCCTCCGCGCGTACGACACCGATGACGTTGCCGGATGCGACTGGAATGGGCAAACGCTCTGCCTGCACCCATGGCGCTGTGGCAGCGGCCGCAGCCAGGATCTCCGCGCTCCACTCCCCTCTGTCCACATCGAGCATGCCGGTGCGCGCCGCTTGACCGAGGTCGATCGCCGCGACGCCGCTCCATCGCTCCGCGAGCAGGTCGCCAATACAGCGGTAGCCGGCCGCATCCGCCCAGGCATCGTCCCCGGCCATGATCTTGAACAGCGAGAACATGCCGTGCAGCGGCTGACCGGTTATCTCGGTGAAGCGTCCGTCGCCCAGGCGCGCTCCGACCGCGACAGCCGCCGCTGCCCCCCGGGTGTCCATGCTCACCGCGACCCGCGCCGACGGGGCGCCGGAGCCATCTAGCGGGACAACCGCTTCGCCCAGCACGCTGAAACCGATCGCACGCACAGGATCACCGGACTCCGCGGACTGCTGAGATGCGCGACGGACCACGTCTTCGGCAGCCGCGATGATCTCCTCGGCCTCGAGCTCCACGCGGCCCGTGCCGTCGCGCCGCAACGTGAGTACCGCAGAGGCCGTACCGCGCACGTCGCCTCCGTCGGAGAACGCCACGGCGCGTACGCCGCTGGTGCCGAGGTCCAATCCAATGACGCTCATTTGATCGCCCCTGAGAGGCCGTTCACGAGGTACTTCTGAATGAAAAGGAACAGCAGCACGACCGGGATCGAGATCAGTACCAGGATTGCGAAAAGCGCTCCCGGCTGCGAGAGGTACATGCCCCGATAGGCGAGCGGCACGAGGGTGAGCGGCTTGAGGGCGTTGTCGCCCAGCGTCACCAGCGGCAGCAGGAAGTCGTTCCAGCTCATCATCGTCTGCCACACCGCGACGACCGCGAGCGCAGGCTTGCCCAGCGGCAGGTAGATGCGCCAGAAGATCTGCCACGAGTTGGCGCCGTCCAGACGCGCAGCCTCGTAGGTCTCGAGCGGGATCGCGAGGTAGGAGGTGCGGATGATGATCACCGCGAACGGCAGTCCGAGCGCCGTGTAAACCAGCACGAGCCCGAGCAGGTTGTTGTAGAGCTGCATCGACTGCAGTATCCGGAACGTCGCGACCACGATGCTTGACATCGGCAGGATCAGCGCGAGGATCAGGATGCCGAAGATCAGAGCCTTCAGCGGCACGCGCAGCCGCGCCAGCGCGAACGCCGTCATGGAACCGAGCAGACACACCAGCAGCACCGACGGCACCGTGATCAGCAGGCTGTTCAGCAGGTGCAGCAGGACCGGGTTCTGTGCCCAGATCGTGAGGTAGTTCTTGATGCTGAACTCCTCGGGGAAGATCCCGAAGAACTGGGTGCCGGGGTTGTTCGGCGGCATCATCGAGAGGCCGATCACCATGATGATCGGCACGAGCCAGAGCACCGACAGCGGGATGAGCGCGAAATGTAGCCAGCCCACGCGGCGACCGGGCGCCCCGTGACGCGAGCGGGTCTTCGCCGCCTCCTTCGGGACGATAAGGTTGCGGGTCTCGTTCATCGCGGTCATTTCTCGTCTCCTGTGATGAATCCGGCACCGAAGACTCGCACCATCGAGAGCGAGCTCACGACGGCGATCACGAGCAGCACCACGCTGATCGCCGAGGCGTAGCCCACGTTCTGCAATTGGAAGGCCTCGAGGAACGCAAAGGTCGGCAGCATCTCGGACGCGTGGTTGGGTCCGCCCTGCGTGAGCACGTAGACGAGTTCGAAGGTCTTGAGCGATCCGATGATCCCGAGCAGCACGAGAGAGAGGGTCGTGGTCTTGAGGAGCGGGAACGTGATGCGCACCATGGTCTGGAAGCCGCTCGCGCCATCGATCCGCGCCGCCTCCATCAGGCTCGGATCGATCAGCTGCAGGCCAGCGAGGTAGAAGAGCATCGAGAACCCGGTCCACATCCACACGTTCACGAAGATCACGGCGAAGATCGCGGTCTGCGGATCGGCGAGGTAGTTGCCGCCGAGGAACTCGAGCCCCGTGGCCTTGCCGATTGCGGTGAGAACACCGTTGAACGGGTCGAGGATCCGCTGCCAGACGATGCCGACGACCACGGGCGAGAGGATCGCGGGGATGAAGAAGATCGCCCGGTAGATCGTGCTGCCCCGCAGCCCCTGGTTGAGAGCCACTGCGAGGAGGAAGCCGATCACCCCCTGCGGGATGATCGTGAGCACGATCCAGAATGCGGAGTTGCGGAGGGTGATGAGGAACGTCGGATCCCGGAACAGCTCCAGGTAGTTGTCGATCCCGACGGCGGTGCCGACGTTGACGCCGTCCCACTGCAGCGTGCTCGCCTGCACGTTGTAGAAGATGGGGTAGACGACGAAAACGCCGAAAAGGATGAGGGTCGGGGCCAGGAAGGCCAGTCCCACCAGCCTCTCTCTCGTCAGAGTCTTCATGCGCGCTCCTCTCAAGCAGGGTTCGGGGATGACGCCCCGAACCCTGCACGAATCCGGTTGTTACAGAGTGTCCTGGACAACCTGCACGGATTCCGCTGCCTCCTGCGGAGTGGCGTCACCGGTCGCGATCGCGGCCAGTGCGTCGGCGACCGCCTGGTCGAGCTTGGGAGATTCGAAGTAGCGCGACCACTTCACCTGCGGCAGCCACTCGTCGACAAACAGGTTCCAGATCTGCTCCTGCTTCTCGCTCGTGAACTTCTCGGGGGCGAGGCCGGTGACGGCGGGGACGTCGTTCATCGTGTTGACGAGCTTCTGCGCCGCGGAACCGGCGATGAAGTCGGTGAGCACCTTGCACGCCAACTCGGGGTTGGCGGTGTTCTTCGAGATGCCGAGGCTTACGTCGATGCCACCCACGAACTGCGACTCCGCCGCTCCTCCCGGGATGGTCGGGAACAGGAACGGCTCGTAGCCGGACATGCCCTCCGACAGCGGCGGGATGTCGGACTTGGTCGGGTCGGACTGCTGGATCCACCAGGCGCCCAAGGGGATCATGGCCGCGTTGCCCGCCTCGAACTGGTTCACGGCCGAGGGGTACGCGTCGAGACCGATCGCACCGTCCTGGGCGATGCCGTCGGAGAAAAGCTTGCCCCAGTACTCGAACGCCTTCACGAGCGCGGGATCGGTCCAGTCCTTGGTGCCGGCCTCCGCCTCGTACACGGTGCCGGGAGACACGTTGTTCGCAATCTGGAGGAAGACCACGTTGCGCAGCCAGGAGTCCTTGGCCGGAAGCAGGAACGGCGCGGCATCCCCGCCGCTGAGATCTTCGGTGGTCTGCACGAGCTCGTCCCAGGTCTTCGGCACGCTCAGGCCGGCATCATCGAAGATCTCGGAGTTGGCCCACAGGTTGACCGTCTGGGTGAGGATCGGCAGCGAGTAGAAGTTGTCGTCGCCCTCGGGGTTACCCATACGCGCCTGCTCGATGCCGATCGGGTAGAACTTGCTCTGCCAGTCGTCGCCCCAAGTCTCGGCCGCGCAGTCCTGCAGGGGCATCAGGTTCTCGCGGTACTGCTGAGTGAGCGCCCCCGGTTGGAGACCGAGCACGTCGGGCATGGTGTTCGAGCTCGCGCGGCTCTGCAGGTCGACGAGGTACTCCGGATAGTTGAAGATCGTCGCATCGATCTTCGCGTCCTTGTTCTCGGCCTGGAAGGCGTCGATCATCTGGCGCGTGGTCTGTTCGATCGGGCTCCAGGAACGGAACGTGATCGCATCCCCAGACGCATTGCCCGATTCCACCGGCGCTGCGCCGCCGGCGCATGCGGTGATCCCCAGCGCGGTGACGACGGTGGCTAAGCCTGCAAGGCTCCTCTTGAGCTTCATTCTGCATTCCCCTTACTTCGGTGTAAGTCCTCGGCAAAGTGCCGGTGCCCTTCAGCTTAGGATTACTTGCGTATTTCTTGCTAGAAAATCAGGCTTGGTTGACGATCTTCTTTCTTTTTTTGTGTTATCGCATGCGGCTATTTGTCCGTTCGAAAGTGAGACCAGAGGCATCCAGCGCTGTGATGCAGGATCTGGTTTGTCTGCTCGCAACCGCCGTCGATCGGGAGGGAATCACATCGTGAGTCGCGTGAGACGGCATCTAATCGCGAGTGCGCTCTACGATCGACACATGACCGATTCCGCACTCGTCCTGGTCGCCAACTCGGGCGACGGGTCCGTCACCGCTTTCCGGCTCGAGAACGGTCGGCTCGAACGCCTCGCCGTCACCGAGGGGCTTCCCGGATGCTCGACCTTCGCCGTCGATCCCGATCGTGACCTCGTCTACGCGGGAGTGAAGGGCGTGGAGGGCGCCCCCGCCGGCATCCTGACCCTGTCCCTCGATCGCGCGAGCGGAGCCCTCACACCGCAGTCGCGTCTCGATCTCCCGGACGGGAGCATGAACTATCTGTCGCTCTCGCGGGACGGCGCGGGGCTGCTCGGTGCCTCATACGGCGGCGGCTACGGCATCAGCTGCCCGATCGTGGACGGCGTCGTGGGCGAGCCCGTCGCGAAGATCGAGTTCCCGAACCTGCACTCCGTGCTGCCGAGCACCGACGGCCGCTTCGCGTATTTCGTGTCGCTGGGCGCCGACCTCGTGGCGCAGTACGCGCTCACCGACGATCTCCGCCTCGCGCCGCTCGCACCCGAGACCGTGGCCGCGCCCCACGGCAGCGGCCCTCGCCACCTCGTGCTGAACGACGCGCAGGATGCTCTCTACGTGCTCACAGAGTTCTCCGGCGAGGTGCTGCACTACGGCCGCGACACGAGCAGCGGCGAGCTCACTCTTCGCGGCGCCGCCGACGCCCACGACACGACCAAGAACCTCGGGCACAGCGTGTTCGGCGCCGATCCGCTCGCCCACCATTACATCTGGGGTGCCGACCTGCACTTCGGCGCCGACGGCCGCCGGCTGTGGAGCTCGGAACGCACGGAGAGCACGCTCGGCGCCGTGGCAGTCGCGGATGACGGTTCGGTGTCGGCGCCCGAACGCTTCACCGTCACCGAGACGCAGCCGCGCGGATTCGCAGTGAGCCCCGACGGTGCGTTCCTGATCGCCGCAGGAGAGAGGTCGACGACGGTCTCGCTCTACGCGGTGCACGACGACGACCTCGAGCTCCTCCAGCAGATCGAGACGGGTCAGGCCGCGAACTGGGTGCGCTTCGTCTGACAAGAGCGAAGGGGGCGGTCGACTGAAGTC
>NZ_JBLVOB010000003.1:0-9239 GCF_053543555.1 Microbacterium xerophyticum | reverse complement strand
AAGGCGCCCCGCCCCTTCGCTCCTCCCCCGGGGATGCGGACTCGTCAGCCCGCGGTCGCGTTGTCGTATGCGCGCATAGCCGCCTGCTGCGCATCGGCCAGTGCCTCTTCAGGGGTCTTGTCACCGAGGAGCGCGGCTGTGACGGCGTTGTTCAGCTCGTTCTGGATCTCCTGACCGGCCGGTGAGGAACCGAAAGACTGGCCATAGTCGACCACGTCGTAGAACGTGGAGATGACCTGGTCGAACCCGGCGTTGCCCGTCTCGACCACGAACTGCTCGCGGATCGCCTGGTCTGAAGCCGGTGATCCGGTGAACAGGCCTGTGTTGAGTCCGCCCTCCGTCTCCAGAGTCTGCGCACGCGCCTCACCCGCAGCCATCCACGCATCATCGGACGTGAGATTGATCATCCAGGCGCACGCCGCAGCCGGATTCTCGGCTCCCACCGGGATCACGAAAGAGGTGCCGGACGCGACCGAGAAAGGCTCGCCGTCCGCGTCTCTGAACGGAACCGCCTCGATGTCGATCTGATCCGCGTACGGTCCGAGCACGTTCGGATACCACTGTGCGTTCACCTGAGCACCCACCTGACCGGCGACGTACTGGTTGTTGTCGCCGAACGTGTCGAACGAGTCGGTGAAGCTCTTGACCGCGGCGAATCCGCCTTGGGCATCGGTGATCTGCTTGAGTATCTCGATGCCCGCGATGTTGCTCGGGTCATCCAACGTGGGCGCGCCGTCCTCATCGTTGAGTTGGCCGCCCATACCGAGGATCCAAAGACCTGACTGGCCCGTCGCGACAGGGTCGAAACCGAGACGGGACGGCACTCCGCCGGACTCCTGATACATCTTTCCGATCGCCTCGAGCAGGACCTCGGGCTGTGAAGTGTCGATCTGGTCGGGTGTGACCCCCGCCTCTGCGAGCACCTTCTTGTTCACGATGATCGCCGGCGGCTGGTAGAACTGCGGTACAGCCCAGATCGCGTCGTCGTAGGTGACATCGTCGACGACGAACGGGTACCAGTGATCGCGCGGCGAGACGTCCTGCGCCTTGAAGCACTCTTCGAGCGGCATGATGAGCCCCTGGGCGGCATAGGTCGTGACATACCGCCGATCCATCTGCACGACGTCAGGCACATCGCCGCTGGCGATCCGCGTTGTGAACTTCTGCGCGTCGAACGCCGTCGCGTCGAGATCAACCTCGACATCGCTCAGCTGCTCGGCGGCATGATCCATCCGCGATGTGCCGACGTCGTCTGCGTTCTCGAACCCCCATGCTTTCAGTGTGCCGGTGGGCTCGGAGCTGAAGTCGACGTCACCGGCGACCTCGCCGGCACCACCGCCACTGCAGCCAGCGAGAACGACAGCGGACGCCGCAGCGATCGCGGCGATTCCCAGAATGCGCTTGCGCATCATCTTCCCTTTCGATTGGGGCGGCTCCATCGCCTCCACCGGATCTGTCAATGTGGGATCCTTCCCATGCCATGTGACCGAACCGGGCGGCCGAGCGACGGCGCTGCCGCGTGTTTACTGGTTTGTGATCTTCTGCGGGTTGCTCATCCCTTGCGTCCCTGCGTGGCGACACCTTCGATGAAGTACCGCTGGCCGAATGCGAACAGGATGAGCATGGGGATGGTGACGATGAGCGAGGCCACCATCACGTACTGGTAGTCGCCATGGCCACCGGCCGTGGGACTGTATTTCGTCATCGCATAGGCGATGCCGAGCGGGGCGGTGAAGTCGTCGACCGAGCCGGCGTTCAGATAGATCAGCGCCGACTGCAGGTTGTTCCAGCTCGCCTGGAACTCGAACAGGAAGACGATGATGAACGACGGCACCGACAGCGGCATGGCGATGCGCCAGAACAGCGACCAGTAGCTGGCGCCGTCAAGTCGGGCAGCCTCGAACAGCTCTTTCGGGAGGCCGAGGAAGAACTGGCGCTGAAGGAAGATGTAGAACGCGGAACCGAACAGGTTCATGCCCCACAGCGGTACCCACGTGCCGAGGAAGCCGGTCTCCTTCCAGATCAGGTAGATCGGGATCATGGTGACCGCACCGGGCAGCATCATCGTCGCCAGTACGAGCCCGAACAACATGCTGCGACCTGGGAACTTGAAGTATGCGAAGCCGAACGCGACGATCGAGCTCGAGACGGCGACCGCTGTGGCCGCGAGCAGCGCGATCGCGATGCTGTTCCACATCCAGCTCATCAACGGCAGCTGATTCCAGACCTCGACGTAGTTCTCGGGCATGAAGGTCTTCGGGATCAGCGCGTTGTCGAAGACTTCGCCGCGCGGTTTGAGGCTGGCCGCGAGGAGCCATACGAACGGGTACAGGAACAGCAGCCCGAAGAAGATCGAAAGGATCGCGAGAATGATTCGGGCGGCGAGGCTCTTCGGCTGTGCCAGCGACCGACGCCAGCGCGATCGCTTCGGCACCGTGACGTTGACCGTCTCGAGCTCGCGGGCCGGCCTCATCGGACGCGGCGTCTGCTGCAGTGGCGCCGACATCAGCGGTCTCCCTCGTAATAGACGAATCGGTTTCCGAACTTCACCTGTATGACGGTGATGATCATGATGATCACGAACAGCAGCCATGCCATTGCCGCAGCGAATCCGAAGTTGAACTGGCGGAAGGCCTGCTGGAACAGATAGATCGCATAGAACAGCGATGCCTCGGGCGAGGAGTTGCTCTGATCTCGCCAGAACAGGATGTAGGCCTGGTCGAATATCTGGAAGGCCGCGATCGACAGCACGATGACGTTGAAGAACATCGCGCCGGAGATCATCGGCAGCGTGATCGAGAAGAACTTGCGGATGGCGCCTGCCCCGTCCAGCGAGGCCACCTCGTACAGCTCGACGGGTACGTTCTTGAGTGCTGCGAGGAAGATGACCATCGTGCCGGCCACAGTCCACATGGTCATGATGACGATGCTGGGCTTGACCCAATCAGGATCCACCAGCCACTGCGGCCCCTGGATACCGAAGAACCGCAGGAACTCGTTGATCGCGCCGGAGTTCCCGTTGAGGAGGAGGAAGAACACCGAGGCCGTCGCCACTGCAGGCGTCATCTTTGGCAGGTAATACAGCGTCCGGAAGAATCCGGCGCCACGGGCCAGCCTGCTCAGCAGCATCGCCAGAGCCAAGGCGAAGATGATCTCCAGCGGCACGGCCATCACGACGTAGAAGAGGGTGTTCGCGAGCGATACCGCGACGCGCGGATCCTCGAAGAGCTGCGCGTAGTTGTCGACACCGATCGGGCGCGCGGTGTTCGTCGCGAGGTTGTAGCTGCTGAACGAGATGTACAGGCTGTAAATCATCGCGCCGGCCGTGAAGATCAGAAATCCGACGAGCCACGGCAGGATGAACAGGTACCCGGCAATCGCTTCGCGCTTGTTGTAACTGACCTTGGAACCCGGCATCCGGAACACGCCACGACGGCGCCGTTTCGTGCCGTCGGCGTTCTTCCCGAGGATCAGATTCTGAGTCTCGGTCTCAGACCTGAGGCTCATCTCCACCCCTCCGATCCGAGGGGGTTCACGCGATTCGTGTCTGTCATGACGCTTCTCCCGTCGAAATGTGGCATCGTTACCACATGGCAGTGACTATACGGTGCGGACTCACGTCCGCGCAACCGGCTCTCGCGGCAGGTCAGGAGCGACTCCTGCGCCTGCCCCGCGCGGTAGTCCGCGGCGGAAACCGACAACATGCCGTCATGCTAGGCATCCCCCGCCCGCCCGCAACGGGGGTTGCGCCCGGTCGCGGGACTGTGCTTCGACAGGGCGGCCCGCGGTGATCGACGCTGACGTCGTCGTTTACGGTGCGACGGCCGCCGGCGTCTGCGCAGCGGTCTCCGCGGCCCGCCACGGAGCACGCGTCGCCGTGGTCGAGCCGGGGCGCCACATCGGCGGCATGACCAGTGGCGGTCTCGGTTACACCGACGTCGGCGACCTGCGAGCCCTCGGCGGCATGGCGAGCGAGTTCAGAGCTGCTATGGCCGAGCACTACGGCGTGCCCATCGGGCATTTCGCCGGGCCGGAACCGCACGTCGCCGAGGCGATCTTTCATCGCTGGCTCGACGATTCGCGCGTCAGCGTCGTACTGGACGCCGCCGTGCGCATGGTCGAGATGCGTGATCGGCGCATCGTCTCCGCAGCGTTCTCGGACGGCTCCGTCATCACGGGCGACGTGTTCGTCGATGCCGGTTACGAAGGCGATCTGCTGGCGGCGGCCGGCGTCTCGTATGCCGTGGGACGTGAGGACCGGACTCTTCACGGCGAACTGTTCGCCGGTCGTCGGGAGATCGCACCCGGCCGGCATTCGGCGCCGCCCTGGATCTCACCCTTCCGTGACGACGAGAGCGGGCGGGTGGCGGGCGCACTTCTCCCCCAGATCAAGCCGGAACCTCTAGTCGAAGTCGGCAGCGGCGACGGCGGGATCATGTCGTTCGGGTACCGCGTCTGCTTGTCTCGCGCCGCCGACCGCATCCCGTTCCGGCGCCGCGAGGGCTACGACGACGCGCATTGGGAGCTGGGACGGCGCATCTTCGCCGACGCAGAGAGGCGCCGCGACGTGCATCCCGCCGGTCGGTACATCGGCCTCGAGCCGAACCTGCCCGGCGACAAGGCGGACGGCAACTCCCTCGGTCCGTTCTCACTCAGCGTGCTCGACGGATCGGCGTGGGAGTACCCGGACGCCGACGCAGCGCGACGCGAGGCGATCCGGCTCCACCACCTGCACCACACCGAGGACCTGCTGTGGTTCCTCTCGAATGATCCGGCGGTCCCCGCCGGCGTACGCCGTGGCATGCAGGAGTGGGGCCTACCGGCGGACGAGTTCGTCGACACCGGGCACCTTCCGCATCAGCTGTACGTGCGAGAGGCGCGGCGGATGGTCTCGGACACCATCCTCACCGAGCATGGGCTGCGAGCGGGCGCTGTCCCGGACGACGTCATCGCCCTCGGTTCGTATCATCTCGACATCCGCGAGGTGCAGCGCGCATGGCGCTGGGTGTACGAGCATCCCGATCCGATCGCGATGGTGGTCACCGAGGGCTACCTGTCGGTCCCCGTCCCGATCTACGGAGTCGGTTACCGCTCGCTCACCCCGCGGCGGGAGGAGTGCGAGAACCTCATCGTCGCGGTCTGCGTGTCGGCTTCGCATGTCGCGTTCTCGTCACTGCGGATGGAACCGCAGTATCAGATGCTCGGTCAGGCGGCCGGGTTGGCGGCGGCATCCGCCGCGCGTGCGGGGAAGCGCGTACAGGACATCGACACCTCCGCACTGCAGCAGCGCCTGCGCGATGCCGGTGCGGTGCTGAAGGTATGAGCGGCGTGGGTGTGACACGCGTCCTGGGACTGGACATCGGCAGCACGACGACCAAGGCTGCGCTCGTCGAGGTGACCGATGACGTGTCGGTCGTGCGCATGGCACGCAGACCCACCCCGTCGGATGCGGATACGCTCATCGCCGCCGCGGCAGATGTCCTGCGGGAGTGCGCGACCACAGCATCCGGCCCGATCGCGGCGATCGGCATCGCCGCGATGGCCGAGAGCGGTGCGGCTCTGGATGCCGGCGGGTCGGCGTTGACACCGCTGCTCCGCTGGGACCGCGGTGTCGATCGTTCCCACCTCGACGCGCTGCTGTCCCAGCATCCCGGGCTGCCGGCCTCCACCGGCGTCCCGGCGACGACCAAGCCGGCCGCTGTCACTCTTCTCGCCCTTCGAGCCGAGCGCCCCGACGTGTTCGGCGCCATGCGGCACTGGTCAGGAGTCGCCGACATCGTCGCGTTCGCCCTCACCGGCCAGCGCGCGACCGATCACACTCTCGCGGCACGCACCATGCTCGCCGGCCTCGGCGGAGAGTCATGGGACTCGCAGGTCATCGAAAGCCTGGGCGCGCGCATGTCTCTGATGCCCGAGTTGCGTGCTCCGGGAGAACCCGTCGGCACGACATCCGCAGCAGCAGAACGGTTCGGGCTGACCCCCGGCATCCCCGTGCACATCGCCGGGCATGACCACGCCGTCGGAGCATGGGCCGCCGGCGCACGTCAGGCGGGCGACGCGGCGGATTCGCTGGGGACGGCGGAGGCGATCGTGCGAGTGACGGATGCCGTCGACATCGCACGGGCGGTCGAGGCCGGCTTCTCGGTCGGCAGGACCGTCGACGCCGCAGCCGTGACGATCCTGGGCGGCAGCCCGGCATGCGGCGCAATGCTGGCCTGGTGGGATGCCGCGCACCCCGAAGACCGGATGCTCTCGCAGCTGCGCGCGATCGCGACCGACGAGTGGGCCGGCGGCGCTGCGATCGTGCTGCCTTACCCGTCCGGCCGCCAGTGCCCCGCACCCGATCCCGATGCCCGTGTACAGGTGCTCGGTCATACCGACGGCTCGGCGGACCGCGCCCGTAGCCTGCTGCAGTCGCTCGTCGCGCACTCGAGGTGGATGCGCGAGACGGCAGACGAGCTCGCCGGCTCGCCGACGACGGCGCTCGCGGTTGTCGGATCGCTCACGGAGAGGATCCCGGCCTGGGCTCCACTCATCGCCGCCACACGGGTGCCGACATCGGTGTGCGCCGACGACGAGCCTGTGGCCGCCGGGGCTGCGCTGCTCGCGGCGGTGCGCGCGGGCGAGGCGCCGAGCGATGCACCGGTCCTCGCGTGCACGAAGGTCACGCCGCTGAGGGCGGCAGGTTTCGAAGACACGTACCGACGGTTCCTCACGGCCGTCACGACAGAAGGAGAATCATGACAACACTCGACGCCATCGCCCGGCCCTCCGGCGGTTTCGCCATGGTCGCCATGGACCAGAGGGAGAGCCTGCGGCACATGTTCGATCTCGCCGGGCGCGGACGCCCGGAGGACGAGGTGATCATCGACTTCAAGGTCGCCGTCGCGGAGGAGCTCGGCCCCTTCGCCTCCGGTTTCCTCGCGGACCGGCAGTTCGGGTTCGATCGGGTCAGCGCGGCTCTTCCCGGATCGACGGGGTTGATCCTCGCCGTCGACGCGCTCGACCAGGTCGAGGGCGGGCCTGTCGAGGACACCGCGCTCGACGAGGTTGCGCTCGAAGAGCTCCCCGCGGGCGTGGACGCGATCAAACTGCTGCTCATTTGGCGACGCGACGAGAAACGCGAGGCACGGGTGGATCTCGCGTCGCGCTTCATCGCCGAGGCCCGCGCACTCGGAGTGCTCTCGGTGCTGGAGCCGGTCGTGCGCGCGGCACCGGGCGAGACGGATTTCGAGGCGGATGCCGCGATCCGCGAGGCTGCGCGAGAGCTCTCGGCGCTCCATCCGGACCTCTACAAGTCGCAGGTTCCGATGGCAGGCACAGGCACCGAGGCGGAGCAGCGCACCGCCAGCGCTGCTCTGAACGAATGCATGGCAACGCCCTGGGTCGTGCTGTCGCAGGGCGTCGAGCGGGAGCGATTCGCGGATGCCGTACGCGCCGCCTGCCAGGAGGGCGCGAGTGGATTCCTCGCCGGACGGGCCCTGTGGAGCGATGTCGTCGGCCACGATGACGTGCAGTCGGAGCTGCGTGCACGGTCAGTCGACCGGCTCAGGGCCCTCGCCGGTGTAGTCGACGAGCATGCGCGGTCGTGGCGTGATTGGAGCAGGGCATGATCCGCATCGGAGTGCTGCACACGGTGCCCGCGCTCGTGCCGGTCTTCAACGACCTGCTGCTCGCCCGGCGCCACGACCTCGATATCGTGCATGTCACGGATGCCTCGTTGCTGTCGCGCGCGGTCGCTCACGGGATCACCGAGGATGTGCACGCGACGCTGCGCGATCACCTGACCGCGCTGCGCAGGGCGGGCGCCGAGGCTGTACTCGTGACCTGTTCGTCGATCGGCGAAGCCGCCGTCGACGCCGCTCATGCGGTCGAGGTGCGACTCATGCGGGTCGATGCAGCGATGGCCGCGGAGGCCGTTGATCGGGCCACGACCGGTGACGGTCGGATACTCGTGCTCGCGACCTTGGCGGCAACGCTCGGGCCGACGACGCGCATCGTCGAGGCTGCCGCTGTAGATGCGTCGGGAGGCGTATCGGTCGAGTCACGCGTGGTGGAGGGCGCGGCGGCTGCGCGCAGCGGCGGCGACCTCGAGACGCACGACGCCCTGATCGCCGCAGCCGTCGCCGAAGCCGCGGATGCGGACGCGATCGTGCTTGCGCAGGCTTCGATGGCATCCGGTGCGGGCAGTGATCATCGGGTGCTCACCTCGCCGGAGTCGGGCGCGGCTGCGTTCGTCTCGGCCTTGCGCCGCTGACTGCCCACGCATGCTCGACATTGGCGGAGGTCTCTCTTAGTCTCGCCCTATGCCAGAGCGCTTCGCCACTGTCGACGATTTCCTCGCTTCGCTGCAGCCGCAACGGCGTGCCGAGGTCGACTCGATGCGTGCCCTCGTGCAAGACGCCGAGCCGGAGCTGACCGAGATCGTCAAGTGGAACTCACCCGACTACACGCTCGACGGCGTCGATCATCTGACGATCAACGCGGCAGGCAGAGGCCCCGTGCGGCTCATCCTGCATTTCGGCACCGAGCGGTCAGAAGACAAGGCCACCGCGCCGACGTTCGGGGGCGATCCCGATGGCCTGCTGACATGGCATTCGGATATTCGCGCCAGTCTCGCACTGCCGAACGATGCCGACCTCGCCGGTGCACGCGACCCGATCATCTCGGTCATCCGGGCCTGGCTGGCCGAGGAGTAGACGCGCTGCCCGCTGTCTCGTCACGCGTCGTCTAGATGAGTGAATCCGATTGTGTTCAGTGGTCGCGGGTGATGACTGAGGGCCGTCGGTCGCAACGATCAGAATGGTGCTTTGGATGGCATGCGGTCGGCGACGTCGTCGAAGGTGACGTAGGTGGCGACGCCCGGTGGGCGATCGACGTAGATCCTGCCGGTGGGGCTGGTCCATTCCAGCACGCCACCGCCGAGTTGTCGGACTTTCCAGGGCGTCTGATGCTTCGTCACGTGATGTCGGCGGCAGAAATCGGCCAGATTGGCGACGGTCGTCGCACCACCGTGCGCGTGATCGATCGTGTGATCGTCGTCGCACAGCCTTGCCACCAGTCGGCATCCGGGGAACCTGCAGCGCCGATCTCTGGCTCGCAGATACCGACGCATCTCGGACGAGGGGCGATACCTGTCGACTCCGAGCACCATCCCCGACGCCGGATGCGTGAAGACTCGATCGAAACCGGGAGCGTTGCCGACCAGGATCCGCGCGGTCGCAGGATCGACCGGGCCG
>NZ_JBLVOB010000002.1:45872-110807 GCF_053543555.1 Microbacterium xerophyticum | reverse complement strand
AAAGCCGCGAAACTCTTCCGGGCTCCCTCCGTCGGACGGTAGGAAGGGTGCGGGGCGTTCACCGGGCGGCAACCCCGCGGCCACGTGGAACGGGGTAACGCGACACTGGATGTTGCGGCGACGTCAATAACTTCGAGAGGTCCTGCCCTCCCCGAAGTCATTGGATCATCCCCCGTGCCTGTGCGCCGTTCTTCCCTTGTCCTTCCGTCCGTCCTCGGAACCACGGTGCTGCTGGCATCGCTGCTTCCGGCCGCGTCTGCCGCGGCAGCCAGCGTTCCGACCGTGCCCGTCGGCGCAGCTGCGGCCGTGGCCCCGTCCGCCGGTGCGAATCCCGCAACCCCGGGCTCCGCGGCCCCGACCCTCGCGACCGCGGCCCCTGCACCCGCGACCGCGGCCCTGGCCGCAGCCCCCGCGACCCCCGCACCCGCGACTCCGGCGATCATCGTCACCGAGATCCTCGCGAACACGGCGGGCGACGACCACTTCGAGTACATCGAGATCCACAACACGACGGCCGAGGCGATCGACCTCGCAGCGCAGGGCTTCTCGTTCGCGTATTCCTACGTCGACACCGATGACCGTTCGCGCGATGTGGCACTCACCGTCGACGAGTCGCTCGTCCTCGCCGGTGGCGAGACCGCAGTGCTGTGGCTGAGCTACGCCACCGGCAACGTCGACTCGTTCGCGCGCACCGTCGACCAGTTCCGCGCGTACCACGGCGTGGATGCCGCGACGCAGGTCGTGCGCGTCACGGGGCAGAACGGCATGGCGAACGGGGGAGACCGCGGCATCCGCGTGCTCCAGGCAGACGAGCTGCGCGCGTGGTCGCACTACCCCTCCGCCTCGATGGGCGAGGACCTCGCCGTGCACTTCCGGCTGCCGTCCGAATCAAGCGACCCCACGGCTCCCGAGAGCCTGACCGTTCTCGGCCTGCAGTCCGAGCGCACACCGGGCACCGTGCTTCCGATCGCGCTCGAGCGTCCGACCACCGCACCCGAGCCTCCGGTGCAGGGCCCGGCCTCGAACTGGCCGATCATGGTCACCGAGATCGCGCCAGACAACTCCGGTGTCGACGACTTCGAGTTCTTCGAGATCCACAACACCACGGTCGAGGCGATCGACCTGCAGGGCTACTCCTTCGCCTACAGCTACGTCGACTCCGCCGACCGCACCCGTGACGTTCCGCTCACCGTGACCGAGCCCACGGTCGTCGAACCCGGTGAGACCGTCGCGATGTGGCTCAGCTACACGACGACCACCGTCGACTCGTTCGCGCGCACGGTGGACGAGTTCCGTGCGCACTGGGGCGCCTCCGCCGAGACGCGTGTCGTCAGGGTCGAAGGACAGGCCGGCATGGCGAACGGCGGCGGCCGCGGCATCCGCGTCGTGCCCACCGGCGACGGCATCGCGAACTGGTCGTTCTACCCGTCCGGGTCCGTCGGCGTCGACCTGACCGCGCACTTCCGCATCCCGGGCGACATCGCCGCGCAGAGCATGCTGCTGCTCGCCGAGTCCGGCACTCCGACACCTGGCACGATCACGGACGAGGCGCTCACGGCGCCCGCGCCGGAGCCGGAGCCCGGCTTCGACCCGCAGCCCGACCCGTCCGTCGTGACCGCACCGCTGCAGGTCACCGAGGTGATGCCCGACTCCACGAACGTGGGCGCATCCGACGGCTACGAGTTCATCGAGGTGTACAACGCCACGAGCGAGCCGATCGACTTCGGCGACTACACGATCAACTACCTGTACCCGGTCGACGAGTACACGAACACGCAGACTGCACGCTGGCCGGCGACCCCAGCCGACGTCGTGATCCCCGGTGGCGATTCGCTCGTGCTGTGGATCAAGAACGGGCCCAACAACGACCTGGGCGCGGCGGAGTTCAACGGCATGTTCGGCACGTCGCTGACGCTCGGTGAGGACCTGGTCGAGATCTTCGCCGGCGGCATGGCGAACTCGTCGCCGCGCGGCATCGAGATCATCACGAACACCGGCCACACCGTCAACCGCGGCTACTACTTCATGGGTGACACCGACGACACGGTCGCCGACCAGGGCATCCGCTACGCGATCCGTGAAGACGACCTCACCCTGCAGCGGATGCTGGGGATCGCCCCCGCCACGCCTGGCGCGGTGCAGTCCGACCAGGTGCCCGCCGGCCTCATGATCCCGGCGCCGGACACCGTCGCACCCGCGATCGAGAACCTGACGGCCACGGAGATCGATCCGGCATCCGCCTTCGCGCTGAACTTCCGCGTCACGGATGACGTGCTTCCGCGCACGGTCACGCTGTCGCTCGCGAACGACGTCGACGGCGCCTTCACACCGATCAACCTCAGCGACGCGGGCGACGGGAGCTACGTCCACACGATCAACGCGGTCGACCTGTTGGGCAAGTCGTGGTTCGAGTACGCGGTGACGGCGTCCGACGGCACGAACGTCACGGGCACCGACACGGTGCGGGTCGCGGTCGCGGGTGCCAACACCGACCCGCTGCGACTGAATCTCGAGGAGGGCGCCTTCGTCGGCGGAATCACGACCGTCGTCGGCGCGGGCGATGAGCATCCGGCCGAGATCGAACTCGATGTCGACGGTGAGCCGCTCGAGACCGTGACGAGCCTCGAGGCCGAGCCGGTGTTCGCCTTCGAGGCGTCGAACACCGACTACTACTTCAAGAACGGCGTGCGCATCGGCGACGACGTGCTGAGCATCTTCGACGAGGGCACGTACGCGAACTGGGAGACGATCACGACTCCGGTGCCGCTGTCGTATGTGCGCGAGGGCGACGAGCTCGTCGTGAGCGTCTGGGCTGGCACGAAGAAGGCTCCGGAGATCGACGAGGGCGAGAACAACGACGACTTCACGATCCGTGGGCTGCGGCTCATCCTTCCCGATGGGCGCACTCTCACTCCGCAGGGATACGACGACCCCGCGGCCGTGCTGCAGATGGGCGACAGCGCAGGGAAGTTCGACTTCTTCGACGCGCGGTTCACCCTGCCGGACGATGCCTTCTCCGCGGTGACCGCCGAGTGGGACACCACCGCCCGCGAGGACGGTGCCGCGGTCGTCACCGCGACGGATGCCGAGACCACCGTCTCCCGCGCGGTCAGCGTGGACAACACCGGACCCGAGGTGACGACCGAGATCGTCGACGGCTCGGCCTACCAGGGCGAGATCGCGATCGACGCCGACGTCGTGGACGCCGGAATCGGTGAGGTCACCACGGTCGCGACGCTCGACGGCGTCGAGATCGCGCTGCCGCACACGACATCGTCGGTCGAGCTCACCGCCGGCGACCATGTCGTCGAGATCACGGCGACGGATGCTCTCGGCAACGCCTCGGAATACTCGGCGACCTTCATCACCTATGACGAGCAGCCCAGCGCCGGTGCGATCGCGCCGGTCGAGGGGGCCGAGGTGACGGCGGGCGATGTCACGCTGCAGGCGAAAGTCGAGGATCCGACCGGAGACGTGCTGGATGTGTCGTTCCTCGAGGGCCGCAGGGTCGACCTGTCCGACGGCGACATCGCGTTGCAGTCCGGCACGGTCAACGATGCGCAGAGCCTCGAGCGCGAGCAGCCGGAGACGCTGAGCGACGACGACATCCGGATGCTGTCCACCGCCGACGGTCTCGCCAACGACGTGTCCTCGAGCGCGGAGTTCCCGTACCAGCTGTTCGACGTCGAGACCGGTGACGCCGGCGACGGCTCGCTCGTGCGGGTCTCGTGGACCGGGCATGCGGATGCCGGTGCCACAGTGATCCTGTACGCGCTGACGGCCGATGGCACGTCGTGGACGGAGCAGACCAGGCAGGTCACGGCCGATGAGGGCTCGTTCACGCTCGATGCCGCCGTCGATGTCACCGCGCATGCGCGCGACGGGGTCGTGCGGGTGCTCGTGCAGCATTCGGAGGGCTTCGCGGGCGACGATCTCAGCACGCGTGAGTCCGATGTCGCCATGCGGCATCCGCTCGACACTCCGCGTTCGGAGTACGACTTCACGTTCGGCTGGGAGTCGGACACGCAGTACTACAACGAGAACGCGATTCCTGAAGAGGACCGCTACCGCCACCAGCAGGCCATCCACTCGTATCTGCTCGAGCAGCGCGAGGCGATGAACCTGCAGTACCTGTTCCACACCGGCGACATCGTCGACGACTACGACCAGATGTGCCAGTGGGAGAACGCCGACCCCGAGTATCAGCGTCTGGATGAGGCGGGGCTGCCGTACGGCGTGCTCGCCGGAAACCACGACGTCGGTCACCAGCTGATCGATTACACCAACTACGGCACGTACTTCGGCGCTGACCGGTATGCGGGCAACCCCTGGTACGGCGGCAGTTTCGAGAACAACCGCGGTCACTACGACCTGCTCTCCGCCGGCGGCATCGACTTCATCATGGTGTACACCGGATGGGGTCCCGGCGACGCCGACATCGCCTGGATGAACGAGGTGCTCGCGCAGTACCCCGACCGTGTGGCGATCATCGCGCAGCATGAGTTCATCCTCACGACGGGCGGGCTCGGAGAGATGCCGCAGCGCATCCTCGACGAGGTCGTGGCGGTGAACCCGAACGTCAAGATGGTGTTCTCCGGGCACTATCACAGCGCTCTGACCCGGACCGATCAGTTCGACGATGACGGCGACGGTGTCGCGGAGCGCAACGTGTACTCGATGCTGTTCGACTACCAGGGTCTGCCAGAGGGCGGTCAGGGCTTCCTGCGACTGCTGCACTTCGACACGGTCGGCGAGCGCATGATCGTGCGGACGTTCTCGCCGTCGCTGGAGGATCCGGCCAACGGGGGAGCGCTCGGCAAGTACGACTCTGACGATCCGACGCTCGTGAACGCTCCGCAGGAGTTCGAGCTCACGTTCGATCAGCTCGGCATCGAGGCGGGCGAGCGGATGCTGGGGACCGACGCGTTCTCGGCCGAGATCCTCACCGCGAGCGAGATCGCGTCGTTCGAGGGTGTGGCTTCCGGCTCGATCCTCTCGGCGACGTGGCCTCTTGCCGAGGTGGGGGAGCGCGGATGGTACGTGCGCACGAGCGATCCGTATGGCGCTGTCGACTTCTCGCCGGTGCAGTTGTTCACGGTGTTGGCGGCTCCGGATCCCGACCCGGGCACCGGCGGTGGCGGCGACGGGGGCAACGGCAACCCGGGTAACGGCAACCCCGGTAACGGCGACCCCGGCAATGGCAACGGAAACCCCGGCAACGGAAACCCCGGCAACGGCAACGGGAACGGCGGCGGCGGATCCGGCGGCTCCGGCGGCTCCGGCGGAAACGGTTCCAACGGCTCCGGTGGCGGAGCGGCCGGCGAGGCGGGTGGATCTGGTGCGGATGCCGGTGACGACGCCCTCGCGGCGACCGGTGGCGAGGTCTCGGGCCTGATCGGCTGGGCGATCGCGGGCGGGCTCGCGCTGCTGCTCGGTGGCGGACTTCTCATCCGCCGCCGCATCACGAGCACCATGCGCTGACTCCGCGTCAGTTTCTCACCGCGACACCCGTCGGGCTCTGACGACCCGGCGGGTGTCGCCGTTCGTGTCAGCGGCGCGCGCCTGAGTTCGCGGACGGCGTCGGCGCGCGCGTGGGTTCGTGGACTGCGGAGGTATCCGCCCGTTACGCCGAGTGAGCGAGTCGGGAGTCAGCGCCGTCAGTGCCGCTGGCGGGCGCACTTCTCCAATGCGGCCATTCGGGTGGCGGATCCCATGCCCAACGGATCGCGGATCGGCTGGTGAGTGGGATGGGCTCCCGGCTGGCGCCGATCCCGCCGCCGTGTTGATCGCGGTATGTCTCGCCGCTGCTGCCGCCTCCTCCTCCGGCGCGGTATGTCTCGCCGCCCGTGTCGCCGGACACGCCAGCACCGCCGCCTCGGTCGATCCCGCTGCCGGCTTGATCACCGCCCGTCTCGCCGATTCCACCGCTGCCGCCTCCGCCACCAGGCCCAGACCCGGACCCAGACCCGCGCCCAGACCCTTTCCCGCCGCGACTGCCCGGCGGATGGAGCATGAACGCGCCAAGTCCTTCGCGCGTGATCTTCCAGCCGTTGTTGTGCAGCAGCATGTGGTGATGTCTGCAGAGCAGAATGCCGCGGTCGACGTCGGTGAGACCGAGATCCTCAAGCCAATGGTCGCAGTGATGCGCTTCGCAGTACGACGCCGGGACGCGGCATTCCGGGAACATGCATCCGCCGTCGCGAACGGCCAGCGCGACGCGCTGTCTCGCGGTGAACAGGCGCTGTTCGCGGCCGACGTCGAGAGGGTTGCCGCAGCTGTCGACGATGACGCTCCGGCCGCCGACGGTGCACAGGTTCCGATCGACCACGGTTCCGGGTAGTGCGTCACCGCGATCTTCGAGATGTCCGGTGGCGAGCATCCGTCCGAATGCATCGCGCACGCCGGCGGCACCGTCGACCGTGACGATTCTTATCCCCGGCTGGCGGGCGCCGAACACATCAGCGGCATTCGCGAGTGCACCTGCGCGCAGGATGTCGGTGAACAGGTCGTAGGTGATCTGGTCGTTCGTGCGCGGGTCATCGATGAGAGCGCTCGCCGCTGCGCGTTCCTCATCGGTCATGAACCTCGGTCCGCCGCGGCGGGGGCGCAGCGCAGCATCCTGGATCGAGTCCAGCCACGCGGCTGTCTCGTCGTCGGAGATGATGTGCGTGTGATGCACTCCGTCGGCATTGCGCCATGACCGCCACGACCGGGCCGCGTACGATCGCTCGAACCGTTCCTGCACGCCCTGCGGATCCAGAGTGTCGCGCACCTGCCGCGCACGACGCGCGAGGTCTTCGACCGACATATCTGCGGACTCGACCACGAGCTGCGCCGCGGCGATCGACCACACCTCGATCATCGCTTCCGTCGGACTCTCGGCGCCGTCGCGAGCAGGAGGCTGGCCCATTCCACGGAAGATCGCATCGTGTTGGGCGGTCGTGATCTTGCCGGTGAACAAAGCCTGCCGCAATGGCTCGTGCCACGGCATCCGCGCCTCGTGATCGTGCGAGCTGCCGTTGCCGCTCGGCTCGGCACCCCAGCCGCCAGACCCGGCCGCACCGGTACCCGCACCATCGGCGTCACCTGCCGCCGCACCTTCATCGGTGGCGCCGTCTCCGTCTCCTGCTCCGGCCGCGCCCTCCCAAGCCCCCGAGCCGCCAGCACCAGCACCAGCGCCAGCACCAGCGGAATCGTCACCCCAACCCCAGCCGGACCCCGCGCCCTCTCCGCCGGACGCACCTCCAACCGCACGGCCCGCCCCCGCAGCATCCGCCCCCTCGATCAACGACTCGCCCAACCGCACGGCGCGCGCCGCATCCGCGCGCGTGCCGCCGACGATCGATTGCACCAACGACATCGCGTTGCGGTGTCCTCGCGCCGCCGCCAGCCCTGAATGCCCGGCCTCGCGCCGCGAGCGCTCGGCCACCACTCCCGCGCCGACCGTCAGCATCCGTTCGGCGCAGTGCGCTACCGCTGCCGCACCGGCCAACGCGCCGATGACCGCATCATCGTCGAGCCTGCGCATGGCCGCCAGCAGGACGTCGATATCGACGTCGCCCATGCGCGACTCCAACCCCTCGAGGGTGTCGCGCAGTTCGCTGAAAATGGCCATACTTCATAGTGTCAGAGGCCGAGGACTTTCGAACAAAGGTTCGTAGATCTGTGGAGAACTCACCGCAGCACTTCGACGAGTACGACCCACGACACCACGATCGCGGCGACGATCGCGAGCAGGCATCCGGTGGCAGCGAGGACGAGTCCGCTCGTGCTCCCCAGCACCAGCATGACTCCGCTGGCCACATACACCGCGACCGGCAGGAATCCGAGAATGGCTTTCGCAAATCGACCGCGCTGCTCGGGAGTCGGGTCGGTAACGATCACCCGCGTCGCGTGGAATTGGAACACCCCGGCAGTAAGCGCACTGAGAAGGACGACGATTCCGTACCAGGTCGGGTCGAGTCCTGGAATGAGCCCGACGGCGGATGCTACGAGCGCCAGCACGAGCGAAGCGATCGCCGCGCCCAGTCGGGCTGTGAGCGTGCCGGCGCTGATGATCTTGTCGATGTTCACGCTTGCGGCCACGATGACGAGTCCAGCGAGGGCAGCAGTCGCGCCCGCCATCGCTACATTGAACTCGCTCCAACTCGCCAGCGCCTCGGTCATGCGCTCACAATACGCCCGGAGGCATGTTGACGCGTCGCCGTCCGGCCTGACTACAGCGCGCCCCAGCGCCCGATCGGCCACAGGATCAGACCGACCTTGCCGACGACATCCTCGCGCGTCGCCCACCGCCAGCACGAAGCATCCGCATCCGGCACGCCGCGGCAGTGAGCCGCCGAGTCCGATGAGTTCGCCCGATTGTCTCCGAGCACGAGGTACGACCCCTCGGGTACCGTCACGGGGTCGAAGCACCGCATCGACGCGGGCTCGGTCGTGCAATCGAGCGTGCCCGCTTCGAACGGGAAGTCCGATCCCAGATACGTCTCGTCGAGCTCGACGCCGTCGACGGTGATGGCTCCGGATGCTGTGCAGCACTCCACGACCTGCCCCGGCCCCGCGATCACCCGCTTCACGAGGGTGTGGGGGCCGGACGGCCCGAATCCGGTGACCTCGCCGACCCATCGGGCCGCGGCCTTCCACCAGGGCTCCGAGGCAGCCGCATGCGCGCCCCAGGTCTCGTCGGCATCGAACACGATGACGTCGCCGGTCGCCGGTTCTGATCCGACGTAGGCCAACCGGTTGACGAGCAGCCGATCGCCGGGCTGCAAGGTCGACTCCATCGACGCGGACGGCACCAGGTACGGCTTGGCGACGAACGTCAGCAGCAGACCGGCGACCGCGAACGCGGCGATCAGGTGAAACCAGGCACTGCCGGTGATGCGTCGCCAGAGCGGCCGGGATGCGGGAGCGGCGGGAGCATCGGTCGTCACACCCCCACGTTACCGGTGACGCATCTCAGCGAGCGGATGCTGCGCCGGTGCACGCCTCGACAAGCTCAGCGAGCGGATGCTGCGACTCGATGTCCCTGGAACGGCCGAACGCCCACGCTAGGCTCCGCATATGACGCCGTTTCGAACCCGATCCACCGCTCGATACTCGGCGATCGTGGTCGGCGCTGCCTTGCTTCTCGTGAGCGCCACCGGCTGCACGGCGGTCGCCGGTCCCGAAGAGAGCGCATCGAACGTGGACGCCGTAGAGGTGGTGGAGACGCCGGTGGCGACCCCGACGCAGACACCGACGCAGACACCTGCCGAGACGACCTCGGCTGCCGATGCGGCGACCTGCGAAGGGTTCGCCGACGTCCAGACCATCCTGCTCAACGCGGAGACCGCCCTCCACCAGGAACGCATGACCGAGAAGGAGAAGGGCGCGTGGTTCAGTCTCGCGTCCCGTGTTCTCGGCAACGTCCCGTCGGCTGACGAGGGCCCGGTGGCCGAGGCGCTCGCGACGCTCAAGCAGGAGTATCCCGCAGTTCCAGACCTGGACTCCACCGCTATGGGCTCGGCAGAGGAGTGGTACACCGCAGCAGGTGCGCTCATGGATGCGTGCGATGCGGCAGGGCACACGGTCATAGCGAACGCCTTCACCGGCGGCTGAGCACGTTCGACAGACCCGGCGGGCGAATCAACCTACGGCGCCGCGCAGATGCGGTACCACCCGCTGTCGACGAGCACCTCGGTCGTGCATTCCATTCCCGTCAGCCGCGGCGCATCGGCCATGGCGGGGGCATCGAACAGTCCCACGTGCGCGCCGGTGAGCACGATCGGAGCCACCGCCGCGCCCCATGGCTGAGCCGCGAGCCATTCGACGTCGTTCTTCTCGACCCATTCCTTCAGCGGCGCGACGGCCACGCGCTGATTCTCGAGCGTGAGCCACGGGGGCTGTGTCGCAGCGACCCCGTGCACGGCGGCACCTCCGCCGACGCCCAGGAAGACGACCCCCGCCGCCACCGCCGAGACGACACGAAGGCGCCGGGTCTGCAGCATCCGCTGGGCGCCCCACACGGCGCACGCCGCAAGGATCGGGAAGAACGCGAACACCCCGACAGCCGGATGCCGCACCCACAGCGGCAGATGCGACGCGGTCGCCCACCAGCCGACGAACGCGAGCGCGCCGACGGCGGCCGCCGCGACGTAGACGACGACGTGCGAAGACGAGCGGCGCGAGACCCACAACCCGCCGACGATCAGCAGCACCGAGACCACCGCGACCACCACGGCGACCCACACCGGCACCGACCACGACTCCGCGAGCGTCGTCAGCTTCTGCACCACTGTCGTGGGCTCGCCGGGCTGTCCGCCGCTGCGCACGAACGCGACGAGCGCCCGCAGATGATCGATGAATCCGTCGAAGCCGAACGTCACCAGAGCGGCGACCTCGAACAGGAACGTCGGCAGGGCGACGAACAGCAACGGCACGATCGAACTGCGCACCCATGCCCACACACGCGACCATCCCGTTCCGGGCGCGAGCAGCAGCAGCGCCACCGCGAAAGCGGGCAGCGCGAGCAGCGCGATGAGCTTCGCCTGCACGGCGAGCCCGACCAGCAGCCCCGCGAGCCACGCGCGTCGTGGAAGCACGACGAGCGCCCAGACGAGCAGCGCCGCAGCGGGGATCTCGCCGAGCAGATCGGCGGGCCCCTGAACAGGAGACACCCCCGCAGACGTCGTGAACGCGAGCGGCACGGCGACCGCGAGAAGTGCAGCCCAGCGTCCGCCGATGCGGCGTCCGAGCGCCCAGAGCCCTGCGAGCAGCAGCACCCAGTATGCGAGCGGGATCAGCCGTGCCGCCAGAACAGGGGCGATGCCGGTGGCGAGCAGCGCCGCGACGGGCAGCAGCACGACGGGGCCGGTCGAGATCCGCGCATCGAACAGGGTGATCGTCGACCCCGAGAGAGCGCCGTCGCTCGCGTATCCGAGACCGGCGAGCAGGTTGCGCGGCACGGTGAGGTTGAGCGCCTCGTCCTCCCAGAACCGCCAGACGGTCAGGCTCTGCCAGGCGACGAGCACATGGCCGACCAGCAGGGCTGCGGCCAGCACCCAGAAGATGACGGAGCGAGCTCTGGTCATGTCAATCGTCAGAGAGGGGTCGTCGGATGCTGCGCAGCGGAGCCGATGGACGAAGCGACAGCGCCCACGCCTCCTGAAGAGCGGCGACCGCGAACTGGCGCAGCCGCTTGGGTGGCAGCCGAACGCCCGCGGCACGGCCCCACATGGTTCCGCTGGCCGATTCGCCGCGGCGGGGGATGCTGGCCACGCGCACGTAGCGCACGATGAAGCCGCCGCGCGCCTCGGCGAGCGAGAAGTGCACGTGCGGCACGGTGACATCGGCGGGCACGGCATCCACCAGCGTCTGCAGAGCCGCCGGGCGATACGCGCGCAGGGGAGTGTTGACGTCGGGGATGCGACGACCGGATGCTGCGGCGATGAGCAGCCCCACGGCCGAGGTGAGCACCTTGCGGTACCAGGGGTCGGTGCGCCCGTCGCGCACACCGTGCACGACGTCGGCGCGGGTCGTCTCGGCGGCCGTGATCAGGCGCACGAAGTCGACTCCGAGGAACTGGCCGTCGCCGTCGACGTGCACGAGCAGATCGGGGTCGATCGCGAGCCCGGCGCGATACGCGGCCAGAGCTGTCGGACCGTGGCCGCGGTTGGCCGGCTGCGTCTGCAGGTCGACGTCTGCCACCTCGTCGAAGACGTGGGCGGTGTCGTCTGTCGAGCGGTCGTCGGCGATGACGAACGAGACGCGGTCGGCGAGCGGCGAGACGTGCTCGCGGATCTCGTCGATGAAGCCGCGGATGCCCTCGGCCTCGTTGTAGGCCGGCATGACGATGGCGAGATGGGTGAAGGTCAAAGGGTTCCTCGGCGGGCGTGTGCGGCGAGAGTGCGCGCACGAAGTAGCCTAGTGGAGTGAAGATCCCAGCCCGTCTGCGCCGCCTCGTGGGCGTGGGAAGTCGATTTCTCGTGGTCGGTGCGCTCAGCACGGTCATCGAGATCGCGGTGTTCAACCTGCTCGTGTTCGTCTGGGGCTGGGACCCTGTGCTCTCCAAAGTGGTGGCGTCGCTCGTCGCCCTGGTCAATGCCTACATCGGCAACCGGGAGTGGACGTTCCGGCACCGCGATCGCCGCGGTCGCGTCTCTGAGCTCGTGCTCTTCCTCGGCGTGAACCTCGCCTGCACGCTGCTGGGCGCCGCGCTGGTCTGGCTCGGCGTCGAGGCCTTCACCGGCCTGCGCGGGCACGCACCCGGCGCGCTGGCGCTGAACGTCGTGAACCTCGTGAGCATCGTGATCGTGGTGCTCCTGCGGTTCGTGCTGTACCACAAGGTGGTCTTCCGGGCTGCGCCCACGAACTGAAGTCGGTTCGTTTCAACCGCGTCACCAGACGATTCTCAGCGCTGTAGTGGCGCGTCAATCGGCGGCTCCGACGACGCCGACGACGGCGATTGTCCTTCCAAGCAATAGTGATGCCGTGAGCTGCTGCTGACGCGCCTCCGACTCTTTCTCGCGCTCACGACACTTCTGACCGCATCTTGACTCATTACTCCTGAAGGCTGTTCAGGCCACGTCGAGTCGTCCCTGGGGATGCGGGGGCACCCATACGTCTCGACAGGTGTTCCTGAGCAATCGAAGTCGGTACGGACTGCCGATTGATCCGCTGGATGGGGTCTCGGTCATTGAAGGGGACGATTTTGGGGATCACGCCCGCGCGCCAAGCCCAGCGTGCTGCAGTTTTCGGATCGGTACGCGTGCTGAACAGGAGTTTCGCGCAGAAGTCCGCGGTGAAGCTGCATTCCGAAGCACTCACGCGTGCGCCGGTGCTGGGTCTGCATCTCGTGCGTTTCGGCGAATTGATCCTGAACGGCGCGACGACCGGATCTTCACGCTTTGCCGACGGTTCGGTGTTCGCCACGCAGGGACCCGTGAATGCGCTGACGCAGAGCGCAACGGCGGTGACAACGTTGACGATTCCCGCTGCGGCAGCGAGAGGCCTGCCCTTGCCGAGAAGAACTGTGTGGCGAATGCCCGAAAGCCCACTGTTGGCGCCGGTCTCCGAGTTCGTCGTGCGTGCGGGAGATGCCGTCGACCTCTACGGATTCAGCGCGTACCGCTTCGAGCATCTGCTGCAGGAGATGTTCCTCGGACTGCTGATCGAGACCAGCCGCCCGGTGTGGGCCGCAAGCCAGCGGCAGCCCTTCACCGAGGCGCTCGCGGTGATCGCGTTAGGTTTTCGGGATCCCGCCCTGGCTCCTGCCGCAGTCGCCCACGAGGTGCGGTTGTCGTTGCGGCAGCTGCAGCGGCATTTTCGCGAACGCGGCACGACGATCGGGCGTGAGATCCGTCGCACGCGCGTCGAACAGGCGCTGGCTGTTCTGCGTGACCAGGGGCGCGATGCGCTGAGCATCGATGAGGTGGCCGAGTCAGTGGGCTTCAGTGGCGGCTCGAGCCTTGCGCGAGCGATGGCCGCCGAAGGGCATGTCTCACCCATGCGTGCCGCAAGATCTCTCGGGAACGTGGACGCTGCGGATGCGGTTGCACCGGAACGGGCTGCATGAGCCTCAAGACGGCTCTCGCCCGCGAGCAATCCGCCCTGAAGAAGATTCGCGACGGCCTGGTTCCGGTCCCCACCGGACCAGGCCATCGCCGTCATCAGATGCAGGTCGGATTCACCGCGGTGAATGCGAACGGTCCGACCCAGATGTTCTGGTTCGGGCGATCTCCGACAGAACGGCCTGAGTTGTTGGCCACGAAGGTGAGATCGAACGCGCTGATCGCAGTCGCTGCGATATTGACGTTGCCGCTGGCACTGCTGTCAGCGACCTCGACGTTCGGCACAGTAGTGGTGAGCCGCCACGGGTCGACCCCTGTTCCCTGGCCGTGCACCCATGCGGCATCGTAGGTGCCCGTGCCCGCGGAGACCGAGATGCGCTCCGCGCCGCCCCGCCCATCCTGCGCGAGGAAGCCGTCGATGTCCTTGACCTTGTAGGTCAGATCGTCGACGGTCAGCGGAGCGCCATCGAGGGCGAAACTGAACGTCACACGTTCACCTCCGCCGATATCGCGGAGATCTGCCGTGTCGAGTGACAACCGCACGCTGGGCGCTGCTTCCCCGCCGCGCATGGCGTTGTCCAGCACGAGGTTGTTCGTCGGATTGATCGCCATGTTGAACGCACCGTTGTGAACGGCGGTGAGGGTGAGTGTGAGATCTTTGCCGTCTCCGAAGATGTTCGTCCACGTGAAGATGGCGGAGGTGTAACTGAGGCGCGCGAATGTGGCCGTGGTCGTGCTCAGGCCGACAGAGCAGAGCGTGGATGCCGAAGCCAACGGCGTGGCCATCGCCGCAGCGATGACGGGAAGAGACCAGGCGGCCCCCTTCACAACCGTCCTCCGGCGAATTCCTCGTTCCTCCGATATGCCGCCGCTGGCGGCAGCGTCGTGATCGGGCCCCGAATTCAACTGAATGTCCTGCATGGTTCTCTCCCGTTTGATAGATGAAACGCAACGAACACTCGTAAGGAGTGGGAAGCCGACGGGAGGTGACGCCGTTGCGAACAATCCGCGCAAAATACTTTTGAGATTTCGCGTCACCCCTGAGGCACGGCAGACTCCTTTCTAGAGCCAACGTTTGCTGCTCAGGGCCGGTTGAGGGGCACCGGGATCGCCCGCCCTCGATGAGCGCAGACACGTTTCTGGGAGAGAACCGTGGATGATGTCCGAAGTGATGCCGAGCTGCTCAGCGCGCTTCGGGGCGGTGACCGTGAAGCGTATGCGGCCCTGTGGACTCGGCATGTGAGCGCGGCGCTGCGGTATGCGGAGCGGTTGTATCCGTCGCGCGTCGAAGATCTCGTGTCGGAGTCGTTCTTGGCTGTGTACCAGCAGGTGACGACCACCGACAAGGGCCCGCAGTTCGCGTTTCGATCGTATTTGAAAACAGTGATGCGGAACACGGCCGTGCGCTGGTCGAAGGACGCCAGCCAGGTCGTCGATGCGGTCGATGTCGATCAGATCGATCATCGCGACGCGCTCAGCGTGGTGGCGACGGAATCCGCCGCTTCGGACCTGCTGTCGGCATTCCAGGAGTTGCCGGAGCGATGGCAGCGCGTTCTGTGGCTCGCCGAGGTCGCGGAGGTGGGCCGACCTCAGATCGCCAAAGAGCTGGGGATCAAGCCGAACGCGGTGTCCGCGCTCCAACGACGAGCCAGGGCCGGGTTGAAAGCGACCTGGCTGACACGACAGATACCTCTTGCGCTGCGCGAAGATGAGGGTCACGCCGCCCGGCTGCTGCCCGCACATCTGGCGGACCCCGGCGATGAAGCCGTCGCTGCCGAGGTTGCTTCGCACATCGCTTCGTGCGTGATGTGCAGTGATCTGTTGCAGGGGATGCGCGGCGCGGCAGTGCGCTTGGAACGGACGACTCTGGCGGCCGCAGGGTTCGGCGCGCTGGGAACGGCTCTGCCGGCCACGGCGGCACTGGTTCCATCAGGTTCTGCCGTGGCGACGTTCGCGCTCGCGAGCGGTTCCACGGTCGGGATCGGTGCAGCTTTCATCGCGACCGGTCTCAGTGCACTGACGATCGGAGGAGTCGTTCTCAGCACATGGCTCATTGGGCCGGCTCCCGAAGTCGTCGCCGCCCAGTCGCCCTCGCGCTCGATCAGCATCGAACCTTCGGAAACCGCCTTCGACTTGCTTCGCGAGGGTGCACCGGTGGTCGATGATCCGACGGACGCGGTCGAGGATCCGATTGTCGTCCCCGCCCCGCCCGTCCTGGGACGGTGGAACGACGACCCGACGATCGAATCGGTCGATTTGGTTTTCGACCCGACGTTCGACGTGCCCGTGCAGCCGGCGGCACCGCAGCCGTCGGAGGTTCCTCCGCCAGGTCCTGACGATCCGACAAGCAATCCGTTCACGCCCCGCGTCGCAACGCCTCCGGCGTACACCGGATACCTCGCGCCGGTCATCACCGGAACGGCGATGCCGGGGTCGACGGTCGCCGTCGAGTACGACGGCGAGCAGTACACGGCGACCTCGGCGGAGGACGGGTCGTGGAGCTTCGATCCACGAGGGTTCACGCGCCCCGCAGGATCATACGAATACAAGGTCTGGGCCTTCGACGAGACCACGCAGTCACCTGCGGTGACCGGCACGTTCACCGTTCTCGCCGTCGCCGTCGAAGGGCTCGAGAACACCACTGGCGAAGAAGACATGCACGTCGACGAAGCATCGACCACGGGAATCGTCGTCGCGGTCACCGGACCGGCGAACGGCGTCGTCTACGTCGGTTCGATGACCGGCGACTCCGCGATGATCCAGCTCGATGAGACCGGCCACACCGTGAAGCGGCTGCGGATGCACGCGCCGGGTTGGTATTACTTCTCGTTCAGCGCGTACGATGCCGACGGCTATTGGGGTCCGGCGTTCGAAGACGCCGTCGACGTGTACGACCCCGACGTCATATGGGGCCCGTGGGGTCCAGACCCCGAAGACATGAGTTTTGACTTCACTGACCCGTGATCGCGTCACCAGCGGCCGGGCCACGCCTTCGGCATAATGGCGAACATGCATCTTGAGACCCGCGACGCCCCACTTCGATCGAGCGTCAAGCGGCTCGTCGTTCCCGACGTCCTGCGGGGCGTCGCGATTATCGCGATGCTGATCGCGCACGCCGTGCCGATGATCCCGGATGTGCCGCGCCCGCTGGCCTTCGTGATGGGCAACATCAACTCGCTCGCCTCGCCGCTGTTCGCGCTGGTCATGGGCATGGCCGCGCAGATCGTCTGGAACCGCAGGGGCGGTATCGGGCGCACGATCCTCCAGCAGTCGCTGCGCGGCGTCGCACTGATCGCACTGGGCGTCTGGATGATGACGTGGGGGAGCTGGGTCGCGGTCGTGCTGCAGTACCTCGGACTGCTGCTGATCGTCGGCGCTCCGCTGCTGCTTCTCGGCACTCGCGCGCTGATCGTCGTCACCGCGGTGATCGTGCTCGCCAGCCAGCCGATCCTCGAGTGGGCTCGGAGCGCCGTCTGGATCTACCTGCAGCCCGCACCCGTGCTCGAGGTCGCGAACTGGGTCGCGCTCGGGCCGTCGTACCGCCTCGTCAATCTGCTGCCGTTCTTCCTGCTGGGCGCGGTCCTGCTGCGTCGCGGCATCGGACGCGACCGGGTGCTCTGGAGCATGGCCATCATCGCGCCGATCGCCTACCTGATCAGCATGGTCGGTGGACGATTCCTCGGAGCAGACGTGAATTCGGGTGACTACCTCGACACGCTGCGCGACGTCGGTCTGGTCTTCGCGACCTACGTCGTGGTCGTCCTCATCGCCGAGATGCGCCGAGTGGGTGTTGCCCGAGTCAGGGAGGCCGTGTTCGCCCCGCTGAGCGCCTGGGGACAGGTCGCGCTGAGCCTGTACCTGCTGCACGTCGCGATCATCGCGTGGTGGGTGCGCGCGCTCGACGGGCGACCCCAGCACAACGAACTGCTCGGCTGGCTCAGCGTCGTCGCGCTGCCGCTGATCGTCGGCTGGCTGTGGTGGCGATTCGTCGGCCCTGGCCCGGTGGAATGGCTGCTGGGGTGGGTGACGGGACGACCCAAGCGGCGTCGATTCCGCTAAGATCCCTTACAACGATTGATTGCGGTTGGCACGGGGGTGCCGACTCATCCGCTGGGGATGCGGAGAAGCGTCGATGACTGGGGACGATTTTGGGGATCATGCCTGCGCGGCAGTTCGAGCGTGCCGCAGTGTTCGGTTCAGTGCGCGTCGTGAACAGGCGGGTCATGCAGAACTCTGCGGTGCTGCTGCATTCAGACCCGCCCGCACGGGGGCCGGTTCTGAATCTGCATCTTGTGCGTTCAGGCGAACTCATCATGGACGCTGCAACACAAGACCCTGCGCTTCTCGATTCCGGTTCGGTCTTCGTGACGCAGCGACCGACCAGCGTGGCGGCGAAGAACGGCGCGACAGTGACCACTTTGGGCATTCCCTCGGTCGCCGCGAAAGACCTTCCTCTACCGGAAGCGTCTGCGTGGACGATCGCCGAAAGCCCGCTGCTGGCTCCGGTCGTTGACTTCATCGTGCGCGCCGGAGATGCGCGCGAGCCGGATCTCAACGGGTTCAGCACCTATTACTTCGAGCGCCTGTTGCAGGAGATGTTCCTCGGACTGCTCATCGACACGAACCGTCCGGCCCCGGCTCTGCGCCCTCAGCATCCGCTGACGCATGCGCTCGCGGTGATCGTCGGTCGGTGCACTGACCCGGCCTTGACGCCGTCGGCGGTCGCCGAAGAGGCGCGGCTGTCGTTGCGGCAGTTGCAACGGCTGTTCAGCGAGCGCGGCACGACGATCGGGCGTGAGATCCGCCGCGCGCGTGTCGAGCAGGCGCTCACCCATCTGCGCGGTCGACAGTACGACGTGCTGAGCATCGACCAGATCGCTCAGTTCGTCGGTTTCAGCAGCGGCTCGAGTCTTGCGCGAGCGATGGCCGCCGAAGGGTACGCCTCCCCGACCCGAGCCGCACGCACCGGCGGTGAGGACAGCCTCCAGTTCGATCGCGCGGCATGACAGCTCATACCTGAAGCGACATCCTCCATACCCAGAACGACATCCTTCCGCGTCACAGGCCCCGGAGTCGTCCGGGCTCGATTGTATGGAAGCCGACCACCCGATCGCGCATGGCGTCGGGTAGCAGTTTCTGGGGAAGGGAAACCATAGTGACGTTGTCATCCAACGAATCGGAAGCCTCGAAGAGCGGCGGGCCGACCATCAGCCGTCGTACGACCGTCCTGGCCGCCGCCTGGTCGGTGCCGGTGATCGCCGCAGCCGTCGCCACTCCGTTGGCCGCCGCGAGTGCGGCACAGGCCTCCATCGCCGCGATCGTCGGCGGCGGAATCAGCGCCGACGGCACCGCTGGCACGGCGTCGGGACAGTTCTCGACGTCAGGGATCCAGATCGCGGACGTGGTCGGCGAGTGGTCGACCGGCGCGTTGACCGCCTCTTACCGGATCACCGGCCCCTGGGCATCGGCCGCGATCGTCAAGACCGACGGCTCCCCCTTCACGCAGGGTGAGGTCATCACCGGTGGCGGCACCGTCTGGACGGTGTCGTTCGTCGACGTGGACGGGGCCGACACCTGGGAGGTGCAGTTCACCAGTGCTTCCGTCACCGTGAGCGCGGACACGATCATCGCCATGCCGCCCGCACGGTATGCCGGTACATTCAGCCCTGGCGTGCCGAACCGTCGCAATCCGATCCAGGGCACAGTGTCGGTGGCTGCTGCCAACATCAACGGCGGAGTTGCCGTCGCGGCTTCGGCCAGCTACCCGGCCTGATCCGTCCTGCTGCAACACCTGAATCACAGAAGCTCTCGACGCAAGGTCGAGAGCTTCTGTGATTCAGCGGCGCGAGACGCTGCCGGGTCGGACGACCGGAGCGGCTACCCTTTGGCCTTGACCCGCGCGCGCGCCCGTGGCTTGGCCTCGGCCTGCGTGAGCTGGACCGGGTCCTGACCGTGATCGGTCTTCGAGCCGTACGTGTACGAGCCGTAGCCGTAGCTGTCCGGTCCTTTGGTCGGAAGCATCGTGACGACGATGCCGAGAAGATCGACGCCCGCGGTCTCGAGGGTGCGGATGGCGCCGGAGAGCTCGGGCTTCTTCGTCTTGCCGGACGCCGCGGTCAAGATAACGCCGCGCGTTTTCTTGCCGATGACCGCGGCGTCAGTGACGAGCAGCAACGGGGGAGCGTCGATCAGGATGTAGTCGAAGTAGTCCTCGAGAGGCTTGAGCAGGCGATCCATGGCCGCCGAGCCCAGCATCTCGCTCGGGTTGGGCGGCACGGGACCGCTGGCGAGCACGTAGAGCTCGTTCGTGCCCCACTTCTGCAGGGCCTCGGAGATCTCGATCTGGCCGATGAGCACGTTGGTGAGGCCGACGCCGCCCTCCACGCCCATGTAGTCGGCGACGCGAGGGAGCCGGAGGTCGCCGTCGATCAGCGCAACGCGTGCACCGGTCTCTGCCAGGGCTATCGCGAGGTTCGCCGTCGTGGTCGACTTGCCCTCGCCGGGTCCGGCGCTCGACACGACGAAGGTGCGCGAGTCGCTGTCGATGTCGAGGAACTGCAGGTTCGTGCGCAGCGAGCGGAACGACTCCGCTCGCGGACTGCGCGGGTCGGCGTGCACGATCAGCGGGCGCTTCTGCGCGTCAGGGTCGTAGGCGATCCCGCCGAGCATGGGCTTGTCGGTGAGGGTCTCGAGGTCGTGCAGCGTGTGGATGCGTGTGTCGAGCACTGTGCGCAGCACGGCGAAGGCGATGCCGGCCGTGAGGCCGAGCAGGCCGCCGAGCACGATGAACAGCGGGATGTTCGGGCTCGACGGCTTGGTGGGCTCGGCGGCCGGGTCGGTGATGGTGATCTGCACGGGGCTGGCCCCGCCCTCGGCGTCGGGGCGTTCGAGATCGGTCTGCACCACGTTCGCGAAGCTCGACGCCGTCGCATCGGCGATCTTCGCCGCGAGTGCGGGGTCTGTATCGGTGACCGTGATGTCGATCAGCACCGTGTTGAGGGCGGTGGTCGCGGTGATCTGCGACGAAAGGGCGGATGGCGACTTGTCGAGATCGAGCTCTTCGATGACCGGCTCGAGCACGAGGGCCGTGCCGATCACGTCGACGTAGCTGGTGACCATCTGACGCGCGAAGGTCGTTCCCTGCACGAGGTCGCCGGTGGCGGCGCCCTCGGTGCGCACGGACACGTAGAGCTGGGTGGACGCGACGTACTTCGCGGCCTGGCTGAAGGCATACGCGGCGCCGCCGGCGAGGCCGACGAGCAGCAGCACGAGAATGATGATCCAGTTCTTGTGCAGGATGCGTATGTAGTCGCGAAGTTCCACGCGGTCTGGTTCCCTTGATCGTTGTTGTCAGGTTCGTACGAAAGCTTCAGTCATTGTTCCACAGGGCTCTGCGCCCCTTGGGATCGCCACATGGGCATTGCTGCCCTTGTACGGCGCGCCCTACGCGCCGTACACTCCGTAGGCCGTCCGATCAGCGCCTCTGGTGGGCAGCATCGTCGTCACCGTGCCGACGCCCTTGGCGCCCACCTTCTCGATGGTGGCCTCCGCCTCGCTGAGGCGGTTGGTGCGGGTCTTTCCCGACGCCGCCACGAGGATGGCTCCCTGCGTGAGGCGGGCGAGCACTGCAGCATCCGTCACGAGGCCCACCGGCGGCGAGTCGATGATGATGATGTCGAACGCGGCCTTCAGGTCGTTGAGCAGCGAGGTCATCGCCGAAGACCCGAGCAGTTCTGCCGGATTCGGCGGGATGGTGCCTGCGGGCAGTACGAACAGCGCTCCGTGGCCCCAGTGCTGCAGCGCGTCGCTGGCGTCGAGACGCCCGATGAGCACCTCGGTCAGGCCCACGCCGCCCTCGATCGAGAAGTAGTCCGCGATACGCGGCAGCCGCAGATCGGCATCGATCAGCGCGATCCGCGCGCCGGACTCGGCGAAGGCGATCGCCAGGTTGGCCGCGGTCGTCGACTTGCCTTCGCCGGGGCCCGAACTCGTGACCACCAGCGCCATCGGTTCGCCGTCGAGCGCGAGGAACTTGACATTCGTGCGCAGCGACCGGAACGCCTCGGAGCGAGGATCGCGCCCGGCGACGGCGACAAGCAACGGTCGCTTCTTCGCCAGCGGGTCGAGCGCGATGCCGCCGAGAGTCGGAGCCGAGACGGCTCGTTCGACGTCGTCGATCGTGCGCACACGGGTGTCGAGCACAGAGCGCAGCGCCGCGGCTCCGACGCCGACGGCGAGTCCGAGCAGTGCGCCGAGAGTGACTGTGAGCGGGATGTTCGGGGCGGATGGAGTCACCGGGACGGACGCCGCTTCGAGCGTGTCGATGCGCACGATACTGGGACGGGTGTCGATCGGGCGTTCGAGTTCTTCTGCGACGACCGTGGCGAAGCTCTCTCCGATCGCGTTGGCGAGACGCGCGGCCTGACCGGGGTTCGGATGCGTGACGGTCAAGGTGATCGCCGTGCTCGCCGTGGCGGTCGAGACGCTCACGCGCGACGACAGCTGTTCGACGGTGGTGTCGAGGCCGAGGTCATCGATCACCGGCTGCAGCACGAGTGAGCTCGGAATGATGTCGACATAGCTGGTGACGGCCTGCTGGGCGTAGCCGCGTGCGAGGTTGAGCTCGGCCGGGGTCGCACCGTCGGCGGTCTGCGCCGAGACGAGCAACTGCGCGGATGTGCTGTACCTGGTCGGTGTCGTGAGCGCGACGAGCACCCCGACGCAGAGCCCGATGAGGGTCAGCGAGATGATGAGGACGAGATTGCGCTGCAGAAGGCGCACGTAGTCCTGCACGGTCATCGCGCTCCACTCTCCATATGCTTCCGGCGGGAGCCGGGTATCCTTTCAGAGATTAGTCCACCTCGCCGCTGCCCTCGGCGTGCACACGCATTCAGAACGGTGAGTCCATGCCTCCGAATAACGAGATCCCCGATCTCGATCCGCCCGTCCGCGCGGCGGATGGTTCGGCGCGCGCTGACCCGCTGCTGGAGGCGTTGGTCGGTCGCCCTCGGGAAGAGACGCGTACGCGCAACGCGGGCGCGGACTCCGTCAAGCTCGTCAATCTCGTCGACTCCGCGGTCGTGAACAGCTCGCCTACGGCGATGTATGCCGATGCCCCGAACGCGAAGCTCAAGAAGCCGCGGGGTCATCGGCGTGTCGACTGGGTCAACGCGATCGCCGCGAGTGTCGCGGTCGTGGTGGTCGCCGCAACGGCTGTGTTCACGGGAGTGCAGGTGGCGAGCGCCGACCCCTCCGCCGAAGCAGTCGAGATTCTCGCTGCCGACGAGGAGGCGCTGACGGCCGCAGAGAATTCGCTCGCGACTTCGACGACGCGCCTCGAAGAGAGCATCGCGACAGGTCTCGCCGACTCTGCCAGCATCCGCACCGCGCTGAGCGAGCTCGCCGCGACCGACGATCGTCTGGAGACCGCCGACCCCGCCGCGCTCGGGGCCGCGATCCAGGCCATCGATGGGTACCGCGCTGCTCTCGAGCAGACCGTGGTTCCGACCGCACCGGCGCCGTACGAACGCGGCGAGGTCGATGAGCGATCACTGGCGAGCGTCGCAGATGCGATCAATGAGGTGCAGGAGGCTTCCACCGTCGTCGACGAAGCCGCCGACGAACTGCGTATCGTGGTCACTGCCGTCGACGCTCTGAACACCACCTACGCGAATCAGCTCAGCACATTCGCCGCGACGCTCACCGGCTACGCGGCGGCGCAGAACGAGGCGTACCCGGTCGCCGGCCAGGAGTTCCGGGATGCCGTCACCGCGGCAGCTGCGACTGTGAACGCGACACCGCTGAACGGTGACTCCGGCGCGGCTGTGCTGACAGCCTTCCGTGACGCGGTGATCGCCCTGCGAGCTGACGATCTGCGGGTGCGTGAGATCGAGCAACGAGAACGTGAACAGTCGCAGAACAATCAGCAACCCTTCACGCCGAATCCAGAGCCGACTGAACCGGGCGCGACGGATCCCGGCACGACGGATCCGGGGACCGATCCCGGCACCGATCCTGGCACGGATCCTGGGACCGATCCCGGAACGGATCCGGTCAACGAGGTGCCCGAGGGCTGACCCGCGTGTACAAATCTTGTGCGGGTAATGCAGAGAAGCCGTGCACGCTGGGTGCCCGGTTGTATGCCACGATGTAAGAAATTAGCAATCAGCTGGATGGACTCCATGGGGCCCAGCTGAGCGCAGCAGGGGTGCTGCATTTGGTGAGGGGCAGCAGAGGTGAATTCAGTAGACAGCAGCGGCGTGCGCACGGACACCGGATCGATCACGATCGTGTCGATAGCGCAGCGGAGACGACGCATGGCCGCCGCCATCGTCGACAGCCTTGCCTGGATCGTCGGCATCCTGGCGGCAGTCGTGCTGCGCTTCGAGTTCGAACCGTCGACGACGGGCTGGATCGCGACGCTGATACTGGCTCTCGTCGCTGCCGGACTGCAGGTCGGAGTGGGCTACTTCCTCGCGTTCTACCGCGGCCGATTCACCTACGGTTCGTTCGAAGAGGTGCGCACTCTTGGCCTGGCCGTCACCGCGCAGGCCTTTGTCCTGGCCGTGATCGTGATGACGGTCGGCCCGCTCATCAACATCCCGCGTGGCACCGTGATCCTCGCGTTCCCGTTCGTGCTGCTGTTGATGTTCGGCGTGCGCTACTTGGCCCGCCTGCTGCTCGAGCGCAATCGCAAACCGGGTGATGAGGCCGAGCCTGCACTTATCATCGGTGCCGGCTACCTGGCCGATACTCTTCTGCACAACATCACGACCGACCCGACTTCCCCGATACGTGCCGTCGGCATTCTCGACGATGATCCGGCGAAGAAGAATCTGAGACTGCGCGGCGTGCCGGTGATCGGACGCACCAGCCAGATCGCCGCGGCCGCCGAGCGCACGGGGGCGAAGGTCGCCGTCATCGCGATCGGGCGTGCAGACAGCACTCTGCTTCGTCGTCTCACTGATGCCGCAGCATCCGCGGGCCTGACCGTATCCGTCACGCCCACCCTCTCCAATCTGGTGAGTGGTGAGGAGTCGGCCGCCGACGTGCGTGACATCAGCATCGAAGATCTCATCGGTCGCCACCCCGTCGACACCAACGTCGAGCTCATCGCCGGCTATGTCACCGGCAGGCGGGTGCTCGTCACCGGTGCCGGCGGTTCGATCGGATCGGAGCTGTGCCGGCAGTTGGCAAAGTACGGCCCCAGCGAGCTCATCATGCTCGACCGCGACGAGACAGGACTGCAGCTCGCCCAGTTGGGTACGTCCGGACACGGACTGCTCGACACGAAAGACGTCGTGCTCGCCGACATCCGCGAGAGCGACACACTCAACGAGATCTTCGCCGCCCGCCGCCCAGAGGTCGTCTTCCACGCCGCCGCGCTGAAGCACCTGCCGATGCTCGAGCAGTACCCGGACGAGGCGTGGAAGACCAATGTGCTCGGCACGCTGAACGTGCTGCAGGCCGCTCGCTCGGTGGGCGTCGACACTTTCGTCAACATCTCGACCGACAAGGCGGCGAACCCGACCAGCGTGCTGGGGCACTCCAAGCGCGTCGCTGAAAAGCTCACCGCCTGGGCGGGGGAGCAGACCGGAATGCGCTACCTCTCGGTGCGCTTCGGCAATGTGATCGGCAGCCGTGGTTCGATGCTCCCGACGTTCAAGGCACTGATCGAGGCCGGTGGCCCTTTGACGGTCACCCATCCCGACGTGACCCGCTACTTCATGACGATTCCCGAGGCCTGCCAGCTCGTGATCCAGGCCGGTGGCATCGGCCGCACAGGCGAGGTTCTCATCCTCGATATGGGTGAGCCGGTCTCGATCCTCGAGGTGGCCAAGCGCATGATCGCGATGTCGGGCAAGAACATCGAGATCGTCTTCACCGGGCTGCGTCACGGCGAAAAACTGCATGAGGTTCTCGTCGGCAACCGTGAGGATCTTGAGCGCCCGTTCCACCCGAAGGTATCCCACACCACCGCCGATCCGATCTCACCGGAACGTCTGGACAAGGCAGGCTGGGAAGCGCGGATGGTCTCGGAGCCGCGGAACAACGACACGTCTGTCATCGAGCCATTGCGCTTGACCAACACGGAGAGCACCCAGTGAGCGGACGCATCTACATGTCTTCCCCCGATGTCGGGCAGCGGGAGGAAGACGCCGTCGTCGCGGCGATGCGCTCGGGGTGGATCGCCCCGCTCGGTCCGGACGTAGACGCGTTCGAACGTGAGCTCGCTGAACGGGTCGGAGTGGCGCATGGCGTCGCGCTGAGCTCTGGCACAGCTGCGCTGCATCTCGGATTGTTGACGTTGGGAGCCAAACCCGGCGACGTCGTGGTCACATCGACGATGACGTTCGCGGCAACGACGAATGCGATCGTGTACACAGGAGCCGAGCCGTACTTCATTGATGCCGATCCCATTACTGGGAACATGGACCCTGCTGTGCTGCGCGAGGCGCTCACGTCGCTGCGAGCGTCGAACGAGACCATTGCCGCGATCGTCCCCGTCGACCTGCTGGGCAAGGCTGTCGATTACACGTCGATTCTCGCGATCGCTGCCGAGTTCGATGTGCCTGTTCTTTCAGATGCCGCAGAGTCCCTCGGTGCTACACACGCCGGTAAGGCGGCGGGTAGCTTCGGTCGCGCATCGATCGTGTCGTTCAATGGCAACAAGATCATGACCACTTCGGGTGGAGGGATGCTGCTCACCGACGACGAATCGTTCGCGAAGCACGTGCGATACCTGGCGACTCAGGCTCGGCAACCCGTCGTTCACTATGAGCACACCGACATCGGGTACAACTACCGCATGAGCAACCTGTTGGCGGCGCTCGGACGCGCACAGCTGTCTCGCCTCGACGAGATGATCGCGAAGCGTCGTGAGATGCGTGAGCTCTACAAGCAGCTCTTTGCCGACGTCGATGGGGTCGAGGTCTTTGGTGCCGAGGGCGACGAAGCCGACAATGTCTGGTTGACGTCGATCGTCGTCGACGAGTCGATCACCGGCTGGGCGCCCGGCGAGCTGGCGGCGGCACTTGCCGAGGTCAACATCGAAAGCCGGCCGCTGTGGAAGCCCATGCATCTGCAGCCGGTCTTCGCCGGTGCCCGAGGCCTGATCACGGGCGCGTCAGAGAGGCTCTTCGAACGCGGACTCACGCTGCCGAGTGGATCGGCACTGAGCACATCGCAGCGCGAACGTGCACGGAGTGCGATCGTCGCGTTCCTCGACGGGCGTTGATGCATGGCTAAGGCCAAGCGTCGACCTTACGACGCAGTCAAGCGAGTTCTCGATCTGGTCGTCTCAGCCTTTGCGCTGGTCATCCTGAGCCCCGTGATAGTCGCGACCGCGCTGGTGGTCCGAATGAAGCTCGGCGCTCCGGTGCTCTTCACGCAACCGCGTCCTGGACGAGGTGGCCGAATCTTCAGACTTTACAAGTTTCGTTCCATGCGCAGCATTGATGCGACACGTGGGTGGGTGAGCGATGAGCAGAGACTGACCCCGTTCGGGAGCATCCTCAGGTCGACGAGTCTCGATGAACTGCCGTCCCTGTGGAACGTCTTTCGCGGAGACATGAGCTTCGTGGGGCCGCGTCCTCTGCTTGTCGAGTACTTGACACGCTATTCGCCCGAGCAGGCTCGGCGTCATGAAGTACGTCCCGGAATCACTGGGCTCGCGCAGGTCAGTGGGCGAAACACCGTGGACTGGGAGAAGCGGTTCGAGCTCGATGTCGCTTATGTTGATAACCGCAGCCTTGGTCTCGATGCCCGAATTCTCGCACGCACGCTCCGGTCTGTCGTCGTCCGGGAAGGTATCAGCGCCGACGGGCACGCGACCATGAGGAAGTTCGGAGAAACTGATGGCTGACCAGATTGTCATCGTCGGCGCAGGTGGATTCGGACGCGAAACGATCGACGTCGTGGAAGCCGTCATCGCTGCCGGTGGTGCGCTGGAGTTGCTCGGCGTTATCGATTCCGGGCCGAGGGAAGCAGACCTTGAGCGGCTGGCATCACGCGGAGTGACCTACTTGGGCACCGAAAGCGAATGGTTCGCGACGACGTTGGGGGTTGAGCGATTCGTCGTGGCGATCGGCTCGCCCGCCGTTCGCGAGAGTGTCGTCCGCCGATTCACGGATGCGGGACTGCATCCAGCGACCGTCGTCCATCCGCGGGCCGTCGTCGGATCGCAGGCGCGGATCGGCGAGGGAGTCGTCATCGCGGCCGGCGTGCAGGCGTCGACGAACGTGTCGATCGGCGATCACGTGCACCTCAATCCCGGGTGCATCATCGGGCACGATACGAAGTTAGCGGAGTTTGTGTCAGTCAATCCAGGGGCGATCGTTTCGGGAAACGTCGTGATCGAGCGTTCGACGCTCCTTGGCGCAGGCTCGGTCGTTCTTCAGGAGCTCACGATTGGCGCTGGCGCTGTTGTCGGTGCGGGTGGCGTCGTCACTCGCGACGTCGAAGCTGCATCCATTGTGAAAGGGGTGCCAGCACGATGAGTTGGTGGACGCGGCGACGTCGCGTAGCAACGCCGAATGATGGGGGCAACGCTGTACGTCCCAAAGGTCGTATCGTTCTCGCGGTGACAGCTAATGTTTCCCTCATCCTCATGCGGGGGCTCCCCTCATTCCTCGTGAGTCGTGGTTGGGAAGTTCATGTAGTGACGAGTCCTGGAACAGAATTGGATTCACTTCGTGACGTGGCGGGGGTGACAGCCCACGCGGTTCCGATGAGACGTGAGCCGTCGCCCGTTCAGGACTTCCGGGCACTAGTCACCTGGACTAGTGAACTTCGGGCAATCCGACCGGATGTGATTTGGGCTGGAACGCCGAAGGCAGCACTTCTAGCGACGATTGCTGGTTGGATACTTCGGGTACCCGAACGGATCTATGTGGTTCGCGGGCTACGGCTCGAGACCGCGGGTGGAGCTCTGCGAAGAATCCTCGTTGGGCTCGAGAAGCTTACCTTTGCGCTATCGACGCGCGCAGTTGTTGTGAGTCCCAGTCTGCGATCAGAGCTCGTGCGGCTCGGGTTGGCTAATCCGACTAAACTCGTGGTCCTCGGGCAGGGGAGTTCAAACGGCGTTGATACGCAACGCTTTCGTCCACGTGCGTCCGACGACGAAACGGTTCGCACGCTTCAACATCAGATTGGACTTGCTCACGGTATTCCGGTGGTCGGCTTCGTCGGGCGCCTCACTGCCGACAAGGGATTCACGCTGCTGAAAGCCGCGATAGAGCGACTAGTCGAGCAACGCATAGACTTTCAACTTCTCGTGATCGGCGGAGCGGAGGGACAAAGCTCAGTAGATACTGACCCGCTCGACGAGTCGCGCGTATTTTTCACTGGACACGTCGCAGACACCAGTCCGTATTATGCATTGATTGATGTGCTTTGCCTTCCCACGCGGCGGGAAGGGTTTCCTAACGTCGTTCTCGAAGCAGGTGCCAGCGGTGTTCCAACCGTGACGACCAACGCGACTGGTGCGATTGACTCGGTGATAGACGGATTGACTGGACGCGTTGTGAACAAGGATAGCGATAGTGAACTTGCCAGCGCGCTCGCGGATCTCATTTCTGATCCGGAACTACGCAGAGAATATGGAAACCGTTCCCGAGAGTGGGTAGTTCAGCACTTTAGGCAGGCACTCGTTTGGGAGAACCTTGAAGCACACCTGACCCAGGCGCTGTCAGAGCCTCAACACAGTCGGGGAAAATGAAACTTCAGAATCGAAAGGCAGCATGAAGATACTCGTCACCGGCGGGGCCGGATTCATAGGATCCAACCTGGTCGCATACATTTCCACACTGGGACAGGGGCACGAGATCGTAGTGCTCGATGACTTCAGTACTGGCAGAGAATCGAATCTCGATGGGTTGTCCATCGAACTCATTGTTGGAAGCGTCGCGGACGAACAGACGGTTTCACGAGCCATGGCTGGCGTTGATGCGGTCGTTCATCTTGGTGCCTTGGGTAGTGTTCCCCGGTCTGTGAAGGATCCCGTGGCGAGCCACGTAGCCAACCTGACTGGCACACTTAACGTACTGGAAGCTGCGCGAGAAAATCGAGCGTACGTAGTTTTCGCTTCGTCCAGCTCGGTGTACGGTGCCAACAGCAAGCTCCCCAAGTCAGAGTTTGACTGGACCAGGCCAATGAGCCCGTATGCGGTCACGAAGCTTGGCGCCGAAGCCTATGTCGTTGCGTATCAGTATGCATATAACCTGCCGACGCTCGCCTTCAGGTTCTTCAATGTCTACGGTCCGAAACAACCGGCGGATCATGTCTATGCGGCGGTGATCCCCAAGTTCGTCGACGCAGGTTTGTCGGACAGTCCGTTGATTGTACACGGCGATGGTCTCCAGTCGAGAGATTTCACGCACGTTGACACCGTTTGCGCTGCGATCTGGTCTGCTGTTGAAAGACGTTTGATGTTGCCCGATCCGGTTAATCTTGCATTCGGAACATCGACAACTCTACTCGACCTCATTGCGATAATTTCTGCTGAGGTGGGTCAATCGTTTACCATCGAACACGTCGAATCACGCATCGGAGATGTACGCGCATCTCAGTCCGACGGTCTGCGTCTGCAGGAACATTTCCCTTCTGTGCGAGCGGTTCCGCTGGCAGACGGAATTGCTTCGACAGTGCGGTGGTTTCGATCACAATCGTGATGAATCAAGTCAGGGATATCCTGTGCAATCGTGGGGAAAGCTTCCAATGAAAACCGGGCGAATAGCGACTCGATCTATGCGAATTGATTGCATTCTGACGACATGAAGTTCGGAGCGTTCAGGGGCGCAGCGTCGATAACAATCGCTACTGCACTTGGCCAGGTCATCACGCTGGCTGTTCTGCCTATTCTGTCCCGACTATATTCTCCGAGTCAATTCGGCGCTTTGTCTTTCGTGCTCTCAATCGCTTCGATACTGGCCCCCATCGCGACTCTCAGATTCGACTACGCGGTAGTTTTGCCTCGTTCCCAGCGTGTTGTGCGTTCGCTCGTCTCTGCGGTGTTTGCCAGTTCCATTTTTACTGGCCTTGCGACAGCGCTCGTGCTGATTGGTGTTGTTCAGGCGGGACTTTCAGACTTGAACCTTACGTTTGTTGACTGTATCCTCGCTGGATTGCTTGTAGCGCTGACCGCTCTGCAATATCTTCTGGTGCAACTCACGTTGCGTGATAAACAGTTTGGCTTCGTGGCTGGCCGGAATATTGTTCACTCGTTGTCAATTAGTGCCACGCAACTTGGACTAGCGCCACTCAAATCGCAAGTCGCCAACGGGCTCATACTGGGCAGTGCGGCCGGCACCGCGCTTGGGGTTCTTACGCTCCTCCCACGCTCGCGCAGATACCTGAAGCCGACCTCGTTCCGCGAGGTGACAGCGAGTATTCGGAGATACTGGCGATTTCCCGCAGTTTTCGTGCCCTCCTCCTTCATGGTGTTTCTTACACAACAAGGGCCCCTGTTGATCATTATCGTTTGGTTCGGTGCGAGCTCCGGTGGTCAGATGGGAATGGCAGAGCGAGTCATCTCAGCTCCTCTCGCGATGTTGGGGCTTTCGATAGGGTCCGTGTTTCGTGCTCATATGGCCGAGCGTATACGGGCACGGAACGGTGACTACAGCAACCTTTACGTGCGTGTCTCGCTGTTGCTCTTGGCTATCGGTTTCATCGTCGGCGGTACTTTTTTCATTCTTGGGCCGTGGCTGTTGCCCATCGCACTTGGTAAAGAATGGGTGGATGCCGGAGAGTTCACGAAAGCAATGGCCATCACAGCGGGCGTCCGCATGGTTGTGAATCCAACGCGTAGTTTCGTCGACCTTTTCGAGCGAGCCAGACTGTCGATGGTCTTGGAGTTTCTCCGGGCTGCACTGCTTGGTGTCGGTGTCTTGACATCCGCCATTGTTGGGGCGGACGCGTTGCAAGCGGTGTGGACGATGCTCTTGGCGCTCACGATTGCTGACGTCGCAACTTGGATCTGCGGACTGCAGGTGTGTCGTTCGGAAGACCGTAAGCTCGCAGTTGCGCCACCGCCTGCCGACGCGTCCTGACGGCCAGTTCCATCGCTGTCATCGTTGGCCGTCGGGGTATGGCCGATCGAATCTAGGGTGCTCATGACAGCGTTGCCTGTACAGCATTGAGCGGCGGTCGCAGTACTGCAAAAGCACTCTACTTGAAGTTGTTCAACGTCACTTCCACGCTCCAAAACAGTCAAGCACGGAGCATTCAGGCCGATGAGGGTCTGATGCGCGGATAGATGAGATCTGAGTTGGTGAACCGGTGGACTGGTCTGGAAGCATGACGTCATGTCTAAGTCCTATGAAACTCCCAGGCTTAGTGGAAGGCGAGTTACCCAAGCACCGCCGATTGGCCTGGAGTTCATCTCAGGGCAATGCTCGTTCTCCTTCTCGGTGAGCGGGAGTATCGGATTCGGGAGTGCAACCGGGCCTCATCGAATCAGTGCGTCCGTGTCAGCGTTGCCAGTTTCGGGTCGTCGGCGCTGAAGCACTGTCCATCGATCTTCACGCGCTCGGTCTTGCAGAGCGCGGCGACGCGACTTGTGAGCGCATTGTTGTAACTGTAACTAGCCAGTCCCGGTCGACGCGAACGCGCCGACCTCAGCAAGCAGTTCCGCATAGCGCACAGCCGTGTACTGCGATCCCGCGTCCGAGGTTTCACATCCTCATCCAATCTCCGGCCCACGGGGCAATCTCGAGCGCGTCGGGCGGCAGATCGGTAGGCAACTTCGACATCGTTCGGAAGCCCACGATCCGACGGGAGGACACGTCAGTAACGAATGCCGTGAACGCCATGCCCGACCACTTCGACACGTATGTGAAGTTGACCACCCGTAGTAAGGAGACTGGGCGCACGTGTGATCCGTCGTTCGGTCGGTCCACGGGGGACCGCCGTTGTGCCCGCGGCGCAGCGGGGTCAGGTCGGGTCGTGCCGATCTGCTCGCCCTGTGCGGCCGGCGACGGTGACACTTTCACGGCGCAGTAGCCCGCCCCAACTTGGGAACACCGCTGATCCCGCGACCGAGCCAGTGAACACCGCGACCAAGACTGCAGCGAGTAAGCGGAGAAGGGCGAGCAGCTCAAGCTACCGATGCTTTCGCGGGGCTAGCCTGTGACGGGCGGCTCTGCCATATCCACCGTGATCAACTTCATTGAGATTAGTCGAAAAACCTCGACAGTAGAATCTAGCGGATAGTTGCGATTGTAAATCAATCCATGCCGACATGGGCGGGGAAGGATGATCTAAATTCGGCTCATCGAAACTCGGTCTATACCATTCTCGATGCTCTGCGTTCCAATTCTTTGTCAAGAGAGTCGAACTGATGCTCAGCCAGGTGGACTTGAGCTGAAATATCGGTACGCGGAATCGACCTGATATCAATCGTGCAGAGTTCCTCGACATCAAGATTCTTGATGTCAAATATCGGACCTTCAAAACCTATTTCGGTCAGGAAATCCGTGGTCTTTCTGCTGTAGGCAAGGGAAATGATCTTCTTGTCAAGCAGCAGCCCCAAGACGTTTGCATGGAACCGAGAAGCTACAACCAGATCGGCGCGAGCGATCACAGCTAAGGCTTCGTCAATCTCGCCTTGGTAGTCGTAGATGCTGACATCGTCTCGCGTGGCGTCCGGAAGCTTCCGCAGGATTTCCTCGGCGGCTAAGAGGTCGCCCTCGCGTTCGCAGAAGGACATGAGGACCACGCGATAGCCGTCACCTGCCAGTTTCGCTGCGAGCTTGCCGACGGCTTCCAAGTACAGTTCTGCCACCGATGCGTCGAAACGGCGCCGCGCGTCGATTACGGAGATGACCACCGATCGCTCGTTCGTCGGGTCCAAGCGAGTGACGTCCATCGCAAAAACAACATCCGTCGCGACTCGGGTCGACTTAATTCCCTCGAAGATCTCGTACGATGCTCTGTCGCGGAAACACACGTCTTGCGCATTCTTGAAGATATCAGCCACACGTTGTATGAACGCGGGGGTTCGTGCGGGTCCAAAGTTGAGACCGAGGATATAGTAAGGACGTCCCAATCGGCGATAAAAGCGACTCTCGCGCTCCCACCTTCGACTATCGCCATCATCGATGAAGAGCGATCCACCGACGTGTATCAATGCTTCCGTGCCGCGCGCAAGCCGCAGCGTTGCGAGGCTCCCGACGCCCAAGAGGCGCTCGAGTAGGATGTAGGCGCGACTTGACCATCTGCCGCCAACGCCACGAAGGCTCGGTAGTCGTGAGAGCGTTCCGCCGCGGGAGTACCGACGATATACGAACTGAGTAGTATACCGCTCAGCTAGCACTTTGAGAAATAGGTCGTCTCCGAGGTTGTCCGCTGCGTAAAAACGAACGGCGACGCGCTTCATCGTGCACCGACGCTGAGGCGGCTCTTGATGGCACTGTAGCCCGTAAAGACGAAGAGCGCGAGAGATGGGTTCAGGCGGGCGATCATCGCAAGCGCACGATATGCCCGCGGTGCGTGATGATCTTGAGAGACGGCCCGTCCATTCTCGCGCATGATAGCGAGGCAGTCTTGTCGCTGAGCGGATAGTTGCGAACGAGATCCCACAAACACTGCCTCCATAAAATGTCGAGAAGTAGCAGCGGCCACGAGTGTAGCGTCGTTCTTCTCGCGCGCTTCCTCAAGAATACGGCTTGTTACATAGAGAGCCAACGCACGTCGACCCGCCTCGGTGGAGTTAATTGCTCCATCTACGCGAGTCAAGTATTGGTATACAACAACTGACGTAAGTACGACGACCCGCATGTTGTTTAGTGCCCTGAAGTTGAACGCGAGGTCCTCCGCAACTGGAATTCCTGGCGGAAAGCGTGCTTCGTCGATCGCATTCTTCGAGAACAGCTTGGCGAATGGGGCGTTTGCGATCGTTCGCTGATAAAGGAGTGCGATCTGTGCTTCACGGCCGTTTAGGATGGCGGCCGGGTGTGACTGTAGGTTATCATGGCTCAGAAACTTGTCGTCGTTAGTGTAACGACCACACACGCCGTCGGCATTGAATTCACTCGCGATCGCCACCATATGTTCAATTGCATGCTGCGGCATGAGATCGTCTGCATCGACGAATGAAATCCAATCGCCTGTCGCCAACTCAATGCCCGTATTCCGGGCCACGGAAACTCCGGAATTCTGTTGGTGAACGAGTCTGATTCGGGAGTCTCGTGCCGCATGCTCGGCGCAGAGCTGATAGGTCTCATCGGTGGATCCGTCGTCTACGACGAGGATCTCGATATGCGAATGGCTTTGGTCGAGTAGCGAGACTATGCAGCGGTCGATATAATCCGCTACGTTATATGCGGGAACTATAATAGAGACTTTTATTGGCATGGTGCTCCATTCGAGCTGCTGGTCGGGTGGTGCTCAGTTCCTCCGGTCGCGTCCCGGAACGCGTGCCGTGTGGGCATCGAAACATTGATACTGTCTCCGATGAGAGAATCGTCCCGCTTCGACAATCGACTGCAACGTTCCCCTGTGTCTTTGGTTGCCTGGCTAATTCGCTGCGGCGACTTCGCAGGCAACTAATCGTCGCGTCACCGTTCATATTTCTCGTTGTTCATGAATGAGCGACAGCCTTGGCTCAGACGACCGATTCACTCAATACCGTTTCGTAAAGTTGTGCATGAGACCGAGCTGCTTGTCTAATGCTAAATCGATGGGCGTGTGACGTGGCGGCTACAGATAGCGCTTGATACTTGCGTGAATCAATCAGCGACCGAAGATGCTCGCTGGCGTTAAAGGCAGCATCTTTGCCTGGGGTATAGAGCAAGCCGACGACATTGTCCTCGACTACCTCACCGATTCCAGGTATGCGCGGGGCGACGACCGGCAGACCGCGGGCCATGGCTTCGACGGCAACCAATCCAAAACCTTCGCGTACGGACGTCGAGAGCAGCACATCGTGCCGGTCGAGATAAGCCGTCACATTATCGGTGGTGGGGACGAACGTCACACGAGTAGTGATTCCAAGTCGTCGCGCGGAGGCTGTCAGTTGCTCGCGATCAGGTCCTGCCCCCAAAATCGTCAATGTTGCTGCTGGCGATCTGGCTACCACCTCCAGTGCCAGCCCAAAGTTCTTCCGGCTGTCGAGCGTGCCGACTGCGATGACTCGAATTTTCCCGGAAGGAGTCTGCCGGCGCGGTGGGTCAAGATAGAACTCCGGGGCAACGCCGTTTGGGATGACATCGATGTTCCGATCGATTCGGAGTCGTTGTAAGTGTTGCGAGAGCGAAGACCGGACACCATCGCTGATCGCAACAAGTTTTGATGGGCGGGAGTACGCAGCCCGCTCAAGGCTAGTCAGGGCCTTAAGCGAACGCCGCCGGTTGCCTGTGCTGTGCTCGGTGTAGACCCACGGAGTGGGGATGCGCTCTGCTGCGAATGCAGCCCAGTACAGTGCGGGAAAGAGGTGCACGTGCACGATTGGCGACGTTTTGAAGAGCCGCCGAACCCGCGGTGTTAGACGTGGATCTGCTCGAACTCGCCCCAGGGCGGTAACAGGGATCCCATTCGCGATCGCGCGATGGTACGGTACGCCGGTCGTGTCGGTTAACGTGGCGATAGACGCGTTGATCCCTGTCTCACGAAGCTCGGTGCATAGGTTGACCACGAGGTGCTCGGCACCACCAGTGCCGAGCCCTCCGATCAGATGTACTACGTCAACCACGTCAGAAACTCAGATTGAGGAGACGTTCGGTTGCCCAGGTAGGGCGTTCTTAGTGTCCAGGATGCGTGTATCGGACAAGATTAGTGGGGCGAGATCGATGGAACTATGATCTGCGAGAACGATCGCGAGGTCTGCGTCCCGCACGATATCTGCAGTCAGCTCAGCCTTCTCAACCCCGGTCGGCCAGCGGTGGTCCTCAACGTGTGGGTCTACCGCGAGAATGCGGGCCCCCGCCTCCTCGAGTAGGTCGATGAGTCGCAGCGACGGAGCTTCCCGGATGTCGCCGGTGTCCTTCTTATATGCGAGTCCTACGAGCAGAATCGTTGCCCCGCGCAGTGCTTGACTCTGATCATTCAAGAGCGAGGTTGCGCGATCGAGGACGTGACGTGGCATGTGCTCATTGACATCGTTCGCCAGCTCAACAAAGCGGAAGCTCCGCCCCAGCTTACGGCGGACTTGCCAGGAGAGATAGCTCGGGTCAACGGGCAGACAGTGCCCGCCCACACCCGGCCCAGGCGTGAACTTCATAAATCCGAACGGCTTCGTTGCCGCAGCGTCAATCGACTCCCAGATATTGACGCCGAGCTGGTGGGCGAACACCGAAAGTTCGTTTACTAGGGCAATGTTCACATGGCGGAAAGTGTTTTCGAGAAGCTTCGTGAGCTCGGCCTCGCTTGTGCCGGAGACTGGGACCGTCGTGTGCACAAGTGACGAGTAGAAGGCGTCCACGGCGGTGAGCGATTCAGCATCTATTCCGGAGACAACCTTCGGCGTTTCGACAAAGCCCCAGGTCTTATTTCCCGGGTCGATCCGCTCCGGACTATAGCCGACGTGGAAATCGGAGCCGGCGACCAATCCGCTGCCGGCTGCCAGGAGCGGAGCAACGAGTTCCTCTGTTGTTCCTGGGTAGGTCGTCGACTCTAGAACCACCGTCGCGCCGGGCTTGAGATGACGCGAGAGAGACTGCGTAGCAGACTCGATGAACGAAAGGTCAGGCAGCGACTCTTTTAGTGGAGTCGGAACTGTGATGATGGCGAAATCGAAAGATCCAGCATCATCGTAGTCGGCCGTAACTCGGTACCGGCCAGAGGCCAACGCAGCACGCAAGGTTGACGATGGTATGTCTTCTACGTAGGAGTCGCCTGCTGCCAGACCGGCGATGCGACGCTGATCAAGATCGACTCCCACCACGTCATACCCAACCTCGACGGCGCGCATGGCGACTGGCAACCCTACGTAGCCCTGGCCGACAACTAGTACTTTTTTCATGCTGAACTCTTCACTTCGAAGCAATGGGATGGCGGTAGCGGTGCCGGGCGGTGAACACGGAGATGGTGCTCCCAGCGCACTTAACATTAGCGGCACGGTCACGACCGGTTACATTTTCGCTCCCGAGCCTCAAGAACATTGGATGAACCGCTCCCGACCGCCTCAGTTCACGCTGGTTCTTGGCGCCTGTACTGGGAAGAACGAACGGCAGACGCACAACGAACGGCAGACGCACAAGGCAGCGACGGGTTGCGCATCGCCAGCCAGCTCCCGTGCGACGAACAACCTGCGCCGATGTTGCCATAGAGCTAGCGCTGTTGGCTGAGCCTCCAGCCCGCGTTTGGCAACGATGACCGCGCATGCTTGATTCGGTCGTGCGCTATGTTCATCTACTGTGAGCGGAGCGCCGGAGGAACATGCGAGTATCGCATGTGGTGCCCCTGGGCTCGTGACCACGCTTCAGCTGGGTAGCGCGACATTGCTCGCGCATGCACTTGCTACGCGCGTTGCGCGAGATGGCAACGTGAGAATGCTGTCCATCAAAGGTCCGGCCGCGAATTACTACGGGTTGCGTCGCGATCGCGTTTCGGCGGACACGGACATTCTCGTAGATCCGGTGGACCATCAGCGATACTGCGAGTTGCTCGAGCAGTACGGATGGCGTCCGTACTTTGGACGGGAGACGCCCTCGTTGCTCCCTTGGCATGCGCGGACCTACACTCACCCGAGTTGGCCGTGCGCTATCGATGTTCATCGCTATTTCCCCGGGTTTTTCGCCGAGCCGCAGGACGTGTTCGACGAGCTGTGGAAGGGAAGAAGCGTCCTGGAGGTCGCGAACACCAAAATATTGATACCTTCCCTGCCGACGTCTGCAGTTATTGCCGCTCTGCACGCGGCGCGACACCCGGATTCTCCCCGTCATGTCGAGGAAGAGGCCCAGGTCGTGGATCGGCTGCTGTTTCACTTCAGTGATCAGGAGCGACGTGACTTTTATGCGACTGCATCAAGCGGGGGTGCCATCTGGGTCCTGCGCCACGTCATTGCCCGCGGCGAGCTTGGGCCCACGATAGCGGATGCGAGCGTCGACCAGATGACGCGGTGGAGCTATCAGCGAACATATGGCCAGGAGTCCGGCGCGGTGGGGTGGTTGGTGGAGCTTCAACACTCCCGATGGTTGCCTCGGGTACAGATCGCTCTGCGCGCGCTCTGGGTGCCCCGCCGCCATGTTCCTAGGAGTGATCCGATGAGATCGCCGAGCCATAGGGAGGCTATCGCCTACAACGCTGCCAGGTTGCAGAGGGGAGCAGCTGTGGCGGTGCGATTTGCCTTTCGTAAGCGTCGCTAGAGTCGGCTACAAGCTAGAATCGGTATGGTGACGACCATACGAACGGCGCAGCGTGCCCAGCAGTTGGAACGACGTGCCCCTTCGGGGAGTTTCATAAGGAACGCTGGGTTGTACGTGTACACGTTCTATGTCGTGTATAACCCGACCTTCTCCAGTTCCTTCCTGGTGAGTAAGTTCGTGATCCTCTCCGCTCTAGCAGTGGTGATTATGGTGCACGCCATGCTCGGCCGCCACCGGCCATTGAGACTACTCGCGTACCCGCCGCTTCGAATGCTGCTCATCATGCTTTTCGCGCTGAGTCTCTATGTCGCCGTCGTGCGAATTATCGCTCAGCCCGAGGTTGCGGACGTCGTTGATCTCCGACTCGTTCAGAACAACATTATGTTGCTCATGGCTATACATGGTGCATTCATTTTACACGTCTGCAAGAGCCGCGGGTTTACTGCAGAATCGACGCTGCGTATGCTGTATAAGCTCGCTGCGTTCCAGGGCGTATGGGCGCTGGCATCGTTTGTGATTCCGCCACTGAAAACCATCTCGAATTCCCTCTATCAGCTCTCTGCCGGAGAGCGAGAGTTCACCGTTGCAGCGCGAATCTATGGGTTCATGGGCGAGTTTACTTTCGTTACGCCGATCTATCACGCGATGCTCGCGGCGATCGCCGTGTACTTCGCTTTGGCCTACGGCTTCCGCGGGGTTCGTTATATTCCGTTAATCCTCGTGTCTATTCTGTTGAATGGGCGAACGGGATTGATCGTCTTCGTCGCCATGGTTTTCGTGATCGTGTTGTGGCGGATGCTGCAGGGGCGCGGCGTTTTTGCAGCCATCGGCATATTGCTTGGAATCGGGGCCGTCGGTGGCCTCGCATGGAACCTCATCAATCAGTATGTTCCCGCGACTGCGGCGTTTATTGAGCGGTTCATAAGTGAGACTGACGCGCTCTTGGATGGTTCTAGGGAAGGGACATACGCAGTCCTTTACGACCAGCTAGTAACCGTTCCCGAGGGCTTCGGACTGATCTTTGGAACGGGTGATCACGTCTACAAGAATACGGGTGAACTCCAGTTCCGTGCGGACGTCGGGTTTACCAATGATCTATTCATGGGCGGGCTCGTTTATGTTGTTCTCGGGTATGCTGCGCTTGTTTATTTCATGTTCAAGAATTCTCGTCCGGATACGACGCTTTTCTTTGCTCTTCTAGTGGGCCTCGTTATCGCCAACGTTAAGGGTCAGATCTTCCGAGGATCCTCAGTCCTCTTTCTGCTGGTGATTGTAGTTCTCTTGCGAAAGTTGATAGTAGACGGAGACATGACGCCGCGGATAGTAGCCGGTAAATTACCGGCAACTATTGAGCGCCAACGCCGCTGATGCTCAGATCTGATTTGTGCGCTGCTGTCATCGAGGGAACGGCGACTATCAATCGATCTCGCGGCGATGACTGCTGGCCCCCTTCAGATGACGTTCACGAGACTTCACTGAAGATGGCGATTAAAGGAGGATCCGTTTACCAGGAACTTCGCCGTCCCCGTGATGCCACCGCATCGGCAATCAGCTCAATCGCCCCTCCGTTGCGTTCTGGACGTAACCATGACCTATTGACGCTTCCGGATATAGGTATCGTTGTTTGCTCGATAGGGTCAGATCATGCCTGATCAGTTTCTCATCAGCGCGCTTGGTGCTGTCATCAGAATCGATCTCTCTCGCAGGGGTATCTCATTCCAAGAGCGAGCATTCGCAGCCTGGAACGACGCGCTCGTGCACGGAGGCCACACGCCTCACGCGACGGTTCGTGATCGTGACGGTGTCTGCGATGATCTGGCTCTCGCGATGCTCTCTGACGACGTGACCCTTGAGGCACTCGCACAGCGACGACGCGATGGCCTATGGCTGATGCGTGCGGCAGGGGTTGCTGACAAACGAGGACACGTTGTCGTATTTTGCGGGGCATCCGAGGATGCACAAGCCATCGTTGTGCGACATCTTTCTCAGCGATACGCCTATGTCAGCGATGACACAATCGGCATCGATATTGAGGGTGGCGTTTTGCCGTACAGGAGGCCCCTTTCGTTCGTTGGACCTGGCTTTTCTTCCCAGCAGCGGATGCCCTCGTCCGAGACATCACAAGAGCTCCCTAGCAACCTGCGCTTGTCCAAGATCATTGTTCTCGAACAGGACGAGCGTGGCACGGAGCCAGCGGAGATCGAAGAGCTCGATGTCCCGAGCGCGCTGGAACTGTTGGTGCCTCAAAGCAGCTATCTCACTGACATGCGGGCGCCGCTCCGCACGATTGAGTCCCTCCTGAACGCGACTGGTGGCGCTGCTCGCGTGCGACACGGGGATCTCGAGACGATCGACGGCGTCTTCGATGACTTGATCCGTCACGAACCTCCAGCACGCCCATTGAGGATTCGACAAGGACCAGCACATCCTCCGCGGCCTGCCGAACCAGACGGTGTCGACCTCTACTTTCGTGGCGCAGCGGTTGATGCGCTCACGCTCGACGAGGAGAGCATCGCGATCCTGCAACAGACGTCGACCGGCGGGAAACTGCACGTCCTCGATGGGATGAAGGCTGCACTTTGGACGGCCGCTCCCGTCGAAAACACTCGGTCCGCTCTTGGTGACGCTGCATTCGACGCGCAGGGTGTCGCCGACGGCGTTGACCGCGATCGTCTCATGGGCGAGGCATTGAACAACATGCTGCAAGAAGGGCTTCTCAGTAGAACGCCGACCTGGACGATTCGTGATGACGTCGCATGGACCACATCGTCCGAACAGAGCACGGTACTCAATCTCGCTTCCGCGTCGGCGCAACCGCTTGCACTAGAAGGATCGTCGCACGTGATCTGGACCCTGCTTGCGGATCAGTTTTCAATGTCCCAGGAACAGCTGGTCGCCGAGTGTGCGCTGCAATTCGGTATCGATTCGTCGCTTATTGCCGAGGACACTATCGCCCTACTGCATGCGCTGTGGTCCGTGGGTGTCGTCAGACAGACCTGATTGGCCGGTGCGGCGTCTCGGGCTCAACGTGTCTGAGTTTTCTTGCGTGACACAGCAACGAGCAAGAGAAGGGCCGAGGAGACGAGGTCGTGCGCCCAGAACGGGCCAGTCGGCCGAAGCTGGAGCAACGCGGATGGGCCCGCCCTGACCGTCTAGGTCAAGGCAGACCCATCTGCTCTTGTGGTCGTTCAGCCGAGAATATCGAGTCCGACAGGAACCGAGAGCGGCGTAGTGACGGTCGAACCGATCTGAGTCCCGCTTGCGTCGCGGACCGTGAGCGTCGCGGTGTACCCAACAAGGACGCTAAGACCCAAGTCTCCAGCGTCCGTAAGTCCCCATGTGATCGGAACTTCGAGAGAATCGTTACCCGGTACACCCTGCGGGATCACGATGTTCTGTGTCGTCTCGTAAGCGCCAATGACGATAGCGATCGATCGACGGGTCTCGACGCGGTCCGACACCGCAGCTGTGTCGCCGTTCACGGCGTAGACGCCGTACCCCTTAGGGCTGAGGAGGGGAATGCCGCTGGTCCAGGTCACCGCGACGGTACCCGTGAGGGGACCGACAATGTCTCCGGCGGACGGGTTAGTGATCGTAAAGGAGTTTGCACCGCTTGGCAGCACGTTGACGTTCGCCAGGGATCCCCCGGACTGTGCACCGTTCAGCAGAGCAACCGAAAGGAGCTGACCACCGGACGGTCCCCATGCGATTGTGGCCGGTGTAACTGATGCTGCCGCAAGTGGCGTGGCAACAGCGGCGGCGATGACGGGAACCGACCATGCGGCGCCCTTGACGACGGTACGGCGAGAAAGGCCCTTGTTCTCTTCAGTCATTGTTGACTACTCCTGTTTCCTGATGGATGCGCGGCGTCGCCGCAGGGTAAACGGTGAGGCGACGCGATAGCGCTACATCCCCCAGGAACCTCCCCGTAGCCATCAACTTAGGGGCACAGTCTCGCCCGAATCGAGCGTTGAGGAGAACTCCGCGTTCTGTGCGCTATTGCTGCGCGAGATGTTCTATCTGGGTCACGTTCATCGCCCAGAGCGCAGGGTTCTCGGGCTCGCGCGATACACATCATGGAGTGCGCGCCGCAGGGTCATCGCATTGCCGAAGCCCGACCGCTGCGCCACTTGCTCCACTGTCAGAACGTCGTAGCGACTGTCAGTCAATAGCGCTCGTGCGAGACGAGCGCGGTGCCGACGGATCTCTCCTGCGACGGTTGTGCCGGCTTCCGCAAATATCGACTGCAGGTGTCGAAGGGAAGAGGCCACGTCGCGCGCGCCCCTACTAGGAGTCAACGTGAGATCGGCGCTCTGCTGAGCTATCACCGCAAGCGCTCGATCCCGGAGAACGGAGCGCGGGCTCCCGTGAGTGCCGCCAGTTCCCCAACGATCGAGAAGCACCGCCCCGCCCATTTCCATGACGAGTTGCTCGATGGCGTATTGCTCGATGGCTGAACTCGATTCGTCTCGGTCGATCACTTCTGCAAGGAAAGCCTTCATCGCCAGATCGAGCAGTCGGCGGTCAGGAAATGAACTCACGACATCGGGCAACTGCGGCACGAAGGCGTTGACTGCCGAGCGAGGCATCTGGGCGACGAGCAACCGCCATGGTCCGTCGAAACGCACTTCGCGAGCGAGCCCGTGCGGAGCCACGATCAGCCCGGCATCGAATGTCAACCAAGGCTCACCGGTCTGCCGCGAAGTGAATGTCCCTGCCTCCACGAAGATGAACGAGAGATGGTCGTCACCGGGTTCCGGATGCACGGTGAACTCCGCGGCATCGCCCCAGACCGACCAGATCGACACGCCGCCACAGATGCGTTCACGTCCGTTTACGTTGAGTTTCCCAGAAAGGCCGCGGAAACCGTGCGCGGCGAAGGCAAGGTGGCCGATTTCCCGTACTCGTCCTGCCATGACGATGGGCCTCTTTCTCGGTGTTCGAGGGGTCGAGATCAGTGCTGCGCGGCGCTGCGGCGACGAACGCCCGGTTCGGGAAGCTCGGGTTTCTCCATACTCGGCTGGTCCTGGCCGTAGCGCTCGTATGCGCCGTAGTATTCGCGGCCGTAGTACGCGGATTCCGCACCCTTGCGGGGCACCTTGTTGAGCACGACACCGAGAACTCGACCGGTCGTTCGGGTGATGCTGCTGATCGCACGCTGGAGCATGTCGAACGTCGTCTTGCCGGATGAAACGACGATGATTACACCATCCGCGCTCGCCGCGAGCACTGCAGCATCCGTCACGGGGAGCACGGGCGGTGAGTCGAGGATGACGACGGCCGTCTTGCTGAGCTCGGTGACGAATTCGCGCATGCGGGCCGACCCCAATAGTTCGCTGGGGTTCGGCGGGATGCGCCCAGCACCGATCACCACGAAGGGCACATTCTTGTCCGGTCGGTGCGCGACGTCGTTGAGCTCTGCTCGTCCGGCAAGGATGTCGGTCAGCCCGACGTCTTTGGAGAACCCGAAGATATCGGCGACGACCGGGCGTCGTAGGTCGCAGTCAATGAGCATCGCCCACTGCCCGGCAGCTGCAAGGCTTGAGGCGAGATTGACGGCGACGGTCGATTTCCCGTCGCCGGGAACTGAGCTCGTCACGACGATGACACGTGGGGGGTTGTCGACGTCGATGAACTGCAGGTTGGTACGCAGCTCGCGCATCGACTCAACCGTGTGATGTGAGACGCCGTGTTGCGCGTCGAGAGAGAAATCGATCACCTGGCGGCCATCCGACATCGTCTTCTCCAAAGGGAGAGTGCCGATTACAGAGACGCCTGTCTCGCGTTCGATGTCGCGCGGATGACGTACGCGACGGTCTAGGGTGTGCCGAACCAACGCATACAGGAGGCCTAGCGCTACGCCTGCAAGTGCGCCGATCACGACGTTAAGACGGGTGTTGGGCGACGACGGAGAAATAGGAAGCCGCGCGGAATCTCCAACGATCAGGGTGACGGCTGCGGGTGCGGTCTCGGTGCCTCCCTCAAGCTTCTCGATCTCGATCGCCATGCCGCGCATCCACGCTTCAGCGAGCTGTTGAGCAGACTCCGGTGTCGAGCCCGTGGCCGCGACCTTCAAGGCGGTGGTGTCTGCTGGGTTACTGACCGTGATGCGGGAGACGAGCGCCTCCGGCGAGGCATCAAGACCCAAATCGTCTATGGCATGCTCAGCGACCGCGCGCCAAGAGCCGAGGTTAAGGTAGGACTGCACTCGGCTCTGAGCAAGCTGGTTACCTACCAGTGCGCTGCCGCTTGAGCCATCACCCGTGGTCGAGGTTACGATTCCGGTTGTATCAGCGGAGTACACGCGTGGTTGCAGCGCGCTCCAACCGAACGCTGCAACGGCGCCGACGATGGTCGCTATGACGATCACGACCCAGTGCGCGCGCAGAATCCGGATGTAGTCGCTTAGTTCCAACAGTCATTCCCCTCACGATTCCCGCGGGATCGCGTGCGGGAGTGCATTGCCAAAGAGCATACGGCGTTGTCGGTGTTGCCGCCGACAAACGCATGTTCAGCCGAGCGCTGCCCGGACGATCCGATCCACCTCGGCGACCGCGGGTGTCATCTCCGCCGCCGACTGCTCGTAGATCTCCTGCGAACGACGGTACGGGTCGATCACGTCGTCCTCGTCGGCGACAGGCTCTGACAGCCCGCGCTGGTCGGCGACCGCGAGCGCCACGGCGCGCAGGCGCTCACGCGGGTCCGATCCCGCAGCATCCGCGGCGGCACGCGCGTCTTCCGTACTGAGCGTCGAGGCCAGCCGCGCGAACTCGCGGATCGTGAACACGCGCCGCAGGCTGCGGGGCATCATCTGCACGGCGCGAGAGCGGTGCTCGCGGCTCATCGTCAGGATCAGATCGGCTTGCAGCAGCATCGGCTCGATCAGGTAGCGCGCACGGTGAGCGTCGACGATGCCGGCATCCGCACCGAGGGCGATCGCCATCGCCTGAGCGGGCTCCGGCATGCCGTAATCCACCAGAGCCTGAGTCCCCGCGCTGTGCACGTGAACGCCGAGCGGCTCAAGGGTGCGACGCAGCAGGATCTCGGCCATGGGCGAGCGGCAGATGTTGCCAGTGCATACGGTCAAGATGGTCGGGCGCGCGTCTTCCGGGCGCGCCGCCGAGCTCTCGGTCGAGGCGAAGAGCCCGGGCAGAGGCCCGGACGATTGCGTGCTCTCGGAGGTTGACGCTCCCGCGACGCGTCGACGCCACTCACGGCGGCTGATGCCGGCCGGCGGCTCATTGGGAGGTAGCGAAATCACACTCACAGCCTAACGTCGCGCGTCGGCGTCATCACGGTCGACCCATCCCGGAGTACTGCCAGCCGGCCGCCCGCCACGCCCCTGCATCGAAACCGTTGCGGGCATCGACCACCACCCGTCCGTCCGTGAGCGTCGATGCGTGCTCGGCTGTCAGCTCGCGGCGGTACTCATCCCATTCCGTCACCATCACCACGGCATCCGCATCGCGGATCGCGTCGTCGCGTCCCTCGACGTACGTCAGCTGCGGGTGAAGACGCCTGGCGTTCTCGATCGCCTGCGGATCGGTGACCACGACATCCGCTCCGAGTCCGTTCAGCCGCACAGCGACATCGAGCGCGGGAGAGTCGCGCACGTCGTCGCTGAAAGGCTTGAACGCGGCGCCCAGCATGGCGACCTTCTTGCCGAACACCCTGCCGCCGAGCCCGTCGACGACGAGCTGCACCGCCCGGTCGCGCCGCCGCAGGTTAATCGCGTCGACCTCGCGAAGGAAGTTCACCGACTCGCCGCGGCCCAACTCCTCGGCACGCGCGGCGAACGCGCGGATGTCCTTCGGCAGGCATCCGCCACCGAACCCGATCCCGGCCCCGAGAAACCGGCGACCGATGCGCGCATCGTGACCGATCGCGTCGGCCAGCTGAGTGACGTCGGCGCCGGTGACCTCCGCGATCTCGGCCATCGCGTTGATGAACGAGATCTTCGTCGCGAGGAACGCATTGGCCGCGACCTTCACCAGCTCGGCTGTCGCGAAGTCGGTGACGATGAAAGGAGTGCCTTTGGCGATGGCGGGGTGATAGACCGCGCGCAGGATCTCCGCTGCGCGCTCGCCGTCCGCCCCGGCGGGAACGCCCGCGACCAGTCGATCGGGATCGATCGTGTCCTGCACCGCCCAGCCCTCGCGAAGGAACTCCGGGTTCCACACCAGCGTCGCACCCGCATCCGTGATCCTCGGCGCAAGTTCGGCAGCCGTTCCGACCGGCACCGTCGACTTGCCGGCGACGATGTCGCCATCGGCGAGGTGGGGGAGCAGCGAGTCGATCGCCGCATTCACATGAGTGAGGTCCGCCGCGTGCCCGCCCGCCTGCTGCGGTGTGCCGACACCGATGAAATGCACCGCGGCGCCTGCCGCGGCGGAGATGTCCGACGTGAACGACAGGCGCCCCGACCTGATCCCGTCGTCGAGGATCTCCTGCAACCCGGGCTCGAAGAACGGCGCCCTGCCCACTGACAGGGCATCGATCTTGCGCGGGTCGACGTCGATGCCCACCACGTCGTGCCCGATCGAGGCCATGGCCGCGGCGTGCACAGCCCCCAGATATCCGCAGCCTATGACCGAAAGTCGCATGACGGCAGTTCCTCTCCCAGGCTGATGTTCCGCCCTATCATCGCGTCCGTACGGGCGGGATGATGGGGCGTTTCGGTAGCCGGGAGATGGCCGTTCAGTTACCTCTGGAAGACTGCGATCATTCAGGCCGCAGGTCTGAAACCTGCTGAAGAAGAGCGTTGTGCTCCTGGTGCGCTCCGTTCAGTGATGGATCAGCCGCAGCCTTCTGCGGTGAGCTGCTCGCTGACGTCTCGCACCATCGGGGTGTGCTGGATGTCGAGCGGGCCGTACTCGCCGGCAGCACCAGTGAAGGCCGCCACGACCGTATGCGTCTGCGCCGGCAGGTTCTCGACGGCGATCTTGACCGCTCCGCGACCAAGGTGCTGCACACCGCTGGCCGTCACCGCCTGCCCGTCGATGGTCGCACCCGTGAACGTCGAGCCCACGGGGCCGTAGAACACGAGATACGTGGCGACCGTGCCCTTGTCGAAGAACCTGCCCGGAGCGACCGACAGCGGTAGATCGGGTGCCTGTTCCGGCGTCACGGTGTTCGTCAGGGTTGCAGTCGTCGTGAATGTTGGACTGTCGGGCGCGGTGCACTGCGTTGACGACGCCGCGACGTCGAGCTGCATGTAGTAGTCCATCTTGCTCGCGGTGAAATCGTTAACATAGACGCCGACAAGCGTGCGGTCCTCATTCGTGCTGGGCAGACGGCCGGACAGCTTCGATTCCCCGACGAGCGCGGCCTCGGTCTCGGTTGCGGGGGAGTACAGCAGTCGGTTCTCGTCGACCGCGCGGGCGAGGCTGTCCAGGAGTGCCTTCGGGTCGGCGTTTCCCGCCGTGATCATGTCGAAGATGGATCGCGCCGTCACAGCGAAGATCGCGTCCTGTTGGACGGGCTCGGTGTAGATCGAGTAGACCTGGTTCAGCAGGAAGGCCACAGCGTTCTCGCTGGTGAGCGTGATCGGTTCGTCGAAGAACTGAATCATTTCGCCGCTGACTTCGAGCGGCTCCGCAGGGATCACTACGGGACCGGTGGCCTGCAGTAGGTAGCTCAGCGCCACCGGGTCGAATGACACGACCGCATCCACCGAAGTACCGAACTCCTCGGCCCAGTACGCGCGGATGATCTCGACCGACTCACTGAAGTCGGGGCTCATCGTGGTGTCGGAGATCCAGCGACCGACCTTGTCGCCGTACAGGGCTTCCAATTCGGGGTTCAACGGGATGACCGGTTCAGGGCGTCCGTTATGGAAGTCCGAACTCGACGCCTGCTGGGTGATGCTGATCCGACCCTGGTCAGCGGTGAGAAGTACGATCGCGGCCGGGTTGCCTCCGGTGCCGCGCGATTCGGCGTTGTTCTGGAACACCATCAGGTAATTGCGAGGGGCCTCGGCGCCGAGCGCGGTCGGGAGGATGCCGATGATGTCCTTGGCCGGACCCAGCAGCGGCTGCATCTCGTCGACGGCTCCGGTCAGCTGACTGAGCGCCCCCTCGACCTGCGGGATGAGGGAGTCCCGGTCGATGCCGTCCAGATCCGCCGCGGCCTTCTCGACGGCATCCGCCGCCTGCGTCACGGCCGCCTGCATGTCGGTGATCGCCGCGAGGTTGATGGCGCCGTCGACCGGGGTGAGCGCCTTGAGGCTCAGGCTCGTCGCGGGGGTCAGCGCGTCGTTGACCAGATCATCGGTGACGACAGCTGCGGTGCGCACGGCGTTGAGGTTGGGCCCCACGAACGGCACCCACTCCAGGCTCTTCCACATCTCGTCGTCGGTCTGCTCACGAGCATCCGCCGTGAGCGCTGACAGGGTCGCCGCGGTCGCCGCGGCACCCTCGGAGTCGCCGGCGAGAATCTGGTCTTTGGCGGTCGTCGCGAGCGGCAGCGCCTGCTCGAGCGAATCCCTGGCGGCCATCGCCCGGTCGTAGAGCCGGGTGCCGACGATGAGACCGACGACGGCGATCACGATGAGCAGCAGCACGATGCCGACAGGAACCCACAGGCGGAAGCTGCGAAGCAGGGGGCGGCGCTGTCGGTCGGCGCGGCGGGCGCGCTCGGCTGCTCGGGTCGTCATGGACTCATCGTACGAGCACGGGGCGGGCCGTACCTGCGGGAGTGCTCAATACGCGCCTACCGTTGCAGCACGACGTGATCGATGCCGTGCCCGCGCTGTAGTACGGTTGGGGCGAGAATCTGGGGGTGGATGCTGTGGTGACGAGTTCTGCGCTCGCCGTGTCCGCGCTGGGCGCCCGGATCGAACTGGCGTTCGGCGAGAACGTGCCGGAAGACGTCATCGCACGCGTTCGACGTGCGTGGTCGGGTGCGGCGATCGAGCCGGGACCCGCGTCCGATGCGGATCAGGTCGCCGATGCGCGCATCGAGATCGACGACGTGCAAGACGTCGAACGTCGTCTGGAGACGCTGTCGACGACGGTGACCCTCGACGCGCTGGTGCACAATCGTGGGCGGCTCATGATGCTGCACGCAGCCGGTGTCGCGCTCGACGACGGCCGGGTGATCGCCTTCGTCGGCCCGTCGGGACGAGGGAAGACGACGCTCAGTCGCACGCTGGCGACGCAGTACGGCTACGTCTCGGATGAGACGATCGCCTTCGACCACGAGCTGCGCGTCCTGCCGTACCGCAAGCCGCTGTCCGTCGTGCGCGCCGACGCGCCGAAGGACCAGGTGTCACCGGCGGATGCGGGACTGCGCGAGCTGCCCGACGCCGATCTGACTCTCGCGGCGATCGTGCTGCTCGAACGCGATCCGGATGCCGCCGAGCCCGAGATCGAGCACTTGCACTTCGCGGATGCCGCACCACTGCTCGCCGCGCAGTCCAGCTACCTGATCGAGTACGAGGGCACCGTGGGCGCTCTCGCCGAGTTGTGCGACCGGGTCGGCGGCGTGCGCCTGCTGCGCTACGCGGAAGCCGCCGATGTGCCCGCCGTGATCGACGCGCTCCTCGAGCGGGATCCCGACCCCGCGCCCTGGGAGCGGATGCGTCTGGGCGGTGAGGATTCTGCGTCGACGGCGGATGCCGTGGACTTCGGCGACACGGTCGTGACGTTCTCCGATGGCACGCTGCGCGTACTCGAGGGGATCGCTCCGACGGTGCTGCGCGCGACGCGCGGATCGACCGACCTCGACCGGGTCGTCGGCGCGGTGATCGAGAGCCACGGGGCACCGCCGAACGGCGAGGCGTCGTCGATGGTGCGTGACGTGATCGACGAGCTCGCCGCCGTCGGACTCGTCGCGGCGCCCGTCATCTGACGGTTGCGCGGCGGGATTCGCCTGCGCCGCTCGTCAGCGCACCGCTGCGCGGCGGGATTCGTCGAACGCCGGTGTCGACGCGAGGCGGGCGATGATGCGCACGAACAGGCAGCCGACGACCGCTCCCGCCGTGTTCGCGATCAGATCCGAGACGGTGGAGAACCGCGACGGCAGGAAGAGCTGCACGAACTCGATCACGCCGCTGGTCACCAGGCCCAGCACTGCCAGATGCCAGGTCTTCAACCACGACCACGCCACGGCCAGCAGGAGCCCGAACGGGATGAAGAGAGCGATGTTCGCGAGGAACTCCAGCACCGTGTACGTGTACACGAACGGCACGTCGAGGCGGTACGCCAACGAGCGCGCGAGACGCACGACGATCCCCGTGACCCGACTCGCCTGGTCGCCCGGAAGCCACACCACCAACGCCAACGCGATCGTGTAGGGGACGAGGAGGATGCGCGCGATCAGCGCGAGCATCGACACTTTGGGCATGGGGAGAGCGTAGCGAGGCGGGCTGTGCGTGGGCTTGGGAACCGGTGAGCTCTGCACAGGAGACGGTTCAGTTCCGATTGTCCACGATTGACGGCATCAGGCCCCCGCGCTCTGATGTGCCGTCCTAGGGTGAATCCACCGCCGCGATGACCGAATCTCCGGCACAATAGGAGGATGTACATGTCCGTCGAGATGATCACGACGCTGGTCGGAGTCGTGTCGATGCTGCTCGCGCTCGCCGGTGGCTTCGGCTGGATGATCCACCGCATGGACTCGCGCATGGATTCTTGCGAGAGCCGGCTCGGCGCTCGCATCGATGACGTGGAAACGAAGCTCGGCGCGCGTATCGACGCTGTCGAGGAGAAGCTCGGCGCGCGCATCGACAAGGTCGCGAGCGAGCAGGTGGAACTGAAGGTCGCAATCGCCCGAATCGAGGGCCCGCCGCGGCATCTCGTCTCCGCGCGCTGACACTGTGTCGGGTCCGTGTCAGATCTCGGCACCACCCCAGCTGAGCGACTCGGTGTAGCGCAGCAGCACGCCCTCGCGCAGCGCCCATGGCGACACCTCGAGCTCGTCGATGTCGAGCATCTTCATCGCGGTGTGCAGCGCGACAGCGGCGGCGACGATCTGGAACGTGCGATCGGGTGTGATCCCCGGCAGCTCCTGACGGGCGACGGCCGGAATGCGGGCGAGGCGCGGGATCCACGACTTCAGCGACGATCGCGAGAGCACAGTGCGGTCGAAGCCGAGCCCTGACACCTCTCGCCCTGCGAGGTTCGCCAGCGAGCGGATCGCCTTCGACGACCCCACCATGTGGTCGGGGTCGGGGAGGGCGTTGAGCTTCGCGGCCACGGGCGCGAGAACTTCGGCGGCGTGCGCACGCAGCTGCTCGACAGCATCCTCACCCGGCGGGTCCTCCGGCAGGAACTGGACGGTCATGCGTCCGGCGCCGAGCGGGACGGATGCCGCGACCTCCGGCACCTCGTCGCCACCGGCCGCGAACTCGAAGGAGCCTCCGCCGATGTCGAGCAGCAGGATGCGCCCGGCATCCCACCCGAACCAGCGCCGCACGGCGAGGAAGGTGAGCTCCGCCTCCTCCACGCCGGTGAGCACCTGCAGTGGCTGACCGAGAGCGGCCTCGATGCGGGAGATGACCTCTTCGCCGTTGAGCGCCTCGCGCACGGCACTGGTCGCGGTCGCCAGCAGCGTCTCGACCCGCTCCGACTCCGCGATCGCGCGCGCTCTGCTGACGGCGGCCTCCAGCGCCTGCACGCCCTCTTCGGTGATCGCACCCTCTGGCGTGAGGTAGCGCATCAGGCGCACCACCGTGCGATCGCTGGTCGTCGCCAGCGGGCGGCCACCGGGCCGGGCGTCCGCAGCGAGCAGGTGGACGGTGTTCGAACCGATGTCGAGGATTCCGAGGCGCACGGGATGAGACTACGCGTGTGGGCGCGGATACGATGTAACGCGTGACCACCGCCGACCCCACGCTGCCCCTGTCGCCGTATCGAGAGATCGGACGCGCGGAATGGGCGCGATTGGCGGCGGGCCTGGATCAGCCGCTGAGCGAGACGGAGGTCGTCGAGATCCGCGGCATCGGAGACCGGCTGAGCCTCGACGAGGTGCGCGAGGTGTACATGCCGCTGAGCAGGCTCCTCAGCCTGTACGCCACCTCGACCAAGCAGCTCGGCGCGGCGACCAGCTCCTTCCTCCAGGAGGACGACACCACCACGCCGTTCGTCGTCGGCGTCGCCGGGTCGGTCGCCGTCGGCAAGTCGACCATCGCCCGTCTGCTGCGCGAGCTCATGAGCCGGTGGCCGGGAACGCCGCGGGTGGAACTGGTCACCACCGACGGTTTCCTCTACCCGAACGCCGAGCTCGAGCGCCGCGGACTCATGGACCGCAAGGGCTTCCCCGAGTCGTACGACCGGCGGGCGCTGCTGTCGTTCCTCACCGAGGTGAAGTCGGGAGCGCCCGAGGTGCGCGCGCCCTTCTACTCGCACATGCGCTACGACATCGTCCCCGATGCGCATGTCGTCGTCCGGCGCCCTGACGTCGTGATCGTCGAGGGGCTGAACGTGTTGCAGCCGCCGCCCGCGCCGAACGACGTCGCAGTGAGCGACCTGTTCGACTTCTCGGTGTTCGTCGACGCCGACAGCGCCCACATCGAGAAGTGGTACGTCGACCGGTTCCTCGCGCTGCGCCAGGGCGCGTTCAGCAACCCGTCGTCGTACTTCAACGTGTTCGCGCACCTGACCGACGAAGAAGCCGTCACCACGGCCCTCGGCTATTGGAACGACATCAACATGCCCAACCTCGTCGAGAACGTGATGCCCACCAGGCACCGGGCGAGCCTCGTGCTGAACAAGGGCGCCGATCACAACGTCGAGAGCGTGCTTCTGCGCAAGCTCTGACTGGGGGCGCAGCATCCGTTCGTAGTTCGTTCGGAACCCTCGCAAAAACCCGCGCTTATCCTTGTGACCATGTGTGGAATCGTCGGATACGTGGGCCCTCGCCCCAGCCAGGACATCCTTCTCGCCGGCCTCGCCCGTCTGGAATACCGTGGCTATGACTCTGCTGGTGTCGCCGTGATCGACGGCAACGGCGACCTCGGGATGCGCAAGAAGGCCGGCAAGCTCAGCATGCTGCGTGACTCGCTCGCCGACGCCCCGCTCGGCGACGGCACGACCGGTATCGGGCACACGCGGTGGGCGACCCACGGCGGCCCGACCGACGTCAACGCGCACCCGCACCTCGCCGACGACGACAAGCTCGCCGTCATCCACAACGGCATCATCGAGAACTTCTCGGTACTCCGCGAAGAGCTGCTCGCCGAGGGCGTCAGCTTCCGCAGCGAGACCGACACCGAGGTCGCCGCGGCTTTCCTCGGACGCGAGTACGCGAAGAGCGGCAACCTGCAGGAGGCGTTCCAGAACGTCGTCAACCGCCTCGAGGGCGCCTTCACGCTGCTCGCGATGCACGAGGACCACCCGGGCCTCGTCGTCGGCGCGCGCCGCAACTCGCCGCTGGTGATCGGCCTCGGTGAGGGCGAGAACTTCCTCGGATCCGACGTCGCCGCCTTCGTCGAGTACACCCGCAAGGCGCTCGCGATCGGCCAGGACCAGATCGTCTCGATCACGCCGTCCGAGGTCTCCGTCACCGACTTCGAGGGCAACGCCGTCGAGGCCGAGCCGTTCGACGTGTCGTGGGACGCCGCCGCCGCCGAGAAGGGCGGATGGTCGTCGTTCATGGCCAAGGAGGTCGCTGAGCAGCCAGAGGCCGTCGCCAACACGATCCTCGGCCGCGTGCACGACGGCGAGGTCGTCATCCCCGAGCTCGACGGGCTCGACGAGCTCTTCATCGGCATCAACCGTGTGATCATCACGGCCTGCGGCACGGCATCCTACGCAGCCCTCGTCGGCAAGTACGCGATCGAGCAGTGGGCCCGCGTCGCGACCGACGTCGAGCTCGCGCACGAGTTCCGCTACCGCGACCCGGTGATCGGCGACGACACGCTCGTCATCTCGATCAGCCAGTCCGGCGAGACCATGGACACGCTCATGGCCGTCAAGTACGCCCGCGAGCGCGGTGCACGCACCCTCTCGATCTGCAACACGCAGGGCGCGACGATCCCGCGCGAATCGGATGCCGTCGTCTACACCCACGCGGGGCCGGAGGTCGCCGTGGCATCGACCAAGGCGTTCTCGGCGCAGATCACCGCGCTGCTGCTGCTCGGCCTGCACATGGGCCGCGTGCGTCAGACGCTGACCGACGACTCGGCGGTTGCGGAGCTCGCAGACCTGCCAGCCAAGATCGCCAGCGTGCTGGAGAAGGAGAACGAGCACGTCTCGCAGCTCGCCGGCTGGATGGCCGACACCCGCTCGGTGCTGTTCCTCGGTCGCCACGTGGGCTACCCGATCGCGCTCGAGGGCGCACTCAAGCTCAAGGAGATCTCGTACATCCACGCCGAGGGCTTCGCCGCCGGTGAGCTCAAGCACGGCCCGATCGCCCTGATCGAGCCCGGCCAGCCGGTGTTCGTCATCGTGCCGTCGCCGCGTCACTCCGCGCTGATCCACTCCAAGGTGGTCTCGAACATCCAGGAGATCCGTGCCCGCGGTGCCCGCGTCATCGTGATCGCCGAAGAGGGCGACGCCGCAGTGCTGCCCTTCGCGGACGAGGTCATCCACATCCCGCTCGCGGGGCCCATGTTCGAGCCGGTGCTCGCGGTCGTGCCGCTGCAGATCTTCGCCATGGCCCTCGCCACGGCCAAGGGCCTCGACGTCGACCAGCCCCGCAACCTCGCGAAGTCCGTCACGGTCGAGTAGGCCCTGGTTCGGCGAGTCACGTCTCGTGCCGAGACCCCGTCGCGCCCGCACTGCCCGCAGCGCCCGCACCGCCCCCACCAGCACCGCCCCCGCACACTTGTCAGTCCACATCACAGATGTCAGTCGAAACCTCGATGTTTCGGCTGACATCTGTATTCGGGACTGACACCTGTGATCGGGATCCGCTGCGGAGCTGCGGTTCGACACGTATTTCAACGCCCGACGAGCGGATGCCGCGGCGTCAGGCCCGCGCGCGAGCGAGCGCGGGCAGGATCGCAGCGACGACCCGGTCCCAGTCGTGCACGATCATCGCGTAGTCGAAGCGCAGAGTCTCAAAGCCTCGGGCGGAGGCCGCGGCATCCCGGATCAGGTCCTTGTGCCGATTGCTCTTCTCGTGATTCTGCTTGCCGTCAGCCTCGAGGATGACCCGTCTGTCGATCACGAAATCCACCCGACCGACGCCGTCGATCCTGACCTGACAGTCGAGCCGTATTCCGAGCAGATGCAGCCGCAATCGAAGCAGCGACTCCAGACCGCTTTCCGCATCACCTCGCGCGAGGTCGAGGAGCCACCCCGCGGTGCGCGGCAGTTCACGTCTGATGCGGTCACGGTCGCTTGCCGAGATCAGTCGCTGGTTCCACGCGGATTCGTAAGCGGCGAAGAACGTCTCCTGATCGCTGCAGCGGTAGAGGTGGACGAGCGCCGCCGCGACCGGAGCCAGGCCGAGTCCAGAGGTTCCGGGCGTGTAGTGGGTCGTGCATCCGCACTTCCCATGATGCTTCCGACCGGCGGCACCCATCCAGACATGGATCACGTCTGTCACATCGGACAGGAGCCAGACCCCGTGGCGTCGCAGAGCAGCCGCGCAGGTGAGCGCGCCTCCGTGCAGAGCGGCAGCAACCACGTACGGATCGGTTCCCGGCAGTGCGTACACGCCAGTGCGGACTCGGACGATGGTGCCGGTCTTCGCAGCGGCGGCGAGCTGAGTACGCGTGCAGCCGAACCGCTGCAGCTGCACACCGCGTGCGATGCCGTCGAAATGGGGAAGGATCTGGTCGGGCGGGAACATCCCACAGAGGATGCCTCAACGGTCGGCGCGAACGGCCGTCGATGACTGAAATGTGGACGATTTCGCCGTAGCTCTGTATGTGCAGAACGAGTCGAGCCAGCGGCATCCGCTCATCGACTCGGCATCCGCTCACTTGTCAGCCCGGATCACAGTCGTCAGCCCGAACCGCTCGTTTTCTCCTGACAGGTGTGATCAGCACCGACAAGTGTCAACAAGGACGAAGGGCGACGGTGACGCGTGGCAGTCCGCTTCGCCGGACTCTCGTCGGACTCTCGCCGGACTCTCGCCGGACTACGAAGCGCGGTTCGGGGCGCTGTGACAGCGGGCCGGTAGGCTGGAGCGGTGATCATCGGGACCGGCATCGACCTCGTCGACATCCCGCGGTTCGAGCGCACCATGTCCCGGACACCGCGGCTCATGGAGCGACTCTTCGCCCCGTCCGAGCGCACTCTCCGGCTGCCGTCGCTCGCCGCGCGCTACGCCGCGAAAGAGGCCCTGATCAAGGCGCTCGGCGGATCGGACGGCGTGCACTGGACCGAGATCGAGATCGCGTCGGAGCCCTCCGGCCGGCCGCACTTCCTGCTCACGGGCACCACGGCCGCGGCCGTGAAGGACAAGGGCATCCTCAACCTCCACCTGACGATGTCGCACGACGCCGGCCTCGCCACCGCGTTCGTCGTCGCCGAGGGAGAGCCGCTGTGAGCGCGCACACCGTCCCGTTCCGTGAGGCCACGATCGAGATGGATGCGATCGCCGACAACACCCGGCACATCCGCCGTCTCACCGGAGTCGACGTCATCGCCGTCGTCAAAGCCAACGCGTACGGACACGGCGCGGCCTCGGCGGCCGTCGCCGCGCTCTCCGGCGGTGCCACCAGGCTCGGCGTCGCCGAGATCGCCGAGGGCATCGACCTGCGCCGGCAGGGCATCAACGCGCCGATCATGGCGTGGCTGCACGAGCCCGGTCAGCGTTTCACCGAGGCGGCCGCGAACCGCATCGAGCTCGGCATCTCATCGTTCGATCAACTGGAGGCGGCCGGCGCAGCCGCCGGCGCCGACGGCCCCGTCGACGTGCACCTGAAGCTCGAGACCGGGCTCTCGCGCAACGGCGTCGCCCCGGGCGACTGGGGTCGGGTCTTCGCCGAAGCCGCGCGGCTCGAGCGAATCGGACGCATCCGCGTCGTCGGCCTCTTCAGCCACGTCTCCAACGCATCGCGCGCCGACGACCTCGAAGCGCTCGCGCGATTCGAGGAGGGGACCACTGCCGCAGCATCCGCGGGCATCCGCCCCGAGATCAGGCACCTCGGCGCCACGGCCGCCGCATTCGACATCCCCGAGACGAGACTGGATGCCGTGCGCATCGGCATCGGCATCTACGGGCTCTCGCCGTTCGATGACCGCTCGTCCGCCGACCTTGGGCTGCGTCCGGCCATGACCTTGCGCGCATCCGTCGCGGCCGTCCGCCGCGTGCCCGCCGGCGCGGGCGTCTCGTACGGCTACGACCACAGGGCGAACCACGACACCACGCTCGCCCTGATCCCGCTCGGCTATGCCGACGGCATCCCGCGCCAGGCGTCCGGACGCGGCCCTGTCCTCATCAACGGTCGCCGGTTCACGGTCGCCGGCCGCATCGCGATGGATCAGTTCGTCGTCGACGTCGGCGACACGCATGTCGCTGTGGGCGACGAGGCCGTCGTGTTCGGGGATCCAACGCTCGGTGCGCCGTCGGCGACGGAGTGGGCGAACGCCGCGAGCACGATCAACTACGAGGTCGTCGCCCGCATCGGAAATCGAGTGCCGCGGCGGAACGCATGATCGACCCCGCCTTCCTCGGACGCCGCGAGATCGCGACGTCGGATGACATGGAGCACCTCGGCCTCGTCATCGGCGAGCAGTTGGAGCCGGGGGACCTGCTCGTGCTCACAGGTCCGCTCGGGGCCGGCAAGACCACGTTCACCCGCGGCCTCGCGGAGGGGCTGGGCGTGCGCGGACCGGTGCAGAGCCCGACGTTCGTGATCGCGCGCACGCATCCGTCGCTCGTCGGCCGCGCGCCGCTCGTGCACGTTGATGCGTACCGGCTGGGGTCGGCCGCAGAGCTCGACGATCTCGACATCGACTTCGTGCGCTCCGTCGTCGTGATCGAGTGGGGGCGCGAGATGGCCCCGTCGATCGCGGATGCCTGGTGGGACATCGAGCTCGAGCGCCCGGTCGGCGCCGCCGGTGACGACGTGGCGGACGAGGATCTGGATGCTGACGCACCTCGCGTCGTGACGATCGAGCGCGTCGCCGGCTAGGAGGTGCGCGCCGCGCTGGACGCCGCAGGCGCTCACGCACGGCGGATGCCGATACATCTGTCAGTCCGGATCACAGTTGTCAGCGGAAACAGGGCGGTTCACGCTGACAGGTGTGCAGATCCACTGACAAGTGTGCGGGCGGTGGCGTCCAATCCCGACAGTGAGCGCCGCGAACCGGACCAGGATGCCCCTCAGCGACCACGGCGCGCGGCCGACTACCCTGGAGAGGTGATTCTCGCAGTCGACACCTCCCTGGGCACGGCCGTCGCGATCGTCGACGCCGATGGTCGTCGCCGCGCCGACGCGTCCAGCCCCGACCCGCTCGGGCACGCCGAAGTCGTCGGCACCCTGCTGCAGCGGGCTCTCGCCGAAGCGGGCGACGAGATCACGCACGTCGTCGCCGGCATGGGCCCCGGCCCGTTCACAGGCCTGCGCATCGGCATCGCCACCGCACGCGCGTTCGCGCTCGGCCGCGGCATCGACGTGATCGCCGTGCCCAGCCACTTCGGCGCCGCCCTCGCCGTTCTCGAGGAGAACCCGCAGATCGGCACGTTCGCGATCGTGACGGATGCTCGCCGCCGCGAGGTCGCGATCAGCCTGTTCCGCGGGCTCGACGACGACGGCATCCCGCACCTCACGTCCGAGACCGTGCTCGTGCCGCGCACCGGCGCCGAGGCCTACCTCGACGGACTCGACGGGCGCGAGGTCACGACGCTGGACGGGGCGGCCCTCGCCCGCGTCGGCATCCGTGCGGCGCGCGCCGGGCGCGAGCTCGTCGGCGCCGAACCCCTCTACCTGCGGCAGCCCGACGTCACGATGCCCGGCGCACCGAAGCGGGTGGGACTGTGACCATCCGCACCGCGACCCCCGCCGACCTCGACGCGATCATGGCGATCGAGAACGCCTCTTTCCCGACCGACGCGTGGAGCGCGGAGTCGATGGCGGCCGAGCTCGTGACCGAGTACAGCCACTACCTCGTCGACGAGGACGGCGGCGAGGTGATCGGCTACGCCGGACTCCGATCGATCCGTGGGAATGCGGATGCCGACATCCAGACGATCGCGCTGATCGAGGCGCGGCGCGGGGAGGGGAGAGGTCGCAGGATGCTGCGGACTCTGCTCGACGAAGCATCCGCCCGTGGTGCCCGTGAGGTGTTCCTCGAGGTTCGCGCCGACAATCCCGGTGCAGAGGGCCTCTACATCTCGGAGGGGTTCGAGGAGATCGCCCGCCGCCCGCGCTACTACCAGCCGGACGGTGTCGATGCGATCGTGATGAAACTCGATCTGCGTGGGTGGGCTGCGGGAGCCGCGACACCACAGTCTCGGGAGGAGAACTCCGCCTCGGGAGGAGAAATCCCGCGCATTCCTCCGCCCGACGGCGTGAACTCCGCCTATGAGGGTGGGGCCGCGACCCCGGATGCCGCAACCCAGGCCGCCGCCTCGAAGGAGACCACGTCATGAGCGAACCCCTGGTCCTCGGCATCGAGACGAGCTGCGACGAGACGGGCATCGGCATCGTCCGCGGCCGCACGCTCCTGTCGAACACGATCGCCTCGAGCATGGACGAGCACGCCCGCTACGGCGGCGTCATCCCCGAGGTCGCCGCCCGCGCGCACCTCGAAGCGCTGCAGCCGTCGATCGAGGCCGCGCTCGCCGAGGCGCAGGTGCGGCTGGAAGACCTCGACGCCGTCGCCGTCACCAGCGGCCCAGGGCTGGCCGGTGCGCTCATGGTCGGTGTCGGCGCGGCCAAGGGCCTCGCAGTGTCGCTCGGCAAGCCGCTGTACGCCGTGAACCACCTCGTCGGACACATCGCCGCCGACATCGTGACGCCGGATTCCGACCCGCTCGAGTATCCGACCATCGCGCTGCTCGTCTCCGGCGGCCACACCTCGCTGCTGCACGTGCGCGATCTCACCACCGACGTCGAACTGCTCGGCGAGACCATGGACGACGCGGCTGGCGAGGCCTTCGACAAGGTCGCCCGGCTGCTCTCGCTGCCGTACCCGGGCGGACCGGAGATCGATCGTGCGGCTGCAGAGGGCGATCCGAAGGCGATCCGCTTCCCGCGGGGCCTGTCGCGTGCCTCCGACATGGAGAAGCACCGCTACGACTTCTCGTTCTCGGGGCTCAAGACCGCCGTCGCCCGGTGGGTGGAGCGGTGCGAGGCCGCGGGCGAGGACGTGCCGGTGGCCGATGTCGCCGCGAGCTTCCGCGAAGCCGTCGTCGATGTGCTCGTCACGAAGGCGCTCGCCGCGTGCGCCGATCTGGGCGTGCCGCGACTGCTGCTCGGCGGCGGCGTGATCGCCAACAAGCGGCTGCGCGACGTCGCGATCGAGCGGGCCGCGGCTGCCGGTGTAACCGTGCGGATCCCGCCGCTTTCGCTGTGCACCGACAACGGCGCGATGATCGCCGCGCTCGCCGCTGATCTCATCAGCTCGGGCCGCCGACCGTCGACGCTCGCGTTCGGGGCCGACTCCACGCTGCCGGTCACCGAGATCCAGATCGCCGAGTCACCGGCGGAGGATGCCGCATGAGTGACCAGCGCGACATGAGCGATCCCGGCCCGCAGGCCGCGGCGTCGGATCAGCCGACGCTCGAGCGGCCGTCCGCGGAGGTCGAGCGCCCCGCCGGCGCGACCCGGATGCCCGGTGCCCCTCGTGACGGCTACACGAAGCTGCCCACCGGACCGGTCGGGGTCGAGCCCGTCGTCGCCAGCGGTCCTGCAGACACGGCGGGGATGCCGGCGGTGCAGTGGGCACCGAATGACGAAGCCGTCGCGGAGGACAACACCCGCCTGGCGCCGTGGGCCCTGCTGGCGGCGATCGTGGCGCTGTGCGCATCGTGGTTCGTCGGCTGGGGCATCCCGCTCGCGATCGTCGCCGTGGTGGCGGCGATCATGTCGCTCAGGCGACCGGTCGAGAGCCGCGCGATCGCGCTCTGGGCACTGATCCTCGGCATCACCGCGACGATCTACAGCCTGGGCTGGCTCATCTGGGCCGGCATGCAGTTCGAGAATCTGGGCTGACGGATGCTGTCCGCCGACGAGACCGCAGAGCTGCGGATGCTGCAGGCCAAGGCCTACGGCCCTGACGGCGGCATCACCGCTGCGGAACTCGATCGACTGCGGGAGTTGAACCCCGTCCGACTGCGCAGCGCCGCGGTGGCGGAGGGGGCTGCGACCTCAGCGGGAGCGCCGGATCGCAGGTCGGACGCCGGGCTCGCAACGGGCGCAGTGCCTGCGGCGAGTGGGCTCGAAACGGGCGCAGGTCCCGAGACGGCTCCGCGAGCGGATCCAGACCCCGAGCCCCTCACGACGACCCCGTCGGACGAGTCGGACGAGTCTGACGAGCCGAACGCTGACCCTCCCGAAGCGTCCGCTTCGACCGAGAGACAGCCGTGGCGCAGGCATCCGCTCGCCTTCGCCGTCGCGGCATCCATCGCGCTCGTCCTCGGAGTCGGGATCGGCTGGCTCGTGTTCGGCCGCGACACAGGGCCGGGCATCCCGATCACGGCCGAGCAGCAGGTGCGCGGCGAGCAGCTCGCCGAGGAGTCGAATCTCGACGCCGGCTCGATCCTCCCGATGGCGGAGGACGACGACGTGCTGGTGTGGGTGGGCACGCGTGACTCGGGCGAGATCACGTGCATGATCATCGAGGACGGCGAACACGATGCGCCGTCGTGCGCGCCGACGGAGTCCATCGCCGAGACCGGCCTGTACGGGATGCTGTCCCGCGACGCACCGGCCGGTTCCCTCGAGGACGCGCCCGAGAACGCCACCGAGATGATCAGTGCGTCGATGGGCTTCGTCCGCGAGGGCGAACCGGTCGTGATGATCCAGCGGGGATGGTCGACCTCCGGCACGGACTACCTCGACCAGTTCACCGACTCCGAGCAGCGCGCGACGGCCGAGAGACTGCTCGACGAAGGCCTCGACGAATGGTCGCCGATGCTCGCGGCGTACGACGGCGACACGCAGATCTGGATCGGCACGCGCGACTCCGGTCAGCAGGCATGCATCTATTACGGGGGTGGTCCGGACGCATCCTCCGTCTGCGGGCCCATCGGAGAGGCGCAGACGGACGGGATGACGATGACGGTGCCGTACCGGGTGGGTGAGACTCCGAGCTCGGTGTCCGTGACGCTGCGCTACACCGACCAGATGATCGCGTCGGTCGTGATCACGCGCGACGCCGATGCCTCCGGTGCTCCGGTCGGACCAGGGTCCGGCGACCCGATCGAGTTCACGTTCGAGGATCCCACGCACGACGACCTCGTGAGCGAGGGCGAGACCGGCGAGACCCCTCGTTGAGCCTCAGACGCGATCCGCCAGGATCGCCATCCGCCTGTCGCCCGCACGAGTGAGGATCAGCGTCGCGCTCTGCGAGCCCTTCAGCGTGAGCTTCTTGCGGAACGCCGCCGGATCGACGTCCATCCCGCGCTTCTTGATCTCGACCGTGCCGATGTCGTTGCTGCGCAGCACCTGGCTGATGGCCTTGGGGTTCGCGGCCATCACCTCGCGCACCCGGAACGACTGCACGAACGGGCTCGTCAGCGCCGCGTCTCCGGTGAGATAGGCGATCTTCTCGTCCAGCATCCCCGCATCGATGCTCCGCGCGACGTCCCCGATCAGGCGTGCACGGATGACGGCGCCGTCTGGCTCATGCACGAAGGCACCGAGCTCGCGGACTCCGGCATCCTCGGCATCCGCCCCCGCCGTGAGCTCGTGGGACTCGTCGCCGCGCATCACGAGCGCCGCACGCCGCACGCCTTCGCGCGCCAGAGCGCCAGACCACAGCACCAGTTCGACCACGCTGCCGTCGGCGCTGACCCACTGCGCCTCGGCGTCGGCGGGAAGGGCGTCGCGATCGTGGCCGGGGCCGAGCTTGATGCCGGTCGGCATCCGTGAGGCGAGGTCGAACGCCCAGTCGAGAGAGGGGGAGTAGTCGGATGCCGTGACCCGACGCGTCTCGCTGTGACCTGTGGTGCGCCGGGCAGGGTCGAGCCACACCGCTGTACGCGTATGTCGGAGAAGTGGGGGGGCTTCGGAGGAATCTGCCGAATTCGTCCGAAGATGCTGCAGTTCTCCGAAGTTGGCGCTCGCGAAGTTCGCGCTCACGAACTCCTCGGCTGTACCGTGCTGCACCGCGGCATCCTCCCCGAACGGGGCCAGGTTGTAGGCGGCGATCGCGGCGGTCACCTCATCGGCGTCCACAGCCACGACGTCGAGCCCGGCTCCCGCGAAGGCGAGGGAGTCGCCGCCGATGCCGCATCCCAGATCGGCCACGCGCGAGATTCCTGCCCGGCGCATGCGGCCGGCGTGCCGTGCGGCGACTCCCAGACGCGTGGCCTGCTCGAGGCCTGCTCTGGTGAACAGCATCCGCTCGGCGAAGCCACCGAACTTCGCCGCGCCCTTGGATCGCAGATGCGCCTGGCCGACCACCGCCGACACGAGATCGGGGGAGTGCCCGGCTCCGCGGAGGCGTGACACGGTCTGCGCGACCTCGGCGGTCGATGAGACCGTGCCCACCTCGTCGAGCAGCCGAAGGCCCTCGGGGGTGAGCAGCGCGGTCAGCTCGGACATCTCCACCGGTTCAGCCTACGCGGCCGAAACTGGCACTCGCATTGCATGAGTGCCAGCCGACGCCCTACACTTGTGATTAGCACTCTCGGGTTGAGAGTGCGAACAAGTCTTTCGTGTCAGCGTCAAGAAAGAAGAGGTAGACCGTGTCGGTTTCCATCAAGCCGCTCGAAGACCGCATCGTCATCCAGCAGGTCGAGGCAGAGCAGACCACCGCTAGTGGACTGGTCATCCCCGACACCGCCAAGGAGAAGCCCCAGGAGGGCGAGGTCGTGGCTGTCGGCCCCGGCCGCATCGACGACAACGGCAACCGCGTCCCGCTCGACGTCTCCGTCGGCGACCGCGTCCTGTACAGCAAGTACGGCGGAACCGAGATCAAGTTCGGCGCCGACGAGTACCTGGTGCTCTCGGCTCGCGACGTTCTCGCCGTCGTCGTTCGCTGAGCGACTCGACGACAGCGTAAAAGGCCCCG
>NZ_JBLVOB010000002.1:43477-45852 GCF_053543555.1 Microbacterium xerophyticum | reverse complement strand
CCGGCCCTTTTCGCATCCCTGCCGGTCCTAGGGTGGAGCAGTGAGCCTCGAAGCATCGCCCCGCACCCGCGCAGCAGGAGCCGCGTACTCGGTGGCCGCCTACCTGATCTGGGGGCTCCTGCCGCTGTACTTCCTGCTGCTCGTGCCGACCGGGCCGTGGGAGGTCGTCGCGGCGCGCGTGGTCTTCTCGCTCGTGTTCTGCCTGCTGCTGCTCACCGTCGCGCGCGGATGGCGTCGCATCATCGCCATCATCCGGCAGCCGCGACTGCTGGCGTGGACCGCGCTCGCCGGGCTGCTGATCTACGTCAACTGGCAGGTGTTCCTGATCGGGACCCTCAGCGGGCACGTCGTAGAGACAGCTCTGGGCTACTTCATCAACCCCATCACCACGGTGCTGCTCGGCGTCTTCGTGCTGCGCGAACGCATCCGCACACTGCAGTGGGTGGCCATCGGCATCGCGCTCGTCGCGGTGGTCGTCATCATCGTGGCGTACCGCGCGTTCCCATGGATCGCGCTGCTGCTGACGGCGTCCTTCGGCACATACGGGCTGATCAAGAAGAAGATCGGACCCGCGGTGGATGCCGTGAGCGGTCTCACCCTCGAGTCGTTCTGGCTGATGCCGATCGCGATCGTGCAGCTGGTCATCGTCGCGCAGACCACTGGCATCACCTTCGGCACCGTGAGCACCTGGCACACCGTGCTCATGCTCCTCGCCGGCGTCGCCACAGCGGTGCCGCTGCTGCTGTTCGCCTCCGGCGCCCGTCGCATCGATCTCACGGTGATCGGGATGATCCAGTTCATCACCCCGATCATGCAGTTCCTCACCGGCGTGCTGCTGCTGCACGAACCCATGCCCCCTGAGCGATGGATCGGTTTCATCATCGTGTGGATCGCGGTCGCGGTGTTCGTCATCGACCTGCTGCGGGCGGGTCGGCGAGGCAGACGAACCCGCGTCGCACCGGTCGCGTGAGCGCGCGCCTGAGCGGCGTATTCAACGCGAAACAAGATCGTTAGCGCACCGATACCCAGCAAAAGCGCGCTCGCCATAAGGTGGGATCATCCGGGCATGTATCGCCATGCCCGTCGTCGCAAAGGAGCATTATGAACCGCACGCAGACGCGTACGAAGTGGCTTGCCGGCATCGCGCTGGTGGGCGCATCGGCGCTCGTGATCACGGGCTGCAGCACGCCGGCCCCGGAGTCCACAGAAGACACGGGCGGCGGCGATCGTCCGGCCGACGTCGATCTGACGCTCCAGCTGGGCTCGCTGCTTCCCTCCACAGGCTCGCTGTCCTTCCTCGGTGCGCCGATGGAGGCCGGTGTGCAGCTCGCCGTGTCCGAGATCAACGAGGCGGGCGCCGGCATCACCGTCGAGCTCACGTCCGAGGATGAGGGCGACCTCGACAACAAGGCGTACGAGACCTCGATCACCAACCTGCAGAGCGCAGGCGTCACCGCGATGGTCGGCGCAGCGTCCTCGAGCGTGACCAAGCTCATCCTCGACGGCAACGCGGGATCCGGCATCCTCACGGTCTCGCCGTCGAACACGTCGGCGGACTTCACGGGCATCAACCCGCTGTACTTCCGCACCGCACCGAGCGACAACCTCCAGGGCGAGGTGCTGGGCAACCAGGTCGCAGAGGACGGGCACAAGACGCTCGGCATCATCTACCAGAACGACCCGTACGGCACCGGCCTCTTCGAAGCCATCAAGGCGACGTTCGAGGGCACCGGCGGCGAGGTCGTCGCCGAGGCGTCGTACAACCAGGGCGACGGACAGTTCAACGCCCAGGTGCAGACGATCGCCGCGGCGAACCCGGATGCCGTCGCCATCGTGTCGTACGACCAGTTCGCCACGATCGCGCCGCTGCTCGGCAACGCGGGCGTCGACACGGGTGCGCTGTACCTCGTCGACGGAAACCTGAAGGACTGGCCGGACCTCGGTGTGAGCCTCGAGGGCTCGAAGGGCACGCGCGCAGGCGCTGAGCTGCCCGACGACTTCATCGACCAGCTGAACGAGGTCTGGACGGCCGAGGGCAACGAGCCGATCGACGCGCTGACCTACTCGGCAGAGGCGTACGACGCCACGATCCTCATCGCCCTCGCGGCGCTGCAGGCCGTGTCGGTCGAGGGCGAGGACATCGCCGGCGCCATGCAGGAGGTCTCCGGCGGTTCCGGTGAGGGTGAGAAGTGCACCAGCTTCGCCGACTGCGCCGAGATCATCAACGGTGGTGGCACGATCGACTACGACGGCTACTCCGGCGAGGTCACGTTCAACGACGACAACGACCCCGAGGGCGCCGCCATCGGCGTCTACGAGTTCGACGCCGACAACGTCCACGCGCGCATCAAGTAACACGCACTGAGAAGGGGGGG
>NZ_JBLVOB010000002.1:22613-43456 GCF_053543555.1 Microbacterium xerophyticum | reverse complement strand
TCCGGCCCCTTCTTCGTGCGTTCAAGACGGCCGAGTCAGGCGACACCTGTCAGTCGAAATGACGCTTGTCAGTCCAGGTCACCAGTTATTCGCTGACATCTGTGAATGAGACTGACAACTGTGCGCCGGGCCGGCGGTGCACGTGCGGCGGTGCTACCCGGCGGACAGGGCGTGCGCCGCGATCCGGTCGAACTGCGCGTCGCGTTCGGCATCGACACGCTGAGCATCGGGATGGCCGTCGAAGTACGACAGGATGCGGCGCGCCCCCTCATCGAACGTGATGGTCGTGCGGAACTCCGGCACCAGTGCCTGCACCTTCGAGGTGTCGAACACGAGCGAGTGCGCCTTGTCGCCGAGCAGCGTCGGGCCGAGGTCCGGCACGAACGCCGCGATCGTGTCGGAGGCGACGTGCACGAGCTGCGGCGAGGGCACGCCGGCCGCGTCCGCGAGCCACCCGTAGATCTGGTTCCAGGTCGGCGCATGCGAACCCGTGATCGTGTACGACTCGCCGATCGCCTCCGAGCGGCCGATCAGCCCGGCGAACGCGATGGCGAAATCGTCGGAGTGCGTGATGGTCCACTGGGTCGTCCCGTCGCCGTGCACGATGACCGGACGGCCAGCGCGCATACGGGCGACGTCGGTCCAGCCGCCCATCGTCGGGATGGACTGCGCGTCGTAGGTGTGCGACGGGCGCACCACGGTGACGGGCAGACCCCGGTCTCTGTGCGCGCCGAACAGCAGATCCTCGCACGCGATCTTGTCGCGTGAGTACTTCCAGAACGGGTTCTCCAGCGGTGTCTGCTCGGTGATCGGCAGCTGCGAGGGCGGCTTCTGATACGCGGACGCCGAGCTGATGAACACGTACTGCGCTGTGCGGCCCTCGAAGACGCCGAGGTTGCGTTCGACGTCGGCGGGGGAGAACGAGAGGAAGTCGGCGACCGCATCGAACTCGCGACCCCCGAGGGCGGTCTGCAGCGCGGCGGCGTCGTGGATGTCGGCGGACACGACCGTGACGTCATCCGGCAGACCGCGGCGCCCGCTGCCGCGGTTCACGACCGTCACATCGTGCCCGCGCTCGATCGAACGGCGCACGCACGCCGCGCTGATGGTTCCCGTGCCACCCAGATACAGAATGCTCGTCATGAGGACGAGCCTAGAGGGACACGGACTACGCCGCGTCCCCCAGCGTGCCGAGGTACAGGCCGATCACCTTCGGATCGTTCAGCAGCTCGCGTCCGCTGCCCTCGTGCGCGTCGCGGCCCTGATCGAGCACGTAGCCGCGGTCGCAGATCTGCAGGCAGCGCCGAGCGTTCTGCTCGACCATGATCGTGGTGACGCCGGCCTTGTTGATGTCGGAGACGCGGATGAACGCGTCATCCTGCCGCACGGGGGAGAGACCCGCCGAGGGCTCGTCGAGCAGCAGCACCGACGGATCCATCATCAGCGCACGCGACATCGCCACCATCTGACGCTCGCCACCCGAGAGGGAGCCGGCGCGCTGCTTGAGCCTGGTGCCGAGCTCGGCGAAGATGCTGCTGACGAACTCCAGCCGCTCGGCGTAGATCTTGGGGTTCTGGTAGAGCCCCATCTGCAGGTTCTCCTCGATCGTCAGCGACGGGAACACGTTGTTCGTCTGCGGCACGAACGCCACACCTCGTCGGACGAGCTTGTCGGCCTTCAGTCCCACGATGCTCTCGCCGTTGACCGTGATCTCGCCGCCGCGCACCTGCACCATCCCGAAGATGGCCTTCAGCAGCGTCGACTTGCCGGCCCCGTTCGGGCCGATGATGCCGATCAGCTCGCCCTTGCGGGCGATGAGGTTGGCGCCGTTGAGGATGTTCACGCCCGGCAGATAGCCGGCGTGAACGTCGGTCATCTCGACGACGACGTCTCGTGAGTCGACGGTGTCCGCAGTCATGCCTTCCCCTCCTCGGGGTTCCCAATCTCGGCTTCCGCCTCGGCTTCTATCTGCTCACGCAGCTCGGCGGCCGCGGCGTCCGAGATCACCGGCATCCGCCCGGTGACGGCGCCGAGATCGACGTCCTGATGCGCACCGAGGTAGGCATCGACGACGGCCGGGTCGTCCATGACGGTGCTCGGCGGACCCTCGGCCACGACGCGACCCTCTGCCATCACGATCACCCAGTCGGCGATGTGACGCACCATGTGCATGTCGTGCTCGACGAACAGCACGGTCATCCCGAGGTCCTTCAGATCGAGGATGTGCTCGAGCAGCGACTGCGTCAGCGCCGGGTTGACCCCTGCCATCGGCTCATCGAGCATGACCAGCTGAGGGTCGCTCATCAGCGCCCGCGCCATCTCGAGCAGCTTGCGCTGCCCGCCGGACAGCGAGGCCGCGAAATCCTTCTCCTTGGCGTCGAGCTTGAAACGCGTCAGCAGGTCACGGGCGCGTTCCTCGATCTCCGCCTCCTGCGCGCGCCACAGGAACGGGAAGAGCCCGGCCCAGAACCCCTCGCCGCGCTGCCCGGGCGCCCCGAGCTTCATGTTCTCGAGCACGGTGAGCAGCGAGAGCGACTTGGTCAGCTGGAACGTGCGCACCTGCCCCATGCGGGCGACCTTGAAGGAGGGCACGCCGGACAGGTTCCTGCCGTCGAACGACCAGGTTCCCGCGTTGGGCTTGTCGAAGCCGCAGAGCAGGTTGAACAGGGTCGTCTTGCCCGCACCGTTCGGTCCGATCAGCGCCGTGATCGCGCCGCGGGGGATCTCGAGGTGATCGACGTCGACGGCGGTGAGACCGCCGAAGTGCCGCTTGACGTTGTCGGCGACGAGGATCGGGTCGACCTTGGCGACGCCGGGCTCAGCCGGCCCCTTCGCGAGACCCGTCGTCTTGGGGCGCGTGACGTTGCCGGTCGCCGGAGCGCCGGGGGTGATTTCACTTGACAAAGGTCATCTCCCTCTTGTTTCCGAGGATGCCCTGCGGTCGGAAGATCACGATCAGCATCAGCACGATCCCGATCACGATGTATCGCACCACGTCGGCCTGGTTCGTCGTCATCGGCAGAGCGCCGATGCGCGCCAGCTCCGGCAGCAGGCCGCCGAGGAACGCGAACACGACCCAGAACAGCACGGCGCCCAGTGTCGGACCGAGAACGGTCGCTGCACCTCCCAGGAGCAGGATCGTCCACAGGAAGAACGTCAGCGATGTCGAGTAGCTGCCGGGGATCACCGCGGACGGGAGCACGAACACGACGCCGCCGAGGGCGCCGATCACGCCACCGACCACGAGCGCCTGCATCTTGTATGCGAAGACGTTCTTGCCGAGCGAGCGCACGGCGTCCTCGTCCTCGCGGATGCCCTTGAGCACTCGCCCCCACGGGCTGCGCATGAGCGCCCACACCAGCAGCACCGACACGGCGAGCACGAGCAGGCCGAACACGCGCACCCAGAGGTCGTTCTCGTTGTACGTCCACGGGCCGAAGCCGTAGATGCCGGGAGGGAACGGGTTCATGTCGCGGAAGCTCTGGTGATAGCCCGAGAGACCACCGGCCGAGTTCGTCCACTCGCGGAACAGCTCGGTGAGGAAGAGCAGTCTGACCACCTCTGCCGTCGCGATCGTCGCGATGGCGAGGTAGTCCGCGCGCAGTCGCAGCGTCGGGATGCCGAGCACCAGGGCGAACAGCGCACCGGCGAGGACGCCGACGAGCACGCCGGCCCACCAGGGCAAGCCGAAGCTGAGGATCGAGATCGCGTACCCGTAGCCGCCGACCGCCATGAACGCCGCCATGCCGAAGTTGAGCAGGCCGCCGTACCCGAAGTGCACGGCGAGACCGGTCGCGGCGAGCGCGTACGCGATCGTGGTGGGACTGAACAGGTACGAGGCGGTGTTGCCGAAGATGTTTCCGAAGTCCATGCGTCAGCCCAGCCTTTCCCTGCGCCCGAGGAGGCCCTGGGGCCTCACGAGAAGGATCACGATCAGTGCGACCAGCGCGGTGGCGTACTTGAGGTCGGACGGCACACCCAGCAGCGTGGAGACCTCGACGGCGAGCCCGACGATGATCGAGCCGATCAGTGCGCCGATCGCCGAACCGAGACCGCCGAGCGTGATGGCGCAGAAGATGAGCAGCAGCATCTGCATGCCCATGTCCCACTTCACCCCGGGGCGGAAGTACGCCCACAGGACGCCGGAGATCGCGGCGAGCATGCCCGCGACGATCCATACGATCCGCACGACCCTGTCGACGTCGATTCCGGATGCCGCGGCCAGCTGCGGATTGTCGGAGATGGCCCTGGTCGCCTTGCCCACGCGGGTGCGGGTGAGGAAGTAGGCCATGCCGAGGATGACGACGAGGCTCGTCCCCATCCCGATCAGGTCGATGTAGGAGAGCGAGACAGGGCCGAACTTGATCGGCGTGGGGCTCGCGCCCTGCAGCTGGTAGGTGCTGCCGCCGATCATGTACTGCATGAAGTAGCGCAGCGCGAGCGAGAGCCCGATGCTGACGATCATCAGCTGCACGATGCCGAGGCCGCGCCGTCGCAGCGGACGCCAGAGGCCGGCATCCATCGCCAGGCCCAGCAGACCACCGCCGATGACCGCGGCGATGATGCCGAGCCAGAGCGGCAGATGCCAGAACGTCGTGAACAGCAGCGCGATCACTGCACCCCAGGTGACCATCTCGCCGTGGGCGAAGTTCGACAGGCGGGTCGTGCCGTAGATGAGTGCCGCGCCCATGGACGCGAGCCCCAGCAGCAGACCGAAATTGAGGCCGCCGACGATGCGCGAGAGCAGTTGGTCGACGAACGAGGTCGTCTCGCGCACGCCTTCGCCGAGGAAGAGGTTCACGATCTTCGTGTTGGTGAGGGCGAACTCCACCTCCTGCGATGCGGAGTCGCCTTCGACGATCACACCCTCGGGGAGCGTGTCCTCATCCACCGTCAGGGTGTAGGCGTCCTTCTCCGGAACGTAGAGTCGCCACTTGCCCTCGGCATCCGTCTCGGTCTCGGCATCGAAGCCGTTCCCCTCGATCTTGACGGTGACGTCGGGGATCGGTTCGTCATCGAACGTGATCACCCCGGCGAAGTAGAAATCGGTGATCTCCTGGCCGTCATCCGTCTCGTCGGCGAGAGCGGATGCGGGTGGTTGGAGCACCAGAGCTGACAGAGCGATCAGCACGCCGAGGAACGCGACCAACCATGGCCGGACGCGACGGACGGCTGTAGACGTGGGTCTCACGCAACCTCCACTGTGAGTGCTCGCCGCGGGTTCGGGTCGACTGCGGGCTGGGTTTGAGCGTAGTGCGGGATCGACCGATTCACTAGCCACGCGGCCGATTGGTGATCCAGGCGTGACGTGGCGGACACATGAGAGGCGACTTCGGGAATGTTCTTCAGCCTGCGGCGTTTAGAATCTGTACAGACGGCAGACCAGTCATACGCGCGCGCAGGAGGCTCATCCATGGAACAGCACGACCCCTTCGGCTTCGTCGGACTCACCTATGACGATGTGCTGCTCCTGCCGGGTCATACCGATGTGATCCCCAGCGAGGCCGACACGTCGTCGCGGATCACCCGCCGCATCTCGGTCGCCACGCCGCTGCTGTCCAGCGCGATGGACACCGTCACCGAGTCCCGCATGGCCATCGCCATGGCGCGCGAGGGCGGCATCGGCATCCTCCACCGCAACCTCTCGATCGCCGACCAGGCCGCGCACGTCGATCGCGTCAAGCGCAGCGAGTCGGGCATGATCACCGACCCGATCACGACGACGCCGGACGCGACCGTCGAAGAGGTCGACAACCTGTGCGCGAAGTACCGCATCTCCGGCCTGCCGGTCGTCGACCCCGACGGGCACCTCGTCGGCATCATCACGAACCGCGACATGCGCTTCGTCTCCGGCTTCGAGCGTCAGACCACCTTCGTCAAGGACGTCATGACGTCGACCGATCTCGTCACCGCCAAGGTGGGTGTGCCGGCCGGTGAGGTCATCGCGCTGTTCGCCAAGCACCGCGTCGAGAAGCTGCCGCTGCTCGATGAGGACGGCAAGCTCGCCGGTCTCATCACGATCAAGGACTTCGACAAGAGCGAGAAGTACCCGCTGGCCACGAAGGACGACCAGGGCCGGCTGCGCGTCGGCGCCGCGATCGGCTTCTTCGGCGACGCGTGGGAGCGCGCAGAGGCGCTGCGCGACGCCGGCGTGGACGTGCTCGTCGTCGACACGGCCAACGGGCAGTCGCAGGGCGTCATCGATCTCGTGCAGCGGCTCAAGGCCGACGAGTCGTTCGCGCACATCGACATCATCGGCGGCAACGTCGCCACCCGGGAGGGCGCGCAGGCGCTCATCGACGCCGGCGTGGACGCCGTCAAGGTCGGTGTCGGACCCGGATCGATCTGCACCACCCGCGTCGTCGCCGGCGTCGGCGTGCCGCAGGTCACGGCAGTGTACGAGGCGTCTCTCGCCGCCCGCCCCGCAGGCGTGCCGGTGATCGCCGACGGCGGCCTGCAGTACTCGGGTGACATCGCGAAGGCGCTCGTCGCCGGTGCGGATGCCGTCATGCTCGGTTCGCTGCTCGCCGGAACCGACGAGTCCCCGGGCGAGATCGTCTTCCAGTCCGGCAAGCAGTTCAAGCAGTACCGCGGCATGGGTTCGCTCGGTGCGATGCAGACGCGCGGCAAGCAGACCTCGTACTCGAAGGACCGCTACTTCCAGGCCGATGTGCCCAGCGACGACAAGCTCATCCCCGAGGGCATCGAGGGTCAGGTTCCGTACCGCGGACCTGTGTCTGCCGTGGCGTACCAGCTGGTCGGCGGCCTGCGCCAGTCGATGTTCTACGTCGGTGCCCGCACGATCGAAGAGCTCAAGACGCGCGGCAAGTTCGTGCGCATCACCTCGGCAGGGCTGAAGGAGTCGCACCCGCACGACGTGCAGATCGTCGTCGAGGCGCCCAACTACAAGAAGTGACCTGGCGCGCGTCGGCGGCTCGGCGTAGCGTGCTGGCATGTGCCGCAACATCGTCCCGCTGAACAACCTGGAACCCGCCGCGACCGACGACGAATGCCGCGACGCGGCCGTGCAGTTCGTGCGTAAGATCTCCGGATCGAATGCGCCCTCGCGCGCGAATCAGGCGGTCTTCGATCGGGCTGTCGAAGAGATCGCGCAGGCGACCCGTGCCCTCCTCGACGGTCTCGTCACCTCGGCGCCGCCGAAGAACCGCGAGCAGGAGGCCGCGAAGCGCCAGGCCAGGTCGGCCGACCGCTACGAGGCGATCCGCGTCTACCAGCAGGAGAAGCGCGCCGCGCGTGCGGCGACATAGATCCGTGATGTGACGCCGGATGACGGCATCCGCCCCGCAGCCGCCGGCGCGTCGTTATGGTCGCGTCATGACTCTTCTCCAGGACCAGACCGCACCCGTCGCCGATGTCACCCCCGAGGAGCGTGCACAGCGCCTCACCGATGCGGGTACCGCGTGGAACGAGCGCATCGCCGCCGATGCCGGAAACGCCGAACTGACCTACAAGGTCGTCGGCCGCGGCGTCGGATCGGTGGCCACGGAGGTGCGTGCGGGAAAGCACCGCTTCCTCGTCGACGAGCCGGGCGCGCTCGCCGGTGACGATGCGGCGGCGAGCCCCGTCGAGTACGCCCTCGGCGCGCTCGTCTCTTGCCAGGTCGTCGTGTTCCGTCTCTACGCGCAGGCGCTGGGACTCACGATCGACGAGATCGAGATCACCGCCGAGGGTGACCTGAACGTGCAGAAGCTCTTCGGGATCGACGAGTCCGGTCGCGCCGGATTCCACGATGTGCGCCTGAAGATCGGCATCTCGGGTCCGAACAGCGCCGACGAGTACGCGAACCTCCGCAAGGTCGTCGACGAGCACTGCCCTGTGCTCGACCTCTTCGCGAACCCGGTGCCGACCTCCAGCGCACTGGTCTGAGCATCCGTCCCACGGAACTGATAGCCTGATCGGCTCGCCATGCGGGCGGAAGGACGGCTTCACCCGTGGGCTACATCGACATCTCGGCCATCTCACTGACCCTGCCCGACGGCAGACCGCTGCTCGACGAAGTGACGTTCAGAGTCGGAGCGGGCTCGACGAGCGCGCTCATCGGACCGAACGGCGCCGGCAAGACCACGCTGCTGCGCATCGTCCGCGGCGACCAGGCACCGGATGCCGGTGTCGTCACGATCGACGGCGGCCTCGGCGTCATGGATCAGTTCGTCGGGCACGGCGAGGCGGGGCAGACGGTGCAGGAGCTGCTGGTGCGGGTGGCACCTCGCCGCATCCGCGCTGCGGCTGAGTCGCTGGAGGCGGCCGAGAACGCCCTGATCGAGCGCGATGAGCACGACACGCAGATGCGGTACGCCACGGCGATCGCCGAGTACGCGGACGCGGGCGGTTACGAGCACGAGACCGTATGGGACCAGTGCACGATCGCGGCCCTCGGCGTGCCGTTCGAACGCGCACGTTATCGAGAGCTCGACACCCTCTCCGGCGGAGAGCAGAAACGGCTCGCGCTCGAGGCCCTCCTGCGCGGACCGGATGACGTGCTGCTGCTCGACGAACCGGACAACTACCTCGACGTCCCGGCGAAGCGCTGGCTAGAGCAGCAGCTGCGCGAGACACCGAAGACCGTGCTGCTGGTCTCGCACGACCGCGAGCTGCTGGCCCGCGCCGCCGATCGCATCGTCACGCTCGAACCGGGCGGCGCCGGTGCATCGGCGTGGGTGCACGGCGGCGGCTTCGGCAGCTATCACCAGGCCAGGTCAGACCGGATGGACCGCCTCGACGAACTGCGCCGCCGATGGGACGAGCAGCACGAGAAACTGCGCACCCTGGTGGCGAACCTCAAGGTCAAGGCCGAGGCGAACGACGGTTTCGCGTCGCGGTACCGCGCCGCTCAGACCCGGTTGCGCAAGTTCGAGGAGGCCGGTCCGCCGGAGGAGCGCCCGCCGTCGCAGGAGTTCGACATGCGCCTGCGCGGATCGCGCACCGGCAAGCGTGCGGTCGTCGCTGAACGCCTCGAGCTCACCGGCCTCATGCGGCCCTTCGACGCGGAGATCTGGTACGGCGACCGGATCGGCGTGCTCGGATCGAACGGCTCGGGCAAGTCGCACTTCCTGCGGCTTCTCGCCAGAGGCGGCACGGATCCCGATCCGACCCTCGGCCACGTGACGTCGACAGGGGAGCAGGTGGATGCCGTCGCTCATACGGGCCGCGCGACACTCGGCGCCCGCGTGGTGCCCGGTCTGTTCGCGCAGACGCACGCGCATCCCGAGTTCATCGGACGCACGCTGCTGGAGGTGCTGCACCGTGGCGATGAGCGCAGGGCGGGGATGCCGCGTGAGGCGGCCAGCTCCGCGCTCGACCGCTACGGGCTGGTGCGGCAGGCGCAGCAGACGTTCGATTCGCTGTCGGGCGGTCAACAGGCCCGATTCCAGGTGCTGCTGCTCGAGCTCTCCGGCGCGACGCTGCTGCTGCTCGACGAGCCGACCGACAACCTCGATCTCGAGTCGGCCGAGGCACTCGAGGAGGCGCTCACGCGGTTCGAGGGAACCGTGCTCGCCGTGACGCACGACCGCTGGTTCGCGCGCTCGTTCGACCGCTTCCTGGTGTTCGGCAGCGACGGCGACGTGTACGAATCGGATGCGCCGGTGTGGGACGAGCAGCGGGTCGCGCGGGCGCGCTGACCTTGCCATGTCCGTCGGCGCCCCCTCTGATCGTCCGCGCCCCCCCCCCCCCCCCCCCGTGCGAGGGGGCGTGGGCGACGCGAGGGGGCCCCCCCGCGTCGAAGGTGCGGCACGCGCGCCTCTGGTAGAGGAGTGCGTAGACACGCGAACCCGGCGCCCCGGGTAGGCTGGACGGGTGAGCATGGACATCGAACTCGGCCGAGGCAAGCGCGCACGTCGCGCGTACACGTTCGACGACATCGCGGTGGTGCCGTCGCGGCGCACCCGCAACCCTGAAGACGTCTCGACCGGCTGGTCGATCGACGCGTTCCAGTTCGACACACCGATCATCGGCGCGCCGATGGACTCGGTCGTCAGCCCCAGGACGGCGATCATGCTGGGCCAGCTCGGCGGCCTCGGCGTGCTCGACCTCGAGGGCGTCTGGACGCGCTACGAGGATCCGGAGCCGCTGCTGGCCGAGATCGCCGGCCTTCCGGCCGACAAGGCCACCGTGCGCATGCAGCAGCTGTACTCCGAGCCCATCAAGCCCGAACTCATCAAGGCGCGACTCGCAGAGATCCGCGATGCGGGTGTCACGGTCGCGGGCTCGCTCACGCCGCAGCGCACGCAGGAGCTCTACGAGACCGTGGTCGCCGCCGGCGTCGACCTGTTCGTCATCCGCGGCACGACGGTGTCGGCCGAGCACGTGTCCAGCGTCGCCGAGCCGCTGAACCTCAAGAAGTTCATCTACGACCTCGACGTCCCCGTCATCGTCGGCGGCGCCGCGACCTACACCGCGGCCCTGCACCTCATGCGCACGGGCGCCGCCGGAGTGCTCGTCGGATTCGGCGGGGGAGCGGCGTCCACGACGCGCGCGACCCTCGGCATCCATGCCCCGATGGCCACTGCCGTCTCCGATGTCGCCGCCGCGCGCCGCGACTACCTCGACGAGTCGGGCGGACGCTACGTGCACGTGATCGCCGACGGCGGCGTCGGCACGTCCGGCGACATCGTGAAGGCGCTCGCGATGGGCGCGGATGCCGTCATGCTCGGCGTCGCGCTCGCCAGGGCGACGGACGCTCCAGGACACGGCTTCCACTGGGGGCCGGAGGCGCACCACCCGCAGCTTCCCCGCGGCCGCCGTGTCGCAGTCGAGGGCATCGCCACGCTCGAGGAGATCCTGTACGGACCGGCGCCCGTTGCCGACGGCACGGCGAACCTCATCGGGGCGCTGCGCAAGTCGATGGCGACCACCGGATACTCCGACCTCAAGGAGTTCCAGCGCGTCGAGGTCGTGCTCGCGCCGTACCACTCTTGACCGGCACGCAGATCGTGACGACCCCGCAGGAGTTCCCGCCGACTCTTCGCGAGGTCATGCTGCGCCCGCGATGGATCGGCGTGCTGCTGCTCGCGCTCGTCGTGGCCGGCGTCTTCGCGTTCCTCGGGCAGTGGCAGTTCGAACGCGCGATCGACACCGAGCCTCCGCCCGCAGGGATCACGGAGGACGTGCGCCCGCTCACCGACGTCGTCGAACCGGGACAGTACCTGCCGGAACCGTATGTCGGTCAGCGCGTCGAGACAGCGGGCACCTGGGTCGCCGGCGACTTCCTCGTCGTGTCGTCCCGTTTCAACGACGGCGCCGAGGGGTATTGGGTCACCGGGCAGCTGCGCGTCGACGAGCGCACCTCGATCGCCGTCGCGGTCGGGTGGGCACCGGATCGGGAATCCGCGGATGCCGCAGCATCCGGCCTCGAGGAGAACGCCGCAGGCACCGAGGCGACGATCACCGGCCGCGTGATCTCCGACGAGGGCACCGCTCTGCCGCCTTCGGATGATCCCTTCGCGATGAACCGGATGTCTCCGGCGATGCTGCTGAGCCAGTGGCATGACACGGAGCAGCTGTCGGTCTACCGCCCGTACCTCGCGTCGGCCGAGGCGCCCGACGGCCTCGTCGACATCGACTCGCCAGCGCCGGACGAACTCTCCAGCGTCAATTGGCTGAACATCTTCTACGCGATCGAGTGGGCCGTGTTCGCCGGATTCGCGTTCTACATCTGGTACCGCCTGGCGAAGGATCGCTGGGAACTCGAGGTCGAGGAGTTCGAGGACCCCACCTCGCACTGACCGCTGCCGCGCCGATCGAATGACGCTCTGGTTACCGATTGGCGAATTCGATTGAGGATGTCGGCGCCGCTCCGTATGCTCACCAACATGTGTGCGCGCTGTGAGCGCGCACGACGACAGTCTTACCGAGCTGTCGTTCGAGTCGATCGAGGAGACAGCACCGATGATGTCCGCCCCTGACGACCGGAACCTCAAGGTCTCCGTGTCGCACCGTACAGGCAGGGGCCGCATCGGCACCCTTGCCGCGACCTGTGTCTTCGCGCTCGGCGCAGGCGCCCTGGTCGCAACCCCCGCATTCGCCGACACGACCGGCACGGGGGTGGTCATCAACGAGGCGTATCTGTCCGGCGGAAGCGCCGGCGCGGCCTTCACCAACAAGTTCGTCGAGCTGTACAACCCGACCGCCGCCGACATCACCCTCGATGGGATGTCGCTGCAGTACCGCTCCGCGACCGGGACGGCCCCCTTCAACGGGGTGGCGCCGCTGACCGGCACCATTCCGGCGGGTGGCTACTTCCTCGTGCAGGGAAACAGCAACGGCACCAACGGCGCTGCGCTGCCGACCCCGGATGTCGTCAGCACCCTGACGCCGAGCGGCACCAACGGCACGCTCGCCCTCGTCGAGGGCACGGACGCCGTGAACCTCGCGCCCGGCTCGGTCGCGGGTGTCGACGGCGTCGTCGACGTGCTCGGCTACGGAACGTCGAACACGTTCGAGACCGCGGCGGCGACCCCGCCGGCAGGCAACACCGACGTGAAGTCGCTCAACCGCACGAACGGCGCGGACACCGACGACAACAGCGTCGACTTCACGCTCTCGGCCACCATCACCCCTCAGGGCTCCGGTGTCACCGAGCCGACCGACCCGACGGATCCGGTCGATCCGGTCGATCCGGTCGAGCCGACCACCGTGTCGATCGCCGAGGTGCAGGGCACGAGCGATGTCTCGCCGCTCGACGGCCAGACCGTCACGACCTCCGGCATCGTCACCGGTGACTACCGCGTGGGCGGCTACAAGGGCATCTCGATCCAGACCGCCGGCAGCGGTGGCGAGGCCGACGCCACCCCCGGAGCATCCGACGGCGTCTTCGTCTTCCTGAACGCGCTCGCCCCGACCCTGGCGATCGGCGACCTGGTCTCGGTCACCGGTACGGTCTCGGAGTACTTCGGTCAGACCCAGATCTCGCCGGCGGCAGTCGAGGACGTCTCGGTGGTCACGGCAGGCGTCGGTGTTCCCGAGGCGACGCCGCTGCCCGAGACGGTGAGCGGCGCCGATCGCGAAGCCTACGAGAACATGTTCGTGGCACCCGCCGGCACCTACCGCCTGGCGTCGAGCCACCAGCTGTACAACTTCGGCACGCTCTGGCTCACCCCGGGCGAGCTCAACGTCAAGAGCACCGAGACGACGCGCCCCGGTGCCGACGCCGATGCCATCGCGGCCGCGAACCGCGCCGAGCGCATCCTGCTCGACGACGGCTGGAACTCGCAGGTCACCAGCGGCGCCCACACGGGTGAGCAGCCGTACTTCACCACTGGCACGGTCGTCCGCAACGGCGACGTCGTCGACTTCGCCGACGCCGGGTACGTGCTGCAGTACGGTTTCGAGGACTGGCGTCTGCAGCCCGTCGTCGCGATCGACGACGCGAGCGACGCGGCCTACAAGGCGACATTCACGACCGAGAACCCCCGCACCGACGTGGCACCCGAGGTGGGCGGCGACGTGCAGGTCGGCGCGTTCAATGTCTTCAACTACTTCACGACTCTGCAGAGCGAGAACCCGGAGGCGCGCGGCGCCAAGACGGCGGAGCTGTTCGCGGCGCAGAAGTCGAAGATCGTCACGGCGATCAACGACCTCGATGCGGATGTGGTCGCGCTCATGGAGATCGAGAACTCGATCCATTTCGGCAAGCCGGTCGACACGGCCCTCGCCGATCTGGTCGACGGTCTCAACGCTGACGCCGGCTCCGACGTCTGGGAGTACGTCCCTACGCCGGAGGCGCTGCTGTCGACCGACACCGATGTGATCACGAACGCGATCATCTACAAGAAGGATGCCGCGACGCCCGTCGGCGACAGCGCGACAGTGGTCGACGAGACCGTGTGGGGCAACGCCCGCGAGCCGATCGCGCAGACCTTCGACCTCGACGGCAAGATCGTCTCGGTCGTCGCGAACCACTTCAAGTCGAAGTCCGGCGACGGCGACGAGCCGGCCGACGGCCAGGGCCACTTCAACGCCGACCGCACGGCTCAGGCGCAGTCGCTGCTCGGCTTCACCGAGACGCTGGCTCAGACGAGCGGAAGTGACGACATCCTGCTGCTGGGCGACTTCAACGCCTACGGCCAGGAGGACCCGATCGACGTGTTCGCGCAGGCCGGCTGGACCGACCTCGTGCCCGCTCAGGCCGCAGGGCAGTACACGTACACGTTCGACGGGGAGCTCGGCTCGCTCGACCACGCGATCGCATCGCCTTCGCTCACCGAGTCGGTCACCGGCACCGGCGTGTGGGGGATCAACTCCGCTGAGTGGAGCGACCGCGGCTATTCGTTCGGCGCGGCCGAGTCCGGCACGCCGTTCCGATCCAGCGACCACGACCCGGTGATCGTCGGCATCTCCAGCGAGATCCCGCCGGTCAGCATCGACATCGTCACGATCAACGACTTCCACGGCCGGATCGAGGCCGACGGCGTCGCAGCCGGTGCCGCTGTTCTCGCGGGTGCCGTCAACTCCGTGCGCGATGCGAACCCCAACACGATCTTCGCCGCCAACGGCGACTCGATCGGTGCGTCGACGTTCACCTCGTTCATCGACAGCGACAACCCCACGATCGATGCCCTGAACGCTGCGGGCCTCGAGGTCAGCTCGGTGGGCAATCACGAGTTCGACCAGGGCTGGGAGGACCTGCGCGACCGTGTGCAGCCCCGTGCCCAGTGGCCGTACCTCGGAGCGAACGTGTTCCTCAAGGGCACCGATGAGCACGCCGGCGACGCGTACTTCGTCAAGGAGCTCGACGGCGTGAAGGTCGGCTTCATCGGCGCCGTGACCGAGGACCTTCCGAGTCTCGTCTCCGCGGACGGGCTCGCCGACCTCGACATCCGCGACATCGCGGACTCCGTCAACGCGGTGGCCGAAGACCTCAAGGACGGCGACGAGGGCAACGGCGAAGCGGATGTCATCATCCTGCTCGTGCACGAGGGTGCGGCGAACACCGATGCCTCCAGCATCACCCCCGAAACACCGTTGGGGGAGATCCTCGACGGTCTCGACGCCGACGTGGACGCGGTCTCCACCGCGCACACGCACCAGGTCTACAACCACGTGATCGACGGTCGTCCGGTCTTCCAGGCTGGTCAGTACGGCGAGGGCTTCGCCCTCACCTCGTTGAGCGTCGACCCGAAGACGAAGGAGCTGCTCTCGATCACCAACGAGATCAAGCCGCTGACGAAGACCGAGAAGGATCCGGTCACCGGGAAGAACGTCATCATCCCGCTGTACGACGCCGACCCCGAGGTGCAGAAGATCGTCGACGCGGCCAAGGCCCAGGCCGACATCCTCGGAGCGGAGTCCGTCGGTGAGATCACGGGCGATTTCAACCGCGCTCGCCAGGGCGACGGCACCGAGAACCGCGGTGGCGAGTCGACGATCGGCAACTTCGTGGCCGACGTGCACAAGTGGGCGACCGGTGCGGACATCGCGATGATGAACCCCGGAGGTATCCGCGCGAACCTCACCTACGCGTCGTCCGGGGCCTCCGCCCCCGACGGCAACGTGACGTTCCGCGAAGCCGCGACGGTGCAGCCGTTCGCCAACACCCTGGTGACGCTGAACCTCACAGGTGCACAGGTCGAGGCGGTGCTCGAGGAGCAGTGGCAGCCGGAGGAGGCGAGCCGTCCGTTCCTGAAGCTCGGCCTTTCCGAGGGACTGCAGTACACCTACGACCCGACGGCGTCGGCGGGGGAGCGGATCACGTCCGTCACCCTGAACGGCGAGCCGATCGATCCGGCGGCGTCGTACCTCGTGGCGGCCAACTCGTTCCTCGCCGCGGGTGGAGACAACTTCTTCACCTTCGCTGAGGGCACCGGCAAGGCGGACACCGGCAAGGTCGACCTGCAGTCCACGGTCGAGTGGTTCGACGCCAACGGCACTGCTTCGCCTGATCTCGCCCAGCGCGCGGTCGGTGTGGCGCTGAGCCCTGCGGATGCCGACGGCTACAGCGCCGGCGAAGAGGTCACCATCGCGCTCTCCTCTCTGGCCTTCACCGGCGGAGATGCGGCACCGACCGAGGCCACGGTCTCGCTCGGAGACAGCGAACTCGCCGCGGGCACTGTCGACCCGACCGTGGTCGACACCACAGATGAAGCAGGGCGCGCGAGCCTGACCTTCACTGTCCCGGAGGGCGTGTTCGGCGAGCAGCGGCTCACCGTCGCCACCTCGGACGGCACGAGCGTCGAGGTTCCCGTCACCTTCGCCGCCGCGCCGGTGGCAGAGGGAGAGATCACGCTGAGCGCGACCTCGGGCGCGGCCGGCGGTTCGGTCACGATCGACGGAACCGGGTTCGACGCCGCACTGGATCTGGTGATCGAGCTGCGTTCGACGCCGGTTCAGGTCGGCACCGTGACGGTGGCCGGTGACGGCACGTTCTCGGTCAGCGTCACGATCCCGAAGGACACAGCGGCCGGTGCGCACACGCTCGCGGTGATCCAGCCCGACGGTGCCGAGGCCACTGCGGCACTCACCGTGACGGCCGCGGCCGGAAGCGGTGGTTCCGGTGACGGTGGCGGTGAGCTGGGCGTCACGGGCGCCGACCCGACGCCGTACCTGTTGGTGGCAGCGATCCTGCTGCTGCTGGGTGCAGCGTTCGTGTTCGTCCGCCGTCGCCGCATCGAGCAGTGACCCCGCGCGCAGCGCAGTGAGATCGGAAGCGCCTGGTGCCCCTCGCGGGTGCGCCAGGCGCTTCCGCGTGCGCGGCGGCGTCCGATCGTGGCGGCGGGAGCCGCGACGACCCCGGGTAGACTTGACGGCATGCCCGAACCGAAAGCCGCCTCCTTCCCGAAGATCCGTGGGGCGCTGAAGTTCTACCAGATCGCGTCGATCATCACGGGTGTCATGCTGCTTCTGCTGCTGGCGGAGATGATCCTGAAGTACAGCCCGACGCACGTCGAGCTGTTCGCCGGCGGTTCGGGCGGACTGCTCTGGTTCGCGCCGGTCATCGTCGGCGACGGTTGCCAGTGGTTCTCGCTCTTCGTGCCGGGCGGCATGGGGTGCGACCTCGTCTCCGCGGGCGACGGCACGAACCTGTCGTTGTTCATCCTCGTGGCGCACGGCTGGTTCTACGTCGTGTACCTCTTCTCGGTCTTCCGCCTGTGGAGCCTGATGCGCTGGCCGTTCAGCCGCTTCATCACGCTCGCCCTCGGCGGCGTCATCCCCGCGCTCTCCTTCATCATGGAGGCCAAGGTCTCTCGTGAGGTCAAGGCGTACCTCGCATCACGTGAGGCGGCCGTCGCCGCCGAAGCATCAGAAAACCAGGAGGCAGCGCGATGAGCGCCGACACCGCACAGCGTCCCGTCCTCGTCGTCGACTTCGGCGCGCAATACGCACAGCTCATCGCGCGTCGCGTGCGCGAGGCCGGCGTGTACAGCGAGATCGTGCCGCACACGGTCAGTGCCGCAGACATCGCCGAGAAGAACCCCGTCGCGCTCATCCTCTCCGGTGGCCCATCGTCGGTGTACGAAGAGGGCGCCCCTGCGCTCGACGGCGACATCTTCGATCTCGGCGTCCCGACGCTCGGTATCTGCTACGGCTTCCAGGTGATGGCCCGCGCCCTCGGCGGTGAGGTCGCGAACACAGGACTCCGCGAGTACGGGGCGACGGATGCTGCGCTCACGGGCGACGGCGGCGTGCTGCTCGGCGGACAGCCGGACACCCAGAACGTGTGGATGAGCCACGGCGATCAGGTCGCCCGCGCACCCGAGGGCTTCGATGTCCTCGCATCCACCGCCGACACCCCCGTCGCCGCCTTCGGCAGCGCCGAGAAGCGCTTCTACGGCGTGCAGTGGCACCCGGAGGTCAAGCACTCCGACCACGGCCAGGAGGTCATCGAGAACTTCCTCCACAAGGCAGCGGGACTCGCATCCGACTGGAACAGCGGCAACGTCATCGAGGAGCAGGTCGCCCGCATCCGCGAGCAGGTCGGCTCCGCCCGCGTCATCTCCGCCCTCTCCGGCGGCGTCGATTCTGCCGTGTCCACGGCGCTCGTCCACAAGGCCATCGGCGACCAGCTCACCGCGGTCTTCGTCGACCACGGCCTTCTCCGCAAGGGAGAGCGCGAGCAGGTCGAGCAGGACTACGTCGCCTCGACCGGTGTGCGACTGATCACGGTGGATGCCGCCGACACGTTCCTCGGGCACCTCAAGGGCGTCAGCGATCCGGAGCAGAAGCGCAAGATCATCGGTCGCGAGTTCATCCGCGCATTCGAGAAGGTGCAGCTCGACCTGGTCGCAGAGGCCAAGGCGGAGGGCGAGCCGATCAAGTTCCTCGTGCAAGGCACGCTGTACCCCGACGTCGTCGAATCCGGCGGCGGTACCGGCACCGCGAACATCAAGTCGCACCACAACGTCGGCGGGCTGCCGGAAGACCTCGACTTCGAGCTCATCGAGCCGCTGCGCACCCTGTTCAAGGACGAGGTGCGTCAGATCGGGCGCGACCTCGGTCTCCCAGAGGCGATCGTCGGCCGCCAGCCCTTTCCGGGGCCGGGCCTCGGAATCCGCATCGTGGGTGAGGTCACCGCTGACCGTCTCGAGATTCTGCGTGAGGCCGACGCCATCGCCCGCGAAGAGCTGACCAGGGCCGGCCTCGACGGTGAGATCTGGCAGTGCCCCGTCGTGCTGCTCGCCGACGTGCGCTCGGTCGGCGTGCAGGGAGACGGCCGCACCTACGGGCACCCGATCGTGCTGCGCCCCGTCTCGAGCGAAGACGCGATGACCGCCGACTGGACCCGTCTTCCGTACGACGTGCTGTCGAAGATCTCGAACCGGATCACCAACAGCGTGCGCGACGTGAACCGAGTGGTGCTGGATGTCACGTCCAAGCCCCCGGGAACCATCGAGTGGGAGTGACGTGGGCGGGATCTCGCTAGATTCCGCACTGCCGGATGCTGAGTACCTCGTGCTCTCCAGCCGGCTCGTCCCCGATCTCGACGGGGGCTACACGATCGCGACGCTGTCGCGCGCGAAGCAGCTCGCCGCGGCCGGCGTCGCCGACGGTCGAGGACCCCTGCTGCTCACTTTCGATCCGGCGGATGCCACGGCCCATGCCGCGCATCGGGCGACGTTCGCACGGCGCGGTGCGATCGTGGATCCTGCGCGCATGCGCAACCTGTTCGACGAGGCTGCATCCCCTGGCGGTGGTGCGGCCGCGTGGCTGCGTGACGCGGCATCCGCAGACCTGTCGACGCCAGGGCCCGACCGCGAGTACCGCGTGCTGCGCGACGAGGAGGACCGCCCGTTCGCGGCGCTGCCCGTGATCCCGGGGAACCCCGATTGGCATCTCACGGAGGAGCCGGTGCTCGTGTACGACGCGACAGCGCAGGTGATCGGCGGGGTGGCAGGGTTCCGGGGTCTGTACGCCGCATGGCTCCAGCACATCACGGCCGCCATCACCGACAAGCAGATCGTCGTGATCTGCGAGTCGCGCCAGCTGGGCGAGCTCATCGCCGACTGGGATCACCCGCGCGTGCGCATCATCCACACGATCCACACCATGCACCTCGAGGCGCCGTACACACCGGATGCCGCGCTCAACGCCCTGTGGACGCGATGGTTCGCGCTGGCGGATCACTTCGATGCCGTGGCATGGCCGACCAGGACGCAGCGTGACGATGTCGTCGCCCGGTTCGGCGGCGCCACTCGCCATGTCGTGATCCCGAACGGGGCCCCCGACTCCGAAACGCGCGCGGCAACCGCGCTCGAGCGCGAACCCGGTCTCGTCGTCGTGCTCGGCCGCCTCGCGCCAGGCAAGCGCATCGACCATTCGATCCGCGCATTCGTCGCCGCGGACGTCGCCGGATCCCGGATGGAGATCTGGGGCGGGGGAGCGGAGCACGACGCGCTGCAGACGCTGATCGATGATCTCGGCGTCGGTTCGCGGGTGATGCTCGCCGGACATACGGACTCCCCGGGGCGGGTGCTCGAGCGGGCATCGGTCGTGGTGACGTCCACGGCGTTCGAGGGCCAAGGGCTGTCGATCCTCGAGGCGCTGCTGCGCGATGTGCCTGTCGTCTCGTACGACGTGCGCTACGGGCCCGGTGATCTGCTCGCCGGCGGCGGCGGGATCCTCGTACCCGACGGTGACGAGGCGGCGCTCGCCGACGCGCTGCGCGGAGTTCTCACAGATCCTGAGCTGCATGCGCGCTTGGTCGCGGAAGCACCGGTCGCGGCATCCGCGTGGAGCGCCGAGCGCGCGATCGAGGCGCTCGCGGCGACGGTGCGCGAGGTGCTGACGGCGCCGTCCCGCCGCTGAACCAGATTTTTTTCTTCACGATGTCGATCCGGGTCTTTCCCGTTCGACGTCTTAGTGAGAGGGTCGAGAACGATCCCCCGGACCAAGGAGAAAATCATGAAGTTCATGCTGATCATGCGCGCGGACGACTCGGGTGTCGATGCATACAAGGACATCCCGTTCGAGCAGATCATCGAGGCGATGGGCAAGTACAACGAGTCCATGATGAAGGCGGGGGTGCTGCTCGCCGGAGAGGGCCTGACAGACGCCGCAGAGGGCTTCGTCGTCGACTTCTCGGCGGAGGCGCCGCTGGTCACAGACGGCCCTTACGGTGAGACCAAGGAGCTGTTCAACGGCTTCTGGATCATCGAGGTCTCCGCGCGCGAGGAGGCAGTGGAGTGGGCGAAGCGCGCGCCCCTCGGCCCCGGCGCGTTCCTCGAGGTGCGTCGTGTCACCGAGATGGAGGACTTCCCCGCCGACAACGAGTGGATCCAGAAGGAAGAGGGCTGGCGCGACGAGCAGGCGCAGCGCGCCCAGCAGTGAGCCCGTAGCCCGACGAGATGACCGACCTCGATCCGCACGGCGCGGGGGGGCGCTCCACCAGC
>NZ_JBLVOB010000002.1:15989-22573 GCF_053543555.1 Microbacterium xerophyticum | reverse complement strand
AGCAGCGTGGAGCGCTCCCGCCGCGGTGTGGCGCATCGAATCCGCGAAGATCGTCGCCACGCTCACACGGATGGTCGGCGATTTCGGTCATGCCGAAGACCTCGCCCAGGAGGCGCTCCTCGACGCGTTGACGCAGTGGCCGTCCGAGGGCGTACCGCGAAACCCCGCCGCGTGGCTCACAGCCGTGGCGAAGCGCAAGGCGATCGACGGCTGGCGCCGCCAGGAGCGGCTCGACGACAGGATCGCAGTGATCGCCCATGATCTCGAGCGGGAGCAGGCTGATGCCGCTGACGCCGACCCCTGGGATCCGGATGAGATCGACGACGACGTGCTGCGCCTCGTCTTCGTCTCGTGCCACCCCGTGCTCTCGCGAGAGGCCCGCGTCGCGCTGACGCTGCGGGTGGTCGCCGGGCTGTCGACCGAGCAGATCGCTCGGGCGTTCCTGGTGCCGGTCGCCACGGTCCAGCAGCGCATCGTTCGCGCCAAGAAGACGCTGGCGGCCGCGAACGTGCCCTTCGAGGTGCCGCCGCGCGACGAGTACGCGGAGCGGCTGAGTGCGATCTTCGGCGTGCTCTACCTGATCTTCAACGAAGCCCATGCCGCGAGCAGCGGGTCCGACTGGATGCGCCCCGAGCTCGGCGAAGAGGCCATCCGTCTGACACGCGTGCTCGCCGCGCTCGTGCCCGAGCAGCGCGACGCCCACAGTCTGCTCGCCCTGATGGAGCTCACGGCTGCACGCTTCCCCGCTCGGGTGGATGCAAGCGGGGAGCCGGTGCTGCTGGCGGATCAGGACCGGTCGCGGTGGGACAGGAGCCGCATCACCCGCGGCCGTGCCGCGCTCGCCGCGGCCGACCGCCTGGGCGGGGGACGCACGGCCTACGGGCTGCAGGCGGCGATCGCGGAATGCCATGCGGTCGCGGCATCCGTCGAAGACACCGACTGGGAGCGCATCGTGGTGCTCTACGAGGCGCTGGGGCGCATCGCGCCGTCGCCCGTCATCGAGCTGAACAGGGCTGCGGCCGTGGCGATGGCCACCGGTCCGGCATCCGCTCTCCGCATCATCGACCAGCTCGCGGCATCCGACGCTCTGAAGGGCTACCATCTGCTTCCGGCGACCAGGGGGGAGATGCTGCTGCGCCTCGGACGCAGAGAAGAGGCCCGTTCCGAATTCGCCACCGCCGCGAGACTCGCGGGGAACGAAAGGGAACGGGCCCTCCTGGAGGCGAAAGCCTCCGAGTAGTCGGATCTAGTCGCGGACCTTGTCTCCGCGGCCGACGATCAGACCGTAGATCAGCAGCACGATGATCGCGCCACCGATCGCGAGAGCCCACGTGGAGAGGCTCCAGAACTCGTTGAGACCGACACCGAAGAGCATTCCGCCGATCCAGCCGCCGAGGACGGCTCCGACGACGCCGAGGATGAGAGTGACGATCCAGCCGCCACCCTGCTTACCAGGCAGGATCAGTTTTGCGATCGCTCCGGCGATCAATCCGAGGATAAGAAATGCGAGGAAACCCATGATGTAAATCCCCTTTCTGTAGCGGTGAGCCAACTATGCTCCCCACTTTGCACAAAAGCCACCCCCTTGCGCGCGTGTCGAGAATATGGGAAAAGGCCCCAGCTCCGAAGAGCTGGGGCCTTTCAGCGGACCTTGTCGCGGTCAGTTGCTGCCGCGGGCGATCGCGATGATGCGCAGGATCTCGATGTAGAGCCACACGACGGTGACCATGATGCCGAAGCCGCCGACCCAGCCGTAGACGCGGGGTGCGCCGTTGCGCACGCCCTGCTGGATCTGGTCGAAGTCGAGCACCAGCGAGTACGCCGCCATGAAGACGACCAGCACGCCGATGATGACGCCGAGCGGGATGCCCATGATCTCGACGCTGCGAAGACCGAATGCGTTGTCGTTGATGCCGGTCCACATGAGCACGAGGTTCAGCAGCGAGAAGACCAGGTAGCCGACCATGGCGATCATGAAGATCTTCGTCATCTTGGCGGACGCGCGGATCTTGCCGCTGGCGAAGAGTGCCAGGGTCACGCCGACGACGGCGACCGTCGCCAGCGTCGCCTGCACGACGATGCCGGGGTAGAGGAGCTCGAAGAACGCCGAGATGCCTCCGACGAATACACCCTCGAACGCGGCGTAGGCGAAGATCAGCGCGGGGCGCACCTTCTTGCGGGACGTGAACGTGATGATCATCGCGAGGACGAAGCCGCCGAGTGCGCCGACGATCATCGGCAGCATCGACACGCCGGCCCGCGGGTCGACACTCACGCCGCCCAGCGTCCACACCCAGCCGACGACCGCGGTGACGAGCAGGATCGCGAACAGTCCGGCGGTCTTCCAGACCGTGTCCTCGACGCTCATGCGGTCGGTCTCGATGGCGCCTGCCGGCGGGGCGGCGTACATGCCCTCGAGCTGCGCGTTGGCTGCGGCATCCATCCCCGCGTGCGCGAGCGATGCGGTCTGCGCGGACTGGCCGGCAGCACCGGGGTACGTGGCGACGTTCCGAGGATCCTGCTTCTGGAATGCCGGGTTGTTGAATGCGAAATTGCTCATGGTGGGCCTCACTCCGAGTGGGTCTTAAGGTCGCTTTCCTCAACGATACCCGGGCTTTGTGATGTATGGGGTGTTCTACGCTGAGAGCATGCCCAGGAGGTCTCCGCTCGTCATCGGTCATCGTGGTGCCCCTGGCTATCGCCCTGAGCACAGCAGGTCCTCGTACGAGCTCGCGCTCGCCATGGGCGTCGACGCGGTCGAACCCGACATCGTCGCGACCAAGGACGGCGTGCTGGTCGTGCGCCACGAGAACGAGATCTCCGGCACGACCGATGTGGCCGAGCATCCGGAGTTCGCCGACCGCAAGACGACCAAGCGCGTCGACGGGCAGGCGCTGACGGGCTGGTTCACCGAGGACTTCACCTGGGACGAGATCGCCACCTTGCGCACCACCGAGCGGATTCCTGCGGTGCGTGCGGCGAGTGCGACCTTCGACGGCGGACAGGGCGTGCTGCGGCTCATCGACCTGCTCGACATCGTGCGTGAGGGTTCCGCCGAGCACGGCCGCGAGATCGGCGTCGTACTCGAGATCAAGCACGCCACCTACTTCGAGAGCATCGGTCTGGATCTGGTTCCCATGATCATCCACGACCTCCGAGAGGCGGGATGGGCCGATGGAGAACTTCCCCTGATCATCGAGGCTTTCGAATCGACGGTGCTCGCCCGTCTGCGCGCGCACGGCATCCCCGCCTCGTACGTGTACCTCATCGAGGCATCCGGTCGCCCGTACGACCAGCTCGTCGCGCACGGCAAAGCCGCTGCGACGTACAAGGCCACGGTCGCACCGCACGGGCTGGACGCCCTGGTCGGCGAGGTCGACGGCATCAGCGTGAACAAGCGGATGCTGCTCGCCAAGGGCAGCACGATCGTCGCCGACGCGCACGCCAGGGGCCTGAAGGTCTACACCTGGACGGCGCGGCCGGAGAACGCGTTCCTCGCGGCGGAGTTCCGCGGCGAGGGTGGCAAGGCGGCATTCGGCGACTACGAGTCGGAGTGGGCTGTGCTCGCCGACTCCGGGATCGACGGGGTCTTCGTCGACCACCCCGACCTCGGCATCGCGTTCTTCCGCGGCTGACGCTGTCCGGGCGCGCGCATCGGAGCGTCCGCCGGACATGGCCCGTTCACTCGGTGTACACGTTCCCGACTCAGAAATTTAAGCGCGACTCGATGGTCTGATCCCATCCCGTTCCTCTTCTGACCCTGGAGTCACATGTCTCGCCTGCAACGCGGGCTCGCGACGACGGCGGTGTGCGCGATGAGCGCCACTCTGCTGCTCGCAGTCCCCACCTCCGCCCTCGGCGCCGAGGCGCCGCTCGGTGTCCGGATCAACGAAGTCGTCTCCAACGGCGGCAGTCCCGACGATTGGATCGAGTTCTACAACCACTCCGACGCCGACGTCGACCTGAGCGGCTACATCGTCCAGGACAACAGCGACAAGAACCCGTACACGTTCCCCGAGGGCACGATCGTCGCGCCGGGCGCGTACCTCGTGCTCGACACGCTGTCCGACGCGGGCGAAGGCGACTTCGACTTCGGGCTCGGCAAGGGCGACAGCGTGCGCCTGTTCGCGCCCGGAGATGCCAACGGTGCTGAGCCGCTGCTGCAGACGACCTGGCCCGACGGCACGCACGCCGTGCCGAGCTGGGGCGCGCAGGACGTGGATGGCGAACTGGTCTGGAGCATCACGGGTGCCTCGACCAAGGGCGCGGAGAACACGTTCGAGGTGATTCCCGAAGAGCCGGAGGAGCCGGAGGCCGGTTCGGTGTTCATCAACGAGGTCGACTCGCAGCCCGCCGACTGGGTGGAGTTCTACAACCCCGGCGATTCTGCGTTCGATGTCTCCGGGTACGAGATCCGCGACAACTCCGACGACCACCGCTGGCAGTTCGCACCTGGCACCTCGATCCCCGCGGGCGGATTCCTGCTCGTGGAAGAGGGAACGGTCGGCATCGTCGACGGCGTCGAGACGGCGTTCCGCGACCCGATCGGCATCGGCTCGGCCGACCGCATCCGTCTCTTCGACACCTCGGGTGCGTTGATCGACGACACCCTTGCGTGGGAAGGGCACGCCGCGATCGACGGCGACTTCGCCGCCGCGACGCTCGCCCGCTGCATCGACGGTGAAGGAGCCTTTGCGCTCGCGACGCCGACACCGGGCGCGCCGAACACATGCGTCACCCCTGCCGTCGTGATCAATGAGATCGAGTCGAACGGCGATGCCACCGACTGGGTCGAGGTGCACAACACCGGAACGGCCGCCGTCGACATCTCGGGCTGGAGTGTGATGGACGACAAGCCCGCCGACCACGCGGCCGAGACCACGCCGCTTCCCGCGGGCACGGTGCTCGCCGCAGGCGGATACTTCGTGTTCGACCAGCCGAAGGACTTCGTGTTCGGCCTCGGCGGCGGCGACACCGTCACGGTGCGCGACGCGAACGGCAAGACGGTCGCCGAGCACGTCTACGCCGACCACGCGAAGGGCGTCTGGGCGCGCTGCGGCGACGAGTTCGTCGATGTCGCCGTCTCGACCAAGGGTGCGGCGAATGACTGCGAAGGCGGCGCTGAGCCCGAGCCGCAGCCGGAGCTCGCTCCGTGGCCCGGATCCGCTGATGTGCGGGTTCTCGACTCCGCACCGATGTTCCTCGAGGACAGCTCGGGACTCGACGTGCAGGAGACCGCCGACGGAACGTTCCTCTGGGCCGTCGACAACGGCGAAGGCCGCATCTGGAAGCTGAAGGCCGCGGCCGACGGTTCGGTGTCGATGGTCGACGGCTGGGCCGATGGCAAGCGCGTGCGCTTCCAGAAGGACGCCGCCGATCCCGGGGCTGCCGGACCGGACACCGAAGGGATCACCACCGATGCCGACGGTCTGGTGTACGTGGCATCCGAGCGCGACAACAGCGCCAAGGGCGTCAACCAGAACACGATCCTGCAGGTCGACCCGGAGGGTTCGGGCGCTGACCTCGTCGCACTCACCGAGTGGGACCTCACCGCGCTGCTCCCGGCCGTCGGTGCGAACCTCGGCATCGAGGCGGTCGAGTGGGTGCCGGATGCCGCGCTCACCGGAAAGCTGTTCGATGATGAGGCTCAGACAGCCTACGACCCGGCGACGTACGCCGGCAAGAACGACGGACTCTTCTTCGTCGCCGTCGAGGACAACGGCGGCGTGTACGCGTTCGCGCTGACCGCCGACGGATCGGCACAGCTCGTCTCGACGATCGATCCCGGCCTCGCGGGCGTCATGGCGCTGGACTACGACACGGTGCTCGGAGTGCTGTGGGCCGTATGCGACGACGGATGCCACGGAGCGTCGGCGCAGATCACCCTCAACGGCACGGCGGAGCCGGGCATCGCGCACTTCGCACGAGCTGCAGGCCTGCCTGACATCAACAACGAGGGCTTCGCCACGGCGCCGGCCTCGCTCGCGTCGAACGGTCAGCGTCCGGTGTGGTGGTTCGCCGACGGCTTCGTCTCCGAGGCGCTGCGCACAGGCACGCTGCCGGCCGGCGGAGGTGGAGAAGGCCCCGGTGAAGGTCCTGGCGAGGGTCCGGGCGAAGGCGGAAACCAGCCCGGTCCTTCGATCGAGCCGCTGCCGGGAGATGCGATCGTGGAGGGCAACCGTGGGGGAGCGACGGTCGACAAGACCTCGGTCGCACCCGGTGAGCAGGTGACGATCACGGTCGCGCAGCACGCCGGCACCGACGTCGAGGTCTGGATGTACTCCGATCCGACGTTCCTCGCCGACGGCACGCTGAACGCCGCGGGAGCGATCACGGTCACGATCCCGAAGGACGCCGCAGCAGGTGCCCACCGTCTCGCGGTCTACTCCGCGGACGGTGAGCTGCTGGGCTGGGTGAACATCCAGGTCACGGTCTCGGGCGGCGGTCTCGCGGCCACGGGATCCGAACTCCCGGCGGGCGCACTCGTGCTCGCACTGGGACTCCTGTTCGCCGGTGCGATCGCAGTGACCCTGCGCCGCCGGCGGCAGACGGCCTAGCCGAAGAACGCTGAGGGGGCGTGGAGC
>NZ_JBLVOB010000002.1:0-15944 GCF_053543555.1 Microbacterium xerophyticum | reverse complement strand
CTCCACGCGCCCTCAGCGCTTTCGCGCGCGCGGTCAGCGCTTCGAATCGAACGGGCCTCTCCGCGTCGAGACGATGTCCTTGCCGAGCGGCATGAGCGAGATCGGCACCATCTTGAAGTCGGCGATGCCCATCGGGATGCCGATGATCGTCACGCACAGGGCGATGCCGGAGACGATGTGCCCGATCGCGAGCCACCAGCCGGCCAGGACGACCCACACGACGTTGCCGAGGAAGGCTCCGACCCCGCCTCTGGGCTTCTCGATGATCTGCCGCCCGAACGGCCAGAGGGCGTAGCCCGCGATGCGGAACGAGGCGATCCCCCAGGGGATCGTGACGATCAGGATGCACAGGATGATGCCCGCGAGCGTGTAGCCCAGGAACAGCCAGAATCCGGACAGGACCAGCCAGATGACGTTGAGGATCGTGCGCATGCACTGATTCTGACAGCCGCGCCCGGGAAGGCGCTGGGGGTGTCGGTCACTCGGATTCGTCTGGCCAGTACCTGGGCGTGCCGTCCTCGTTGTAGCCGAAGCTCAGGCGGGCCGTCGGATGCTCTGTTGCAGGTCGGTCTTCGACCTCGACATTCGTGGCCGTGGTGGCGCCGGGGAGCTGGATCTCCGCGATCGTGGCCCAGTCGCCGGGTTCACAGGTGCTGTCCGCGTAGATGGTGGCGGAGTCGAAGAGCTCACCCGGGCTGAAGTCGATGGTGACGCGCTCCACGTGGGCGTCGGGCTTCGCGGCTTGGATGGCAACATTGCGGACCTCACCGGTGTAGGTGCGGGTCTTGATGTCGGTCCACCCGTTCTCATCCAGCCATTCTCCGATGCGGTGCGCGGCCTCGGCGGGTGTGCCGTCGATTCTCCATCCCTCGGGAGTGGTGCGGCCGAAGCGGAAGTCGTAACCGTCATTCCCGCAGGATCGTGGAGTGTCGCCGTATCGTTCGAGGCGCCATTCCCCATCGAGGATCTGCATCTGCACGTCGGCGACCGCGGCCTTGTACTCGAAGTTCACCGTCCTGGCCCGCTCGAACAGATCCTCATCACTCACAGATTCCCCACATCCACTCAACACCAACAAGGCACCCACGAGGACGGGCATTGCTGCAACGTGCCGGGTCAGCGCACGCATCACTCGGATTCGTCGCTCCAGAATCGGCGTTCGCCGTCCACGGTGTACCCGAAGCTCGGGTCAGCGGTGGGGTGCTCCGTGGTGGGCTGAAGTTCGAGGTTCTTCTCGTCGTTCGGATATCCGGGGCGTCGCAAATCGGAAATTGCTTTCCAATCGCCGGGTTCGCAGGTGCTGTCGGCGTAGATGGTGGCGGAGTCGTAGTGTTCGCCGGGGCTGAAGTCGATGGTGATGCGCTGGACGTGGGCGTCGGGTTTTTCGGCCTCGATGACGACGTCGGCGATGTCGCCGGTGTATGTGCGGGTCTTGATGTCTGTCCACCCGTTCTCGTCCAGCCATTCCCCGATGCGGTGAGCGGCCTCGGCGGGTGTGCCGTCGATCCGCCACCCCTCAGGTGTGGTGCGGCCGAAGCGGAAGTCGTAGCCGTCATTCCCGCACGATCGCGGGGTATCGCCATATCCCTCGACGCGCCAATCTCCATCGAAGATCTGCAGCTGCACCTCGCCGACCGCGGCCTTGTACTCGAAGTTCAGCGTCCTGGCCTGCTCGAACAGACCCTCATCACTCACAGATTCCCCACATCCACTCAACACAAACAACGCTGTCGCTGAGACCGCGACCAGTCCCAGCAGCGACCGACGACGTGTCATCGTGTCGATTCCCCTGCCATCGCGGCGTCGACGAGATCGATGACTGTCTGTTTGAAGGACTGTGACACCGGATCAAGATATCCCACCGCCTCGTCGTCCATCACCGGGGTCAACCGCGGAGAACCGAATCCGCTCGGTTGGCTTTGCCAGCCGTCGACCCGGTAGATCCACTCCGTGCTGCGCTGCGAGTTGTGTCCCTCGGTGCGCTCTCCGTGCTCGCCCGTCCCCTCACCGTAGCCGGGCACCCAGCCTCCGTCGGCGCTGAACTCGTGGACCCCGCCGATCTCGCGGGGATCACGCTGGTGCTCGGATACCGGCCAACGGCCGATCGGGGCGATGATGTCGTCATCGGCGTGGGTGGCGTGCAGGGTCAGCACTTGGTCGCGAATCTGCTCCTCCAGTTCTCTGACGGTGTCCTGTGTGACTCCGGCCGAGCCGTAGAGCCAGGCGCTGTCGACGAGACCACGGTTGTCGGCGATCATCTGGGTTCCTGCGGTTGTGCCGAGCGAGTGAAGACCGAGATTGAGCTGCGCGTCCGGGTTGTTCACTTCGAAGCCGCGGAGCAGCTGCTCCATCCGCTCCGCGCCGGCATCCGGACGCTCGATGTTCCACACATTGCCTGTGTCGCCGGAGTCCCACTCCATGAACAGGACTGTCGCGGTCGTCGTAGACGAGTCGCGCTTTCCGAGTTCGCGATCGAGTTCAGCTTTCAACTCGATGGCGCTGTCTGACCATTCGCCGAGCTGACCCGTGTCTGTGGCGATACCGTGTGTCAGCGTCGTGATCTGATTCGCCGCGTCCACGTCACCGAACCCAACGCTCACCCGCGGACTGCCGTCGTCTGTCTCCAGGAATAGAGATAGCAAGGACATTGGTGGTTCTGGATTCTCAACGGTGCTCTTCAGCAGGGAATCAAGCTCCTCAAGTTGACTCCGCTGCGTCTCGTTCAGATCCCCCGCGAGCAGCTGCCTCAACGTCTCGCGATTGAACTCCGTCTTGTCGGCCGCGCGCAGCCCGTTGAGGTTGCCGATGGCGAACGGGGCGAGTGCGAAGAGCTGGGCGAGCGGTCCCGTCTGCCACACGCCTTCGCCGTCGGATCCGCGAGACGATTGAGCCTCGAGTCCCTCCCACAGTCGGATGGCACGGTCAGGATCGACGAAGCCGACCGCGCTCGCGAAGTCGGGGTGTGACGCGATCCACGCCTCGACCTTCGAGCTGTCGGCAGTACTCAGCCATTCGAGTCGAGCCGCAGAGGCGTCGGAGAGGGAGATCTCCAGCCGCTCCGCCAGACCGAGGTGCGTGATGGGTCCCATCGGATACGAAGACTCCACGACGCCCCAGTACGTCTGCGATATGCGCAACTCCTCGCCCCAAGCCCCGCGCACCTCGTCTCCGCCACTGATCCTCTTCAGTTCGCCGGCGATCGACTCCTCGGCATCATCGATGTCGCGGCGGAATCGCTCGATGTCGGACTGCAGATCGCCGACCGCGCGATCGGCGGCGTCCGCCGCGTGCAGGGCATCCATGCGATCCGCGCGCGCACTCGTCGTCGTCGAAGAATCCTGATCGGCATCGAATGCCGCCCAGTAGGCGGTCTCCGCCGTCTGAGCCTCCGCGTGCGCGTCGGCGTGGTCCTGATTCACCGTGACGATCCGCGCGGCGAGCTCCTCACGGCGCGCCTTCAGCGACGGAAGGATGTATGTCGCGGCATCCGACAGCACACGGCGGCCTTCGAACATGGCCGTGACGAAATCCTGCATGGACGCGGTCGGCGGGTCCAGCATGATCGCCGCGCCTTCGGCACCGGTCACGTCGAACACCTCCGGGATGCGCTTCCAACGTTCCTGGGCGTCGAGCATCGCCGACTGCAGCGTCGTCGCGGCAGTGGTGATCTGCTCCACGAGTGCCTCGACAGCGCCGGCGTCGACCACGTGCGGAAGCGATGACGAGACGGCCGCCCTCATCGGTATGACCCGTCGGTCACGTAGGCCGCGTAGGGCGCGATTCCCCACGCATCCTCGGCGTGCTTCTCCGCCGTCGAGACGTTGTCCGCCATCTGCTCGTCTCCGGCGACGATCGCGACCGTCGCCTCGCCCACCGCCGCCGCCGAACCGCTGACCGAATGCATGAGCTTGCCGGGAACGAGCCGGCGCTGCGACATGAACGATTCCCAGGCGGAGGAGAGCACGGTGCGCCCGTCCGCGGTCAGAGCCGCCCTGCCGTTCGTCGCCGCATCGTCGATGCCGGTGTACGCGCTCTCGAACTGCGGACCCAGGTCGTCTATGCCGGCGAGAACGCCGAGCACGCCATCCGGATCGACCCGCCACTGTCCCAACGCGACCCCCCGATCGTGCGCGGATCGCGCAACCTCGGTCAGCTTATCGGCAGGGCGGATGCTTCGGCTAGAGGCGGCGACCGACGTCCGTGCCCCGGCCTAGACTCGTAAGGTCATGACCGAAGCTCCTCTCATCGTTCCCGCCGTTCCGGGCCAGCCGGGCCAGGACGACCTCCTCGCCGGCCTCAACCCCCAGCAGCTCGAGGCGGTCACGTATCGCGGCCCCGCCCTGCTCATCGTCGCCGGTGCGGGCTCGGGCAAGACCAGCGTGCTCACGCGACGAATCGCCTCGCTGCTGCGCAGCCGGGAGGCATGGCCGAGCCAGATCCTCGCGATCACCTTCACCAACAAGGCTGCGGGTGAGATGCGCGAGCGCGTGGTCGATCTCGTCGGTGATGCTGCGCGCGGCATGTGGATCTCGACGTTCCACTCCGCGTGCGTGCGGATCCTGCGCCGCGAGGCCGACCAATTCGGCTTCACCAAGTCGTTCACGATCTACGACTCCGGCGACTCGCGCGCTCTCATCAAGCGGCTGGTGAAGGAGCACGAGGCCGACGCGTACGGACTGACGCCGGCATCCACGCAATCGCGCATCTCGAAGCTCAAGAACGAGCTCGCCGACGCCGAGTCGTTCGCTCGCCAGGCCAACATGTCCGACCCCGCGGAGCGCAAGTTCGTCGAGATCTTCTCCGATTACCAGCGTCAGCTGCGCAAGGCCAACGCCTTCGACTTCGACGATCTCATCGGCCAGACCGTGTTCCTCTTCCGGGCGTTCCCGAAGGTGGCCAACACGTATCGCCGCCGGTTCCGGCACATCCTGGTCGACGAGTACCAGGACACCAACCACGCCCAGTACGCGCTCATCCACGAGCTCACGCGACCCGTGTCGAGCGATTCTCCAGATCCATATGCCGCGAACGGCATGATGATCTTCGAGCCGGAGACCACGCCAGAGCTCCCCGGTGCTTCTCTGACCGTCGTCGGTGACTCGGACCAGTCGATCTACGCGTTCCGCGGGGCCGACATCCGCAACATCAGCGAGTTCGAACGCGACTTCCCCGGGGCCCGTGTGGTGCTGCTCGAGCAGAACTACCGCTCGACGCAGAACATCCTCTCCGCCGCGAACGCCGTCATCGGCAACAACTTCGACCGCAAGGACAAGAAGCTCTGGAGCGACAGGGGAGCGGGCGACAAGATCGTCGGCTTCACCGGCTATTCGCAGCACGACGAGGCCCAGTTCGTCGCCGACGAGGTCGAGGCGCTGCACCGTTCGGGCATGCCCTACTCCGAGATGGCGGTGTTCTACCGCACGAACTCGCAGTCGCGTGCGCTGGAGGAGATCTTCATCCGCTCGGCTGTGCCGTACAAGATCATGGGCGGCACGAAGTTCTACGAGCGTGCCGAGATCAAAGACGCCATGGCCTACCTCATCGCGGTCGCGAATCCCGCAGACGAGATGTCCGTTCGCCGTATCCTCAACAAGCCGCGGCGGGGCATCGGCGACGTCACCGAGACCGCGATCGCACGTTTCGCCGAAGACCGCGGCATCTCGTTCCGCGATGCCCTGTCTGTGCCGGCCGCACTCGGTGTCGGCCCGAAGATCCAGGCGGGCATCGGCCAGTTGGACGCCGTGCTGAAAGAGGCGACCGAGATCCTGCTGCCGTCGTCCGGCGAGGTGCCGCCGTCGACCTCCGTGGCCGAGGGGCTCACGCTGCTGCTCGCGAAGAGCGGGTACCTCGACGCGCTGCGTGCCAGCCGTGACCCTCAGGACGAGGCCCGCGTCGAGAACCTCGACGAACTGGTCGCCGTCACCCGTGATTTCGCCCGCAACAACCCGGACGGCACGATCGTCGACTTCCTCACCGAGGTGGCGCTGGTCGCCGACGCCGATGATCTGGACGACGAGTCCGGCTCGGTGTCGATGATGACGATGCACACGGCCAAGGGGCTGGAGTACGACGCGGTGTTCGTCACCGGCGTCGAAGAAGACCTCATCCCGCACCGCATCTCAGCCGGAGAACCCGGTGGCCCGCAGGAGGAGCGCCGTCTGTTCTACGTGGGCATCACGCGTGCGCGCAAGCGACTGCACCTTTCCCTGGCGATGACCCGTGCGCAGTTCGGCGAGGTGTCGGTGGCGATGCCGAGCCGGTTCCTGCAGGAGATCCCCGGCGACCTGGTCGACTGGCGCCAGTCTCCGGGAGACGTGAACTCCCGCGGCGGCATGCAGTCGCGTGCGCTCAACGCTCGTCGCGGCGGCGGATCCGGCGGCTTCGGCTCGGGTGGTGACCGCTTCGGCGTGAAGCCGCTGGCACCGCGCGACACCCTCAAGCCGCTGTCGACCTCGATGGACAAGTTCCCCAACAAGGTCACCGGCAAGGTGCGCGACAACGGCGACCTCGAACTCGCCGCCGGCGACCGCATCCGTCATTCCGATTTCGGGGAGGGACGAGTGGATGCCGTCACCGGCGAGGGCGCGAAGCGCATCGCTCACGTGCGATTCGAGTCCGCCGGGCTGAAGAAGCTCCTCATCAAGATCGCACCGATCGAGAAGTTGTAGCGGGCTCAGCCGTTCGGGTTCGCGCCGGCCATGGCTGCGGCATCCCGTACGGCGTCATCGAAGCCGGCCGATTGCGACAGGCCGGCGACACCGAGACTGCGGCCCTGCGGGTCGCTCGCGATGACCCGCATGCCGCGCGCACGGCACCATGTGGCCAGCGCGGCGAGCATCCATACCGCGACGGATTGCAACTGCGTCACCTCGGTGAGATCCAGAACGATGACCGCCGGTGAATCGCGATCGGCCGGGCGCGCCTCGAGCCAGGTGTCGAGATCGAGCAGCAGACGCTCGGCGCCGTCGAAGTCGATGTAGCCGCGCAGACGCCACACCGCCAGGTCGTCGGCGTTCTCCTGCAGGATCTGCGAGGCGACGTCGTCCTGTTCCGCGCCGAGCCCGGCGGCCAGCTCGTCATTGGCGGAGGTCACCTCGGCCGCCGACAGCGTCAACGGACGATGCAGCACGTGAAGTCCGAACCGTGTCGCGAGCTGCTGAGCCGCCACGACGCCGCGCACGCTCGCACCGCTCGCATCCAGTCGCGGGCTGAACAGGCCCAGACCGAACTCACCGGGCGAGCTCGCGACGAGTCCACCCGCGACGCCCGACTTCGCCGGAAGGCCGGCGCGAAGCAGCCATTCGCCTGCGTAGTCGTACATGCCGCATGTGGCCATGATGGTCATGACGTGCTGGCAGGTCTCCGCACTGGTCACTCGCAGTCCCGTCAGCGGGTTCACGCCGCCGTTCGCGAGAGTCGCCCCCATCACGGCGATGTCGCGCGCGGTGACGAGCACGGAGCATTGCCGGAAGTACGTGTCGAGCGTCTCGGTCACAGGCGCGGTGAGCGAGCCAGCGCCGCGCATCAGGTAGGCGAGCGCGCGGTTGCGGTCGCCGGATTCCTGTTCGGAGGCCAGCACGGCATCGTCCACGCTCAGCTCGCGGCCGGCGAAGGCGCTGAGGCGGGCGAGGATCCGCTCGAAGCGCTCTTCGGAAGACTGCCCCGTGACGAGCGACGTCGTCACGATCGCGCCCGCGTTGACCATCGGGTTCGGCGGTCTTCCGGTGCCTGCCTCGAGCTTGACGGAGTTGAACGCCTCACCGCTGGGCTCCGCTCCGACCCTGTCGTGCACAGCATCCAGCCCCTGATCATCGAGCGCCAACGAGTACACGAACGGCTTCGAGGCGGACTGGATCGTGAACTCCACGCCCGTGTCGCCGCTCTCGTAGACGCGACCGTTGAGCCCGCACAGGGCGATCCCGAAACGCTCCGGATCGGCGCCCGCCAGTTCCGGGATGTAGTCGGCGACCGAACCTCGAGTGTCGCCGACGAGTCGATCGTGCACGACGTCGAGAAATGACGTGACGATGTCGGAGAGCTTCTCGGGGGCTGCCATGGGCCCATGCTACGGGCCGGGCGGGTGCCACTGATCTCGCGCACGATCAGCGTGGATGCCGGCGTCAGTGCGCTGCGGGTTAGGCTGATCGATATGGCATTGTTCTCCCGCCGCAAGAAGACCGACGACGCGCCGTCCGAGTCGCAGACGCCGATCGAGGCGGATGCTCTCGACGAAGCCGTCGAACAGGAGCAGGCACCCAGCGAACCGGTACCCGAGATCGGGATCTCGGTTCAGGCGTTCCGTGGAGTCGGCGCGACGGCCGGACCCGAGGTGAAGCTCCCGGATCCCGATGAGTCGAAGCCGAGCAGTCCTGTCGCAGCGGCGCGCCCCACGGCGCCGACGCCGGCGCCCGTACCTGAGAAGCGCTCTCTTCCGCTCGCTCCTGCGCTGCCGCCGGCACAGACCGAATCGGTTCCCGGTATGAAGGACAACGTGCTGCTGCGCACCGCGCTCGCCGAGATCGAAGAGGGCGCGACGAACGAGCAGTTGATCGGCGTTCTGAGGCAGATGCTCCAGGGCCACCTCTTCCTGCGCGTGAGCGGCGATGCACGCGCGCAGATCAGTGAGGGCAAGCCGCTGTCGGTGGCCGTGGTGCGCGACGGCGATCGGGCGTTCATGCTCGCGTTCAGCTCGGCGGTCGCCGTGCGCGATTCCGTGCAGCGCGAGACGGATCCCACTGCGACCTCAGCCGTCGCGCAGCCGGTGACCGCTGTGCTGCAGCAGGTCGTCTCCGGTGGTTTCACGGGGCTCATCGTCGACAACGCCTCAGGGGTGCACCGCGCGGTGTTCCCGGTCGAGATCCTGAAGAAGGCGCTCGAGCAGGCCGACGCCGAGATGACGATCAAGTCTCTCCTCGCCGCTCCGCGCGAGCAGGACACGGCGCAGAAGGTCGGCGACGCTCTCGCCAAGACGAAGGTCTGGGTCGCTGTCAGCGACGGCACGAGCGGTGCGCAGGTCGGCATCGCCGAGGCGCAGACCACCGATGGGCGCCGCTTCCTGCAGGTGTTCTCGCATCCGCTCGAGGTCGTCGCCCTCGGACGTGGCGACAAGCCGCTGCCGTTCAGCCCCGAGCAGCTCGCGAAGGTGCTCACCAGTCACGCGGGGATCGCCGGGGTGCTGGTCGATTCGGCAGGACCGTCGCTCATCGTCGAACGCGATGCGCTCGGCGCGGTGCTCGTCCTCGCGGTCGATCTCGGCGACTGAGACTACCGCGTTCGGATCGCCCGCCCTAGTCTCGGAGCATGGCTTCTGAGCGCGTGACGTTGACGGTCTCCGACCCGGAGGGGGAGCAGGAGATCGACCTCTCCAGCCCGAACAAAGTGATCTGGCCCGCCGCCGCAGACGGCGGTATCACCAAGGGCGAGTTGGCGGACTACTTCCAGGCTGTCGCTGAGCCCTTCCTCAACGCGAACGGCAACCGGCCGGTGTCTCTGGAGCGCTTCCGCGCGGGCATCGGGGGAGAGAGCTTCTTCTCGAAGAACCCGCCCAAGGGCACCCCCGACTACGTGGATTCCGTGATGGTGACTTACAACAGCGGGCGTCAGCATCCGCAGATCGTCCTCAATCGACCCAGTGCGATCGTGTGGGCCGCGCAGATGAACACGATCGTCTTCCACCCGTGGGCGTCACTCGCGACAGACACCGACAATCCCGTCGAGCTGCGCATCGATCTCGACCCGCAGCCGGGAACCGACTTCGCGGATGCCGTGATCGCCGCACACGGTCTGCGCGAAGTGCTGCGCGAGGCCGAGTTGGAGCCCTTCATCAAGACGAGCGGTAACCGCGGCCTGCACGTGTTCTGCCCGATCCAGCCCACGCACGAGTTCCTCGACGTGCGTCACGCGGTGATCGCCGCCGGGCGAGAGCTGGAGCGGCGGATGCCGAAGCAGGTCACCACGAACTGGTGGAAGGAAGAGCGCGGTGAACGCATCTTCGTCGACTTCAACCAGGCCAACCGCGACCGCACGATGGCCGGTGCGTACAGTCCGCGCGCGTTGCCGGCGGCCACCGTGTCGACGCCGGTGGGATGGGACGAACTCGACGGTCTGGATCCGACAGCGTTCACCATCCGCAGCATCCCCTCCCGTCTGGCAGAGATCGGTGACCCGTGGGCGGGTATTCAGGACGAGCCCGGTCGGATCGACACGCTGCTCAAGTGGTGGGAACGCGATCTCGAGAACGGCCTCGGCGAACTGTCGTTCCCTCCGGACTTCCCGAAGATGCCAGGTGAGCCGCCCCGTGTGCAGCCCAGCAAGAAGGTCGCGGAGAACTGGGATGCCGAGGGCAACCGCGTCGAGGACTGAGTGACCAGCGCGAATCGACTCGCTCGCTCAGTACGACGGCGCCTCGTAGGTCTTGGCGGCATCCGGGTCACGGATGCTGTCCGGATCCTGCACGATGTTGATGTTGTCCGTGTCGTCGCCATCACCGGCGAACCAGACGAAGACGGTGCCGCCGGCGATCGGTGCGTCCGGGATGGGCGTGTACAACCGGCCCGTCGCCTGCTGCTGCCCGGAGGGCGTCGGGTAGCTCGCGGTGACCGAGAACAGCGGGTGATCGCCGAACAGCCACGTGTGGTGGAAGTGGACATGTTCGACGACGCCCTGCACGCGCGTGCCGGTCTCGTGAAGGACCTTCCTGCGCACGATGTTGTCGCCGTGGGTGCGCGTCTCGCGCGTCGCGCTGCGGATCCGTCGCCAGGCGAGAGCCGCGAAGATGACCGAGACGGCGGCGATGATGAGGATGGCCAGGGGATCGGTCGGATCGGCTGATGCGATCGAGGCCGTGGCGACGAGTGCGCCGATCGCCGCGCCAGACAGGGAGGCGGCGGTGCCCGCATCGGACATGAGCGGCAGTCTGGTCGTCCAGGTCGGCGAGTAGTCGACGGCGAATGCGGTGAGCGACCCGCCGATCAGGCAGCAGGCGGCGAGCCAGGGATCGCTCGGCCGAGCGGGCCAGAGCGGCCCGATCGGAATGATGGTCGGTACCAGGTACGCGGCCAACGCCCACGCGCCGACGGCAGTGAGGGCGCCGGTGACCCCGAGCAGCACGATGAGTGCCTTCCAACCGCGCATGGTCACCTCCTTTGTGGAAAGGAGGTTATCAAGCGTGGGAGTCGCTCCCGATCACAGGTCCGCGATCACACCAGCACCTCGGCGAGGTCGTAGCCGGCCACGGTGTCGAGCTGGTCGTAGGTGCACGAGCGCGCATCGCGGTCGGGTCGCCAGCGCTCGAACTGCACGGTGTGCCGGAATCTGGCACCCTCCAACTGGTCGTAGCGGACTTCGAGCACCTTCTCCGGGCGGAGCCGCACGAACGAGACGTCTTTCGAACCGGAGAATCTGCTGCGTTCGCCCTCGCCCGTCACCGCGGCGCCGTCCTCATCGCGCTCAACGAGGGGCGCGAGCTCGTCGACCAGTTCCTGGCGCCGTCTGTCGCTCCACGCGGCGACGCCGCCGACCTGACGGAGGACGCCGTCCGCGTCGTAGATGCCGACGAGCAGCGATCCGACGCCGGAGCCCGACTTGTGGATGCGGTAGCCGAGGGCCACGACGTCGGCCGTGCGGGCGTGCTTGACCTTGATCAGCGTGCGCTTGCCCGGCGCGTAGGGCTGATCCAGGGGTTTCGCGACAACACCGTCGAGGCCGGCGCCTTCGAACTCTTCGAGCCACTGCCGGGCGGTGTCGGGATCTTCGGTGGTACGGGTGAGATGGAGTGGATGCTGCGCCTCACCGAGCAGCGCCTCAAGTCGCGCCCGGCGCTCACGGAACGGCCGCTGCTGGAGATCTTCATCGCCGTCGGCGAGCAGATCGAATGCGATGAACATCGCCGGGGTCTCGGCGGCGAGCCGAGCGACGCGGGATGCTGCGGGATGAATGCGCTGGCTGAGTGCTTCCCAATCGAGTCGCTGCGCGCCCGGCTCGCCGGTGGCGACCACGATCTCGCCGTCGAGCAGGCACGGGCCGGGGAGGATCTCGGACAGCGCCTCGACGAGTTCGGGGAAGTACCTCGTGAGGGGCTTCGCCCCGCGCGAGCCGATCTCGAGCGCGTCCCCGTCCCACGCGATCAGACCGCGGAAGCCGTCCCACTTCGGTTCGAACAGCATCCCGCCGCCCGTCTTGGCAGGGTCGGGAACGGCGGCTGCGGCCTTGGCGAGCATGGGCGCGGGGATCTCGTACGGCATGCGTCCATCATCCCGGTACCCGCGTCGCCGCGGAAGAGCGCTCTTCGGTGCGCAGAATGGTCTGGCGCTCACAGCCAGACGTGTCATCCTGAGAACGATGAACGAAACACAGGGGCCGACCCCCGCAGGCACGTCCCGTCCATACCGCAACCTCACCGAGGCGCTTCGTGCGCACCGCATCGACGCGCAGAACCACGAATACATCACCGCGATCACGGATGCCGTCGGCATCTCCTCGTTCATCGATCGCGGTCGCTACATCGAAGCGATCCGCACCGGCGACGGTGCGCCGTTGCACATCGGCAAGACGTACACGAACGGATTCACCGAGGGCGAGCAGATCGTCGTCGGCGGGACCGTCCTCCGGCTGCGCCCGAGCGAGGGTCGTGAGCCGTACTTCTACGTGACCCATCCCAGCGAGTTCCGCCCCATCGCGGAGAAGACCGCTTCTGCGCGCGCGCCTCGCAAGACGGCATCCGCAGTCAGTGCACCGCGCCCGACGAAGACGATCGAACGCGACTACGGCACATGCGACGTCTGCTTCATGGTGCGCAACGCATCAGGCGGGTGCAGCTGCGACTGAGTTCCTGCAATCCGCCTGGGCCTCACCAGATCACTGCGATCGCGGCGTTCGCGAAGGCGAGCCCGCCGATGGTCCAGAAAAGGCCCGCAGGTGCACGCTCGCCGGTCTTGCGTTGCCTGCTGATGCCGATGCCGATGCCGAGGACGGCGCCGAGCACGACGAGAATCGCGAACTTGACGCTGAGCTTCAGATAGTCCAGCTCGATACCTGCAGGCCACGGCGCGGCGAGTGCGAGCCCGCTGGCCAGCGAGATCCAAAGGCCGACGTCCATGACGTGCGTCGCACGTCGGCGCTTGCTGGCGACTTCGGCGAACCACGATCCGAACGTGATGGCGAAGCCTGCTATGTGGACGAGGATGACGATGGCACGAAGCGTGTCCATGACAGATCTCACTTTCAGTGTGGTTGCGCGTGGGGCGGCGCTGGTCTGGAACGGTGGATGCTGAAGAGCACGGCGAGTGCGGCTGATCCGACGACCTGGAAGACGAGCCACACCGGCCCCGAGCCAGAGACGCCTTGGCTTGTGACGGTGAGCGCAACGATGGAGATCACGAGCCACGTGATGTCGTAGGCGGCGAGAAAAAGAACGTGCCGACGTTCCGGTCGGTTGCTCGCGAGTATCTCGGCGATTCCGGATACGGCGAGCCCAAGAGCAGTGACGACGACGAGCCAATTCGGCGCCCCCAGCCAGGCGCCGAGCGGGGCGGCGAAGACGGCGTACGCTGCGGCAAGCACCAGCTTGAAGCATCCATCAGCAAGAACCCCGCCTCGGATCGCGCGTGAGCCGCCGCTTCTACGGCTCATGAGTGTCGCTTCCGGCTGCTCGCAAGCCCATAGGCCGCTCTTGCCGTATCGGTTCGCTGTGCGACAGCGAGCAGAGCGCTCGCGAGATCGGCTCGATGCACGACACCCATCGCGTTCGCGTTCTTGACGAGCTCATAAGGCCCTTCGGGGTCGTCGATCAGATAACCGGGTCGCACTATCGACCAGACGATGTCGTCCTCCGATCGGATGAGCAGCGCCTCCATCGCCTCGAGGTCGGCGTACAGATGCTTTCCGAACCACCTGACGACGGGACGCACCGTCCACCTGAACCAGAACGGTTCGCCGGTCGCCACCCGCAGGACGGGAGACGCCGAGGTGACGACGAGACGGCGCACGCCGGCGCGCCGCATCGCGTCGATCACATGCTTGGTACCCGCGGCGCATACCGGCGTGCGATCGCGATTCGTATTCTTCCCGAGGGCGGATATGACGACGTCAGTGCCCGGTGGCAACTCGAAGCCATCTCCGCGGACCACGTCCGCCTCGAGCACCTCGGCCTCGGCCGGTAGGCCGGTGTCACGCGGCGTGCGTACGAAAGCGGTCACGCGATGGCCGGCGCGCAATGCCTGCTCGACGACGAGCCGTCCTGTTCGCCCACTCGCTCCTACGACGGCTATATGCATCTTTCCTCCAAGATCCTCAGGGACGCGACAGCATCCGTATTGATAGTACAGTTTGACTACCGACATTCACTTTGACGTGGACTGGGGCGAGAGATCAGGATGTGCAAATGACCGCGACTCGACTACTGCTTCTCGGCGCTGTGCGTGAGCGCGGGGCGGCACACGGCTACCAGGTTCGCCGTGATCTGGAGTCATGGGGCGTGCAGTTCTGGGGCAACGTCCAGCAGGGTTCCATCTACCACGGGCTCCGGAAGCTGCATGATGACGGCCTTCTCGTGCAGGCGGCGACGGAGCATGGTGGGGCGGGGCCGGTACGCACGACCTACACGCTCACCGCAAAGGGCGAAGCTGCCTTCCACGAACTGCTGGAGCAGGCACTCAGCTCCGACCGTGCAGATCTCGCCATGACGATCGCTGGAATCGGCTTCATGACCGAGCTGACCCGGGAACGGGTGCTGGACCTGCTGCGCATGCGCGTGCGCTCGTACACGGAGTGGCGAGCCCGCGTCGTCGATCCATATGAACAGGAACCCGACGCCGACTGGCAGCATCACGTGGAGGCGATTCGGCTCTGGGCTCACACCGCGGACAGCGCCCTCGAATGGACACGAGCCCTCATCGGTCGGCTCGAGGGCGGGGCCTACGTGATGGCGGGAGAAAGCTGAGGGATACCCGCGTCAGCTGAGGTCCGACTGCAGGCGGCGGGTGACCTCGGCGATCGGCATCGCCCGCGGGAAGACCGCGACCACCATGTCGTCAGGCGCTTCGTCCGCGCTGTCCGGAAGAACGCCGTACCTGCGACGGACATCGTCCAGGGCGCTCTGCAGCACCGAAGGGGCGACGCGCTTCGTCCCGCGGAGCAACTGACGAAGCACGTGATTGTGCACCGCGGTGACGAGGGCGGCGAAGCCGACGGCGTCGAGCGGATCGATGCCGGGCAGCGCGCCCCGAAGGTACTCGTCGAACAGCCGCTCGTAACGGAACACCGTCACGATCTCGCGCTCGCGCAGCGCCGGCACCTGCCGTACGACCTGATAGCGCAGGCGGGCGATCTCCGGGTCGCGGGCGAAGTGGGAGAAGACGTGCTGGGATGCCTGGCAGACGGCCTCCCACGGGTCGCGGTGGCCTTCGGCGAGAAAGGCCCGCACCTCCTCGAGCAGTACTTCGTGGTCGGTGAAGACGACGTCCTCTTTGCCTCCGAACTGGCGGAAGAAGGTGGAGCGTGAGACGCCGGCGGCTTTGGCGATCTGCTCCACCGAGGTCTGGTCGAAGCCCTGGGCACGGAACAGGTCGAGCGCTGCGGCCACGACGCCGGTGCGCGGTTCTGCGTTCTGCTGCATAGCGAGAAGCCTAGACGTGTGCGCGCAGGATGCGTGTGCACACGGATGCGGACGCGGTGATGCTCAGAACGGTGGGGCGATTGCGGAAGAGGTCGGTGGTGGCGTGCTCTGATGTCCGGTGGGTGTGGTGACTTGGACTGAGTTGTCTGGGCGGCTGCGGTAGATCGCTCGGGTGAGGTGTCGGTTTCTGTGGTCGCGGGGGCAGAGGGGGCGGAGTTCGTGGAGGTTGGTTTTGCCGCCGTGGGCCCAGGGGGTCTTGTGGTCGATGTCGGCGTCTTGGGCGAGGCGGTTGCAGCCGTCTCTGGCGCAGGTGCCGTGCTGAAGGGCGAGC
>NZ_JBLVOB010000001.1:87820-107778 GCF_053543555.1 Microbacterium xerophyticum | reverse complement strand
GCGCGGGGCGCGTCCCGGGCGCACCGCTAGAGCGCGAGGCGCTCCTTGACCACGTCGGCGAGACGCTGTGCGTAGGACTGAGCGGATTCGGCATCCGCCGCCTCGACCATCACGCGCACCAGCTGCTCGGTGCCGGACTTGCGCAGAAGCACGCGTCCGGTGTCGCCGAGTTCTGCCTCGACGGCGGCGACGGCCGCCTGCACGCCCTCGTCATCGGCGCAGCGGTCCTTGTCGACGTCGCGCACGTTGATGAGCACCTGCGGGAAGACGGTCATGACCGAGGCGAGCTCGGCGAGCGACTTCTTCTGGCGCGCCATCTCGGCGACCAGGTGCAGGCCCGTCAGAACGCCGTCACCGGTCGTCGCGAACTCGCTCATGATCACGTGACCGGACTGCTCGCCGCCCAGGGCGTAGCCGCCGGCGTTCATGTCTTCAAGCACGTAGCGGTCGCCGACGCCGGTCTGGCGCACGGTGATGCCGTTGGCTTCCATCGCGCGGTGCAGACCGAGGTTGCTCATCACCGTGGCGACGAGCGTGTCGTCCGTGAGGTGTCCGCGTTCCTTCATCGCCACCGCGAGGATGGCCATGATCTGGTCGCCGTCGATGATGTTGCCGTTCGCGTCGACCGCGAGGCAGCGGTCCGCATCGCCGTCGTGGGCGATGCCGACGTCGGCGCCGAGACGAACGACGGCCTCCGCGAGCTTGTCGAGGTGGGTCGATCCGACGCCGTCGTTGATGTTGATGCCGTCGGGCTCAGCACCCATGACGGTGACCTCAGCGCCGGCGTCGTTGAACGTCTCGGGCGAGACACCGGATGCTGCGCCGTGCGCGCAGTCGAGGACGACGTGGATGCCGTCGAGCCGGTGCGGCAGCGAACCCAGCAGGTGCAGGGCGTAGCGGTCCTCCGCGTCGGAGAAACGCTCGATGCGACCGACGGAGGCACCGGTGGGCAGAAGCTTCTCGCCGGACATCGCGGCTTCGATGCGCTGCTCGACCTCGTCGGGGAGCTTCACGCCGCCGCGGGCGAAGATCTTGATCCCGTTGTCGGGCGCGGGGTTGTGCGACGCCGAGACCATGACGCCGAAGTCGGCATCGTGATCGGCGACGAGGAACGCCAGGGCCGGGGTGGGGATGACACCGGCGTCGAGGACGTCGACACCGGATGCTGCGAGGCCGGCAGAGACTGCCGCCACGAGGAATTCACCGGAGATGCGCGGGTCGCGGGCGACGACTGCGGACAGTCGCTTTCCCTCGGACTTGCGGGCTTCCGCGGTGCGGCCCTGGCCCAGGACGACTGCTGTCGCCTGGGCCAGGGTGAGCGCGAGGTCGGCGGTCAGGATGCCGTTGGCAAGTCCTCGAACGCCGTCCGTGCCGAAAAGCGGCATCGGGGCTCTCGTGCTTAACGCTTCGAGTACTGAGGCGCCTTGCGGGCCTTCTTGAGACCAGCCTTCTTGCGCTCGATGACGCGAGCGTCACGAGAGAGGAAGCCGGCCTTCTTGAGGGTCGCGCGGTTGTTCTCCGCGTCGATGCCGTTCAGCGAACGGGCGATGCCGAGACGCAGTGCGCCGGCCTGGCCGGAGTCGCCGCCACCGGAGATGCGTGCGATGACGTCGTACGCGCCCTGGAGGTTCAGCACCGTGAACGGGTCGTTGATCAGCTGCTGGTGCAGCTTGTTCGGGAAGTAGTCCTCGAGCGTACGGCCGTTGACCGTGATGACGCCGGAGCCGGGGACCAGACGCACGCGGGCGATGGCCTGCTTGCGACGGCCGACGGCTGCGCCGGGAACGTTGAGAACCGGACGGGGAGCCGCCTCGGTCTCGACCGTCTCCGGGCTGGAGGTCGAGTAGTTCTGAGGGGTTTCGGTGGTGTCCTGAGTATCAGCCACGAGAATATCCTTAGGGGTCTTAGCGGCGCTTACTGGGCGACCTGGTCGAGGGTGTACGTCGTGGGCTGCTGAGCGGCGTGCGGGTGCTCGGCACCGACGTACACCTTGAGCTTGGTCAGCTGCTGACGACCGAGGCTGTTCTTGGGGAGCATGCCGCGGACGGCCTTCTCGACAGCGCGGATGGGGTTCTTCTCGAGGAGCTCCTCGTAGGAGACCTTCGACAGACCACCCGGGTAGCCCGAGTGGCGGTACGCCATCTTCTTCTGGAGCTTCTGACCCGTCAGCGCGACCTTGTCGGCGTTGATGATGATGACGAAGTCACCCGAGTCGAGGTGGTTGGCGAAGGTGGCCTTGTGCTTGCCGCGCAGGAGCGCTGCGGCGTGCGAGGCGAGGCGACCGAGAACGACGTCATTGGCGTCGATGACGACCCAGTCACGCTGGATCTGCCCGGCCTTCGGGGTGTAAGTGCGCGTCACGATAGTGCTGCTTTCTTGTTCGAACGGAGGAGTTCGTGAATCCCACTCCGGGGTGGTTCTTCGCTATTGCTCGGAACACGCCAGTGGAGGGCTCACGTTCGCGGCACTCTGCAGTCGAGTACCAAAGGGATAGCCTACGGCATTTTCGCCTGATGTGGGAATCGTGCCCGCCGCGCGACCCTCATTCCGGGAACGGAACGTGGTGTGCGCGCCCGGACGGCGCCCGTTCGACGTCCTTCTCGGCGCGGATGCGGTCTTTCTCCGCCCGCTCCAGCGCGCTCACGACGGAATCGGCGAACACGTCGCCGCCGGCCTCGCCCGGATGGATGTCGTCACCGGCGAGCAGTTCGGTGTGCGGTGCGATCGCGCCGGACCAGTCCGCGACCCACACCGAGCGGTGGCTGTCGGCGAAGGCCGCGAGGTCGGCGTTCACACCGGGTATCCAGTCGCGCGGCGCGTGCGCATTGACGAGGATCAGGTTGCGGTCCTTCCCCGCCACCTGCGACATCTGCTCGAGTACGCCCCAGTCGACGGGGCCGTTCGTGCCGAGCGCCACCACCACGTTCTCGCGCAGCTCTCCCCGTGACTTGAGGTCGTCGAGGATGTCGGGGCCCGCCCAGATCGAGCGGGACACTTCGGCGTCGACCTCGATGCCGGGGAACTGCTCGTACAGCGACGGCGCGGATGCGAGCATGACCGAGTCGCCGACCGCCGTGATCTCCGTCCCGTCGGGGATCTCGATCTGCTCCGGCTCACTGTCCGACTCGTCCGGCGCCGTCTTCGCGGCATCCCTCATGGCCTGCTCCCCCGCCGCGATCGCCGCGGCCGCGGACGTCGTCGGCGGCGCGGTCACTATGGCCGCCGCTGTTCCGCCCGCGGCGACGACACCGAGTCCCAGTGCTGAGACCCCGGCGAGGCGCATCATCGGACGGCCGGAGATCCTCCGTCGCAGTGCGCGCCAGGCGTGCCGGAATCCGTACCGACGCAGCGGCTGTTCGACGAAGCGGTACGACAGCGCTGCCGCCCCGACCGACGCCACGAGCACAGCCGCCCCCGTCACCACCGGCACTCCGGCCTCGGGGCCGGTCCCCTGCGTGGCGACCAGAGCCAGCACGAGGACGGGCCAGTGCCACAGATAGATGCCGTACGACCTCTCCCCGATCCACCGCAACGGTGCGACGTCGAGGCCGCGCCCCCACCAGGACCCGGGCCACGTGCCCGCGAAGATCGCGAGCGCCGTTCCGACGGAGGCGAGCACGAGCACGCCCGTCATGGCAGCGTCCTCCGGCGCCAGCGCGGCGACGACGACGGCTGCCAGCCCGACCACCCCGAGGAGCATCGAACCTGCCTGCGCGCTGCGCCGCAGCATCCATTCCTTCTCCGGCATGTCCGCTGCGGCGAGCGCGAGGGCGATGCCCAGCAGCAGACCGAACGCGTGCGAGTCGGTGCCGAAGTACGCGCGCGTGACGTCGCCGCCGGCGACCAGCGCCGCCATCCACCATGCCGATCCGCCCGCGGCGACGAGCATGAGCGCCGCGCGCGTCCACCGCCCTGGGATCAGCAGCACCAGCGGAAGCAGCAGAGGCCACAGCACATAGAACTGCTCTTCCACCGCCAGCGACCAGACGTTGCGGAACAGTTCGGGCGCCGTCGCCGCGAAGTAGTCGCTGCCGCCCGCGACCGCGAGCGAGTTGTAGCTGAAGGTGGCAGCGCCCAGCACCTGCCGGCCGATGCCGACGAGCACATCGCCGCCCAGCATCCATGCCGCCGTCGCGCACACCGTGATCACGAGCGCGAGTGCCGGCAGCAGCCGCCGGGCGCGTCGGCGCCAGAAGTCGATCAGTCGACGGGGCGATCCGAGCGGTCCGAGACGCGAAGGACGCAGCAGCAGCGATGTGATCAGGAACCCGCTGATCACGAAGAACACGTCGACGCCGACGAAGCCCGACCGCACCGGTGAGGAGGGGAAGAGGTGGAACGCCACCACGAGGATGACCGCCACCGCGCGCAGGCCGTCGAGTCCCGCGAAACGTCGAGGAGTGGAGTGAATGGGCGTCATGGTGAGGAGGAGGGACGGCTCGTGACCGAAGATTCCAGTCTAGGCTGGCCTTCGTGCGAATACGGCTTGACATCGCCTATGACGGCACGCAGTTCCGCGGGTGGGCGACGCAGCCGGGACTGCGCACCGTGCAGGGCACGCTCGAGGCAGCGCTGGCCCGCATCGTCGGCTCTGATGTACGGCTCGTCGTCGCCGGGCGCACCGACGCGGGGGTGCACGCCGCCGGTCAGGTCGCGCATGTCGACCTCGACGACGAGCAGTGGTCGCGGATCCTCACGAGGCACGGACGCAGCTCGCACGACCCGGCGGGCTCGATCGCCGGACGCATCCGCGGAGTGCTCGGAGCGTATTCCGACGTGACGGTGCATCGCTCGTCGTTCGCGCCCGACGGCTTCGACGCGCGTTTCTCGGCCGTCTGGCGCCGGTACCGCTACCGGCTCGCCGACGAGATCGCCGGCTACGATCCGGCCAGGCGGCTCGACACCACCAGCGTTCGGGGCGAGCTCGACGCTCTGGCGATGGATGCCGCGGCGCAGACCCTCATCGGTCTGCATGACTTCGCCGCCTACTGCAAACCCCGCGAGGGTGCCACGACGATCCGCACCCTGCTGGATTACCGGTGGCAGCGCGACGGCCAGGGTGTGCTCGTCGCCGAGGTGAAGGCCGACGCGTTCTGCCACAGCATGGTGCGGGCGCTTGTCGGCGCGTGCGTGGCCGTCGGAGAGCAGCGACTCGACGTGGACGATCTCGTGGTGCTGCGCGACGCGCTCGAGCGCACCAGCGAGTTCAAGGTGCTCGCGGCGCGCGGTCTCACTCTCACCGAGGTCGGCTACCCCGCCGACGAGCTGCTGGGCGTGCGCGCCGAGCAGACCCGCGCGCGGCGCGACAGCGACAACTCGGACTGATTTCGACACCTCGGGTTCAGACGGACGCAGTAGCGTTGGCAGAGATGAAGGTGATCTCTTACAACCTGCGCAAGCATCGTGCGGCGACCGAACTCGCGGAGCTCATCGCCGAGCACGAGCCTGACATCCTGTGCCTGCAGGAGTGCGATGTCGAGGCCCTGCCCGACGAGATCGGCGGACTCGCGCTGGCGGATGCCACTCAGGGGAACCGCCTCGGTCTGGCGCTCTACTACCGCATGAACACGTTCCGGCTCCTGGCGATGCGCACCTTCGGGTTGAAGAAGTCGTTGCACGATCGCGTGCTGAAGCCGGCGCACGAGCGGGTGCTCGGCGTCCATCTGCAGGACATCGACAACGGCCGCGAGCTGATCGTGGCGTCGTTCCACGCGGCGCCGCTCACCGCACTCAACTCGCTGCGCCGCAACCAGATCCGCGCCGCGCTCACGGAGCTCGAGTCCATGGCGCACGGGGCGCCCGTGCTCATGGTGGGCGACTACAACTACCCGGTGTTCAAGGAGAACCTCGGCCAGACGATCCGCGACCACGGCTACACGCTGACCCTCAGCGACGAGCGCACCTACACGCGCTACCGCGTGTTCAAGGGCCACTACGACTTCGCGACGTCCGACGGCTTCACCATCGACCGGATCCAGACGCTGCCGCAGCGCTCCAGCGACCACCGCCCGATCCTGATCACGGCAGCCGTCGACTAGAGCGACCTAACGCCGCAGCTCAGAGGTCGCTGAAGTCGTTCGCGGGAACCTGAATCTGCTTCACCACGTCGCCGTCGAGGTGGTGCAGCACGAACAGGATCCCCACCTGCCCCGGTCGGGAGAGCGACTGCGTCCCTGGGACCTCTTCGCCACCGACCCCGAGGTATTCGGCTGTCGCCGCATCCTCCTGATCGGTGAGCGTCCACGCGTCGGCGTCCATGAGTTCCTGTCGCGTCGAACCGACGCTGAGTCCTTCTTCCGTGGCCACCGGGATTCCGTCGACCTCCGCGCCGGTCACAGCGAGGCTCAACGATCCGTCCAGGTTCACGTCGACCGAGACCCACAGACCGTCCCAGCTGTAGCGTTCCCGGTCTGATTCGTAGCCGGGCATCTCCTCGACGGGCTCGGGATCGGGGAGATCGCCTGTCGCGCTCTCCAACAGCGCGAGCACGGCGTCGCCATCGTCGTATGGCGCCGTCTGGGTGCCCGATTCGTCGACGTACGTGATGCCGTCGATCGCCACCACGAGGTGCGCCTCCACGTCTGTCGTCGGTGCCGCCGACGGCGTCTCCGAAGCCGGCGACTCTGGCGGATCCGTGGTCGGTGCGCCGCCCGCGCAGCCCGCGAGGATGACGGTCGTGGCGGCGATGACGGCGACGACCATGGACATGCGAGAGCGATTCACGCTGTCATGCTATCGACTGCCGGGGGCTGCATACGAAGGCGCGCTCCAGCGACCACCGCCCGATCCTTATCACGGCAGCCGTCGACTAGCGCGGCGATCTACTCGACGAGCTCCGGCCACACCACGCGACCCGCGTCGACGATCGGGCGATCGTCGATGGTCAGCGTTCCTGCGCCACCGGGCGCGTCCACGCGCAGGTCCTTCACGATGTCCCAATGCAGCGTGGACTCGTTGATTCCACCGCACTGCGGATACGCGCGTCCGAGCGCGATGTGAACGGTGCCGAGGATCTTCTCGTCGATGAACAGATCGCCGGTCCACTGCTGCACCGTGCTGCTCAGCCCGATACCCAATTCGCCGACCCTGTGCGATCCCTCGTCGGTGTCGATGAGCGCGCGAGCGACCTCCGCGCCCTGGTCCGCCCGAACCTCCACCACTCGCCCGGACTCGAACCGCAGGAACAGGTTCTCGAACAACTCGCCGGCGAAGACCGTGACTCCAGGGAACGTGATGTGACCGTCGACTTGGTCATCGACCGGAGCGGTCGCGACTTCGCCGTCGGGGAGGTTGGCCTCGCCTGCGAACAGCGCGGCTGTGCGCCCGCGGATACCGAGGCGCAGGTCGGTGTCCGGCGACGTGATCCTCACGGTGTCTCCGGTGTCGATCGCTTCGCACACTGACTGCCACCTCGCCTTCGCAGCATCCCAATCGTCCAGCGCACCGGCGAAGAACTCATCGAGCAGCACGTTCGGCGCCACTTCGATCTGAGATGCCCATTGCGGTGTGGGGATGCGCACGATCGCCCAGCGCGTGTTCTGCCAACGCAGGGTGGAGATCGCTCCCTTCGCCTGCCGTTGCGCTGCGAGCCTCTCAGGGAAGTCTTCCGGCTTCGCCTCTTCGGATTCCTCGGGCCACAGCATCGAGCGGAAAGAGACATGCACCGTCGACCACCGCATCGCCGCGGCTTCCACCGCGGGTGGCTCGACGATCTGTGCAAGCGTCGAGTGCGCGAGCTCTTCGACATCCGCCAGCTCCGGTTGGTACACGGTCTGCGCCGACGCTCCGCGGCGCAGCGCAGTGCGAATGAGTGCATGCGCGGCCTGCAGCGCCGAATCGTCATTGACGAAGATGCTCACGCGATCGCCATCTGCGATCGCCAGACGCTCGGCGAGGTGCTCGGCCAAGTCCTTCCAACGGGGATCGGATGCGATGTCACTCATGCGCGGTTCTCCATACCTTCTTGTTTGTCGTCTACAGCCAGCGTTGCGACGATGTCTCTCGAGGCGGTGTCAAGGATGTCGAAGGCTGCGCCCTGCTTTGCGTACAGACCGGCCAGGTCAGCGCGCGGTCGCACCGTCGTGTGCACACGGGCCCACGACGCGACGCCTTCGACGTCGTCGATGAATCCGACTGCCAACGCGGCCAGCATCGCATCGCCGTACGAGGCTCCAAGGCCAGGAACCACCTCCTGGCTGATGCCCGTGACGTCACTGACCGCCTGCGTCCATACGGGATTCTTCGTGCCACCCCCGACGGCGCGTACGCGGCTCGGCCGCAGGCCGTCCTCGTCGAATCGACGGATGACCCGAGCGACGCCCTGTGCGATCGACTCCGCCACTGCACGGGCCATGTCGCCACGCGAGTGCTGCATCGTGAGGCCGACGAAGCCGCCGCGCACATTCGGATCCCCGCTGAGAAACGGTATGGCGAGCAGGCCTCGAGCACCCGGCGGGGATGCTTGCGCGGCATCGGCCAGCGCGGAATAGAGCTCGTCGCTACCGCCTGCAACCGGGTCCAGCAGGTTCGCGAACCATCGCGTGAAGCTGCCGGCCGTCGGCAGGCTGGCCGCCGCCAGGTGGCTGCCAGGGAAAAGGAAGGGCGCCGGCCACAATGCGCTCGAGCTGTGCGCATGCTCGAGCACCTCGATGATGAAGTGCGACGACCCGTACATGATCATCATGTCACCGGGCTCCGCGACGCCGGCGCTCAGTGCCTCCGCCACGGCATCCGGTGCCCCGACGAGTACCGGCGTTCCAATGGCGAGCCCCGTCGCCTCCGCTCCATCCGCACGGATATGCCCGGCGATCTCGCTGGACCATGCGAGATCAGGCAGCTGATCCCTGCGAAGCGCGGATGGTGCACCGTCGAGATTCCACTCCATGAGACGGCGGTCGTAGAAAGGATGGAAATAAGCCGCGGTGGCGTGATCCATGCGCCATTGACCGGTCAGTCTGCCGACCAGGAACGTCTGACACGTGACGAATCGTGCGGAACGGCTGAACACCTCCGGCTCATTCCTCTCGATCCACAGGATCTTCGGCCCGGCTGACTGCGAACTCAGCGGAGTCCCCGAACGTCCGATGATCTCTTCGGTGCCGTACACGTCGTTCAGTTCATCGATCTGCGTCTGGGCCCGGGAGTCGACGGCGTAAAGAATCGCGTCGCGCAACGGCTCACCGTCCTCATCGATCGGCAGCACGCAGGGGCCGATCCCGCTGACTGCGACTGCTCTGACATCTGACGATGCCACCCCGGACTCACGCACGAGCGTCTGGGCGATCTCGACGAAACCGCCCCACCACACCGCGTCAGGATCGTGCTCCACGAAGCCTGGCCGTGGAGTCAGCACCGAGTGCGGCCGACGGTGCTGAGCGACGACGCTTCCGTCGGCCGCTACCAGCACGCCTTTGGCCTCGTACGTCCCGATGTCGATTCCGAGGACGAAACCCCGTGCCGCGGGCCGGGTGTCGTCAACGCCTGCGCGCATCGCGATCCTCTCCGCTTGGCCGTCCGTGCGCGATGATGGGCCCTCTCCCGAGACCGCGTGGGCGCTCGACGACTGCGCCGCTCTCCTCTGCGATGAGCGCCCCGGCTGCCCAGTCGTACACGAACAGGTCCGTCTCCACGAAGGAGGCGAACACGCCCTCCGCGACGAGGCATAGGGCGAAAGCGGCCGTCCCCAGGCTGCGCATGTCGTCGTAGTCCGACATACGGGCGCTGATGTCGTCGAGTTGACGAGCTCGTACGTCCGGGTCGTATGACAGCCCGACCCCGAGCAGACGAGGGTTGCCGGGCGCAGGCGTGGCATCCAGCTCGATGACGGTCCCGTCCGCGAGCATCTTCTGCGCACCGTCGCCGGCTGCGGCGGCGTACACGGCTTCGTCGGAGTGCACAGCGATCGCCCCCGCGATCCAGCGCTCGCGTTCAGAGTCGTAGACCGCGACGGAAGTGCAGTGAAGGGCCAGCCCATGGACGAAGTTGCTGGTGCCGTCGATCGGATCGATGAACCACTCGAGACCCGTTGCGCCGCTCCCGGAATCCGCGAGCTCTTCCCCGACGATCCGATCGTTCGGACGGCGATCGGAAAGATGCGCACGGATGCGCAGTTCGACCGCTCGGTCCATCTCTGTCACGACGTCGCCGGGTATCCCCTTGCTGATCGCATCGCGGGTCGCCGAACCATGCGACAGCGCCGCGCTTCCCAACCGTGCAGCCTCGATCGCCAGAGTCCGGAACTCCCGAGGCGTCGGAGTGCTCTTGTCCATGATCATCACTCGCCTCCTGTTACGAATTCACGTCTCTACATGCATCAAGGTGTGAACTAATCTCATCATACGACGTCACGGGTGGACGCCGTGATTGCCGCCGTACACACAAGATGTCACACTTTCGACTCCGTGTCACGACTCTGATTGAAGACTGGACGCGAGCGACTCAACCATGTAACACTGATCTCGGATGTGATTAATTCACATTGATGGGATCGAGAGAGGCCGGCGCGTGGTCAAGGCAGGAAACAGTCGCACCCAGCGGATCCGCGAGCGACTCCTCGCAGACGGCGAGATCGAGTTCGCCAGACTGGCGACGGAGTTCGGCGTCTCCGAGATGACTGTTCGGCGTGACATCGACGTGCTGGAATCCGAAGGACTCGTCCGGAAGGTGATCGGCGGTGCCATCGCCGTCAATAAGATCTCCGAGCCCACCTTCGAAGCTCGTGCCGGCCTCGATGTCGCGAGCAAGAAGCACGTGGCCGAGTATGCGGTCTCACAGCTGTCCCCGCACGAGACGCTCGTGCTCGACAGCGGAAGCACGGCTCTCGCGGTTGCTCAGGCCATTCGAGGGCGCGGTCTGGGGCTCACGATCGTCACGCCGAGCCTGCTCGTCGCGACCGAACTCCGATCGGAACCGGATACGACGCTCCTGCTCACCGGTGGGCTCCTGCGCCCAGGGGAACTGAGCCTCATCGGCATCGAAGCCATCGAAAGCTTCCGTCGCTACAACTGCGACACATTCATCATGGGCGTGGCGGGAGTCCATCCCCACCGGGGCTTCACGGATTACCACCGCGACGAGAGCGCGGTGAAACGTGCCGCGATCGAAGCATCCGACCGGCTGATCGTCCTTGCCGACCGTTCGAAAGTCGGTCGAGCGCAGCTGAGCAGCATCGCTCCACTCGCATCCGCCGACATGATCGTCACGGATGCCGCGCCCGATGCCCTCGCTCTCACGACGGCCACCGCGGCCGGTGTCTCGGTCGTCACGATTCCGGGGCCACCGGACGGCTCGCATGGTGCTGAGTCATGACCGGCCACATCATCGGCGTCGATATCGGCACGACCGGCACCAAGGTGGTGCTGTTCGCGCCCACCGCAGGTATCGTCGCGCAGACGACGCGCCCCTCCCAGCTGCACAGCCCGCACCCAGGATTCGCCGAGGCCGATCCCGCCGAGTGGATGACGAACGTCGTCGAATCGATCCGCGAGGTCGTCTCGGTCTCCGGTATCGACCCATCCGAGATCGCCGCCATCGCGACCTCTGGCATGGTTCCCGCCGTGCTTGCCCTGGATGGTGCAGGCGAGCCTGTGCGTCCGGCGATCCTCCAGAACGACGCTCGCGCGACGCGCGAGATCGAAGAGATCCGTGATGCGACGGCTTCGATCGACCTGGTCGCGGTGACAGGCTCAGAGGTCACGCAGCAATCGGTCGCCCCGACCCTGCTCTGGCTCGCGCGGCATGAGCCGGAGACCTGGTCGCGCACCATGCGCATCCAAGGCTCATACGACTGGATCCTCTCTCAGCTCGGCGCCGACGTTCACGTCGAGCAGAATTGGGCGATCGAGTCCGGCCTGTTCGCGCTCGACGGCAGTCTGCTGCCCGCGGTCGTCGAGGCAGCCGGTTTCGACCCCTCCTTGATCCCACCGATCGCCGCGCCGGGCACCGTCGTCGGTTCGGTGAGCGGTCGTATCGCGGACGCCACCGGTCTCCCCCGCTCCGCTCATCTGGTGGTGGGAGGCGCAGATCACGTCCTCTCCGCATTCGCAGCCGGTGTCGAGAAACCCGGCGACTGGCTGGTGAAGCTGGGTGGCGCCGGGGATATCCTCGTCGCGAGCAGCACCCCGGTCGCCGATGCCCGGCTCTATCTCGACGTTCACCCTCGTCCGGATACCTGGCTGCCGAACGGTTGCATGGCGACCAGCGGCAGTCTGATCCGCTGGTTCCAGGCGCTCGTCGGCGGCACCGACCTGCTGCAGCTCGACGCCGAGGCTGCAGACCGCACTCCCGCCGACATCCTGTGTCTGCCGTATTTTCTCGGCGAGAAGTCTCCGCTGCACGACCCGAAGCTTCGCGGCGCATTCGCCGGACTGCACCTCGGACACACACGTGCAGACATGTATCGATCTGTTCTCGAATCGATCGCGTTCGGATTCCGCCACCACGCCGAGATCTTCCGTGAGATCGGAATACCGATGGCATTGGCGAGGATCACGAACGGAGGCAGCAGGTCCACCCTGTGGAAGCAGATCCACGCAGATGTGCTCGGTACCGAACTGTTCCCGGTCATCGACCATCCCGGTGCCTCCCTCGGGGCTGCGCTTGTCGCGGCCCGCGCGATCGGAGCCTTGGATTCGTGGGATGCCGCCAGCGCCTTCGTCCGATTCGGCGATCCAGTCCTGCCTGACCAGGAACGCCGCGCGATCTACGACGACGCGTACGAGACCTGGCGGGAGCTCGGTACGACCCTGACTCCGATATCCCACCGAATCGCCGAAAGAAGCCGGAGCTGAGATGGCAACTTCATCGCCTCAGATCACCCTCGGGATCAACACCTGCTTCGCGGTCAAACGATGGTCGCGTCCCGAGCAGTGGGCACGCATCGTGAGCGACGAGCTCGGATTGTCGGACGTGCAGTTCAGCATGGACCTGTTCCCGCCGTCCGCCTCCGAGAGCGCCGTGGAGACTCACGCTGACGAAGTTCGCGAAGTCGCAGAGGCTCACGGCATCCGGGTGCGCAGTGTGTTCACCGGGCTGGCCGCATATGCATCGAATCTTCTGCTCGCAGACACACCGTCCGAGCGCGCAGCCGCAGAGGGCTGGTATCGCCGGATGATCGACCTGACGGCTCGCATCGGCGCCGACGGCGTGGGAGGGCACATCGGAGCGTTCACCGTCGCCTCCTTCCGCGACGCCACTCGCCGCGACGGCCTCCGATCGGAACTCATCGAACATCTGACCAGGATCAGCGATCATGCTTCCGACGCCGGGTTGCAGTATCTCCTCTTCGAGAACCTGGCGCTGGCGCGCGAGCCCGGGTACTCCATCTCGGAGAGCCACGAGCTCGAAGCCGCCCTGTCCGATTGCGTCACCCCCTGGCGGTTGTGCCTGGATCTCGGGCACCCGGCCGCCCTGCACACAGGCACTCCCAGCGACGAGCCGATTGCGTGGTTGAACGAGGGGTGGCAGAACGCGCCGATCATCCAGTTGCAGCAGTCTCCGCGCGGTGGCGACCATCACGCCGCATTCACCGCCGCGAACAACGCGACAGGACTTGTGCACCGCGATGAGGTGATCCCGGCGCTCCTGACGTGGGATGCACCGGAGATCGAGGTGCACCTCGAAGTGATCCCCGCCCACGAGGCCGACGACGATCAGGTCATCGCAGACCTTGTCGAGAGCGTCCGCTATTGGCAAGACGGCATCGAGCAGCACGCCTCGTAGCCCTCCGTGCCTCTCCAATCCAACACCGCACCACCGAAGAAAGGGACCCTCATGGCCACCTGGCTCAATGACGTCTTCACCGCCCCCAAGCCGATCATCGCCATGCTGCATCTCGAGGCGCTGCCGGGTGATCCTGGATACGACTCGAAGGCAGGCGTTCGCGCCGTCGTCGACCGGGCTCGCGAGGAGCTCGATGCGCTCCAGACCGGCGGGGTGGACGGCGTCATGATCTCGAACGAGTTCAGCCTGCCGTACCTCACCAAGACGGAGCCGATCACTGCGATCACGATGGCTCGCATCATCGGCGAGCTACTGCCGGACCTTTCGACGCCGTACGGCGTGAACGTGCTCTGGGACGGCCAGGCCTCTATCGACCTCGCTGTCGCGACAGGCGCGCAGTGGGTGCGTGAGATCTTCACTGGCGTCTACGCCTCGGACTTCGGCCTGTGGAACACCAACGTCGGGGAGATCGCGCGCTACCGCCAACGTATCGGCGCGGGGGACGTGAAGATGCTGTTCAACATCGTCCCGGAATCGGCTGCCTACCTCGCAGAACGAGATCTTCGTTCGATCGCCCAGAGCACCGTCTTCGTCGCTGCACCAGATGCGCTCTGCGTCTCCGGTCTGACGGCCGGCGCTCCCACAGACACGCAGGCGCTTCGAGTGGTCAAAGACGTCGCCGGCAACACTCCGGTGTTCGTGAACACCGGAGTGCGTCCTTCGAATGTCGCTGAGCAGCTCTCGATCGCCGACGGCGCAGTCATGGGCACCTTCTTCAAGGAGGACGGCAAGTTCGAGAACCGTGCCAAGGTCGAGCGCGTGCAGGAGCTCGTCTCCGCAGTGAACGACTTTCGCGCCACGCTCTGAGGAGAGAAGATGAAGAAGGCCGGAGCGCAACTGCTCCGGCCTTCTTCATCTGCGGGCGTCACCCGCCATGCGCGTGGTCTACTCCGTCGTCTGTCCCGCGATCTTCCAGGACTCGACGAACCGTTGCAACGCTGTTGCTCCCGGATCGGCGATGCCGATGCTGCGCTCCTGCAGCCAGGATGCTCGGCCGCGTCGCGACTGGAGGTCCTTGGTGCTCTCGACAGCATTCGCGGCGGCGGCGATCGCCGCATCCAACGCGACGTCGGCATCGTTCTGATCCACGAGGGAATCCGCCACGGCAGCCAGTCCGTCGAGGATGGTCTTGTCGCCGACCTGGGTCTTGCCGCGCTGCGCGATGCTGGCGGCGGCAGCAGCAGCGAATGCCTGCGCATCTGCGATCGTCACATCGGTGGTATCCGCCCACACTCGCGACCCTGCCAGCAGCGCACCCGCCACGAGCGCAGCCATGGTCGATGGATTGGCGTTCGCGAAGGCCTTTGCACTCGCCCGCGCGATGTCGACCGGAGTCGCGTCCGGAGGGAGCTGTTCGAGCGCCGCGATCACCGCCGCGGATCCTGCGGAGACGGTGATACCCAGATCGCCGTCTCCCAGTGCCTGATCGAGATCGCGCAGTTCGTCGGCGGAGTCGATGAGTACGGTGAGGCTCCCACGGATGCGGGCGTTTAGTCGTTCTGCTTCCATGATCAACCTTCCTGGAAGAACGGCGACTTCGCGGGTGCTTCGAGCAGCGCGAGACGATCATCGTTCAATTCGAGCAGCGAGATGGATGCCCCGGCCATTTCGAGGCTGGTCGCGTACTCGCCCACATAGTTCTTTGAGATCTCGATGCCGAGACCTGAGAGGATCTGATGCGCACGACGGTAGAGCACATAGAGCTCCTCCAGCGGCGTGGCGCCGAGCCCGTTCACCATGACGGCCACACGGGCACCGGCCTTCAGACCGAGGTCTTCGACGAGTGCGGCGAGGACGTGGTCGGCGATCTCATCCGCCGTTTCCAGCGGCCCCCGGCGGCTGCCAGGCTCGCCGTGGATGCCGATGCCGATCTCCATCTCGCCGTCACCGAGCTCGAAGCTCGGCTTGCCCGTGGTCGGAAGAATGGTCGGCGCGAGACCGATGCCCATCGTGGCGGTGTGCTCGACGACATCCTCGGTGATGGCGACGACTTCCTCGAGAGAGTCGCCACGCTCGGCCGCGGCACCTGCCGCCTTGTACGCGAAGATGATGCCGGCCACGCCTCGGCGATCGAGCTTGCGCTCATTGGGCTGGCTGGCCACGTCGTCACGGCCGACGACCGTGCGCGTGGTGATGTCCTCGAGATCGGCAAGATCAGCCGCCAGGTCGAAGTTCAGCACGTCGCCGCCGTAGTTGCCGTACAGGTACAACACGCCGGCGCCGCCGTTCACCGCCTTCGTCGCTTCGAAGATCTGCTCCGAACTGGGCGAGCTGAACACGTTGCCGATGGCGACACCGGAGCACAACCCCATACCGACGTAGCCCTTGAACAGGGGAAGATGGCCGGAGCCGCCGCCCGTGACGATGCCCACGCGCCCTGGGCGCGGAGCATCGGCTCGTACCAGCACCCGGATGTCGTCACCCGGGGTCTTCACCAGGTCCGGGTGCGCCGCGAGGATTCCCTCGACGAACTCGTCCACGAACGCCTCAGGGGCGTTGATGATCTTCTTCACGACGGGTTCCTGTCCTTTCGTCGGTTCTCGGTGGCAATGGCCACCGTCTCGCTCGTCGCCGCCGGAGATATTCGTCGGCGTCGACGTATTCTGACCTGGTCGAAGATCATCACCGCGATCAGCAGCACGCCCTGCGCGATGGCGTACTCATATGCGGAGAGCCGCAACGCCGTGAATCCGCTGGAGACGACCTGCAGTGTCAGGGTAGCCAGGATCACACCGGTCACGGTGGCGAAGCCGCCGTTGGGATTCGTGCCGCCGAGCACGGCGATGACGATCGCCAGCAGCACGTAGCTTGATCCATAGTCGGCGCTGGCCGAGGGATTGCGTGAGAGGAACACGAGCCCCGCAAGCCCGCCCAGCAGGCCGCTGAGGACGTAGGTCAGCATCAAGGTGCGCCGTGCGCTGATTCCCGAGTAGCGGGCGGCGACGGGGTTGGCTCCCTGCAGTTGGATCTTCCGTCCCACCGGCGTCCGGTCGACCACTATGGCGATCAACGCGGCGACGATCAGAAGGATGACGAAGAGGACGGGGATGCCGATCACCGTCGCCTTGCCGATCGACCTCAGCACCGAGGGCGCCCCGGAGATCGTCACACCGCCGGTCCACACGAGCGCGAGTCCGTTGAACAACTGCATCGTGCCCAGAGTGGTGAGGATCGGCGTGACGCCCACGATGCTGATGAGCACCCCGTTCACCGCGCCGAGAAGCGCCCCCATGGCGACGCCTGCGAGGATGATCACCACCGCCAGCGACTCGGCGGTCTCCGCGCCTGCGCCAGCGGATATCGCGATGTACAGCGAGGACACGGTTATCGCGGAGACGTTCGCGATCGCGACGATCGACAGATCGATGCCACCAGTCAGCATCGACAGCATCATGGCGAGAGCGATGATGCCGATCTCCGGTGATGCCACGCCGATGTTCTGAAGGTTCACCGGGTTCAGGAACACTCGCGGGTTCAGAATCGTGAACAGCGCGAACGTGAGAACCAGCAGAAGCACCATCCGCCCGGCGCCTCGCGGCACCTGTATGCGGGAGATGATGCCGGCGAAGCCTGCGTCGAGCTTCTTGTTGGCGCTGCTCAGGCCGTTGGGGTCGATGCCGCTCATGCCTGGCTCACCTCTTCCTCGATCACGACGGGTTTCCGTCTGTTCCGCATGGCCGCCAGTGCCTGCACTGAGACTCCGACGATCAGCAGAATGCCGACGGCTGCACGCTGCCAGGTGCTGGGCACACCGACGAGCACCAGATTGTTGTTGATCAACTGGACAAGCACGACACCGAGTACTGTGCCGAGCACCGATCCACGACCGCCGAAGATCGATGCGCCGCCCAGGACCACGGCGGCGATGATGTCGAGCTCGGTGCCGACGAGCGTCTGCGGGTTGGCATTCTTCCCGAGGATCACGAAGATCATTCCGCCGAACGCGGCCATCGCGCCCACGAGCACGTAGAGCAGGATCTGCGTGCGGATCACCTTGATTCCGACGCGTCGCGCAGCTTCGATGTCGCCGCCGATCGCGAAGATGCTCCGGCCGAAGGTCGTGTACTTCAGCATCCACCAGACCAGGATGACGATCATGATCACCGGTACGAGCATGCCGTGCAGGTACCCGGCCCCTGGAACGTCGAGCAGATGCGCGTCGCCGGCCTCTGCGACACTGGCCGGAAGCCGAGCTGCGGAGATGTACGTCGACCCGATGTAGGTCAGCAGGATTCCCTTGATGATGCCCTGGGTGCCGAGAGTCACGATCAGAGTGGGGAGTCGGAATCGCGCGATCACCACACCGTTGAGAAGGCCCCAGAGCGCTCCGATCACGAGAGCGATGACGAAGATTCCGATGATCGTCGGGTCGAAACTGGCCTGATCCGCCCACGCGACCGTCGTGTAGGCCGCGAAGATCGCGATCGCGGGAAAGGAGACATCGATCCCCCCTGAGATCATGATCAGGAGCACCCCGAGTGCGAAGACCAGCGGAACCAGCGAACTGCGGGCCAGTCCGAAGAAGGTGCTGGGTGTGAAGAACGCCGGACTGGCGAGCGACATCAGGATGATCACCACGATGATGACGGCGGCCAGAACGCCCTCGTTGTTCGCGCCGCGAAGGCGTCGCAGTATCTTCATCAGGCGGTCATCCTCTTCTGAATGTTGTCCACTTCGATCTCGTCTCCGGCGATCTCGGACACGATGCGTCCGGCACGGACGATCAGCACGCGGTGACAGCTCGATACCAACTCGGGGATGTCATCCGAGATGACGATGATCCCCATGCCTTCGGATGCCTGCTCTCGTAGAATCGCGAAGATCTCCTCCTTGGAGCCGATGTCCACACCGACCGTAGGACCGTTCAGCATGAGAACCGAGGGCTTGCGATCGAGCCATTTCGCGATCACGACGCGTTGCGCGTTCCCTCCCGACAGGCTCCGGACCGGCGCCTGCACGTTCGGAGCCTTGATGCGCAGGCGCGAGAACAGGTCCGCCATCGAACGAGAGATACGCCCGCGATCGAGCAGCAGCGTCTTGCTGCGGTACTTGTCCAGCGACGACGCCACCATGTTGTCGGCGATCGACTTGTCCAGGAACAGCCCTTGGGTCAGACGGTCCTCAGGAACGTATCCGAACCCTGCGTTGACACCGTCCGCGATGGATCGGATGCGACGTTCCGTGCCATTCACAGTGATGGTCCCCGTGTCTGCCGGTGCCACGCCGAACAGGGCCTCAGCGATCTCGCTACGGCCGGATCCGAGAAGTCCCGTGATTCCGAGGATCTCGCCACGTGCGAGCGAGAAGCTGGCGTCGCTGAAGGCGCCCTCCCTGCCGAGGTCCTCGACCACCAGCAGCGGATCGCCACCCGTCGAAAGGTCATCGACCAGACGCTCCTCACTGACATCCCGGCCGGTCATCGACTTGGCGATCGAGCGGGCTGTGTACTCGCCGGCCGGTCCGGATGCGACGACGGCGCCATTGCGCAACACGGTCACGTGCTGCGAGATCGCCAGGACCTCGTCGAGTTTGTGGCTCACGAACACGACAGCCACGCCGCGCTCCTGCAAGCGACGCACGATCGCGAAGAGCCGCTGGACCTCGGAGTGGGTCAAGGCAGTGGTCGGCTCATCCATGATGAGCACGCGCGCCTCGCCGACCAGCGCACGGCAGATCGCGATGAGCTGGCGGTCGGCGACGGAAAGATCCGCGACATCAGCATCGAGGTCGATGTGCAGACCCAGGTCAGCGACGATCGCCTCCGCGGCGGCGCGAATGCGCCTGCGCGACGAGAGCTTCCGCCGATCCGCCAGCTCGCTCAGCATCGCGATGTTCTCTGCAGCGGTGAGGTTCGGGAACAGCGAGAAGTCCTGATAGATCACCTGGACACCCGCGGCGATGGCACCGCTCGGAGTCGTGTGCGCGTGGGATTCACCGCCGATGATGATCTCGCCCGAGTCTGGGCGTTCGACGCCGCTGATGATCTTGATCAGTGTCGACTTACCGCTGCCGTTCTCGCCGGCGAGGCAATGGACCTCGCCCGATGTCAACGACAGCGAAACGCTGTCGAGCGCACGAACGCCGCCATAGGTCTTGACGATGCCGCGAACCTGCAGAACCTGTTCTGAGGATGTCATAGGGACGCCTTCTGTTAGTGGCTCTGCGCGGAAGGTCGCTGG
>NZ_JBLVOB010000001.1:63871-87780 GCF_053543555.1 Microbacterium xerophyticum | reverse complement strand
GTCCTTCCGCGCAGCCCGGGCAACTGTGGATCAGAAGTCGTAGTCGCCCACGTTTGAGGCGTCCACGGCAAGGGCCGCGTCGCCTGCGAAGACGTTGTCGTAGCCGTCGAGCTTCACCAGCGACTCGTATCCGGGGATGCCGAGGTCGGTGCCCTCTTCGATCGTTCCGCCGTCGACCAGGATCTGGGCGATGGCCAGCTGTGCCTTGCCTGCCAGCGCCGGGTCCCAGAAGAAGATCTTGTCGATCGCGCCCGAGTCGAGGTAGCTGCTGGACACGGACGGAATCGATGTGCCCATGACACACGTGGTGTCAGACTTTCCCGCCTCTTCGACCGCGCGCGCGATGCCGACCACGTCGGTGCCCGCCGACCCCTGGAAGCCCTTGATGTCCGGGTACTTGGCGAGCAGTTCCTTCGCCTTGTTGTACGCGACCTCTTCGTTCTCCTCTGACTCGATGGGGTCCTCGAGAAGTGTCATGTTCGGGAAGTTGGCGGTCTGATTCTCCTGCGCACCTGCCACCCATTCACTGTGCGAGCCGTTGGTCAAGCGCCCGACGAACTGCACGTAACCGCCCTCTTCTTCCATGCACTCGGCGAGGTTGTCCATGATCTGGACGCCGTATGCGCCGTTCTCGAAGCCTTCGATGTCGATGTCGACGTTCTCGATGCCCGGGGCCTCGTGCGCGACGACGACGACGCCAGCATCACGCGCGTCTGCGAGGACGCTGCTGAGGCCCGCTACGTCGTTCGGCACGACGGTGATCGCTGCGGGATCCTGAGCGATCAGGTTCTGGATGATGTCGACCTGGCCCTCGTTGGTCGCCTCGGAGGGGCCCTCCTGGCGTGCGTCCAGGCCACTCTCCTCGGCCCATTCGTTCACGCCGACTTCCATGCGGTCGAACCAGCCGATTCCTGTCGCCTTGACGACGGTGACGTACGCGCCTTCTGCGCCGGTTCCCCCATCGGACCCGCCGTCTCCCGAATCGCTACCGGCGGTGGTTCCACAACCTGCGAGAGCCAGAACAGCGGCTCCTGCGACAACTGCGAAAGCAGGACTCTTACGCTTCATGTTCACTCCTTCGTGACGGCCCGGGGCCATAGCTGTGTGTCTCCGAGCGCGCGGGTTTTTCAAAAACCTAACGCGGGTTCGCGCATTCGTCAATCGATAACGCGCAATCCATGCGCGATATCGCGCACGAAATGTGTGCACAAGTGCGCATAACGCGCGATATACTCGTGCGAAGTCGTTGAAAGGACGTCGCAATGTCGCGTCAGGCTCGCATCGTCGAGTTGCTCGTCGAGCAGGGGTTCCAGACGGTCACGTCGCTGTCGGATGTCTTCGGCGTCACGCGTTCGACCATCCGCCGAGACTTGCAGCAGCTGGAAGACCGAGATCTCCTGCAGCGCACGCATGGCGGTGCGATTCCCGTGCGGCAGACCGATACGCCCATCGATCTCAAGGGTGCCCTCCACCGACGCGAGAAGGTGGCGATCGGGCGGGCGATGGCCGATCGCATCCTCGATGGGCAGACGGTTCTTCTCGACAGTGGAACGACGACGCTCGAGGTGGCGCGCCATCTCTCGAGCTCACGGATCACCGTCGTGACCAACGATCTCAAGATCGGTATGGTCGTCGCGGAACGGCAGAGCGCGCACCTCATCTTCATCGGAGGGGAGCTCCTACCCAACGACATATCGATGTGGGGCCCGACGTCAGTGCAGCAGGTGCAGAATCTTCGTGTGAACGTGGCGATCTTCGGTTCTGACACCGTCATGGAGGACGGGCTGTACAACACGTCCAGTTACGAAATCGAATTGAAGCGGTCGATGCTCTCAGTCGCCACGGAGGCGTTCTTCGTCGCCGACAGTTCGAAATTCGGCCGCGAAGGCGTCTTCAAGTGCTTCGACCTGGAGCCCTTCACTGCTGGCATCACCGACTCGCGGCTGGATCCGATGCGTGCGGCACGTTTTCCTGTTCCGCTGATACGCGCGGAGATCTGACCGCCCCCACGCCTAACGCCGCAGCACGCGCTGGGCGAGCCAGTTGCCGAAGATCTGCCCCACCTGCACGATCACGATGATGATCGCGACCGTCACCCAGGTCGCCTGCTGATCGAACTGGTTGTAGCCGTAGATGATCGCGAAGTTGCCGAGTCCGCCGCCGCCGATGTATCCGGCCATGGCCGACATGTCGACCACCGCGATGAACATGAACGTGTACCCGAGGATCAGCGGCGCGAGCGCCTCGGGGATCACGACGCCGAACAGGATCGACAGCCGCTTCGCGCCGATCGCGAGCGCAGCCTCGACGACGCCGGGATCGACGGCCACGAGGTTCTGCTCGACCACGCGCCCGATCACGACCGCGGCCATGATCGTCATCGGCACGATCGCGGCCTCGGTACCCAGCGTCGTCCCGGCGACGAGCTTCGTGACCGGCCCGACGGCGGTGAGGAAGATGATGAACGGGATCGGCCGGATGACGTTGATCACGAGGTTCATCACGTTGAAGACGATCCGGTTGCCGAACAGGTTGCCCGGCCGCGTCGCGTAGAGCACCGCGCCGATCAGCAGCCCGGCGACCCCGCCGATCACGAGCGTGACCGCGACCATGTACACGGTCTCCTGGATCGACTGCAGCAGCACCGGCGTCAGCGAATCCCAGTTCGCGAGCGGCTGGATGCCGGTCATGAGACGCCCTCCGATCCGGATGCGGCGACCTGCGACCCCGTGCCGCGCAGCACGGAGACCTTCGTGCGTGCCGAGAGCTCCCCCACGGCTTCTGCGACAGCATCCGCCCCCGCCTGCAGCCGGTACGTGAGAGTTCCGAGCTGCCGCCCGCGGATGTCAGTGACGCCGCCGAAGACGACCGCCCGCCGCACGCCGTGCTTCTCGAACACCTCGTCGATGTCCTCGCTGGTGAACTCGTTGACGTCGACGCTGACAAGCGTGCCACCGCCGATGAGCAGGGATTCCAGGGTGGCGCCCGTCGGCACGCCCTGCGTGACGGCGGCGACGAAGCGCTCGGTGAGCTCCGCACGCGGATGCGCGAACACGCGGTACGTGTCACCGCTGTCGACCACGCGTCCGCCGTCCATCACGACGACCTGATCGCACAGCTCGTGCACGACCGAGATCTGGTGTGTGATGACGACGATCGTGATGCCCAGTCGGCGGTTGATCTCCTTGAGCAGCGCCAGCACCTCGCCGGTGGTCTGCGGATCGAGCGCGCTGGTCGCCTCATCCGCGAGCAGCAGCTCCGGGTTGGCCGCGATCGCGCGGGCGATGCCGACCCGCTGCTTCTGCCCGCCCGAGAGCGCCCGCGGATACCGGCCGGCCTTGTCGCCGATGCCGACGAAATCGAGCAGTTCGGCGACGCGGGGCGCGATGTCCTCCCGCTTCCAGCCCGCGACCTTCAGCGGATACGCGACGTTGCCGCGCACCGTGCGCGAATTGAAGAGGTTGAACTGCTGGAAGATCATGCCGATGCGTGAGCGCAGACCGCGCAACTCGGTCTCGGACGCGCTGCCGACATCGACGCCGAGCACGTTGACGGTGCCGCCGGTCGGCTTCTCCAGCCCGTTGATCAGCCGGACCAGCGTCGACTTGCCCGCACCGGAGTATCCGATGACGCCGACGATGGAGCCCCGCTCGACATCGAGATCGACCTCTTCCAGGGCATCGACGACGGGCCCCCGCCGCGTTCCAGGGAACGCTTTGGAGGCCCGATCGAACGAGATGATTCCGGTCACTGCTGTGCGCGCAACGTGTCTTCGAGGCCGGTGAGCTCCTTCTGGAGGTCGGCGGCGGTCCAGTCGCCCTTGAACTGCAGGTTGCCCTGGTTCAACTCGGTGACGGCCTCTTCGACCTCGGGCGAGTGGTACGCCTCGATGAGCTTCTCCCAGCGCGGGTCGTCCTTGTTCTCGTCCTTGACGACGAACGCGTTGATGTACGGCGCGAGCTCGGGGTTGTCGAGGTCTTCCTTGAAGATGATCAGGTCGTCGCCGAGCCCGCCCTTCTGCGCCTGGGTGTTGTTGACGATCGCGGCCTGGGCGCTGCCGTCCTTGAGGGCGGTGACCGTCTGGTTCGAGTCGACCGGCAGGATCTCGATCTTCTGGGAGGTGATGTCGGCCTCGGTCGAGAAGGCGTCGCCGCCGTCCTTCAGCTCGAGCAGTTCTGCGCGCTGCAGGTTCAGCAGGGCGCGGGCGAGGTTGGTGGGGTTGTTCGGGAGCGCGACGGTCGCGCCCTCGGGGATCTCCTCGACGCTCTTGTACTGCTCGGAGTACAGCGCGAGCGGGTACACGGCGGTCGCGCCGACCGGCACGAGCGTGCCGCCGCTGTTGACGTTGAAATCGGAGAGGAAGATCAGGTGCTGGAACAGATTGACGTCGAGCTCGCCGTCCTGCACGCCCTGGTTGAGCTGCACGGCATCGGTGATGGTGCGCACCTCGAGCTCGATGCCCTCTTCGGCGAGCTTGTCCTTCAGGATCGTCCAGTGCTGCTCGGTGCCGTCATCCGCACCCAGCACGATCTTGGTCTCGTCGGCCGCACCGTCCGCGGAGTCGCCGCCGGTACCGCCGCCCCCCGCGCCCGCTGCCATCGACAGTGTCAGCGCGCCGGCTGCCAGCACGCCGAGGGCGGAAAGGATCTTGTTCTTCGCACGGGAGTTGTTCACGAGAATGAGTGAATCACGCACCCCGCGCATCACCGATTCGGACGGTAACGGCGCGTAACGCGCGGGCTCCGCCGCATACGCTGAGGTCGTGACCCTCAGTCAGCTCGAGCAGGAGACGCTCGACTTCGTGCGCGATCTCATCCGCATCGACAGCGTGAACACCGGCGACCTCGCGACGATCGGCGACGGCGAGACCAGGGCGGCGCGCTTCGTGCAGGCGAGGCTGGAAGAGGCGGGGATCGAGACGACGTTCGTCGAGCCCGTTCCCGGTCGAGGCAGTGTGATCGCCCGCCTTCGCGGGTCGGATCCGGATGCCGGTGCGCTGATCGTGCACGCGCACCTCGATGTGGTGCCGGTGGATGCTGCGGACTGGACCCACCCTCCGTTCGGCGCCGAGATCGCAGACGGCCTGCTCTACGGCCGCGGCGCCGTCGACATGAAGAACTACGCGGGAGTGATCCTGGCGGTGGCGCGGCACTTCGCGCGTTCCGGCATCCGCCCGCGACGCGATCTGATCTTCGCCTTCCTCGCCGACGAGGAGAGCGGCGGCGTGTGGGGCGCCTCGTGGCTGGTCGACAACCGTGCGGAGCTGTTCGCCGGTGCGACCGAGGCGATCAGCGAGGTGGGCGGCTTCTCGGTGCCGCTCGTGGAAGGGCGCAGGGCGTATCTGCTCGCGACGGCCGAGAAGGGCGTCGGCGGACTCAGGCTCACGGCGCGCGGGGAGGCAGGGCACGCATCGCGGCCGTTGCCGAGCGACCCTGTACCGCAGCTCGCGGGCGCGGTCGCGCGGATCGGCGCGCATCGATTCCCCGTCGTGCGCACTCCGGCGCTGGCCCGATTCCTCTCCGTCGTCGGCGAGGCGCGGGGCACGGTCTTCACCGACGAGAACCTGGATGCCGAGCTGGAGCAGCTCGGATTCGTCGGCCGGGTCATCGCCGCCGCCGCACGGAACACGGCGGCGCCGACCGTGCTGCGCGCCGGCGACAAGAGCAACATCATCCCCGGCAGCGCCGAGGCCGTCGTCGACTATCGGGCGCTGCCCGGCGGGGAGGATGAGCTGCTCGCCGAGGTCTCTCGCCTCGCCGGTGACACCGTAGAGGTCGAGCGCCTGCGGTCGATGCATCCGATCGCGTCGCCCATCGACGGCCCGTTCGTCGATACGGTATCCGCCGCCCTCACCGCGGAGGACCCGGACGGCGTCGTCGTGCCCTACCTGCTGCCGGCGTCCACCGACAACAAGCACTTCGCCCGCCTCGGTGTGCACGGGTACGGATTCGTGCCGCTGCGCGTGCCGGACGACTTCGATGTCTACGGGCAGTTCCACTCGGCGGACGAGTGCGTGCCGGTGGAGAGTCTGTACTTCAGCGCCCGCGTCACGGCGGCGATCCTCCGGGCGGCGTAGCGCGAACCGTTGCCCCGCACCTCGACGCGTCGATACGTTGAAGGCATGAGCACAGCCGAGGCAACGGAATCCCGCTCGACATCGTCCGCGATCCTCGGCGTCGCCCGCCGGATCCCGGCGACGCTCGCATTCATCGCGGTGATCCTCGTCGTCGGCATCGCGGGGCAGGGGCTGTGGCGACCGCTCGCCGGCACCGACCTGTTCGACGCCGTCGCCTACGGACTGCCCGCGCTCGAGCAGGGCCGGTGGTGGACGCCGATCACCGGTACGTTCTTCGTGATCCAGCCGTGGGTGTACATCCCCACGATCCTCGGATTCTGGGGCATGGCCTACCTCGAGCATCGCCGCGGCTGGCGGGTCGCACTGCTCTACTACTGGATCGGCCAGCTGTTCGCGATCCTCGGGTCCGCACTGCTGCTGACCGGCGGGCGCGCACTGCCGTGGCCGTGGGCGCAGCAGCTGGCGCAGACGCTCGACGTCGGCGCCTCCGGCGGCACGATGGCGTGCATCGCCGCGGCGATCGGACTCTTCGCCGCGCCGTGGCGGCAACGGGCATGGTTCGTCGTGCTCGGATTCGCAGCGATCAGCCTGCTCTACCTCGGCACCCTCGCCGACGTCGAGCACGCCCTGGCCATCCTGCTCGTGCTGTCGGTCGATCGATCCCTGCGGGTGCAGCGCACGACTGTGCACGAGCAGCGGATGCTCGCCGTGAACATCGTCGTCGCGCTCGGCATCGTGCAGCTCATCGTGATGCTCCTCCCGACGAACGGTCCGTTCGGCACGACCGATCTCTGGCTCGAGACCGCCCTGCCCGACGTGCTGTTCGACACCGCCGTGATCCTCGTGATCGCGGCGGGGCTGTGGCGCGGTCGCCGCTGGGCCTGGATCATCGCGATCATCCTCGCGGCGATCAACATCATCGTCGGCGGTCTCGCCATCCTGCTGCACGTGCTGCTCCTGGTGGTGGACGACGGTTCAATCGACGACGTCCAGGGCGACCTCGACGTCACGGTCTCCGCCGGGATCCTCTGGTTCGCCTATCTCGTCTTCCTCATCGTCACCCGTGCGGCCTTCCGCGTGTGGCGGCGCCCCCGCAGCCTCGGCGGCGATCAGGTGAGCGTCGACGACGTGAAGCAGACCATCCGGGACAACGGCGGCGGCACGCTGTCGTGGATGACCACGTGGGACAACATGGAGTACCTGCGCACGTCGTCGGGCGGGATCGTGCCGTTCCAGCTGCGCTCCGGTGCGGCGATCGCGCTCGCCGACCCGCTCGGCCCGCCCGAAGGGCATGCGGATGCGGTGCGCGAGTTCATCGACGCGGCCGAGGCGCACGCCGTCACGCCATGCTTCTTCAGCGCATCCGCGCGCACACGCGAACTTCTTCCCGATGGGTGGCAGGCGCTCACCGTCGCTGACGACACGATCATCGACCTCGCCGGTCTCACCTTCCAGGGCAAGGCCTGGGCGCGGGTGCGTCAGTCGTTCAGCCGCGCCGAGCGCGAAGGGATGACCTTCCGCCTGACCACGCTCGCCGAGGTCAGCTGGGGCACGCGGCAGCAGCTCAGGGCGATCTCGGAGTCGTGGGTGGGCGACAAGGGTCTGCCGGAGATGCGTTTCACGCTCGGAACCCTGCACGAGGCGGAGGACCCTGAAGTGCGGCTCGCCCTCGCGATCTCGCCGGAGGGCGACGTCGACGGGCTGCTCAGCTGGCTCCCGGTCTACGGCGCCGGCGGGCGGATCATCGGATGGACCCTCGACCTCATGCGTCGTCGCGACGGCGGTTTCGGCGCGGTGATGGAGTTCCTGATCGGCTCGTCAGCGAAGGCGTTCTCCGAGGAGGGCGCCGAGATCCTCTCGCTGTCCGGCGCACCGCTCGCGCACGAGTCACCGGTGGACGAGGGCGCCATCGCATCGCTGCTGTCGCGGATGGGCGGGATGCTGGAGCCGGTCTACGGATTCCGCTCGCTGCACCAGTTCAAGAAGAAGTTCAATCCCCGCTACGAGCCGATCTACCTGCTGTACCGCGACGAAGGCGACCTCGCGCGCATCGGCAGCGGTCTGACCAGGGCGTTCCTGCCCGACGCGACCCTGCGTCAGCTCACGGCCGCCGGTGTGGATCTGATCCGCAGCTGAACTCGCACCGGGCGCGGCGGCCACGCGGCCCGGGGCGATTCAGGCGCCTTCGCGTCCCAGCATCCGGTCGGAGTTGTCGGCGACCCAGGCGACCAGCGGCAGCATGCGTTCCATGAGGTCGACGCCGAGCGGCGTCAGGCTGTACTCGACGTGCGGGGGGACGGCCGGGAAGGACTCGCGATGCACGAGCCCGTCGCTCGCGAGGGTGCGCAGCGTCGAGGCGAGCATCTTCTCGCTGATGCCGTCGACCTCACGGCGCAGCTCTCCCCAGCGGCGCGTGCCGTCGGACAGGCTGGACAGCACGAGCACTCCCCACTTGCTCATGATGTGATCGAGAACGACTCTCGTGCTGCAGCCGTCTTCGAAGACGTTCGGAATGGATTCCTTTATCTGCGCAAAACTGACGTTCATGTGGGTACCTTACTTCAAAGTGGGTACCCTCGGATCGGAATGTCATGAGCCGTGACGGGTTGTCATCGGAGACCGCTCCTCGAAAGGAATCCCATGACCATTCTCATCACCGGTGCGACCGGACAGCTCGGCCACCTCACGATCGACAGCCTGCTCGCGCGCGGCGCCGACCCGCAGACGATCATCGCCGGCGCCCGTGACGTCTCGAAGGCCGCGGATCTCGCCGATCGCGGCATCCGCGTCGTGGCGCTGGATTACGACGACACGGCATCCGTCAGCGCGGCGCTCGACGGCGTCGACTCGGTGCTGCTCATCTCGGGCTCCGAGGTCGGCCGCCGCGTACCGCAGCACAAGGCCGTCATCGACGCGGCCAAGGCGGCCGGGGTCAGCAAGCTCGTCTACACGAGCGCCCCGAAGGCCACGACAAGCGACCTGATCCTCGCCCCGGAGCACAAGGCGACCGAGGAACTGATCGCCGCATCCGGCGTCCCCTCCGTGATCCTGCGCAACAACTGGTACACGGAGAACTACGCCGGAAGCGCGGCGCAGGCCGCCGAGACCGGTGTGCTCGCGGCGAGCGTCGGCGAGGGCAAGGTCGCGTCTGCGAGCCGGCGCGACTTCGCGGATGCCGCGGCCGTCGTGCTGCTCGAAGACGGCCACATCGGCGAGGTGTACGAACTCGCCGGCGATGCCGCCTGGGACTTCTCTGAACTGGCCGCAGCGATCGGGGAGGTCGCCGGACGCCCGGTCGAGTATCGGGCGCTGTCCACCGACGAGCACACAGCGCAGCTCGCTGCAGCCGGCCTCGACGAGGGCACGATCGGCTTCGTGACGGGCCTGGATGCCGGCATCCGCGGCGGCGCGCTCGGCGACACCGACGGCACGCTCGCGCGCCTCATCGGGCGGCCGACGACTCCGCTCGTCGAGGGCCTGCGCGCCGCCGTCTGAGGCGCACGCCGACTCACGGCTGACCGTTCAGGTTGCACTTTCTGTCGTCATGCGCGCGCTGTTCCGACGAAAAGTGCGACCTGAACGCGTTGGTCAGTAACTCAACGCTCGACGAGGATGCCGTCCTCGTCGCTGTATAGGTGAGCTCCCACCCGGAACAGCACTCCCCCGAACGACACGTCGACGTCGACCTCACCGGCGCCGAGCTTCGCACTCTTGCGCGGATTGGTGCCGAGAGCCTTCACGCCGAGATCCAAGCCGTTGATCGCGACGCTGTCGCGGATCGCGCCGTTGATGACGACGCCGGCCCAGCCGTTCTCCACCGCGGATGCTGCGATCAGGTCGCCCATCAGCGCGGTATTCAACGAGCCGAGCCCGTTGACCACGAGCACCGCCCCGTCGCCGGGGGCCGCGAGCATCGTCTTCACGAGCGCGTTGTCCTCATGGCAGCGGATCGTGCGGATCGGACCGTCGAATGCCGCTCTGCGACCGAAGCTGCGCAGCTGCAGCGGGAGCGACTGGAGCGCTTCTCCGAACTCGTCGTACAGGTCTGCGGTGGCTTTGGTCATGGCGTCATTGTGGCATGTCGGCGTTTTCTTCGAGGTGGATGGAATACCCCCTGGGGGTACTCTGTTATGGTTGTGGAACGCCGGCGAACGGCATCCGATCGAAGGGAACAGAGATGAACACCACCGAGTACAAGGTCACCGGAATGACGTGCGGTCACTGCGAGATGTCCGTGCGCGAAGAGGTCAGCCAGATCGCGGGAGTCGAGGACATCCAGGTCAGCGCGCAGAGCGGCACGCTCGTCGTCACCACCACCGAGACGCTCGACGACGCCGAGGTGCTCGCCGCCGTCGGCGAAGCGGGCTACTCAGCCGTCCGCGCCTGAACGCCTGAACGTCTGTCACGAGAGGAGTCTGCGATGAGTGTGTCCGGATCGAGTGTCGAGTTGGAGATCGGCGGCATGACGTGCGCCTCGTGCGCGATGCGCATCGAGAAGAAGCTCAACAAGCTCGACGGCGTCGCCGCGACGGTCAACTACGCCACGGAGAAGGCGAAGGTGACCGTGCCTGCCGGATACGAGACCGCACAGCTCATCGCCGAGGTCGAGAAGGCCGGATACACCGCCGCGGTGCCGGCGCCCAAGAACGCGAAGACGACCGAGGCGACGGATGCCGATCCCGAGCTCACTTCGCTGCGCCAGCGTCTGATCATCTCGATCATCCTCACGGTGCCGGTCATCGCGATGGCGATGATCCCCGCACTGCAGTTCACATACTGGCAGTGGGCGTCGCTGGCGCTCGCTGCACCCGTGATCGTGTGGGGCGCATGGCCGTTCCACAAGGCCGCCTGGACCAACCTGCGCCACGGCGCGGCCACCATGGACACGCTCATCTCGATGGGCACTCTGGCCGCGTTCCTGTGGTCGCTGTACGCGCTGTTCCTCGGCTCGGCGGGCATGCCGGGCATGACGCACCCGTTCGAGTTCACGCTGTCGCGTTCGGACGGCACGGCGAACATCTACCTCGAGGTCGGCGCCGGGGTGACGATGTTCATCCTCGCCGGTCGCTACTTCGAGAAGCGCTCGAAGCGTCAGGCTGGCGCGGCCATGCGGGCGCTCCTCGAGCTCGGGGCGAAGGACGTCTCGGTGCTGCGCGACGGCGTCGAGACCCTCATCCCGGTGGACGATCTGCAGGTCGGCGACGAGTTCATCGTGCGTCCGGGCGAGAAGATCGCCACCGACGGCGTCGTCGTCTCGGGCACGTCTGCGGTCGACGCCTCCATGCTCACCGGTGAATCGGTGCCCGTCGAGGTCGGGCCGACGGATGCGGTCACCGGGGCGACCGTCAACGCCGGAGGGCGGTTGGTGGTGCGCGCCACGCGCGTCGGCACCGACACCCAGCTCGCGCAGATGGCGCAGCTGGTCGAGGACGCGCAGACCGGCAAGGCAGAGGTGCAGCGTCTCGCCGACCGCATCTCCGGCGTCTTCGTACCGATCGTCATCGGCATCGCCGTGGTCACGCTGGCCGGATGGCTGATCGCCGGGTTCCCGGCCGCTGCGGCGTTCACCGCCGCCGTCGCCGTGCTGGTGATCGCCTGCCCGTGCGCACTCGGCCTCGCCACACCCACCGCGTTGCTGGTGGGCACGGGCCGCGGCGCGCAGATGGGCATCCTCATCAAGGGCCCAGAGGTGCTCGAGTCGACCCGCAAGGTCGACACGGTCGTGCTCGACAAGACCGGCACCGTCACCACGGGGCGGATGGCTCTCGTCGACATCGTCCCGGAGCCGGGGACGGATGCTGATGAGCTGCTGCGCCTTGCCGGAGCGCTGGAGGATGCGTCAGAGCATCCGATCGCCCAGGCCATCGCGAAGGCCGCGACCGCGCGTGTCGGCGCTGCACAGGTCGGCGCGCTCCCGAGTGTCGAGAGCTTCGCGAACCTCGAGGGCAGGGGCGTGCAGGGCGTCGTCGACGGGCACAGCGTGATCGTGGGACGGGAATCGCTGCTCGCTGACTGGGGCGTCGCGCTCTCACCGGCCGTCGCCGAGGCGAAGGCCGCGGCCGAGAACGACGGGCAAACGGTCGTGGCCGTCGCGTGGGACGGCGCCGCCCGCGGCATCCTCATCGTCGCCGACACGGTCAAGCCGACCAGCGCCGAGGCGATCGCGCAGCTGAAGAAGCTCGGTCTGCACCCCATCCTGCTCACCGGCGACAACGAGGCTGTCGCCCGGCGGATCGCTGCCGAGGTCGGTATAGACGAGGTCATCGCCGAGGTGCTCCCGAAGGACAAGGTCGACGTCGTGGCACGGCTTCAGCGCGAAGGCAAGGTCGTCGCGATGGTCGGCGACGGCGTCAACGACGCACCCGCGCTGGTGCAGGCCGACCTCGGCCTCGCGATGGGCACGGGCACAGACGTCGCGATCGAAGCATCCGACATCGCCCTCGTCCGCGGTGATCTGCGCAGCGCCGCCGACGCGATCCGCCTGTCGCGCAAGACGCTCGGCACCATCAAGTCGAACCTGTTCTGGGCCTTCGCCTACAACGTCGCCGCGATCCCGGTCGCCGCGCTCGGGATGCTGAACCCGATGCTCGCGGGTGCGGCCATGGCACTGTCGAGCGTGTTCGTCGTCGGCAACAGTCTGCGGCTGCGGGCGTTCCGATGATCCGCCTCCAAGCACGTCGGGTGATGCGTGTCAAGGCGGAAGACGACGCGGCGCGGAGTTCGTAGAGTCGGCGGAAGTGCGGTACCCGAGCCGCACGACATGGAGTGGCCATGGGTGCGATCGACGAGCATACGACCGAGCTTCTGCTGGACGGACGCTACCGGCTGGGGCCCTGCCTCGGTCGGGGCGGGATGGCCGCGGTGTACCGCGCCGAGGACACGATCCTCGGGCGCACCGTGGCCATCAAGCTGCTCGGCACCGCGGACGAGGCGTCAACCGATGATCGGGTGCACGGCGAGACCACGGTTCTCGCGTCTCTGAACCACCCCTCTCTCGTCACGCTCTACGACGCGAGGCTCGACCCCGGACATGCCCGCTACCTCGCGATCGAGTACGTCGACGGGCCCACGCTCGCGTCACGGCTCTCGCAGGGACCGCTCTCCGGTTCGGAGGCGGCCGCTCTCGCCCGCGATCTCTCGGAGGCGCTGCAGGTCGTGCACGACGCGGGCATCATCCATCGGGACATCAAGCCCTCGAACGTGATGCTGGCGCGCACGTCCCGGCGTGGATCAGGGTGGACCGCGAAGCTCATGGACTTCGGGATCGCGTACAACGTCTCCGATGCGCGGGCGACATCACCGGGCGTCGTCATCGGCACGGCCGCGTACATGGCGCCCGAGCAGGTCAGCGGGGCCGACCTCACCCCCGCGGTGGACATCTACTCGCTGGGGCTCGTGCTCATCGAAGCGCTGACAGGCGAGCCCGCGTTCCCTGTGATGGGCAAGGTGCCGACGGCCCTCCGCCGACTCTCTGAGGCTCCGGAGATACCCGCTTCGATCGGGCCGCGCTGGCGAGCGCTCCTCACGCGCATGACGCGCGTCGCACCCGAGGAGCGCCCCTCAGCACGGGAGGTGTCGCAGGCGGCCGTGGTTCTCGGCGACGGCCCGCCGCTCGAGCAGCCAGCGCACCAGCCGCTTCCGCCCGCCCTCACCCCGATCGTGTCGGATAATCAGCCCACCGGACCGACCAAGGAGATCACCGTTCCCGCTGAGCCGTCGTCACCAGCCCCGCCCCACCGCGCGCGGAGACTACGCAGGGCGGCACTGGCGACCATGGCTGTCGCCGCGGCGGCGATGATCGCCATCGCCGGGTTCTCGACCTTCGCGCTCGCACCCGACTCCGCAGGGCGCGTCGCCTCACGGATGTCCGCCGACGAGATCTTCACGCCGCCCACCGAGACCGTCGAGCCCACGGAGTCGGACCAGACGGGCACGGAGTCCGAGCCCGAAATCGTTGATGACCCCGTCGAAGATGTGGGCGATGACGAGCAGAAGTCGAACCCCAACAAGGGCCCGGGCAACAACTCCGGCGACCGGAAGGATGACAAGGACGACGAGAAGAGCAAGTGACCTGGTTCCGAGCGGCCGTGCCGCGGGATGCCCTCCTGGTCACGCTCGCCTAGCTCGTGCGCGCCGCCCTGCTGGCCCACAGCATCCCGCGCTCGACGATCGTGCGCACGTTCGGATCCTCGAGCACGTCGACGCTGTGACCAGGAGTCGCCACGAAGATGCGGCCGGCGCCCCACTGCCGGGTCCACACCGCGGGTGACCTCACGGGCCGATGCCACGGGTGATACGACTGAACCGGGTGGGTCGTGGTCGCAAGAACGTCGATGAGGTCATCGTGCAGCACCCAGTACTGCTCGGTCGTCAGCGAGAAGTCCGAGATGCCCGCGGTGATCTCGTGCTCGCGTCCGAGCTCGGTCATGTCGACCGTGTACGACAGGTAGTTGTCGGTCTCGTCGCCGGGGCGCTCTGCCGGCGGTCGCCCTGGATGCGTGGCGAACTGCCCGCCGACGAGGTGCAGGTACTCGGAGTTCGCGCGGTACGAGTCGGCGATACCGCCGTGCCAACCGGCCAGCCCTGTCCCCGCCTCGACGGCGGAGCGGAGCCCGGCGAACGCCTCCTTAGAGATCTCCGACATCGTCACGGACTGCACGATGAGGTCGGTCGCGGCCATCACCTCGGCATCCGCGTAGATCTCGTTGGACTCCTCGACGCGCACGTCGAATCCCGACTCCTCGAGGAAGGGGAGGAACAGTTCCGTCGTCTCGACGGGGTGGTGCCCCTCCCAGCCTCCGCGGACGACGAGTGCACGTCGATCGGTCATGAAGTCTTTCCTTTCGCTGCCGCCGTTGAGAATGCCAAGATCTACCACCGATCCGGGGACGAACCGGCCGGGACGGATTCGGGTCGCTCGGCCGTGCTCGTGAGCTCCACCACGCGACGCTCGCGTCCGGCCGACAGCACCGCCTCCATGATCTCGAGCACGTGGAAGGCGAGCGCGCCGGTGGCCCTGTGCGGGCGCCCGGTCTCGATCGCCTGGGCCATGTCGGCAAGACCCGCACCACGCCCTGTGTCGGCATAACCGCCGGAGACGGGTGCGACTCTCCACTCGGGGGCATCCTGGGTCCAGACCTCGGTCGCGTCGTCGAACCCGTTCGGGTCGGCGACCGAGATCGTTCCCGCCGTTCCGTAGATCTCGATCATCGGCACCCGCGTCTGCCAGATGTCGAAGCTCATCGTGACGGTCGAACTGACGCCGCTCTCGTGGAACAGGATGGCCGAGATGTGCGTGTCGATCGACACTTCGAGCGGAGTGCCCTGCAACGGACCGCTGCCTATCGACCGACGGCGATCCGACGTGCTCACGGATCCGGCGACCGAGACGACCGGTCCGAACATCGTGACCAGCGTCGTCAGGTAGTACGGACCCATGTCGAAGAGCGGTCCCCCGCCGGGCTGGTAGTAGAACTGAGGCGACGGATGCCACGACTCGTGCCCCGGCGACGACCAGTGCGCGGATGCGCCAACCGGCGCCCCGATCGTGCCGGCGTCGAGAAGGTTCCGCGCCGTCTGCACGCCGGTGCCGAGCACGGTGTCCGGTGCCGAACCGACACGGAGGCCGGCTGCATCGGCCGCACGCAGCAGTTCAGCGGCCTCGGCGACGTTGAGGCCGAGCGGCTTCTCAGCGAACACGTGCTTGCCGGCAGCGATCGCGCGCAGCCCGACCTCCACGTGAGCCGCGGGGATCGTCAGGTTCAGCACGGCGTCGATGCGATCGTCCGCAAGAAGGTCGTCGACGCTGAGCGCCTCGACGTTCTGTTCGATCGCGACGGCGTCCGCGCGCTCCGCGTTGACATCCGCGACCGCCACGAGCTCGAGGTTCGACAGCTTCGGGATCTGAGCGAAGTACTGCTCGGCGATCTTGCCGACGCCGATGACGCCGATCCTCATCGGAGTGGTCATGGATGTTCCTTCAGTTCGGCGGCGACCGCCGTCCTTCATCTCGCGGCGGTCGTGCCCGCGACGACGAGCGACGTCGTGAGGTTCATGTGGAGGCCATGCAGGTCGCCGATGAACCGATTTGTTGTCGGCTCCGACAATGCATGACGTGACCACTGTACCGAACTTCGAACGGCGGGGGCGGGTTCAGCCGGACTCGCCGATCACGGCAGATCGGCCAGGTCCACATCCTCGTCGTCTTCGTCAGCGTCTTCCTCAGCGTCATCCTCCGAGTCGTCGGACGTCTCTGCACTCGGACCGAGGTCGGGGTCGACGTCCTGACCGGGCAGCACGCCGTCCTCGTCGGGCATGGTGCCTTCTTCGTCGGGCAGCGAATCGGACATGGTGTTCTCCGTTCTGGTCGTAATCAGGTGCCACCAGACTCGCGCTGCCCGTGGATTTCGCCATCCCCGTTGACACGCGGGCTCGCGCCGTGGGTCACGTCCGCGCTCACCAGGAGTCGGAGACCCCCGCACGATCAGCGGCTCCGGTCACCGCGCGCAAGAACGCGACTTGTTCGATCATCGCTTGACGCGCCTGCGGCGTGTCCAGTGCCAGTTGATACTCATGTCCGACCGTGTCGGGCGTCGAGTCCGCATCGAAGAACAGCGTGGTCACGTCGACCCCGACCGCGGTCAGCGCCTCGGCCCATTCCTCGTTCTGTCCGAGCAGCGGATCGGCCGGCCCTGTCGAGACGAACGTCGGCGGGTAGTCGCCGTCGACGTACTGCGGCAGCGCGGTGTACAGGAACCTCTCGTCATCGAGGAACGACTTCGTGCCGGAGTACGACCACATCACCGTGCGCATGAAGAACCCGAAGAGTTCATTGTCGTAGTCGACCGTCGTCACGTCGTACGGGCCGCTGAACAGGACTGTGCCCACCAATTGCTCCGGCTCGATCGCAGCGGGAAGACCTGCGGCTTCCGCATAATCGGGCTGTGCGATCGCCATCGCCGCCTGCGCGGCGATGTGCGCGCCCGCGGAGTCGCCTGCGAGCACGATCCGATCCTGATCGACGTGGAACTCCTCCGCGTGAGCGATGACATGAGCCATCGCGCTGTCGACCTGCTCGATCGGACCGGGGTAGACCGCTTCGGGTGCGTGCGTGTACTCGACGTTCACCACCGCGAACCCGTGAGAGGCCAGAACCTGAAGGTAGTTGCGCAGCGCTTCCTTCTCGCCGGCTATGAACGACCCGCCGTGCACCCAGAAGATGGTGGGCAGCGCGTCCTCGGTGTCGTCGGGGCGGAAGACATCGACTCGCCCCTCAGCAGAGCTCGCGTCGTACACGACGTCGAGATCTGCACGGATGTCGTCCGGCACGTACCGCCCCGCTGCTTCGGCGTTCGCCAAGCCCCCGGGGTCAGGAGCTGAACGCAGCAGCCATACGCTCGGCCAGGGACTCGCATTCCAGAAGATCAGCGCGGCGACGAGGAGCGCGATGAGACCGCCTACGATCCAGGCGAGGACCCGCCACGCGCGCTTCACTGCTTCGATCCTTCCATCGCAGAGAAGCCTCTCACGGCACGATCCGCTCCTGAGCGATCCGCCCGAGCCATGTGAGGGACGCCTTGGGTGTGCGCACGAATGTCTCGCGGTCGACCGCGATCAATCCGAACGTGGGTTCCCAGTTGCCCCACTCGAAGTTGTCGAGCAGGCTCCAGTGCAGGTAACCCCGCACGTCCACGCCGTCCGCGAGTGCGGTCATCACCGAGCGCAGTGCGCCGGTCGTGTAGGCGATGCGCTGGTCGTCGTCCTTCGTGGAGATGCCGTTCTCGGTCACGAGAACCGGCACGTCGGGAAGCACGTCCGCTGTGTGCCTGATCGCTTCGCCGATCGCCTCCGGGTAGTACTCCCAGCCCGTCGTCGTGCGCGGCACGTCGGGTGCGGGCTCCACCTTGCCCTCGGGTCCGAAGACGGTTCGGGTGTACGCCTGGACACCGATCACGTCGTCGCCTGCGGCGGCGCGTAGCCACACATCCTCGATCGCCTCCCGATAGGCATCCGCGCGCTCCTCACCACCGGGAATCGCCTGCACGGTCTGATTCGCCACCGACCAGCCGACCTGTAGACCAGAATGCTGCGCCCGCAGTTGCGCGCGTGCATCGTGATGAACAGCGATGAGCGCATCGCGGACGCCCTCGTGCGGCAGCGGAAGCCCGCCCCCGAGCCCTGTCGCCAGGCCCGCCTCCCCGCGAATCACCCGATGCATGATGGCGACCATGTTCGGCTCGTTGATCGTGATCGCCGTGTCGACTCCTTCGTCGAGCACCGGGGCCACTCGCTCGAGATAGGCGCCGAATCTCGCCGAGGCATCCGGGCGCAGCCAGCTTCCGCCGAGCGTGAACCACGCCGGATTCGTGAAGTGATGCAGGGTGACGATCGGTTGCACGCCGCGCTCACGGGCCCCGGCGACCATGCGGCGGTAGTGGTCGATGGCATCCGTGTCGAACTCGCCTTCGGCAGGTTCGATCCGCGCCCACTCCACGCTGAAACGGTACGCCTGCAGACCTGCATCCGCGAGCAGATCCAGGTCCTGCTCCCAGCGGTTCCAGCTGTCGCAGGCCTTTCCGCTCGCCTGCAGCGTGTCGGGGCGACGCTGTTCGAACATCCACCAGTCGCTGGTGGTGTTGTCGCCCTCGATCTGGTGGGCGGCGGTCGATGCCCCGACGATGAACTCGTCGGGAAGTGCGGATGCTGTCAAGAGAAGACCTCCGATGATCGATAGAAGTTCGCGAACCCGAGAGCGCTCCAGCGCGCGGTCTGCGCACGAGTCGCGGTGAGCACCTCATCGAGGTCGACATCGACGGCACCCCATGCGCGTTGAGCCACGAAGCCGAGCCGCGGGAGCAGCAGCAAAGCGGCGTCGTCGAAGTCACTCACGGTCTCGCACCACAGCGCCGCTTCGATGCCGGCGACCGCGATGCCAGACTCGTGCACATCCCGCTGGGCGAGGGGGTCCCACCGCAGCACATCGGTCGACGGCGTCGCCGGATAGCCGTCGTTGCCGACGGGCACGAAGCGCTCATTCTGCGCCTGGTCGAGTCCGGGTTCGGACGGACGACGATCGAGATACAGCGGGTCGCTCGACGAGACGATCGTCGCGACTCCGGACGACGCGATGCGCGCCGGATCGTCGACGGCCTCGGCGAACAGCACAGCGGCCGTATCGACGAGGGAGTGATACTCCTCCGGGACACGCGACTTCATGGCGTCGGCGTCGAATCGATCGCGGTCGGCGATCCACAGCTGCGCCAGGTCGCGCGGGTCGAAGGCGTCGGCGCGGATGGCCTCCTGCCAACCGATCACGCGGCGTCCACGCGAACGCACTTCGGAGACCGCCGCCCGCAGGAATGCTGTGAAGCTCTCGTGCGGTGCGCCGAACGCCTCATCACCGCCGAGGTGGAGGTACGGAGCGTCGAAGTGGGCCGTGAGCACGTCGAGCGCATCGCGGATGAGATCGGCGACTCCCGGGGCATCCCATTCGAGGTAGCGCACCATCGGATGGAAACCGGTCGTCACCGCGACGGTGCCGTCGGCCTCGACGGAGCCCGCAACGTGCCCTGGGACGTCGACCTCCGGGATCATCGTGATCTGGCGCTCTCGCGCGTAGGCCACGAGCCGATCGAGGTCGGCAGCACTGTAGTGCTCAGCATCCGGTGTCAGTGCGGCACGGCCGGGCACGGCGAAGCGCCAGGCCTGCGAGTCGGTGAGGTGGATATGCAGCACGTTCAGCTTGTGCAACGCGAGAAGGTCGATGATCCGTTCGACCTCCTCGACGCAGAACCACCGTCTCACCACGTCGAGAGAGAGCCCTCGCCATGGGAAACGCGGGTGGTCGAGCACGTCGATCGAAGGCAGCTCGTCATCGACGATGGCTGCCAGCACGGTGAGGAGTCCGCGGAACAGCGCCTCCTGACCCGCCCCCGAAACGACGAGTCGTCCGTCGAGGGGCCTGATCCGGTATGCCTCGGATACTCCGGACCGCCCGTCCGGACGCGGGTCGGCACCCACAGGTGCCGGGGCGTCGACGACTTCGACGCGAAGGACGACGTCCGGGTCGTCAGCATCCGAGACGATCCGGATTCCGAGTCCACGCAGTGCGAGATCCGCGATGGCGGCGAGGTCGAAGGACGCACCGTCGACCCGAACCGAGCGGTCGTGCAGGGCGCGCAGCACGGGGCCTTGGACCATCGACTGCGGAAGCGGAAGTATGGCGCTCATCGCACGCTCACCCCGCCGAACTCGCGTTCGAACGCTTCTCGGCGAAGGCGCTGTCGTTCGGGGTCGACGACGGGCGCGGCCAGCAGCAGCTTGCGGGTGTACGCCTGTTCCGGGTTCTCGGTCACCTGCACAGTCTCGCCCTGCTCCACGATCTCGCCGCGATGGATCACAGCGACCCGATGACTCATGTGCCGCACGACCGTGAGGTCGTGCGAGATGAAGAGGTACGCAACGCCGGTCGACTCCTGGATCTCTGTGAGCAGTTCGAGAACGCGCTCCTGGGTGGTCAGATCGAGCGCCGACACGGGCTCGTCGCAGATGATCAGCTTCGGCGAGAGCGCCAATGCACGAGCGATGGCGACGCGCTGCCGCTGGCCGCCGGAGAACTCTCGCGGGATGCGGTCGGCCGCGCCGCGGGGAAGACGCACACGGTCCAACAGCTCCGCGATCCTCGCACTCGCCTCCCGCCGCCCAGTGCCCTGCGCCAGAAGCGGCTCGATCAGTGTGTCGCCGACCGTCATCGACGGATTCAGCGAGGTGTACGGATCCTGGAAGACGACTTGAAGGCCACGGGAGAGCCTGCGACGTCTGGCCCGCGACGCCTTCTCCAGGTGCTGCCCCTCGAACACGATCGAACCGGAGTCGACGGGAACGAGACCGAGGACGGCGCGGCCGATCGTCGTCTTCCCCGAGCCCGACTCGCCCACGAGCCCGAGGGTCTCGCCAGGACGGATGCGCAGAGACACGTCCTTCAGCACGGTGTTGCGCGGCGCTCTGATCCCCCGTCCGGGGAAGGATACCCGCAGGTCGGAGACCTCGAGGATGGCTGTCATGAGTTCTCCTTGGTGTCGGCCTCGGGCGCTCGCCATGGTGCGCGCACCACGGCCTCATCAGGGACGGCAGCGATCAGCTGTCTCGTGTAGTCCTCTTCCGGTGCAGTGAGCACCTGCGCGACGTCGCCGCGTTCGACGATGCGTCCTTCGCTCATCACTGCGACGCGGTCGCAGAGATCGGCGACGACACCGAGATTGTGCGTGACGATGAGAACTCCCACTCCACGTTCATCACGGAGCCGACGCAGGATGCCGAGCACCTCTGCCTGCACGGTGACGTCGAGCGCCGTCGTCGGCTCATCGGCGATGATCAGGTCGGGATCAGTGGAGAGCGCACCGGCGATGAGCACGCGCTGCGCCATGCCCCCGGAGATCTCGTGCGGATACGACGCGAACACGCGCTCCGGGTCGGCGATCTCGACATCGGCAAGGAGGGCGAGGACACGCGCCCTGGCCTGCGCCTTACTCATCCGACGCCCGAGTCTCAGCGGCTCGGTGAGCTGCGCACCGATCGTGAACGAGGGGTCGAGGTTGCTCATCGGCTCCTGAGGAACGTAGCCGAGTGCGCGTCGGTGACCTGCAGCTATGGGGCCCTCCGCATCGACCACCTCTTCTCCCTTGATGAGCACGCTGCCCGCGGCGATGTAGCCGCCGTCAGGGATGATGCCGAGGACGGAGAACGCCGTCTGGCTCTTGCCCGATCCCGATTCACCGACCAGCCCGACGATCTGGCCGGGATCGACATCGAGATCGATGCCGTGCACGACCTCGGCATCCGCCCCTGCGGGCTGACGGTACGCGACCTTGAGTCCACGGATCGACAGCAGGGCGCCGCGTCCGTTCGCATCGATACGCGCTCGCTCGCCCTGCCGCACCGCTGCCTGAGCGCGACGATCCCGTGCACGCACGACGCGATTGTCTCCGCTGCGATCATCGAGCGCGTCACGGATGCCCGCCGCGAGCAGCACGAGCGCCGCGCTGGTGAGTCCGAGCGCGAGGCCGGGCCAGAGCAGCAGCAGTGGTGCACGGTTGAAGCTCGTGAACGCCTCATTGAGCATGGCGCCCCACGTAGGGGTGTTCCCGCTCCCGATGCCGATGAACTCGAGGCCGGCCTGCATACCGATCGCAAGACCGGCGACCAGCGCGATCTGGATGATGACGGGGGCGCGCACCACGGTGAGCACGTGGCGGCTGATGATGCGCCAGTCGGCGAGGCCAGCGACCCGGGCAGCGTCCACGTAGAGCTCATTGCGCACCGCGGCGACAGCGCCGCGGACGAGGCGGAAGAACGAGGGTGCGACCAGGAAGCCGAGCACGATCATCAGCGCCCACACTGTGGGGCCGAGGACCGACCTCGAGGCGAGAAGCACGATCATCGCCGGCAGCGACATCACGAAGTTGGTGACCCAACTCGATGCCGAGTCGAACCAGCGACCGTAGTAGCCGGCGATCAGGCCGGACGGCACTCCGATCACCAGTGCCACGGCCAACGCGATCACCGCACCACCGAGCGTGTTCTGGCCGCCGTAGAGGAGGCGGCTGAGCACGTCGCGCCCCGCCGAATCGAAACCGAGCCAGTTGCCCGGTGCCGGCCCCTGCAGCGCGTTCTTCGGGATCGCGTCGTCTGGTCCGAACGGCGCGATCAACGGAGCGAGCAGGACGGCCAGGACGATCAGCGCCAGCACGATCGCGGCGACGAGCGCGAGGGGTCGAGAGACGATCGCTCGCAGGATGCCCGGAGACTTCGTCTCCGCCGCCTCGATGGGATCGGCCTCTTCGAGAGGGAGCACAGCTTGCTGGGTCATGAGATCCTCGCCTTCGGCAGGAGCCAGCCGATGCCGAGGTCGACGAGCAGGTTGATGAGGACGACGCCGACTGCGGACAGCATGACCAGGCCCATGATGATCGGGATGGCCCCGCGACTGGTGTACTGAATCGTCATGGAGCCGATGCCGGGCAGTCCGAAGATCTGCTCGACGATGACGGCACCGCCCAAGAGCCCGACGAACTGCATGCCAAGCACGGTCAGGGCCGGAGCTGAGGCATTGCGCAGCACGTGCCGGAACAACAGGCGACGACGGGGCAATCCGCGCGTCGCGAGCGTGCGGATGTAATCGGAACGCGCGACCTCGATGACCGAGGAGCGCACCTGCTGAGCGATACCGGCGATCGCGGAGATCGAGAGTGCGATGACGGGAAGCGTGATCGTCGAGAGCCAACCAGGCACCGAATCGGTGATCGGGATGTACCCGATCGCGGGGAACCAGCGCAGTTGCACCGCGAACACGATGACGATGATGATCGTGACGAGGAAGCCGGGCAGGGCGTAGCCCGCGACGCTGAAGATCTGGACGAAGCGATCGACCGCCCCTCGGCGGACCGCGGCCCAGACGCCGAGCAGATAGCCGATGACCGCGGTGAGCACGGTCACGCCGATCATCAGGCTGAGCGTGACCGGCAGCCGGTTGCCGATCGCGACCGCGACGTACTCGCTGGAGAACCAAGATCGGCCGAAGTCGCCTTGGACGGCGCTGATCAGCCAGTCGAAGTAGCGCGCGAGGATCGGCTGATCCAGACCCAACGACGCGTTCTTGGCGTCGATGGCGGCCTGGTCGGCTTTGATGCCGAGGAGCTGGCGGCCGACGTCCTGGTTGGCCATCGACAGCAGCAGGAAGGTGACGAGGGAGGTCACGAACAGCAGGACGACGCTGGCGCCCAGTCGTCGCGCGAGGAATGCGAGCATGAGAGTTCCTGTGGTGCGGTGGGACCGG
>NZ_JBLVOB010000001.1:43796-63843 GCF_053543555.1 Microbacterium xerophyticum | reverse complement strand
GGCCCCCACCGCGGGTATCAGTCGGCCAGGGAGTAGTTGTAGATCGACGTCTCCGCGGAGCCGGCCTGAGGCACTGCTTCGATTCCGGGGACCGTGACCAGCTTGTACGTCATCCGGTAGAACGGAAGGAACCAGGCTTCCTCGACGACGTGCTGATTGAGCTCCCGGTAGAGCTCCGCACTCTCCTCCGCCGGCAGCGAGCGCACCTCGCCGGCGAGCTGCTGAATCTTCTCGTCGCTGGTTCCGAAGAAGTTGAAGGTGCCTGGTGCCAGCAGAGTCGACTGCGTGACCCAGTCGCTCGAGGACTGCCCCATGTTCATCACCATCGCCGAGAACTCTCGGTTGACGAAGATCTGCTGCAACGCGGTCGCCGAGTCGACGTCGGCCCATGTGAGGGTGACGCCGATCGCCTCCATATCGGCCTGGAGCGAGCTGGCGATGTTATCGGTGACGATCGTCGTCAGACGCGGCAGTGTGAGCTCGAACCCGTCCGCGTATCCCGCCTCTGCGAGCAGTTCCTTCGCCTTCTCGGGGTCATGGTCGTAGTACTCGTCGAGGGCCTCGTCGTAGCCCTGCGTGTCGGTGCCCCAGACCTGGCTGGTCACTTCGCCGCGTCCTTCGCGGACGACGGAGAGCAGCGTCTCGCGATCGACGGCGTAGTTCAGGGCTTGACGAACCTTCGGGTCTGCGAGCGCGGGGGTCACGACACCGTCGCGATCGAACAGCAGCACACCCTGGAAGTCGAACATGACGTCCTGCATCGTGAGGTTGGTGTCCTGCTCCGCCGCCAGCTGTTGGTCGGTGTTCTGCACCAGAGCGCTGTCCAGCTGCCCTGTCTTGAGTCCGTTGACGATCGCGTTCTCGTTGTCGAAGACCGAGATGGTGAGCGTCGAGAAGTCCGGCTCCTCCCCCCAGTAGTCGTCGCGGCGATCGTAAGCCCACGTCGTGCCGATGGCGGTCTCGTCGGTGTCGAGGACATAGGCGCCAGTGCCATCGGGCGTGGTGACCAGTGCGTCCTCCTCGGCGAACTTCGTCGGATTCGCCATGAGGCCGGCAGAGTCCGTGAGGTAGAAGATCAGGCCTGGATCTGCCTGCGGCAGCGTGATCGTGATGTGGGTGTCGTCGATCACGGCGATCTCGGCACCGGTGAGATAGGCGGCGTTCGGTCCGCCGCTGTCCCGGAAGCGATCGAGGTTCGCCTTCGCCGCCGCGGCGTCGAACGGCGTGCCGTCATCGAATGCGACATCGTCGCGCAGCGTCAGGCTCAGCACGGTCTGCGACTCGTCGTAGGACCACTCCGTCGCCAGCATCGGCTCGAACGTGCCATCCGGCGCTCGCAGGATCAACGTGTCGTAGACCGCCTGGAAGAACGGCATCGCACCGCCGATCGCGTCGACCGGATCGAGGCTGTTGGGCAGGGACATCGTGCCGAGCTTGAGCGTGTCGTCGTGGGTCGACGCCGGCACAGCCGAGCCGGCACAACCGGTCATCACCAGCGCGAGCGCTGCGCCCGCGGCGAGTGGGCCGAGGATTCTCTTGTTCATGGACAGACTCCGTTGTATGCGTATGTGATTGTGGCTGCAGGGGTGCATTCCCGACGGCTGCCAGGAATGTATCACGTTTTTTCTACCACGTGGTAAGTTTCTCAGAACGCCGACGATGAGGAAGTTCAATGACTGACGCCGAACCCGCCCGCAAGGCCACGAAGGGCGAGCGAACGAAGCAGCGCATCCTTCAGGCTGCCCTCGAGCTGTTCAGCGAGCAGGGGTTCACGACGACATCCGTCCGCGACATCGCGGCGCGCGCCGAGATCACGCACGTGGGCCTCATGCACCACTTCCCCAGCAAGGACGACATGCTGGTGCAGATCCTCGAATACCGAGAGCAGCACGATGAGGAGAACGCGAAGAAGTTCTCCGACTTCGGCATCGATCGGCTGTTCGCCTGGGTGGTCGACGTCGTCGAGACCAACGTCGCGCACCCGGATCGGGTACGGCTGTACGTCAAACTCTCCGCCGAGGCAACGGACGACGAGCATCCGGCCCGTGCGTACTTCACGCGCCGCTACTCTCGCATCCTCGATGCGCTCGAGAGCTCGTTCGCCGAGCACTTCGACGTCACTCCCCCGAGCTTCGACATCGCCCCGCGCGAGGCAGCCGAAAGCTTGATCGCCCTGATGGACGGTCTGCAGATCCAGTGGCTCCTGTTCGGCGACTCGCTCGACATGCCCGCCCGTGTGCGTACGCACCTGCTCGGGCTCGGCATCCGCGTACCAGACGCCAGCGGGATCTGACCGCTCGCCCCGAAGATGAAGGAATCCCGTGTCTGATCTCCCCCAGCCCGCGCACGACCATGTGCTCGATCTCGACCTCGACCTCGACCAGAAGGCATCGCTCGTAGCGGGCGCGTCGACGTGGTCTTCGCGCGGCATCGAAGACTTCGTGCCCGCACTCACCCTGAGCGACGGCCCCCACGGCCTTCGTCGCCAGATGACCGGAGGCGACAACCTCGGCATCGGCTCGAGCGTTCCCGCCGTCTGCTTCCCGCCTGCCGTCGGGCTCGCTGCGACGTGGAACCCGGATCTGGTCGAACGAGTCGGCCGCGAGATCGGCCGCGAAGCGCGAGCACTCGACGTGCAGGTCGTGCTCGGCCCGGGGATGAACATCAAGCGGTCCCCCCTGGGTGGCCGCAACTTCGAGTACTTCTCCGAGGACCCGCACGTCACCGGCTCTCTCGCCGCAGCGATGGTCCGCGGCATCCAGTCGATGCACGTCGCCGCCACCCCTAAGCACTTCGCCGTCAACAACCAGGAGAACGACCGCATGCGGGTCAGCGCGACGGTGGGCGACCGTGCCCTGCGCGAGATCTATCTGGCTGCCTTCGAGCATGTCGTGCGCGAGGCCGGCCCGTGGGCGCTGATGTCGGCGTACAACCGGGTCAACGGCGAGTTCGCCAGCGAGAGCCGTCGACTGCTCACGGAGATCCTGCGCGACGAATGGGGATTCGACGGACTCGTCGTCTCGGATTGGGGCGCGGTATATGACCACGTCAGTGCGGTCGCCGCCGGTCTCGACCTGGAGATGCCGCCGAGCGGCAACACACCTCGCATCGTCCAGGCCGTTCTCGACGGCGACCTCGACGAGCGTGTGCTCGATGTCGCGATCTCGCGGCTGCGAACTCTCGCAGCACGCACCACGGGTCTGCCTGCCATGGAACGAGACATCCCGGCGGCCGAGTCCGTGGCTCTGGATGCCGCGCGCGAGGCAGTGACGCTGCTCGAGAACGACGGCGTCCTTCCTCTCGCACACGATCAACGAGTTCTCGTGGTCGGCGAATTCGCCCGCACGCCCCGTTTTCAGGGCGGAGGATCATCGAGGGTGGTGCCGACTCGTACTGTCAGCGCGCTGGATGCGCTTCGTGAGCTGTCGGGCTCGACGGTCTCGTTCGCTCCCGGATTCACGTTGCACGGCGATTCCGACGCCGCGCTGGCGGAGGAGGCGGTGACGGCTGCGTCCGATGCCGACGTGGTCGTGCTGTTCCTCGGGCTCTCCGATCGCGCAGAGTCGGAAGGATTCGATCGCACCACACTCGCGCTGCCGAGCGATCAGTTGGAACTGCTCGCTCGACTCAAGAGCGTCAGCGCCCCCCTGGTGATCGTGCTGTCCAACGGCTCGACGGTCGAACTCTCGTCGTGGCGCGACGGCGTCGGCGCGATCGTCGAGGGTTGGCTGCTCGGCCAGGAGGGCGGCCGTGCGATCGCCGAGGTGCTTCTGGGCGACACCAATCCGAGCGGTCGCCTCACCGAGACCATTCCTCATCGCCTGGAGGACACTCCGAGCCACTTGAACTTCCCTGGCCTGGACGGCGAGGCGATCTACGGCGAGGACGTCTTCGTCGGCTACCGGGGCTACGACACGCGCGGCACCGAGGTCGCGTACCCCTTCGGGCACGGACTGTCGTACACGACGTTCGCCTACGAATCGATGGAAGTGACCGCTACCGGAGAGAACACCTGGGACGTGCGCATCGGTGTGCACAACGCAGGTGATCGCGTCGGCTCGGAGGTCGTTCAGCTGTATGTCGCCGCACAGGCCAGCGGCGTAGCGCGCCCGTCGCATGAGTTGCGCGACTTCCGGAAAGTGCGCCTGTCGCCGGGAGAGCGCTCGAACATCGCTTTCGAGGTGACCGCCCGCGACCTCTCCCATTGGAATGCGAGAGAGCAGCGCTGGCAGATCGAACCGGGCGACTATCGGATCGAGATCGGTGCATCGTCCCGCGACATCCGCGTCTCCGCCGATGTGCACAGCGCCGGCGATCGAGTGGTGCTGCCGTTGCGTCTGGACTCGACCCTCGAGGAGTGGGCGGCACATCCGCTCGGTGCGGATATCGTCGCACGCATGCGCGCCGGGATCCCTGCCGAGATCGCCGACTCCGCCCCTGAACTCGCAGCGATGGTCCTGTCGACACCCGTCATCAAGCTCGCGACCTGGGGGCTCGGAATCACCGAGGAACTGGTGCGCGGCGTCGTCGCACAATCCGGCGGAGACGCGTGATCACCGACTGGGCTGCCCTGGTCCATGGATGCGCGGCTCTCGAACCCGGCGAGAGCGGCGGAGTCGTGCCACAGCGGATTCCCGCTTGGGCGCGCGCTCAGGTCGACGATCCGATGTTCCGGTTCGTCGCATCGTGTCCGACCGGAGTCGTGCTGCGTTTCGACACGACCGCGACCGCCGCCCGGCTGGTGATGACCGCGACGACCGTCTCCGCACCGGGAGTCGATCCGGCGCGGCCCTCCGTTGTCGGCCGGCGCGCAGGCGTCGACACGGCCGTCGCCGGGCCCGCCCCGACGATCGTTGTCGTGGACGATGCCCAGCAGGTCGTCGACATCCGTCGGCAGGCACCTCAGTCCATCGAGCTGCCCATCGCCGGTGCGGGCGTCGTCGAAGTCTTCCTGCCGCACGATGTACGCGTCGAGCTGATCACTCTGGACGCGGATGAGCCGATCACCGCCGTGGCCGGCTCAGGCCCGCGATGGACCCACTACGGCAGCTCGATCAGTCAAGGGCTGAATGCCGTGTCGGCCGTGCGCACCTGGCCGGTCGCAGCAGCCGTCCGACTCGGTTGGCAGCTGCACAATCTGTCGCTCGCCGGCAACGCTCAGTTGGACGGGTTCGCCGCGCGGCTGATCCGCGACACTCCGGCGGATCTGATCAGCCTGAAGGTGGGCATCAACCTGATCAACGCCGACAGTATGCGCGAACGTGCGTTCCGTCCTGCCCTGCATGCGTTCCTCGACACCATCCGCGAAGGACAGCCGGACACACCGATCGTGCTGATCTCCGCCATCGCGTGCCCGATCCATGAGGACGCGCCCGGCCCGGTGGTGGCCGGCGATGACGGAGGTGCACGCGCTGCTCGTCGAGACATGGAGAAGGATGCCGGCGCGCTCACCTTGCGGCGCACTCGCGAGATCCTCACGGAGGTCGCCGATATCCGCGAAGATCAGAATCTGACATTGCTCGACGGACGCACGCTCTTCGGCGAGAACGATGCGCATCTGCTGTACGACCGGCTGCACCCGGATCAGGAGGGTCTCGACCTCATCGCGGAACGGTTCGTCTCGAAGATGCGACACGACGAGGTCTGACCGGACTCACTCCCCCGATGGAGCCTCGAGCGCCGCGTCGAAGATCCGGAACAACGTCTCCAGCGCACCGGTCATGTCCACGTCCGGATCCCGCAGCCAACGCGCCTGCAGCCCGTCCGTCGCGGCGAGCAGGATCAAGGCGACCATGTCGGGATCGACCGCACCCTTGTGCCTCTCGCCGAGCGAGCGCGCGACGGTCTCGGCGACGCGCCCGCCGATGTCCGCCTCACGACGCAGGAAGAAGTCGTGCGCGGGGTGGGCCGGGTCGGCGGCCTCGATCGACAGGCGGGTGAACAGTTCCACCATGCCCGGGATCCGCGAGTTGCGCTCGACGATCTGCAGATAGGCGGTTTCCATCTCGGAGAGGGTGGCATCCGGATGCCGGAACTCCGGATCGTCGAGATCGTCCCTCAGCCGCAGCACTTCGGTGAACAGATTCTCCTTGGTTCCGAAATGGTGGAGCACTCCGGTCTTGCTGATTCCCGCCGCCTCGGCGATGCGAGTGACGGATGCCGCGGCATACCCCTCCGCATCGATCACCTCTAGCGCCTTGCGCACGATCTCATCACGTCGTGCCTCACTTTTCGCGTAGGAACCTCTTTTGGCCATGCTTCGAGTAAACAGGAGGATTGCGAAAACCAAAACAGACTGGCAGACTGTTTTCGTCGCCGCACTGCGCGACCATGAGAGAAGGACGCCAATGTCGACGACGACGCCCGCGGAGACGGTCCCCCACCTGCTGGACGGCACCTACCAGGGTCCGGTGAAACTGCGCGGCCCCCTGCTCCGGCTGCTGGTGTGGCTGGCCCCGACCTACATGGCGATCTTCGCCGTGTGGGGCGCGGTTCCCGGCATCCTGCTCGCGCTGCAGGTCGAGCAACTCGACCCGGCGAACAAGGTCGCCAACCTCGCAGTCGTCACCACCCTCGGCGCCGTCTTCTCGATGCTCGCGCAACCCGTCGCCGGTCTCATCTCCGACCGCACGCGCTCGCGCTTCGGCCGTCGCGCGCCATGGATGATCATCGGCGCCGTGCTCGGCGGCATCCTGCTCATCGTCCTCGGCTTCCAGACCACCCTTGTCGGCGTGATCCTGGCCTGGATCGCCGTCTCGATCGCGTACAACTTCGCGCAGTCGCCGCTCGGCGCGATCATGCCCGACCGCATCCCCCGGCTGGCGCGAGGCAGCTTCTCGGCTCTCAGCGGCCTCGGTACACTCATCGGGCTGCTGGGCGGTCAGTTCTTCGGCGCGACGATGAGCGGAGCCATTCCGTTGGCGTACCTCATCCTCGCGGCTCTCGGAGTGGTGATGTTCGTCCTGTTCAACGCCGTGAACCGCGACCGTTCGAGTGAGACGCTCGAACGTGAACCGTTCTCACTCCGCACGTTCGTGACGACGTTCTGGGTGAACCCGCGCCGGCACCCGGACTTCTTCTGGGCGTTCACCGGACGATTCCTCCTCAATCTCGCGTACTACATCGTCGCCGGCGGCTACCTGCTCTACGTGCTCGCCGACTACATCCGACTCGGCACAGCCGAGGCCACCGCCACCGTTCCGCTGCTCGCTCTCGCCAGCGCACCGGGCGCGGTGATCGCCACGACACTCAGCGGCCCGCTGTCCGACAGGTTCCGGCGACGGAAGATCTTCATCGTCGCCTCCGGGCTGCTGTTCGCGGCAGCCATGCTCACCCCGATCCTCCTTCCGACAGCCACCGGAATGATCATCACCTTCGCGATCGGCGGGCTGGCGTACGGCGTCTTCCAATCGGTCGACTCCGTACTGATGAGCGAAGTGCTGCCCAGCGCGAGTTCGTTCGGCAAAGACCTCGGCATCGTGAACATGGCGATCACGCTGCCGCAGAGCCTCGCGCCGGCAGTCGCCGGCGCCATAGTCCTCACGGTCGGCTACGTCTGGCTGTTCCCGACGGCGATCGCCCTGTGCGTGCTCGGCGCCCTTGCCGTCCTTCCCATCCGCTCCGTGCGCTGAATCCGTGCGTTCGACCGCACCCCGTATCCCCCGATCGAAGGACTGCTCATGACTCCGTCCATTCCCGTCTCCTCCTCTGACCTCACGCTGACCGAGAAGGCCGCGCTCACGAGTGGCGCGGACGTGTGGCGCACCAAGCCGATCGACCGCATCGGTATCCCCTCCGTGATGATGACCGACGGACCGCATGGCGTGCGCAAGCAACAGGTCGGCGGCGATCACCTCGGACTCGGCGACAGCATCCCGGCGACCTGCTTCCCACCCGCGGTGGCTCTCGCCGCCAGCTTCGATGTCGACCTGGTCGAGCGCGTCGGCGTCGCGCTCGGAACGGAGGCGTCTATCGAGGATGTCGCCGTACTGCTCGGCCCGGGGATCAACATCAAGCGATCGCCGCTGTGCGGCCGCAACTTCGAGTACTTCTCCGAGGATCCCCTCGTCTCGGGTGCGCTGGGCGCCGCGATGGTCGCGGGCATCCAGTCCCAGGGGATCGGCTCCTCGCTCAAGCATTTCGCCGCCAACAACCAGGAGACCGATCGAATGCGGGTGTCGGCGGACATCGCCACCCGTCCGCTGCGGGAGATCTACCTGCGCGGATTCGAGCGCGTCGTGAAGCAGGCGCAGCCGTGGACCGTGATGTGCTCGTACAACCGCATCAACGGCGTCTACGCATCGGAGAACCGCTGGCTGCTCACGGAAGTCCTCAGAGACGACTGGGGTTTCGATGGTCTCGTCGTGTCCGACTGGGGAGCCGTCGATGACCGCGTCGCAGGGCTCGAAGCGGGCCTCGATCTCGAGATGCCCGGCAGCGACGGACGCACAGATGCGCAGATCGTCGCTGCCGTCGAAACGGATGCTCTCGATGTCGAGGTGCTCGATACCTCGGTGGATCGCGTGCTCGAACTGGTCCGGAAGTCGAGTCGGCGCCCGAAGGCGACGGGGCTACTCGATGTGGACGAGCATCACCGGCTGGCGCGCGAGGTGGCCGCGCGCTGCCTCGTGCTGCTCAAGAACGACGAGTCTCTCCTGCCGCTCTCGGCGGGTGCCCGAATCGCCGTGATCGGCGAGTTCGCTGAGAAGCCGCGGTATCAAGGTGCGGGTTCGTCCCTCATCCACCCCACACGCCTCGACAATGCGCTGGACGAGATACGCGTTCTTTCCTCCGATGTGGCATATGCCCCCGGTTTCCGCATCGACAGCACCGGCGAGGGCGACGACGATGACGAGCTGCGAGAGAGTGCGGCGCTGACCGCGGCATCCTCCGATGTCGCGGTGGTGTTCCTCGGACTTCCCGACTCTGCGGAATCGGAAGGCTTCGACCGGGAGCACATAGACCTTCCAGCCGCTCAGCTCGACGTGCTCGACGCCGTCCTGGCGGCGAACCCGCGCACCGTGGTCGTGCTGTCGCACGGCGGGGTCGTCGCGCTTCCGTTCGCCGATCGGGTCCCGGCCATCCTCGACGGCGCACTGCTCGGCCAGGCCGGTGGCGGCGCGACGGCCGATGTGCTGTTCGGCGTCACGAACCCGTCCGGCAGGCTGGCAGAGACGATCCCGCTGCGCCTGGAGGACACCGCATCGTTCGGCAACTTCCCCGGAGAGAACGGCCATGTCCTCTACGGCGAGGGTCTGCTGGTCGGCTACCGCTGGTACGACGCGAAGCGCGTCGACGTGGCGTTCCCGTTCGGGCACGGACTGTCGTACACGTCGTTCCGTTACGACGACGCGCAGGCGGTGGAGCGCGACGGCGACGTCGTGATCAGCCTTCCGATCCGCAACGACGGCGACCGGACCGGACGCGAAGTCGTGCAGGTGTACGTCTCCGTGCCGGGCTCCCGAGTCGTGCGAGCACCGAGAGAGCTGAAGGCGTTCCGCTCGATCGAACTCGCGGCGGGTCAGTCGGCAGAAGTCGAGCTGGTGATCCCCCGCGCGGATCTCGCGCACTGGGATGTCGCATCCGACAGCTGGTTCGTCGAGGGTGGCGTGCACGTGTTCGAGGTCGCGGCATCGAGTCGCGACATCCGATCGACCGCGACGCTCGCGATCGAGCCCGATGCGCCCCGTCCGCCGCTGAGCCGCGAATCGTCTCTCGAAGAAGTACTCGCCGATCCGATCGCCGCGCAGCTCATCCAGCAGGTGGTGGTCTCGATGTCGCCGCAGATGCCGGGAATCGAGAGCGTGCTGCAGGACGAGGTCATGATGAAGCTGATGGCGTCGTTCCCCGTCGGTCGACTCCCGGGGTATGGCGGCATGCCGATCACGACGGAGATGATCGACGGGTTGCTCGCCGCGGCGAATGCCGGGCGTTCCGCGCGCTGATGGATCTCGAGCGCGTCGACCCCGAGGTGCGGATTGCGCGGCGCGGACAGATCGAGTTGCCCAGCCACACGCGGTGGGGCCGGATGCTGGTGCGCATCGGCGTCCGTTTCCTGCCGGGGGCCGCGACGACCGGCGTATCCATGACGAAGATGCACGCGGGTTCTCTGCGCGCACGCGTGTATCGGCCCGTCGAGCAGACCTCGGATGCGGCGCTGCTGTGGATCCACGGCGGCGGACTCATCCTGGGCAGCGCCGTCATGGACGATCGCTTCTGCGGTGAGACGGCGCGCGAGCTCGGGATCACCGTGATCTCCGCTGAGTATCGGCTCGCACCGGAGCATCCATATCCTGCTGCGCACGAGGACGTCCTCGCGACGTGGGACTGGATGCTCGACCATGCCCGCCATCTCGGAATCGATCCGCATCGGATCGCGATCGGAGGCGGCAGCGCCGGCGGGGCACTCGCCGCATCGCTCGCGCTGCGGTTGCACGATCGAGGGGGCGTGCAACCGGTCGCGCAATGGCTGTTCGCCCCCATGCTCGACGACCGCACGGCGACGCGACGCGAGCTCGATCCTGTCGAGCACTGGGTGTGGGACAACCGCTCGAACCGATACGGGTGGGCGGCCTACCTGGGCGTCGAACCGGGCAGCGAAGGCGTGAGCGAGTACGCGGCGCCGGCACGACGAGAGGATCTGAGCGGACTCCCGCCGACGTGGATCAGTGTCGGCGACCTCGATCTCTTCCTCGATGAGGACGTCGCCTACGCGCGCCGTCTGGAGTCTGCCGGAGTCGAGGTGACGCTCGACGTCACGCCGGGCGGCCCTCACAGTTTCGAGGGCTGGGCGCCGGATGCAGTGGTCTCCCGCCGCCTGCTCGGCCGCTCGCGCGACTGGCTCGCGGCGGCGATCTGATCGTCCAGCTCTCCGGATCCACCCCGTTGACACGCGGGCTCGCGGGTCTCCACACACGACCGACGCCGCATGAAAGAAGGAAAGTGCCTGACCGACACTTTCCTCCTTTCAACGCCCGCAGAGGGGCGCCGAGCGCCTAGCCGAGCGTCGCCGCGAACGGATCGAAGTCGGCCGGCATCACCGGAACCTCGCCGACCGTGCTCTCGATCTCGAGGTACTGGCCAGACGCCGCCGAATCCTGCGCCGACAGCAGCACGTCGAGCACGTGGTAGCCGAGCTCACCGGTGGCGATGTGCGGGCGATCCGCCGCGATGGCGCGCGCCATGTCGAGCACGCCGAGACCTCGGCCGACGACCGTGCCCTGCTCCTCGATGTCGATCCACTCCTGCGTCGTCGACATGCCGTCGCGCAGCACGCCGAGCGGCTTGACGTAGGCGGTGCGGCCCGAGAACGTGTTCGGGTCGGGCATCACCAGCGTGCCCTCGCTGCCGTGGATCTCGATGACGCCGTGCCGCTCGAGCGCCGAGTCGAAGCTCAGCAGGTGCGTGCCCTGCTGGCCGCCTTCAAAGGTCGAGAGCACCTGCACGGTCGAGGGCACCTCGACGGAGAAGCTCTCCCCCGCACGCGGCCCGGTGTGGATCTGCCGCTCGGTGCGCCAGCGCGATCCGCGCGCCGCGACACCGGCGATCGGTCCGAGCAGGCTGACCAGTGCCGAGAAGTAGTACGGCCCCATGTCGAGCAACGGGCCGGCGCCGGCGGCGAACAGGAAAGCAGGTTCCGGATGCCACAGGTCGGGGCCCTGCGTCTGGAACGCGGTGTGCACGAACTGCGGGGTGCCGATGATGCCCTCGGCGATCGCGCGCTTGGCGGTCTGGAAGCCCGGTCCGAGGATCGTGTCCGGTGCCGACCCGATGCGCACGCCCGCGGCATCCGCTTCACGAAGCAGCGCCAGCGTGCTCTCGCGGTCCATTCCGATCGGCTTCTCGGTCCACACGTGCTTGCCCGCGGCGACGGCGCGAGAGGAGATCTCGATGTGCGTGGCGGGGATGGTGAGGTTCACGACGAGGTCGACGTCGGGGTGCGACAGCACAGCATCCGCGTCACCCCACACCGGCACACCGTGCTCTTCGGCCTTCGCGCGGGCGCGGTCGGGGATCAGGTCGCCGACGGCGACGACGCGCACGTCGGGGAACGAGGTGAGGTTCTCGAGGTAGGTCTGGCTGATGACACCCGTGCCGATGATGCCGACGCCCAGCGGCGCGCTCATGCGACGAACCCGCCGTCCTTCAGGAAGGTGAACCCGGCCGCGATGTCGTCGAAGACGTCACCCGGCGCGTGGTCGTACTCGATCACGGCGTACGCGATGTTGTCGTTGGCGCGCAGCGCCTCTGCGAGCGGAACATCGCCCGTTCCCGGATGCCGCTGGTCGAGGCTGTCCGACGAGAACTTCGCCCCGTCGGGGCCCCAGGGGTTCACAACGGGGATGATGCCGTCCTTCACGTGCACGGCGGTCAAGCGGCCTGCGAGGCGTGCCGTCAGAGCCGTGACGTCCTGCCCGCCGGTCTGCGCCCAGAACAGGTCGAGCTCGATCTGCACGCGCTCGTCGGTGAGCTCGATGAAGCGCTCGTACGCGCTCTGGTCGCCGAACGACGCCACGAACTCCTGAGCATGGTTGTGGTAACCGACCGACAGCCCGAAGGTCGCCGCGACGTCTGCGGCCCGGTTGAGGCGCTCCGCGATGTCGGCGACGCCGTCTTCCGTGAGCCAGCGATCCGGCGCGACGAACGGGTCGAAGACGGTCGTCATGCCGATGGCGGCCGCCGCCTCGAAGACGATCTCGGGCTTGGGCGTGGGGATCGCACCGTCCGGCGTCCAGAGCTCATCCGACAGCAGCGGCGCGTGGCCGGTCGAGGCCGCGATGCCCGTCGCGTCGAACGCCGAGCGGATCTCGGCCGGACGGCCGACGAAGTCGAACGCCTCCACCGTCGTGAACCCGATCGCGGCGAGCCGTTCGAGTGAGCCGTGCATGTCGGCCGAGAACTCGCTCGCGAGCGAGTACAGCTGCACTGAGGCGAGGGGCAGAGCCATGATTCTTCCTTCGTACGTCGTTGTGGAGGGGTGCGCGAGGCGCGGATGCGACGAGATTATCACAAAACCTCCACATGGAGGTTAATTGTCGGCGACTCTCGGATATGTTGTCTCGTATGGAGTCAGAGCCGGTGATCGGACGCCGCGGAGCGCATGCCAAGGGCGTCGCCCGACGGCAGGAGATCCTGGATCGCGCGATCGAGGTGTTCCGCGAACGAGGCGCCGACGGCACGTCCCTGCGGCGCATCGCCGAGGCGATCGGTGTCTCGCACGCCGCGCTTCTGCACTACTTCGACTCGCGGGAGCAGCTGCTCGTCGCGGTCTACGCGCACGCCGAGGCGCAGCGTGCCGCGGCCGATGCGGCGCGGCACGCAGAGGGCGCCCCCCTGCCCGTCCGCGGCGTCGATTCGATGGCGGATGCCGCGGTCAAGAACGTCGAGGTGCCAGGGCTCGTGCAGCTGTACTCCACGCTGGTCGCCGCGGCACTCGAGAGCAGCAGCGAGGTCAGCCGCGAATTCTTCTCGGCGCGCTTCGAGCGCGTGCGCAGCGAGCTAACGACGAGCTTCCGGGCGCAGCAGGAGGATGGCAGCATCCGCGACGACGTCCCGGCCGAGCATCTCGCGGCGCTCGTCGTCGCGGCATCCGATGGCCTTCAGATCCAGTGGCTGCTCGAGCCGTCCGTCGAGCTCGAAGGCACGCTGAGGTCTATCGCGACGCTGTTGCAACCACAGCCCGGCCCGGGTCCGCGGCGGCCCTGACGCCGACGCGATGCGGCGCCGAGGTTCAGGGCGCCACGGGGTAGTGACTGCGCACGGCGACGCGATTCCACACGCCCGTCACGATCGCGAGCCAGCTGATCGCCGAGATCTGCTCGGGGGTGAGCGAGCCGTCGTCCCAGTCCGAACGCTCAGGGACGGACATCTTCGTCACTTCTTCCGCGAGGCCGAGTGCCGCCCGGTCCGTGGCGGAGAAGTACTGCGACTCCCACCATGCGGCGACGACTGCGAGCCGATCGGTCGACTCGCCCTTCTCCAGCGCACCGCGCGTGTGCAGGCGCAGGCAGTACGCGCATCCGTTCAATTGGGAGACCCGCACCTTCACCAACTCGACGAGCTTCTCGTCGACGCCCGCATCCGCAAGCGCCTCCGTCACCTGCCCGTCCAGTTCGAGCACCTGCCGGTATGCGACCTGGTTCGTCTTGCTGAGATTCACTGTCGTCATGTCCTTGCCTTCTCCCTTGATTGCGCGCAGCTCAGTGTTCCACGCGTGCGTCATGCATGTCTCTGATGATCCGACGACGCAGCGGGGATGCATGTGAGGCCCCTCCGAGAGGAACGAACAGGTAGCCACGCACGCGGTCACCGGCTAGATTCCCACTGGACGCGAACACCCAAGACACGGAGGCCGTGGTGAAACTGACGTTCCTGTACGAACCGACCGCCGATCCTGCGGCCGCGGCGCCGTTCTACCGAGACGTGCTGGGCTGGGAGGAGGCGTGGCGCGACGGCGAGAAGACGGTGGCGTTCTGGCTACCGGGCCGCGTCGCGAAGGTGATGCTGTCCACGACCGACCAGCCCGCGGGTCCCATGTATCTGGTCGACGACCTCGACGCATGGATCTCGGAGCACGACGGCGTGACGCTCACGATCCCCAGCTATGCGATCCCCGGCGGCTCGGTGGCCGGGTTCGCCGACACGGACGGCAACGCGTTCTACGTGTTCGACCAGCCCGACGCCTGACCCGACTCACATCCGGGCGTAGCGGGCACGTGCGACGCAGAACAGGCCGTAGAGCACGAGGCCGGCGCCCACGGTCCACAGGATGACGGCGCCGAACGGAAGTCCGGCCAGCGTGCGCAGGGCGGAGTCCAGTCCCCCGGCGGCCTCGGGGTCGTGCGTGAGCGCGGCGACCACGAAGAGCACACCGGCCACCGCGACTGCGATGCCCTTCGCGACGTATCCGACGACCCCGAAGGTGACGATTCCGGATCGCGCCGCCCCCGAGGGGAGGTCGAGGTTCTTCTTGAAGGCCCGAGTGATGCCGCGCACGACGAAGGCGACGCCGATCGCCGTGACGACCAGTCCGAGCAGCACGAGAACCGCGACGCCCGCGGGCGCGGCCAACAGCTGAGCACTGAGCGACTGGGACGATTCGGATGACTGCGACTGCCCGCCGAGAGCGTAGGTGAGAGCGGTCCAGGCGATGGCTATGTAGGCGAGCGCTGTGCCGATGAACTTGACCCGGTACCCCCACTTCTTCTTCGTATCAGGGTCGCGCTCCACGACAGCTTCGGCGATCTGCCAGATCGCGAGGGCCACCAGTCCGAGGACGATGAGCCACAGCAGCACGACCCCTGCGGGCGATCGCTGGATCTGCTGCATCGCACCTCCCTGATCGGCATCGCCTCCCCCGCCGCCCGTGGCGATGGAGACGGCGATCGCTCCGATCAGGATGTGCAGGATGCCGAGCAGGACGTAGCCGATGCGCGCGAGAAGCCGGAACACGGTGGAGTCCTGGGCCGACCTGGCGGCCGACGCGGCTGAATCGTGAGCATTCATGGGTTCGGAACACTTTCGGTCGGTTGTTCACTGAATAAGGCCGCGGCACGGCGGGTGGCATGACGATCGCGGACGGCCTCGGATGCGACCCAGACGAAGGTCGGCACCGCGATGCCTTCGAGCAGCCCGGCCACGACATCGCTGAACCAGTGCGCGTGCAGGTAGGTGCGACTCCACATCATCGTGAGCACCCATACCGCGCCGATGATCCACACCCACCAGCGCCGGAGCAGGAGTCCGAGGACGATGCACACCGTCGTCGCGACCGCGGTGTGCCCGGATGGGAACGAAGTCGCCACGCTCTCCGCGAGCGAGTCCTCGGGGCGGGTGCGGCCGATGATCGCGGCCATCGTCGCCCCGATCGCGACGACCACGACCATCGCCGCCGCCAGCGTGGCAGCATCCGCTCGTCGCCGGCGCCAGAGGAACAACGCGACCAGCACTGCGCCGATGAGGATCATGCCGAGCGTGCCGCCGACGACCGCCGGCACCCACGCGACGGCGACCCACACGTCGCTGCGATCGGTGACCATCCGGTCGTGCCACCAGATGTCGATCGCCAGGGGTTCGTGATCGGATGCGGCGACGATCAGCCTGATGCTGACGAAGGCGACCGTGGCCACGATTCCCACCACGAGAGCGGCGATGCGGGAGCGCGGGCTCGAGGTCGTCGCAGTGCTCATGCCGATGCCCACCCTCCCCAGAGATCACGTCATTGCGTGGCAAGGATGAGACTATCCCGCGGCGGTGCGATCCGCTCCCGGCCGCGCACGAATCGACCTGCCGTTCGGTCGCGGACGCGAGTATCGTGTGGTCTGGAGGACACTATGGACAGTGTTCGAACTCTGGTCGCTCAGGCGGAGGTCAGCTCCGAGCTCGCACCCGGCACCGCCGAACGGTTCACCGGCTACGCGCTCATGAGCCTGCCCTTCAGCTCCGGCCACGTGCTGGGTCTTCGGCGGTTCCCCGTCACGTCGATCGGCCCGGGGTACACGTCGGTCTGGGTGCGCACTCCTGCGGAGGCGTGGACGATCTACACGACCGTCGACGCGGAATTCTCCTGTCCTCGCTATTTCGGGCGCGCGTTGGAGTCCACTTCCGTGCACAGGATCGATGTCGACTGGACCGGCGAGCGCACCTTCGTCGTGACCATCGGCGACGAGATCGATCTGCGCTGGTCGGTCACGCTCGCCGCCACACCGATGACGCGCATGATGTCGCGCGTCGCCGGCTCGCTGCCTGCACGGCTGTGGCAGAGCGAAGCATTCCTCTCCGCGCTCGGCGCCGTCGCCGGCCCGTCACTTCGCGCCGGCCGGATCGGGATGACGGGGAAGACTCCGAACGAGCAGTTGTTCAAGGCCAGACTGCAACGCATGTGGGTCGTCGAGTCGTCGCAGGCATCGATCGGTGGTGAGGATCTCGGAACCGTCGAACGGTTGCCTCGGCAGACCAGGCTCGGGGACTTCTGGATGCCGCAGCGCGGGATATTCATGATCGGCGGCGCCGCGTTCGATCCTTCTGAGGCGGCGGCCGATCCGACGATCGCCGACGCTGCTTCCGCCGGCTGAACGACCTCACGGTTCGAGATCGAGTCGACACGATGTCCTGGCGCCTCGGTGCTCACCCTCTAGGGGTGAGCAGGCGCCTGAATCGAGCGGCACATCCTTGTGCGGCTTCAGAGGCTGTGTCGAGAATTGGCCATGACCGCTCAGACGCAGGATTGGCCCGACCGCTCACGGCTTCCCATCAGCGCGCTTCAGACCGTGGGACATATCGGACGTTCCATCGAGGATTCCGACCCCATCGAATGGCCGCGCGAGGTCAAAGCGCCGGACGGCGCACCCAACGTCCTCATCGTCATGACGGACGACGTCGGGTTCGGCGCGAGTGACGTCTTCGGAGGCCCGATCCCGACTCCGACCTACGCGAAGCTCGCGGATCGTGGGCTTCGCTATAACCGCTTCCACACGACAGCTCTGTGCTCACCGTCACGTGCCGCGCTTCTCACCGGGCGGAACCATCATGTGGCCTCCACCGGCATCATCATGGAGTTCTCGACACCGTTCCCTGGTTACCACAGCATCGTCTCGCAGAGCGTGGGGACGATCGGAGAGATTCTGACCGCCAACGGGTACGGCACCGCATGGTTCGGCAAGAACCACAACGTCCCGGATTGGCTGACGACACCGGCGGGACCTTTCACCCTGTGGCCGACGGGCCTGGGGTTCGAGTACTTCTACGGATTCCTCGGAGCGGATGCCCACCAGTTCCGTCCTGCGGTGTTCGAGAACACGATCCCGGTCGATCCCTATCTGGACGATGACGATTATCACCTCGACAAGGATCTGGCGGACCACGCTGTGTCGTGGATCCGCACACAGAAGTCCGTCCGCCCGGACAAGCCCTTCTTCGCCTACTACGCACCCGGGACGGCACACGCTCCGCACCACGCGCCGCAGGAGTGGATCGACAAGTTCGCCGGCGAGTTCGACCATGGCTGGGACGAACAGCGCAAGCGCACCTTCGAACGTCAGAAGGAACTCGGCGTCATCCCCGCGGACTCCGTTCTGAATCCCACCCCGGAGCACTACCGCCGGTGGGACGACCTATCCGAAGACATGAAGCGGGTGTGCGCGCGAGAGATGGAATGCTACGCGGCAGCCCTCTCGCATTGCGATCACCAGGTGGGGCGCGTCGTCGACGCGATCGAGGAGATGGGTGAACTCGAGAACACCCTCATCATCTACGTCCAGGGTGACAACGGCTCCAGCGCCGAAGACCCCACCGGCCATGGCTTCACGAGCGAGATCGGAGTGCTCGTCAACGGCGTCGTCGACCGGGAAGAGTACATGGTCGAGAACATGGAGGAGTTCGGCGGCATGTGGTTCCAGAATCACTTCTCGCACGGCTGGGCGCACGCGATGAACACGCCGTACCAGTGGGACAAGAAGATCGCTTCCCATCTGGGTGGATCGCGGACGTCGATGGTTGTGGCGTGGCCTGAGCAGATCGCCGACGTCGGCGGACTGCGATCTCAGTTCACCCACATCACAGACATCGTGCCGACCGTGCTCGAAGCAGCGGGGGTCCCGATGCCCGACACCATCAACGGCGTCGAGCAACTGCCCTTGAACGGTGCCAGCCTCACGGCCACGTTCGAGGATCCCGCGGCCCCCGAGAAGCACACGACGCAGTATTTCGAAGTGATAGCGAACCAGGGCATCTACCACGAGGGTTGGATCGCGAACACCGCGCCCAAGCGGCTGCCCTGGGTGGGTATGGGAGACACGACCCGAGACCCGTTCGCGGAGTACGAATGGGAACTCTACAACCTCACAGAGGACTTCACTCAGTCGCGAAATCTTGCGGCAGAGCATCCGGAGAAGCTTGATGAGCTCCGTCAACTGTTCCTGGAGGAAGCGCGCAAGAACCAGGTCCTTCCACTCGATGACCGTTACATCGAGCGTCTGCGGCCGGAGAACCGACCCCAGCACAACGTCGGCCGGACCAATTACGTGTACTACCCGGGGACCAGCCGAATCACCGAGGGAATGGCACCGAACCTGAAGAACACCTCCTTCAGCATCACTGCGCACGCCACGGTCCCTGCATCCGGCGGCAACGGAATGCTGTTGACACAGGGCGGCTGGTTCGGAGGTCTCGCTCTGTACCTGCTCGACGGGCGTCTTCGCTTCTCCTACGCGCGCTCGCACTACCCCGAGCACAAGTACACCGCTGAATCGAGCACGACGATCGCAGAGGGTGAGCATACGCTTGCTGTTCAATTCGAGTACGACGGTGGAGCGCCGGGCAGCGGCGCGAACGCGATCCTCACCGTTGACGGCGAGGAGGTCGCTCGAACGCGAGTCGACGAGACGGTACCGGTGCGGTTCTCCGCGGATGAGACGCTCGATATCGGCGAGAACTCCGGTACGCCTACGGTTCGTGACTACGACGTGCCCTTCCGTTACAACGGAAGCATTCACAAGGTCATCGTCGAGCTGGGCGGTTCCGAAGAATAGCCGTCGTGGGGGGGTCCTCGCGGACCGGAGAACCTTGTCGTCCGGTGCTTGGCATCGCTAGGTTGAGGTCATGGCTCCTCCCCAGCGCCTGGCACGTCCGGTTCCGGCAGTGAGGTTCCGGCCGCCCGAGCGGCAGCCGGCGGCTGTGCTCCGGGCCAGAGTGCAGGATGCGCTGAACACTGCCGCAGCGGGCAGGCACCTGAGCGTGGTGAGTGCACCGAGCGGCTATGGCAAGACGACGGCGGTCGCTGAATGGGCCACCAGCCGGCCCTTTCGTTCGTGGCTGGCGCTGAGCGCGTCCGACGCCGATCCTTCGTCGCTCGCGCAAGGCGTGATCGATGCGCTGCACACCGGCGCCGAGCGGTCGGGACTGCCCCTGACTCTGCCGCGGACAGCACCGGATCCTGCACGGGCGTATGCGGCGATCTGCGACTGGCTCGATGGTTTCGATCAACCGGTCTCCCTCATCGTGGACGACGCGCAGCGGGCGGGAGAGCATTGGCGTCGGGGGGGGCTCGGGA
>NZ_JBLVOB010000001.1:39503-43743 GCF_053543555.1 Microbacterium xerophyticum | reverse complement strand
CGAGCACCCCCCGGACAACTTGCATCTCATGCTCGTAGGAACGACCTTGCTCGACATCACGCTTTCTCGAGAGCACCTCACCGACCCTGACGCATTCGTAGGATCTGAGATCCTACGATTCACGCGTGCCGAGATCGAGAAGGTTGCCGGGACAGGCACGAACGACCTCGACGCTCAGGCCATCCTGGAGGAGACGAACGGTTGGCCCGTCGCTGTCCAACTGATCGCGATCGGCAAAGCTCAGCCCTCCTCGGGCGCCGTCGATCGAACTGCCTTCCTCGGTGACTACGTGCGCGATCACATCCTGAGCGCGGTGCCGCCGGAGATCGTCGAGTTCGTGCTCGACACCTCTGTCTGCGTTGAGCTCACCACCGATCTCGCGACAGCGGTGAGCGGACGCGAGGATGCCCCAGCTCTTCTTGAAGAGTGCGTGAAGCTCGGCCTCTTCCTCGACCGTTTCGACGGTGAGCAAGAAGTCACCTACCGTTGGCACACGTCTTTCGCCAGACAGTGCGTGGCGATCGCTCGGCGGGTTCCTCGCCGTGTGGTCGAGTGTCACAAACGGGCAGCGCGTTCCCTGGAGGGGACGGACCCGCTCGCGTCGGCCGCTCATTCGCTGCGAGCCGGAGCGGCACCTGTGGCAAGAGACACGCTGCTGAGGTACTGGTTGCGGCTCGTGATGGGAACACGCTCCGGGGACGTCGAGCGTATCGCCACCGAACTCCTGGGGCATTTTCCGGACGATGCGGAACTTCTCATCGTTCGGGCGTGCGCCACTGATGTGCTGGGCGATCACCATCTCGCCAGAGAACTGCTCGCCAGGGCCGAAGCGATGTTCTCGCATACGGCTGCGTCGCAGGACGTCGTGGCCACGGCATCCATCGGACAGCTCTTCATCGCGGACGGACGAGAACGTGCCGAGGCGGCGAACGGCACCCTCCGATCCGTTCTGACCCGTTCCAACGCGGGTTCCATCGACGACCGTGCCGCGATGAACGATCTCCTCGGATGGGCGCAGGTGCGTCATCCCGTGAACCCCGGCCTTCCCATCGAGTACTTCGCAGCTGCCGCCCGCGAGGTCGAGGCAGCGGGTGACCCGGCGCTTCGGAATCGCGCACTGGGCCACCTCGCGTTCGCTCAGACATGGGCCGGACACTTCGTCAACGCGTCCAAGACGCTGGGTCGGATCACCAGCATCGAACCGTCTCTGCCCGCCGCGACAGGCTTTGCGAGCGGCAGCACGGCAGCAGCGGCCGGATTCCTCCAGTATTGGTCGGGAGATTCCGATGCCGCCATAGTGGAGTTCGACGATGTGCTCCACAACAGCTCGCACGACTCGTCTTTCACAGCGATCGCGAGGATGATGCTCGCGTATGCGACAGCAGAGACCGGTGACACGGCGGCATGCCGAAGAGCCGCCATCGGCGTTCAGGACATTCCGCTGGAAGTCCTCCATGGCATCGCGTGGCCGATCCTCCGCGAGTCCGCCATCGCTGTCCTGGAGGAAGCCGTCGGCAACAGTGACCGGGCTGTGCGCATCGCCCAACGGCACCTTTCCATCCCCGATCTTCCCGTCGTCGCGGTCGCCCTCGCAGGCGTGCTCCGGCGTTCCGGCGACTATGCCACCGCATTGGAGATGCTGCGTTCGCTGCGGATCTTCGCAGAGGTCTCCTACGTGAAGTCGTCGATGCTGATCACCGCCGCAGTGATGCGACGCGATGCCGGGGACCACGATGCAGCGCACGATCTGTGCGAGGCAGCGATCATGGTCGCGGCCGGCGAGGGCGTCCGCCATCCCTTCGGCCCCCGCGAGACGGCGGTGCGGCGACTGCTGAGCGAGCACGTGCACCATGGAACGCACTTCGAGGATTTCATCGGCCGCTGCCTCGCGACCAACGCGGCGGGCTCCATCGCCGACGCGCTCTCAGAGCGCGAGCGCGACGTGTTCCGGCAGCTGCAGACCGCTCGCACCCTGCCGGAGATCGCCCGTGATCTGGCGTTGTCGATCAACACCGTGAAGACTCATCAGCGTTCGATCTATCGCAAGCTCGGTGTGTCATCCCGCCGCGAGGCCGTGCGGACGACGCTCTGATCATCTGACCCGACGCGCACGGGCCCACACGGAGTTGGCCCGCGACGAAGGGACGTGGAAGCGCGCCGTGATGGGGTGCCCCATTCGGACTAGGCGGTCCGAGCGGCCGCGACCGCCGATCGGCTCGATGAGGATGACAGCGGCCCAGGCGTAGAGGGGCAGCTCTGCCGCGATGCGTCGAGCGTCCTCCGATCCGACGAGTCCAGGCACATGGAGAGAGAGACCCGCGAGGGTGAAGTCCGCGTCATCGACCTCTGTCACGTCAAAGCCATGTCGGCTCCGACGGTGCACGAGCAGGAAGTCGATCAGACGCAGAGCGCCCGATTCGACCTCATGCAGGAGCGCCTCGAGCACGGCCGGGCTGGGACGATCGGCGCTGACCTGCACGACGAGGACCTCGAGATCCCCGAGCGCCGGCATCGTCCCGACCGCCCCAGCAGCAAGCTCAGGCCAACGCCCGCGCCTTGATCGCCGCGAATTCGTCATCTGTGATCGTCCCGGCGGCCAGAAGCCGGGCGGCCTTGTCGATCTCGTCGCTGGGGCTGACGCCGGCGACGCTGCGGATGTAGGAGTCCGCCTCGTGCTGCTGAGCCCTGGCTACTGATGCGTTCCTCTCAGACATGCCCCTGCCTCTGGCAACGAGGTAGACGAGTGCGGTGAGGAACGGCACGAAGACCAAGAAGATCATCCACAGCGCCTTGAACCAGCCGTTGAGCGCGTGGTCGCGGAACAGGTCCGCGATGATGTTGAACAGGATCATCAGGTAGGAGATGAACACGAACGCCCAGAAGAACCACCAGATGATGGACCAGAAGCTTTCCCATAGGGACACAGCGGACTCCTCTCGTTGAGTACTTTCCTCGTGATCTTGGCACTGCGCGCAGCCGAGGTACGTCGGGCCCTCACCCCGACGGGGCGAGCGCTTCGGAACGGCCGCGTCTCACCAGAAGCGGGTGAGCGCGGCCATCGGGCTTCTGGAGGTCCACATAAGGTGCTTGCATGGAGGGAGCGGAGCAGCACGAGGAGGACCCCGAGGTCATCACGACCACGAGGTGGCGACGACTGCAACGAGTGATTCCGGCGCACCCGCTGCTCTCGGGTTTCAGCGTCGCGCTGGGCGTACTGCTGGCTGTCGCCCTGGGCGCGACGGTCGCCGGCATATCGACTGTGCTCACGTCCATCTTCCTCGGCGCATTCCTCGCGCTGGGTCTTGATCCGGCGGTCCGGACACTCGAGAAGCGCGGCGTGCGCCGTCCGATCGGGGTCGCGATCGTCGCCGTCGCGTTCCTCGCCGTGGTGATCGCCATACTTGTGCTCCTCGTCCCCGCCACCGTCCGGCAGCTCGCGGCTGTCATCGAGGATGCGCCCGCGACCCTCAAGGAGATCCAATCGAGCGGGTGGTACCTCGGACTTGAAGAGAACCTCGGGGTGGACCTCTCGGCCGCAGTGGATGAGGGCATCCACTCCCTCACCACGCTCTCCTCGTTCCTGGCGATCTCCGGTGGGGTGCTCAAGGTCGGTTTCGGACTCGTCGGCGCGGTATCGAGCTTCGTCATCATCTCCGTGCTCACGCTCTACTTCGTGGCATCGCTGCGCACGATCAAGACCACGACGGCGCAGCTCGTGCCGGCGTATCGACGAGAGCACTACTCGCGGCTTTTCGACGAGATCACCTCATCCGTCGGCGGTGTGGTCGCCGGAGGGATGACATTGTCGGCGATAAACGCCACGGTCGTGCTGATCATCCAGCTCCTGGTGGGCTCGTCGATCCCGGTCGTCCTGGCGATCGCCGCGTTCTTCATCACCCTCGTGCCGATGATCGGCTCGCTGATCTTCCTGGTGGCCGGCGCGTTCGCCACTCTGTTCACCGGTCCGACCGCAGCGTTGGTCTTCCTGATCGCCTATTTCATCTACATTCAGGTCGAGGCGTACGTCGTCACGCCGAAGGTGATGGGGCGTGCGGCGGCGGTCCCCAGCATCCTCGTGATCATCGGGGCCATGGTCGGCGCGACGCTCATGGGTCTTGTGGGGGCGCTGGTCGCGATCCCGGTGACGGCGTCACTTCTCATCATCGTGCGCGAGGTCTGGATACCTCGGCAGAACCGGCAGACGACTCCGCCTCCCCCGTGAACGGGGGGTTCACCCGCT
>NZ_JBLVOB010000001.1:0-39469 GCF_053543555.1 Microbacterium xerophyticum | reverse complement strand
GGGTGAACCCCCCCTCTCCATGTCTGCACTGCGGTGCGAGCATGGGCGCATCGCCTCACCAGGGGCGAGAGCCGGAGGTGACGACGTGCGCAGACCGCTGGCTGGGCTCACGCGCCGCAACCTCGCACGCGAGATGCTCGCCGGTGTCACGCTTCTCGCCATCGCGATCCCGTTGAACATCGGATACGCGCAGATCGCCGGGCTTCCTGCCACCGCGGGGCTCTACGCCCTCGTCGTACCGACGGTGCTGTACGTGCTCGTCGTGTCGTCGAGGCAGGTCGTGGCTTCTCCCGACGCGGCAGCTGCGGCGCTGGTCGCCTCGTCGATCGGCGGGCTCGCCGTCGCGGGCTCGGAGGACTACGCCGCAATGGCCCTGGCTCAGGCGATCATCTGCGGGGTGATGTTCGTGCTCCTGGCAGTGTTCAAGCTCGGGTTCCTCGCGAACTTCCTATCGAAGCCGATCCTCATCGGGTTCGTGGGCGGGCTTGCGCTCGACATCCTCATCTCTCAGATCGCCAAGATGCTCGGCGTCCGGATCGAGTCGGGAGGCGAGTTCGTGGAGAAGATCAGCGGCCTCGTGACGGGCATCGGCTCCACGAACCTGTGGTCTCTCGGGATCTCGGTGGTATCCGTCACGGTGCTGGTCATCGGCCGTCGTGTGCTCAGCGTCGTCCCGTGGGCGCTCGTCGTGATGATCGCAGCAACGCTGCTCGTGCTCGGTGCCGGGCTCGGCGACCGCGGAGTCGCGGTTCTCGGCCCCGTTCCTGCGGGAGCCCCGACTCTCACCTGGCCGGTACTCGATTGGCAGACGTGGCTCCTTCTCGTCCCCTCCGCGATGGCGCTGACTCTGGTGACGACCGCAGAGGGCCTCCTGGTGTCCCGTTCCTACGGAGAGAAACGCCACTACCCCACCGAGCCCAATCGGGATCTGCTCGCGTTCGGCGTCGCGAACGTCGCCGCAGGCGTGCAGGGCAGCTTCGCGGTGGGCTCCTCGACCAGCCGAACGGCCGCGATGGATCAATCCGGTTCACGGACGCAACTTCCGTCACTCGTCCTGGCAGCGGGAACGCTTCTGCTCCTGCTGTTCGGTACGGGTCTGCTGGAGGACATCCCCTCACCGGCGATCGGCGCGATCGTCGCGGTGGCGATCCTTCCGCTTCTCGGAATACAGGAGTTCCGAGCACTGTGGAGGATCGACCGCTTCGAGTTCACGATCGGAGCGGTGTGCTTCCTGGTGACGCTGTTCGTCGGCTCGATCCCCGGCATCCTGATCGCATTCGTGCTCGCACTCATCAATCTCGCACGACGCGCATCGAGTCCGACGATCGACTTGCTGGGCACAGACGGACGCGCCACGGCGTCGCTGCTCGATCCGGCGCCGTCCGGCGCGGTGACTGCCCCAGGGATCGTCGTGATCCGCATCGCCGCTCCGTTGTTCTTCGCCAACGCCGACGCGTTCTCACGAGCCGTGCGGGCGGCCGTCGACGCACCCGGACCCGGCGCCGTCGAACAGGTGGTGATCGATATGGAGGCCGTCACGGACGTAGACGTCACGGCTGCGGAATCGTTCGTCGGCCTCGAGGAGTCCCTGCACGCCAGCGGGATCTCGCTCTCATTCAGCCGCCTTCGCGAATCCGCACGACAGCGGCTGCGGACGCTCGGGATCCTCGGCGATCAACGCGTCTTCGAAACCAATCACGACGCCATCGAGCAGCTCAGCAAGCACCTCGACGATGACCGACACGGCGCCGAAGCAGAGAGGAACACCTGATGAATGATTTTCGATACGGGCCGGTGGAGTTCTACCTGGTCGGATTCGACGGAGAGAAACCGGCCCCTGGCATATTCAGCGCGCTGAGAGACCTGCTCGACAACGGAACCGTACGGCTTCTGGACCTTGTGATCCTCGCCAGGACTCGTGAGGGCGACCCGGAGATCGTCGAACTCGATGAAGAGCAGATACCAGGACTGGAAGGAGTGCGGCTGCTGGCGCCGGGTCTCACCGGAGATGAAGACATCGCGACTCTCGGAGAACATGTCGCGGCGGGAAAGTCAGCCGCGATCGTCGCCCTCGAACTCGCATACGCGCGCGGCCTTGCCGCACGTCTCGCCGAGGCGGGTGGCGAGGTCATCAGAACCGAGCGCGTACCAGCGCCCGTAGTCAACGCTGTCATGGACATCCTTGAACAGGAAGGTGAGTGAGATGCCACTGAGAAGATTCGGACGCCCGGGATTGATCGGGCTCGCTGCCCGCACCGCGGTGGTCGCAGGTACGGCCTCGGCGGTGCAGGGCGCGTCGATGCGCCACCAACAGCAACGCGCGCAGGAACAGTACGAGCAGAATCAATACGCCGCAGCGCAGCAACAAGCGCAGATCGATGCCGCCACTGGGCAGGCAGCCGCCCGGAACGAGATGGTGACGCCCACGCCTGGTTCCCCGACGGCCGGCAGCAGTGGTGACGAGATGATCGCGCAACTTCAGCAACTCGCATCTCTGCACGAAGCGGGTGTTCTGTCGGACGACGAGTTCGCTTCCGCAAAACAGAAGCTTCTGAGCTGACCTGCCCCGACGACACGAACGGAGAACGACATGGGTCAAGCGATTGGTCAGCTTCTGCCGCTCGCCATCGGCATCGCCATCAGCCCGTTGCCCGTGATCGCAGGCATCCTGATGCTCATGTCGCCGCGGGCACGGACGACCAGCGTGGGGTTCCTCATCGGATGGCTCGCCGGGATCGTCTTCGTGTCCGTCGCATCGATGCTGCTGTCGTCGATCCTTCCCGGTGCATCCGACGATGGGCCCTCACCGATTCTCGCGACCGTGCAGTTGCTGCTCGGCGTGCTGCTCGTGTTCTTCGCCGTTCGTCAATGGCAGGGACGGCCGAAGGGCGGATCGGAAGTCGCGATGCCGAAGTGGATGCAGCAGATCGACGGGATGACGTTCATGCCCTCTCTCGGACTCGGGCTCCTCCTCGCCACGGTGAATCCGAAGAATCTTCTTCTCGGTGCGAGCGCCGGCGTGACCTTGGGAGGGTCAGCGCTCGGAGGCAGCGAACTGATCCTCGTCATCATCCTCTACACGGTGCTCGCCAGTTCGACAGTCCTCGTGCCGGTTGTCGCCTACCTCGTCGCCTCCGACGCGTTGCGAGCTCCGTTGGGGCGGATGCGGGACTGGCTTCAAGCGGAGAACGCCATCATCATGACCGTGCTGCTCCTCGTGCTCGGCGTAGTCGTCATCGGCAAGGGCATCGCAGCATTCGGCTGACGTGCGCGGACGCAGACAACCGACAGCTCGGGCGAGCCAGTGAATGGGTGGAGGATTGAGAATGGGTGAGCTGGAAGAACTGCGCGCGCAGATTCTCGTGCTCGAGCAGGAGAACGAGAGCCTCCGTTCGCCTCGACGCAGGACCCGAACGAAGAGCGTCATCAGCGCCGTCGTACTCGTGCTGGCGATCCTGCTCGCGCCGATCGCGGCCATGGGAACGTGGGCGCGTGTGCAACTCGTCGAAACCGACCGCTTCGTGGCGACGTTCGCACCGCTCGCGTCGGATCCCGACGTGCAGGATTTCATCGCCGCACAGGCGAGCGCCGCGATCCACGAACGTGTCGACATCGACTCGATCGTCGGCGACGTGTTCGATGGCATCCGCGCGCTGGGGCTCCCACCCCGCGCCGACTCGGCGCTGACGCTGTTGCAGGGTCCGGCGGCGAACGGGGCCAGATCAACCATCGATGGGGTCGTGCGTGACGTGGTCGCATCCGACCAGTTCGCCGACATCTGGGCCGAGTCGTTGCGATTCACACACGAGCATTCGACGGCGATCCTGCAGAACGCCCCGGGCACGGCGGTGCAGCTCACCGACGATGGCGCGATCTCGCTCGAACTCGGCGTTGTGATCGAACGCGTCAAACAGGAGCTCTCCGAACGCGAGGTCGGCATCGCGGACATGATTCCCGCCATCGACAGGTCGATTCCGATCGCACAGGCGGACGCGCTGGTCCTGGCTCGGACGGTGTACCAAGTCGCCGACGTCGGAGGTTTCTGGATGCCGTGGCTCGTCGTCGCCCTACTCATCGTCGGCGTTCTGCTCGCGACCGATCGCTCCCGGGCACTGTCTCGGACGAGCGCGGGGTTCGCGCTCGTCTTCCTCCTGCTGGCGGCGGGCGTCGGATTGGGCAGGGGCGTGTTCATCCGCGCGGTGAGCCCGTCGATCATGCCCGCACCCGCGGCAAGTGCGCTGTTCGATCAACTCGTCTCTCTTCTGACAGGAACCATCGCCGCGCTCGTGCTGGTCGGTGTGATGGTCGCGGTATGGGCATGGCTCGTCGGTTCGAGCCACGCGGCGAGCGCCGTCCGTGCTCTCACAGAAAGCGGGTTCTCCGCAGTGCGACGTGCCGCCGAGCGGCGAGGACTGTCGACGGGCCGCTTCGGGCATACCGTCGACCGCTTCCGAGCACCGATTCTCATCGTCGGCGGCGCCATCGCGACGATCCTCCTCGTCGCGAATCGACCCGTCTCCTTCGGGTCGGTCATCGCTGTGAGTGTCGGTCTCGTGGTGTTCATCGTGCTCATCGAACTCCTGCGCAGACCCCTTGAGACATCAAGCGATGCTTCCGATCTGCAGCCGAGGGAGACGGCCTCGTGACCGCCCCGGCAGCACGCGATGAGTCTCGCGGCACACGCGCGCTCGAGATCGTCACGGTCGTACTCCTCTCTGTCACCGCCGTGATCACTGCCTGGTGCGGCTTCGAGGCATCCAAATGGGGAGGAGAGATGTCGATAGCGTTCAGCCAGGCCTCCAGCGCTCGAGTCCAGGCCGCCTCGGCGCAGGCGACGGAACAGGCCGCCCGGCAATACGACCTCACGATCTACACCGAATGGGTGCTTGCAGAACAAGGCGCCCAGGAGGAGCTCATGGGATTCATCGAAGCGCGTTTCACCGATGAGTTCCGGGTCGCCTTCGACGCCTGGACCGCCGAGGATCGCACAGCGCGCGGGCCGTTCGCCATGGAGGAGTACGTTCCTCCGGGAGCGCAGGAAGCAGAGGCGCTGAGCGCGAGAGCCGATGCGAAATTCGAGGAAGCGCTCGTCAACAACCAGCGCGGAGACAACTACTCTCTCCTCACCGTGCTCTTCGCGCTCGTCCTCTTCTTCGCGGCGATATCCCAGCATCAAGGCGTCGCTTGGCGTCGGCGGGTGTTCCTCGGTCTCAGCATCGTGCTGGCCATCGTCGGAGTCGTCACACTCGTGACCTTCCCGATCAAGATCTGATGATCGACGCGATCTGGCAACTCGTTCCCGTGACGCTCGGAGTCATGGCGAGTCCGATCGCCATCACCGCACTCGCCGGCATCCTCCTCTCGCAGCATCCCCGGCGGAACGGGGTCGCGTACGTGATCGGCTGGGCGTTGTGCGCTGCAGTGCTTCTCACGATCTCACTGAGCGTGTTCCGCGCTGCGGAGGCTCCCGGCTCCTATCGTGACGCCGAATGGATGCCGTTGTTCCATCTGACGGTGGGGTTGATCTGCGCTGGTGGTGCGATCTGGACGTACATGCGATCGCGACGCGTCGTCGAGCGAGTGGCCGTCGCCACCACGCCGGCACAGCTCGCAGACGCGGCACCGCAGCTTCCGGGGCTGATGAGATCGGTCGCTCACTACACGCCACCGCGATCGTTTCTCCTGGGCGGGGCGATCTTCCTCAGCCCGATGAACATCGCTCTCGTCGCCGCGGCGGGAGCGGAGATCGTCGTCGCCGAGTTCGAGCCGTTCGTCCAGAATCTCTTCGCAGCCGGCTTCGTTGCCGCGGCAGCAGCGCCCGTCGCTGCTCCCGTGATCATGCTTCTGACGCTGGGAGAACGAGCGGCCCCGCTGCTGGGAAGGTTGAAGGACTGGATGCTCCGTCGCAACGGTCTGCTCACCGCGGGGGTGTTGGCTGTCGTCGCGGGTCTGCAGATCTTCAAGGGGATCGAGGGGTGGGTCCTGTGAATCTCGGGAGACGATGGAAGAGTTACCGCCGGCGATTCGGTTCGCGCCGGACGCTGGTCGGGGACCTCAAGGCCGGCGCCGTACTCGGGGTGGAGAGCGTGCCGGACGGACTGGCCGCGGGACTTCTCGCCGGAGTCAATCCACTGATGGGCCTCAATGCATACATCGTCGGAACGATCGCTGGCGCACTGACCACCGGATCAGTGTTCATGACGGTTCAGGCGACCGGTGCGATGGCCGTGATCATCGCAGATGTCCCTCAGGTCCACGGCCCCGATGGGGCGGGAGCCATGGCGACTCTGACGATCCTCGCCGGTGTCATCATGCTGATACTGGGATTCGCCGGGCTCGGCAGCCTTGTTCGTTTCATCCCCACCGCCGTGCTCATCGGGTTCGTGAACGCCGTCGCCCTCAACATCATCCTCAGTCAGCTCGAGAATCTCACCGGCTACGACAGCCCGGCGGACTCCAGACTCCTCCGCGTCGTCGACACCGCCGCACACCCGGGCGGTGTCAGCTGGTGGTCGGTGAGCGTAGGCCTCATCACCATCGCGCTGATCCTGCTTCTCGAGCGGACTGCACTGGGACCGCTTTCCATGGTGGTCGCGATCATCGTCGGCTCGTTCCTCGCGATCGTGCTTCCGAGCGGGACGGTCGGCACGCTGTCGGATGTCGTCGAGACGTCCCGGTCGCTACCGGCTCTCAGCCTCCCCGATCTCTCCTCCATCTTCGTGCTGCTCGTTCCCGCCCTCTCTCTCGCGCTCGTGGGGCTGGTTCAAGGCGCTGCGATCTCCGGATCCATCCCGAATCCGAATGGGCGATATCCCGACGCCTCCGCAGACTTCCGCGGACAAGGATTCGCGAACGCGGCCACTGGTCTCCTCCAGGGAATGCCGGTGGGCGGTTCGATGTCTGCGACCGCCCTGGCGCGCGCCGCGGGCGCGCGGAGCGCTGCTGCCAACCTCATCGCCGGTCTTGTCATGGTGCTGTGCATCTTGCTCCTCGGACCGCTGATCGGCTACATCGCCATGCCTGCTCTGGCAGGACTGCTCATCCTCGTCGGAGCACGGACGATCAAGCCCGCTCAGATCGTGATGGTCTTCAAGACCGGACCGGTGCAGATCGCCGTGTTCGTGGTCACGTTCGTTCTCACGATCCTCATTCCGCTGCAGTACGCCGTGATCGCAGGTGTCGGTCTCGCGATCATCCTGCACATCGCACGACAATCCAATCGCGTGCGGATCCGGCGATGGGTCTTCGATGCGGCGCACCCATTTCCAGCAGAGCAGGATCCACCCGCAATCCTGGAGGGCGGATCGACCGTGATCCTGACCCCCTACGGAAGCCTCTTCTTCGCATCCGCGCCTTCCTTCCGCGCGCAGCTTCCCGATCCGACCGGCTCCTCATCGGGCGGGTTCGTGATCATCCGGCTGCGGGGCACAGACGAGCTGGGCGTCACATTCCTGACCATGCTTCGCACCTATGCCGGTGAGCTGTCTGATGCCGGTGCCACATTGATGGTCGCCGGCAGCGGGCCACGCGTGCATCACCAGCTCACGACGACAGGAGTGGCCCACACGATCGGAGAGGAGAACATCTTCGCTGAGAATGATCGGCTCGGTGATGCTCTGACCAGCGCGCTCGACGAGGTCGCGCGCAGGCAGGCAGCGCCATAGCCATGGGGCGTTCCGGCACAGCTCCGACCTAGCATGTGATCTATGGACACGATGATCCGGATACCGGCGGGGACGCTTCTGATGGGCGCGGATGGTTTCTACGCGGAAGAGGGCCCAGTGCATGAGCGCGCAGTCTCCACATTCGAGATCGACGCTCACCCGGTCACGAATCGGGACTTCGCCGCGTTCGTAGATGCCACCGGATACCTCACCATCGCCGAACGCCCCCTCGACCCTGCGGAATTCCCCGGGGCAGATCCCTCGACTCTGGTGCCCGGAGCCATGGTGTTCACTCCGACGGACGGACCGGTCGACTTGCGAGACTGGCGACGATGGTGGCGTTGGGAGCCCGGGGCGAATTGGCGTCAGCCGTTCGGCGTCGACTCCGACGTCGCTGCGCTCCTGGATCATCCGGTCGTGCAGATCGCGTTCGCCGATGCGGTGGCGTTCGCCGAGTGGGCCGGGAAACGATTGCCGACCGAGGCGGAATGGGAGTGGGCCGCGCGCGGGGGCTTGGTCGGAAAGACCTTCGCCTGGGGCGATGAGATGCGGATGGGCGATCAACTCATGGCCAACACCTGGCAGGGGGATTTCCCGTACCGCAACTCGGGGGCGGACGGGTGGGTCGGTACGGCGCCCGTCGGCTCGTTCCCTGCCAACGGCTACGGACTGTACGACATGATCGGAAACACGTGGGAATGGACGCGCGATATCTGGTCCCATCGGCACGCGCAGCCAGATGCGACAGTCGTCTCGCCGGGGTCTCGCGTGAATCTTCTGCCCTCGGAACCGGGTGCCGGCATCGCGCGTCGTGTGCTCAAGGGCGGCTCGCATCTGTGCGCACCTGAGTACTGCATGCGCTACCGGCCCGCGGCGCGTTCAGCACAGTCAGAAGACACAGCCATGACGCACATCGGTTTCCGCTGCGCACGCTGAAAGAGCGATCAGGGGCGGCCCGCGTGACGGCGAGGATACCCACGCCGTCTCCACGGCATGCGGCTCCGCTCACGGACGGTCGCGGGCTGTTGACCTGGTTGAGCGCTGTCGTCGCCCGAGAGCCACCGCAGCCACGACGCCTCGTCATCGCCCTCGAGCAGCAGGGTCCAGACGAGTAACGTGAGCGGGATCGCCAGTACGGCGCCGACGGGTCCGACGATGAATGTCCAGAAGATCACGGAGAAGAAGCTCAGTGTCAGGCTCAATCCGACCGCATCGCTGACGAACTTCGGTTGGACGAACACCTGAAGGACCACATTCACGACGCAATAGATTCCCACGACGACGAGGAAAAGCGGCCAGCCGCCTATCGCCAGGGCGAGAATCGCCGGCGGCACGAGACCTATGACGAATCCGATCGTCGGGATGAAGTTCGTGACGAACGCGAGAACAGCCCACATGAATGCGGCGGGCACGCCCAGTGCCCAGAGCGCCAGCCCGTCGATGATCGCGACGACGGCGCCGAACGCGCTGTTCACGACGTAGTAGCGACGCACGTTGTGGTTCAATGCCGAGACCCGGGCGAGTGCCTCCAGCTGAGATGTGCCGAAAATCATGGGTGCTCGGCTGTATCGACCAGCGTCGACCGCCATCACCACGACATACGCACAGACGAACAGCAGTGCGATCAACGCGCCGAGAAGAACGGCACTCACATCGCGCAGCACGACGAGAAGTCCACCGATCTGGACGGATCCGGATACGCCGTCGTCCGAGGACACGTGCGAGACCGCCTGGACCCACGTTGTCCAGGTGGACATCACGTGGCCGAGATCGCCGCCCGGAGTGAGGTCCGATATCAGCTGCGCGAGCTGCGCTCCGGCCAGCCAGATCGCGACTCCGGCGACCGCGATCACGGAGTACGAGAGCGCGATGATCGACGCCGTACCAAGGCTACGAGCACCCCCGCGCTTCACGATCGCTTCCCTCACGGGAAGGCAAACCACCACGATCACCACCGCGACCGCGAGCGGGCCGACGACGCTGCGGGCAAGATGCAGCCCGGCGAGAGCTACGACGGAGCATGCCAGCACGACGAGGAGCCTGATCCCATGCAGATGCCGGTTCGCAGACTCACCGCGCGATGACGTGGCCATCCGATCACAGTAGTGGTGGCCAGCCGAGCGGGGTCGGGAAACCTCCGTGCTCTCGCCCGCAACGGGTGAACCGGCGCTGCCCGAGGTTCATCCATCCGCGTACGCTCGACACATGGATGAGGACTACACACCAAATTCATCGTCACGTGAGCTGAGCCGCCGCACCGTTCTCACGGGCGCCGCGTGGAGCGTCCCTGTCGTCGCTGTGGCCATGGGCGCGCCCGTTGCCGCAGCATCGATCGTCGCTGGCAAGTTCGTGATCGAGACCATGTCAGGCGGCAGCTGGGTCGATGCTCAGTACTACGGCATGTCGATTCAGCTTCGCAACGACGACACCGATGTGCGCCCTGCCGTGGTCCCAGCCATCACCAGCGGCGTCGTCACGATCACGATGCAGATGGCAGACGTCGGAGACGTCATTCCCGTCGTCATCGCCAATTCAGGTGGGGACTCGCCGTCCGTGCCCGAGCTACCGGCCACGGATCCGACGTGGACGGCCGGAACCGCCGGATCCGACGGCACCACCGCCACGTACACGATCAACTTCGCGGGCAGCATCGCCGGTCAAGGCCTGACACACGTCACCTTCGGCGTTCTCGGACCCGCTGACGGACTGCACACGAGCATTCCGGTCACGGTCACGGCGACAGGAAGCCCCACCGACGGTACAGTCAGCTCCAGGACCGTGCCCCTGTACTAGAGGACTTGATACCCGGGACCAGTCGCGCGAGATCGGGCGGGACAGCATCGTGCCGATCGAGAGCATCCTGCCGAAGAGCAGGAGCGAGGTTCGAACCCGCGAACTCACGCTTGTGAATGAGGCGCTGTGGGCTAGTCGGTGTGCGTCAGCCCCGATCGGAGAGACTGCGTGAACGACACCAGAGCACAAGGCTCACGACGAGTGTCGGGAAGCCGATCGATTCCGACCAGGATCGTGCTGGCCGGCCTGACGTTGGCGGCCGCGCTGACCGTATCGGCGTGCGACGACGGAAGCTACGCGTGGGATCTGGACGAAAGCGACCTCGTCGGGTCCTGGACCGCAACGAGCGAGATCGACACCGAACTGGTTGTGCACGCGGACGGGACGTTCGATGCAACATCGTGGCCGAACAATCTGAACTGCACGGGCCTTATCGCTGAGGACATGGATGAGGTGATCGACGCTCCTACGAGCAATCTTGAGGGCAGCTGGACCTTCCAGGCAGGCACGGGCTCAGATACGGAGAGTGGCGGCCTGGCGGGATTGATGCTCCAGTTCCCAACGACGTGCACGCAATTGAGTCCGCAAGCGTACTTCCGGACCGCCGAGGACGGAACCGTGAGCATGTGCTTTCCGCTTGACGGCGACCCCGACAGCTTTTCGTCCTCACGAGCGCTCGCCTTGTTGAAAGCGCCGATCGCGGCGGATGCTGAGTCCGAAGCATGTGAATAGGGCGACCGGAGAACGAATCGAGCCTCGACCGCCGGAAACTGGCAATCGCCGGGACGCGACCGGCACAACCCTCCCCGCGCCACTCCGGCCATCGCCCCGGATACGACAAAACCCCCGATTTTCCGGGGGTTTTCATCTGTAGCAGGAGCGGGGCTTGAACCCGCGACCTCACGATTATGAGTCGTGCGCTCTCACCAACTGAGCTACCCTGCCGCACGGCATCCCCGCCCATGAAGAACATGAAAGCGAATGCTGCGAGCCCCGAGTCAGGATTGAACTGACGACCCCTTCCTTACCATGGAAGTGCTCTACCACTGAGCTATCGGGGCGTTGTCACCCGTGAAGGCAACCACACGAGAATACCATTTCTTCGGCGTTCTCAAAAACTGAGACGGTCAGTAGGACTTGCGTCCGGCGTTCGTCTGCAGCCACGGAAGCGGATCGATGGTCGAGTCGTTCACGATCAGCTCGAAGTGCATGTGAGCGCCGTAGGAACGTCCGGTGTTCCCGACCAGTCCGATGATGTCGCCGACCTTCACCGTCTCGCCCGCGGCGACCCGCAGCGAGCCGTACTGCATGTGCGAATAGTGGCTCGTGATGAGCGCCCCATCGATGATGTGATCGATGTAGACGGTGACGCCGTAGTTGCCGCCGGACTCGGTCGCGATGCGCACGGTTCCGTCGGCGATGGCCTGCACGGGCGCGCCGTCGCCGGGCACGAGATCGAGCCCTTCGTGCAGACGTCCGTCACGCATCCCGTACCCGTAGCTCATGCCCACACCGACGGCGAACGGCCACTGGATGGCCGCAGTCCGATCATTCGTGTACAGCGAGTCGGAGAACGCGATGCCCTGCTCCGCAGCAAGATCACCGAGCGACAGCGTGGAGTAGTCATCGGTGCGCTGAAGCACCTCGTTGTGCACATCCGACGAGGCGACGTAGGCCTGGATCTCGTCGTCGGAGGCATCGGATGCTGCGCCGGACGACGCCGCGACGAGCGAAGTCGTCGCCTGCGCCGGAATACCCTGGGCCGCGGCGACGGCCTCGGCGGGCAACGTCATCGAGACCGCGAGGAGACCGGCGATCCCCATGATGCTCATGGTGGCGCAGGCTGCGACCAGCTTGCGACGTGAACGGCTCTTGCGCGGTGCGACGTGGGCGGTGGTCGCCTCGGTCGGGAGGGAACTGGCGGTCGGCGTCTCCGGCTCGGTGAACGCCTTTTGCTGCCCGGTCAGCGCGCGGAAGGCGAGAGAAGCGGCGGTGAATGCGTCCTCCGCGTCCTGCGGCTCAGCGGCAGCCTCGGCGACCGGTTCGCGACCGACCTCCGCGGCCGGCACCAGCTCGATGACGACGGGCCCTTCGGACACGACCTCATCAACGTAGTCGGCGATCTCTTCGGCGTTCTGGGATGCGGCGACCTGCGGCTCTGCGGTCGCGGCACGAAGACGTTCGCGAGCCTCGCGACGGGAGAGTGTGGGGATGACGACCTCGACAGAAGAGGTCTCCTGAACACCTGCCGGGGTCACGGAAGCCGCGGTCCGGCGACGGCTGGAACGGCGCGAGGGCGCAGGCTCAGCCATAGGGGTGTCAAGGGGCAAAACGGTTCTCTCGGGGATTCGTCACGCTGGGGGGCTATTGACCTTCGACGTTCGGGCATCGAAGGTAACGAACGGGTAAACGTTACCGTGCTGGCGCTGAGAATGCCATGTACGGATCCTCAATTCTCTTTGTCAAGGACGCCGGAGATCTGCGCATGCACGCGCGCACCGGCGGCGACCAGCATCGGACGAGCGGATGCCGTGTCCCGACGCGTCACGATGCCACCCGCTTCGGTGACCAGAAGTGCTCCGGCGGCGAAGTCCCACGGATTCAGGCCTCGTTCGAAGTAGCCGTCGAGCCTGCCTGCGGCGACGTAGCTGAGGTCCAGCGCGGCAGAACCGATCCGCCGCACATCGCGCGCGATCGGCATGATCTGCCGCACCGTGAGCAGGTCGCCGTCGTGCGTCGAAGGATCGTAACCGAACCCCGTCGCGAGCAACGCGCCCGCCGGTGTCTCATCGGTCACCGCGAGACGGATGCTGCCGAGCCATGCGCCCTCGCCGCGCTCGGCGGTGAAGAGCTCCCCCATCACCGGCGCGTAGACGGCCGCAGCGAGCGGACTCCAGCTGTTCGGATCGGCACCGCCCTCGACGGCTGCCACACTCACGCTGTACGCGGGCATGCCGTATGCGTAGTTGACGGTCCCGTCGATCGGGTCGACGACCCACGTCACTCCTGTCGTGCTCTCACCGCCACCGGACTCCTCACCGAGGAACCCGTCGCCCGGTCGCTCGGCGCTCAGGCGCGCGCGGATCAGCGCCTCGACCTCGCGGTCGGCTTCCGTGACGATGTCGGCGAGAGTCGACTTCGTGGCCGCGAGCAGGAACCCGTCTGCACGTCGGAGCCGTGCGAGCTCACCTGCCTCGCGCGCGATGTCGGCCGCGAATTCTCCCAGACCCAGCGCCGCGGTCACTGCGGCGGCGCGGGGGGAGGCGGCGGGAACGCACCAGGCGCCGCCGGGGGCTGACTCGGCGCCGGGGGTTGCTGCTGCGTCTGCTGCTGCGGAGGAAGGTCCGGAACAGGCGGCACCTCCGGCGCAGGCGGCAGATTCAGGGCTGAAGTGTCACCGGCGATGCCGTCGGGTGCGGGCGGCGCCCCGGCCGGAGGAACCGGCAGCCCGTCCGGCCCGATCGGGGCATCAGGAGAGGACACGAAGCCCTGCTGCGGCGGGTAGATCTGCTCCGGCGCCTCGGGGGCAGCGACAGGCGCCTCCGGCGCCGCCTGCGGGTACTCGGTCGGCGCCGGGTACTCCGTCTGCGCCGGGTACTGGTTGACTTCCGGGAACTGCTGACCCGAGTACGAGTACTGCTGCTGGGTCGGGTACCCGGTGTAATAGGCGTTCCAGTCGGGCGAGCCGTCCTGCAGCACAGGCAGCGGCGTCACGCCGTCGGCGTACGTCGGCCACTGCTGCTGCACCGGCTGCTGCTGACCCCCTGCCGCGAACACGGGAGCGGCGGCGTACGACGGCGGCGCGTAGGCGGCGGGCGCCGCATTCGGCCGCTTCGGCGCGAAGAGCGCGTTGAGCAGCGGGATGAGCGTCGTCCCCACCGCGGCCAGGATCGCCAGAGCGACCACGATGCGCCAGTACAGATCGGCGTAGTGGAAAGTGTCGGGAAGCGTGAGGTAGATGACGAGCATCGCGACCAGCAGCACGAGCACGCCGATCGTCGCGTAGTAGATGATCGTGGTGAACGTCGTGACGTAGCGCTTCGCCGCGGGCGTGAACAGCCGCACGTGCAGCAGCGCGAGCTGCAGGATGCCGACGACGAGCACCAGTTGGAAGAAGCGCGTGATACCGCCGGCGTACTCCCCCGGCTCCTCGGGCAGCCAGATCTTGACGGCGCCGACCAGCAGCGCGACGATCCAGGTGATCATGCTCGCCAACGCCAGCCAGTCCGGCCTCTTGGGCGCGAGCCCGGCTTCGAGGATCGCGATGCCGGCGAACGCCGCGAGCAGCAGGATCGTGAGGAACGCGCGACCGATGATGCCGTCCTGATCGCCGATCAGCACCCACACGACGCACACGAGCGCGGCCGCGATCAATGCGCCGATGGCGATCCAGATCGCGCCCCTGATCATCAGAGAGGCGTTCGCCTTCCCCTTGGATTGCGTGCTGACCTCTGACATGGAGTTCCCCTCTTCGGCCGATTGCTCTCATCCTGCCACGCCGCGACCTGCGCGTGCAGAGCTCGTCGCTGCCTGTGGGCAAGTTTCGCGACGAGTCAGCGCGCCTTCTTCGCGGATGCTGCGGCGAACGCGGCGACGCGCGCCTTCGCATCCGCGGTGTCGAACGCCGCTCCGATGGAGCGCGCCTCCTCATCGAGCTGCGCGGTGAACGACCGCTCAGGGCGTGAGCGCACCAATCGCTTCGCCTGGCCGTACGCGTCGGCCGCCCCGGCGAGCCAGAAACGCGCGACCTCCTCCGCTCGTCCACGCACGCGGTCGGCCTCGTCCGCGGCATCCGCACCGCTCACGACCTCGGCGACCAGCCCCCATTCCATGGCTTCGTCGGCGGTGAGCAGACGGTCCTGCAGCACGAGCTGCAGGGCACGGCGCTGGCCCACCGCTGCGGCGAGCTGCGCCGAGACCGACAGGTCGGGCGTGAGCCCGATGTTCGCGTAGAGGCTGCCGATCTTCGAGCGCCCGCCGACGACCGCGTAATCCGAGCAGAGCAGGATGCCGAGACCGCCGCCCGCGGTGGTGCCATGGGCCGCAGCCACGACGGGGACGCTCGATTCCGTGAGTGCGCGGATGCCGGCGTTGATCACACCGGCGAGATCCGCGATGTCGGTTCCCGCGCCCATCGTCGTCGCCATGTCGAGCACATCGCCGCCCGCGCAGAAGGCGGGTCCGGCGGCGTCGAGCAGGATCGCTTTGACGTCGTCCCTGGATGTCACCTCGGTCGTCACATCGCGCCAGGCACGGGCGAGATCGGCGTTGAAGGCGTTGAGGCGCGTCGGTCGGTTCAGCGTCAGCCGCGCCAGCCCTCCGTCGACCGAGAACAGGATGGGTTCGCTCATGGCATCTCCTTCGAAGCGCAGGGTGAGTTCGTCGCGCCCAGCGTATTCGTCAGTCCAGCGGCTCCAGAACTCGTTTGGCGAAACCCTCCATACGGCGCCGTGTGCCGTCGAGGCGCATGTCGATCTGACCGGGAACGCGGATCTCGTTCGGAGCCAGCGGATGCGCGAGCCGCACGTTGTCATGGCACGACAGGTCGGCGCAGATGTAGGTTCCGACGGAGTCGCCTCGGCGTCCGGCATCCCCCGCCCGCCGCGCGGAGAACAGGGCGACCTGCCCGCCCGGCTGCATCGTGTGGCAGATGTTGCACATGCCAGTGCGCGCACGGCCGGGGTCGGTCGAGCGCAGCACGACACCCGTGAGCCGTCCGTCGATCTCGACCACCACGCATCCACGCTTGCTCGATGCCGGATCGCGCCAGGCGAGGAAATCGTGGAAGTCCCAGTCGACGAGAAGGAAATCGTGCGGCATCTCGATCAGCCGCAGCTCCTCCTCGGTGGCGTTGACGAACGACGCGCGGACGTCGGATTCGGTGAGCGCTCGCATCGCTCCAGTCTAGGAAGGCCGCGGGCCTAAGAGGCCATCGCGGTCTGCGGTTCGCGCTCCCGGATGAGGAATCCGAAACCGAAAGCGACGAAGAACATCAGCACGCCGTAGACCGCGGCCGGCAGGCTCAGCTCGACCGATCCGAGGACGGTCTGAGCGATCACGATCGCCAGCGTCGCGTTGTGGATGCCGATCTCGAACGACACCGCGATCGCCTGGCGTCGTCCGATCTTCAACAGACGCGGAACCACGTACCCGACCGCGAGACTGATCAGGCAGAACAGGACCGTGATCAGCGCGAGACCGGTGAAGTTGTTCACCAGCAGCTCCCAGTTGGATGCGACGGCTCCCGCGATCACGACGACGAGGATGATGACGCTCGCGATCCGCACCGGTCGGTCCATCCCGTCGGCGAACTTCGGCCAGTACCTGCGAACGAGCATCCCGAGGGCGACCGGGAGCAGCACGATCGCGAACACCTCGAGCGCCTTCGCCCACTGCAGTCCCAGCTGATCGTCGAACGGCTGGAAGTACATGATCGCGAAGTTCGTGATCAGCGGGAGCGTGATCACGGCGATCACCGAGTTCACCGCGGTCAGCGAGATGTTCAGGGCGATGTCGCCTCGGAACAGATGACTGTAGAGATTCGCCGTGGTGCCGCCCGGCGAAGCCGCGAGCATCATCATGCCGACCGCGAGCACCGGAGGCAACTGGAACAGCAGCACGAGCCCGAAGCAGATCGCGGGCAGGATGAGCAACTGGCACACCAGCGCTGTGAGAACCGCCTTCGGCTGCTTCAGAACGCGAGCGAAGTCGGCGATGGTGAGGCTCAGGCCCAGCCCCAGCATGATGATGCCGAGGGCGACCGGGAGCCCGATGGTGGTCAACGCTGATCCCATGGGACTCAGTATGGCGGCTGCAGGCCTCCGGTGTCACCGATATCGGCGAATGTCCTACTGCACCACGCTCGGGTCGAGCGCTTCCACGATGACGAGGGCCTCAGCATCCGGCATCCCGACGGTCCAGATGCGCGCCGTGGAGCCGATCGCCGGAATCTGCGTCTGCAGAAGGGTGTCGCTCTGATTGTCCGGATTGCTGCGGTGCCAGCGCGCGTGAACTTGTGCTCCCGACAGGGCTGTGACCATGAGCGCGAACGAAGACGCGCCGCCGTTGTCGAGGAGAGCGACGGCACGATCCGTGACGCGCCCTTCTGTCGGGGTGGCACGGTGCCTGATCTGCGCCCAGCGCTCGGCCAGCAGCGCTTCCGCACGTGCCCGCCGCCCGGACGCCACGACGGCCATCGCGCAGCCGCCGAGGAAGAGAACCGGCATGATCGTGAAGATCACGTTGAACCACCACTGCGGGTTGCTCGTCCAGAGGTTGAACAGCAGGATCGCCGCGCCGATCGAGGCGACTGCGAGGAGAGCCCAGACCGTCCACCTGCCGGCCGTGGGCATGGGCCTGCCGAAGCCGATCCTCTCCGGCACTCCGGCATCGCCGAACGAGCGGACGAGATGCACGACATGTCCGACCGGTGCCTCGAGTTCCACGATCCGCCTCCTCCACCCTCGATGTGCTCGACATCGTAGAGTGCGCAGGTTGCGTGCGAGTTCACCCGGTGACGGATGCGGGATGCCGGCGCTCGCGCCTCCCCGAGTCCCGCTCTGCTCGACCTACGACTGAAGGCCCCCGCTGCGCGGAGGCCTTCTTGGTGTGGTGGGTTGTTCGCGTTTCTCCGCGATGCCTTGAGCCTTCAGGGGTCATGCGCCGCATGTACGCGGCCGGATCCTCCGCCGCGACTGCGTTATTCCTCTGGGATCTCAGCGCGTTTGACGAATTGCACTCCCGATCTGGTCTTTTCCCGGAACATCTCGGGAGGACCAGCACGACAATGATTCACACCGCGGACCGGGCCCCCCTATATAGAGGCGTGCGGTCGCGCCGCCGTCGAGAACTCAGGACCAGATGTCATACACGCCACTAGGGCGTTGCGCATGAGAGCGGATGGACGTGAGAGCGAATCAGGCGTGACTTTCGAGGTGGCCCGCGAGCATGGCCACGGAACAAGCTCAAGGATCTCTGGGGCGCGGACTCGCGATGCTGCGGTCATTGCACTCGATCAGCGAGGTCGATGTCGCGCACCTCTATCCTTAGATGCGACGCCGACCCGTTCGGAAACTGAGGTGATGTGATGGGTGCCCCCGAAAGCAGCTTCGCTATCGCGGCGTTCGTTGTTGTCGCACTTCCGGGTTTCCTTTACGCTGCGGTCGGCCGGTGGGCACGAGGGGAATCCGCGTCAGATCGCGATGTCAGCCTGACCGTCGCTCGCGGTGCTGCGTTCGCGGTGACGCTCACCGGCATGTATCTCGTCGTGTTCGGCACATGGCTGTTCGAAGGCATCGGGGTGGTGGACGCGACCGCAGAGTCTCTGACGGTCTCAGATCCGCGACGCCTCGGGGCGACAGTGCTGGTGTTATACATCATCGTGCCCACCCTCATCAGTGTGATTCTCCATCGACAACACATCGCATGGAGCCGCCCCGACTGGGCAATGAACAAGGCGGGAGACGTAAAGAAGGGCCGGCGGTGGGCAAAGTACGTTCACTCTCGCCACGGCTACAGCGCCGTCCCCAGCGCCTGGGATCACGCGGCGCGGCAGAACCACAACGCCTGGGTTAAGGTCAAGCGCAGCAACGGCGAGTGGGTAGGCGGGTGGTTCACCAAGGGCTCTTTCGTGACGACTTACCCGGAGCCGCGAGGGATATACATCGCGGACCAGTTCGCGATGACTGACGAGGGTAACTTCATAGGAGAAGCCCCGCTGCCGGGCACAGGCGTGTTCCTCATGATCTCGGATACGGACCTCGTGTTTTGGACAAGCCCCAAACGCATTCAGCAACAAGAAACCGAACGCGTTCAGCAACAGAATGAAGGATGAGATGACTGAGAACAATCCACGACGAGTCGTCCAGCAGATGGTTCCGGATCCCGACCCAATCATCGAACACGGACAGCAGCCCACCAACTACGAGCGCCCGCCGAAGCCCCCACAGCCGGTGAATCAGGGCGGTATTGGCAACCCCACACAAAGCTAGATCACCGCTCGACGCCGCCAATCGGCCCACCGCATGCCTTAAGACACGATCTCCTGAGGGGTCAGCGGGCCCCGGCCGCGCATAGGGATGCTACGAGAGAAGTGACGGCGCATGAACTCCAATGAACTTAGTGGCGAGCTTGCAGCGCGCGCCGCACCACAACAACGCACTGGTGCCCCTCTCTCATAGACGAGTCGCGGAGGACCACGCTGAAGGTCCGCCCACTCGACGAATGTGACGAGAGCCGCCGCGTCCCGTCGAAAGGTCTCGACCGCATGTCCTCGAAGTCGAAAGCGCGCCGCACATCGCACCAAGCCAAAGTGCGCGCTCGGAGCGCCTACGTTTCCGGAGTGACCCGTTGCTACGTCGTCTCGAAAGAGCTCCATGACGGCACTCGTGAGGATCAGCTGTGCGAGAAGACCACCGGCCGGACAGTACGGATCTTGTCCGGCGACCGCCGGTTGCAAGGCATTGTTCCCCTGACTAACCTCCTCCGAGACTGCCAAGGCCACGGCAGAGGCCTGACCGACAGGTGGAGTCGCAAAGAATATATCGCTGTCACCGCGCCCGTAATCGCTCAAGACGGCAACGACATCTCCCTGGGGCTAGACGACACGTTCACGCTGAAGGTGCACATCGCGACCGCGGACATGCTGACACCGCCTACGTCGGTGTGGTGCTACATCGAAGAGTATGTCGGCGAGACGAGCGACACACTGGGCCTTCGTCTGCGTGAGAAAGAGTCGGGGCGCAAGGTCGAGATGTACGGCACGAACAAGATGCACCTGACCAAGTTCCTCGCAAGCCCGCGCTTCACGGGCACGATGGATGAGATGCCGAATCTGTTCGAGAAGGATGGGTTCCGCGACTACGTGCTGGTCTCCGGAGGAACTGCTGTCGACTCGTATGATGTCTTACTGTTCCAGGACGACGCGGACCTGACCTACCTACTTGGTCCGTCCCCGGACACCGCCTACCGAGATGCCTTTAGCATGTTGACCTCAGAATCGGCAACAATCTCGCACACGCGTACAGCCCGAACGCATTTCGAAAAAGGGTACTACCGGGAGGCGATCTTGGCCGCGCGTCTCGCAGTTGAGACTAGGTGCGGCGGCCGCAGCACGCATGTGAAGCCGCGTCTGTCGAATGCTCCGCAAGAGGTGAAGGACGCCGGTGCCGCCCTGTATGACAAGCGCAATCTCGCTGTGCATGAGGGCGATACGCGGGTTGAGCAGACGGATGCGGCGCAGGCACTGAATGCGATGACGACGGTTCTCGACTACCTGCGCGCGGACGAGGAACGCGACTGATCCGGTTCGGTCTTGTCCGCTCTGATATGAATCGAGCTGGTCGGCGTCGCGGAATCCCGTGCGCGACGGCGTTAGCGGTCGGCCATCGGGTGAGGGCCGTCAGGCCCGGCGATCACGCGAAGAATCTGCTGCGTCGAAGGGTTATCCCGCGCGTGCTCGAGCACGCTCTCCATTGTGATGATCTGTGTCAGCATGTCCGTGGAGGGACGACGCAGATGGTCGCGCTCATTCCATGACACGCCGTAAGGGTTCAGTCCAAGCGCGGTCTCCAGATCTGGTTCTGCCGCAATGATCTCGAACGTCGACCCCGTCCCGGCGAGTGCCGGTGAAACGTCGGCGAGCATCTTGCTCCGAAACGCCTCATCGATGTCCCCATCGACGATGGCGGTGACGATGACCTTGTCGGACCCCTGCGTGAGCGAACGAATCAGCCGGGGCATGTTCTGCGGGCCACCCGCCGGCACGATTGACACGGGTACATCGATCCCGAAGGCGGCGCGAACGGCTTCCAAGTACTCGACATCCATCCGAGCCTCAACCACGACGATTCGTCTGGTCTCGGTCCGCGGGGTAGCGACGCGCGCCGACTGGAGAGCTTCCTCGACCGGCCAGTACACCGTTCCTTCCTCACCGGCGGCGCGCAGCTTCCCGTGGAGTACATCGAGGACCGATATGCGATTCTCGGCGATTGCGCGGATGTCGGCTCCTTCGGCGAGGATGATGTTGACGTCCTTCCCCGCGACCAGCGCATTGATGGCGTCCTTGCTGAAGCCGTTGATGCTGATGAACAGGCCGATTGTCCCAACGAGCTTGCCATCGACTTTGCCTTTGAATTGGTAGATGCTCGACGCCGGGTGCTTCGCCGCTGTCCACTTGGCTTCGATGAGTACCGTACGACCGTCCAGCCAGATTGAGCCGTCGACCTCCTCGCCGGTCGGCCGGTAACCGACCCGAGGGTCGAGGCCCGCTTCCTCGAACATGGCGCGCAGTATCGCCTCGAAGTCTCGCCCGCGTTGCGCTTTTTGCTGGGAGGTTGCCGAGTCGGGAAGCGTCTGGGCGTCGAGATATTTCTGGCGCCAGTTGTGGCGGTCTATGGCCATGAATCCGTTCTACAGGAACGTCGACGAGTCAGAAGAATCGCGCGGCCCGGTTTCGTCATCTTTTGTCTAGCGCATGGGCCCGTGAAACGATTGGCTTGGCGATACGGACTGACGCCCCCGCAACAATCAGAGGAGTACCTTGAACGACGCAGCGCTTCGAGCATCTGACACAGGCGCGCTCAAGGACCCCGCTACCTCGATCTCCGCAAAGCAGGCCATCGCGGTCGGCCGAACGACGGTGGGCATTGAGGTTGATGCAGACGGAGTTCGAGCCCGTCTCGTTAGGTCGGACACATCCGAGGTACTTGCTGAGCGTTGCTGCAGTAGAGAAGTACGTCTTCCCTCTTTCTTGTCTCCTTTGCCCTTCGATCATGTGTGGTGGACGACCGTGCAGGCCGTCAACGATCTGGGCACGGAAGTCAAAAACCAGTTCGGACTGCTTCCGTATCGGATCCAGAGCGTCGATGTCGCTTCCAGCGACTCCAGCGTCTTCGCCTTCGGTGCCGAGCGGAACCTTGTGACCTTCGACGGCCCCCACCGGCCCCGCACGGAGGCAGCTGAGGAGCTATCCGCTCTTTTCGGAACACCAGTGTCAGATCATTCCTTCATAGCGCAGCTACACCAGGCTATTCGCGACGGTGATCCTCTCGCGGGCCAGGTCTCCACAGTCATGACGCTCGCTGGCATCCTGCACTACCGGCTAACGGGGCAGATCCACGTCAGCTCAGACGAAGCATCACATCTCTTCCCGTTCGATGACGTTGTCGGAGATTATGACCAGTCGATGGCGCAACTGTACGACGCCCTCGCGGGCGGGCACCTCTCGGCTCCCATTCGCAACTTGCTTCCCGCCGTCGTCCCGCCGGGAGTCGAAGCGGGCTCCCTCACATCCGACGCTGCAGGAGAGCTGATCTTCGAGAACGGCTTGCGGCCGGGAGCCACCGTACGCTTCAGGTGAGTAGATGGCTGACTCTTCTGGACCGAGCACTTCGACGTGACAAATCGGTGCCCAAGCGTGAGGAGCAGCGAAGGCTACGTGGCTGCCCTCCAAGAGGCGGATGTGTATCTGGACAGCGCGAAGACCTACGCTCTGATGATCTTCTGCCTGCACTGCGGAACCGGGTTCGGTCCGTTCTCACGGGTCGGCCGGGAGGTCCAATGCGGCCGCCGCGGTAAGGCGTTCGCCCTTCGGCAGCCGAGGAACCGATGCGAATGTCTACGCGCTGTCGACCTGTGATACCTCCTGAGCCACGTCAAGTCGAAGACTCGTGGGACTCATTCGAGGCGACCACTCACCTCGTGGCCCTTCAGAACGGCATGTGTGCGGTACGCCTCAGATTCGGTCATGCCAGAGATGTAGTCGAGTAGCGCCCGGTACGCCTTCTGCGGTGTTTCGTAACTCGACGCCTGGGTCAACGCAACGAGCAGGCAGCGGCGGAGGGCGCGCGGGAGGCGTCGCATGACGCGCGTCTCCGGCTTGTCTTCGCGCCAGTCGTGCGCGGCCTGAAGCGTCGCCTTCTCGAGCTCGTTGAAGATCTCGCGGAGGACGCGGCGTTGGCCCGTTTGAATGTTCGTCAAATGAGGTTCGTCGATGATGTGGAACCAGATGAGTTGCTTCAGCAACTTGTTGACCTCGTTGACAGAGGAATCGCGTACGAGGTCACCGCCCGTCGTCGAGGATCCCCCGATGAAGAGGTCGAGAAGGGTTCCACGCATCGAGGCGAGATCGACGTGGTCCCGGTGAGCCCCCGTGAAGCGGTTCTGGGGGAAGTCCTGCATGGCCCCCATCAGCTGCTGTTGGATCTCATCGGGGACGCTTTTGCCGCGGTGTTCAGAGATGTACGCAACGAACTGGATGAACACGTCGTTCGGTCGGAACCGACCGGTTTCTTCCTCGATGTCCCACTGGAAGTACTGGTCCAGCGGGATGTGTCCAGTGCGGTGGAAGTCTTCGATGTCGTGAACGGCATAGGCGATGTCGTCCGCCCAGTCCATGACTTGGGCATCGAATGCGAGGTCCTGGCTCTGGCGCGTAATCGCTGCCAGCGCCGGCGCGTCGATGTCGTACGCGCCCCATTTCTCGGGCTTATCCGTATTGTCCCCTCGAAGCCACGGATACTTCGACGCGGCTCTGAGCGTTCTCACGGTGAGGTCAAGCCCCCATGGCGTGCTGTCCTCGTACAGGCGGCCTGTCTCCGCCAATGACGTCAGCACACGGAAAGATTGAGCGTTCCCCTCGAAACCGTCTTCCAGCTTGCATTCAAGGCACTTGCTCTTTCGGTCCTCGGACGTCCTCGGAGTCTCCCGATGGCGGTCGCAGGTGACGAGAGCGTTCAGCTCTTCCTCACCTGCATGCCCGAACGGCGGATGTCCCAGGTCGTGCGCCAAGCATGCCGCCGCGATGGCCCATTCGTCCGAGTCCGCTGGAACGGCCCCGTCCGACTTCAGGTACCGGAAGAGAGAAAGCCCAACCTGCTCGACCTTCAGGCTGTGCGTCAGCCTGTTGTGGAGCAGGGTCTCTGGGCCACCTATAGCGACCTGTGTAACTGCGCCCAGACGCCGGAAAGACTCCGAGTACAGCACGCGGTCTCGGTCCCTCTGCGTCGAAGAGCGACCCGACTCATCGTCGGCGTCGACGCCGGATAGTCGGTTGTCGAAGGCCGGCCAGTCCGGCCCAGCTGTCACGCGAGTCGAACGGTCGTGAACGACGAACGTGTGGCCCGCCCGAGGCGGACAAGGACGTTCAAAACATCGCGCGCAAGCTCGAAGGAGTAGGAAAAGACCCTCTGGATATACCGCAGCAGCAGGCTCGTGGTGACCTCACGTGTGGTCTGGTCGCCGGCGACGGCTTCCAGTGCCTGCTGGGTGTCAAAGGTCTTCGCTGCTTCAAACGGCGACACCTGTGTAGTCACGATTCTCCTTGATCCATTCACCTGTACAGCCAGCTTCCTGGCATCACCACTATGGCAGCTTCGTCTGACATTTTGCAGAGGCCCGCCGAACGATGCGCCCGTCCCTGACGCTACCCCTCACCCTACGGCACGCGACGCTATGTGTTCTGCCGTCGAAGCGTAGCTGCCTTAGGGGGCCGCTCGGTCAACAAGACGCAGTTCGATGTGGTCTTGCAGAATCAGCTGCTTCGAGGTCTGCCTGAGTGCGAGCGCGAAGCTTCGAGGTAAGTCGACAGAACCTTCTAGTCCGTCGCCTGATGGCGTCCGTCGCGTGATTGCGCGTAAAACGCGTCACCACTTTCGCGGCCAGGCCGTCCCCGCCCGCGATCTGCCTCCGCCAGATCCTGGACGACATAATAATAAGGTGCTAATAATGGTAGACAAATGGCCCGCCGCACTGCAGTCGACACCGATCCGCATAGTCACTCACTGTCCAGATCGCTGAGCAGCCTGCTCGGCGACACCCGGCGCGAGGCTGGGCTCAGCCAGCAGGCTCTCGCTCAACACGCGGGAGTATCCATCGGGTCGGTCGCGAAGATCGAAGCGGGACGCAGCCCTGAACCGGGGTTTTTCCTGGTTGCGCGACTCGCGAGCGCACTATCCGCGCACTTATCCGGGAAGGCCAAGCAGCACTTCGCAGTATCGCTGCATGCATACTTCGAAGCCGCCAGCTGAGCGAGAGGCTCGGCGTTGACACGTTAAGGTGAGGAAATGTCCTTGCAGCGAGATCACCAACTCGATGCCGAGGTCGACGGCGCTCTGCTGCTGGTCTCCTTCGGTCTAGACGTCGAGGAACACGAGCGACGGCTAGATGCCGGAGTCGGTGCGGTTGCTGACGAAACAATGCTCGCAGCGCTCCTCACGCTCCCCGACGATGGTCTGGGCCGAGTGGAGGACCGGTTTGTTCCCCTTTTCGATGACCCGGCGACGAGCTCACTTGCGACGGTCGTCGAGGATCCCGACGGGAGCCTCTGGGCTCAGCGCACGCTCCGATCTCCCGTGAGTGTGTCGCAGATCGACGCGCACGCAGAGTCGTGGCGCCGAGGCCTCCGTCTCGCGCATGACTGGGTCGGGTATGCCGCACGAGTCATCCACTTACCGACCCTCGACGACGTCGCGCTTTCATGCTTGGAAGCTGTCGAGTATGGAGTCGGACTCGTTACTGAGGAAGGCACCCTCGTCGCACCGTCGGAGTACCGCCCGCGGAGGTGGACGGCCGCCCGCTGGCGCTTCGCTGAACTGGTGTACGCCCAGTTCTTGAGTCAGGCGACCCCTTCCGCCCAAACCTGAAGGTCGTTCGGGCGGCCAAGCCGCGCTCCGATGTGCTCCTCGAGCTGCTCGTAGGCGTCGAGCGCCCCGCTGACCAGCCGCTTCCAGTGCGCGGTGAGCTGCGCCTGGTTCATGCCTATGGTGCTCGCGTGCAGGCGGGTCAGTTCCGCGACGTTGTGGAGGTGGCCTTCGAGACGATCCGAGGAGTGATGCGTGAAACGGTCCATGCTACGACCGCGGCAGACCATGCAGAAGCAATGAATCGGTTCGGCGTTGGCAAACCAGCGGCGACTCATCTCCTTGGTACGCACGAACCGCAGCATGTCCCCAATGAGCTCGTGCGGGGCGAGGTCAGTGGGGTCTTCAGGGCTCCCACCGGAGCCCGGCGGCGTGAACCGACGCGCGGAGGGCAGCGCCCCGATGGCGGAGGCGATGGCACCTAGCGCCCGAGCATCGAACCCCGCCATGTCGGTGTGGTAGGCGACGACCGGGCGGGTGGCCTCTTCCATGATGCGCCGGTACGCGCGGATGCGCTTCTTGCCCCCCATCGGGTTGTTGCTACCGACGAAGGACAGGAGCACCGGGTGGTTACTGCGGTTGATGACCGAACGGATGAACTTCACGTTCTGTTCGTCGTTTAGCCACGCACCTTCAAAGGCGGTGGCGAAGAGAACATCATTGCGGTCGAGCGCATTCACCAGTTCTAGAGCCCTGCGAACCGTGTCGGTGTCGCCTGTGCGGAATTGCCCTGTGGGGGTGATCGCGAGATCGCTGCCCGCCGCAAACCGCTGCTTGTCGAGGGCCGCGTCCAGCGTCGGGGGGAAAAGCTCGCTTTCGCCGATGTCGATGAGGAACGGGGCGTCTTCGCCGGCCCGGTACTCGCTGAGTGACCGCGGCTCGAGCATGAAAGGAACAGTCGGGTAGGCGCGACGCAATTGGTGAACCCGCTTAGGCCCGTGCTGCCCGGACACAAACACCCCGCCCGCCTGCGGGTCGACGTAAGGCAAGGCGTTGAGGACGATGTCGCCGCAGATGTGGAACTGCCGACCGGCGAGGATCCCGAGGGCATTCCCAGTCTCGATGGTGCGGGCGGGGGCCTGGACGCGTTCCAGGTGCGGGTTGCTGATCACGCTGTAGTGCTCGGTCATGCGTGTTGCTCCTTCGGCAAGAACGTGGAGGAGAACTCGATCTCGTGCATGTGGGCCCGGGCGGCGAGCTCCCCCACGCTCGCACCCCCGTTGATTGCCTCTTGGATGACACTCCCCAGTGCCATGGGATTCTCGCGCGGCAGCGGCGCCGGCTCTCGCCGGTGCATGCCGGTGGTGGACATTTCGATGCTCCAGTCACGGTACTCGTCTTCAGTGAGGAGTCCTGTGTCGTGGGCGCGGTGAATGAGAGCGGCCAGGGAGATTCCCCATCGCCGCTTCAGCGTGACGAGCGCGTCGAGGGTCGGCGGCGTGGGCCACTCCTTCCGCAGGGCGACCCAAGGAAGGAGGAACTCGCCTGCGAACGAGTCAGCTTCCTTCTCTTGCCCCGCGGTCGCTTCTTCGACATGGTCGTGAATGTGCATGACGGCGTGGCCGAGTTCGTGAGCCATGGTGAATCGCTGACGTTCTGCGGTGACGTGCTCCCCCACAAGAATCACGGGGGCAGAGTTGACGGGCCATGCGGCGACGGCATCCACCCGAATAGATTCGAGGGGCCACCGAACGATGATGGCGCCAGCGTCCTCAAGCACTGCGATGAGGTTCGTGATCGGGTCGATGCCGAGTCCGAGGTCGTTGCGCACCAACCGGGCGACATCCTGCGGTGTGATGAAACCATCTTCGAGATCGAAACGACGCAGCGGCGTGGTGCGGGGACCGAGCAGGTCGCTGAGCCGCTGCTTCATGAGCGCAATGTCCGCGCCCACCTTGTTGACGGCGCCCTTCGGAGTACTGCGCTGCTTTCGATGGAAGATGTGAACCGGAGCGAGATTCGGGTCGACCATCTTGAAGGCGGAGACGGGGACTCCGAGAGCCTGCGCAAGCTCTTCCCACCGGGCATCGTCGATATCGGCGCCGGACTCCACCTTGGAGAGCGTGGATTGCGAGATCTTGACCCGTCGGGCCATGTCGGCCTGCGTGAACCCGCGCGCGAGTCGCAACGCTTCGACGAGCGCCCCTCGGGCAGGATTCGTTTCCATAGTTCGATCATAGCAGGTGTTGCGAATATTCTGAACACGCTCCATGCGGCGGGTCGTGCACCAGCCTCAACACCGCGCCAATCCGAGCATTCAGCTGCGCACGCTTGCCGACCGGCACACACGTTCGTGCCGCACCTGCGCTCATGCACGCCGCGCAGAGCCGCTCGGGTCCTGCGCGGTGCCTTGTCCGCCACTCTCGCCGTTCTGGTTGAACGCTCGGCGACTCAGCCGCCGAATGGGCGAGCATTGTCATCGAGCGTGATGCGGAGGAGGTCGGGGCCCCACTCAGGGCTGAACTCTTCAGCGAGAGCATGGAAAGTGCTCGACATGAGCTGTTCGCTTTCGCGTTCCTCTAGTGGGAGTTTGAAACTGAGCTCCGTGGCCTCCGCGAGGGACTCAGGAAGCGTCATGGTGAGATCAAGACTCGGAAGGCGAAGGACCCGCAGTCCGTCGATGGTATCCGTTGTACCGCCTTGTCTCGCGGCCTCGAGGATCGGCCGGTAATAGGCCGTTAGGTAGGTCTCCAACCCTGCCTTCATATAATCGCCATCCCAGTCAGGGTCTCGGAGCTTGGCGCGCCAGGTCTGGTCTTCCTTGTCGAAGTACGCCTCGGATGCGATGGCCTCCACCGGGGTCAGCCCGGCGATTGCCGGGGTCTTCATCGCCTGAGTCTTCGCTTTCGTCAGTGCGGTGTCATCGAAGCCGTTCGTGCGACCTTTCGCCTCCCACGTTGCTCCGTATGTCATTGCGGCCGCCGTCCCCAAGCTGACGGCGACGAAATCCGGGCGCTTTCCGCGCAGCTTCTGGCCGGACATCGTCAAGAGTCGGTCAACGTGCACGAGGTGGGTGTACCCCAGCTGCAACGCCATGAGGTGAGACTGCAACATCCCCAAGAAGTAACTCACCGCTACCTTCTCAGATGGGTCTAGGCGATCATACGCATCTGAGCGTGTCCATCGTTTTCCGGAGGCCGTCGGACTGAGGTTCGTTGTCGCCATCATCGCCCGCCACAACATCTCCAGGAACGGACGCTCCATCCACGGGCTACTCGACAGCAGCGGGATGCCCACAACAGCGGCGGAGCGGACGATGTCCGCCTCGGTCACCTTGCGTTTCCCAGATTTACGAGCTTTCGGGCGATGGGGCCAGGAACCCAGGAGTTCGTACGCGATACGAGGTGTGGGCATGATCTGTTTCTATCAGCCGCACCACGGTTCCCCGCGCAACATGACGAGTCCTCAGAACGTCTGTAAGGAATTGTTGCGAGACGCAAGTGCAGCGCCGCGCCCCACCTTCATGGTCACCGGACTGGTGCGAGGCGGTGTCGCGAGAGCCGCAGACGAGGGGGCAGACTGCCAGTGCGCACCGCTGCCAAGCTGCTGATCTCGGCGCCTCCTGAATGCCAGTCGGAGCCCCGACTAGGGGCGGTAGTCCGCCATCCACGATTCGAAGTATCGAAGAGGTGTCCGTTCCGTGAGCGTGTTCAGAGGGGACCCGGTGGAGCACATGACATTGAAGTCCAGCATCTCGTGGGTCGCCTCCTGCAGCGGATCGTCGAACACTCCGTTCATCGCCAGTCGCGCCACCTCGCGCCCAACACCGGCAACGATGTCGGCGATCTGCACTCGCGCATCCAAGCGTGAGTCGATCATCTCGATGCCCCGCAGATCGGCACGAGGCAGCTCAACCGGCCCCACCGACAAAGGGACGCGGGATGCGGCGATGATGGCTTCACGGACGTCGTCCGTCAGAATGCTGTAATTGTCGATGAGGAACTCGAACGGTTGACCGCGCAACCGCAGGTGCCACGTCATCGACACCGACGCCAGCGATGGGGCCATCGGATCGAGTTCGCGCAGTTCCACCCGGCTGGCGCCTTCGTACTCCAACGTCAGATATCGAGCGGCCCAGATATCATCGAGGATGCGCTGCACCTTCGGATCCGTGCAGGCGATGCACGCGTCGGCTAGAGCCGCGAGGAACGGTTGGATGGTCGGCGGTTCGTCATCATGACGAAGGTAGGAGCGGATGACCGCGTTATAGGTGCTCAGGAGGGCATCCCAGCGCTCCGCGCCGATGGCTGAGGGTCCGACGTCATGAAGCTGCTCGGCGAGACGTCGCCCCAGTCCGGAGCCTGCGACATCGACATCGTAGTCGGTGGCCATCTCCGCGATGAGCAGGTCGATGAGCTTCCCGACGACGAAGTACGACTTCTCGACCAGGTAGATGTTCGCCTTGCCGTCCAGTGCGTTCATCGCGTCGAGGAGTGCGCTCCGGTTTCGGGGTGCCAGAGCTGTCTTGGATTTCATCTCCGAACCCTGCGCACGCATGGCGGAGCGCATCTGTTCGCGAAGTTCTGTGGCTTCCTCGAGGGACAGGTTTACACTGCCGTGAACGAACACGGGGTGGGTGCTCATCATGAGGTTCTCGCCCTCGGAAGCCGACTCGTCGCACGCGATGACCGTTACCTGGGTTGCGTCACCATCGGCGGTCTCGTTCTGGCTGTTCATTGCAGCCACGGGGCATCCCTCGGCGGGCGACGGAAGCCTTCCCGGTCCCATACGCGACTCGCGGCACGCTTCAACCTCTCATTGCAGTGCACGCCGCACACGTGCCTGTCTCGGTGCACCCAGTGAATGGTCCGACCGACCGGCGCGTCACACCAAATGCAGGCCTCGCCTCCTACCGCCCGGCCCTGGGGATGCGCCAGGGCAGCGTTGAACCATGCCCAGTAGTCCTCCCCCGGTCCGGTATGGGACTGCGTGATCACCCAGTCGGGGAGCTTCCTCCGCGACATGCCGGCGCGTGAGATCCTGTTGCGCAGCGCTTCCTCGCTGAGGGAGAGGCGCGCGATGAAGTCTTCCTCGGTGATGATCTCCAGCGGCTGGCCAGCCTCGACGAGGTCGAACGCCTTCTGCAATTTCGCGGAGAAGTTGGCACCAGGACGGAACGTGCGAGCGTCGAAGTCACCGGTGACCAGGACCGTCGTTTTCTTGTTTACACCGGACTGAGCGAGTCCCCCGTGTTCGACGACCAGACGGCGTGCCTCATCTCGAATCATGATGCGGAGCCCGCCGGTGAAGCAGACAGCGTGATCTGAAAACCCGGTGGCGATGAGCGGATCGGGTGAGGAGTCGAGTTCCGATGCGACAACGTCAAGCTCGTCTACGAAAGTCGGGATGAACGGCACGCTGAGAGCATGCGCGAGGGCAGCGACCGTGCCGACGCTGTGCAGCTGGGCGAGCGAAAGAAGGACGCTGGCCGTCACCCGTGCATCCGCGAGAGGGTCGTGATGGTTGAAGTCACCAAGTCCCAAGTGGTTGCCAACCCATGGCAGCGAGTAGGAGGGAATGCGGAGGGCGGCCCGGGCGAGTTGCAGTGTGCATAGGGTGTCTAACTCTGGCCACGGCAGGTCGCACACGCCCGTGGCGTTCAAGAGTACGGAAACGTCGAAACGAGCATTGTGTCCGACGAGCACGTCACCGTCAATGAGTCGCATCAGCTGGGGGTAGACGGCATCCCACCCCGGTGCTCCTATGACGTCAGCTGCGGTGATGCCGTGCACGCCGACATTCCCCATCTCAAACTCCTCGTATCCCTCAGGCGGGGACACAAGAGTGCGGTACTCGTCGACGATGACGCCGTCGCGCACGCGGACGGCCCCCACCGCGCACACGGACGCCCGTGAACGGTTAGCGGTTTCAAAGTCGACAGCGGTGAAGTTCAGGCCGGCGGCGGACGGGTGAGGGTGCGTCATGAACTGAGGCTACCGATCCATGCGCCTGAATGCTGCAACGTCGCCATCGCGCTTAGAGGTTCTTCTTGATCCAGTCCGAGTGACCTCGAAGGCCGTACCAGGCCGCGTCACCGGTGAGCTTGACGACGAGAAGCTGGTCGTTCGAGTCCATGTGTGTCTTTGCCTCGTCACGAATCTGCACCGACGTCCTGTCCGACACGATTAGCCAGGTGCTGTCGAGAACGTGTGCGTGTGTCGCATAGCTCTTCAAATGCTTGATCAAGTCGTCGTAGTTGCGGCCGGGAGCGGTCAAGTCGTAGGTGAGAAGGTAGCTGCTCATGAGGTCGTCCGGATTCGGGTGTGGACCTAGCGTGCCACCCGCTGCGATAGCTCGGGCTGGCCCTGGTGATGAAAGATCGCGCCTTTGGGCGCTCACGGAAATCCCTTACATAACTGTTCGGCATCTGCCCGACCGACGGACGCCTCGAAAGGTCCGACGCGGTCGAGACACCAAACGACGTATGACCTCGAGTGAGTGATGATTCGCGTGCAATTGCGAACGGAGAATGCACAACGGCTACTAAAGGATGCCTCTGCGAGCTAGGCCTACGGCCCTTCCGCCCAGCTTCATGGCGCTCCGAATCTCTTGGTGACACATTAGTGCAACCAACCAGGGGCGTCGAACTCACGCGTATCGCCTGTTTCCGCAGGCTGCAGATCGTTCCGACTCAACGGGTGTCAGGAAACCCCGGCACCGCGCATGTTCCCTTCGACACTCCTCATCCACGAAGAGAGAATCATGCACCGTACCTACAGCTTCAACCGGCTACCGCCGTCGTCCCGACAGCCACGCCCACCACCGCGCTGCCCGGGCAGCCTTCCGATTAGCCCGCGCCACATTTGCGTGGTCTTCGGGCGTTCCACCCATGAAGTGGATGGCGCCGTCTAGCTCCCATGCATCCCCTGTCAGATTCATGACATTCATTTCGACACTCCTTTACTTTCCATGACCGCTACATGCGCGGCCCTCACAGAAATCTCAACCATGAACAACATCACCTTTGTCCGCGCCGCGAGCGTCCAGTCCGGCGACATCGTCAACAAGTTCTTCGAGTCGCTCGGATACGACGCTCCGGCATGCACCGACCATATGGACGGGCACATCAGCGCCGTGCTCGACGGCGGCACCGTGCGCGGTGCCGCCTATGCGGCAGCCGCCGGAACCGTTGCCGATACGCTGCTGCTCGCCCGACAGGGCGTGGAAGGGTTGGCTCTGTCCGCCCAGGTCCAGTCGCTCGACGCTATCGCAGTGCACCCGAAGTACCGCGGCCGCGGATACGGGAGCATCTTGCTGGAGTCAGTGGCTGCTCACGCTCGCCGTGACTTCGGCGCCCGGCATCTCATCACCCGCATCCGGACCGACGTGCCGGACCTGTTGAACTGGTTCAGCGACCGCGGGTTCCAACTCTGCCAGCCCGGCCGGTCTCTGGTAGTCGGCGGCGTGCCCCTGATGCCGACCGCCGGGCACCTCGATGCCCACATGCAGCTCAACGGGCTCCCGGCGTTCTCCAGCTAGCGGAACAGAGGGGCTGGTACCGGACGCCAGCCCCTCGCGAGCTCCCGCCGTCGCTTTGCCGCGGCGCGGTGCTTGAAGCCGTCACCACCAGCCTTTGTCTTCTTCTGCCTCGAGCACCCGCTCAAGGTGGTCCGCAGCGAGGCTCCACCAGCTCTCGTATCGGTCAGCAGTCGAGAGCCCAAAGATCACAGAGCCTGGCGGCATGTCGGACAGGCGCGAGGGGAACGCCGCGATTTCGGTGAAAGGAATGTCCGACACTCCGTCGAGGGGGTCTGTCTCGTCCGCGATCCATCCGGGAAGGTCGTCTTGTTGAGGGCGGAGCACTTCCAGGATGTCGGGCAACACGGTGAGCATCAGATTGTCGAGGGCTTTCCCGTTCGCTGGATCTTCGAACAGGATCAAGGAGATTCCGCTCCTTGCCCGCATCGGAAACAGACCGGGCCACGCCTCACGACGTTCTTCAAGCAGTGCGCGGAAGCGATCCTTAAAGGCGACGCTCTCGCCACGGTCCGGCAACGCTCCAATGTCGAAGATGTAGGGCGTGTATGTGAGTTGGTTGCGTACACGCCCCCAGATGCCGTACCGGTCGACCGGAAGGTCTGTGAACAACGACGAGAAGATCAGGTCGACAGCCGCCTGCTGCTGAGACTGATCGTGATAGTCGATCTGATTGGCCAGTTGTCTTCGGCGACGCAGGCCGTCGTCACTCTCTGTGCCGAACATGGCACGGTAGTCCATCAATTCGTCGCGCTCGAATGTCGCATAGATGGGATCTTTGCGGCGAAGACCATACTCTGCGTCGAATGGATCCCAGCGTTCTTCGACGAGCTCAGACGCCGCGCGGAGGTCGGCGAGGACGTTTGCCCGCGGTTGCGCTGTGATGTACAGCTCCGGCGCGCGGGCGGGCACGTCGCGCATCGCCATAAACAAGCGCTCGAACTCGTCGTAGAACTCCTTCGTCACCGACCCCGGCTCGTTGTCGTCCTTTCGCAACGGGCGGAGCCCCGTCGGCCGGGATACTCGCGCGAAGAGCATCTTCACCTGCCGGTCATCCGCATAGACATGGCCAGCAAGTTCATCGAGAAGCCACTTGCAGATGTTGTCCACGCGAGCCCCACCGCGCGAACCATTCGCCAGGTACACGTCCAAGGCAATAGCGGCTCGGGGCTTTGGCCAGGTTGTCAGGTCTCTAGCGCGACGGGCAAGAATGTTCGTCACGAAGGCTTCCGCCAGCGCAGCCCGCGCTTTCGCTTTTGTTCCGGCGCGGGTCCGCTTTGTGGGCGGTTCCATCGGAACCGAGAGTCGGACGGACTCCTGTCTCCGACGCCGAAACCGAACTAGCTCCCCTTGTGTACTACGCCAGAAATTGTCCACGAGAGCGTCTCTCCTCCCCTGGCTCGTTCTTGCGAGCCGGAATCCGACGATATCGCGCGCGAAGAAACCTTCGACGGGCGGGCAGCAGCCGACGCACGGAGCCGCACCCTGGAACCCAAGAACCCCCGGGTGCGCGCGCGTTCTGATGCGATAGGTTCGCAGCAGACACGAGCGACCGGGGAGTTGGCGATGGCTGGGGAATCGAAGTCTCATCACCCATGGGGCATCGTAGCGTTCAGCGCCGCAGTTGCGGCCGGCGTGGTGGGGAGCATCATCATTTGGGCCGCCGGCCAGCTGACTAGTCAGCAGCCCTCTACCCCCGCGCCGGTGCCGTCTGGGCCCGACGCGGTCCGGAACATCCAGCTCACAATCGGGCCGCCTGAGATCCCACTTGATGGTTCGGCGTTCACCACCATTGAAATCCTCGGAGCCACACCGAACACTTTCATCGACATGGAGATCATCCAGCCATCGACGGCGGTCAGTGGCGCCTGCTCCAGGATGGATCCGCCCACATCCGACTCGTGCAACCTCGCCTATCTCGGCGGCGGAGAGTCTGACGCCGATGGATACTTCTCGATGAGCTTCCCAGACCCCGACATGGAACTCATTCCCGGTCTCTATACGGTCGTGATCCAAGACCGGCACACCGCGGCAGTCGTCGAGTCTTACATCGCCGTGAAGTAGGCGGTCCGCGGGGTTACTGGAAGAGCGCTGGTCATCCAAGCTTTCTCATCGGTGTCCCCTCAATCGCCACTCGCGTGCACGGCCTCACTCACGTTCCTGGCAACTCCACAGCGGAGCTGTGCTTGCAGTGCGACGCTCGAAAGCTGTCCCGACAACAAAAACGAGGCGCGTTCGACACAACTGTTGATGGCGTGAACGAGAAGCGCAGGTTACGCCTGGTCATCCATGAGGTCGAGCGCCTCCCACGAGCGTTCGATCTGCCCGGCGGTGTTGCGGGGGGTGAGGACACTCAGCTCGGCGAGGATGGCCTGAACGACGGCGAGCATGGCCGTCAGCGACGGCGTTTCATCGACGCCCCCGATAGGGGTGATCACGACGTTGTCTGCATGGGAATTGAGCGGTGAGGAGTGCAGGTCAGTGAGAACGGCAACGTTCGCCCCGCGTTCGCGGCCGAGACGCGTCAGCCCTCGTAGCGCCCGGGTGAGCCGCCAGACATTGATCACCACAAGGCAATCTTCGCTGCCGAGCTGCGACACGATGACCGTCTGCGATGTCGCAGAGCCCGCGGCAACGCGGACGTCGTAGCCGTAGATGGACGCGATGTAACCGAGTACATGGGCGGGCCCGGCTCCGGACCCTGAGGTCAGGACCACGGTGCGACGGGATGCACTGATGGCGCGAGCGATATTCCGGATGGCATCGACATTGGTCTCAGAAGCGACGGAGGCGATGTTCGTCGCGTCCTGTCTGAGCATTCGTGCCGCGGCATCGGTAGCCATCGGACGCTCGGGGTCCGATGCAACCACGGAACCAACGCCGTGAGTCGGTCCAAGCGCGCGTGCTCGACCCGTGAGACAGGGGATGCTAGCGAGTGACAGGAAAAAACTTGCTTCTAGGCGGTGGTGGGGATCGCACAGTACTGCAGCCCCACCATCCACGATGCGATGAAGACAAGCGCTCCGACGAGGATGACGAGCAAGATCGTCATGGCAGCTCGCCGCATGCGCGAACCACGTGGCCACCTGAGGGAATCGACTATCGACAGGACCAGAGCGAGCGCGAGTACACCGAAGGCAATCGACTGAGCGGCAGTGGCGAAGTTCCACCGCTCGATCTCGATGTTTGACGCTGCCGGACGAAGGTCACCTTGCATGGTGCCCATGGCGAACGCGCTGACAGCCAGGAGGACCGCCGGAATAGTAATAAGAAGCACCCGAGTGATGAGCGCGAGCGCCGGCTTCATAGCCGTATCAGTTGTCATATGTTTCCCCTCGCCTTGTGAATGGTTGGGCAGGAGAGGGCGCGTGAGACAGGAGCTCGCACGCCCCTCTGTGCGTTAGCAGGTCGATGACACGTTGACCTGTTTGCCGACGACTGTGTAACCGATCTCGATCCACGCCTTCGAACCGTTCCGCTCCGGCATACACACCGTCGCCGGGTTGAAAGGGTTGGCGGAGAACGGATCCACCCAGCAGAGCTTTGCATAGTAGTTGCCGGTCCAGAAGTTTCCACGACCGCTCCACGTGCCGTTGGTCGTTCCGGTCGAGAATCCGATGTCGGTGTTCGGCACCGTCCCTCTCCAGCATCGATGAGAGATCGGCGAGCACGCCGACGGATACGCGGTGCGCGCCAGCGCGCCAGCGGTCGCTGTGAGCTCGCGCTCGAGCTGCTCCTCGGTAAGAGGCTCGACGGTGATGATGTCCGCCGACTCGGAATCAACAATCACACGCTTGACGTCGTCCAAGACCAAGAGGCCAAGCTCTTCCTGGCGTAGCTGGTTGACGTCGCCAACAATCTGCTCAGCTTCCCAGGCGTTGTCGATTCTGCATTCGCAGCACCCGTCAGCAGAAGCGGCGAGAGGATTGAGTGACGGCAGCCTCGCGCACCTGATGCCTGATACGGCGGTCGAAATCCCGCCCGGTGCGGTGCGCGTCACGGCAAGCGGCCTGCCGGTCGTCGAGTCCCGACGGCGACTTCGGCATCCCGCCGCAGAGCTAGTCGGAGACACCGTGAACTTCAACATCACCCACCTCGATGAAGATGACAAAAAGACGCGGGTCACGCAACTCAGGTCGTCCGCGATGCCTCCAACACGTCAAACCACGCGACGCGCATAGGCCGGCATGACCGCATTCATCAACATCCATCCGTTCCCCCTGTTCATCACCGTCGACGAGATGTGGAAGTCAAAGGCGTGGGCCTCGTTCAACCACAACACCCTGGAAATGCCCAACGAGACGCTCGTTCCCGTGACCGAGTTCGCGGAGTCAAGCGACATCCACTACCTGAGCGAGACCGTACGACTAGATCGCCACGCACACACGGACGGGATACTCACGGCCAGCGGCATCCTGGTCTGGGAGTACAGCGCCGCACAGCTCGATGTAGTCCTCCGGCTCGCAGAGGCGTACGGCGTGAGGGCGGTGGATGCCGCCGCTCTCATCGCCCACAAAATCTTCCCGGCCCTGGGCGTGCTCGACTCCGAACAGAAACCGGTCACCAAGTCGGGCGCGCTACCGAAATTCGACGGCCCCAGCCAGACATCCTTCCACCGTGAACACGACTTCCCGCTCTCCGTGTCCGCTCCTGCATGGTTCCCGAAGCGCGGCATGCCGAAGCGAATCGTCTTCTCGGGGAGGTACTGACCGCTTGTGACGGCCTGATTTCAATCGCGCTTGCGTGCGCCTCCAGATCCTCGACGGACGCGCACGCTCGCGGGAGATCAGTGTCGCCGCTCGCATGTCGGAGCGCCGTCATACGCTCCGTGTATGACGTTGACCCTCATTGGTAGTGGCGTCGAGATCCTCGGTCTCGCTGTCGCCGCGTACGGCCTCTTTCTCACCTGGCGCGGTGTCGCCGAAGGACATCCCCTGATCCCGCTTCGCCACAAACGGAACTACACCGGTCATGCGGCTGTCGGGATGGCGACGCTCACGGGCAGCGCCTATGGCTACGTGACCGGCACGAACGAAGATGTGGATGCGAAGCTCGCGCGCGTTCATGAGGTTCTTGCGGCTTTGGACACTCGGATCACTGCGGAGGCTCGAGATCGTAACGCTGCCATCTCCCAGCTTGCCGGGGACCTCAGGGCAGAACGTCGTCGCGATGACTCGGACCGGAAGTCGGACGCACGAGGAGACACCCGCGTCGCGGCGGCCGGTCTCGCGTTAGCTGCGTTGGGTGCGGTGCTGCAGATCGTTGGGTCTCTGCTGGCCTAGGGACGCCCAGCAGTGACGGGTGTTTGTTGCCCTGGATACAGAGATCGAGACAACCTTTCCTTGCATTGGCGCCGATTTTGTGCCCAACATGAGTGTTGATCCGGGCCGACGCGCTGGCGTGTGGCTTCCTCCTCGGCGCGAGCCCGCCGCGGCCAGCCGATAGCGTCGAGCGAGAAGTTGTCGCAGACGCACGGAGGAATGATGAGCAAGGCACGTACACGATGGGTGGCCCCCAGCGAGGTCGATTTCCATTCGCGGATGTTGCGCTCCATCACGGGCAAACGGTACGAGGTGTACGCCATTAGCCGCATCCTCCATCTCCTCGATGATCCGGAGATCGAGATCATCACGCAGCAGCCGGTTCGTCTTGAGAACGGCTCGTTGGCGCTCCTGGACCTCTACCTGCCGCAGTTCAAGGTCGGCGTGGAGGTCGACGAGTTGCATCACTTTTCGGAGCAGTCGCAGAACGCGGACAAGATCCGCGAGCAGGCAATCGCCTCAGTGGCCGTTGCGAACATCCGCCGCGTTCGGGTGGAGGATGCTGATTCCCTCATCACGCTCAAGCAGCAGGTCGATGAGCTCATCGCAGACATCAGACAGTTGAAAGCCGGCGCGG